>JBCDHW010000001.1:0-455066 GCA_038749595.1 Pseudomonadota bacterium
CAAAATGGGGTGGCCCCACAAAATGGGGTGGCCCCACAAAATGGGGTGGCCCCACAAAATGGGGTGGCCCCACAAAATGGGGTGGCCCCACAAAATGGGGTGGCCCCACAAAATGGGGTGGCCCCACAAAATGGGCAAAGGGACTCTCAAGAAGGTGGAGCTGTGGAAGACTGCGAGCCCACTCCGACTGGTCTGATTCAGGACGTTCTCGGAGCAAGCTACGTCGACAGCGCTACCGGCCTAGAGCAGCGACTCCAACAGATCACGGTAGCCTTCGTCGGGGCCAGTGCGGAGGATGGCCTCCAAGGAATGCTCGCTGGTCAGATCATAATGGCAAACGCTGCTGCAGCCGAGTGCTATCGGAGGGCTGCTTTGCCGGACGAGCACCCAGATTACCGAGAGACGAACCTTAAGCTCGCAACGAAAGCGCAACTGAGCATGGCTCGCTTGGTTGAGACGCTTCAGAAGCTAAAGGGAAAATCTGTCAATCAGTCTGTCCACCTCCATCACAACCACCATCGACAGGACAACCGCACCCAATTTTCTGCAGCTGACGCTGTGGTCAATGTCAGCCCCCCAGGGGCGGGAGAGCCCGAAAATGACGGACAACCCCATGAACACGGATCTGTTGCCCTCCAGCCCGGCGTACCGGCTGCACCAGACGCTGCGATGCGGAGCGAAGAACCGGCAAGGGATGCCGTGCCAGGCGCCCGCGATGAGGGGGAAGAAGCGCTGTAGGCTTCACGGTGGGAAAAGCCCTGGAGCGCCGTCGTGGTCTGCGAACGGAAACTTTCGCCACGGCTGCTACACCAAAGATGCGATGAGATTGAAGCGTTTAGTCACTGATCTGACCGGGGCGTCCTAATATCTGAAGCCTTTTACATTCACGGCCATGTTCAAAAACTGGGTCCGATCAGCTAGCCTCTTTGGTGAGGCTCAGGTACGCGGACGATCTACTGCAAGATAGAACGGCGGGGTCGGTCCGCGGGAGCCTAGATTGACTGACCCGCAAGAGCGTTTGCGCAGGCTCTCGGTTACCCGCTGCAGTTACTATCGGCGGGTAACACTGAGATCACTCCGTTGCTGAAATACTCAGTAGGCGCCTCAAATACTCGAACGACTATGTCGAAGAGACCATTTGTTGCGTCCAGAAGGTCAGGCGGAGGCGCAGCAAGTAACTCGAATTGATCCCAGCGAAGAAACATCGGTTTACTGATAAAATAGAAACTAACATCCAGTTTTGAGAGGACGTGAGTTGGCTATTGTAGACGGTCCGAACCATGGTGATTTGCGCGGGCGTTTGAAGCGATTGAGATTTATCGCCGCGTATGACTTCGTTCAGTACAGCAACGGGAATGATTTTAGGTTGCGGACGTCGAGTGTCGCTGACGAGTTTCTGACAAGATGCCAGGGATCGAATTCGGTTGAACAGCCAGAGCGTCCTCTCAGCCGCGGATGATCTGGTCTCCTCCATGCGGCAGCTCCGGCCAGATCAGCCTTTCACCATGAGCAAGGCCATGCTTACGTGATGCATGCGTTCACTTATGGGTACCTTCGATTGGATCAGAGCTTCTTGTAAGCAAATTGTGCTCACCGCTTTTCTGACTACCTATGCGTTTGTGTAAGGACAGATCTAAGACTTGGAGAGATCGCATGGCCGGCGAAGCTGAAATTCGATCGTATTCGCTCTATTCAGATTTGATTGCATCAGTGGGTGACCAAGACCTGGTGGAAGCTGCTCAGCTGCTTCTGAACGGCCGATTGGGCCTAGCCGAACCAAGATGTCGCGCTGTCCTTCAACGTGATCCGGAGAACGTCAACGCCATCTGTTTGCTGGCAGATATCGGCTTAAGAGTTGGTGCGCTCGCTGATGCAGAAAAGCTATTAAACCGGTGCCTCGAGCTGCAGCCAGACTATCACCGAGCGCGGGTCTTGCTCGCTAGTACCTTTCTTAAGAAGCAACAATTCTCTTCGGCCTTACAGATGCTGGACGAGATTGATGAACAAACCGCCGGCCAACTCGACGTTGGTTTGTTGAAGGCGAACATCTACTCGCAGACAGGCCGTCACGAAGCAGCGATTGAGATCTACCGCCGTCTCAACGCAGAGAAGCCGGGTAACCCAGGAATTTCGATGAGCCTCGCGCACGCCTTGAAGACTGTCGGTCTTCAAGCAGAAGCTATCGAAGCGTACCGAGCCGCACTCGCGGCAAAGCCGACGCTGGGGGACGCTTATTGGAGCCTTGCAAACCTAAAGACCTACCGCTTTGACGATGAAATGTTGTCGAGCATGATCGCGATGGTCGACGACGAAAGCACAGGCCGAGAAGATTTTTATCATCTCTGCTTCGCCATCGGCAAATGCCTGGAGGACAGACAAGAGTACGATCGGGCTTTCTGGTACTACCAACGCGGCAACGTGGTGCGCAGGGGGTTCCTCAAATATGATCCCGACCGCAACCACAATGACGTCCAGGCCCACAAAGCAGTGTTCACGGAGGATTTTGTCCGCAGCAGGCTAACGCCAGCACGTTCAGAAAGGGAGAAGGCTGCGCCCGTTCCGATTTTCATCGTAGGACTACCTCGTGCTGGGTCGACTCTCGTCGAACAAATTCTGGCGAGCCATTCCTGCGTCGAGGGAACTCAAGAGCTACCGGACGTTATCTCTATCGCTCGAAGGCTTTCAGGCAAAAAGTCGAACGAGGATATTTCTCAGTACCCTCACGTTCTGAAGGAAATGAGCGATGGCGCGTTGGCTGCGCTGGGCGAAGAGTACCTTCAAAGAACGGGCCCTCATCGTAACGGTGCGCCTTATTTCATCGACAAGATGCCGAATAATTTCATGCATATCGGCCTGATAAAGCTTATGTTGCCTTCGGCGATCATTATCGACGCCAGGCGGAACCCGATGGACTGCTGTTTCTCTGGGTACAAACAGCTATTTGCTCGCGGGCAGAACTTCACATATTCGTTGACCGAGATCGCCCGCTACTATCGTGACTATGTTGACCTTATGAGGCATTGGGACCGTGTGCTGTCGGGCGGTATCATTCGCGTGATCAACGAAGACCTCATAAGTGACCCCGAGACGGAGATTAGGCGACTTCTTGATCGCTGCGGCCTCGATTTTGAGGAAAATTGCCTCAGCTTTTATCAGACCAAACGAGCGGTAAAAACGGCCAGCTCTGAGCAGGTGAGGCAGCCCATCAACAATAGTGGTGTCAATAGATGGAAGTTCTTTGAGAAAAAACTCGATGTTCTCAAAAGCGAGCTTGGGTCAATCGTCGATAATTATAGAACTTAGATTAGATTTGGTTGTGTTGTAAACATTATCGTTGCTTTTCAATTACTTTAGTTGAATTTTTTAGATGCTAGCATGACTAATTATCCCCCTCATATCTCTAGACAAACCTATAGGCGTTCTGACTAACTCATCCTGGGAGAATCCGAACGAGATGGCGGCATGATCTGTCACGGCTCCCGGGAGGCACATGATGACACTTCGAACTGACACCGCTCGCTTCAGTTCCAGGCGCAACCAGATGGGAAGTTCGAGGTCCATACAACGCAGCCTGATGCTCAGTACCGCTGCTTGTCTAGCCTTTGGTAGTCCGTATACTGTCTTTGCTCAGGATGATACTGAGCTGAGCTCACAGTTCACCGACGATGTCATTGTGGTTACGACTCAACGCCGTGAACAGAACCTGCAAGACGTGCCGATCAGCCTAGACGTCTTAGGTAGCGCTGAACTTGACCAGCGCAACATCCAAGGGTTTGCCGATTACGCTTTCGCCCTTCCTAGTCTGACGTTTTCCAGTGGCGGTCCCGGTCTCAATTCTCTGTTCTTCCGAGGTATCGGCGCTAGTGGTGCGGCTTCGCAGACCGCCACAAGGCCGAGCGTCTCAATTTACTTAGATGATCAACCTGTATCCTCCTACGGCTTCAATCTCGATATTCAAGTCTATGACATCGAACGCATTGAAGCTGCCGCCGGTCCTCAGAGTACGCTCTACGGCGCGGCCTCCTCAAGCGGTGCCCTTCGTATTTTGACCAATCAACCTGACCCGTCGGCCTTCGATGCTGGCTTTGATATTATTGGTCATAGTGTAGACGGAGGCGGAACGGGATACTCGGCTGAGGGCTTCGTCAATATTCCTTTGACTGATCGTTCAGCTTTGCGGTTGGTCGGTTGGAACGTCGAGAACGCTGGCTTTATCGACAACGTCGAGTCGACGATCACTCTCGGGCCGACCGCAACGAGCGGCGCCGCGCGCCTAGGAAATCGTGCGGGTCAGGTATTGAACAATGCGTCCCGCGTGGAGGACGACTTCAACACCGAGACAAAAGTCGGCGCACGCGCTGCTTTGGGTATTGATCTGAATGATAGTTGGACGGCGACGCTTCGCGCTCAGGCTCAAGAGCAGGAAACTAAAGGCGTATTCTTCCACGACCCCGTTGATGTCGACGACCTCGCCGTCAACCGTTTCTTTGATGACCGATTCCGTGATGAATTCGTGCAGCTTGGTTTGTCTGTTGAAGGCAAGGTCGGTGATTTGACGCTCAACTATTCAGGTTCGTTGATCGATCGCGAAATAGAATATGATAATGACTATACTGAATATGCAGTCAATTATAACTATATCGACTATTACACGTGTTCGTACTCGTATGTGTCTTACGCATACGAGTGTAATGACGACCCTCGCGTCTTCTATACCAACGACACGACGGAAACGATCGAAACACACGAACTTAGAGTGTTGACCAATCAAGACCGTCGTGTGCGCGCAATCGCGGGTCTCTTCTATAACAAACAAGAGACTGAATTTCTGACGAATTTTATCACGCCAGCTGTTTCTCCTGAAGCGTTGGTCACCTTCACGCCCGATGCAGCCGCCGATACCTACTTTGTTGGTAGCCAAGATCGTACAGAGCGCGATGTCGCTGTCTTTGGTGAGATCACTGTGGACCTGGTCCCAGACAAGCTGTTGGCGACGTTTGGCTATAGGTACAATTCCACGCGCTCGGTGCTCGAAGGCATCGCAGGCTACCAGAATGGCCCCGTTTCGATCGACACAGAAACAACGAGCGAGCAAAGTCTGTATAAGGCGAACTTTAGTTGGATGGTCAGCGACGACGCGATGACTTACTTCACATTCTCGCAGGGCTTCCGGCCGGGAGGGGTGAACCGAATCGCAGGCGCGACCATCCCGCTAGAGTACGACCCGGACTTCGTCGATAACTACGAGGTTGGCTGGAAGACGTCTTGGCTCGATAACCGCCTGACGTTCAACGGCGCTGCGTTCTACATGGTGAACCGGGACTTCCAATTCGGCAGGTTCGACTTCTCTGAAGCTCCCCTTCTGCTTGTCACCAACGTCGGTGACACAAGGTCGATCGGCGTCGAGACAGATTTCAATTTCGACGTTACACCACGATTCACAGTGTCCGGAGGATTTTTGATCCTCGATTCCGAGCTGACAGAGGATGCGTTCTTTGGGGGTGACGCAGCTCGAATGGCTGGTGGCGAGCCGGATGCACTTGAGGGATCAGATGTGCCCTTTGCACCGAACTTCAATGCTACGCTTTCGTCTCGGTACGAAGGCAACTTCACGTCAGAAATCGCGTACTACACGCAGTTGGACGTCAATTATAATGGCTCATCGTTCAACGGTCTCACACCGACTTCCGTGTTCGACGTCGTTGAGCAAGACGCGTATACGCTGGTCAACGCATCAGCCGGGATTACGCGCGGAAGGATAAGGGCTCGCCTTTCGGTCGAAAACCTCACGGATAATCGCGGCGAAGTCACCGTCGGGTCGACGGGTTCACCGAACGACATCTTCATTCCGCGTCCAAGAACAGTCTTTTTGAGCTTCGGCTACGATTTTTGATCGCTCCGCACGGCGATGATCACATAGCATCGGTATTGGCTGACGTGCGCTTTTGGTGAGGAAAGATGTAGGGTGCGCCACGACAAGTCTCGCGGCGCGTGTACGCAATGGCAATTTCTCGGCTGGCAGCTCAACTCCGGGTCCTTAGATCGGTGAGCAGCTGTGGATTGGCCTTACTCTTCGCCCTCGTGTCTTGCGTGAACGCGGACCAGAGTACCCAGGCAACCGCTCCCGTCGCCACATCATCTGAAGGCCCATTGATTGGGGTGCGCGTTGGAGATGGAGCCGCCTTTCTAGGTGTGCCGTTTGCAGAACCGCCCGTTGGGTTGTTGAGGTGGGCTCCACCAAAGCCGCCAGCACTTCGGACCGGCCCGCGCGAGGCAACCGCGTTCGCCAACGCTTGCATGCAAGGTGACTTCACCGTTCAGTGGTATGCAGAACTTCGCGCTGTGTTTGGTGCTGATCCCAAGAAGGCATCTAGACCCGTCGGGGAAGGTGAGGACTGCCTCTATCTCAACATTTGGACACCCGAGCTATCGCCGTCAGAGCCCCTGCCGGTGATGGTCTGGATCCACGGCGGAGGGTACGAAGGCGGTTGGTCGTATGAACCCAACTCCATCGGCGAGAACTTGTCCAAATTGGGCGTGGTCGTCGTATCGATAAGCTATCGATTAGGCCCGTTTGGCTATATCGGGCCCGATGGCGCAGCCAACTTGGGTCTCCGAGATCAAATTGCCGCGTTGCAGTGGATCGCAACGAACATCGCTTCCTTCGGTGGAGACAAAGAAAACATAACACTCTTCGGTGAGTCCGCAGGCGCCTCTTCGATTGGCACATTGATTATCACACCTGCAGCGCACGGACTGTTCCACAGAGCCATACACCAATCCGGTGGGTTCGAGTTCATCGAGACGGGTACGGAGCAAACGGCATCGGATGCCTTTTATCTCATCAAAGCAGAGTTAAACGGGCAGTCTATCCAATCGGCATCTGCCTCCGATATCATGGCAGTGAGTGATCGAGCGATCGCGGATCATTGGTTTTCTCCCGTCAACGACGGGAAAGTCCTGCCCGACAGTCCTCGCAAGATGCTGAAAGCGGCTTCTGGCAATATGGTCGACGTGTTGATCGGGACGAATGGGGACGAATGGCGGTGGGATCTCAAATCAGACGCGCTTGGCCTACAGATCCAAGAATGGCGTGAGCAGGATCCACAGTTAATTCCAATTGTCGACAGGCTCGTTGCTCAACACGGGAACATTGGAGCGCTGGACCGCCTGATCACGGCAGATCAGATGATCTGCCCCGGCCGAGAACTCATGAAAGCAACGTTGGAAGATGGTCGACGGGTGTTTGCTTATAACTTTACGCGCGTGCGCGAGCAAAAGGCTGACCCCTTTATCGGCGCTTACCACGGAGCAGAGATACCCTACATCTTCAACACCCACGACGATTGGCTCCACACCACGGCAGACGATGAAAAACTTACGCGGTCGATGATGCTGTATTGGACGAATTTCGCGAAAACTGGTAACCCTAACGGCCTCGGCGTACCGCATTGGCCACAGGTCAGCTCCGAGCAGATTGTCTATCAACGGCTCGATACAATTATCGATACGATTGGTGATCCGTACAGTGAACTATGCCGGTTCATAGGCTCACTATAGGAGAGCAATTGAGACATCGCTTTGACCAGTGCACGGCAGGCTTTCACAAGCCTAGGCGCGCGCAACGCCCTGGTAAATTGAAGCCATGCCGGATTGCCCATTGCGTGGCCGAACTGAGGTCACAGGAAACAGTGCTTGGCCTCGCAAGGTCGGTGATCGCCTGCTCAGTCTTCGCCCCGTGCGTGTAACGACCGATAAAGATTGAGACAGCTCAGTACAGCGATCACGAGCAAAGGCAGCGATGTGACAAGGACTGCTGATAGGATTACCTTTATACCACCGTCGACCGACATCAGTGCCACTGGAAGCAGGCCCAGAACCAGCGCCCAGAACAGTCTGTGCCATCGGGCTGGATCCAGTCCCACGTCCACAGCCTTGGACGCCGCGCACGCTAGCGCAAAGGCTGCCGAGTTGTAGGTCGTGGCGATGAAGATGATGCAGATCACTGAGAACAGCACCTGGACGATCGGCCCCGCTGGCAAGTTCCCAACCACTGCAGCAATTGCGGCAGCCGGATCGATTTCCGCCATGATCGACCGGACAGGGACGATCCCTTCTAAGTCTAAGAACAGTGCGTAGTTACCGATGACGATGTAGAAAAGCCAGGCGCCTAAACTTCCGTATACGGCCATGGAGAGAATGAGTTCGCGGAGTGTCCGGCCTCGTGAAATCCGTGCAACGAATATCCCCACAAATGGCCCAAAGGCGATCCACCATGCCCAATAGAAGATGGTCCAGTCTTCGACAAATCCTGTCTGCTCAATAGGGTCCGTCCACGTCAGCATAACGACCATGTTGCTGAGCATGAAGCCAAGGCTCTCAGTCCCAACCTTGAGCATGAACAACGTCGGACCTACGACGAGAACAAAGATCAGGAAGAACATCGCCAGCAGCACGTTCAGGTCAGCGAGCTTTTGGATCCCCTTTTCCAGCCCGAGAAAAACGGTGAATGCAAATAGGCTGACGCAGATTGCCACGACGCATAGGTCGACCAACGGCGAGACCTCGAAACCAAATGCGTCGGCAAGATTAGCGGAAATCATGGGGACAGCCAGCCCCATTGATGTCCCCGCGCCTCCGATAAGAGCGAGCATGAACAAAGCGTCCAGTGTCCTGGCTCGAATTCCAGAAGCGCCCTTTGGTCCTAGAAAAGTGTGGCAGGCGGAACTCAACCGCAAATGAGGGATACCGACAACATAGTACGCATACCCGATAGCCACGGTGGGCAGAGCGTAAATCGTCCAAGCAATGATGCCCCAATGGAACAAGCCATAGGACGTGGCCCATCGAACGGCTTTGGTGGAGCTTGGCTCGGTACCAAATGGCGGATTGTCAACGTAATGGGCCCACTCGATCGTTGCCCAGTAGATCAAGCCAGCTCCTACGCCCGCGCAGAACAACATCGAGACCCAGCTGAAGGTTGAAAACTCAGGCTTTGATCCTTGGGGACCAAGCTTGACCGTCCCGTGATTGCTGAACGCTATCCACGCTAAGAAACCAACAATTCCGATGACCGCCCACTGATAGGCCAGGCCGAAATGATCAGCGATGAAATCATATGTGGCAGTGATGGGAGCAGCGGCCTGCTGTGGCCAAATGATGATCGGTAGACAAACGAAAATGACGATCGCGGCGGCTGCCCCGAAAATGACCCAGTCAACACCCGGAGGCTCTTTGGCGATACTCGTGCGTTCTTCAGCCATCTAAGTACTCACACACGGCTGCTGGGTTGCTCGATAGCACCTCAATACTTCTGCCCAATTCAAGCATACGACGTTGGTCAGAAGAAAATTTCGGCCACGTTGGCGATTGATCAGAGTTCGGGTCACCATAACGAGCGAAATTCAACCAGTAGGTCATCATCGCGTCAGACAAAGCCTCGTCCTGGTTCGACTGGGGTAGCCAGGCGTCGCTCGTGCCGAAAACGTACGGTATCTCAGCGCCGTGGTACGCATGCAAACCTTCAGCACCTGGACGCTCCCGTGTGAAGAAATAGACGTAAGTCGGGGCCCCGCTTTCTGCATTAGCCTTCGCAATTTCGATTGCCGGGCACAAAAATTCCGCAGCACTCAGCAGTAAATTCGTTTTGTGCTTCACCCCTCGCTGTTCTGCCGACAGGTACGTTTCGACTTGCGTGAGATGCCCGGAAGTATATTGCTCCAGCGATTCAGCCAACAGCCCGTCGCTGTCATCCGGCAGATACATAAACCACTCATCACGATTGACTCCAATAAGCAGTGGTATACGCCGAGTACTGATCTTTGAAGGGAGCTCCTTGCTGTCGAATATCGGCGCAAAGTAGTAATCGGGAATCAACTTCGATCGATTTTCGATTAAATCCTGCCACGGAATTTCTTGTAGGACTGATAAGTCCTCGTCCGTATACTGCGCGAGAAGCGCGCGACCAGCCTGTTCTGCGTCCTCGCGGCCAACAATCGCTGGTTTTGCCAGGGCACCACTTTGGATAGCTGCACGATGAAAAAGGCCTTCCGCCAATGGAGACCGCATGAGTGCATAAATATCTGCGCCACCGGCGGATTCGCCAAATACAGTGACGTTCTGCGGGTCGCCTCCGAACAGGTGAACATGCTCGGAGATCCAAGAAAGGGCGGCGATCTGGTCCAGCAAGCCTACGTTTGTGGCGCGTTGCGTTTCGCCGCCTCCGTTGATGGTCGGATGTGCAAGAAACCCGAGAGGTCCTAAGCGATAATTCAAAGAGACCACCACAACGCCCCGTGCAGCGAGATGATGACCGAGATAATTTGGCTCATGGGCCCAGCCATTTACGTTCGAACCACCGTGTATCCAAACCATCACGGGCAGCGGCCCTGGCTTTCGATCCGCTGGCGTCCAAATATTGAGAAAGAGGCAGTCTTCCGAAATGTCTGTCAAATCACTGACAACGCTGGGTGACGATCCAAAATGCTCCGCAATGGTGCGGTACCACTCCGGGTTACCTTGGTCTTGTGGACAGGCGGGTCCGAATTCAGCGGCCACCATTTTCTCGCTTGTCGGAAACGACATCTCCGTTGGCGGTTTCCAGCGCCGGTGACCCACTGGCGGTTCAGCATACGGAATACCAAGATACGCCTCGACGCCATTGGGTAGCAGTCGTCCAACAACGACCCCGTCGCCGATGTCAATTTCGGCCTGACGCTCGGACGAGGAACAGCCAAACGCGAGAAATGCCAACAACAGTACAAAAACCGCCGGCTTGCACACCGCAAACCTCCCTGTTTTTCGTTTAAGCTGCCGGTTGCCGCAAAGGCGGACAAATGACGAAATCTTGCCTTAGCCCCAACTTTTTCAATGCTCAGAGGGCGGCTCTCTTCGAAGCGGCGACAGGTTCGGATCGTTGGCGACCTCGCGCTCAAGCCATTCGTGAAACGACTGCACTTTCCTGAGGTGGGCGCGACCCTCTGGATAAACGAGGAACCAGCTTCGTCCGGAACAGACTTCGGAACCAGGCAGCGCCTGGACCAATTCTCCAGATGCGAAGTCTTCCGCCACGTATGGATGCATCGCCAACGCGATGCCCAGACCTCGGCTCGCCGTTTTCAAGGCGTGATCATAACTGTCGAAGTTGACGCCTGTATCGAGGTCAGTTTCCGCGACACCGTTAGCGCGAAGCCACATTGGCCAATCTTGCGCTGACGGATAGACCTGAAGGAGCGTGTGCCCTGCGAGATCCTCGGCACGAGACAGTGCGGCCTCACCCTCTAAGAGAGTTGGGCTACAGACGGGAAAGAGGTTCGGACTAAATAAGTAGTGGCTTGTCAGTCCCTCGCTCGCTGGAGCACCGATCATGATCGCCAGATCAATGTCTTGCTTAGTAAAGTCAGGATCCCATTGAGATGTCGTCAGCCGCACCCGCAATTCTTTATTGTGTCCATGAAAATCTGCCAAGCGCGGCAGAAGCCACCGTACGGCAAATGTCGAGTACGTTTGAACCGTCAGAACATCATCACGTAAGCGCTGACTGATCAGCCTGGTACCTTCGGCAATATGCGCAAAGGCATGTTCAACAAAGGGATAGTATTCTCGACCAGCATCTGTCAGTTGGACTGATCTTGGTTTCCGCTGAAAAAGCTCAATCCCGAGAGCCTCTTCCAGCTTTTTGATTTGGTGAGAGACTGCCGACTGGGAAACGTTCAAGATGTCCGCCGCTTCCTTAAACGACCCCGTTCTAGCAGCTGCTTCAAATGCTCGGAGCGCGTTCAGTGATGGAAGTCGCGAGATCATCCTGCCAACACCCTATCCTCTCTCAACACCTAAACCGAGGGCAAAGAAGAACTATGCGGAGCTATTCCGGCAACCTCTTCAAGCGTCACGCTAGCTCACTCAACGGCGCCGAGGGAACCATGATGACAATGCGAGCATAACTTTTTTGATGCCTTGGGCAAGAAAATGTCTTTTGCCCTACCTCAGGCGTGCAAGTCATCATCGACGGTGAATCAATGCCCAGCGAAGTCCCCATGCTGGTGAGGTGAGATATGCCCCAAGTTCATGTTGCGATCAGCGCGGGAGCCAACGGGATCGGCCGCGGGTTAGCCGAGGCATTTATCCAAGCTGGTGCTCAGGTTGCAGTATGCGACGTCGACGATGTGGCGCTGGCGGAGTTCAAAGATACACATCCCGAACCGATCGCAATGAGAACTGACGTTGGCGACCCTGAACAGGTCGACGACTTTTTTGATCGTATCGAAACGAATTTCGGACGCCTTGATATCCTCATCAACAATGCTGGCATTGCCGGACCCACTGCACGTCTAGAGAACGTTTCAGTCGTCGACTGGCAGGATACCATAAACATCGATCTCAACAGTTTCTTTTACTGCTCGCGCAGGGCCATCCCACTAATCCGAAAGTCCGGACAAGGATCAATTGTCAACATCGCTTCGAACGCGGCCTTCTTCGGCTTTCCTCTTCGCAGCCCCTACGCCGCGAGCAAATGGGGCGTCATCGGCCTCACAAAAACGCTCGCCATGGAACTGGGGCCAGAAAACATCCGGGTCAACGCGATTTGCCCTGGCAGCGTCGAGGGTCCTCGGATCGACGGTGTGATCAGTCGAGATGCCGAAGCGCGCGGCCTATCGATTGAAGCCGTTACACGAGAATATAAGTCACAGGCATCAATGCGATGCTTCGTATCAAACGAAGATATCATCAGTATGGTGACTTTTTTAACGTCCGATGCCGGACGGCGAATTTCAGGCCAAGCTATTGGTCTGGACGGACATACAGAGGGACTATCCCTGGGCTTGGAGCGCTAGAAATGAAAGCAGCATGGTTTGAAACAGTTGGCGCCGCGAGCGAAGTCATCGAAGTCGGACAACGTGATACTCCGAGCCCTGCCGCAGGAGAGGTTCTGGTTGCCATAAAGGCATCAGGCGTAAACCCATCTGACGTGAAGACCCGCGCAGGCGCCCGAGGTCCCATCGCTTATCCGTATTTAATTCCGCACTCTGACGGAGCTGGCGTCATCGAAGCGGTGGGCGAGGGTGTCGATAGTAACCGAGTCGGTCAACGGGTATGGATTTGGAACGGAGCCTGGAAGCGGCAATTCGGTACGTGTGCTGAATATATTTCAGTACCTGAAAAAATGGCGGTCAAGCTTCCAGACAATACAGGGTTCGACGCTGGCGCATGTCTCGGCATTCCTGCGTCGACAGCTTGCTATGGTTTGTTCGCAGACGGAGAGATCGAAGGGCAGACAGTGTTGGTAACAGGCGGTGCGGGCGCGGTCGGCCACTATGCCATTCAGCTCGCCAAATGGGCTGGCGCTCGCGTCATCACGACCGTTTCCAACGAGGATAAAGCAGCGCGGGCTAAGGCGTCAGGCGCAGACCACGTGATCAACTACAAATCAGGCAATACCACAGAGGCTATTTTAGACGCTGCAGGCGGTCGAAACGTTGACCGCGTCGTCGAAGTCGAATTCGGCGGCAATATGGATGTCACCAACCAAGTGCTGCGTCCTGGAGGAACAATCGCAACATACGGATCAATGGCCAACCCAACGCCCTCAATTCCATTCTACGACATGATGTTCAATGGAACCACGCTGCGTATGTTCCTCGTCTACCTGCTTCAGGGACAAGAACGCACGATGGTTTGTGACCGGGTCAATGCTGCCCTCGAAGGTGGAGCACTCACCCACGAGATCGCTCAATCGTTCAGCTTAAGTGACACCGTGAGCGCCCATGAAGCTGTGGAGTCTGGCACCATTATCGGCAATATTGTGGTGACCACTTGATCCGTAGGCGGCCAGAAATACAGATCATAGCGGAACGTTCAAGCCGGCATCGAGGCATCGATGGCTCTGGTTCGATTGCTAGCGAACCCCAATCAAACAAAGGACTGCGTTCGCGTAAGTAGCCAATGCGCTTAAGCAATTGGTACTTTCGAACTGGAGTCGGATCACCATCCGTCATTTGAGTTTCTGATCGGCTATGAAATCGACGAAGGCACGTACCTTGGGCGGGACGATCCGCATTTCTGGGTGCGCTATATAGAGCCCGTAGGAGTGCCGCTCGGCCTTCGGAAGAATCTGTACCAACCGTTTTTCTCGGATATGATCTGCAACCAGCGCTTCTGGTAGCAGAGCAATGCCAATACCGTTCAAAGCATACTGCTCTATAACCTCGCCATTGTTGACACAGATCGTGCCATCAACCGTAACGCCGCGCTTTGCGGTCTGATCGAAGATAGGCCACTTTGTTCGATAGGCCGGCGCTGTATCGAGGAGACACTGATGATGTTTGAGATCAGCGACGACTTTCGGCTTTCCATGGAGTTTCACGTACTCAGGTGAGGCAACCAGCAGAAGCTGAATATCCATCAGCTTACGAATTTTAAGAGACGAATCTTGCAGCGCCCCAATCCTGAAGGCGACGTCGTAACCCTCAGCGACGAGATCAACAAACCGCTCAGATGACAGAATCTGCAGCTTGATACCCGGAAAAGTTCGCTGGAAATCCGCGAGTGGATCAACGAGGATCCGGCGTAGGACAAATAGAGGTGCGGTCAGTTTGATCGTCCCCGTCATCGCTTGGTCATCACCATGTTCAACGTTCTGAAAGTCACGCAAACCCTCAAGAATGAGGTTGGCCTTCTCCAGATGCTTGATACCAACTTCCGTCAAAGACATCGATCGCGTCGTTCGCCGAAAGAACTGCTGACCAGTCCAATTCTCTAACTCTTGCAAGTGCCGACTGACGGCACTTGTGGACATGTTCAGTACACGGGCGGCTGGCGCTATGCCCTGGTGTTCCGCAACGGTGACAAAGACCTCAAGACCCTTGAGAATATTCATTCTATTATCCTGTAATTTGGGATAATCAATTGCAGATTTTCTGTATTCTGTCAATTTTCAAGCGGTCTATCTTCCCACCAAGTCGCGATGGAGCAGGCCATGAATAACACGCTGACACTACCGGTGCGCATTGGCGATAAACCTGAAACCACAACGCGGTTGCCTCATTCCCAGCTCAACCAGCACGGGCCTGATGACGTCATCGAGAAGCTGCATGCGTTCTGTTTTGCTCTTCCCGGGGTGAATAACGAACAGAGCGGTATATCCGTACCGGGATCGCGCGCGTTGGTCATGCACGAAGAGCACGAGTGTAACCATGAAGCGTTTATGATCGGGCGAGAGTTCGCACACATTCATCCGCATCCCGACAATGGCAGCATGCATGTGCAATTGCCAAAGGACGACGCTGTGGAAGTCGTTTCGAAAGGATGGGGCGAGGACCACTATCTTGTGACCCAGGGCCAATGGCCTGTTGGTTTGGTGATGGTGTTCTCACCGCGCAACGATGACGAGCTCGAAACAGTCAAGCTGATCGTCCAACGCTCCTACGAGTATGCGACCAACACCGTCGCTGCTGCTTAGCCGTTTCCCAGTCCTTTCCGTGAACCAGAGAGAACCCATGAGAAAATATCGATCCAGTGTTCGAAACCTGTGTGCTGCAATAATATCGGTTAGCGGATTATCCGTATCCGCTGCGGCGAATGACATTGAAAGCAAGTCCCTGGACGAGCTTTATCAGGAAGCCCTTGTCGAAGGCGGCACCTTCGTCCTTCGCGCTGGTGGCGATAAGTCTGACCAGATCGATTACTACCTCGATAAGTTCAAAGCGCGCTTCCCAGAGCTGAACGTGATCCATTCGGTTGATGTCAGCCTTAATCATGCACCCAGATACGATAATGCTCGCGAAACCGGGGGCGAGACGAACGTCCCTGATGTTATTCAATTCCAAACGCTCCACGACTTCGAATACTACAAAGAACATGGACTGCTCGAACCTTATAAGCCGCGGAACTGGGATAAGGTGTACCCGGATCATAAAGACCCGCACGGCTACTGGACGAGCATGTATGGCGTTACGTTCAGCAACTATGTGAACGTTGATATGATTGATGAGGCCAAGGCGCCTCGTGATGCGATGGATTACCTCGACCCGGCGCTCAAAGGAAAGATCATCCTCACTTATCCGCATGATGACGATGCCGTGCTCTACCAGTTCTGGAATCTGAAACAGGCATACGGATGGGATTATCTGGTACAGCTGGTTGCAAACGAACCTGTTTGGGTCCGGGGCACCGCAATGCCTTATGTTGCCGTCAACAATGGTTGGTATGCAGCGAGTTTCACAACGTTCTGGGCGTTTGAATCAGCACCGGATAGCAACACCCGTTTCTTGTTGCCGGAGAAGGACTACTTCCTCACCTGGTTTCAAACAGCTGCGATTCCTACACAGGCAAAGAACAAGGCTGCCGCGCGGCTATATATGAGCTGGATGCTCTCGGAAGAGATGCAAGGGACTTGGCTTCAATTCCCTGTACGGATGGATATTGAAGCGCCTGGTGGTTACAAGTCGGTCCAGCATCACAACACCTCACCCGGCGACTTTCGCCGCTGGATGATGAATCGCGATCAGGTTGAACGCTTCCGCTTGCAGATGCGCCAGCTCATCGGAGAGGCTCAAGGCCCAACGCCCGTCGACCTCGACTACAGCACCAAGCCCCGGCGTGTGGAGTGAGCGAGCCACGACCAACAGTAAACAATCCGAACACGTAACTTTCTAGACAATCAAATCTGCCAAAGGCCTCTTATCATGCTCAAGCTCTACACCTGGAACACGCCAAATGGACAAAAGCCGGCTCTCCTCCTTGAAGAGCTTGAGCTCGAATATCAGGTCACGATGATCGATATCTCCGCAGGCGATCAGTTTACGGACAACTATGTGGCGATCAATCCTAACAGCAAGATACCTGCCCTCGTGGACGGTGACATAGCGCTTTTCGAGTCAGGCGCGATTCTTCAATATCTCGCGGAGAAGGAGGAGCATTTTCTTCCCAAGCGTGGACAAGAGAGGGCGACAGTGCTCGCGTGGACCTATTGGCAAGTTGGCGGGTTTGGCCCGATGATTGGTCAATGGGGGCACTTTCTCAATTCGTCTGAGCAGCTTCCCTACGCCATCGAGCGCTATCTCAGTGAAACACTCCGTCTTTTCAGAGTCTTAGAAAAACAGCTTAGAAACTCGGTATACGTCGTAGGAGATAGCTATTCGATCGCTGACATGATGATCTTCCCGTGGGCAAAAGGCGGCCTGAAGTTCCTGGATAATGCAGCAGCAAATCGGCTTCCCCCTCTCGACAGCACCCGCCGATGGATTGGCAGAGTCGACGAACGGCCTGCAACGCGCCGCGCCTTCGAGCGCCTCCAGAGTGAGCTCGAACGATAAGCTCTGTGTTCAGCTTCCTAACTCACAACTTTCAAGCGGCTTGAGGGAAGACCAACCGTCCCCGAAACTCTAGAAACAAATGGCCCAGAATGACGGGGCTGGACAGGCGAACCAAGGATCGAGCAAACCAGAGCGCTCAACTGCAGTTTCTGTCCGTACGGTCTCTCCTTCACCCAAAATCTGAAACCATGCAGGGGTGACGGAACCGTGGCGACAGAGCCGCCGCGCGCAATTTGGAACGAGAAAATCTGGATTTCACAATCACACCGGGGAAGGGGAGGTAATCGCCCGGCTCGTAGCCACTGCCGAAGATGAGCGTGAACTCATCGTCAAGCGTGACCGCGAAGTCTAGATGAGATGCACCACGGAGCTTATGGGAATTGAGTTAGAGCGAATTCAGGGGAGGGCGGAGGAAGTCGTAATACGACATTCCTCGCGCACGAACACGGTGTGTACGAGATGACGATCAATCGAGTGGTGCGCTGGTACATTTGACTGGGCCAAACCCAAAAATTTGTACACGCGTTAAAGTTCGAATAGGGTTCGAAAAGAACGCTTACGCGCTACTAGAACTTGCCGGAATTGTTCCATTGGTCTCGCGGGGCGACATGTTCGGCGTTACTCCAATGTTCGACGATCAAGCCGTCCCTGACCCGGTAGATGTCGAAGACGGCGATGTCCTTTCCGAGAGCGTGTCGCTTGCCGTAGGTGACGACCATGTCGCCTTCGGCGATGATTTGAAAAAGCATGTCGTAAGATCCGGACTGGTCAGCCTGCAGCCAGTTAAGAAGGCCAGAGCGACCACTATCAATCTCTGCTCCATGCTGAATAAGATCTTCCACTACGAAGTTTGCTGTCCGATCAAAATTCCGTTCTTGGAGGACCTGCTTGACGTATTCGAGAACCAGGTTTTTCGACGCTGAACTGTCGGCGGCAGCATCGGGCATCCTCTGTCCACCGACCATACTCTCACCGGAGCGTGTATTTTCGACAAACTCGGCGATCGTATCCCAGTGCTCAAGAACCAGCCCATCGGGGTCAGTATAGAAAAGATCTGTGGTGACCCAGCGGGCTTCTCCGTTGTTCAACGACTGAAACGCGCTGCAGAAAACCCAAGGCCCGTCTTCATAGAGACATACAATCTCGATCTCGCGAACAGGATTTCGTTCGAGGAAGGGTTCGAAGAAGGCGAGAAAGCCCTCAACACCGTCTGCAACGCCCGTCGAATGCTGCGTATACCGAAGACCTGTATACCGAGTAACAGCAGCGCGAGCGTCTCCACCGGCAATTCCCTCGAGGTAGAGTTTACGAACGTTTTCTGCGCCTTGCCCCATTTGGCTTGCTCCTCAGTATACTGTGCTATTATCCAACTGGAAGGCTACTCGCTGGTTCCGTGGTAAGCGACCGAGACCGCATAGCTGTCTTCGAACCAGTTCCAGCTCTGCACCTTTCCATCGGCGACTTCCACACGGACTGCCCAGCTGAACACGCCTGTGTTGATACCAGTTTCGTTGGCAACAGCGCTCATCGTGCCGATGAACACGGCTTGGTTGTCGTCTGCGAACTTATAGTCTGTCGTCCAGCTGGTGGTCTGCAGCCCTGCTCCGAAGGCGGGCAAGAACGTGTTCAAAACCGTGTCTTTGCCTTTCCATGTGCCGATCCACGGAACCGTTGTGTCGCCTTCGTTATGCCACACGAAGTCTCCTGCCATGAGGCTCGACAGGGTTTCCATGTCACCCGAGCCCGCCGCCATCAGAAATGCTTCAGCAGTCGCGAGCGTCGCACTCGATTGGCTTTCACCAGTGTGCGGGGCAGTTTGCTGGTCAGCAGCACCACTGCACGCCGCCAATGCGAGGGCAGCTGATACGATGACGAATTGCGAGAAAAACCGACGCTTCATATTCGTACTCCGAGTCTCTAAAACTTACCGTGCTCGTTATGCGGAGCATCAGGCCCGGGCATGTCTGCAATGACATCCCAGTGCTCAACGATGAGCCCATCGTCCAACCGGAAAAGGTCGTAGAACGCCTGAGGCTTGCCACCGAATGATCCTTCTGACGCTGTCAGGACAAAGTTCCCCTCCGCAATGGCGAAGTGGATCTCGTCGTATGTCATCGTGATTCCTTGGGACGCGAGTTGGCCCATGAAGGCGCCAAAGCCCTCTAGTCCATCAGCGACTTGTGGGTTGTGCTGAATGTATGTGACCGGACTAATATATTGGGTGATATCGATCTGCTCTCCATTTATGAGCGATCGCGTGATGAATTCGACGACCTTTGCCTTGTTTGCTGCCGTCAGGTTTCGATCGACGATCTCTGTTTCTCCATCGATCTGCGAGTGACCCGAAGGGTTGAGCGGTTGTTCGGCGATGAGGTTATCCCAGTGCTCAACGATCCTGCCGTTCTCGATACGGAAGACATCAAACGCGATCATAGGCGTAGGACCGAAGCCCACATAGCGACCGTGGAAAGCCACCATATCGCCCTCGGCGATCACACGGACGAAATCCGCCTTGAATCTCCCGCTTGCTAAAAGCTGGGAGATCAGTCCTTTCAGAGCTTCGGGTCCGTCAGGAACATCAGGGTTATGCTGAACATAGACGGGTCCGAAGAAGTCATCGACCGCCTCTGGATTGCCCGCTGCCAGTGTTTCGGAAAGAGCCTTCATAGCGAGCGCTTTGTTCGCCTGTGACCCATCCGATCGAGCGCCATCTGTTGTCGAGCACGCTGACAAAACGGCCAAAATCGTTCCGAGGCCGGCGAGATACCTTACGGCTGTACCGAAGCTCATTCTCGTCTCTCCACACGAGTTGCTTGCGGCGAGGCCTACCCCTTGTCATAAAGTTCGATAATATAAGATATTCCAAAAACACATATCGAAGAATTGCAAAAATGATTGACGATCTGCGAGCGCTTGCCGTCTTTGTTGCCGTTGCCGATGCAGGTAGTTTTTCACAAGCTGGGAGGCGCCTCAAGCTGTCGACTTCGGTGGTGAGCCATCATATAGGTCGACTAGAAGAAAAGCTCCGTATACCACTATTCTATCGGTCGACGCGCTCGATGTCGCTGACACCTGAAGGCGTTAGGATGCTCGACCCGGCACGCAGAATGGTCGCGGCAGGCGAGGAAGCGCTAGAGACCCTAACGGCTGCGGGCGGTGAGCTTTCCGGTGAGCTACGCATAACAATGCCAGCGTTTGGTGACGATTCTGATCTTCAAAAGAGGGTCTGGAATTTCCTCCGTATACATTCGAAAGTAAGCATGACCGTCCACAAAAGCGACGTCTCCGTCGACTTGGTCAAGGAAGGCTATGACTTGGCGATCAGGTTTGGTGAGTTCGCCGACCAGACAATGGTCAGTAAGCGGATTGGCGAGTTTCACCGGACGCTCGTTGCTGCACCCGCATACCTTGAAAACCGTCCGCCTATCACGAAGCCAGAAGACTTAAAAGCGTGTGATTTCATAGGCTTTCTCATGCTGCCTGATGGCTTCTCTCTTTTGAAGGGAAAGAAAAGAGTTGATGTTGAGCCCGTGCACAAACGCATCGCGACTAACTCGATCCACTGTGTCAAAGAGGCTATCCTCGAGGGGCTGGGCATGCAGCGCCTCGTCGCAACAGAAGTCGCTCCGCACCTCACCGATGGTTCTCTGGTGCAAGTGCTCCCTGATTGGAGTCTCCCCGTCCAAGGGGTCTATGCCGCCTGGCCGGTCAATGGGCCTCAAAAGGCGATCACAAAACAGCTCGTTGACTTTCTAAAGAACGACAGACCGGGCGCCGCTGACTGAAGATCAGCTGGGAGCGCATCTGCTCTGTCACCCATGCTCCGGCCCTCAAACTGAAGCAGCGTGAGCGCATCAATGCTTGAGATTTTCGATGTGAAATCACCAAGCGTGTAATCAATACTGTCGTCAATATACAGTATCCCGGCTACGTTGCTGCATGGCTTCGAGATGCCCTGTTGCAAACCTAAACTGACGAGACTCCTATGTTGCGGCCTTACTGGTCGACGTCGATTAAGTGACTTAGTGTTCAGTTGGCGGAGAAATTAATAGAGGGTACCTTTGCGGCCCGCTCTGTCTCCCACGACGCGAAGCAAAAAGCTGCTGAGCGGGTATGCGGTATGGATGGATACAGTTGGGGGAACGTTTGGGGGGTTGACCACTAGATAGATGGCTTAAGTTACTGCCTGAATGTGTTTAGTAGAGTGACCGTGGCAGCCCCTGCAGGACTCGAACCTGCAACCATTCGCTTAGAAGGCGAGTGCTCTATCCGGTTGAGCTAAGGGGCCGTCGGCGCCGCGCTTAGCACGGCTTGCGCCGGGGCAAAGGCCTAATGGGTCCAAGGCGTGCGCCGTTTGGCGGCGAAGTTGTCGGAGTAGGCCTTAATCTCGCGTTTGCTGCGCGGCGGCTCGATCACTTGGTGCGGGATATTCCGTTCCTTGGCATAGGCCACGGCCTGCTCCTTCGTCTCGAACGTCAGGTGCACCTGGGCGCTGCGGGTGTCAGACGCACCGGTCCAGCCCATCAGCGGGTCAGCCCGCTTGGCGTATTCCTGCTCGAACTCAAGAACCCATTCGCCCGTTTTGGCTTTGCCCGACTGCATGGCCGTGCGGGCGGGACGGTAGATGCGCGCAAACATCCTCCAACGATGCGCGAATGCGCCGTTGGCTTCAAGACCCCGCTAGGCGGGGCTTCGGGTCGAAAGCGAGCGGAGCCACATCGCGCCGTTCACCACGAGGAGGCAGCCGAGCCCGATCCAGAAGGTGCTGGAGAAGGCGCGATCAACGATCCCGAGCGGCGAGAACAAGAGATAGAGCGCGACCACGCATGAGAACAACGTCACCGCGACCTGTTTCGAGAACCGCCACGGCGCCAGGTCGACCGTATCTTTCGGGATAAACGTCCAGGCTTCTTTCCTCGGCGCGATGAGCCCTGCGATCAGCATAATGAGGATCTCGATGCCGAAAAGGATCGCGTACTGATGTAGGAAATGCAGCGTAATCGTCTCGGCAAAGACGAAACGCAACAGGGCGTAGGCGCCGACGTGAAAGATGATGACGATCTTAGCGCCAATCGCGGGCACACGCTTGGTGAACAGCCCAATGATGACAATGGCGACGATCGGAATGTTGTAGAAGCCTGTGAATTTCCTGACGATCTGCCAAAGCCCTTCGGGCGCGAAATAGAGAAGCGGCGCGATCGTGAACGAGAAGAGCGCGATAACGATGCTGGCGATCTTCGCCACACGAACCAATTCCTCATCGCTGAGCGTGGTCTTTTTCAGCGGCGCATAAATGTCGAGGCAGAAGAGGGTGGCTGCGCTGTTCAGCAGTGAGTTGAACGAGCTGAACACCGCCCCCAGAAGGACCGCGAGGAAGAAGCCCGACATATACGTGGGCAGAACATCTTCGATCAGTCTTGGGTAGGCTTGGTCGATGGTGGCAAGGCCCGGGCCATAAAGATGATAGGCGATGACGCCGGGGATCATCATCAAAAAAGGAACGAGCACTTTGAAAAAGCCAGAGAGCAGGACGCCCTTTTGCCCTTCCGCGAGGTTCTTTGCCGCGAGCGTTCGCTGGATCACGTATTGGTTCGTGCACCAATAGAATAGGTTGGCAAAAACCATCCCTGTAAAGAGGGTAGCGAAGGGCGTCGGATCATTCTGGCTGCCTATCGCATTGAGTTTGTTTGTGTTCTCTGAAGTAATGGTGCTGATGCCGCCTGCGAAACTTCCCTCACCGAGTGCAATCAAACCGAGGACGGGAACGAGGATTCCTATGATCAGAAGGCCGATCCCGTTGAGCGTATCGGAGACTGCGACCGCTTTGAGGCCGCCGAAAATCGCATAGATCGAACCCACAATGCCGATAATGATCATCGTGATGACGAGCGATGAAAAGTAGCCGGTCCCGAGGATTGTCGGCACGTCAAATAACTGGAGGACAGCGACGGTGCCCGAGTAGAGGACTGACGGGATGGTGATCAATCCATAGCCGAGCATGAACAAGACCACCGTATACCGACGGACATCATCATCGTAGCGAGAATTCAGAAACTCCGGCAGGGTGGTGAATGCTCCCGCAAGATAGCGGGGCAGGAAGACGAGGGCCATGAGGATCGTGGCAAACGCGGCCGTGACCTCCCAAGCCATACTGCTGAGGTTAAATCCGTAGGCGGATCCGTTAAGGCCGATAAGTTGCTCTGCAGACAGATTGGTCAGAAGAAGCGTGCCCGCGATAAACACACCGCCGAGTCCGCGGCCCGCCAAGAAATAGCCGTCCTTCGTACCCGCTTCGCCCCGCGTCTGGATGTACGACACAATGGCCACAAGGGCCATGAACGCCGCGCAGGTTGCGAGGGTGAACGCAAGATCCGACGATGCCATGGTGATCGGTCCTCTTCCGAACAGTACGTCACTCCGTGTAAAGCGTATCCCGCTTCGTCACGGTGCCAAGAAAAAAGGAAGGCTGTGGTGGCAGCCTTCCTTCTATTCATCAGATCATGGGCTTACGCCCGACCATCAGAAATTGCCGGTGAACTGGATACCCAGACGACGATCGGCATCGCGCGGGATCTGGTAACGGAAACCGTCGCCCGAGAACGTTGTTGCGAACGTCTCGTCGAGGAGGTTTCGGCCGAGCAGCGACAGGGTGTACTGACCATCGTTGAACGAGACGCCGATGTTGATGTCGAGCAAGTCGTAACCGGGGAGGAACCCAACAGGGTTCTCGGTGCCGTCATTGTTGGGCAGCAACGACACCTGATCGTCGATCCGCGAGTAGACGGCGTTGGCGATGAAGCTCGTGTTGTTGTTCAGCGGCTGCTCGAAGTTCCCGGTCAACGTATAGTTGAAGTCCGGCGAGAACAACAGATCGAGGCCTGACCGGTCAGAACAGGACGCAGGCGGATTGCCCGTTGTCGGATCGATCGGGCAGTTGAACTCATCGATGACAGCATCGTTCCAGGCGACGGCCGCGGTCAATGTCAGCTTATCCGTTGGGCTCCACGACGCGTCAATTTCAACACCCTCGGTGGTAACATCGCCAGCATTTGTCAGCCTGGTGATTGTTACGCCCGTTGAGTTGTCGAAGTTGTTGGCTTGGAAGTTCTCAACATCGGCAGAGTACGCCGTAATCGAGAATGACAAGTCGCCCGTGATGTACTTGTAGCCCGCCTCGATCGATGTGGAGGTTTCTGCATCGATCGGCAGTTCGTCGTTCGCACCCATGTTGAAGAACACGTTGAAACCAGGGCCTTTATAGCCCTCGTTATAGCTCGCGTAGATCGTGCCGCGGTTGCCGCCGCCTGCAAGTGCGCCGAGATCGAGCGTGCCGCCAACGCGGATTGCAAAGTCGTTGTCATCGACGGTGCCGGAGAACGTATTGTTGAACCCGCCGCTTGCCTGAGAGAACTGACTGTTCGGCTCTGCCGGGCGGACGCCCACGCCTTGCCGTCCGAACTCGTCGTTGTTGCGACGTGTATGGACGAATTCTGTGCGGTCGTTCGTGTACCGGAAGCCGAAAAATGTGTTCAACGCCTCAGTGATATCATAGCCGACTTGTCCGAACACGGCATAGTTGGTCACGGTTGAGTCGGTGAACGATGTCGCCGAAACGATGTCGTTGGAGTTACAGGTCAAGCCAGGGTTGGCATCGAGGATCGGCTGGTTTTGCCCGCCATTGTTCTGGCAGCTGGCGTTCCGCGTGAACGTCGCCGTCCGGTCGAGGTCCATATAGAAAACGCCGAGCAGGTAATCGAGACGCTCATTATCGGGCGACGTAATCCGGAACTCTTGTGTTGTCGTCCGTGTACTGAGCGCACCGTTATCGTGGAGCAGGAACGGAACGCCAAACACTGGCTCGTCAAAAGTGCCGCCGATCGAGGTAAAATCGCCTTCTCGGTCTTCGTCGTTCGACCATTCGCGATACGCCGAGATCGACGTCAGGGTGATGCCGTTGTCGAGCTCTTTGTCAATTTGCACCGAGTACGCATCAGTTTCATCGCGGGTGTTGGTGGCAAAGTCGTGGTCGATTTGACGGTTGTCGAGATCGAAATCACCGTCCGGGGCTGCGGGGGAGGCGGGGTTCCGTCCGCTCGGACGGCCTTCGATGTCAGCGCAGCAGTCGTCGTCCGACTCGTTGTGTTCAGCGATCGCGAGGATGCTCAAGGTGTCGGTTGGCTTGAACTCGAGCATGCCGCGGATGCCGAACTTGTCGTAGCCGTTGACGTGCTCGTTGTTGAAAACGTTGAAAATGTTACCGTCGAAAGACGATTTAGCGATGGTCAGACTGCCCGCCACAGTGTCCGAGAGCGGGCCCGATACACGGCCGCGGACCCGGAATTCGTTGTCTTCATAGAACGACGCGCGCACCGACGCTTCGAACGTTTCGGTGGGGCGGCGGGTGGTGATGTTGACCACACCGGCGGATGCGTTTTTCCCGAAAAGGGTGCCTTGCGGACCGCGGAGAACTTCAAGCTGTTCAATGTCATAAAGCTCAGAGAACGCCTGGCCGGAGCGGCCGAGAACGACGCCGTCCACCACGGTCGAAACTGAGGGCTCAATAGCGCCGGAGAACGAGATCGTGCCGATGCCGCGGATCGTGATGGCCGAGTTTTTGTTGGTCGAGCCTTTGCGGAAGCTAACCGAAGGGATGAGCTGCTGAGCGCTCTCGATCGTCAAGGCGTCCTGGCGCTCGAGGACTTCTGCGCTCACGACGCTAACGGCGACGGGGACTTCTTGAAGATTTTGCTCGCGCTTCTGCGCGGTGACGATGATTGTGTCTTCCTGCGCAACGGCAACGCCCGAAGCGGCGACAGCGATCGCGACGGCACCCAGCGCTGAGTTCATGAGATAGTTTTTCATTGAGTTTCCTTCCCTGCCAACCCGTTTGTGGAGGCAAAACGGGCTCTTCCTGGGGCTGGGATAGGGGGTCGGTGTGATAAAGCCCATCCAAAACTACTGCTAACAGCGTGATAGAGTCACGTTCTGCGGAGGAATTGCTTAAGTCGACGCAATTCTGCAACACACGGTTAGGTGTTCTGGCGGGCCATGTGCCGTGTCGGCCGCGCCTCGCGGCGCCTTCCTAATGCATAGAAGCGTATACGGATGACCCCCAACGCGCTTCTGGCCTTTAAGGAACGTCTCTGCCGATCGCTGCCGTGTAAATCTCGAACCAAGTCTCGCGGTCGAGCCTCAGCGACAAGGCCGCTTCCACATTGCCGATCCGCTCAATCTTGTTGGTGCCCAGCACAGGGATGATCGCAGATGGGTGCGACATCAGCCATGCGAGCGCGACGTTTGATATGTCCGTATCAAACCGTTCGCTTACGGATTTAAGCGTTGCCGTCAGCTGCGCGTTGGTGCCGGTGAACAAACCGCCGCCACCCAACGGCGACCACGCCATGGCGGGTACGTCGCGTTGCTGGAGGAAGGAAAGATCACCATTGGTGAAAGCCTCGGTCGCCATCACCGACATTTCGATCTGGTTGGTGACCAGAGGCGAGGACATCGCCGATTCCAACAGCTGCCAATCATGCGGTTTGAAATTTGAGACGCCTACGGATTTCACCTTGCCCGAAGCGATGACGGCTTCGAGGCCTTCTGCCGCGTTGCGATGGTCCATGAACGGGTCAGGGCGGTGGATCAGCAGCAGATCGATCACATCGATGTTCATCAGGCGGAGCGATGTGTCCACCGACTGGAGAATATGTTCTTTGCTCGTATTATAGTGCTTCACCCGTGCGTCCGCATACCGCCCGGCAGGAGCAACGATCCCGCATTTTGTGACGATCTCGACTCGATCGCGAAGCGCAGGGGACTGACGGAAGCAAGCGCCTAAGAGCTCCTCTGCTTCGTACCCGCCATAAATATCGGCTTGGTCCATCGTCGTGATGCCCAACGCGAGACAGGCCTCGATTTTCGCTTGGATGTGCGATGGCGACGTGTCTGTATCGTCGCCCAGACGCCACATGCCGTACGCGACGGAAGAGAGATCAACGTCGTTCGTCAGTATAACCCGAGAAGCTGTTGTCATTATACCCGCTCCAATGATCCAAGGGGTGTCGCCGGAACGCCGCTAGGAAGACGACCGTAGACTTCCGGCAGGGAACACGTTTCCATCTGCGGTAGGACGCGCTGACCAAACGACCGACATTCGTCAATATGCGGATAACCCGACAGGATGAACGCGCGGATGCCCATGTCTTGATAGGCTTTCAGTTCGGACAGAACCTGATCCGTGGAGCCCACAAGCGCTGCCCCGCAGCCTGATCGCGCGCGGCCGATGCCCGTCCAGAGGTGGGGTTCCACATAGCCAAATTTATCCGCCAATTCCCGTGCTTTGGCCTGATGCGCCACACCGAGGCTTACTGAATCATGGGCGCGATCACGGATCAATTGTCCGTATTCGTCATCGAGTTTCGAGACAAGGTGATCAGCATACTCGCGGGCCTCGGCCTCGGTATCGCGGACGATCACGTGAACCCGAAGGCCGTAGTCGAGGACCCTGTTGTACCGTTGCGCGACCTCGTGGACGGCTTTCATCCGTGCAGCGAGCTCTTCCTTGCGCTCAGGCCACATGAGGTACACGTCGCAATGCTCGCCGCAGAGTTCCAACGCGTCCGGTGCGTAGCCGCCGAAATAGAGCAGAGGTCCGCCGGTCTGATACGGCTTACCTGGGGCAGTGCTGACATTCTCAAACGTGTAGATCTCGCCGTGGTGGTTGATCGTGTCTTGGGTCCACGCTTGCTTGAGGATATCGACCACTTCCCGCGAGCGCTGGTAGCGGACCTTGCTGTCCACCCGCTCACCGGGGAAATCCGAACTGATAATGTTGATCGTCAATCGACCCTCAAGCATGTGGTCGAGGGTCGCGATCGTCCGTGCAAGCATGATCGGCTGCATCTCGCCGCAACGCACCGCGGCCAACATCGAAATCCTGCTGGTCAGCGGCGCACACCCCGCAACAAAGCTCAGGGTATCCTGACCCACCTGGTAAGACGATGGGCAAAGACTGTTCCGAAAGCCCTGGTTCTCCGCCTCCAGAAGAATATCCCGGCAATGGGCCCAGGTTGATTTCAGGCTATCGTCGGGGACGCCAAGGAAAGCGTAATCATCCGCACACAGCGCAGAGAACCATGATACCTCTGCCGCCTGAAGGTCGGCTGATCGAATGGGCACCACCGTCATAAATCACCTGATTGGTTAACCTGCGCTGACAACGCTTGCGCAACACTTCGGGGCGTATCAGAAGCAACTTAATGCATCAATAGTAGATCAATTTGCGAGGTGTATCGATGCTGTCATCTCGACCGTTACCGAAACCTGTGCTGCTCAGTGAGATGTTGATGCGGGAGATCGCGACCGGGCGTTTGGTTGAGGGCGCGCGGCTGTTCCCCGAGCGGCAGCTCGCCGCTGAGCTTGGCGTTGCTGTCGGCACATTGAGGAAGGCATTGGCGATCCTCGAAGAGAAGGGGATGCTTGACCGGGTTCAAGGCTCCGGAAATTACGTCTCGTCAGCGGCGCAGGCCGCCGGCGTATACGGATTTTTTCGGTTAGAGCGGCCGGAAGGCGGCGGGCTTCCCTCAGCTCGGGTGATCAGTGTGCAGCGCCTCCGTAAAGAGCAGGACATTCCAACGCTCAGCCGCGCACGGACAGCCCAGAGGATCCGCCGCGTCCGTTTCCTCGACGAGACGCCTATTGCGCTTGAGGAAATTTGGCTCGACGGACGCTTTAAAAAGGATCTGGCGCCCGGGGAACTGACGGATTCGCTTTACTACACATACCGAGAAACCTTCGGTCTGGTGATTGCGGCGGCCACTGATCAGGTCAGCACTGCGGTCGTCCCGAATTGGGCCTCGGCACCTTTTGAACTGCGATCTGAGCAACCTTGTGGTTTCATTCTCCGTTTAAGCTATGACCAAAACGGGGATCCGGCTGAGTTCTCGCGAACCTGGTTCGATCCTCGCAAGGCCAATTATACGATCCGGCATCAATAGCCGGGCGGACGGAGGAAACTGGCGGTGGGAAAACGGTACGGCCTGATCGGTTGTGGGATGATGGGCCTGGAGCACGTCCGCAACGTCAATCTGCTCGAGGGTGCGCACGTCGCCCATGTCTTCGATCCCGTCGCCGCCCAGGCTGAGCAAGCCTCCGCCGAAGCGGGCGGCGCTGCGATTGCCCAGTCGCTTGAGACGATCGTTGCAGACGAGAGCCTCGACGCGTTCATCGTCGCCAGCCCGAACCATCTGCATATTGATCAATTGGAACAGATCGCGCGGCAACGTCAGGTCCCGATCCTTTGCGAGAAGCCGCTCTTCACCCGCGAAGAGGACATCCGTCGGATCGAAACGCTGCAGCAACACTTCCGTGCCCCCATCTGGGTGGCGATG
Organism: Pseudomonadota bacterium; assembly: GCA_038749595.1. Lineage (GTDB taxonomy): Bacteria > Pseudomonadota > Alphaproteobacteria > Caulobacterales > Parvularculaceae > Parvularcula. The sequence continues at coordinate 29,702 of JBCDHW010000001.1, forward strand.
GAGTACCGCTACATGCCGCCGATCGCCGAGTTGATCGCGCAGGCTGACGATGTCACCGGCGGTATCAAAATGCTGACGATGCTGGAGCATCGCTTTCCGTTCTTAGAGAAAGTCGGCAATTGGAACCGCTTCAACGCAAACACCGGCGGTACGTTCGTTGAGAAGTGCTGCCATTTCTTCGACCTGATGCGCTTTATGCTGAAGGCTGAGCCTGTCTCGGTGATGTCGAGCGCGGGTCAGATCATCAACCACCTTGATGAGTGTTACGATGGCCGCACGCCCGATATCTGGGACGGCGGGTACGTCATTTTCGACTTCAACAACGGCACCCGAGCGATGCTGGAGCTCGCGATGTTCGCTGACGGATCAAAGTGGAATGAGTCGATTCATGCGATCGGGCCGCTCGGGAAGATCGCCTGCCGCCTTCCGGGGCCGCAGCGGTTCTGGCCTGAGGAACTCGGCCCATCACCGCATCCTGAATTGGTGGTCTCACCCCGTCATCCGAAGAAGCCGACGAAAACGCAGATCACCCTCGACGAAAGCTTGACCAGTGTGGGCGATCACCACGGCTCGACTTTCTATCAGCATACGAAGTTCCTCGATATGATTGTCGAGCAGGGCGAACCAGAGGTCGGCCTCATCGATGGGATCTGGGCGGTCATCATGGGTTTGAGTGCCCAGCGTGCAGCGGAAGAGCATCAGGTTGTAAGGATCGGCGATGCGGGTCTCGGCGCGCGGCTTTCGGCCTGAGTCCATAGACCAATAAAAATGCCGCGCGGTCGGTTCCTGCAGCGTTAACGCTCTTGGTCTAAGCTCCGCCGTTGACCGATGAACGGTCCTATGCTGGTCGGCGAGAAGCGGAGCGGGCGATGCGCGACATGACAGAACGTCTTCAAAAGGGCCTTATGCGCCTCATCGCTTTGGCCATCTGGGTCGGTATCGCCTTCGGGTTCCTCAATGGCGCGGCCGCACAGAACGCCGCTGGCGTTTTCGGGCCGAAGGTGCAGGAGGGCTTTAAGCTCTTCGAGTATCGCTATTCCGTATCCGAACCGTTTGATGGCGAAGCCAGCCCTTGGGTCCAGCGTGTCCATTGGGAGCAGGCGCTTAACGGCCGGGTCAGCTATCGCCTTGGCGCGCAGGTGCGGAACAGGCCTGGCGACGACACGGAGCTCGACTTCGCTCGGGTGATGGTCTTCTGGGAACTTGGCAAGCTCACGGAGCAATGGACCACAGGCCTGCGCTTTGACGGAAGGGTGCGCAACGGATCCCGATCCGACGATCTGGCCGTACATTGGACCAATCAGGTGGACCTCGGGCCGAAGAGCTTCGTGCGGTTCAACGCCATGACGTTTTGGGAGCTGGGTGCAACCCGAACGCGCGATAGCGTCGCGGAATTTCGCGGTTCCTACTACCGCAAGCTTGAGAGCGGCCATCAGGTCGGGCTTGAAATTTACAACGTCTTCGGAGCGGTCGACAATTTCGCGCCGCGGGACGAACAGCGCCGCGAGCTTGCGCCGGTGATCAATTGGAAGCTGCCCAACCGCCTTAATCTCTACACGAGTGTGGGGCTCGGATTAACCGATGCCACGCCGAGCACGTCGTTCCGAATGCGTGTCGGTCGCCGCTTTTAGGGTCCGCGAGGAGAGAAATGGTCGGAGCGGCAGGATTCGAACCTGCGACCCTCTGGTCCCAAACCAGATGCGCTACCAGGCTGCGCTACGCTCCGCCAAGGCGCGGCCTATAGGCAAGGAATGCACGAAGCGCAATCGCCTTTTGGCCGGATAATCCGTTAAAGTGCTTCACCACCATCGCTCGAAACGCTCTGATAAAGAGGCTTGTTCCCCGCGGCGACAGCATCGCGTGCTGGCGCGGGTTGGCCAAGGCGATCGCGGTAAACCCAAATATTCGTCATCACCACGTCGACGAAATGGCGGGCTTCCTTGTTCGGCACGCTCTCCAGCATCAGGAGGTCATCGGTGATCCCTGACCGTCTCTTCCAGCGGCTGAAGTTGCCCGGTCCCCAATTGTAGCTGAGCGCCATTTCAAACAGGTCCCCGCGCCCGTTATTATACTCCGTAAGCAGCATATTCACATAGGACTGCCCCAACTGCATGTTGTAGCTGGGATCGAACAGCTTTTTCGATGCCTTCGTGCGCGAAAGGGCGAGGCGGCGGTCCCCGGAAATGTAGCTTGCAGTGCGCGGCATCAATTGCATCAAACCCGCCGCGCCGACGCGGCTCTCCGCATTGGTCATGAACTTCGACTCCTGGCGGATCAGCCCGAACAGGACCGCCTGATCAATCGTGAACCCGCCGGTGGGCTCTAAATCATCCGGGACCGGATAAAGCGCTGACCAAAGCTCAGGATTATTCTGTTCACGGATGCCGATGGCTTCGGCGATATGCACCTGGGCCGATGTTGCGTTCAGCGAGGCCGCAAACGCGAGGAGGTCCCGATCATCGTCTTTCTTGAGCTCCCCGTGGGCGTACCGGATCTCAAGCGACGCATCTTCTGCCCGGCCAATCTCGGTCAGTGCCGCGGCCCGAGCCAGGCGCGGGTTGCGCTCCATCAAGTCGGCGGCGTCCTCAGCGGCGAGGCGCAAACCATCCCACGCAATCCCCGGGTCGCGGCCCAACTGACCCAGCGCCAGCTGGCCGTAAAGGGTGAGGGGGTATGCGCTGGCGATCTCGAGATACCGCAGCGCCTCGTCGGCTTTGCCAACTCCAAGCGCGGAACGCGCCGCCCAGAATGCGCCCGCCGCACGCAGCGACGTCTCTTGGTTTGGTTCCTCAGCAACGACGGAGAAGTAACGCAGCGCTTTTTCGGTCGATCCCTTGCGCCAATTGACCAGACCCGCAGTCCAGTTGGCCATGAGGGCCGCGTTCCCTGAACGGTTCGCCGCCGTTTCCGCGAGCTTTTGCGCGTCGGACAGCTTGCCGTTGACGTAGTAGCTCTCAGCGATCCAACCGCGGACCCGGTCTGTCTGGCGGCTTGTCAGCACGTTGAACTGACGCGGGTCGTTCAAATAATTGAGGGCCTGGGTTGGCCGGTCCTTCGCCAGGAGATAGCGGATGCGCCCCTCGATGCGGGCCACCTGACGACGGCGCGAGGCACTGAGCCGGTCGTAATCGGCTTGCAAAGCAGGTGTCAGCGGAACGCCGGTTGAGGTCCGCCACCGGCGGCTGACGGGGCGTTGCGGCCGCGCACCCTGAGGACGGCGCCGCATTGCGAGCCGGTAGACTCGCGGCGCAGCCGGATGATCGGCGTAAGAGCTCAGCCACCGGGCCAGCTCGCTATAGCTCGATCGGTAGGCGGTGGGATGCATGTAGCGCTGCTCAAACACGTAGCCGAGCAGGATGGGGTTCTCGATTTGGGGGATGAGCGCGTCGGCCTCGCTCATTTTCCCCGCCTCTTGCAACGCGAAGATCGCCCGATAACGCTCCTCGTCCTCGGCACCCAGGATGTCAGGCGCCTCGGCAAAAGCATTGGCGCACAAGGCACAAAGGGCGGCAATCACTAAACGCAAGGACAAAGCCAACTCCTCTGATTGGAACGCATGTTCGGCCTGTGGCGATACTTAGGCCGTTTGTTCCTTAAGCTTTGCTTTCGCAGCAAGAAGATCCCGCCAAGCCCAACGTTTCTGGGCAGGCTGGCGGAGCAGAAAGGCGGGGTGGAAGAGCGGCAGCGCGGGGACAGTTGCCCCGTCCGCGCCGCACTCAAGAGATCGGAATTGGCCGCGGGCGCGGATGATCGACGAGACGTCGGGGAAGAACGCTTCGGTCGGCACTTTTCCGGCAAGCAGCACCAATTTCGGTTGGCTCAGGGCCACAAACCTTTTGGCGAACGGCATACACGTGGCCAGCTCAGCCTTGGTCGGGTTGCGGTTCCCTGGCGGCCGCCAATACGCCGCGTTCGTGATGCAAACCGGGGCTTGGTCGGAATTCGGAGCGCGGGCGAGCCCGATCGAAGCCAGCATGCGGTCCAAAAGCTGCCCCGACTTGCCGACAAACGGCTTACCCAAGCGATCTTCCTCGCGCCCTGGCGCTTCACCCACAACCAGCACGTCGGCGCCAAGGACGCCGTCGAAAATCACCGGTTGGGTCGCCCCTGAGCGCAAAGGGCATCCTTCAAATGCTGTGATCGCAGTGATCAATGCGTCGAGTGTGTCCGCCGATGCTGCTGCGGCCTCGGCGGCGGCAATCGCCTCGTCGATGCTCGCCTCCGGACGGGCTTGCGCTAGTGCTGCCGGTTGACGGCTCGGCGCGCTTGGCTTGGGTTCCGGACGAGGCGCGGGCGCAGAGACTTGCCAGTTCCAAATGCCGCCCGGCATCTCGCCCTCAACGGTTTCCACGCCCGCATCAGCGTAGAATTGCAGGACAGTGCGCTGTGCCTCTTGCTCCATGCCGCGGACATTGGGCCTGAGAGGCAACAAGCTCAACCCGGCGTTATTCCACTCTCGACCGGACGATCACGTGAACCGGATCCTATGCCGCGGGGACCAGTGTGCAGGTGCAACAATTGCTTACGCAAAGCTTTCCCCCGCGCCGCCGCACCGCATGGATTTCTCCCGGATTCCACGGCATATCTCCTGCAACGAGAGAAGACCTAGGCCTGCGTCGCGGCCAAAAAGGGTAGAAATTATGTACGACGATACGCCGATCGAACGGGAGAGCATGGAGTTTGACGTGGTCATCGTAGGCGCTGGGCCTGCGGGACTCTCGGCGGCGATCCGGCTCAAGCAGCTCGAGGCGGAGAAGGGCAACGACATCTCGGTGGTCGTGGTCGAAAAAGGCTCGGAAGTGGGCGCGCACATTCTCTCCGGCGCCGTCTTGGACCCCCGCGCGCTTGATGAGCTGTTGCCCGATTGGCGTGACGACAGCGAATGCCCCATCGACACCGAAGTGACAAGCGAGCGCTTCCTCTACCTTGGGCCAGCAGGCTCTCTGCCGCTCCCCAATTTCGCGCTACCGGCGATGCTGAAGAACCATGGCTGTTACGCCACATCGATGGCGATGGTCTGCCGTTGGCTGGCTGAAAAAGCCGAAGCCATGGAAGTCGAGATCTATCCGATGATGGCGGCCAGCCAGGTCATCAAGCGCGAAGACGGATCCGTCGCGGGGGTCGTGGTCGGCGAAGTGGGCATCGGCAAAGACGGCGATCAGAAAGACACATACGAGCCGGGCATGGAGCTCCGCGGCAAATATGTTCTGTTTGCGGAAGGTGTACGCGGTTCTTGCTCGAAACAGGTTATCCAAGACTTTGAGCTCGACAAAGGCAAAGAGCCTCAAAAGTACGGCATCGGCATCAAGGAGCTTTGGAAAGTTCCCGATGACAAGTTCAAAAAAGGCTTTGTTCAGCACACGTTCGGTTGGCCGCTCGATAACTCCACGGGCGGCGGCTCTTGGATGTACCATTTTGGCGACAACTACGTCTCTGTGGGGTACGTCGTTCACCTCAACTACAAGAACCCTTACCTCTCGCCATTCCAAGAGTTTCAGCGGTTTAAGACGCACCCGGAAATTCGCGGCTTCCTTGAAGGCGGCGAGCGGGTTGCCTATGGCGCGCGGGCGATTTCCGAAGGGGGATATCAAGCCATCCCTAAACTCTCGTTTCCCGGCGGTGCACTGATTGGCTGCTCGGCGGGCTTCGTCAACGTCCCGCGGATCAAAGGCAACCACAACGCCATGAAGACCGGCATGTTGGCCGCTGAGGTCGTCTACGACGCCGTCGCCGCGGGCCGGGAAGGGGACGACCCGGTGGAGTATCAGGTCCGGTTCAACAGCTCGTGGGTCGCGGAAGAATTGTTCTTGGTGCGGAACGCCAAACCGCTCTGGACAAAGTTCGGGACCGTCATCGGCGCCATCATGCTCAACGGCGTTGAGCTTTGGATGAACGTCATTGGTTCGAAAATCGGCCTGAAGGGCCTCTCGTTCTTCGGCACCATGCCCCACGGCAAAACCGACGCGGAGTCGACGGAACCGGCGAATATGCACACGCCGATCGACTATCCGCGTCCTGACGGTGTTTTGACCTTCGATCGGCTGACCAGCGTGAGCTACAGCTTCACCAACCACGAAGAAGACCAACCGGCGCATTTGACCCTGGTCGATGAGGAAGATCCTTACAGTACGGAACTGCCGGTATATGACGGCCCGTCCCAGCGCTATTGCCCGGCTGGGGTCTACGAGTACGTCCCCGCCGATAACGGACCGCGGTTCCAGATCAACGCCCAGAACTGCGTCCATTGTAAGACGTGTGACATCAAGGATCCGGCGCAAAACATCGTGTGGACAACGCCCGAGGGCGGCGGCGGGCCGAACTATCCCAACATGTAGGCATCGCGGCGGCTGATCCCGCGTGGTCCTGTCCGGGCAAGGACGGCCTTGACTTCACCGGCGGAAAGGGTAGCTCTCGCGGTCTCCCGACAACGTCTTTGCGGAACGCTCCCTACGGGGGACACGAGGGCGGCTGTCACCAACGTTTATGTGCGAGCTGGCACCATGCCGAAGTCGAAAAACCGTAGAAAACCCAAGGGCAACAAACCCAGCGGCGCCGCGCAAACAGCGGGCGGTGCCGAGGTGATCGAAGGCGCCGCAGCGTCCTCTTCGTCGTCATCGCGATCTGAGCGGGTCGATTCCGCGCCGGCAAAGCCCAAGTCGGTCAGCCCGGTCCAATTCGCTCAGCAGGTCCGCGCTGAGATGCAGAAAGTGACCTGGACCAGCCGGGGTGAAACGATGGTCTCCACGATCATGGTGCTAGTGATGGTGGCGATCATGTCGCTCTTCTTCTTCACCGTGGACCAGATCCTCCGGTTCGTGATGCCGAACCTCCTCTCGCTCAACCTCTTCTAAGGATCCACGCCATGTCCGATGCGAAATGGTACATCGTCCACGCTTACTCCAACTTCGAGAAGAAGGTTGCCGACGCAATTAAGGCGTCTGCGGAGGAAAAGGGCTTGAGCGAAATGTTCGAAGAGGTGCTCGTCCCCACCGAAGAGGTCGTCGAGGTGCGCCGTGGCCGCAAGGTGAACACCGAGCGCCGGTTCTTCCCTGGCTACGTGTTGGTCAAGATGATCCTCAACGACCAAACCTTCCACGTGGTCAACGAGACCAACAAGGTCACAGGCTTCCTTGGCTCAGGCAAGAAACCTCTCCCCGTCAGCCAGAAAGAAGTCGATCGCATCCTTGGAACCATGGAGGAGAGCGAGCAGGCACCCGCAACGCCGTCGGTCATCTACGGCGTTGGTGAGATGGTCAAAGTCATCGATGGTCCGTTCGCGTCGTTTTCAGGCGTCGTCGAAGATGTGGACACGGACAATGCCCGCCTGAAAGTCTCTGTCTCGATCTTCGGCAGGGCCACCCCGGTCGAACTCGAATACCACCAGGTCGACAAAGAGACCTGACCTAAGGCGGTACACTGAAGACTGCGCACAAAAAACGGGCCCTCGCGGGCCCGTTTCTGTTCGTAAAGACGCTCGCTGTTTAGCGTGCGCGGCGGCGAGCGATGAATGCTGCGCCCAGTGGGAACAACAGCGCTGCAGCCGGCACGGGAACAGGTGCGCCGCCAGCGATCGGGTTCTCCATCTGCACCCAGTTGACGCCGAACGAGTCAAGGCCTGAGACACGGAAGAACGCGATGTCAAAGATGCCGCCCCGGTCGACCGTCATCGTCTGGCGACCATTTGGACCTTGGGGTGATCCGTTCAAGGCGCTTGCTATAAGGTTCCCTCCGATGTCGAACACCTCAAGCGTGAGAGCACCAGCAGCCGCGACGCCGGCTTCCACCGTGATGGTGCTGGTCAGGCCTTGCGTCGTGGTGCCCGCAAGGACGATACGGGCATCAACGCTGGTGACAAGATCGCAAATGCCTGCTGCGTTGATGCCGCACAATGCACGTTGACTGCCGTCCTGGAAGATACCTTCCGTAGCGCCCCAGGTATAGTCTGCACCCGAACCGATAAAGGCGTCATCGACGGCATCGACGAGGGCGCCGAAAGCAGGTGTTACCGCAACACCGACGCTGTCATCCGCGTCATGGGTGATCGGTGCAGCGAGAGCCGAGCCAAGCGAAAGGGTTGCCGCGGCAGCGGCCAAAAGAAGGTGTTTCATGTTGGGGTCCCTATTGAATTAATAGAAACGTAACAATATCACATAAATTTGGGGGTTTCAATTTTCTTTTTTCATGCACGGGTTGTGCCCGCGAGTAAGACTAGGGACACTACCTAAGTTACTGCGCCACCAATGACAAACGGGCCCGCGTGGGGCCCGTCACCGTTGTTCATCTGAAAAAGAAAAAGGTTACGCCGCTTTTTCTTCTGCTGGATCGCGGAGGACGTAGCCTCGGCCCCAGACCGTTTCGATGTAGTGCTCCCCTTCGGTGGCAGCCGAGAGCTTTTTGCGCAGCTTACAGATGAAGACGTCGATGATCTTCAGCTCTGGCTCGTCCATGCCGCCATAGAGGTGGTTGAGGAACATCTCTTTTGTCAGGGTCGTCCCCTTACGGAGCGAAAGCAGCTCGAGCATCTGGTACTCTTTGCCCGTCAGGTGGACGCGCTGGCCCGCGACTTCGACAGTCTTGGCATCAAGGTTAACCGACAGCGAGCCAGTGTTGATGATCGACTGGCTGTGGCCCTTCGAGCGACGGACGATGGCGTGAATCCGCGCGACCAGCTCGTCCTTGTGGAACGGCTTGGTCATGTAATCGTCAGCGCCAAAGCCAAGACCACGGACTTTGTTCTCCGTGTCGCCAAGGCCCGTGAGGATCAGGATCGGCGTCGCCACTTTCGCGACACGCAGCTGCTTGAGCACGTCGAAACCGGTCATGTCCGGCAGGTTCAGGTCCAGCAGGATAATGTCGTAGTCGTACAGCTTTCCGAGGTCGACGCCTTCCTCACCCAGGTCGGTGGTGTAGACGTTGAAGCCGTCAGACTTCAGCATAAGTTCGATGGACTGGGCCGTGGCGCCATCATCCTCGATCAGTAGAACCCGCATGGAACTCGTCCTCCTCGTCCGTTCCGGCAAAGGGCCGCCGGAGCGGTACCCGTCAAGATTATGTTCAGGCTAACAAGAATTTACTTTCATAAAGATTAATGACCGAACCGAAGGAGCGGTCTGCCTGAATCGTTAACCAAGTCTTGCACTGCGTCGATTCACGCGACAAGCGAAAAAGTACACAAAACGCCCATACTAAAACGTTGCAATCGCTTACTTTTTTCTGAACCGGTCGAGGCTCACCACATCAGCGCCACCACTTGGTGGTGTATCATCCGGGGGCGTCGGATCCTCGTCCTGCGTGTCATCCGTAGACGCCGGTTTCTCTTCGCCTTCCTCCATTGATTGGAATTGAAGAGCGAAGTTAGCCGACGGGTCCGCGAACTGTGTTACCGACGCAAAGGGGATGACCAACCTTTCCGGGATGCCCTTAAACTGCAGCGTCACTGAGAAATGGTCCTCGGCCACGTGCAGGGCATCGAACTGATGTTGCAGCACCACGGTCATACGATCCGGATACTGAGCACGAAGGCGGTCCGCGAGCGAAGCGCCGGGATGGTTGGTATCGAACTCGATGTAAAAGTGGTGCTCGCCGGGAAGCTCACCGAGCTCACTGGTCAGCATCAGGACTTCACGCACGACACTGCGCATCGCGTTTTGGGTAAGCCAAGCGTAATCGAGTTCTGTGCTGTCGGTCATCGCGATGCCACTAGAGCAGCCCGGTGCGCCTGTCACGCCTGAAGGCTGCTGAGGCTCATTTGCACCGCGTCGGCCAATTCGCCCACCGGCGCGCCGCTTTCCGCCGTGAGCGGCACCGCCGCGGTCTCGGGCGTCATCGGCAGACGCGTCAGGATGCGAAGGTCCAACTCGTCGAGCAAGTCCTGCGGTAGGTTATCGCCCATCGGTCCGCCGGTCATGTTGAGAACGACACCGAGAAGGGGGGTGCCGACTTTCTTGAAAAGCTCGGCGCCGCGGCGGACGTCGGCGAGGGCGAGCGGCGATGGCGTCGCGACTAAGACTGCGCCGTCGAGCTTCAGCCGCTGCACCATCGACAGATGCGCGTCGCCGGTGCCTGGCGGTGTATCCACGATCAAAACGTCAAGCGCGCCCCAGGCGCTATCGTCGATGAGTTGACGCGCCGCGTTCATCACCATCGGCCCACGCCACGCCACTGCTTGGCGCTCGTCGACCATGTAGCCGACCGAGACGAGGGCGAGCCCTGCGGCTTCGGTGGGGATGATCTTCCCTTGCTCGCCGCGCAATTTCTCCGCGACCGGGAACAGGACGGGAAGCGATGGCCCGTGAATATCGAGATCGAGCAGACCAACCTTCCGTCCGCGGCGCGAGAGCTCGAGCGCCAGGCCGGCCGCAACCGTGCTTTTCCCCACGCCGCCCTTGCCGGAGGCCACGGCGATCACCGCTTTCACCCCGTTCGGGCGGGTTGGCTCAGGCCGCGTTTTGGGCCGCGAACCGAGGCGGAGGGGATCGCCATGCCCGCCGCTCGGTGCGGCTGGCCTTGGTTTTTGAGGCGGTTTGGCAGCTGGCTGCGCCTCGGACGTGCCCCGTCCGCTATGATCGCTCGTTACAACAACGACACGGTCCAGGCCGCTGCCTTCGGCCAACGCGTCTTCAAGTTCGGTGATATTCAACGTGTCCGGCGCGTTATCCAGAATTACCGAAGCGCTGAGGCGATCGGCCAAGCTGCGCATGGTGACTGCACCGCTGAGCCCACGCTCGGACAGCGTTTTACGCAGACTCGCTTCGGCCTTGCCTTTTCGGGCCGCATCTTTGAATCGCGACAGAACCATTCGCCGCTCCCTGAGGTCGTTGCGTTCCTCTTTCAACGGCTCATATACGGTTCAATGTGAAGAGTGATGTTTCTTTCAGACGCGCCGGTCTCTTCACGGCGCTTTTTAGTACGGCGGATTGATGCCCTGGACGGATAAGCCTAACGGCTCAAACAACAACGGCCCGTGGGGCCGACCAAACAACAATGGCGGCGGAAACGGCGCTGACGGTCCGCGCGGTGGGCGTGGCCAAGGTGCTCCTGACCTCGAAGAGCTTCTGCGCTCCGGTCGCGAGCGTTTCGGTCGTGGCCGCGGCGGCGGAAGCGGTGGCGGAGGTGCCCAAATCCAGCTTCCCCAGGGACCGCTGCTTGGACTCATTGTCGCGCTCGCTGTTGGTCTTTGGGGCTTCTCCGGTGTCTATCAGGTTCAGCCTGGTGAGCGCGGGGTCGTCACAACCTTTGGCGAGTTCTCAAAGCTCACCGATCCAGGCCTCAACTGGCACGTCCCCGCACCGTTTCAGAGCGTCGACATCGTCGATGTGGATGAAGACCAGCGCGCCACCATTGGCGGCAGCTCGAACCGCTCGTCGATGCTGACCTCCGACCTCAACATTGTCAGCGTCGGTCTCGACATCAACTACCAAGTAGCGAGCGACGCGGCTTGGGATCCGTCGAGCGGTGAGCTCCCGAACGCGGCCAAATTTATCTTCAATATCGAAGACCCCCAGCTGACGGTTCAGTCCGCTGCAGAAGCGGCGCTTCGTGAGGTCGTTGGCGCGAATGAGTTCACGCCGATCATCTCCCGCGGTCGTCAGCTTGTGAACGACGAAACGGCGAAGATCCTCCAGGAGACGCTGGACAGCTACGATAGCGGGATCGAGATCATCCGGGTGAACTTCGGCCAGGCTGACCCGCCCGCGGAAGTGGTCCCGGCTCAGCGCGACGTGATCGACGCGACTTCGGACGCTGCCCAGGCCATCAACGTGGCTGAGGGGATCGCCAACACCATCGTCCCCCGCGCCCGTGGTGAGGCGCGCCAAACGGTGCTGCAAGCCGAGGCCTATGCGGCCGACGTTGTGGCCCAGGCGAAGGGTGATGCAGCCCGTTTCACCTCGATCTATGAAGAGTACAGCAAAGCGCCTGACGTCACGCGTCAGCGGATGTACCTTGAGACCATGGAACGGGTCCTCGGCGACATGAACAAAGTCGTTATCGACGACGACGCAGGCGGCACCTTGCCGTACCTCAACATCAATGAGCTGGCCCGCGAATCCCAACGCGCCGCAGCCCAGCGCCGGAACCAACAGAACAACGGAGGGACCCAGTGATGCAGCGCACTCTTGGTCTAATCGGCGGTTTCGTCGCCGTCCTCGCCCTCATCGCCAGCATGGCCTTCTTCACGATCCGCGAGGATCAGCAGGCGGTTGTCCTGCAGTTTGGTGAGGCGGTGAAAACCCTGCCCGCCGGTGAAGCTGGCTTGCACGTCAAAACGCCGGTTGTGCAAAACGTCATCTACTTTGACGCGAAGAACCTCAACTTCGACGCCAACCCTGTCGAAGTGATCGTCGCTAATGAGGAACGTCTCCTCGTCGACGCGTTTGTGCGGTATCGGATCAGCGATCCTCTGCGCTACTACGCGGCTCTCGGCCGGGGGCAGGGCGACGCTGGTGCGATGCGCTCACGCTTTGATGAGCGTCTCGGCGCTGTCCTCAACGAGGCCATCCGCCAGGTCCTCGGCGGCGTCAGCATTTCGGACATTATCACCGAGCAGCGCAGTCAGCTGATGGGGAACATCCAAAGCAGCGTTTCGTTTGAGGCGCAGAAACTGGGCGTAGAAATCATCGACGTGCGGATCCGCCAAGCGGACTTCCCTGAGGCCAACGCTCAACGGGTCTACAACCGGATGAAGTCGGAATACGCCGAACAAGCCGCAGAAATTCGGGCCGAAGGGGACCGCCAAGCGCAAGAAACCCGCGCCCAGGCGGAGAAGGAACGGATCCAAATTCTCGCTGAAGCCAATGAAGAAGCGCAAAGAATCCGCGGTACCGCGGACGCTGAGCGGAACGCGATCTTCGCCGATGCTTACAATCGTGATCCGGAATTCTTCGCATTTTATCGGTCACTGACCGCGTATGAAGCTGCCTTGCAGGATGGTCAGACAACCATCATCTTGTCGCCGGATTCCGAATTCTTCCGGTATTTCAATGATCAAGCGGGGCGGACTCAGTAAGAACGCGAAGCATATGCACCTGCGACGATGCTCCGCCTCGCGATTTTGTTATCTCGCGTTAGGTGCAAATGTTCCTAAGTGTTCACAGAGCAAGGACGTTGGATCTGTTAGGGGTCCGCAAAACTGATAACCGGCTGGGGACCAAGGTCGGGGAGAAGCGAGCGGTGGTTGCTTCTCTCGGCTCAGTCGGAGTCGACTGAAGGAGATTAACATGTCGAACCAAGTTCAAGAGAGCAGCGTCAAACTGCTTCGTACCGCACTTTTTGGTGCATCTGCACTGGCGCTGGTTGCAGCGTGTGGTGGTGCCGACGCAGAAGAGTCGGATAACGAAAGCGTCTTTTCTGAGGTTTCCGAAGCCATCGAAGAAACCGCAGCGGCTGTTGAAGAGACCACTGCTGACGTCGCTGAGGCTGCCGAAACCGCAGCGGCCGACGTTCAAGACGCAGCTTCCGACGCAATGGATAAAGCGGAAGATGCAGCATCCGACATGATGGACAAGGCCGAAGACGCTGCGTCGGACATGATGGAAAAAGCCGAAGACGTTGCCGAGGACGTGCAAGACGAAGCGTCCGCGACGATGGAAGCCGCCGAAGAAGCGGTTGCCGACGCTGAAGCCGCCGGACCTGTCGTCCATGAAATTCAAATGCTCAACAGCGACCCCGAAAAGCGCAGCGAGCGCATGGTCTTCCGGCCAGACCTCGTTGTCGCCAAGCCGGGCGATACCATCCGCTTTATCCCAACCGACCCGTCGCATCAGTCGTCGTCGATCGACGCCATGCTTCCAGAAGGTGTTGAAGGCTGGAAAGGCAAAGTGAACGCAGTCACCGACTATGTGGTCACCGAGCCAGGCGTCTACGGTTACAAGTGCGTCCCGCACTATGCAGGCGGCATGGTCGGCCTTGTCATCGTTGAAGGTGACGGCATGACGTCCAACGTCGCGGCCGCGAAAAAAGAGCGGCAGATTGGTCTCGCCAAGCGTCGCTTCGACAACCTGTGGGAACGCGCTGGCGACTATATCAACGAGTAGGTTTCGAGCGTCCGTCGCGAGATGGTTCCTCTCAATCCGACCCCTCGCTAAACGCGAGGGGTTTTTTTATGTGTGTACGTTGTTCGCCGCCCGCTCCGTCACGCGCCGCAACACGGCAAGGTAACTGGGAGCAACGTCGGTGTGTCCAAGCGCATCCCGCTCTCGAAGCAGCCGATGAGCGCGGGGCAAACGAAAGCAAGGCACGAACATCATCGCGTGATGCTCCGCATGGTAACTCACCCAATACGGCGCGATCAGAATCCGCTCGAGGAAGCTCGCGCGCGTTGTTCGGGCTTGGGTCAGAGGGTTGTCACTGTCGCCGTTTACGCAGGCATGCTCCGCGATGTTCCGGATCCGCGTTGCGAGCGGGTTCCACGTCGCAAGCGGGACCAGCCAGCAGACGAGGAACAAAAGGCCGAGGCCCATCGCAGTGAAGATGATCAGCCCGGCGCCGTTGATCGCAAAAAACCGCCCGACGGCCCGCCGATTGGCAATGGTTTCGGCGCCTGGTTGTTGCACCAGAGCCGGATCGAAAAATGCCCGGACAGCAAAAATCCGCTGTTTCACAAAAGTTTGGCCCGTGAGGTCGCGGAAAATCTTCCGGCGCAGAGAGCTCGGTGAGACCGGGAACGGCGCTGCCAACGGCAAGTCTGGGTCGGCTTCGGATTGGACGTGGCGATGGTGGCTCAGATGGTAGGGCCTGTAGGCATGCAGGTCCGCGCCAACAGGGGCCGCACAGAGCCACTGGCCCATGAAATCATTCACTTTCTGGTCGCGCGAGAGTAAGCCGTGGGCCGCCTCATGCATCAAAATTGCAAGCCCCAGCTGCCGGTTTCCCACCACCATGATCGCCCCGATCACCACCAAAGGATGATACCCAGAGAGCTGGACTGCCGCCATCGCCACGCCGATAACCAGCCAGGCATGGGCGACCAGGGCATACCCCTGCCAAATCACCGGTGCCGTCAGCTCTGCCCAAGCTTCCTGGCCAAGCAGGTCTTTTGGTCGTAACGCGGCGCTCGTCATTGACGCAGCCTAGCACACGGCGATGGAACTTTCTTGCGCCGAGAACGCGTCACGCTAAACTTTAGCATGGCTGACAACACGTTCTTGCTCGATTATCTTCCGATCCTCATCTTTCTCGGCTTAGCCTTGGTGCTGGGCGGTGTCTTCCTCGCGATCCCCGCCGTGTTGGCTCCGTCCAATCCCGACAGCCTGAAAAACTCAGCCTATGAGTGCGGCTTCGAACCCTTCGAAGACGCGCGCATGAAGTTCGACGTGCAGTTCTACATCGTCGCGATCTTGTTCATCATCGTCGACCTCGACGTCGCGTTCCTGTTCCCGTGGGCAATCACGCTTTTTAACCCGGAGCTTGGTCTCGATCGTGACTTTCAGATCTTCGCGTTCTGGTCGATGTTCGTGTTCCTCGCCGTATTCTTCATCGGCTTTCTCTACGAGTGGAAGAAGGGTGCGCTTGAGTGGCGATAAAGTGTGCAGCGGCCGGATCATCGGCAAGGGGAAGCAGCGAGTAGCCCGGTGACAGACGACACAGACGTCAAATCGAAAAGCGGTGTTGATGTGCCGCTGGTGACTGCAAATCCGGTGCAGGAACAGCCGCTCGCTCGATTCCCGGAAGCGCGCCCGCTCAAGCCCGCTGATCTTCCCTACGGCACCGCCGGTCGTGCCGACGTGGTGGGCTATGATCCGAAGGCGGAGGACCCCTTTTTCCGGCACGTCAATGCCGACCTTCAGGACAAAGGCTTTTTCACGGCACCAGCCGATGCGGTGATCAACTGGGCGCGCACGGGGTCACTGATGTGGATGACCTTCGGCTTGGCCTGCTGCGCGGTGGAGATGATGCAAGCTTCGATGCCGCGTTACGATCTCGAGCGGTTCGGGATGGCGCCCCGCGCGTCGCCTCGGCAATCCGATTTGATGATTGTTGCGGGTACACTGACGAACAAAATGGCCCCTGCGCTGCGCCGGGTTTACGACCAAATGCCGGAACCCCGCTACGTCGTTTCCATGGGCTCGTGTGCTAACGGCGGCGGCTACTACCACTATTCGTACTCGGTGGTGCGGGGATGCGATCGTATCGTCCCTGTCGACGTTTATGTGCCGGGATGTCCGCCGTCGGCCGAGGCTCTCGTTTATGGGTTGCTTCAGCTCCAGAAGAAAATCCGCCGTGAGGGAACGATCCAGCGATGACAGGGAGGGAATGTCGTCTTGTTCCCGGTGTCATGATGTTGGTGGCCGGCTGTGCATCGCGCGGTATTGACAGTGTACTGACAAATAGTTGCGCGCGTGTCGTGCGCTTTGCGATTTAACGGCAGAAAACGACTATGGCACACTGGGCGACAGCAGACCTTGAGGAATTACAAGAGCTTGATGAGCATATCCAAGCTGTGCTTGGCGAGAAACTGACCTCGTCACAGATCGCCTATGGTGAGCTCACGATTGTCGTGCCGTGCAGCCAAATCGTTCCCGCACTGCGTTTTCTTCGGGACGATACCGAGACCCGCTTCACCCAATTGATCGAACTTTGCGGAGTTGATTATCCCGATCGGCGGAAGCGCTTCGATGTTGTTTATCTTCTCCTCAGTATGGAGAATAACCTGCGGATACGGGTGAAGGTCATGGTCGGCGAGGGCGATACGATCCCGTCGGTTTGCCCGGTCTTTCCGAATGCTGATTGGTACGAGCGCGAGGCGTTTGATATGTATGGTATCGTTTTCGAAGGCCATCCCGATATGCGCCGTATTCTCACTGATTATGGATTTGAAGGTTATCCGCTGCGCAAGGACTTCCCCCTTACAGGGTATACGGAAGTTCGTTGGGACGACGAGCAGCAACGCGTTGTTCACGAGCCGGTGCAGTTGACCCAGGAATACCGCGACTTCGATTATCTCTCGCCATGGGAAGGCGGTGATTATGCCCTTCCCGGCGATGAAAAGGCCGACGAGAATGGCTGACGGAACGCAAACGATCACGCTCGAAGGTGTGCCTGCTGATGGGCCCGACGATCGTCCGTTCACGATCAATTTTGGGCCGCAACATCCCGCCGCGCACGGTGTTTTGCGCCTCGTGCTTGAGCTTGACGGCGAGGTTGTTGAGCGGGTCGATCCGCACATTGGCCTTCTTCATCGGGGTACGGAAAAGCTGATCGAGCATAAGACGTATCTTCAGGCGATCCCCTACTTTGACCGTCTCGATTATGTCGCACCGATGAATCAAGAGCACGCTTTTGTGCTCGCCGCCGAGAAATTGCTCGGTGTCGACGTCCCACGACGTGGGCAAATCATCCGCGTCCTCTTCTGCGAAATTGGCAGAATTCTAAGCCATATCCTCAACGTCACGACCCAGGCGATGGATGTTGGCGCGCTTACTCCGCCCCTCTGGGGCTTTGAAGAGCGCGAAAAGTTGATGACGTTCTATGAGCGCGCTTGTGGGGCGCGCCTGCATGCGAACTATTTCCGCGTCGGCGGTGTGCACAAAGATCTGCCGCAGAAACTTATCGACGACATCTACGCTTGGACCGAAACCTGGCCGAAGATCTCAGACGAGATCGAAGATCTGATTACGAATAATCGGATCTTCAAACAGCGCAACGTCGACATCGGGGTGGTGTCGAAAGAGCAGGCCCTCGAATGGGGTTTCACGGGCGTTATGCTGCGCGGATCGGGGGTTCCCTGGGATCTGCGCAAAGCGCAACCCTATGAAATTTATGATGAATTGAACTTCGATATCGTTCTTGGAAAGAACGGCGATTGCTATGACCGGTACGTCGTTCGCATTGAAGAGATGAAGCAGTCGCTCCGGATCATGCGCCAGTGCATCGAGATGCTTGAGCCTGGTCCCGTGATGACGGAGGACACAAAGGTCGCGCCCCCGCGTCGCGGGGAGATGAAGTCTTCAATGGAAGCGCTGATCCATCACTTTAAGCTGTATACAGAGGGCCCTAAAGTGCCCGCTGGCGAAGTTTATACAGCAGTCGAAGCACCAAAGGGCGAATTTGGGGTGAATTTGGTCTCTGACGGATCGAATCGTCCGTACCGGTGCAAAATCCGGGCACCCGGATATGCGCACCTCCAGGCGATGGACTGGATGAACCGGGGCCACATGCTCGCCGACGTGTCCGCGATCATCGGAACACTCGACGTCGTGTTCGGTGAGATCGATCGCTAGATTTGCGTCAAGTACGCCGCAACGAAGGTAAAAGCGACAGCGATCAGTGGTGAGAAGAAGTGGCGTCCAAAGCCATCCTTCCGAAAAACCACGAGATTGAGCGCAATACTGACCAACCAACCGGCAAGCGCCGCCCCTAAAATGATCGCGCCGTCGTAGAGCACAACCCACGTGAACCCATCGGCGCCGACCTGTTCGCGCCGTCCGAAGAACGCCACGGCAATCAGCCCCACGATCTTCAGTAGGCTGCCCATAATGGCTTTGAGAACAAACGTCCCCGCGACAACCGCGACGGCCGCAACCAAAATGGCGATAAAGGTGCTGTCCATAGTGCCCTCCCGTGACCCTTACGCCGCGGTATACCACACTCTGTGCGCCTTCGTCGCCTCGCCATTCCAGGCCCCTTGAGCTGTGATCTTGACGAAAGGGTTTGTTCGGTAACGGGATGCGTTCATGGCGAAAAATGTAGTGGGCACGGCTCTCCAAGTATGCGGGTGCGATCCGATGACCGGGTTCACGCGCACGGGATTTTGCGAAACAGGGCCGCTTGACGCGGGAAGCCATACGGTCTGCGCCGTCGTCACCCAGGCGTTTCTGACGTTTACGCGGCAGCGAGGGAACGACTTGGAGACTCCACGACCCGAGTGGGGCTTTCCGGGACTGAAGCCGGGCGATCGATGGTGCTTGTGCGCCGCGCGTTGGGAAGAAGCGCGGCAGGCCGGTGCAGCGCCGCCTGTTGTCCTTGAGGCTTGCCACGAGCGCGCGCTCGATCACGCAGAGTTATCGTATCTTCGCGATCATGCGTATACAGAAATTCTGGACTGAGGAACTTCAATAAAAAAGCGCCCGGTCCCAGACCGAGCGCTTCTCTTTCGCATAGGCGACGATGCCGTTAGTCGTCCTTCTTCTCTTTCGGGATTTCTTTGCCGGTTTCCTGATCGACGATCTTCATCGACAGCTTGACCTTGCCGCGATCGTCGAAGCCGAGAAGCTTGACCCAGACTTCGTCGCCTTCTTTGACGACGTCAGTCGTTTTCTCAGGTCGGCCTGGAGCGAGTTGGCTGATGTGCACGAGGCCATCGCGGGCACCGAAGAAGTTGACGAACGCGCCAAAGTCCATGGTTTTTACGACTTTGCCGCGATAGATCTCGCCGACTTCCGGTTCGTCCGTGATCGACTTAATCCACTTCACAGCGGCTTCGATCTCAGACTTGTCGGAGGAGGCGATCTTGATCACGCCCTCGTCGTCGATGTTCACTTTGGCGCCGGTGGTTTCGACGATCTCGCGGATGACTTTACCGCCCGAACCGATCACTTCACGGATCTTTTCTTTGGGGATGGTCATCGTTTCGATACGCGGTGCGAACTCGCCCAGGTCATCGCGGCTCTCGCCGAGGGCCTTGTTCATCTCGCCGAGGATGTGCATGCGGCCGTCCTTCGCCTGGGCGAGGGCGGTTTTCATGATGTCCTCGGTGATGCCTGCGACCTTGATGTCCATCTGCAGCGACGTGACACCTTCCGTGGTCCCCGCAACTTTGAAGTCCATGTCGCCCAGGTGATCCTCATCACCCAGAATATCAGAGAGCACCGCGTGGCGGTCGCCCTCAAGGATAAGGCCCATGGCGATACCGGCGACGGCGCGCTTGATCGGCACACCGGCATCCATCATCGCAAGGGACGAGCCGCAAACGGTGGCCATGGACGATGAGCCGTTCGACTCGGTGATCTCGGACACAAGGCGGATCACGTAAGGGAATTCCTCCGCACTGGGAAGAACGGCCTGAACCGCGCGCCACGCGAGCTTGCCGTGGCCGATCTCTCGGCGACCCGGCGAGCCCATCCGGCCTGTCTCACCCACCGAGTAGGGCGGGAAGTTGTAGTGCAGCAGGAAGTTGGCTTTGTAGGTGCCTTCGAGCGCGTCAATATATTGCTCATCATCGGACGTGCCGAGGGTGGCAACAACGATCGACTGGGTCTCGCCGCGGGTGAAGAGCGCTGAGCCGTGGGTCCGCGGAAGAACGCCGACTTCGGAGACAATCGGCCTGATGTCGGTTGTCGTCCGCCCATCGATCCGGCCGCCTGTCTCGAGGATTTGTCCACGGACGATTTCGCTTTCGAGGCCTTTCAGGAGACCACCCAAAACGACACCGTCGACAGGATCTTCTACACCGTCACCCGCGAGGGCTGCCTTCGTGGCTGATTTGACTTCGCCGACTTTCGTGACGCGGGCAATTTTATCCGTAAGCTGATAGGCTTCGCGGAGCCCGGCTTCGGCATGTTCGCGAACGCGGGGCATGACGTCGGAGTGATCCGGTGGTGTGAAGTCCCACGGCTCTTTTGCGCACTCTTCGGCGAAGTCGATAATGAAATTGATCGCTTCGCGGCTGGCTTTGTGGCCTTCGATGACCGCGCCGAGCATGATCTCTTCCGAAAGCTCTTTCGCCTCGGATTCCACCATCATCACGGCGTCTTGGGTACCGGCCATGACGAGATCGAGCTGGGTGTCTTCCATCTCCGCCAAGGTCGGGTTCACGACATATCCGCCGTCTTTGTAAGCCACCCGCGCAGCCCCGATGGGCCCCATGAATGGAATGCCGGAGATCGTCAGCGCAGCCGACGCGCCGATCATCGCGACGATATCGGGGTCGTTTTCGAGGTCGTGGCTCATGACGGTGAGGACGACCTGGACTTCGTTTTTGAACCCTGGCGCGAAGAGCGGACGGATCGGCCGGTCGATCAAGCGGCTGGTGAGCGTTTCTTTTTCGCTGGGTCGGCCTTCACGTTTGAAAAAGCCGCCTGGGATCTTCCCGGCGGCGTATGTTTTTTCTTGATAATTGACGGTGAGGGGGAAGAAGTCTTGCCCTGGTTTGGCCTCGCGTTGGCCCACGACCGTCGCGAGCACAGTGGTCTCGCCGTAGGTCGCCAAGACGGCACCGTCGGCTTGGCGCGCGATACGGCCCGATTCCAAGGTGAGCTCTCGGCCACCCCAGGTCATTGTTTTCTTTGTGATTTGGAACATCGTTCAGTTTTCTAATTGTACCGCAGCCGGATTGCTACGGGGGTCAAGTGGCGCTCGGAGGGGCGCGGCTCGTCCATGGGCGGAAGCGCGCGTAAACGCAATGTCTTTGCGGTTCCGAACTGCCGAACGCCGCGATTTCGTCGCGTGTGGGTGTGCGCGTTTGCTGAGAGCACGCGATCCGTGCTGCTTTTCCCGAAAAATGTGGAAAACTACCCCGTGGATCGCTGCTTTTGAGGGGTGCCCGGTGGATCAAGAACGCCACATAACTCAGGAACAAGTGCTCTCGAAGCCGTGAGGTGAGAGCAGGGGGTCTCCAAGTTAGGGCACTGTGGAGGCCGCCGAGAGGACGTTAGCCGACGGGCTAGCGTTGTGAAGGCGTGACCTGCCTAGTCTACGCCATCACTCCCGGGTGCCGGCCGCTTAGTCTGTCCAGCTATAGGCAGTTGCGGTCGGCACAACCGGAGGGTGACTGACTTTCGCTCAGGAAGGAAGACATATTTCGGCGGTCACTGAAACGTGACCGCACGAACAGATTTGAGCCTCAGCGGCGCAAGCCCAGCCGATCCCGAAGACTTTCGTACCGCGCTTGATCCTTGCCTTTAACGTAGTCGAGCAGGTTGCGGCGCTGGCTGACCATTTTCAGGAGCCCGCGACGCGAGTGGTTGTCTTTTTTGTGCTCTTTGAAATGCTCGGTCAGGTTGTTGATGCGCTCCGTAAGGATTGCCACCTGCACCTCGGGTGAGCCCGTGTCGCCGTCTTTGGTTGCATACTCTTTGATGAGCACGTCTTTGCGCTCAGCCGAAATCGACATCATTGTTCTCCGTGCGCCTGTAAGGGGAAAGTGGGCCGGGGCGCCGGCCAGCCCGAGGGCAGCGGCTAGGCGACGAGATTGGAAAAATCAACCACGGCCGCCCGGCGCTGAGACGTTTTCTAAAAGGCGAAGGTTGCCTCAAAGCCAATCAACCGTCCTTTTTTGAGAGGCGAGAGCGTGCCGGCAGCGGGGAACTGGCCAAACGGTTCGTTGACCCCATTGGAGAGCGGCCCGCCGAAAGGCAGCTGCGTATCCCCGCCAGCCTGTACTTCGTCGAGCAAGTTCTCGCCATAGATCGACAGGCTCAAGCCGTCGACGGGCGTCTGCCATGTAACGTTGGCTTCAAGCATGTCCGCCGCTTGGATCCAGCCGAAATTGTTGTCGGTGTATGCCACTTCATCGCGGTGCTGGAATGCGATCCGTGTGCTGATGTCACCACTGTTTCCAAGGTCGACGTCCCAGATGATGCTGGCGCCATAGGTGAATTCTGCAACCCGCGGGATCCGCAAGTTTGTGTCCGCTCCGTCGAGCACGCCGTCGCTTGAAATGTCGAATCGCACGTCATCATACTCGTCGTCGATCCAGCCAAAATTGCCCAGGACAAGAAGATTGTCCGTGAGCAGATAACGGCCCTCAAGCTCGAGCCCGAGGATCGTAGCGTCCGCGGTGTTCGCGATGAGCTGCGACACGCCAGCCCCAGGATCGGCCAAATTCACCTCACGCTGCATATCGGTAATGTCGGTGTAAAAAAGCGCCGCATTGAGTTGCGCGCGCCCATCCAGCGCATCGAACTTCGTGCCGATTTCGAAGCTGTCGACTTGTTCTTCGTCGGTGGCAATTTCGGTCTGGGTGATCACCTGACGGATGAAGTTCGCCGGGTCGGTGATCCGGAAATTATAGCCGCCTGAACGGAACGCCCGGGTCCAGCCGCCATAGACTTGAAGGTCGGGCGTCGGCGTCCACTGGAAAGCAATCTTGGGGCTGAGGTTTTGCCAGGCGTCATCGTCCTCAAACCCGGTCGAAAGGATATCATTGGTCGGGCACGTTCCTGCCAGGATATCGCACGGCGGAACGCGCGGGATCACGTAGGCGATGGCCACATCTTTCTCTTCGTAGCCAAAGCGCAGACCACCAATCACCTTAAACGTCTCGTTGACGTTCCAATCAACCTGCGTGAACAGTCCGTACACGGTTTGATCCTGTACACCACCGCCGGTGAACGTGATCGGCGTGGCTACAGGGATGTTTCGGTTCTCGTTCACCGAGATCTCTTGGTTGAAGTAGAAGAACCCGGCTTTGACATCGAAAGCCCCCCATTCGCCCGCATACCGCAGCTCGTTCGAGATTTGCTCGTGCTCTGTCTGCGTATCGGAGTGGAAGATGAAGTTTGGGGTCGAGTCGATATCGCCGAGCGTGTCTTGCTCCGTACTCCGATAACCGAAGATATTGGTCACTGTACCGAAATTCAGATCCCAGTCGGTTTTGAGCGACGTGTTGATAACTTCGATTTTCACAAAGCCAGGCTCGTCGACAGCGAGGTCGAAGGAATCGCGCTCAAAAATACCGCGGTTTTGCGCCGCGGGGCCGTCGCTGGTGCTGTCAAAAAACTCGCTTTTCAACAGAAACGTCAGGTTATCTGTCGCGAACCACTCAAGCGCGCCGCGCACGATTGTCGTTTCGGCATCACCAATGCTGCTGCCGTCAAACTGGTTCTCGAAATAGCCTTGATCATTGTTCGCATACGCTGCAATTTTACCGTTGAGTTTACCCGGGACCAGCGGGCCGGAGACCGTTCCCATGACGAATTGGTTGATGCCGCCGCGATCGCTGTCGATAGGCGTTTCCACAATGTAAGTGATTTTGCCTTGGAACTCGTCCGTCGGATTGGCTGTGTTGACGAGCACCGCGCCGCCCGTCGTGTTCCGTCCGAAGAGGATCCCTTGCGGGCCGCGGAGGAGCTCGATCGACTCAAGGTCAAAAACGTCGAAGACAACGCCGCTGTTGATACCGAGGTAAACGCCGTCAACGAATGTTCCCACCGCTGGGTCGATCGATCCGATCGACGAATTCACACCGAGGCCGCGAATCGTGAAGTTCGCCTGGCCGCGGGCGGTGCCAATGTCATCAAGCGAGACGTTGGGCGCCGAAAAGGAGAGGTCTTCGAGGTCTCTGACGTTCAAAGCATCGAGAGACCGTGCGTTGAACGCTGTCACTGCCAGGGGGACATCCTGCACATCTTCTGGATCCGCGGTCTTTGTTGCTGTGACGGTGATCGTGTCGGTGATGTCAGCGATCGAGCCGCGGGTCTCGTCCTGAGCCAGCGCGTGGCTACCGCTGAACGCCGCGAACAGCGAAGCGCTGGCGAGCAACGCCGCGCGGAGGTGAGAAGTGAGCATCGGGGTCCTCCAATTTTATAAGGTCGCGAGGTGAAGCGCCTTTTGATCCACTTTAGGAAACAGCGCGCGGGCGACCCGGAGCAAGCGGCGGAGTACACATTCTCGCGACCTCAGCGGTGACCCAACCACTTGGGCGCCCTGGTGTGACCTATAAGGCACGGTGTTTCATCGACCAGAACGCGCAGCGATTAACGCTCTAGAAACTGTGTGACGCCTAGGCACCAACCCATGGTTGCAATTCTTGGTGTCATCGTCACGATTATCGCCGTCTTCGGCGGTTATATGCTCGCCGGCGGTAAGCTGGAGATCATCCTCAAGGCTTTGCCTTTTGAAATGATGATTATCGGGGGAGCCGCGGTCGGCGCGTTCATCACCGGTAACCAAATGGGTGTCGTTAAGCACACGGGCAAAGACCTGATGGCTTTGATCCGTGGGCCGAAGTTCAAGAAGCAAGACTATCAAGACCTGCTCTGTCTCCTGCATATTCTGATTGATCTGGGTGCGAAGGATCCCGCTGCGCTGGAGCGCGCGATCGAGGAGCCAGAGAACTCTGACATCTTCCAGCAGTATCCTGGTATCACTGCAGACGCGCATGCGGTCGAGATCATTTGCGACACCTTGCGGTCGATGATCATGAACTTCGACAACGCCTTCCAAGTCGAAGAAATGCTCGAAAAGCAACTTATGCAGATGAAAGAAGATAGCCTCCACGGCGCGCATGCGTTGAGCAAGATCGCCGATGCGCTTCCCGCGCTCGGGATTGTTGCTGCGGTCCTCGGCGTGATTAAAACGATGGCATCCATCGACAAGCCGCCGGAAATCCTCGGCGTGATGATTGCTTCGGCTTTGGTCGGAACCTTTCTCGGCGTTTTCCTCGCTTACGGCATCGTTGGTCCGTGGGCAGAGCGGATTAAGCAAATCCGCGAGGAAGAGCAGGCATTCTATGGACTTATCCGCGAAGTTCTCGTGCACTGGCTTCACTCCCACCCGCCTGTAATGTGCGTTGAAGTCGGCCGCCGAAATGCCCCCGACCAAATGCGCCCGAGTTTTAATGAGCTCGAAGAAGCTATCCGTTCTCTGAAGAAAGCTGCCTGATCGATGAGCGATGCTATTACCGTCAACGTTGAGCGGCAATCGGGCCTGCTGCGCGAGCTCTCCGTGATTGCCAACAACATCGCCAACGCATCGACCGATGGCTACAAACGCGACGCAGCAATCTTTGCTGAATATATCAGTACACGCGAGAACAACCCGTCGGTTTCAATCGGAGCCCTGCGTGCTCATTACACCGATCTCGCCCAAGGCAATTTGGTGCAGACCGGCGGGACCTTCGACTTAGCCATCGATGGGGACGGATGGTTCGCCATCGCGAAAAACGGGGAACTCCATCTCACGCGCGCGGGCAGTTTTATTCTTGATCGGAACAGCGAGCTCGTCACGCCCGAGGGCTATCCCGTTCTCGATGAATCGGGCAAATCGATCCGTATACCCGAAGGCGCGAGTAATATTGTGGTCGCGACCGACGGTACCGTCACCGCCGATGGCTTCGGCGTCGGTCAAATAGGCGTCCTGACGACGGATTCCGAGGGGCTCAGCCGTGCGGGTGACAACCTGTGGACGACGACGGGCGCGATCCGCTTTGCTGAATTTCCCCAGCTGCGTCAGGGGTTTGTCGAAGCATCTAACGTCAGCGCTGTAGAAGAGATGGCGCGCCTGATCGAGGCGCAACGCATGTACGAGGCCGGAGCTGCTCTGCAGACGGATGAACATGAACGCATCACGCAATTTATCGAGGCCCTCGGCGGCCGATAACGCTTGAAGGAGAGAGCATGAACCCGCTCAACATCGCTGCGACTGGGATGGCTGCGCAGCAAACCCGCGTGGCAACAATCGCGAACAACATCGCCAATATGTCGACCACGGCTTATGCTGCCCGTCGCGCAGCGTTCGCTGATTTGCTCTACCGCCAAGAGGTCACGCCCGGTGTCCTCAGCTCACGGACGGGTACGATTGTTCCCGGCGGTATCCAGCTTGGTAGCGGTGTGCGCACCGCATCGGTTGTTGCTGAGCAGACCCAAGGCTCGTTTCAAACCACCAACGGCGACCTTGACCTCGCTGTTGAAGGGCGCGGTTTCTTCGACGTTGAGTTGCCATCCGGCGAGCGCGTTTATACCCGAGACGGACGATTTTCATTGAGCCCAGACGGATTGATCGTCACCGCCGAAGGCTTCCCTGTGTCCGGCGGGATCGCCGTCCCTGAGGTCGCGCGCTCGATTTCAATCTCGGCAGAAGGGCAGGTTTTCGCTGTCTTTAACGACGGGACCCCGCCGCAGGAAATCGGCGTGATTGGAATAACAACTTTTGCAAATGATCAAGGTTTAGAGGCGCTTGGCGGCAATCTTTTCCGCGAAACGGAAGCCTCCGGTGCGCCGCTTGGCGGCTTTGCCGGGATTGATGGCGCTGGCTTTATGCGCCAAGGGTTCCTCGAAGAAAGCTCAGTAGACGTTGTGTCCGAGATTGCTGATCTCATCGAGGCGCAACGCGGCTACGAGCTCAATTCCAAGGTGATGACCGCCGCTGATGAGATGCTCGCCGCGACCACCCGGATCCGATAATGCAAAGCCTCATCGCGCTTCTGGCCTTATCTGTGGTGACGGACGTCACCGCAGTGCGGTCACTCGACCGTGGACAGATCATCGAAGAGGCCGACATCGAAGGAGACGGCCAGGAGGTCTTGAACTTCGTCGGTCGCGCTGTGCGTCGTCCGATCGGAAGTGGTCGGACGATCAGGCGGTATGACACTCAAGCACCAAAGGATGTTATAAGGCAGCAGGGGGTCGCTGTCCTTTTCGTCCGTGGGCCCCTCACTCTGCGTACAGAGGGCCGTGCGATGGATTCAGGAAGTGTGGGTGATCGGATTAATATTGCTCTTAAAGGGCGGCGCCAACCCCTGTCCGCTATCATCGTGGCACCGGGGCGCGTCGAGGTAAGGCCATGAAAAAAAGTATTCTTTTGCTTTCATCATTTGCCCTCGCGGCATGTGCAGGGAACCCCATCATCCCGAAAAAACGCGACCGGAAGCAGCCGGCATCGGAGGTTGAAAACCTCCGCGAGGCGTCTGCTGCGTCGTTGTGGAATCAGGACCCGGAAAGTTTGTTCGGAAACCGTCGTGCTCGTGAAGTCGGTGATATCTTGACGGTGCTCGTCGACATCAATGAGGAGGCTCAAATCCTGAACGATACCCTCCGTAACCGGACATCTGAGAAGCAGATTGCAGCGCCCGCAGCGCTAGGCGCGACGGACAGTCTTGTTCGGAACGTTCTGCCGGAGGGTGCAAGCTTTGACCCAGCCTTTGATGTATCGTCGATTGACCGTATGCGTGGGCAAGGCAACTTCCGGCGACAAGACCGGATAACCCTGCGGCTTGCTGCGCGGGTAACCGATCGGTTGCCCAATGGTGATTTGATTATTGAGGGATATCAGGGTGTCCAGATTGGCCGCGATCGCCGTAATCTCTCCGTAGAGGGAATTGTTCGCCCCGAGGACATCTCCCGGCAGAACACCGTGCCCCATGACCGGATCGCGCAGGCCGATATTCGGCTAGAAAGTGCCGGCCCGTTGCATGGAACGAGCCGGCCTGGATTGGGAAATCGTCTGCTCAATCTCATCGCTCCGTTCTAGGACGAAGTCGATCCATTGGGCAGATCTGCATCGCGGATCGTTTCCAAAATTTCTTCAAGAAAACCATTAGTTTGGATCTGCTGTTCCAAGCTGTTAATGGTTGCCAGCTGCTCGATGAATTGGTTCGCGTCGAGCGGTTCGAGAGGATCTTGGTTCTCGATTTGCGCGGTGAGCAGACGAAGGAACTGACTCATCTCCTCCGTTGCCGCTTCTTCGGGGATCGCGTCCGCTATGTCCGTTCGCGTGGCTTCTGAGATTGGATTAACTTCCATCATTTTCTCCTAGAGTGAAAGATCGATGAGGTTTCCATCCGCGTACCGTATCGTAGCGATACGAGACGGCTCCGGATCGGGTGTCTCTGCACCCGCTTTGGTGTTTTCACCCGTCCAGGCGACTTGTTCTTCAAGGTCGTCGGACCAGTCGAATTCGATATCGTCAAAACCTTCCTGAGACAGATCACCGAGGAAGGAGTCGCTGTTTCTTTTGAGAAGATCCAAAACGGTCGAGTCAGCAGCCGAAAAGGAGGCCTTTACCGAACCTTGACGCGAGACTTCGAATTCAATCTGGACACGCCCTAATTCAGGTGGATCGAGTTGAACCTCAATCTTCGTGTCAAGGCCCTGATTCTGGATTGCGAGGCGAACTTGGTCGACTGTTGCTTGTGGTGAAGGGATAGCGACGTGTTGAGGCGTAGCTGCGATCGTCCTCGGCGCTGCCGTTACGTTTGGTCGAGTCTCAGAGCCTTGTTGCATCCAGACCGGTTCGGAAGTTGTATTCGAACCTTCCGTAGACAGAGGAGATAAAACCTTCTTGACCGTCGGTTGCAAGGGATGGTCATCAAGCGTCATGGGCGCAAGAGAAAGGGACTGAAGCGCACTGCCGCCTCCCGTGTTATCGGCTGCCGAGCCTCCGTAATCGCCTCGCAAAGTCAGAGGTTTGGCGAACAAGCCGGTAACGGGTCTGGCGTTAGGTTCGCCAGCGTGCACTGACGAAGACGGATTGTTACTCGGCAGCGCAAAACCAATTGTTTGTGTGCTTAGTAGTGTCGTCCCACCGTTTTGTAGCGGCGCGGCCGGTTGTTCAGGCGTAACGATCGTTTGCTGTCTCAAGCGCGATGCGCCGATCCCGGCCGGTGTCTGGTTGTACACAGAGGGAACGGGCTTCTGTTTCGAAGGTGGATCGAGAACGGACACTTGCTCCGTACCCCCGGTCGTCAGCGCGTTGGTCTCTTGTGGCGCAAGGCGTCGCAAGTTGTCGGGTGGACGCAAGGATTGTTCGGCTGCAACGCCATCTATTGCGCGCTGAAGATCGATGAAAGTCGACGCGATACCTTGAGCAGACGGATCGACAGATTCTGAACGTCCGGCACCTGCATTAGGCGGCGTAAAGACGATACGTGGTCCAGCGTTATCCGCAACAATGGCAGAGAACAAAGCGACCGTACCTTCCACCTCAGTTTTCGTCTGAGGAAGCGTTTCTTTGCGTTGATCAGTGGTCGTGGCAGCCTGTGGTAAGATCGGGTTCAGCATAAAATCTGCCTACGTTGGAAACCTTACTTCAACCTTTACGGGTAACGAGGATGATGCAAACGTTTGACGAGGTGCTGTTTTGATTTCGGAAATTTCTGCTTTTGGCCGGGAGAATGCTGTGCGCACCGATCACGAGAAGTGGGACGCGGCAAAGAAACTCCATATCGCTCTGTTTACAGATCTTTTGAAGCACGGCGGTTTCGTGGAGGCATTTTCGACAGGGACAGAGACCTTGGACTATTTAAGCAATGGAATCATTGAGCAAATATCCGAAGACTTAGTCCGTCAAGATCCGGCAATGACCGAAAGGCTTTATCGGGAGATGATCGGCGAGTAAGCCGCATTCCACGGTTCCACGGCGAGGCAGTCGGTACAAAGACGTTCTACCTTCACGGCATATTAAGCACCACAACCTAAAGCTCATCCAGCAATCGGAAGTTGCATAGCGAGTGACCCGACGGAGACCGGACGTGCGCTCGGCCATAGTGAGGAACGTAACAAATGCCTTCGATTAACTTCAACCAAAGTGCTCAGGTCGCGTTGATGACGCTGAACAAGGTCAACCGCAACCTGTTTGAGGTGCAAGACCAAATTTCAACTGGCAAGCGTGTTTCGAACGCGAGAGACAACGCCGCAATCTGGGCCATCAGTACCGTGATGGAATCCGATGTGCAAGGATTCCAGCAGATCGTTGAAAGCCTCAACCTTGGTTCGTCTACGGTGGAAGTTGCTCGGTCTGCAGCTGAGCAGGTCACGAACCTTCTCACCGAAGTAAAAGACAAGATCATCGCGGCGAAAGAAGAAAACGTTGATCGGACGGCGATCCAACGTGACATCGCGGCCCTTAAAGATCAGATCACGTCGATTGTTGACACTGCGCAGTTCAACGGTCTCAACCTCCTCAAAGGTGGTCTTGATATCAACGTCTTAGCATCGTTGAACCGTGCTTCTGACGGTACGGTGTCGACGTCGGATATTTCGGTTGCCCGGGCTGACTTGCGCCAGGTTGAAGGTGTCTTCGGCACCAACGCCATGGTGAGCGGCGATGCGGGCTTCTTGACGGCCTCGGCCGCGACGATCGCCTCGGCCGCGACTGAGACGGTCACGATCGACGCCCAAGATGGTTCGGCAAACCCGAACATCACCGCGGGCGATAGCTTCCGCCTGACCATCGCTTCGGAAGACATCGAGTATATCGCGGCCGAAGGAGACACCGTCAACGACGTGGCACAGGAACTTGTCCGTCTGGCCGAGAAACGTTTCGCAGAAATGGAAGCAGTTTCTCCGGGTTCTGCGCCAGATGTCGATCTCTCCGTTACTCTGGGTACGGATCCGACCACGCAGGACGCAGTGATCAGTATCACGAATAACGGCGGTGCAGGTATCGCACTGGCCAGCGAGGCGTTTGACGACGGCGTATCCGGCGGTAGCCTCGGCCGGCTTGCGGGTGTTGACGTTGACACCACCGTCCAGGCTGATATCGACCAGGCGCTCCTTGATGTCGAAGACATGATCTCGTCGACCATCGACGTCACCGCTGCGTTCGGTTCCGCACAGAACCGGATCGACATCCAGAACAACTTTGTCACGACACTGATTGGTTCGCTCCAGTCGGGTGTGTCAACGCTGACGGACGCAAACCTCGAAGAAGCTTCTGCCCGCCTGCAGGCTCTGCAGGTCCAGCAGCAGCTCAACATTCAGGCCCTGGCTATTGCAAACCAGGCGCCCCAGGCTTTGCTGGCACTCTTCCAGTAAGCGCGCGTCTGGCGGGCGGAGTTTACTCCGCCCGCTGATTCTTTTGTGGGTAAGGAATTTTCATGAAGCCGTTTGGATATGCTGCTGTGCAGAAGGCGACCGTCAGTGGTCGTGATATGGAGCGCGAGCTCCTCGAACGGATTACGTCAAAACTGAAAAGCGCACGGATCGATGATCCGAGCGGCACAGCGAAGCTCCACGAAGCGCTTCGCCTCAACCGGAAAATCTGGCTCACATTCGCCTCTGATCTCGCATCAGATAAAAATCCGCTTCCGGATGAAATCAAAGCCTCCATTATCAGCATCGCTGCCTTCGTGGAGCGCAACACGTTTGCCGCGACCAAGAGCCAGACGGTCATCGACTGCTTCGTCGACATTAACAACGCGATCATGGTCGGTCTGACGTCACCTCAAGAGTCATCCGTATAAAAGAGGGCGGGTAGTGTCGGGCCTTATACTTAATCTCAAGCCGTGGGAAACATTCCTTGTCGGGAGTGTCGTTCTGCAAAATGGTGGACGACGGTCTCAGTTGCGGGTTCGTGACGATGCGGCAGGGGTCCTGCGTTTGACAGATGCGCTGCATCCGGATGAAGTGAATACGCCACTTACACGGGCGTATTACTCCGCACAGGTTCTTTTACTAGGCGAACCGCCTGCGTCGGTTTCTGATGCCACTCTTCTTCAACTTTTGGATGAGGCGTGTGTCGCGCTCGGGTCATCGCCAGCGCTTTGCGCAGCTCTAGAACACGCGGGTGAGAAGAAATATTTCAAAGTTTTGAGGGCGTTGAAACCTCTTTTACCAGAGGAGGCCCTGTTACTTTCACGTGAGCGCCACACGGCACACAACGCCAGCGGGCAAATGGTAAGCACAGATTAACCTTCTGGTTACCTTGAATTGTGTACCCCACCTCCAGCATTGCTGGAGGCCCTTTTGGACAACGCAGTTTCCATTCTCAAATTGACAAGCGCAATGGCGGCTCATGCGAGCTACCAACACAATGTCGTCGCGCAGAATATCGCGCGTGCTGATATTCCTGATGCACGGCGTCTCCTCGTGTCAGAATTCGAACGGAGCCTTCGTCGCGCAGAGCAGGGGAACCCGCCGCGCACGCGTGAGGGTCGTGATGCCATTCGTTTGGAGACGGAGATGCTGTCGATGGCTGAGGCGAAAGGCCGTCACGACTCGGCGCTGACGATCTGGAAGTCGACATTGAAAATGATGCGGCTCGCTATTGGGGCGCCGCAAGCATGAATGGCGCTGATCCAATCTTCTCTGCTCTAGGCTCTGCTTCCTCTGGTATGAGCGCGCAGAGCTTCCGCCTACGTATTAGTTCTGAAAACCTGTCGAATGTCGATACGCCCGGCTATCAGCGCAAACTGATTTTCCTTCGCGAGGTCGACCGCGGTGTTACGATCGAGAAACTACGGCTCAGCCCAAAAGCGGAAAAAGAGGTGTACGATCCTTATCATCCTTTAGCAGACGAAAATGGGATGGTACACCTCTCTAACGTCGACATGATGGTCGAGCTCGCTGACGCGCGCGAAGCCCGCCGCAGCTTCGACGCCAATCTTGAGGTCTTTAGACAGGCTCAAAACTTTTACCGCGGCCTTTTGGACATTCTGGAGAGGTAGAAAAAACGTGAATATCAATGATATCGCAGCAGCATCAGCATACGGTCAAATGGCGTCGCGTGCCCCAAATTCGGGGATGCTTCAAAAGTTGAGTGCACGTTTTGCGTCAGTTTTCGACCAAGCCGACGCGTCGGCTCAGGCATTCGCGACAAAAGAAGTCGACGCACAGGCTGTAGTAGAAGCGCTAAGCCAAGCAGACCTCGCGCTTCAAACGGCTGTCACCATCCGAGACCGCGTTGTTGCGGCCTACCAAGAAATACTTCGTATGCCGATATGAGTGAGGCTGATATTCTCAGTCTCATGAGGGTCGCGCTTCGATCCGGCGTGGTGATGGCGGCCCCGATCCTCATCGCCGCGCTGATATCGGGGCTCGCAATTGGCTTACTCCAGGCACTGACGTCGATTCAAGAACTTACACTGACGTTCGTTCCGAAGCTGGCTGTGATCGTGATCGTGTTCTGGGTGACAGCGGGGTTTATGGCGATGACGTTGGTTGGATTTTTTGAACGCCGGATCTTGCCGCTCATAGCTGCTTAAGAACCGTAGAGAGGGCAACATGAACTGGGAGCGTCTGTCGAAGGTCAGTATAAGTCCTACGGTGGCACTGGCTGTTGGCCTGATGGCCATATTGGTCATGATGGTGCTCCCTGTACCCCCTATCGTGCTGGACCTTGGTCTGACAGCGAGTTTTGGGTTTGCGATTCTGATTTTTACGGTGACGCTCTTCGTCGAGCGGCCGCTCGATTTTTCGAGTTTTCCAGCAATCTTGCTGGTCTCCCTTCTTTTACGACTAGCACTGAACATTTCCTCGACAAAGCTGATCATCGGCGACGGACATACCGGAACGTCAGCTGCAGGCGGCGTCATCGAAGGCTTCGCGATGTTCATCATGGGCGGGAATTTGGGGATTGGTTTGATCGTCTTCGCGGTCTTGATCATCGTGAATTTCCTCGTTATTACAAAAGGCGCCGGGCGAATGGCCGAAGTTGGAGCGCGCTTTGCATTGGACGCGATGCCCGGCAAACAACTGGCAATCGACGCGGACGTTTCTTCGGGGGCGATCACGCATGAAGAGGCTAAAAAACTCCGTACACGGGAGCAGCAAGAAACTGCATTTCTAGGGTCGCTTGACGGTGTCTCGAAGTTTGTGAAAGGTGATGCGATCGCTGGCCTTCTCATCACGCTTCTCAATTTGGTTGCGGGGATCGCCGTTGGAATGGTCGCACACAGATTAAGTTTTGGAGATGCCCTTCAAAACTACTCGGTGCTGACGGTCGGTGATGGCTTGGTGAGCCAGATCCCAGCCGTAATCATATCTGTTGCTGCCGCTTTGCTTCTCTCTAAAGGCCGCGGCGAGGAAGCTGTCGATTTGGCTCTGATAAGGGAGCTTGGCGGCCGACCAGAGGCTTTGGGAACGGTATCGGCTGTACTGATCGCTTTTGCTTTGTTCCCTGGACTGCCTTTTCTGCCCTTTGTCTTCGGTGGTGGGCTCCTCGGCTTTCTTGCTTGGCATGCAAGGCGTACCGCGTCGGAAGACGCGGCAGTAGAACCGACTCCGACGCTCGAAAAGCCAGAAACGAATTTCGGCGATCTTCTGGATGTTGATGAAATTCATGTGGAGCTCGCGCCAGATCTCGTCTCGGTCGTCATCAGAGGAGAGGGAGGTTTTGACGGTCGAGTAGAGAAAATTCGTCGGTTCATTGTGCAAGAATTTGGTTTCCTCCTCCCGCCTGTGCGGGTGACCGATCGAGCCTCGCTTCCCTCGGAAACGTACGAGCTCAAGATTCAAGGTGTAAAGGCTGCACGCGGAACGTTACGCGCGGGGAAGTGGTTAGCGCTTATTCCCGACGATCAACGACCTGATGTCGACGGCGAGCTGACGAAGGAACCAGTCTACGGCGCGAGTGCGCGTTGGGTGGATTTTGTTGGGAAAGAACAGATGGTTGCTGGGGGTATCACCGTGGTCGAACCCGCAGAGGTGATGGCAACCCACCTCATGGAAACGGTCCAGGCGCAATTCAGTAAGCTGATGACACGAAGGGCTCTGCGCTCTATCTTGGATGCATTTGCGGAGCCATCTGATCCAGCGCGCGCTGCGTCCAATCGGAAATTATTAGACGAACTTGTCCCTGATCGAATCTCATACGATCTATTGCAACAAATCCTCCGTGACCTGTTGAACGAACGCATTTCGATCCGGCAGCTTCCTCTCATATTGGAGGCCGTCGCTGAAGCAAATACTGCCGAAGCGTCCATTACAGACATTGTCGAGCATGTCCGACGGCGGATTGCGTTCCAATTCATCTCTAAGCTGACCGATGACGAAGGGCGTCTCCCCTCGGTCGAAGTGACCACCGATTGGGTAAAGCAGTTAGGCAAAGAAGAGGATAGGACGACGGCACTCACCACGCTTATCAAAGCTCTAAGAGAGGCTCTCGATAAAGCCGCAGAGAACGGAGCCTATCCCGTTGTGACTGTCAGTGGGCAGATAAGACGGGTCGTTCGGGGCGCACTCGCTGCCCAGGGCATTCGAAACCCAGTCTTATCAAACGAGGAAGTTCAGGGAAACGCCGTCGTAAAACGCCTCGCCGTTACATGATTGGTCTCATTGAACCACTCAGTGGACTAACTGAAAGCGTGAATTTACGGCTCCCGACGGCGGCCGCACTGTTTACGCGCCTGTCACTGTTGGTTTTGTTGTTACCGGGTATTGGTGACGCTGCCATGCCAATGCGTATACGGATAGCGCTCGCGGTTTCGTTGATGCTTGCGCTCCTTCCTGTGACGCCAACGCTCACCCAACCTGTTTCTGTACCGATCATAATTTCAGAAGCTTTGGTCGGGTTTTCCTTAGGCTTCTCCGTACGCGTCTTTGTTTTCGCACTGAATGTGACGGGCGCGGTCATCGCGCAAGCCCTTTCGTTATCACAAGTTTTCGGCTTCGCTAATGAAGGGGACAGCTCTAGTCTTGTTTCCTCGGCGCTGACATTGACGGCGGCGACTCTATTTTTGACTGCCGATTTGGAGGTCGCGGTGTTCCGTCAATTGGTCGAAGGCCTGGAAGCTATCCCGCTCGGAAGCGCGACGTTAGTTGATGTTGGCGCCATGGCATCGCTAATGACCTTACTGGGCGCACAGGCTTTGGAGCTTGCCGTCGTTCTTGGTACCCCATTTATGGTATTAAACTTCGCCTTCTACCTTATCCTCGGTTTGCTTAACCGCGCAATGCCGCAGCTCATGGTGACCTTTGTAGGGTTGCCTGCCATTACGCTCGGTGGACTGATCTTATTCATACTTGGGATAAGTACCCTGTTCATTGTCTGGATGACCAAGTTAACGGGAAGCCTAGCAGGATGAGCCAAGACGCTGCTGAAAAGGTCATTGAGGCGTCCCCGGACAAGAAGAAGCGTGCACGGAGTAAAGGCGACGTACCCATTTCGACAGAAGCCAATACGGCAGCGGCGATGGTCGGGTTTTTGCTTGCGACTGCCTTCGCCGGCGTTAGCGTGGTTTCCTTTTCCGGCACCCTGCGGAGTTTCTTTCTCCGCCCAGAGCAGGTGAGCACCGCGCTTCTTAGAGGTGAGCTTGGTACGGAAATTCTGCAGACGACACTTATGTTCATCCTTCCACTAGCTGGTGTTCCCGCTACTTTGGTGATCCTTTCGCTCATCGTCCAACAAGGGATTGTGTTTGCCCCCCAACGCATCAAGCCCGAGCTAAAGAAGATCTCGCCGGTCGACGGGTTTGGGAAAAAGTTCGGTCCCCAAGCACTTATCGAATTCTTAAAAAACGCGTCGAAGATCAGTCTCTTGACCGCCGTTGGCGGTGTGCTCTTAGCCATGGAGGCGTCGCGGTTGGCGTTTCTTTTCTCCGTCGACCCCGTTCGCCTTCCGACTTTGTTGTTGCGGGAGTTGTTGCTTTTCGTCTCAGCGTCCCTCGCCATTTCGGTGGTCTTTGCACTGATCGATGTACCCCTCGTTCGGGCTCAGCGCGAGAAGCGTCTTCGCATGAGCGAGCAGGAAGCAAGGGACGAAGCCAAGGAGAACGATGGCGATAGTCAGGTGAAAGGACAACGCCGCAAGCGCGCAGAGCGCATTGCTATGTCACGTATGCTGAGCGATGTAAAATCAGCTGACGTTCTCATCATGAACCCAACCCATTTTGCGGTTGCCCTAAAATGGGAGCGAAATGGTCCGCATCTCCCCCGATGTGTTGCTAAGGGTACGGATGATTTAGCGCTCCGTATGCGCGCCTTGGCCCATGATTCAGGTGTTCCCATTCGCGACGATCCCATAACTGCTCGCGCTTTGCACGCGGCAATTGAGGTCGGCGACCCGATCCAACCCGAGCATT
Organism: Pseudomonadota bacterium; assembly: GCA_038749595.1. Classification (GTDB taxonomy): domain Bacteria; phylum Pseudomonadota; class Alphaproteobacteria; order Caulobacterales; family Parvularculaceae; genus Parvularcula. The sequence continues at coordinate 67,095 of JBCDHW010000001.1, forward strand.
TTGCCGCCGTCGCGGCGGCCATTCGCTTTGCCGATCGTATCAGAAAAATGCGCCGCTAGCTGGCTTCAGAGAGGTCGTTGATTTGGAGAGCGTGGCGTCCACGATCCGTACCAAGAGTACCTTGCGCGACCACAGTGCTCGTTCCGTCGTCTCCGAGTTCGAGAGAAACTTTCTCAAGATCTGCACCCGGAATGATCAACACAGAACCGGGTTGAATATCAGAAAGGGCGCGCACGTCTGTCGACCAGCGGCTCAAGACGCCGGTTAAATCCATGGTCACCGCCCGGGGTGAGAGGCTTCCCGATGCGCCGGTAAGAAGGTCAGCGAAGAAGCGCACAAGGCTGGTTTCAAACAGGATATCAAAGCCTAAGCGTTCGTCACCGCTCAATGTAAGAGCCATCTCAGCGAGCAAACGCGTACCAGAAGGCGGGGGCGTGAGCGGCCAGTGTACTGACGGATAGAGCTTCTCGGGGACCGGAAGACAGAGTCCAAAGGCTGTATCGAGGAGGTGTGCGAACTCGACCAGAAGCTCTCGTGTCAGCAATCCATCATTATCATCCGGTTCAAAATTCTCGTCGAGTGTCCCGGCGCGGGTCTTCAGGAGCCGTTCGGCCAGGATGTGGCTCGCGGCGCCATCAAAGCGAGCAAGCGGGCCTCCGTCATCGTCGGACAGAGGGAGCAGAATTCCCGGCTTTGGTGCAGACTGTCGGTATGCGGCGTGGTTGGTGACGATGAGCTCGACAGAGACGTCAACCTCAGTACCCAGCATATCAGAGAGCTTTTCGGCATACCGCACAGCTACACCGTCCCACAACAGTTTGCTGTCTTGTAGCGGTTTCGGCAGGGCCGTTTTGCTCGGCCCGGTCACTTCGGGTGCTTTACAACGGTCTATGAGTGACCGGATAGGAATGCGCTCAGTCATATTAACGCTTTACAAGCCATAGTTGTTAAAAGCGGGTTTACGGAGAATGTTTAGGGACAACTTCTGGTGGACCAGGCCGGGAGTGTGGTGGCGATGGCGAATGATGCAACGATAATTAAGCGAAAGAAAATTTTCGCGGCAGAGGGACACCACGGCGGTGCGTGGAAAGTCGCTTACGCTGACTTTGTGACAGCCATGATGGCGTTCTTTATGCTGATGTGGATTCTCAATGCCACGTCTGAGGATCAACGGCGTGGGCTCGCTGATTTTTTCAATCCCAGCGTTCCGATGGCTGATAAATCGGGTGGCGGTACGGATATTCTGTGGGGGGACAGTCCACTAAGTTCGGACATGCTTGCGTCTAGCAACCACGGCGGTTTCGTCGACAGCATGGGCGAAAATGCTGCGATCGCTGAGGAATTAGCGGCGCGTCTACAAGATCAGCTGGATAGCGGGGAAGCGCGGCTGACCCTGAGCCCGCAAGGCCTTGTGGTCGATCTTATGGACACAGCCGATAGGCCTGTCTTTGCATTAGGGAAGGGGGATCAGTCACCAGAACTCGCGGAGATTATTGGGAAAATCGCCCCAATCTTAACAGAAAGCGCGCGCCCTTTAAAGATTGTCGGGCACACTGACGATCTCCAATTCTCCAGTGGCGACTACACGAATTGGGAGCTGTCGGCCGATCGCGCAAACGCGGCACGCCGTCTTGCAATCGCTGAAGGTGTCAGTGACGCGCAAATCGTCGAAGTTTCTGGGCAGGCCGATCGAATGCCGATTAGCGATGATCCGAGTGCCCCCGAAAATCGTCGGATCTCGATCATTCTGTTCTACGAAGAAGGGTAGGCATTAGCTGCGCATTAACCATGGCGACCTACAACCCAAGGTAGAGTTTCCTTGGAGAACTGAAACGCCATGACCATTTCGTCTTCGCTCAACGCCGGTGTGATGGGCTTATCTGTGAACGCAACGCGGCTCGCGGCAATCTCGGACAACGTCGCCAACTCGGGTACGGTGGGATACAAAAGAGCGTCTGCGGACTTTTTGAGCATGGTCCTTTCGGATAACCCGGCCGTGTTCGCAGCGGGTGGTGTCCGTGTGGAGACCTCTCGCCTGGTATCGGAAGAAGGCGCACTCTTCTCAACGGGGCGGGCAACAGACCTTGGCTTAGCTGGACCCGGTTTCCTACCTGTCACGCAAGAAATCAACATTGATGATCAGGCCGGTGACCGGCCGCTGCTGCTGACGTCCACTGGATCGTTCCGAGCCGATGAACGCGGCTTTTTGGTAACTCCCGGCGGCATGGCACTCTTGGGTTGGTCTGCTGACGCAAGCGGATCAATTGGAAACGTCTCGCGGCGTTCGGCCATTGATCTGGAGCCGGTCAACATCAACACGGCTGCATTGGCCGCCGAGCCCACGACCAACATCAGTCTGGGTGTTAATCTGCCTGCGTCGGAGACACAGAACGGCCTGACCCCAGTGCCTTACGAGTTGCCGATCGAAGCGTTCGATAACCTTGGCCGTGTCGAGGGGATCAACGTCGTATTCACGCCGAACACGACAGCACCCGGATTTTCCAATCAGTGGACGATGGAAATCTTTGACGAGAGCCAAGCGCCTGCTGCATCCATTGGTACACTGACGCTGACCTTCAATGACACAAACCCGGGCGGTGGTACGATTGCCTCGGTGACCGCAAGCGGCGGTGCAACCTATGACGCAGCGACCGGCGAGGTCTCGGTCAACTGGCTGACGGCCGGTAATGCCTTGACGTTGAACATCGGGCGGCCAAACCAGTCAGGCGGTATCTCTCAATTCTCAAGCGTTTTCAGACCAGTAAGCGTTGTGCGTAACGGCGCACCGGCTGGTGATTTCAGCCGGGTTGAGGTTGATGCAGACGGCCGCCTCGAGGCCGTGTACGATACCGGCTTCCGGCGCTTCCTCTACCAGATCCCTGTCGCTGATGTTCCGAACCCGGATGGTCTTCAAGCCGTGGACAACCAAAGCTTCCGGGTGGCGCAAGAGTCGGGTGATTTCTTCCTCAACGATGCGGGAGATGGCCCTGTTGGTGCGATCGTTGGTTTTGCTCTAGCCGAGTCGACAACTGATCTGGGAACGGAGCTCACTGACCTGATCCGTACACAGCGCGCGTATGCATCGAATGCGAACGTTATCCGGACCGTTGATGAGATGCTCCAAGAAACGACCAACATTCTTCGCTAACTAACGATCAGCTTGGGGAGCTATCATGACGTTTACCGCAACATTTTCCAACGCGCTTTCGGGCTTGTCGGCGTCGACGCTGCGTGCGGAGCTTCTGTCGTTCAACATCGCGAACGCACAAACGGCGAACTTTGCCCGCCGGGAAATCGCCTTTGTGCCGGTTACGCCGGGCGGGGTCCGCGCAACGGGTATTACACGGATCGACGCGGGCCGAGCGGAGCAACAATTGCTCTCCGCGAACAACAACGCGGCGGGTTCTTCCGTACGCGCCGACGCATTGAACGCGATCAACGAGGGGTTCGGCACGCCTGAAGATCCAAATGGTCTTTATGCGTCCTTTGTTCGATTTGATCAGGCGCTGAATGACCTCAGGCTGACACCGGAAAGCGGTGCGTCCCAGACAGCTCTGTTGCGCGCCAGCCGCGACGTTGCCGAAACCTTCGTTCAGTTGGATACCGAGGCCCAGGCACTCCGTCTTGAGGCGGACCGCACGATCGGCCGAACGGTCGATCGGATCAATGATGCGCTCGTGGCGCTTCGCGATTTGAATGCCGAGGCCCGTCGCCCTCGGGGTGTCTCAATCGAGACGGTGGCTGAACGTCAGCGTGCGTTGGTTCTCGAGATTGCGGATCAGATTGACATCAGCGTCGATGGAAATTTTGGGGAAGCGCTCACCATCCGGACGAATGGCGGTTTTCAGCTCGTTGGCGAGGAGGCAGCGGTCTTGTCTTTCACGCCAACCGGGTCAATCGCTTCGAATCTGACGTATGCTGCCGGTGACCTATCGGGGATCTTCGTCAATGGACGGGAGATTACGCCGGGGCTGGCTCAAGGTCTTGGCGACGGTGCGCTTGCGGCACAATTCGCAATCCGGGATGCGCTGGTTCCTGAGTATACGAACCGTCTCAACGCAGCGGCCCGCGACCTCGTCGAACGGACGTCGGTGTTCAGCACATCGCCCGCGTTGGGCGGATTGTTCGTTCTCGACACCGGCGTGACCGGCGATGCCTCGCGGATCAGGGTCAATGCGTCTGTTGACCCCGCCCAGGGCGGTGAACTGTTCCGCCTACGTGACGGTGTCGGAGCAACGGTGCCTGGGCCAGAAGGGGGCGATGGCCTCCTCGGTGTCCTCCGCACCGCGATCGACGCGCCGCGCGCTGTCCCCGCAGCCACCCAAAATGCAAGCTCTTACAGTTACCTAGATTTGCTCGGTGCAGTGAGTACCGGCCTCGGGACCAGCGCGCTTCGCGGCAATGGCGTGCGCGACGCTTCTGCTCAGCGTGCCGAAACTCTTGATACTGAAGTCAATCGTCGCGTCTCCGTGGATACAGATCGTGAGCTGCAAGACTTGCTCCTGGTCGAGCAGGCATTCGCAGCCAATGCGCGGGTGATCCAGGTTGCCGACGACATGCTACGCCAGCTTTTGGAGTTCTAAGCCATGATTTTGACCTCACCTGATACGCTTCTCCAATCTGGTCTCATCAGGCAGATCGGACAACTCCGTACACGTCTCGACCAAAGCTCAATTGAGATGGTGACCGGGCGCCGAACCGACATTCTCGAGGCGGTACGCGGGGATAATGATGTGCTTCTGCGCGCCCAGGCTGTGATCGACACGGCGCAACCTGCGCAGGCAAGGTTGGCGGTCGTGGAGGGACGCTACCGCGTCGCAGGGTCCGCGCTGGAGACCATCCGTGATCTGACGGGCGAAGTCTCGCGAGCTGCTCAGTCTGCTGGCGATCTCGCATCGGGAGTCGATGCGAACAAATTCGCAGCCACGGAGGCGCGCACGGCTCTCGCGAGTGCATTCTCAACATTGGAGGCGCGTTTCGGCGGTCGATCGTTGTTTGGCGGCGACCTAGGCTCAGGCCGCGTTTTGGAGGATGTTACTGTTCTCCTTGGTGAAATCCAAACAGCCACGGCGGGTCTGACGACGGCAGCGAGCATCGAGGCCGCGATCGACACCATCTTCGCGCCGGGCGGAGCTTTCGAAACAGTCGTCTACAGCGGTGGTGCTCCGCTCGCTGATCCAGAGTTGGAGAACGGCCTTACACTGACGACCTTGCCAACGGCCGACTCCGAGACGCTCCGTCAACTGTTCAAAGGCCTCTCCATGGTCGCCTTCAACGATCAAGTCGATCCGGACGAGCGCGCGCAGTTTTTGCGGGACGGTGCGGAGATCATCGAAACCGCCCGTGAGGCGACCATCGCTGACGAAGCATCGATCGGCCTTGCGCTGAACGCGATCCAAGCCGAGATGGATCGGCAGGATGACCTGCTCTTCGATGCTGAGGTCACCCTAGAGAACCTCATCGGTCGCGATCCGTTCGATGCAGCGACCGAAACCCAGGCTCTCGAAGCGCGGCTTCAAGCGGCGTACACCGTAACAAGCCGTCTTTCCTCCCTTCGGTTGACGAATTTCCTACGATGATGGTCCGTGTCCTTCTCATCGTCCTAGTGTGGATCGGTTGCGCTTCGGCGCAATCGGTTCGGCTGAAGGACCTCGTCGATGTCGAAGGCGTGCGCGCCAACGATTTGATCGGGTACGGATTGGTTGTCGGACTCCAGGGGACGGGCGACACCCTTAGAAACTCTCCTTATACAGAAGAAGCGTTGTCGAGCCTTCTCGAACGGTTGGGCGTCAACGTCCAGGACGAGCAATTTCGGCCAGACAATGTCGCCGCGGTCATTGTCACTGGGTCGCTTCCGCCGTTCGCCCGGCAGGGCAGCCGGATCGATGTTGCCGTCAGCTCGATCGGCGACGCGGAGAGTCTTCAGGGCGGCCTGTTGGTGATGACCCCTTTGCTGGGTGCAGACAATGGCGTCTACGCCGTTGCTCAAGGACCACTGACGGTCGGCGGGTTTGAGGCGGAGGGCCAAGCCGCACGCGCCAGCCAAGGCACCCAGACCCATGCGACGATCGCCGGCGGGGCCCGGGTTGAGCGGGAAGTTCGGTTTGACTTTGGCGGTCTCGACGAAATTCGCCTCGCGCTGCGGGATCCCGATTTCACCACGGCAGGACGCATCGAAGGTGCGCTCAACACGCTACTCGGAGGAGAGCCGGCGGCAATGATTGATTCGGGGACGGTCGTCCTCAACCTGGCGGAGACTGATCTCGCGCCCGCCCATCTCATCGCGGAAATTGAGGGGATGTATCTCACCCCGGCGCGGCGCGCCCGTGTGGTGATCGATCAACGCTCCGGAACCATTGTCCTCGGCGAGGACGTCAGGATCGCGCCCGTGGCCGTGGCGCAAGGCGCGCTGACGATTACGGTGGCCGAAAGTCCGATCGCTGTGCCCGCAGCCCCCTTCACAAACGGCGACACTGTCGTGCTTCCGCGCACTGAGATCGAGGTGTCGGAAACGGGGGGCGTTGCGCCGCTTTCCCCGGGTGCGTCACTTCGTGACCTTGTCGAAGGTTTGAATGCGCTAGAGGTGCCTCCCAGGGACATGGTGGAGATTTTTGAGGCGCTGAAAGCCGCCGGTGCTCTGCACGCAGAAATCGTCCTCCAATAGAGCTGCTGATGCCCGCTGGATGCGTTTTATCTGGCGGTCAGCCGGGGGTCGCGGTGCGGGTAACTCACCGCGGCCTCGGCTGGGGCAGTTGCCCCTGACCGGATCGACTTTCAGACACTTGGCAAGTTAGGGCGTCCGGCGCTATCGGCCAGCGATGGCCAAAAAGAACAAAGTCCTCCGTCCCAAAGCGCGCAAGGCGCGCGGCTTTCCTGATCGCTCGGGAGCTGAGCTCATTGCCGAGCGATTGATGCTCGAGCGGATCAGCGGTGTTTATGAAAGCTACGGTTTCGCGCCGCTCGCGACGCCCGCTTTTGAGTATACCGATGCGCTTGGGAAGTTCCTTCCCGATGTGGATCGTCCGAACGCGGGTGTTTTCTCGCTCCAGGACGACGATGAGCAGTGGATGTCGTTGCGGTATGACCTAACGGCGCCGCTCGCACGCTATGTTGCTGAGAACATGGATGCCCTGCCGCGGCCTTATCGTCGGTATGCGGTGGGTTCGGTTTGGCGGAATGAAAAGCCGGGCCCTGGCCGCTTCCGGGAGTTCACGCAGATCGATGCCGATGCGTGCTTCGCGCCGCCGCCGCAGGCTGACGCCGAGATCATCATGATGTTCGTCGATGCCTTGGCAGCAGCGGGTGTTGACGAGAGCGACGTCGAGATCCGCGTCTCCTCGCGCAAGGTGATGATCGGTGTTCTCCAGCTGATTGGTCTTGATGCTGATGATCAAGCCCGGTCGGCGACGGTGCTGCGGGCGATGGATAAGTACGATCGTCTCGGGGCGGACGGTGTAGCTCTCTTGCTAGGAGGCGGCCGCAAGGATGAAAGCGGAGACTTCACCGAAGGCGCGGGTTTAGAAGCCGCGCAAATTGATCAAGTCCTGCGGTTTATGGAAGGCTCGGACATGCGCGCCGCACTGGCCGATAATGCCGTGGGTGCGGAAGGTGCCGAGGAACTTGACGCGATCGTCGCCACCCTGAACGCCTGCGGTTACGGCGAAAGGATCAAGCTCGATCCATCGGTGATCCGCGGGCTCGACTATTACACCGGTCCCGTTTTCGAGGCCGCACTCACCTTCGATGTCGAGAACGAAAAAGGCCAAGTGGTGCAGTTCGGCTCCGTCGGCTCAGGTGGTCGCTATGACGGGTTGATCGCCCGCTTCAAGGGCCAGGAAGTTCCGTCCGTAGGCTGTTCAGTCGGTGTCAGCCGTCTGTTGACAGCCCTTAAGTCAAAGGCAGCACTTCCGGACCCCTCCGCACCCGTTGTTATTCTGGCGCTCGAGAGTACCGAGATGCCGCGCTACCACAAAATGGCCCAGGCGCTGCGCGCAGAAGGGATCGCAGCGGAAGTCTATCTTGGCGGGGCAGGGATGAAAGCGCAAATGCGGTACGCGGACAAACGCGGCGCACCGATCGTGGTCATCTGCGGCGAAGACGAACGCGCGGCCGGTCAAGTGACGATCAAAGACCTGCGCGCTGGCAAAGAGGCGTCCGCCGATATCGCCAGCCGTGATCAGTGGACAGAAGAACGCCCCGGCCAAGAAACCCTGGCCGAGGCAAATTTTGTTTCTGCGGTCAAAGCGCACCTTTAGCCGAACGACGGGAGGGTTGTCCTCCCGACCGCCGGTGCGTTGTTACGCAGCTTTCTTGCGACGCGCTGCGACGAGGCCGCCGAGACCTGCTGCGAACAGCGGGAACGCTGCTGGCACAGGGACTTGAGAGAAGGCGAGGTTATCGAAACCGCCCGATTCGCCGAACACGATCTCCATGCTCGTCGCGCCTGTCATCAGGTTGAAGGTCAGTGTCGTGAATTGGTTCGGAAGCACCGTGTCCGACGTATCAACGTTCGGGATGGTGACGGTATCGATCACGTCGGTGCCGTCAAAAAAGGTGATCGACCCGGATTGGCTGTCGACAACGTCGATGCTGGTGATGAAGGTTTTGCGGTCGAAATTGATGGTGATCGTGCCGCCCGCACCCTCGTCATTCGGGTTGCTGAAGTCCGTGTTGGTCGGAATGATCGCGATGAAGCCGAGGCCGGTCTCCATCTCGTTCACCGCCGTGTTCGGATCATCAAACGGCGCTTCGAGATCCGGGTCTGCCGTGTTGCTGAGATTGGTGTCGAACGTGATCAGAGTGTTTTGCACCGATCCGCCGCTGACCACACCGATCGATGTGATGCCGGCGAGTGCCGGATCGTTCGCGTCAATCACGGTGCCGTTTGGGCCGAGGCCTTCGAAGGTGACGATCTTCGCGGCGAACGCAGGCGTCATCAAACAGGTCGCAGCCGCAAAGGCCGCACTCAGATGTTTTTTCATCAGGTAATCCCCCAGAGCTTTTTCAAGTTCCATGGAAAGCAACGTAAACCTTCCACAATCCCAATTATTCGAAAAAGCGTAACGCGCTCAAGGGGATTGCCGTATACGGTAAAATTTCGCGCTAAGCGCGTTTTCGCTTCGAACGGTTCGCGCTGATGAACGCTCCGGCGGATAAAAACAGCAAGCCTGCCGCCGGGACGGGTACCGCCGAGTCGGCGTTATCGCGTGACCATGTCAGGTCGTCGATGACGATGAACGCGCTCGACAACTCGAAGGCGAGAATATCAGCCCGGTTGCGTTCAATGCCGCGAAAGGCGCCAACGTCGAGGGCACCTGGCGTGACGATCGGAGCGTCTTGGGTCAGGTTGAAGGTCTCCAAAACCCGATCCCCTTCGCCCAGCACACGGATGATCGCTTCTCCGTTTGAGCCTGCTGGCGGCGCATAGTTGATCAATCCGCCTACGCCGGAAACTGCGCGATCAAACGTGAAACGAATGGTTCCGACCGTCGCGTTGAGCCCGACAAAACCGTCGCGCCGGCCGCCCCAATCCCCATTCGTGTTGAGCGAATAGGCAAAGCTGTAAGCAAAGACTGAGCCCCGCGACGTCGATGTGAAAATGACGGAATCGCCGTCAACGCCGGACTCGCGCGGGCCACCGGTGAACTCTGAAGGGAATCCGCTAAAGTCCTGAACGGTGAACGTCTCGAACGGATTGCTCACCAGCGATGCTGCGAAACTCGGTCCTGCGAAACAAAGGCTCCCGAACAGGGAGAGGGCGGAGGTAGCGACTATCCGGCGGATCATAACTTTCGTCCTATAGTTGTTATGGTAAACGCATATCAACCATAGCGATAGTTAATGAGGTCAAAAGATACGGTCCATTTTCGGCAAAACTTGCGGATTGTGGTGCGCCGGACTCTCATTATCGTGCGCTCATGGCTATGCCTCAACACACCCAAGTGCCCACGCGCATCCGGCGGCTGCCTCCAGGCGCCATCAACCGCATTGCCGCTGGCGAAGTCATCGAGCGCCCCGCCGCGGCTTTGAAAGAGCTGGTCGAGAACGCGCTCGACGCTGGTGCCACGAAGCTGACGATCGAGATCGACGCAGGCGGCCGGGATCGGATCACCGTCATCGACGATGGCTGCGGCATGGGGCCGGATGAGCTGCCTTTGGCGCTCGAGCGGCACGCCACGTCAAAATTACGGGCCGAGGCCAGCGGCGATGTCGATCTCCTCGCGATCGAGACCATGGGGTTCCGCGGCGAGGCCCTTCCTTCGATCGGCGCTGTCTCGCGCCTTTCCATCAGCTCACGGACCAATGGCGGCGACGGTTGGTGCCTCAGCGTTGCGGGCGGTTTAATGGCCGACCTCCAACCCGCGCCTTTTGCGGGGCAGGGAACCCGGGTTGATGTCCGCGACCTGTTCTACGCGACGCCTGCGCGCCTGAAGTTCATGAAATCAGAGCGCGCCGAAGCGTCAGCTGCTGTGGATGTTGTCAAACGCCTCGCGATGGCGAGACCCGACGTTGCGTTCTCCCTCTCCGTAGACGGACGACAGCGTTTCGCTTACCGCGCCGAGCCTCCTGGACCGGAGGGCCACCTGTCTCGGCTCGCAGCCATCATGGGCCGCGACTTCGGTGAAAACGCTGTGCCCGTGACGCTAGAGCGGGACGGCGTGACGCTGTCTGGTTTCGCAGGTGTCCCCACATTTAACCGCGGTCTTCCTGATCGGCAGTACCTTTTCGTCCGTGGGCGTCCTGTTCGGGATAAGTTGATGGTCGGTGCCGTGCGCGGTGCGTATGCTGACTTTCTCGCGCGCGATCGCCATCCCTCGCTGTGCCTGTTTCTGGATATGGCTCCGGAACTTGTCGACGTCAATGTCCACCCCGCGAAAACCGAAGTCCGTTTCCGCGACTCCAATCTCGTCCGGGGTATGATCGTCAGTGGGCTGCGGCGCGCCATTGGCGAGGCGGGGCACCGCGCGTCGACCACGGTCGCAGCCCAGGCACTCGCGGCAGCCTCAGCTCCCCAGCGCAGATTTGCGGATGTGACGCCCGCTTCGCCGACCCAAACGCCGCGTACCTTCGGAGGCTTCGCCGAGCGGCAAACCAGCCTGACACCGGTGAGTTATCCTTCCGCCCGCCCAGCCCCAGCGCCGGAACCTGCCCCAGAGGTGAGCCCCCGCGACTTCCCGTTGGGCTCCGCCGTTGCGCAGATCCACGATACCTACATCGTTGCGCAGACCACGGACGGTATGGTCGTGGTCGATCAACATGCCGCCCACGAACGGCTCGTCTACGAGCGGATGAAACAAGCATCAGAAGGGCTGCCGCCGAAGCGCCAGGCCCTTCTCGTCCCCGAAGTGGTTGAGCTCTCAGAGGACGAGGCAGCCGTGGTGCTGGAGCAGCGGTCTGCCCTCGAAACCCACGGTTTGATCCTCGAAGAGTTCGGCCAAGGCGCGGTTTTGGTCCGCGAGGTGCCTGCGGTCCTCGGCGACTTTGATATCAAAGGCCTCGTCAAAGACATGGCGTGCCACCTGGCGGGGCTTGGCCAGGACGTGACCCTCAGTGATCGGATCGCCGAGACCCTGGGCAACCACGCATGCCGCAATTCAGTGCGTGCCGGACGCCGTCTGACCACGGAGGAGATGAACGCACTTCTCCGCCAAATGGAGGCGACACCCCATTCGGGCCAGTGCAACCATGGCCGCCCGACCTACGTTGAGCTTGAGCTCAAAGACATCGAACGGCTGTTTGGTCGGCGGTGATCATTCCAGATTCTCGAGAACGGCCGCGGTGAAGGCTGCCTCGTCAAACCGGTTGCCAGTATAGTCGTAGCCTCGGCGAACAATCACGGCGTTCCGTTCAGGGACGATCATGACGATTTGCCCGCGGTTGCCAAGCGCTGCGTAGGTCCCGGTGGGGATGCCGGGATACCCGTCATAGAGCCAGAATTGCGCGCCGTACCCGCGGCTTGGCCCGTCACCGCGTCGCGGGGGCTGGCTTGGTGCCGGGGTTCGTACGTATGTTGACCAATCTTCGGGGAGAAGTCGCTCGCCTTCCCAGACTCCGTCTTGCAGGTACAGCATGCCGAGCCGCGCAAGATCGCGCGCCGTGGTCCACACCTGGCTTGAGAGAACAAAGTTGCCTTGCCAGTCCGTTTCCAAATGGGTGTTCAGCATACCCACTTTGTAAAGCAAGCGCTCGAACGGATAGGCCCTGTAGGCTGCGTCATCGTCCATCGCTTCACGCAAGGTCAGGAGCGCCAACATCGTGTCGTTGTTGGCATAGCGCCAGCGCTGACCCGGCGGTGCGGCGAGTACGTTCCCGGCCGCGTGCTCGGTAACGAGCCCACCGCCGAAGTAAATTTCATCCGTCCGGTTACCCGCAGGCTCGCTGTCGAGGCCTGAACCCATGTGCAAGAGGTTTTCCAGCGTAATCGACGCACGCGGATCCCCAGCGCCAGACCATGCGGCGAGGCCGGTCGGCTGATCCAGCGCGACGAAGCCGTCCATCACCGCGGCGCCGATAACGGTGGCGCCGATTGATTTCGCCACGGACCATGTCCGCTGGGCCGTGTCCTTGGTAAACCCATCCGTATACGTCTCGGATACGATGCGCCCGTCCTGGACAATGACAACAGCGCTCGTCACGCCGCCAAATCCGCCGTCAAAGGCACGCTTGACCGCGTCGCTGAGACCCTCTTCATCAATGCTGCCCGGAAGGGGATCGCGGGGCAACCGATCGCCCATCGGCCAAGGGTCACGCCTGCGGCGACGCGGCTTCTCCACCTCCGCGGTCGGCAAAATGTCCGGATCCGTCGCGCCGGGCGGCAAGGATGCACAACCAAGATGCGGGCGCCATGCAGCGATGCGTGGAGGCATATCCTCCGCATACGTTACAGAAACCGTCTTCGCCCGCCGATCGACCGTCGCTTCAGGAAGCGACGCGAGCACGGGCCGGTAAGCCGGATAGATGTTCGTCAGCTCCTGCGCGGCGATCGCCTCCAGCGACTTGCCGCCGTTGAAGAGGCCGGAACAGGTGAACTGCGCTTTATAGCCTGCCGCCAGCGCCCGCTCGCCGCGGGTTGGTGCATCCTGGGCAGCGGCCATTGCGGACAAACTCGCGGCAAGGCCCACGGCCGTGAGGCGAAACATCATCATCGGCTCAGGTTTCCTTTTTCTTCTCGTTTTCGCCCTAGCCATCGCGGCCGTTTCCTGCCAGGGGCGACCGAAGTCCCGCCGCGTCGTCTTTCGCGGCCTGACACCCCCGTTTCATCTCTGGTTTCGCTCGGGAGGCACTGGCCATGCTCGATCAAGCATTCATCGCTTCGTTTTTCACCGCGTTCGTGACGCTGTTCATCATCGTCGACCCGATTCTGGTCGCGCCCCTGTTCGCGGCACTGACCCACCAGAACACGGAGAAAGAACGCCGCACGATCGCCATCCAAGCGGCGCTCATCTCGCTTGGCGTCCTCGTGTTCTTCGCGCTCGCTGGGCCCACAATGCTGCACCACCTGGGTATCGAGCTGTGGTCATTCCGCGCGGCGGGTGGATTGCTGTTGTTCCTCATCGGCTTCCGGATGTTCTTCAATCCCGACGACGAGGTTGATGATCGGCGGCCTGGGCCCAAGGCGTCAGCGCGCGACAACGTTGCTTTCTTCCCCCTTGCTCTGCCGATGCTCGCGGGGTCCGGCGGGATCGCCGCCATCATGCTGCTGATGAAAGACGGCGCCGAGGCCTATGCCGGCAACCCTTGGGGGGCGAAACTTGGCGTCCTCGCGGCGCTGTTGTTGGTGCTTGTCATTGCGGTGCCAGTAATGATGTCCTCTGGCGCAATCGCGCGGGCGCTGGGCCGGACGGGGATGAACATGATCTCTCGGCTGCTCGGCATGTTGCTCATGGCCCTCGCTACGCAGTACGTCTTTGATGGCGTGCGGGAGGGCATCTTTGAAGAAGCCATCAATCCCGCTGTGCAAGAGATAAGAAAGACGCTGGAGGAAGCGTCAGAGTAGAGGGCGCGTATGGCGAAGCCGCAGCTTCTAGTTGGAGATATCGGCGGGACGAACGCCCGCTTTGCGGTGGCGGAGCCGGGAGGCGCGGTCCGTGACGTTGAGATCCTCGCCGTCGCTGAGCACGAAAGCTTCGATGCAGCCCTGCGCCAATATCTCAAAGGTCTCGGCGAACGTCCGGCCGCTTTTTCCGTCGCTTCAGCAGGCATTCGCCGCGGCGATACAGTTCATCTCACGAACGCACCCTGGAGCTTGGGTGAAAGCGCGCTGTGTACGGAGTTTGGCTTTGAGCAGGTCTGCATCTTCAACGATTTTGAAGCGCAAGCGCGGTTCGCCGGCACACTGAAAGACCAGGGTTGCCTCATCCTCAAAGAGGGTACCCCGATCGAGGGCGCTCCCGTTTTGACTGTCGGCCCTGGGACGGGGTTTGGGCAGGCTGTCTACCTCCCTGGCAATCCCGGCCGTGTGGCCGCGACGGAAGGGGGCCATCGCCTGATGCCTGTACGCGATGCGCGCGAGCTACGTTTGTTCGAGCGGGTCTCTGAGGAACAGGGCTATCCTGCTATTCTCGAAGAGGCATTGTCAGGGCGCGGAATTGTCAACTTCTACCGTGTTCTGATTGATGACCGCGGCGAGGTTGCCCGATGCGCAACGCCGCCAGAGATTACCAGCGCCGCGCTTGATGCTCCTGGTACAGAACGAGACGCTGTGCTCTGGTTCCTCGACATGCTCGCCTGCGCAGCAGCTGACGCGTGTTTCTCCACCGGCGCCCGCGGCGGGGTGGTGATATCGGGCGGGATCACGCCGCGCCTGGTGCCGCTTTTAAAAGCATTTGATTTTGCGAGCGCTTTTGCCCGCCCAGGCGTGCTCCATGACTATCTCGCGCAAGTGCCGGTTCGCCTCGTCACAGAGCCCCACGCGGCGCTCTACGGTGCAGCGTCATTGATGCACGACCGCGCTGGTCACTGACGAAAACTGTCCCTTTCAACCACGTGACATGGATCAAGTGGCTGCGCTTTGCGCATGCCATTGTCCAGCCAGTGAAGGGAGAAGTTCATGGCCTATACCAACGCGTATGTCCCCGCGCTCGACGCCGGCTCACTCGCCGGAAGTCTCCAGGATGCTGACGCCCTGTTGTCAGGGACCGGAAGATTTATCCGTGTTCACCACGTTATTGATGTTTACAAACCGCCGCTCTCGCTTGTCGGTGCCGTCGAAGTCGCCGCGATCGCCAACGCCCAGCGCGAAGGCGCGCGCAAACTCGAGGCTGATGTCCGCCAAGCTTTCAAAGCTGTTGCAGGCGATGTCACCAGCGGCTGCGAAGTTGCCCTGACGGTCGAAGAGGGCGAGATGCCCCGCGCCTCAGCACTGGCTGCGCGCACGTCAGATATTACAGTTTTCCGGCACCGGGGGGAGGGGCGGGTCGCGTTCGACCCGAGCTTCTTCGAAGCGCTCCTCTTCCATTCAGGACGCCCCCTGTTTTTGACACCTGAAACCGGTGCCGGATCAGATCTCAACCACGTCGCTATCGGATGGAATGGCTCGCGCGAATCGGCGCGTGCGCTGGCCGCTGCTGGCCCCGCGCTTCAGACCGCGAAGTCGGTGAGCGTCATCACCATCGGCGACGAGCGTAAGGATAGGCCGACTGCGGATGAATTGGTCGGCCAACTCCAACGCTGCGATATCTCTGCAAAACTTGTTCGGCGCGACGACAAGGGTGGGTCAACGACGACCATCCTTAGCCAAGCGTGCGAAGACAACGGATGCGGTCTTCTTGTCCTCGGTGCGTTTTCGCAGTCGCGGGTCCGAGAAGTCGTCCTCGGCGGTGTGACACGGAAAATGCTCCGTGAGCCCCCGCTGCCGCTCCTCATCGCCCACTAGGGAGGCGATCGGCCCGCCGGCGTTCCCATGTTGAGCGCATCAAGGTGTAGTATTCGGCGAGGCTAGGGGTCCGAAACGCTGGTGGTCCAGGGAAAACCACCGGCGTTTCGGACCCGTTTTTTCAGCCGCGCGAATGCCAGAAGAAGGCCAGCTGTCCGCATCATCTGATCATCCCTCCGAAGTTTCTCGACACAGCTGAACCGGCAACAAAAAAGCCGCCTTGGTTTGATCCAAAGCGGCTTTCACACGTGAGCGCGTGGTTTTAGGCGCTCTTTTTACGCAACCGCGCGGCGCCTGCTGCAACGGCCGATCCAAACAGCCAGACCCCAGCGGGGACCGGGATCGCATCAGGCGGCAAGTCGGTCAGCTTGAACTGCACCGATGGGCGCGAATTCGAACCAACGGTGCCGTCCATGATGACAAAGCCGGACAGGTCCCAGTCAGCATCCCACGTGAAGTCAGACAGCTCGAGGTACGAGTTGGTCGTCGTCGAGAAGCTCGGGATGCTCAGCGCCATGCCGTCGAGGGCGAGGTCACCAAGGGTCGTTGGCGAACCGCCCGCACCGGTGGCGATGCGGATATACATTGTCGTGACGCCAGCAAGATCGACGTTGAACGCCACTTCTTCGCCCGCAGAAAATGCGTTGTCGCGGTCGAGGTCGATTGCGAGTTCGAGGACGCCCGGTGTCTCATCGTAGGAGAGAAGGAAGTCGAATGCTGCGCTGTCCCAAAGGCCATCAGGGTCGGTCGAGACGTTGATCTCATCAGCCTGCGGAACGGTGGTGTTAAGGCCGATGCCGACCTCGCGCTCGCTTGCGTTCGCGCCATTGTCGCCTTTACGGAACTCAGCGACGGCGCTTTCGCAGTCAACCGCAGGGCTACCGCCGCAGCGGCCTGGGAAGGTGGAATCGTAGCCGGGAAGCAAGTTCACGGTTGCTGGAGCCGCGTTTGCTGCCCCGAGAAGTGCCGCCGCGCTCGCAGCGACGAGAAGGACATGTTTCATGTCAAAAACCCCCAAGGTTATCGAGAACTTAAGACTATCACACCCGAGCGTGAACGAAACCCGCAATAGTGATAACGTTACTGCGAGCGGAAGGAGCGCTGCCCGCTCTCGACGCAGCGCTAAAACACGATCTACGCCGCCGCGCTGGAGTTGGATCCGACTTGGTAGTGGGTCGCGGTGGGGTAGGGGATCGTGATCCCGGCGGCATCGAGCGCCTCTTTGAACTGTTTGGTGAGGTCGAACTTGACTGGCCAGTAGTCGGAGCCGAGCGCCCAAACCCGGACGGTGATATCGACGGAGCTGTCACCGAGATTACCAACACCGAGGAACGGCTCCGGTGTCTTGAGGGCCCGGCTGTCCTGGGCGATCACCGCGCGCAACGCGTCCATCGCTTTGTTGATATCGTCTTCGTACGAAATGCCCATGACGAAATCGACGCGCCGTTGGTCGTATGCTGAGTAATTCGAAATCGCCCCGGCGTAGATGTCGCCGTTGGGAACGATGATTTTGACGTTGTCCGGTGTCGCAAGTTCGGTCGTGAAGAGGTTGATCCCCTTCACCGTTCCGGCTTGGCCACCTGCCTCGACATAATCCCCGACGCGGAACGGACGGAAGGTCAACAGCATCACGCCCGAGGCCACGTGGCTCAACGTCCCTTGCAGTGCGAGACCAATCGCCAAGCCAGCCGCACCGATCAGGGCCGCGAGGCCGGTCGTCTGAATGCCAAACATCGACAGTACCGCGATGACGACGAACGCGAAGACCAACCAATAGACGAGGCTACCGAAGAAATTGGCGAGGGTGCTGTCCAGCTGAGGCGCCTTCTGCACCAGGTTGGTGACAATTTTCCGAAGCCGGCCGGCGATCAGCGTGCCGATCCAAAAAACGATGAGGGCGCTGAGCGCCTTTAACCCAAAGCCGACGGCGGTTTCCGTCCAACTCGCGATGTTCTCGGGGGTCAGCAGTCCAGAGACCAAAGAAACGGCAGCCTCGGGGTTTTGCAGAACTTCGGCCGCGCTGGTGCCGGTGGTCGTTTGCGGTGCGTTGGGGGTTAGCATACCGTGCCCTCATAAGTGGTTCGGCGCTCCCTGTTCAGAGCCGGACCGCCCGTCAAGTCAGAGATGCAGCCTGGGTTTTGGTTGCGTGTGAGGAGTTGTGACCGTGGCCAATTTTATTGTTTCCGACGCCCTCGGACGGATTGCACCCTCACCGACGATCGCCATCAGCCAAAAAGCGCGTGATTTGAAGGCGGCGGGCCGCGACGTCATCGCACTGGCGGCTGGAGAGCCCGATTTTCCGACCCCGGAGCATATCGCCGAGGCGGGAATTCAAGCAATCCGTGACGGGAAGACAGGCTACACGGCGGTCGATGGCATCCCTGAACTCAAACAGGCGGTTGCCGAGAAATTTCGCCGAGACAATGATCTTGCGTATGATCCGGCTTCGGAGGTTGCGGTCACTTCAGGCGGGAAATTCATGATCTACGCGGCCATGGTGGCGTCTCTCAATCCCGGCGACGAGGTCATCATTCCCGCGCCTTACTGGGTCAGCTACCCAGGGATCGTGTCCCTGTGCGGCGGTAAGCCGGTCATCGCGAAAACTTCGGAAGAACAGTGTTTTAAACTCACCGCAGAGGCGCTCGAAGCGGCGATCACCGACAAAACCCGCTGGCTCATCCTCAACTCCCCCGGCAATCCAACGGGCGCCGTGATGGACCGGGAGGACCTCGCCGCGCTGGCCGAAGTGCTCGAACGGCATCCGCATGTCTGGGTCCTGACAGACGATATCTACGAACACATCACCTACGATGCCGCCTTCGCGACGATCGCCTCCGTCGCCCCAGCCTTGAAGGAGCGTACGCTGACGATGAACGGTGCATCGAAGGCTTATTCGATGACCGGCTGGCGCATTGGCTTTGGGGGAGGGCCTGCGCCTCTGATGGCATCCATCCGCAAGCTGCTCGGCCAATCGACCACCAATCCCTGCTCCATCAGCCAGTGGGCGGCCGTCGCAGCCCTCAACGGTGACCACAGCTTTATGGCTGACCGCGCCGCCGCTTTCCGTGGGCGCCGGGACATGCTTCTCGATGCCTTCAGCGCGATGCCGGGCATCACCTGCGCTAAGCCAGAGGGAGCCTTCTATCTCTATCCTTCCGTCGCGGGGTTGATCGGCAGGAGCATCGACGGTCGTCGTCTGGAGACCGACGTCGACGTTTGCGAAGCGCTGTTAGAGAGGGAGAACGTCGCCCTGGTCCCTGGCACAGCCTTCGGCCTCGCGCCGTTCGCGCGGCTCTCCTACGCCGCGTCGATGGAGCAGCTCGAAGAAGCGGCTTCCCGCATGACGCGCTTCTGCAACGCCGTGGCCGGGTCCTAGCGTCATCGGAAAATTCGATACCTCACAGTGATACCATTTGTTTTCACCAGAGGCGTGAGGCACCTATCTCTGCATCGAAGGGAGATACCCGATGACGAACACGACCCCCGTTCTCAACAGCCTCACCCGCGTTCTGGCGGATACCTACGCTTTGTATCTGCGGACCCACGGCTATCACTGGAATGTCGAAGGCCCGAATTTCAAAAGCTTGCACGAGCTCTTCGAAGAGCAATACCGCGCCATGTGGACCAGCATGGACGACATCGCTGAGCGGATCCGCGCGCTTGGCGCCTATGCACCCATGGGTGCCCAAGCGCTGATGGAGGGCTCGCGCATCGACGCTGCCGACAATGGTATCCCAACGGCCAACGCGATGGTGCAAAATCTCGTGTCTGGCCATGAGGCTTGGCTGGAAGGCGCCCGCGAGGCCCTAAGTGCCGCGGGCGACGCCAACGACCCGGCGACCGAAGACCTCCTGACCCCGCTGATCGCGGAACACGAGAAAATGGCTTGGATGCTGCGCTCAAGCTTAGAGCGCTAGGCCACCTGAGCCGCAGCAAGCCTCCGGAGCGGTCCCTCTCACCCATCTCCTGCCCGCTCCCGGGGCTTGCGCCGCATCCTGCGCCACCGACGGAGTTGCGGTGCAGCGAAGCGCGTTCTATGGCGCCGAGGCTATGCCAGACCTCCTGCTTGAGCTGTCCTCCGAAGAGATCCCCGCCCGCCTGCAAGCCCGCGTTGGCGCTGATCTTGAGCGGTTGATGACGACCAAGCTGAAGGACGCCGGCCTGACCTTTGACCGGGCCGAGAGCTTCGCTGGTCCCCGCCGTCTGACCCTCCATATCGAAGGCTTGCCGTTCGCCTCGCCGGACACGCGCGAGGAGCGCAAAGGCCCGAAGGTCGGCGCGCCCGACAAGGCGGTGCAAGGCTTCCTGCGCGGCGCAGGCCTCTCCGACATCTCTGAAGCGCAAGTGCTGGAGACGAAAAAGGGCGAGGTCTATGTCGCGATTATCGAGAAGAAGGGCCGTGCTGCGACCGAGGTGATCGGCGAGGCGCTCACTGAGACTGTGCGCGACTTCCCCTGGCCCAAGTCCCAGCGCTGGGGCGATGGCGACCTTCGCTGGGTGCGTCCCTTACGCTCCGTACTCCTCGCATTTGGCGGCGAGGCGATGCCTTTCACGCTGGAGAATGGCGGCCAGCCGATTGAGGCGAGCCTCGAGACGGTCACCCACCGGGTGCTTGGCCGCGGCCCGATCGAAGCGGCCGACTTTGATACCTACGAGCGCCGTTTGGAGGAGGGCCGGGTGGTCCTCCGCGCTGATGAGCGCAAGGCGCGGATCCTCGACGGCGCAAACGCTCTGTGTGCTGATGCTGGGCTTGAGCTGGTGGAAGACCAAGGCCTTCTCACCGAAGTGGCGGGCCTCGCCGAATGGCCAACCCCGCTCCTTGGCGCCTTCGACGAGAAGTTTTTGGCGCTGCCCGATGAGGTGATTACCGCTGCGATGCGCGGGCACCAGAAGTATTTCTCCGTACGCGATCCAAAGACAGGACGGCTCGCCCCGCGGTTTGTTTGCGTCGCGGACATAGACGGCGGCGCGGGCATGCTGGCCGGTTACGAACGTGTGCTGACGGCCCGCCTTTCCGATGCGCTGTTCCTCTACCAGAACGATTTGCGTAAGCCGCTGGAAGAGCACGCGGAAAAGCTCTCCGGCACGACCTTCTTCGAAGGCCTCGGGACCCTCGCGGACAAGGTCGAGCGCGTCGCTGCGCTCGCCCGCGAGCTCGCGCCCGCCTGCGGCGCTGACCCCGACAAAGCCGAGCGCGCGGCCCACCTCGCCAAGGCTGACCTCGCCTCGGAAATGGTCTACGAGTTCCCCGAACTCCAGGGCCTCATGGGCCGCTACTACGCGTTAGAGCAAGGCATCGACGAAGACATCGCCGACGCCATCCGCGACCACTACAAACCAGCGGGGCAGTCCGATGATCTGCCTACGAATCCTCTGGGTACGGTGGTTTCACTGGCCGATAAACTGGATACGCTGGCCGCGTTCTGGAGCATCGGCAAAAAACCAACCGGCTCCGGTGATCCCTTTGCGTTACGTCGTGCAGCTCTATCAATTGTTCGAACGATTACGTCATTGAGTATTCGTTTTAACGCAACGGCGGCGCTCGACCGTATGACGGTTTTTGCTTCGACGGTCTTTCGAGCTGGGTTGGATGAGGAAGTTCAGGACGATCCTCATGCAGGTGGCTTCGCAGTGTTCGATGATGAGATGCCTTCCGATGTGAGCATCGGAGAGTTCGCGACCCAATTAGGTAGGCAGCTAGAAGAGATTGCTTCTCGCGGTTTGCTGCTTGGTGGTGCTCGAATAAGCGATCGGGTGTTCGTGCTCACTCATTCGGGTAGTCGGGAACTCTGCCCGTCGACTAACGACTTTCGAACAGCCGACCTCCTAGCCTTCTTCCACGACCGCCTCAGCGTTTACTTCCGTGACCAAGGCTTCCGGCACGACCACATCGCGGCGGCGCTGGAGGAGGGGGCTGACGACTTCGTTCTCATCGAGAAGAAGCTGAAGGCGCTGGCGTCCTTCCTCGGGACGGAGGAAGGGGCGAACCTCACCGCTGCCTATAAGCGCGCGAGCAACATCCTGAAGGCTGAGGAGAAGAAAACCGGCCTTCCCGAGACGGCTCCGAACCCCGACCTCTTTGAACAAGACGAAGAGCGGGCGCTGCACAATGCGCTGGATGCTGCGCAGGCCGCAGCGGAGAAAGCGCTTGCAGCTGAGGACTTTGACGCTGCGATGACGGCGCTGGCCCAGGTGCGCGGGCCGCTTGACCAGTTCTTTGAGGCGGTGACGGTCAATGCGGACAACCCTGACCTGCGCACGAACCGATTGGCACAACTCTTGCGTTTTAAGCGCGTTGTAAAACAAGTGGCCGATTTTGATCGGCTCGAAGGATAACTGGCGGGAACACGAACCATGAACGCGACGAACCCCGAGAAAATGGTCTATGCCTTCGGCGGCGGCAGCTCTGAAGGCCGCGCGGAGATGAAAAATCTCCTCGGCGGCAAGGGCGCCAACCTTGCCGAGATGGCCAATCTCGGGCTGCCGGTTCCTCCCGGCTTTACCATCACCACCGAGGTCTGCACAGCGTTCTACGACAATAACCGTCAGTACCCGTCAGCTCTGAAGGCCCAAGTCGAAACAGCGTTGGTGAAGGTTGAAGAGATCACCGGCAAGAAATTCGGCGACACGTCGAACCCGCTCCTTGTCTCCGTCCGCTCTGGCGCGCGGGCGTCGATGCCGGGCATGATGGACACCGTCCTTAATCTCGGCCTCAACGACGAGACGGTGAAGGGCCTCGCCGCGCTCTCCGGCGATGAGCGCTTCGCCTATGACAGCTACCGCCGGTTCATTCAAATGTATGGCGATGTGGTTTTGGGCGTGCCGCACCACACGTTTGAAGAGATCCTTGATACGTACAAAGACGACCGCGACTATGTGCTCGACACGTCGATGACCGCGGACGACTGGAAAGCGGTGATTGCTGAGTACAAAGCTGCGGTCGAAACGGCGCTCGGCAAACCCTTCCCGCAAGACCCGCAGGGCCAGCTCTGGGGCGCCATTGATGCGGTCTTTGGCTCGTGGATGAACGATCGGTCCAAGACTTACCGTAGGCTGAACAACATCCCTGCCGACTGGGGCACCGCGGTGAACGTTCAGGCGATGGTCTTCGGCAATATGGGCGAGACTTCGGCCACCGGCGTCGCCTTCACCCGTGATCCGTCCACCGGTGAGCGCAAGATCTACGGCGAGTTCCTGATCAACGCTCAAGGCGAAGACGTGGTGGCGGGCATCCGGACGCCGCAGAACCTGACGAAAGAAGCGCGGCTTGGTCAGGGGTCGGACGATCCCTCGCTCGAAGAAGCGATGCCGGAGACGTTCGGTGAACTGACGGCGATCTTCCAAAAGCTCGAAGACCACTACCGCGATATGCAGGACATTGAGTTCACGATCGAGCAGGGCAAGCTCTACATGCTGCAGACCCGCAACGGGAAGCGCACGGCGAAGGCTGCCCTCAAGATTGCGGTTGATTTGTGTGCTGAGGGGACGATCACCGAGGACGAAGCGGTGATGCGCGTTGACCCAGCGGCGCTTGACCAGCTCCTCCACCCCTCGCTTGATCCGTCGGCTGAACGTGACATCATCGCCAAGGGCCTCCCGGCCAGCCCTGGCGCGGCTTCCGGCGAGGTTGTGTTCACCGCCGATGAGGCTGAACAGCTTGCCCAAGACGGGCGCAAAGTGATGCTCGTCCGTGTGGAAACGAGCCCTGAAGACATCCACGGCATGCACGCCGCGGCTGGCATTGTCACCGCGCGGGGCGGGATGACCTCCCACGCGGCGGTTGTTGCTCGCGGCATGGGCCGCGCCTGCGTCTGCGGTGCCGGTGAGCTGCGTATCGAGAAAGACGGCTCTGGCTTTTCTGTCCACGGACGGACGGTGAACAAGGGCGACCAGATTACCATCGATGGCTCCACCGGAGAGATCTTTTTTGGGGCGGTACCCACCATCGAGCCGGAGCTCTCAGGCGACTTTGCGAAAGTCATGGCGTGGGCGGACAAACACCGCCGCATGCGCGTCCGCGCCAACGCTGAAACGCCCCTCGACGCGAAAACAGCCCGCGGGTTTGGGGCTGAGGGGATTGGCCTCTGCCGGACCGAGCACATGTTCTTTGACGCGGACCGCATCAACGTCGTGCGCGAGATGATTCTCGCCGACAACGAAGCCGGCCGCAAAGCCGCGCTCGATAAGCTGCTGCCGTTTCAGAAGGGTGACTTCGAAGAGCTGTTCAAAGTGATGAAGGGCCTCCCGGTCACCATCCGGTTGCTTGATCCGCCGCTCCACGAATTCCTTCCGCATGGGGACAAGGAGATCGCTGAGGTTGCGAAAGCGGTTGGGCGCGAGCTCAAAGACGTGACCGAGCGTGTTTCGGCGCTGCATGAGCTGAACCCCATGCTCGGCCACCGCGGCTGCCGCCTGGCGGTGTCCTATCCTGAGATCGCAGCCATGCAGGCGCGGGCCATTTTCGAAGCGGCCTTGGCCGTCGGCAAAGACACCGGCGAGCTTGTCACCCCCGAGATCATGGTCCCGCTCGTCAGCACCAAGCGCGAGCTTGAAATCGTCAAAGCCGTCATCGACGAAGTCGCCGCCGCAGTCTTCGCTGAGCAAGGCGAGAAGCTCGCTTACACTGTCGGCACGATGATCGAGCTGCCTCGGGCGGCCCTCACGGCGGACGAAATCGCGCATTCGGCCGAGTTCTTCTCGTTCGGCACCAACGACCTGACGCAAACCACGTTCGGCATCAGCCGCGACGACGCAGGCACCTTCATGCCCGACTATCTACGCCACAATATTATGGAGCAGGACCCCTTCGTCAGCCTCGACACCGACGGTGTTGGGCAGCTGGTGGCCATGGGCGCAGAGAAGGGCCGCAAGACACGTTCGCTCATCAAAATGGGCATTTGCGGCGAACATGGCGGCGACCCCAAATCCATAACATTCTGTGAAGATATTGGGCTGGACTACGTCAGTTGTTCACCTTATCGGGTGCCGATCGCGCGGCTTGCTGCAGCGCAGGCATCTCTGGCTTCCAAAGGCTCATAACGCCTTCGGTCCAGGCGTGTTTCCAAAAACGACAAGTGTGCCGCCCGCATAAGGCGAAGGTGGCATACCGCTTGCACGTTTCAGGGAATACACGCGGCCTCGCGCTGGTTTGAAACACCGGTAGGCGCGGCGGGAAGGACCTGAAGTGACACGAGCACGACGTTTAGGAGCAGGGTTTTTGACGAAGCGTGGTTGTGCTGCGCTCACCCTTGTGGCGTCCGCCACGCTCACCGCTTTCACCACCCCTGATGCCCATGCACCGATGCCGACCATCGCCGCTTGGGAGACGGACGTTTTTGTTGAAGCTGCGGCTGAAGAAACGGAAACCACGGCGCCGGCGCCAAGCGCTGTTGAGTATCTGCGCCGCGCCGGCTTTGACGGTGAGGGGCTGGTGAAGAACCTTCTTATTGCTGGCGTGCCGATGTCGTCGATGGTCGTGTCGATCGACGAGGGCGCAGCGATGTCCAAAGCTGAGACGCGCCAGCGCCACTGTCTCGCGCAAGCCATCTACTACGAAGCCCGCAACCAAGATGCCCTGGGCCAGATCGCCGTCGCCGACGTTGTGCTGAACCGCGTCGCTGACAAACGCTTCCCCAACTCGATCTGCGGCGTCGTCTTCCAAGGCGCGAAAAAAGGATATGGCTGCCAGTTCAGCTTCGCTTGCGATGGTAGCATGAAAAAAGCGCGCGAGAATCGTTCATGGACGAAAGCTGAAGCGCTGGCCGACGTGATCTTCCGCGGCTTCCGCCCGCCGCTGACCCGGTTCGCGACGTTCTATCACGCCGACTATGTTGACCCGTATTGGGCCAAGGTCTTCGACGAGACGACCGTGATCGGCGATCACATCTTCTACCGCCCCGCTGGCGCCCTCGAAATCGCAGCGAACCAGCTCGGCATTAACGAAGACCCGGCGCGCTCCTAACTCCGGGCGCTGAGTTCCATCCCGATATCGATGGAGCGGGCCGAGTGGGTGAGGGCGCCGACACTGATGATGTCGACGCCAGTGGCCGCGATGGCCTGCACACTGTCCAGGGTCACGCCGCCCGACGCCTCGAGGATCGTTTGTCCTGACGCGCGGCGTACGGCTTCGGATAGATCGTCGGTCGACATGTTGTCGAGCAAGACGATGTCCGGCTTCGCGCGCAGAGCCTCGTCAAGTTGGGCGAGCGTATCAACCTCTACTTCAATTTTGACCGTGTGCCCTGCAAAAGCGCGGGCGTTGGTGATCGCGGCTTCGATGCTGCCCGCCGCAACGATGTGGTTGTCTTTGATCATCACCGCGTCGGATAAGCTCATCCGGTGAGTCATGCCGCCGCCGGCGCGGATGGCATGTTTCTGCAAAACCCTCAGTCCAGGGAGCGTCTTTCGCGTTCCGGCGATGCGCGCCTTTGTGCCGTGTACTTTTCCAACGTAGGCGGAGGTGAGCGTCGCCACCCCGCTCAGGTGGCTGAGGATGTTGAGCGCGGTCCGCTCTGCGGTGAGCAACCCTTGCGCGGGGCCGGTTGCGGTCAGCAGCGTCGTTCCTGGCTCTATCGGATCGCCGTCTTGCACGTGACAGGTGACGTTGCACGCGGGATCGACCAGGGAGAACGTCAATCTCGCTGCGCTGATCCCAGCGACAATTCCGTTCTCACGGGCGTTGAGCGTCGCAATGCCGTCTTTGTGCGGATCGATGGTCGAAAGGCTCGTGAGGTCTCCGCCTTGGCCGATATCTTCGGCGAGGGCATTGAGGAGGGGCGGGGTGAGAAGACTATCGGGGAGGGGGGATTTCATGGGTGAACATCCTCGAAAACGACCGATCCCGTCAGGGTGATGAGGCTGTGGCGCGCTGTCTTTTCGGTGTCTTTCCAGTCACTTCGCTGATGGGCGCCGCGGCTTTCCTGGCGTGCAAGCGCGGACCGGGCGACCAAGAGAGCGCTCGTCAGGTCCAGATGATCCCCCACCGAGCGCGCAGGTGTATCTTGCAGTGTACTGATGAGAGCGCTTAAGCGGCGCCCGTCGCGAAGCATGCCTGCATCGTCGGTCATCATCCGGCGCACCCGCGCAAGATCCGTTGCTGGTGCGTGCACCAGGTCTTCCTCGACTGGCTTGATCGCGCCCTCCGGTGGGAGGATGTCCTCAGCCAGAGCGGTACCAATCCGTGTACCGAATACGATCGCTTCGAGGAGCGAATTTGATGCGAGCCGATTGGCGCCGTGAACGCCGGAGCTTGCGACTTCGCCCACGGCATAAAGACCCGCGATGTTCGTTCGCCCAAAGGTATCTGTCCGGACGCCGCCCATATGATAATGTGCTGCTGGCGCAATGGGCAGAACATCCGCGGCCGGGTCGAGGCCTGCATCATAGCACGCCGCGGCCACGGTGGGGAAAAGCGTACCAAACTTTGGTCCCAGTGCTTCGCGTACGTCTAAACCTGCGGCTCCCGTCTCGGCGATGGCTTGCGCCACCCCGCGGGCAACGACGTCCCGCGGCGCGAGTTCCGCTGACGGATGAAGCTTGGTCATGAAGCGCTTGCCCTTGCCGTCGACGAGGATGCCCCCAGCCCCCCGGATCGCCTCGGTGGCAAGGGGGGCGGGGTCGCGGCCGACATCAAGGCCGGTCGGATGGAATTGGACGAACTCGAGATCGCGCAGCTCTGCCCCGGCCTCCGCGGCGATCGCCAGGCCATGGCCCTGCGCCGAGAGAGGATTGGTCGTCACCGCGTAGAGGCCGCCGAGGCCTCCCGTGGCGAGGATTGCCGCGCGAGTGGGAAGGGTTCGTGCGCATTGGTCCGCCCGGTCCCATGTTTGGACGCCAACGATCCCGAATTCGTCCGTGTAGAGGCGTTCGGCGATCGTCCCCTCACGGATGGTGATGTGCTCGGCCGCCTGGGCCTGTTGCGTGAGGACGTTGATAATCGCGGCGCCCGCTTCGTCACCGCCGACATGCACGATCCGATCACAGGAGTGCGCTGCCTCCCGCCCGAGGGTGAATGATCCGCGTGCGTCTTTGTCGAACGGCACGCCTAGGCTTGCCAGCGCTTCAACGGCTGCGGGGCCGCCGTCGGCGAGGACGTTGACGGCGTCGGGATCGCAAAGCCCAGCGCCCGCAGCGATGGTGTCGCGGGCATGGTCTTCGGGGCTGTCATCGTCGCCGATCGCGGCGGCCAAACCGCCTTGGGCCCAGGCAGAACTGCCGCTACCGAGCCTGCTGGCGGTGACGATGGTCACCGGCCGAGGCGCGAGACTGAGCGCAGTCCACAGGCCCGCGATCCCAGCGCCGATGACGACGACGCTGCCGTCCGTATGCCCCGCGCTCATGGGATGCTAGCGGTGCTCGACCGCGATGACGTCTCCGCCGTGGCCCGTGTCGAAGGCGGCTGGTGTCGCCGGGGTCGGCAGTTCGATCATCCGTTCGACGGCGTCGCGGGCGCGTGCTGCGATCACGGGATCGACGATGACTTCGTGGCTCATCGTTTCAAGCGCCAGCTGGATGCCTTCGAGGCTGATCTGTTTCATGTGCGGGCAGAGATTGCACGGCCGTACAAAGTCGACGCCGGGGTTCTCCAGCGCAACATTGTCGGACATCGAACATTCGGTGATCAGAACAACCTGCCGCGGTTGTTTTTTCTGGACGTACCCGGACATGGCTGCGGTGGAGCCTGCATAGTCGGCCTCTGACAAAACATCGGGCGGGCATTCCGGGTGGGCGATCACGACCACCCCGGGGTTGCCCGCACGGATTTCGCGAATGTCTTCGGCGGTGAACCGTTCGTGCACTTCGCAAGAGCCCGCCCAGGTGATGACCTTCTTGTTGGTCATCCGCGCGACGTTTTTGGCGAGGTATTGATCGGGGATCAGAATGACCTCGTCGGTGCCAAACTCTTGGCAGATATGCTCGACAACCTGCACCGCGTTGGACGAGGTGCAGCAAATGTCGGTCTCCGCTTTCACATCGGCCGTGGTGTTGACGTAGGTCACCACGGGCACGCCGGGATAGCGTTCCTTCAGCAAACGGACGTCTGCCCCTGTGATCGACGAGGCCAGCGAGCATCCAGCCTCCAGCGAGGGGATGATCACCGTCTTTTCTGGCGCTAGGATTTTTGAGGTCTCGGCCATGAAGTGGACGCCCGCTTGGACGATGACGTCGGCCTCGGCCTTGGCTGCTTCGCGGGCAAGCTGCAGGCTATCGCCGCGGATATCGCCGACGCAGGCAAAAATCTCGGGCGTCATGTAATTGTGGGCGAGGATGACGGCGTTCTTCTCGGCCTTGAGCTGGTTGATGCGCGCGACGACGGGGGCCATGAGGTCCCATTCGAACCGGGGGATGCGGGAGGCGACGCGTGCATAGAGGGGCTCGGTCGCAGCGCGAAGCTCCGCTGCGTTTTGGACGCTGGTTTCGTTGCCGTAGGCTGCCATGGCGACACCCCCTTTTGCTCACTTCGAGTATATCAAACGGAGGACTTATGCTCTGGGCGAGTTTTTTGCAAGTCTAAGCTGCATCCGGCGGCTAGCGAGGCGCCGTCTGCTTGAACCGCGGCAAGGGCAAACCGAGCGCTGTCGTCACCCCAGAACTTGCCCCAGCGCGGTAGACGGCGGCGGGGCGTCCGCCGGTTTGCTGCACCGTTTTCTCGGTCTTTTCAACAAGGTGCGCACTTTCCACCCCGCGGCGGAAGTTCTGTTTGTGGATCCGGAAGCCCAGCACCGCTTCGATCCCGCTTTGCAGGTCGGAGAGGGTGAAGGCGTCCGGCATCACCTGAAAAATCACCGGCCGGTAGCGCATTTTGCCGCGCAAACGCCCAATCGCCGTGGCCAGGATCCGGCGGTGGTCCGAAATCATCGCTTCTCCATAAAGCTCAGGCCCTTCGACACCGTCCCTGTCGCGATGCGCTTCCGCCACCAGGCGCGCTTCGTACATCACCTCAAACCGGTCGAGCGCGCGCTCCTCAGGCCAGGGCAGGTCGTCGCCGCCTTGGGTGAAGGCGAGCCGGTCTAGCCGCTCGCTGTCTGTGCCCGCCCAGGCGCGCAGGCGCTCTTCGATTAGCGGCAGCGGGCCGCCTTGGCTGCGCCGGTCCTCCCAAGGGAAGAACGCGTACCATGGCCGCCACTGGGCGCTCTCGAGGCTTGGCTCGGCCGCTTCAGGCGACAGCGCGAGATAGCCAATCGAGACGATCCGATCGACCTCGTCGCCCATCACCAGCGAGGCCCGCGGCGCCTCTCGTCCGCGATCGCCAAACGTGTAGAGCTGCTCGACATAGCCGAGGGGCACCGAGGTTTGCCGCTCAACAAAGTCGCGCAGCGCCAGTTCGAACGTTCGGTGCTCGTCAGGGTCGAACCGGCCAAAGGGCAGGCCCCATCCGCCGGGCCGTTTGACGCACAGCACATGGGGCTCGTCACCGATCAACGCGGTGAGCGCGATGTTAAGCCCAATGACCAGCCTTCGTTCCACGGGACTGCGTGTGGGCACTTTTTGGGCTTGTCGCAAGCGCCGCTCTTTAAAGGCTAGGCTGCGGAGGCGTTGAAGCGGTCCAAGTATAACCGCTGGCTGTCCTCAGTGGACAGAATGTTGAGGGTGATGGGCTCGACTGATCTTGGGACGGGGAAGAGCTTTTCCGCCTCCTCCACGGTGAAGCCGGCCAGCTGGGTCGACTCGAAATAGGCGCAGGCGCGGTCGGCTTTCTTAATCGTCTTCTCTACCGCTTCGGGAAGCTCCGCAGGCAGACCAAAGCGGATATGCACAGCACGCTGAAGGCGCGCCTCCACCGCCTTGTAGTTCCCGCCGAGGAGCGCTTTGAACGGCGAAATCATGTCGCCGATTACGTATTCGGGCGCATCGTGGAGGAGGGCGGCCAGACGCCATTCCCGCGGCCAGCTGGGTTTCATCTGTATACACATATCCGCAACGATGACCGAGTGTTGGGCCACGTTAAAGGGCTGTGTACCGATCGTCTGCCCATTCCAGCGCGCCACCCGCGCGAGGCCGTGGGCGATGTCCTCGATCTCAATGTCGAGAGGCGAGGGATCCAGAATATCAAGGCGTCGGCCCGACAGCATGCGCTGCCAAGCCCGGGGCGGGGCGGTGGTCATGGCACGGCTGTAGCGCCTGTTTGCCGCGCCGTCATCCCGGCCGCCAAAGGCGAACCGAGACCTATGGTCTGAGGGTTGGTTGGCGTGAGAGCGTTTGAGGTGCCCGTCCTTGGGTCCCGGATATTCGCTGCCGCGAATTCCGGGATGACGGGTGGAGAGGGGCGCACGCCGATCCTGCGCTCAAATAGCCAAAGGCGTTAGCGCACTTACAAAGCGCTCAAATAGCCGAAGGCGTTAGCGCACTTATAAAGCGCTCAAATAGGCCAACGGCCGGTAGCGCACGCCAATGATACGCTCAAATAGGCCGGAAGGCCGATAGCGCACTAAAAAAGGAACCTCGCGCGCGGTCGCCGCGGCTGAAAGGGGTTCTTTGATACTCTGCTGCGGCGTGAAGGCTTCCTACACCTCCCGCGCGCGAGGGACGGGTCTGCCTCAGTCCGTGGACGGCCTAACTTAAAGCTCACGCCCAACAAACGTCCGTCGGTAGAGAGATTTTTTAGTGTGCTATCGGCCTTCCGGCCTATTTGAGCACATTGTCAGTGTGCTATCGGCCCTCGGCCTATATGAGCACTCTGTCAGTGTGCCACCGGCCAGCGGCTTATTTGAGCACGGGTTCTGCGCTCAAATAGCCGAAGGCGGTAGCGCCGCTAAAAACTCTACCGGACAATCCCGTCACAAACAGGGCGCCAGACGACGGATCCTGACCTCCAGATGCCTGTTTGATGGTGGTGAGTATACGGCGGGTTTGGGGAGTGGCGGATAACCTTATGGGCCGCACCTCTTCTTGTGCCCGATCTCGCGTCCAGTGTGTCGCAGTTTGACTCACCGAACCACTGCCTATCTCTCCCTTCATGAAAACGGATGAGCGGCGTGTCGGGCGGTATTTCGAAGCTTTCGTGGCGATTTGCGCGTTGGTGACCAGTATTGTTGCGGTTTTCCTCGCGTGGGACCAGAGCCGCGTGATGCGCACCCAGCAGCAGTCTGAGGTTTGGCCGTTGCTGCAAATCTCTTACAGCACTGACTATCGCGGCGAGACGATCGACTATGAACTGTCGATCGAAAACGCTGGCGTCGGGCCGGCGATTATCGATCAGTACAGGTTGTTTTTCGAAGGTTCGGACGCGTCGCCCGACTTGCGAGAGTTTGTCGGGTCGTTCGTGCCTAGTGCGTTCACGCCTGCAGGTCCGCATACCTACTCGGACATTGAGGGGCGTGTGATGCGTCAAGGGACGGAAGTTCAGTTCATGACGGCCAGCTGGCCGAAGACGCCTGAGCGTCAACGCCTGTTCCAAAAGCGCCTCAACGCCATTATCGACGGCGATGTCGAACTTCCGATCATGGAGGTTTGCTATTGCTCCATCCTTGAAGACTGCTGGATCGCATCGACGCGCCCCGAAGAGACGCGGGCCGTGCCGACGTCGAGCTGTCGCGCGTTTTAATCTGTCTACGGAGAGGGAGAGATCCGATGAAGCTTTTGTTTGGAGCCATGGCGTGTTGCCTGAGCCTTGCGGCGAACGCGTTCGCTGACGACGAGCGAACGGCACTGATGCAGAAACTCGTGGGGGAGTGGGACGTGAACCTCTACTTCTCGTACCTTGCGCCGCCCAGTTCGACCAAAATGGTGATCAAGAAGGTGGACGACGACGGCGTCCTGCGGGGTACGTTCTACGGCACAACGTTCGATGTGGCGCGGGCCCGGGTCCATGAGGGCGAAGTGATCTTCACGGTACTGACCAAAGACGGCTCGGGCCTCTACGCAACCTCGGGCCGCCTGGGTACAGACGGCGTCGTCAGAGGACAGACCCTCGCCGAGGGCCGCGATTTCATTATGGCGTGGGATGCCGAGCCGATGAAATAGCCTGGACGGCTACGCGGCATATGTGAGCCTATCGTGGCTCTATGCAGACTTTCTCCACCCCACGTCATCCCGGAATCTGCGCAGCAGATATCCGGGATCCATCGACCGCTCCGCCGGCATTTTTTCGTGATGGGTCCCGGCTCTGGGGCCGGGATGACGGTAAGGAGGAGGGCCTTCAACGAAGGAACTGCGGGACTTTTGCTCCGAGGATGTCGATGAGCTCAGGGTCCATAAATTCGTAATCGTCTGGAATGCCGAGAACGATTACCCGCTTGCTATTCAAGTGCTGTTTGAAGCGCCTGGTGAGTTTATTGCGGTGTTGACGTTCCATCACGAAGATGACGTCTGCCCACTTAACCTGTTCCGATGAGAGCTCAACTTCAGCCCCGTTGTTCAGGCCCGCGGAGTCGCACTCGAGGCTCTCCCAACTCGAAAAGACCTGTTCCGCTGTCGGACTTCTTAGTTTGTTCTGTGAGCAGACAAAGAGGACGTTCGTTGGCATGCAGCCCTAACAAGCCCGCACCACGATTGACCCAGCGCTGTACCCTGCGCCGAAGCCGGAGATGACGCCTAGGGTGCCGCTGGCGAGATCGTCTTTGTGCTTATGGAATGCGATGATGGAGCCGGCGGAGGAGGTGTTGGCGTATTCGTCGAGGATGACTGGGGCTTCGGTGGGCTCGGGGTCGCGGCCGAGGAGTTTCTTGGCGATCAGCATGTTCATCGAGAGGTTCGCCTGGTGGAGCCAGAAGCGGGAAACCTCAGCCGGATCAATGCCTTCGTCGCCGAGGTGAGCCTCGATCATCGCCGCGACCATAGGCACGACCTCTTTAAAGACGGAGCGGCCGTTTTGCTTGAAGAGCTTATCCGTCCGCGGATCATTAAGGTCGATGACGCCGTCTTCGGCTGGGTTGAGGAACCCAAAATTGTTGCGGATGTTGTTTGAGAACTGCGTTTTCAGCCGTGTACCGAGGATATCGAAGGCGCCCGCTGGTGCTTCGCCGTCGGGCTGGCCGATGATCACTGCGGTCGCGACATCGCCGAAGATGAAGTGGCCGTCGCGATCTTTGAAATTGATGTGGGCAGTGCAGATCTCCGGATTGACCATCAGCACACGGCGCGCGCCGGTGGAAAGGAGGCCGATTGCGGTTTGGATGCCAAACGCGGCGGAGGCGCAGGCGACGTTCATGTCAAAGCCATAGCCCTCGATGCCCAGGGCGTCTTGGACCTCCACCGCCATGGCGGGGTATTGGCGCTGCATGTTCGACGCTGCGCAGATCACCGCGTCGATGTCTTTGGAGCCGAGGTTGCCGCGCTCCATCGCGTCCCGCGCGGCGTTGACGGCCATCTCCGCCATCACCGAGAGCTCGTCGTTGCTGCGCGCCTCAAGCCGGGGCCGCATCCGTTTCGGGTCGAGCGCGCCTTCTTTGTCGAGCACGTAGCGGCTCTTGATGCCTGACGCCTTCTCGATGAACTCCGCCGAGGAGGGCTCCAGCGGCGGCTCGCCAGGGTTGTCCGCGTTCCACTGAGCGACAAAGGCGTTGTAGGCCTCGACCAGCTCTTCGTTCGAAATCGACTGCTCCGGCGTGTAGAGGCCGGTGGCGAGAATGCGGGCAATGGCGGGCTTCATGGCGCCTCTCTTCGTTGATTAACCACAGTACTTGTGCGCTCAGCGTCGCTGCGGTGCAACAGGCTGAGCGCACATTGTGTTACGTTTTCGCACCGACGACATGCGCTTCGAGATTGATAGCGCCGCCGGTGCGTGGGACCCTGTTCATCGCGGGGGGGGGGCGGCGGACGTGCTGCGTTCAGGTGATGGTCAACACGCAACTTCTTTTGGTGGACGGGGCGATCCTTTGCGGGGTCATCGGCGCCATCGTGACGTGGAGCTTCTTTTGGAAGCCGCGGATTTGGCTGCACGATCTGCCGGAGGATATTCGCGCGCTCGTGCCGCCGCCGACACCGGCCGAGAAGCGCTGGCTGATGGTCCTGGGCTTACCGGTGACGGGCGGCATCCTGGCCGGATGCATCCTGAGTGTTTCTCGTTTTGGGTTTGAGGCCGGATTTTTTCCGGCCGTGCTGCACGCCTATTTGCCGTTTCAGATTTTCAACCTGTTCGATTTGGTGATGATCGACTGGGGCACGTTGCTGGTCATCAACCCGGCTAAGCCGCCTATTCCCGGTACAGAGAATGCAGCGGGGTGGCGCAACTATGGGTTCTTCGCCCGCGGCTTTTTCAAAGGCATCGTCATCGGCGCGATCTTTGCGCCGATTGCGGCGGGTATCGCTTGGTTAATTGGAATGGTGGGCGGCTGAGCCCCTGCGGGAGGCGCGGCATAAGCCGTCGCGCACTTTGTGCTAGGAAGTCACCTCTGGTGAGCGCCACGCAATAAGAATGCTGGCGATTGTTGATCCGACCAAGACGGACACCGGCAAAGCTAGGGTGAAGCAGAAGACCCAGCCCGCGGTCACTTCTTCAAATTCCCACTCCGGCAGAAGGTCGAGCAGGAAAGCGAAACTGATCAAGAAGGCCCCTGGCGCGAAGAACAACAGCACCCGCGCCAACCTCTGCTTTTGGTCAACCCAGCTGAACAACATTGACCCGAATAGGAAAAGCCAAAACGGGGCAAGCCATAGTAACGATGCAAGAACGAAAACGATGATCGCGTTGCTGAAAGGGCTGCCCCAGTAGGTCTCGTTGAAAGGCGCTTCCGGCCAGTTTGCGAACCAATCGATCGGCTCCATCGGTCGTTCTCCCCGCTTTCAACAACACAGCGCTGAAGTCGACGATATCCATAAGCGAACAGACTATGCAACATTCCGCCTACGGAGCAGCGCCGGGACGACGCTAACCACAAGGCCTATTTGGAGGCCTTCGCCGCCCATCGTTGCGGCGGGCGAGGGACAACCGATTTATGCCGTACCGCCCAGTTCTTGGTGGCGGAAGCAGGTGACGAGGTGGTCGTTCACCATGCCGACGGCTTGGGCGAAGGCGTAGACGATGACGGGGCCGCAGAAGGTGAAGCCTCTCTTTTTGAGGTCTTTGGACATTTGCTCCGAGATCGGTGTTTTGGCGGGGACCTGTGCGGCATCGGTAAAGTTCGTCTGCAGAGGTTTGCCGTCCCAATAGCTCCACAGCCAGTCGGAGAAGCTTTCCTGCTCCATGATCTCGAGCCAGCTTCGCGCATTTTTCCGGGCCGCTTCGATTTTAAGGCGTGAACGGATGATGCCTTTGTCCTGGAGCAGGCGCTCGACCTTTTTGTCGGACCAGCGGGCCATCTTCTCCGGGTCAAAACCGTCAAAGGCCTTACGGAAATTCTCGCGCTTATAAAGGATCGTCCGCCAGGAGAGGCCCGCCTGAAACCCGTCGAGGATCAGCTTCTCAAACAGCGCCCGGTCATCCCACTCCGGCACCCCCCATTCTTCGTCATGGTACTGAATATAGAAGTCGTCACCAGCAGTGGGCCAGGAACAGCGGTTGGTCATGGGGCATCCTTTGAGTTGCCCGCTTCTTACTATCGGTGGGTCCTAGCGAAGTGGGGACCCACCTCTAGCCAGAGGCGCCGAGGATCTTTTTGACATGCGACCTGCCACTCCAGCTCTATCAAATCCATGAGGAACTTAACCCGAGTGTGTGCAATCGGTTCTTTGCACTTCAGCTGAAGGAGGTGTAGCTTAGAGAAGCGCGTTCCCTTCGATGTATCGACCCGCATCATGGTGCCGAAGTCCTTGTCTTGAGCGACGAGGATCGCGTTATTTTTGATTGCACTTTTTGCAACCAGGTCGTCTGGGGAGCTCTCAACGAGAATGTCCCGATGATGGATTACTTCATGCCCAGCGCTTTCAAACACGGCTCCAACCGACCGTGGAACGCCTTCATCAAGCAATACCGTGAACTGCTTTCCTGGAGGCATCGTTCGTGTACTACGCCGCGTTGGCAGCTGATCTTACGGCTGCGATATCGCGCTCATCGAGAATTGGGTACTCGGCAATGATCTGTTCGTCAGTGTAGCCTTCATCGATGAAGGCTTGGATGCTGGAGACCGGTATTCGCGTACCGGCGATTGTTGGTTTCGCGCCTACAATGTTTCGCTGGCCCGCTGAGATTTCGCCAATGGTATGAGGATTCCGTTGACGTAGTTGTCGCACATCTTGCTCAAGTCCTTCACTGACTACGCGAAGGGGGATGTTAAATACCAATTGTTGGGATTCGGCGTCTTCAAGTTTGCCAGTCTCGGCGTTCTTTAGAACAACCTTTTTGTTCAGAACAAACAGGGTTGTCTTGGCCCAAAGGTCGTCGCCGAGTTCGATAAGCTTCTTCTTGACCCGCCTCAGGTGTTGAAGCGGTACCTTCGATTCATTGCGCAAAGTATTCAGTATGCGGAGTGAGGCGAGGTCTCTGAAGGAGTAGATACGGCTGTTCGCAACCCGTCTGTTTGGCTCTGCAAACGATGGGTGAAAAAACCCAGTTTTGTCCCAGTTCTGTAGTTGACGCGCCGATACACCAGTAAGCTTTTCAGCCTGCTGGAGGGTAAACGTTGCGATAACTTCTGAGCTCTTTGGCCGCTTCATGCTGATAAGATATTATTTTTGGTCAGGTTTGGGAAGACACCGGGGCGTGCGCTTAGCATAACTTCAACTGACCTAACCAAGGTAAGCCTGCTTCCTCACCTTGAACCTGAGGTCGAAGCCTTTGTGGAGGGCGAAGACTTCGTCGCCTTGGAGGCGGTCGAGGCGCATGACGGCGAGGCCTTCACCGCCGATCATCGAGGTGATGGTGCCGACGATGCCTGTGCGCTGGCGCAGGGTGGTGCCGCGGGGGAGGTCGGTGTCGCCGTAGATCTTCAGGGTACGCTTGCGGACTTCGCCTTTGCGGAACATGCGGCTGGCGACCTCTTGGCCGACGAAGCAGCCTTTTTGGTAATCCACCGCACCCAGAACATCGAGATTGACGTCCATGGCGAAAACGTCCCCAGACTGATAATCGAGCCCGAACTCGGGGATGCCCAGACGGCGCATCAGGTGGAAGTAGCCGGGGTTGCGCGGGCCAGAGACCATCGGGCCGAGGGTGAACCAGCGGCGGCCCAGCCCGTCCATGCGGGGATCTTTGCCGGCATCCTCAGGCGCGTGGCCGTCGGGCGCGACGAAGACCGCACCCGGGACCTTCTCGAAGGTCGCCTTCGAGCGCATCTTGTACATGTTGAGCTGTTTCGCCAGCGGCGCGCCGCGACCCTGGAACACGTCCAGCAGGAACCCGTTGGTGAGCTTGTGCAGGAACATCACGTCCATGACTTTGCCCTGAGGGGTCAGCAGGCACGTGAATGTGATATCCCCCGGCTGGCGACCGGTGACGTCCGAGGCGAGAACAGAGTTGAGGAGCTGCTCGGCGTCCGGGCCCTCCGCATTGATGAGGTCCCGGGCCAGCGCGGTGGGTTTGAAGCTCATAGCTCGGGTAAGGTCACCTCCTCGACGGCCACGCTGCGCCCCACCGGCGTCAGCTCAAAAGCCGTATCCTTTGCCCCAACAGGTATGTTCAGTTTGAGAGGCGCATAGCCTTCTTTCGCAACTAAAACTTGAACGAGTTCGGGATAGGTCACCTGGCACGGTGTCCGGCAGACGCCGCCGGGATGGGTGAGAACAGCGCCAACTGGGGCCGTGGAGATGATGGTACCCACACTGTCCGGGCGCGCGTCAAAAGCGCGCGCGTAGGTCAAACCCTCTGGTAAATCAACCGTTTCACATGCCGCCAGCGCCAAAGCCGCCACCGCCCATCGATGTTTCACCGCACTGTCTCCCGCCCAGCTGTCTCAAACGCGTTTGCTAAATCCGCGGTTAAGTCCTCTATCGCTTCCAGGCCTACGTGAAAACGCAGGAGCTGTCCTGTTTCTTCCCACGGTACCGCGGTTCGGCTGCGGCTGGGCCAGGCGGGGAGGCAGAGGCTCTCGTAGCCGCCCCAGCTGTAGCCGAGGCCGTAGAGCGACAGGGCGTCGATAAACGCCCTCGTGTAGGCTTCGTCGCCGGTCTGCAAAATCACGGAGAAAAGGGCTGAGGCGCCGGTGAAATCCCGGCGGAACAGGGCGTGCTGGGGATGGCTTTCCAAGGCCGGGTGGATGACCCGCGCGACCTCGGGCCGGGCATCGAGCCACTGGGCCAAAGCGATGCCTTGGGTTTCATGTTCCCTGAGGCGCGTCGGCAGGGTGCGCAGCCCACGGAGGATTTGGTAGGCATCGTCCGGGGACGTCGCGTTGCCGAGCAAGGTGGCCGTCCGCGCGATCCGTCTGCCGACAGTGTCGTTGGCGGAACAGATCGTGCCGAGGAACACGTCGGAGTGCCCGCCCATATATTTCGTAGCACTCTGGATACTGATGGTCGCGCCGAGAGCGAGCGGTTTGTAGAAGTATCCGGCCCCCCAGGTGTTGTCGATGGAGATTGGCAGATCGCCTGCACCGGCTCGGATCGCGGGAAGGTCTTGGAGCTCGAACGTGAGGGAGCCTGGGCTCTCGGTGTGGATTAAGACCGTCTCGTCACGGATCAAATCCTTGATGCCTTCGCCGATCAGCGGATCAAAATAGCGGATCGAGACGCCCCGGGGCGCGAGGTAGAAATCACAAAAGCTGCGCACAGGATCGTAAGCTGTGTCCGTGACGAGAATATCGGCGCCTGGCTCAGCAAAGGTCGCCAGGGTTAGGTTGATTGCAGAGAGTCCCGAGGAGGTGAGGGTGACGTTATCGCCGCCTTCGAGCAGGCCCACCGCTTTTTTGAGCTCAGTGTGGATCGAGGTGCCGTGCCGCCCGTAATACATCGGCCGGTTCTTCGCGACGAAGCTGTCATAGCTGTTGAAGAGCACCGTGGAGCCGCGCTCGACAGAGGGATTGACCATCCGTACACCGAGGGACGGTCGGGCGTCGTGGCAGAGCTTGGTGTCGTCCTTCATCCGTGCCATTCGATCACCCCGGTCGCGCGGTCGTAGAGAGAGAAACCTTCGCGTTGGTAGAGTTGGAGCGCGCGGGGGCTATCGAGGGTGCAGGTTTCGATGATGACCCGCGGTTTGCGCATTTGCCATGCCAGCTCGGTGATCTCGCGGAAGAACCAGCGCCCGAGGCCTTGGCCTTGTACCTCGGGCAGGAGGCCGAAGAACTTGATCGCGGCGTGATCGCTCTCGCGGGAATCGACCTCTCCGAAGCCAACAGGCGAACCTTCCGCATAAAGAACGTATATGGCGATATTGGGATCGTTGATGATCGCCGAAAGCTCCGTATCCGGCATGTAGCGGCGGGAGATCCAGCGATGCGGCTCGCCCACACCGTTGAACAAGAACCGGTAGAACGCGAGGGGCGGCTTCTCCGCGCGCATGATCGCCAGCTTGCGCGCGGGGACGGGCAGAGGGGTCTGCATCCGCTGCATCGTTTGCTCGAGATAGTGGATCGTGACGCTGTGCCGTTCGAGCGGCGCAGGTCGTTTTGATGCGCTCATGCCATCCTCTTGCCGTTCGGCACGCTGGTATCCGGACCGGCCAAAACGACCGCGCCGTTGTCATCCTCAAATCCCAAGACCAGCACTTCGGAGCGGAAGGGGCCGATTTGCCGGGGCGGGAAATTGACGACGGCCATGACTTGTTTGCCGATCAGATTTTCGGGTTCGTAGTGGACTGTGATTTGGGCTGAGCTCTTCTTTGTACCGATGGTTTCGCCAAAGTCGATCCAGAGCTTGATCGCGGGCTTGCGGGCCTCTGGAAATGGCTGCGCGTCGGTGATCGTCCCGACACGGATGTCGACGGCCATGAAGGTGTCAAAGGTCGTTTCATCCGTAGGCGGCGGATTCGGGCTCATGACCGCCTCCGCGTGATGATCCAGAGCGCGCCGCCATTGACGGCCCATAGGACCGAGAGCGTCTGCCAAAGGCCGGCAACCGTGTCGCGGGCCAGCACGAGCCAGAGGCCAAGGACGCCGCCCCATAAAAACCAGATCATGATCGAGAGGCGCCAGATCATCCGCCTACACCAGCCAATCGGGCACGGGCAGATCCTTCTCGCGCAGGAACGCTGGGTTGAAGAGCTTGGATTGGTAGCGGTTGCCGTAGTCGCAGAGGATGGTGACGATCGTGTGGCCGGGGCCCATCTCCTTGGCGAGCCGGATCGCCCCTGCGATATTGATGCCCGCGGACCCGCCAAGGCACATGCCTTCTTCTTTGGTCAGTGCAAAGATGATGTTGAGGGCTTCGGCGTCGGCGATCCGGAACGCTTCGTCGAAGCTGACGCCTTCGAGGTTGGCGGTGACGCGCCCTTGGCCGATCCCTTCCATCACGGACGAGCCCTCGGCCTCGAGTTCGCCGGTTTTGACCCAGGAGAACAGCTTAGCGCCGTGGGGGTCGGTGAGGGCAACTTTCACCGCGGGGCTGCGTTCTTTGAGGGCCATAGCGACGCCCGCCAAGGTGCCTCCTGACCCGACGGCGCAGGTGAAGCCGTCGACCTTACCGTCCGTACCCTGCCAAATTTCAGGGCCCGTGGTGCGGTAGTGGGCGTTGCGGTTCGCCACGTTGTCGAATTGGTTGGCCCAGATGGCGTTGTCGGTCTCCTCGGCCACGCGGCGGGAATAATGCACGTAGTTGTTGGGGTTGGCGTAGGGGACGGCGTCGACCTCGATCAGCTCGCCGCCCAGGAGCCGGATGGCGTCCTTTTTCTCCTGGCTTTGGGTGCGCGGCATGACGATGCGGACGTTATAGCCCTTTGCCTTGCCCACCATGCAAAGGCCGATGCCGGTGTTCCCCGCGGTGCCTTCGACGATGGTGCCGCCGGGCTGGAGCGAGCCGTCGGCTTCGGCCGCTTCGATGATTCCGAGGGCAGCGCGGTCCTTCACCGACTGGCCGGGGTTCAGGAACTCCGCCTTGCCGAGGATCGTGCAGCCGGTCTCCTCGGACGCGCGCTGAAGCTTGATGAGCGGGGTATCGCCAATGGCGTCGAGGACGGTGGGGTGTATGGTCATGGGAGGGACTTAAGCCGCGCGCGCAGCAGAGAGAAGGCCCTCCCGAAAGCGTGTAGCGTTGGCTGCAGTTGATCGCGGCGCAAACGAGAAAACCCCAGATGCGGTGGGCGCATCTGGGGTTTTCGTTTTCAGCAAAACCTCGAGCTCAGGGGCTGAGGCGAAGCTTAGGTGCGGCGACGCCGGGCGGCGAAGGCGGCGAGTGCCGAGCCCATCAGCAGCACACCGCCGGGGACCGGGACGGTCGTGGTGAGCAGCGCATCGCTAAGCGTGAAGTCGACGCCGTCTTCTGGCGACGAATAGCCGAAGACGATGGCATCAATGTCCGTAAGATCGACGCTGCCGGCAAAGTCCGCGATGTCGACGAGGATTTCGAGATCACCTTCTTCGATGTCGAACATCACGGTGTGGGTCATCTCGGACATGGTGCCGATGCCGCTGATCAGCGTCAGGCTGGCGTCGACGGCGTCTGAGTTTGACGAAACCGAACCGTTTTCGACGTTGGCTTTGAACGCTGCCATGCCGGTGAGGTCGAGGCCGCCAGCGGGGTTGGTCAGCTCCCAACGGATGAAGCCGGTGGTGTTGTTCGAGGCGCCGGAGTTCACCGTCAGGCGGTCATTGCCGATGAAGATGTTGTCGCCGAGCGCTTCATCGGTGGAGACGGACAGCGTCCGGGTGAAGGCGATCATGTCCGGTGAGGTGTACATGTCGGACATCACAGCGCTGTCCACCAGGCCAGAGACGGGGACGCCCGCCGAGATCATTTGGTCGAAATCGTCGATGATCATCGATGCTGCGTGAGCGCCAGATGCGAGGAGTGAGGTAGCAGCGACGGCTGCCAGCGTGGTCTTGAGTTTTAACATTGTGGGGTTCCCTGAGAAGGATTGCTTTAGTGAAGTTATCACATCACATAAAACGGAAAGCGTCAAATTTTAGATAAACACAAGGTAAACGGTGCGCGGCGGTGCGCGATGCACGCGTCGGGAGAAAAATTCTCTTATTGATTTCAGTAGACTGAGGCGAATTCGCGTCTGCCGGTTCGCCTAAAAAAAACGGCTCGGCCGCCTTCATCAGGCGTTAACCGAGCCGCTTTTTCAAAAAAAGTTTGGTAAATTATTGAGGCGCGTTGCCTGTGTAGAGCGCGATTAAGGTTGCTGAGTCCGGGAAACCGTTCTCGGGAAGACCTTTCGATTTTTGGAACCCGCGGATCGCAGCCGCCGTTCCCGGGCCGAAATCACCGTCGACGACGAGCGACTGGCCGGCTTCGGACAGCTTCTGTTGAATTTCGCGAACGACGGAGGGGTAGAGGAGACCTTGCTGCTCGCCGACTTCGATCTTCGTCAGTTGTTGCGCGGTGGTCAGGCGCGAGCTGCCGAGCACTTGCACGACGCCGTTGGCTGCGGCTGCGATCGGTTGCTCAGGGTTTTGCGCGCAGCTGCGGGCTAGGAGGTTGGCGAGGATGCCGTCGGTTTGCCAGGTGACGAGGTCATAGGTGTCGTCAATGAACGCGTTGGCGGCGGAGATATAGCCGGTGAGCCAAACCAGGGGCATTGTCGCGGCCTGGGGGTCTTGTTGGAGTTGTTCTAGGAAGATCTTGCACGGAATGAGCCCAGGGCCCTTCGGTGCGAACCGTCCCTCAGCGTCTCCAGCAGATGCAGTTTGCGTCATCGCTGCTGCGCAAAGCGCCACTGTCCCCAACCTGCGGAGAACCTTAGATACGACCATTGTTGGTTAACCCTTCGTTTTTCAGTTAAACTGTAACGGCCGCGTTCTGTGCTCGCAACCATGCACTTCTTTCAAAGCATTTATGCCCTGTTCCATCGAGAGCTGACCTGCATTATCTCGGGCCAATGTCCATGCTCACGATGAAAGAGATTTCAGATAACCTCGACCTCGGCGTGCCGAAAGGTGCCCGGGTGGTCGTTGCGATGTCCGGCGGTGTGGATAGCTCGGTGACTGCAGCGCTGGTCAGCGCGGCCGGTTATGACGCTGTGGGCATTACGCTGCAGCTCTATGACCACGGGGTCGCTGTGCAGAAGAAAGGCGCGTGCTGTGCGGGGCAGGATATTGCCGACGCGCGCGCCGTCTCCGAGCAACTGGGCATCCCGCACTATGTGCTGGATTACGAAGATCGGTTTTCCGAAAGCGTTATGGACGATTTCGCCGATACGTATCTTTCGGGTGCGACGCCCATCCCCTGTGTCCGGTGCAATCAGTCAGTGAAGTTCAAGGACCTTCTGACCACGGCCCGGGATTTGGGCGCCGAAGCGATGGCGACGGGGCACTATATACGGCGGCTCGATGGACCGGGCGGGGCGGAGCTTCACCGCGCCGAGGATAGCGGGAAAGACCAGAGCTATTTTCTGTTCGCAACGACCCGTGCGCAGCTCGACTTCTTGCGCTTCCCGCTCGGCGGGTTCCCGAAGAGCCAAACCCGGGCGCTGGCGGAAGAAATGGGGCTGGAGGTGGCTGATAAGCCGGACAGCCAAGACATTTGCTTTGTGCCGGAAGGGAAATACACGGCCGTCGTCGAGC
Organism: Pseudomonadota bacterium; assembly: GCA_038749595.1. Taxonomy (GTDB): domain Bacteria; phylum Pseudomonadota; class Alphaproteobacteria; order Caulobacterales; family Parvularculaceae; genus Parvularcula. The sequence goes on from JBCDHW010000001.1 coordinate 111,441, forward strand.
GGCTTCGTCCGGGTGCGTCGGAACCGGGCGAGATCGTCGACCGGGCGGGCAATGTTCTCGGACGGCATGCGGGGGTGATCCACTATACGGTGGGTCAACGCCGCGGCTTGGGCATCGGTGGCCAGGAGACGCCGCTTTATGTCGTGGGCCTGAACGCCGAGGATCGCCGGGTCATTGTTGGCCCGCAAGAAGCGCTCCTGACGGCGCGGGTGCGCTTGAAGGAGGTCAACTGGATTGGCGCTTCGGACGGGTTGCCCGAGGCCTTGGACGTGCGCGTGAAGCTGCGCTCGACGCGGCCGCCTGCGCCTGCGCGGCTGGGCTGTGACCGGGAAGGCGCGTTTGTGGATCTCGAAGTTCCCGAAGCGGGGGTCGCGCCGGGGCAAGCGTGTGTCTTTTATGATGTGGGTTCGACCCGGGTGCTGGGCGGCGGCTGGATCGCGCGGACGGAGCCTGCTGCCGAGAGCGCTGCGGCTTAGGGCTGGCTGAAGGTCTCCAAGATCCAGGTGAGGATGTCCTCTTCGATCCTGTAGAGAGGCGTCCGCCCCGTCGGGTTCTTTGCGGGGTCGTCGCTTGTTCCTGTGATCAGGGCCACGAAGCCGTCTCCGGTATCGGGGTCGATCAAAGCCATGCCGAGGAGGCCGTAGGCGTCCCCGAGGTGCCCGGCGAGGACTGGGGTTTCGGGGCCTTGGTTCCAACGGTTCAAGTCGATCCAGTGTACGGATAATCCGTACCGGGTCATCAGCCCATCGAACGAGCCTTGATCGTCGTTGAACTCGGTCGTGGTGCCGTTGGTATTGTCGGCGTTGAGCTGCCATTGCGTGGCCAGCATGGTTTCGGCGGTCGCCGTGGTGAGGAGGGGGTTGTCGCAACGCCTTAAAGCCGTAAGCAGTTGCGCGATGTCTTCGGCACTGGCGCGGAGGCCGCCTTGCGGTGAGAAATAGGTGGGGTTGGAGCCCAGGGGATAATCCGTAAGCGGATCGGCACCGAGGTTCGGGTCGCTTCTGCTGACCGCAGGTAACCCAACGGCGCAGGTGAGCTCGTCTGCGTCGACCTGCGGGATCCAGGGGCCGCCTGGATCCCAAGCGTCTTCGCCGCGGCGTTTTCGGTAGAGGGTGGCCAGCGGACGCCCGTGGGCAACTGTCCTACACGGATTAAACGAGGCACCGTCGATGCCGAGTGGCTTGAGAACGTTGGTTTCGAGGAAAACGTCGAACCGTTGGCCCGATGCCATCTCGATGGCTGCTGCCGCGAGGGAGAAGTTGAGGTTGCTGTAGTTAAAGTATGTACCCGGATCTTCGCCCGGCTCGACACTGAAGTGCGCTCCGCCCTCATAGCGCTCCGTGCCCGGTGTAAAAAAGTCCGCGAGGGTTTCGCTGGCGTCGAGCCAATAGCGCTTTCCATCGCGTACGGACGATGTATGCGACAGCACCCGCCGCAGCGTGATCGGCTCATCCGGAAAGGCGGGGTTGCGCAGGGGAAACCCCAAGGTGCGGGCAAGGTCGGCGTCGAGGTCGAGCTTGCCGTCCTCGACCAACCGCATGACCCCGAGCGCCACGGCGAGCTTAGAGATCGAGGCGACGCGCATCGTGTGCTCAGTGGTCAGAGGGACCATGGCGCCGTCGGCCGTCCATTGCGCGGCGCCCGCGGCGCGGCTGCAGACCACGGCGCCGTCCTTGAGGATCGCGATTTGAAGTCCGCTGACCGCCGGCGCTGTGCTGGTCCCGGCCCGGAGCCTTTCCGGGATGTCGGGGCAAGCCAGAGTGCCGACGCTCAAAGAACTAGCGGCAAGGGCAGAGAGGGTCGCGAGGATCATCCCTGGCGACCTAGCACATCTCTCCGCCGGTAAGGGCGGTCAGCCTGGAAGCTGGGCCGACGCGGCGCGGTCGGTTTCTTCGCTGCGGTCCTGAAAGCCGGGCATGGCGCCGATGCTCTGGTCATGGATCGCCACGAATTTCGCCAGCATCCGCTGAGCCCTGGCGTCGACGAAATCGCTGCCTTCAGATCCGTGAGCGTTGCCCGTCAAATGCGCTCCGGCCGGAGCGTTATTGTGCTGCCGGACGGGGGCGGCCAGCGCCTCAAAAGCATCGCGATGCCCATGGGTGACGAGACCGGCGCGCATGGCGGTGGAGGCCAGCTTTAGCGACTGGGCCCACAGATCAAGATAAAGGCAATAGAGGTCAAAAGCTTGGTTCTTCTCGTCTGACACAACACGAATCCCTCGCATCCCGTTTAAAGGGTAGTGCTGTGGCCCCCTCGCGCAAGAGTTAACGAATAACGAGATACAGCGATCACGCGTTGCGGAGGCCCGGCGGCGCTGTCATAAGCCGCGACAGTATGGCCGTATGTTGCGGCGCAACGTGTTGAGACCACAGTCATGAACATCCACGAGTACCAGGCAAAAGAGCTTCTGAAATCCTATGGCGCGCCGGTGGCGGGCGGCGCCGTGGCGCTGACCCCCGAAGAGGCTGAGGCGCGGGCGGCTGAATTGCCGGGGCCCTTGTGGGTCGTGAAAGCGCAGATCCACGCCGGTGGGCGCGGCAAAGGCCGCTTCAAAGAGGCGGAAGCCGGCGAGAAGGGCGGCGTGCGCTTGGCCAAGTCCGCAGCGGAGGCCGCCGAAGAAGCGCGCAAGATGCTCGGCAACACGCTGGTCACGAAGCAAACGGGTGAGGCAGGCAAAGAGGTTGGCCGGGTCTATTTCGAAGACGGCGCGGATATTGAAAAAGAGCTCTACCTCTCGGTGCTGGTTGACCGCGGGACCGGCAAAGTGGCGTTCATCGCCTCGACGGAAGGCGGCATGGATATCGAAGCCGTCGCTGAAGAGACGCCCGAGAAAATCGCGACCGTCGCGGTGGAGCCGGGTGAGGGCATCACAGACGCCGTTGCTGAGCAAATCGTCAGTGCCCTGAAGCTTGACGGTGTCGCGGCTGACGATGGCCGCACCCTCGTCCGTACGCTGTATAAAGCCTTCACCGAGAAGGACATGGCGATGCTGGAGATCAACCCGCTGATCATCATGCCGGATGGTCACCTGCGGGTGCTCGATGCGAAGGTCGGTTTTGATCCGAACGCGTCGTTCCGCCACGCCGACATCATGGAACTGCGGGACCTTTCCGAAGAGGACCCGTTCGAGATTAAAGCATCCGAGTACGACCTTTCCTACGTCAAGCTCGACGGGACGATTGGCTGTATGGTCAATGGTGCGGGCCTGGCCATGGCGACGATGGATATCATCAAGCACTACGGCGCTGAGCCTGCGAACTTCCTCGACGTCGGCGGCGGCGCGAGCAAGGAAAAGGTCACGGAGGCCTTCAAGATCATCACTTCGGACCCGGGTCTCGAAGGCATCCTCGTCAACATTTTCGGCGGTATCATGAAGTGCGACGTGATCGCCGAAGGCGTGCTCGCGGCCGTGCAAGAGGTCGGTCTGAAAGTGCCGCTGGTGGTGCGTCTTGAAGGCACGAATGTCGAGAAGGGCAAAGCGATCATCGACGCTTCGGATCTCGATGTGATCAGTGCGGACGATCTCGACGACGCAGCGCAGAAGATCGTGAGGGCGGTGAAGGGCTGAGCGAACGACTCAGCGATGCACCTATCGCTGGACGGGAGCCCCCGTCCAGCACATCAATTAGTTCGAATTGATGCTCCCGAGGTCGGGCGCATCAGCGTCCTTCTCGGCGACGCGGGATTCTGTCGTCCGGCTCTCGCGAACCGTTTGAACAAAATCTGCGACGGATAGGCCGATCACGGATGAAAACGTGACGACGATCAGTTTCAGAACAACAGCAGGGAAAATCACGCGGGGTCTCCTTTACGTGGGGAACGGAAGAGAACGCACTACGCAACACTCACGTTTTCGTGCCACGTGCTGTCCTGCTGTTCAGTCAGGCGCGATGCCGCGCGCGCAAGTGCACAGCGACAAGCTGCCCCGCTGTTATTGAGTCTACACTTCGCTTGTCTTCAAAGATGTCGCAGGTGTCGCAACCTGTACTCGAATCGTCATCCCGCGTGCGCTTCGGATAAACGGTTGGCCCCATTTTCCCAGTGCGACCGTGAGATGGTGTGGGCTTGTTACGGCGGCTTGGTCGGGGCAAAGGCGGCGGATGATCGTCAGCCATACGCATAAGTTCATTTTCTTGCGGACCGAGAAGACGGCGGGGAGTTCGCTGTCTCAGGCGCTGAAGGATATGGGTGGGCCGGGCGACTTCGCGGCGGATATGGCGCGGCCGGCGTGGGCGAAATACTCGCCGGTGCACCACGGGGCGCTGAAGCGGAAGCTGCCGAGCCGGTTTGGCTTGCATGTCCACGCCACGGCCGCGCAAGCCCGCCATGTTCTGGGTACGGAGGTTTTTGACAGCTATTTCAAGTTTGCCGTCGAGCGGAACCCCTGGGACCGGCAGGTGTCTCTTTATATGCACCGGTGCTGGAAGACGGGGCGCAAGCCAGCGTTCGATCGGGACATCCGTTCACTTATTTATCGGTCCACGGAGCATGTGCGGCTGCAAAATTGGCCTGTCTACGCCATTGGTGATCGCGTCGTCGCAGATTTCATTTTGCGGTATGAGACGTTTGATCAGGATCTTGAGACGCTTTGGCAGAAGCTGGCCATTGCGCCCCTCGCTCTTCCGCGGAAGCGATCGGAGTATCGCGAGGAGCGCCCGCATTATTCGACGTACTATACGGACGAAAGCCGGGAATTGGTTGGCCGGTGGTATGCCCGGGAGATTGCGGCGCTGGGCTACAGCTTCACGGATGCGTGATCAGGTCGATCAAGACTGAACGGTAACGTTTATCGCGGGTTTACCTCGTGGTGGTAGCCCGTCCTCCGGAAAAGGCTTCCCGAGAGGGCTCGAACGATGATTCTTTCTGCTGCATCTGCAACGTCGAACGCGATTCAACTTCTGCGCAACGCAAGTGCTGGTCCCGTCGGCAACCAAAGCAAGCCGGACGCTGCGCCGTTCACGCCGCAAGTCCGCGCCAACCCTGAGACGACTGCTGCCGCCACGATCAAGGCGATCGTTGAAACGGCATCCACCGGTCGCGCCCAGGCTGCTGCCAAAGAGGGCGCTCTGTTCGCCCCAGAAGTGCGGACCAATGAAGCGTTTGCGACGTCCGATCGTCCGTCGGTTGCGCCTGCCGCCCCGGCAATTTCGGCGCGTCCTGAGGTGACCGCTACGGCATCGGCGCCTATCGCTGTTGAGACGGTGGCTGCTCCGGCTGAAGCGCCCGCGGCGCCAACCGTTCTCGCGCGCCCTGAGGTTGCTGCACGTCCTGAGGTCGCTGTTGCTTCGGAAGCGCCTGCACCTGCCGCAGCACCGAGCCAGACCGTTGAGGTGGCTGTGGAGCCGGCACCGGCTGAAGCGCGTACGCTCAATGGCCCATCGCTGGCACCGCTTCCCGCTGTCTCGGCTGCAGGTGAAGCTGTTGTTGCGGACAGCAAGGACGTTGGCGCTGAAGCGGCACCGCGTTCGTTCAGTGACTTTGACCGTCCGGACCTTTTCGCAGCGCGCGCTGCAGGCAAGCCGTACGGCTTTGCGCCACAGCTTTCGGTTGGCGACGTTCGGGTCGACCGCTCGTTCTAAGACCACCTCTATCACTAACGTCTTCGAGGGCGCTTGGCGGGATCAGCCAAGCGCCCTTTTTCGTTTTGACGAGACTGCTGGGCTGCTGTCGTTGATCGGCGCTGAAGGAGGGGGATGCCGCTAGTAAAGGTTGCGCTGCGACATGGTGTTCCTTATCGAGCGCTCAGTTAGTTTGGAGCGTAGTCCCATGGCCATCCTCGTCGACAGCAACACCAAAGTCCTTTGCCAAGGCCTGACCGGGAAAACCGGGACGTTCCACACGGAACAAGCGATCGCCTACGGCACCAAGATGGTGGGCGGCGTGGTCCCTGGGAAAGGGGGCCAGACCTGGACCGGCGGTGAGGCTGCTGACGGTGTGACGCTGCCGGTGTTTGGCTCGGTGGCGGAAGCCATGGCCGAAACGGGCGCCAACGCGTCGGTGGTTTATGTGCCGCCGAAATTTGCAGCGGCGTCGATGATCGAAGCGATCGAAGCGGAAATGCCGCTGATCATCACGATCACCGAGGGGATTCCGGTGCTCGATATGGTCAAGGTCAACGACGCGCTGAAAGGTTCGAAAAGCCGCCTTGTGGGTCCCAATTGCCCCGGCGTGATCACGCCTGATGAATGCAAGATCGGCATTATGCCAGGCCATATTCATCGCCGCGGGTCGGTGGGCATCGTCAGCCGTTCGGGCACGTTGACGTATGAAGCGGTGCACCAGACGACCCAGGCGGGCCTCGGCCAATCGACGTGCGTGGGGATCGGCGGCGACCCGGTGAAGGGTACTGATTTTATTGATGTCTTGGAGTTGTTCCTCGAAGACGACGAGACGGAGTCGATCATCATGATCGGCGAGATTGGCGGCAGTGCTGAGGCCGATGCGGCCCGGTTCTTGGCGCAGCATCCGGTCAAAAAGCCGACGGTAGGGTTTATTGCGGGTGTCACGGCGCCTCCGGGCCGCCGCATGGGCCATGCCGGTGCGATTGTCTCCGGCGGGGACGATACGGCGGAGAGCAAGATTGCGGCGATGAACGAGGCGGGCATCCGCGTCGCGCCAACGCCGGCGAGCCTCGGCACGACGCTGGTCGACCTGCTCGGCAAGTAAACAGAGCGCGATGTGTGGCCGAGAGCGCTTGGCTCTTGGTCCACTGCATTAAAAAAGCCCCGGCGAGATCGGCCGGGGCTTTGGTTTTTTGCGCTGTCGCGCCGTGTTGCTAGGACGCTTTCTTGCGTGCCCGGGCGGCCATGGCGCCGAAGGCTGGGACGAACAGCCATGCGGCGGCGGGCAGCGGGATCGCCGCTTCCATGTCAGCCGTGACGGTGACGCCGGTCAGCTCGCGGAAAGGTGGGCCGACGAAATCACAAATCGCGGTCGTGCACGTGCCGATGAACGAGAAGCCCGTGCCTCCGCCGAAAATGAGGAATGCAGAGGGGTCGATGTCGATCGTTCCGCCCGCATTGGTCATCGAGTCGAGAAGTTCAAAGTTGAGCGCGATGGTTTCATCAACAACGATCGTGCTATCGCTGACGAATTGGTAGATGTCAGCGCCGATGACGCCAATTCCTGTGTTATCGAACGCGAAGACGACGCCGTCGGACGTTTCCACCATGACGTCTGAAATCACGCCGGTGTCAGCATCGAACGTATACGAGCCCGACGCGCTTGAGCCGTCGTCGAAGTCCGCCTCGAGCGTCCAGACCAGGGGGACAGCGTGGGCTGAACCCGCGGCCAAGGCCAGCGCCGCAGCTGCGGCGGAGAGAGTTGAACGTTTCATTTGGATCCCCAAAATTGCGATAAACGTGCAAACGCGCTGCGCCTGCGTCGTTAACCATCTAGAAATGGTTAATAAGTGTCAAGACATTCAATGCGCAAGGCCGTGCTGCGTTGCACTGCAGTCACAGCGTGATCAATCGGACACCAAAGTGATGGTTTGAAGCCGGAGGTTCGCTGTTCAGATGCCACCTGAGAACAGCCGACTTAGGTCTGACTTTTTAACCATACGGCCCGTAGGTACACCGGTGCGGGGGCACGCGTCCGTGGAAGCGTCCTGACAACGGTCCTTCACGGTTGCTTCCGGGTTTAAGCCCTCTAAGAAGGGTCATTGTGTAATGCCCTCGGGCGCCGGTCGCCCCTGGGTGAGTTGAGGACCGGCCGATCATGGCACACGACGGAAGCTCCGGCTCCGATTTTTCAGACCGCCAAGCTCTGAATGATACATCCTTTCTGTCCGGCACGAATGCTGTCTATCTCGAACAGTTATTTGCGCGTTATACGGAGGATCCCAATAGCGTTGATCCAGCGTTGCGCGTGTATTTTGATGCGTTTGCTGATGGCTCCGAAACTGCGGTTTCCCATGCCGATGGGCCGAGTTGGAAGCGGGCCGACTGGCCTGTGCGCCCGGGCGATGAGCTGACGGCGGCGCTTGGCGGGAACTGGCCAGCCATCGGCGCGGTGCTGAAAGAAAAAGTCGAGAATACACAAAGCGCGCCGACGAGCAACGACGACATCCAGGCGGCGGTGCACGACAGCGTCCGCGCCTTGATGCTGATCCGTGCGTACCGTGTGCGTGGGCATCTGATTGCGAATTTGGATCCCCTGGGCCTTCGCGAGATCGAGGTGCATCCCGAGCTTGATCCGGGCAGCTATGGCTTCACCGACGAGGATTATGATCGCGAGATTTTCCTCGATATGGTCTTGGGGCTTGAGAAAGCCAGCCTACGGACGATCCTTGAGATCCTGCGCCGGACCTATTGCGGTACGTTTGGGATCGAGTTCACCCAGATAACCGATCCCGCGCAAAAGCAATGGCTTCAGCGGCGTATCGAAGGGATGGACAAGGAGATTAAGTTCACCCCAGAGGGCAAGCGGGCGATCCTGACCAAGCTTATTGAAGCCGAGGGCTTTGAGAATTTCCTCCACATCAAATATCAGGGTACGAAGCGTTTTGGTATTGATGGCGGCGAGGCCATGGTCCCCGCGATGGAGCAGATCATCAAGCGGGGCGGGGCACTCGGCGTCAAAGAAATCAACCTGGGGATGCCGCACCGCGGGCGTTTGAACGTCCTCGCGGCGGTGATGGGCAAGCCTTACCATCAGATTTTCCACGAGTTCCAAGGCGGTGCTGCGCTTCCCTCCGACGTCGGAGGATCGGGCGATGTGAAGTACCACCTGGGTGCTTCGTCGGACCGCGATTTTGACGGCAACAAGGTGCATTTGTCGCTGGCCGCGAACCCCTCGCACCTCGAAGCGGTGGATCCGGTGGTTCTCGGCAAGTCGCGGGCGAAGCAGGACATGATGGAGCCCGGCGAGGAGATCTCGATCGCGCGCACCCATGTGATGCCGCTGCTCTTGCACGGCGATGCGGCCTTTGCAGGCCAGGGCGTCGTGGCGGAGTGTTTCGGCTTCACCCAGCTGCGCGGTTACCGCACGGGCGGGACGATCCATTTCATCGTCAACAACCAGATTGGCTTTACGACGAGCCCGCGGTTCTCGCGCAGTTCTCCGTACCCGTCGGATGTGGCGAAAATGGTTGAAGCGCCGATCTTCCACGTTAACGGCGATGATCCTGAAGCCGTTGTTTTTGCAGCGAAGGTTGCGACGGAGTTCCGCCAAGAGTTCGGCCACGACGTGGTCATCGATATGTGGTGCTATCGCCGCTACGGTCACAACGAAGGCGATGAGCCGGCGTTCACCCAGCCCTTGATGTACGAAAAAATCCGTGCACGGCGCACCACGCGCGAGCTCTATGCCGATCGCCTCGTTCAGGAAGGGCTCGTCTCAGAAGCGGACGTGCAGAAGGAGATCGACGATTTCCGAACCTTCCTCGAGAACGAGTTTGAGGGCGGCAAGGCCTATGAGCCGACCAAGGCGGACTGGCTCGATGCTCGCTGGAAAGGTTTTACGCCGCCCCAGGACGATGAGCGCAAAGGCGATACGGCCGTCGACGTCGACCGGCTGAAAGCGATTGGTGAGAAGCTCACCCACGTCCCCAAGGACTTCACCATCCACAAAACGCTGAAGCGGATCTTAGCGGCGAAGCAGAAGACCCTTGCCGCTGGTGAAGGGATCGATTGGGCGACCGCAGAGGCGTTGGCGTTTGGTTCTCTGTTGAGCGAGGGCTACCGGGTCCGCCTGTCTGGCCAAGACTCCGTACGCGGAACATTTTCCCAGCGGCATTCGAGTTTCGTTGATCAGCAAACGGAGAAACGGTGGACGCCGCTTCGCCATCTGTCGGACGATCAGGCTGAGTTTGAGGTCATTGACTCCAACCTGTCCGAGTACGCTGTGATGGGGTTTGAGTACGGCTATTCGCTTGCCGACCCGACGTGCCTGACCCTGTGGGAGGCGCAGTTCGGTGACTTTGCGAACGGTGCGCAGATCATTTTTGACCAGTTCATCTCGTCAGCCGAGCGTAAGTGGCTGCGGATGTCGGGTCTCGTCCTCCTTCTGCCCCACGGGTATGAAGGGCAGGGGCCGGAGCACTCTTCCGCCCGGCTTGAGCGGTATCTGCAGGGCTGTGCCCAGGACAACATCCAGGTGGCGAACTGTACGACGCCTGCGAACTATTTCCATATCCTCCGTCGGCAGATGAAGCGTGAGTTCCGCAAGCCGCTGATCCTGATGACGCCGAAGTCGCTCCTCCGCCATAAGCGAGCCGTGTCGACCTACGCGGAGATGGGTCCGGGTTCGACCTTCCACCGCTTGCTTTGGGACGATGCGCAATATGTTCCGGGTTCGACGGTGACGTTGAAGCCGGACAATGAAATCCGCCGGGTCGTGATGTGTTCCGGTAAAGTCTATTACGACCTGCTCGAAGAACGCGAGAAGAGGGGCATCGATGATGTCTACTTGCTACGGGTCGAACAGTTCTATCCCATTCCCGCCGGTTCGATGATCAAAGAACTCCGCCGTTTTGCTCATGCAGAGATGGTGTGGTGCCAAGAAGAGCCCAAGAATATGGGTGCTTGGTCCTTCATTGAACCCAATATTGAGTGGGTGCTTGGCCAAATCGAAGCAAAGTATCCCCGTGCGCGGTATGCGGGGCGTCCCGCCTCGGCCTCCACGGCGACGGGGCATGCACAACAACACAGATTAGAACTCGAGGCGTTCCTCGACGAGGCGCTCGGCGTATAAAGGTTCCTGTTCCATGGTAGAAATTCGCGTCCCCACCCTCGGCGAAAGCGTAACCGAGGCCACCATCGGTCAATGGCTGAAAAAAGAGGGCGACACCGTCGCCGCCGATGAGCCGTTGGTTGAACTCGAAACGGACAAGGTCTCGGTGGAGGTCAATGCGCCTGCGGCGGGTGTGCTGAGTAAAATTTCGGCGCAAGAGGGCGAGACGGTTGAGCTCGATGCCTTGCTCGGGGAGATCGGAGAGGGGAGCGGCGCTGCGCCTGCTCCGTCCACGAACGGTTCGGCGGCGCCGAGCGCTCCGGCTGCTGCCGCGGCTTCAGGCGGCGGGGAAGAGATCCAGATTGTGGCCCCGTCGTCTGGCGAAAGCGTCACTGAGGCGGACATTGGCGAGTGGCTGGTAAAAGTTGGTGACCACGTCAATGTCGACGACCCTGTGGTCAGTCTCGAGACCGATAAAGCGGCGGTCGATGTCCCAGCACCCGCTGCGGGCACGATCAAAGCGCTTTTGGTCGAGGAAGGCGCTACGGTTTCGGTGGGTGATCCCCTCGCGGTGCTGGTCACGGGCGCTGGGTCGAGCGCCAGTGCACCCGCGCCCTCCGCACCTGCTCCGGAGCCAGCGGCTGCGCCTGCCTCCTCAAGTGCGGCGCCGCTCAGCCCCGCGCCTCGCAGGGTGATTGCGGAAAACAACCTCGACGCGGGAACTATTCAGGGTACGGGCAAAGCGGGCCGGATCACCAAAGGCGACGCGCTGGCGGCGATCAATCAAGTGGGCGCAAACGCGGCCCCTGCGGCCCAAGCCAAAGCGCCTGCGGCGCCGAGGCCGCTGGGTGAGCGCGAAGAGCGGGTGAAGATGTCCCGGATGCGCCAGACCATCGCGCGGCGGCTTAAGGAGAGCCAAGAGGTCGCGGCGCAGCTGACGACGTTTAACGATGTCGACATGACCGCGGTGATGGCCGTGCGTTCTCAGTATAAGGAGCTGTTTGAGAAGAAGCACGGGGTGAAGCTCGGCTTTATGAGCTTCTTCGTTAAAGCGGCGGTTCAGGCGTTGAAAGAAGTGCCTGAAGTGAATGCCGAAATCGACGGTACGGATATTATCTACAAGAACCACTACGACGTGAGTGTTGCGGTGGGTACGGATAAAGGCTTGGTCGTTCCTGTTCTGCGGGATGCAGATCACATGTCGCTTGCGGGCATCGAGGCGAAGATCGCTGATTTTGGCCGGCGTGCGCGTTCGGGTGAGCTGACGCTTGAGGAGATGCAGGGCGGTACGTTCTCGATCACCAACGGCGGGGTGTACGGATCATTGATGTCGACGCCGATCCTCAACATGCCCCAGTCGGGCATTTTGGGCATGCACCGGATCGAGAAGCGACCGATTGCGGTGGGCGACGAGATCAAAATTCGCCCGATGATGTACCTCGCGCTGAGCTATGACCACAGGATCGTCGACGGCAAAGGCGCGGTGACCTTCCTTGTACGGATTAAGGAAAACCTCGAAGATCCGCAGCGCCTTCTCCTGGACCTTTAGGGTCCAGACCGCTCCTCTTGTGGGGGGTATGCGGAACATCCGAGTGCTTTAAGGCGCCATCTTCCGTTGGTGCGCCTCGTCAACAGCCGCTTCAAGCTTCTCGAAGAACGAGTCTTCGAGCCGATAGCGTGTCGCTAGCCTAAAAGCGTCACTCTCGGAAATCTTGTAGAGACTTGCCAGCTCATTGACGGAAAGCCCTTGCTCGCAAGACTTCTTGAATGCTTTGTAGAACCGCAGTTGCTTTTGGATGTTCTTGCGCTGAAACATGGTCTTCAGTTCCCAGTACTGCGTGAAATCAGATGTCGAAGTTGAGGTTTCGTACGAATTCAGCGTCACTTTCGCTCGCATGTACGTAGTCCCCATCATAGCCGAGGATCACCAAGGTATTTTTTCGCTCGAGATGGGAGTATAGCGACTCGTACCATTGCCGCCCCTCGATGTTCTGCAATTCTGGCCCAGCAACGTCGAGGAACCGCCGTGCGATCGGCGACCTTCCGTCAAGTATTTTGTCGAAGACGTCTATTGCAAACTTCTTTTGTGGAAAGAGCTGAATAAGCCGTTGGATGTGCGCAGCGCCGATGTTGAAAATTACGGAGTCAGGGTCACTTTCAGCAGCCTTCTTGACTTTAAACCTCCTGAAAAAGAGCAACGATCCTACAATATCCACGGTGCTGTACCCTTGAGGCATTATATACCAGGCGACTGCAGCCTCTTCTGCTCTGGTAAGCATTGTCCAACGTATCAAATTGTTGCTCAACGTCACAAGGTCTGGATTGAATTCACTCTCATCGACGGACAGGGATGATGGAAGGAACTTTTTGAGTTTCGCAAACGGCGAGATTCTCCGGGGGTCGCTTGACGTCTCTAAATCGTGAAATTTGACTTGGGCCTGAAAGATCTGAGGCGCGTAAAGGTCTGATTTCATCAAGTCGAAAGCGCCATGCAACTCACCCGAACAAATATCGAGCTCCTTTTGAACCTCCCGCTCATCGAAAATCTGCGATACTTTTCGTGTAAAGTCCTCAAACGAGATCTTCTTTCCGTCCGGCACAGTGTCTAAAGCGTCAGACGCGATGTCGGTTGTTCGGTTCCCCGCAATCATGAGGTTTTTTACAGAGGAGGTGAATGCGATATAGACTTGTAAGGTCTGTTCGATCTTCTTCTCGACAAATTCGAGAGTTTCGACGTCCCCTTGTCGACTAGCAATCATCGCCCCGAGAAAAGCGCCCGCGATACCGATAATGATACTGACCGGTAGGCCGATGATGAATGAGAAATACTCCCCTGAATTTCCTAAGAGCGATATCTCATCAGGGTTCGCTGAAACATACTGGTTTGTGAAGAGGTTGAGTAAAAAAGGACCTCCCACAACCAGCAGAATAGCGATCAATACAGCAGCCGGCCAAAGACGGAATGACATTACCCCACCCAAATTTCCCCAATGCCCGAGTATTAACCATCTTAGGTACTGTTTCAAGGGGCAGATTTTGGGTTGGTGGGGGTTGTGGGGTTCGTTTCGGCGGCCTGGGGGACGCCGCCTGGGCTGACCTGTTTTGTGATCACTGCGTCGTGACGCGGTTGACACGCCGGGCGGGGGTTTCCGGCGGATTTTTGGGGCGTGGTGGCCAGCTCTGTTGAGGTTGGAACGCCGAGGGCTTGTCTCGGTCCTTTGGTTGTCAGCTGGCGTGTTCGTCCGGTCGCTCGCGGTCGGTCCCTTGCAACACGGCCTCGCAGGGTTGCAGAGGTGGGGTGGTTGGTGACAGCGGGGTGCCGGTGGATTGCGCGTTTTGCGCGATGTTGCGGTGCGGGGTGCGCGCGCGCGGGCTCTTTTTGTTGCGAAATTCCTGTCTTTTTCGAAACATGGTTGTGACTCCGTCAATTCTCCATGTTACGCTGCAGCCATGGGTAGGTGGCGATGGACAGCTTTGGTCGTCGCGGGGGTGAGCTTAACGGCTTGTCACACGCGAGCGCCTGACGCGGAGGATGGGATCCGCGGCGGCTTGACCGAGGGCATCCTCGCGCCGCTGGAGGACTTTAACATCCGCCGCGAGGAAATCCCGCCGCTTCTGGCCACGCTGGACGTTTATGAGAAACAAGTTCCGTCGAGCTGCCGCGGTATCGAACTTGAGGTGATGGCGCTCGAGAGCTTTGTCGGCTCGGACGTGGATGCCGTCGATCTCTCGGCGGACAGCCTGTCGCTGCGGGGACGGGCGAAGTCGATTGTGGATGACCAAGCCTATGGGCTGGTGAGCGACTTTACCCGCGATATCATTCCGTTCCGCGCCATGGTGCGCCGCGCTACGGGCGCTTCGGCGCATGATAAGGACATCCGCCAAGCCTATCGCCGGGGACACCTGCGCCGGAGCTACCTCAAAGGGATCGGCTTTGCGATGGGTTGCGAAGGGGCCGCGGCGCCGCGCTTCCCGCAGACGATCGCCGCAAAGCGCGCGGAGGACCGGGAAGTGGAGGAAACCACCTTCACTGTGCTTGAGGTGCCGCCGCCCTGGTAACCATCTTGCGCACTGCACAACTCTGCGCGAGAGGGGTGCAGCATTCAGCAAGAGGGATCCCCGATGGCGAATAAGGTGTTTGCGAACGCAGCGGCCGCGCTCGACGGCAACGTGTCGGACGGCATGACGGTGATGGCCGGGGGCTTTGGCCTGTGCGGCATCCCCGAGCAGCTGATCATCGCCCTCCGCGACACGGGTGTGAAGGACATCACGGTGATCTCGAACAATGCGGGCGTCGATGATTGGGGCCTGGGGCTGCTTCTTCAGACGCGGCAGATCAAGAAGATGGTCAGCTCTTACGTTGGTGAGAATAAGACGTTTGAAGAGCAATACCTCTCGGGCCAGCTCGAGCTGGAGTTCAACCCGCAGGGCACTTTGGCTGAGCGCATCCGGGCGGGCGGGGCAGGGATCCCGGCGTTCTTCACCAAGACCGGCGTGGGGACGGCGATCGCTGAGGGGAAAGAAGAGCGGGTTTTCGACGGTGAGCGCTTTATCATGGAGACGGGCCTCGTCGCCGACCTGTCGATCGTCCGTGCATGGAAGGGTGACAAGGAAGGCAACCTCGTCTTTCGCAAGACGGCGCGTAATTTTAACCCGATGATGGCCACCGCTGGCCGCTTTTGCGTGGCCGAGGTGGAGGAGCTGGTCGAGGTCGGTGATCTGGACCCGGATCAAATCCACACGCCGGGCATCTACGTCGACCGGATCGTCAAGGCCGAGCAAGAGAAGCGCATTGAGCAGCGCACGGTGCGGGCTGCTTGACCGTGTTCCGGTGGCTCATCGTTTGGCTGGTTGCCGGGATTGAGCTTGTTTCGCTTCTCTGGGGCTTGCTGACGGTGGGGTTGTCAGGTCTTTACCTTGTGAGCGCGGTTCTTTGGTGGACCTTTGAAATTGGGTCGAGCCCGGATCCTCTGGTCCCCCCAATTCAGATCGTTCAGGTCGCACTTCTTTACGGGTTCCCATTCGTGCTGTTGGGTGTTGTCCTCGAATTCGCCCGTAGAAGGTTATCTAGAGATTTGAATAGTCTGCAGAGTTACGAGCTCCAACGAACCCGTCTCAGGCGGAATCGTTAAGTCACAGTTTTTTCACAAGGAGGGAATTCATGCCCTGGACCCGTGATCAGATGGCTGAAAAGGCCGCACACGAATTACAAGATGGTTTCTACGTCAACTTGGGGATCGGGATTCCGACCCTCGTTGCGAACTACATCCCTGAGGGGATGGAGGTAACGCTGCAGTCGGAGAACGGGATGCTCGGTATGGGTCCTTTCCCGACCGAGGATGAGGTCGACGCGGATCTTATCAATGCGGGCAAACAGACGATCACGGAGCTTTCGAAGACCAGCTTCTTCTCCTCCGCCGACAGTTTCGCGATGATCCGTGGGGGGCATATCAACCTGTCGATCCTCGGCGCGATGGAGGTGAGCCAAGGCGGCGACCTTGCGAACTGGATGATCCCCGGCAAGATGGTCAAAGGGATGGGCGGCGCCATGGATCTCGTGGCCGGCGTCAAGCGCGTCGTGGTGCTGATGGACCACGTCTCGAAAAAGGGCGACCCGAAGGTGCTGGAGGAATGCACCTTGCCGCTGACGGGTGTTGCGTGTGTGGACCGGGTGATCTCTAGCCACGCGGTCTTCGACGTCGACAAAACGGCCAAGCGGCTCAAGCTCGTCGAGATGGCGCCGGAGGTGACCCTCGACGCCCTGCGCGAGACCACGAAAGCGGCGTTCGACGCTTAAGCTACCCCGGCGCGCGCCTCTGGCCGAGTGTTCACGTGGCTGCTCATGATTGCGGCGCTTTTTGCGGCTAAGCTTCAGAGCGCAGCGATCAGCGGGAGAGTTGGCGATGCGTTGGACGAAGCTTTGTGCGGCGTTGGCAGCGGTTGCTGCGTGTTCGGGCGGCGACAGTGAAGAAGCGCCGATGGTGCCGCTTCCGATTGTGATGCCTCAGCCTGAAACGCCGCCGTTTGCGATTGCGGGTCTGCCAGCCGGCAATCACGCGGGATATATCATCGGCTTTGATCCCCTTGATACCGCGCGACAGGTGCGGGTGACCGCGTTGCTTGATGAGGCGACGGCGACGGGCAACACGCTGTCTCGGGTGCAGCTGGATTGGGCGGAGCTTGAGCCTTCGCCCGGAATGTTCGACCGGGCGCCCCTCGATGAAGCCCTGGCGGCGGCGACAGAGATCGGTACACGACGCTTTGTCCTGGTGAGTACCCTCGACACGGGTGTCCTGACGATCCCGGAAGATTTTCTCGACGATGGCGCGCTGCGTCCCGGTCTTCGTTTGTCGGACGAGGAAGTCGCCGGGCGGTTCGAAGCGTTTCTCGACTGGTTGCTGCCGATTTTGACCAGCGAAAATGTCTGGGGACTGTCGATTGCCAATGAGGGCGAGACGCTGATTGAGGACGGGACGGTCAGTTCGGCGGAAGCGGAGACGTTTGTTGAGCGTGGGCTTCGTCAGATCGCGGACGATGCGCCCGAGCTTGCCCGCGGGGTGACGCTGACCTTCACCGGGCCGGAGGCGTTTAGCGACTATGCCGAGGCGGTGCTGAGCAACAGTAATCTTGCGATTTACAACTACTATTGCCTCGACGAAACGCTGGTCACCACGCGGCGTCCCGTTTGGGAGTCCGCGACGGCAGCCATGCGGCAGAATTCTGGTGACTTGCCGATCATGCTGCAAGAGCTGGGGTGCCCTGTCGGGTATGAGGACCAGCCGAGTGATCTTCAGAGCGCGCCGAGTGTGCAGGCGGACTTCTTTGATTATTTCGCCGAGGTGATCCGGGACGACCAGCAATTTCGCGCCGTTTATGCCTTCCAGCTGCTCGATTGGTCGCCGGAACTCGCAGCGAGTTTTGTTGCACCGGTCCGGGAGGAGGGGGAGCAGCTCGCGGCGGACCGGCTTGAAGAATGGCTTGCCACGTCAGGGCTTTGTTCGTGGTCGGAAGACCTTTGCCGCCCCGGTTGGCAGTCCTGGCTGGACCTCACCGAAGCGGCGGCCGTTACGCAGCAGTAAACGGCCCGCAAGGCCGGTTGTGCTCAACGGGTTTTGTGGCGCCTACCACCTATTGAGCCGCGGTAGGATCACCGCGGCTGCAAGGGTGGTGAGGGCGACGGCGCCGCCGTACCAGACGGCGATGTAGGCGACGTTCATGAACGGGCACTGTAATCCGTAGACGAACACACCCCAGCTTCCCGACGCGATCCCGATGAAGAGGGCGGTCATCAACGGCTGGGTCGGCGCGGCGCCGCGCATGAAGATCGTCAGGCCAATGAACATTGGCAGGGCAAAGCTCACCGAGCTGATGAGACACGTGATCCCCTTGGACGGCATCAGGATGTTCATTGCTCCGCCGCCGAAACTGCGATCGAGGCTGAGGATCCCGAACCCGAGAAGCAGCCCGCCAATGGCAAGAGCCAGGTTGTTTTGCCTTGGCGCCGTTGGCTCAAAGCTACGGAACGCGATCATCGCGAAGCCTAACGTGAGGCCGCCGAGCATCAGCGACTTGGCGATCAGCTGCGAGGGGTTGTGGGTGAACACGGCCGCCGAATTGGCACCGAGCAGGGCCATGGTGCCGAGCAATTGCAGGGCGAGAATGCCGACAAGGATCAGCGCTTCACGGCCGGAGCGGCGACGACGGACGGGGCTGAGGCTTTCGCTGAGACCCGCGATGAGGGACGCGTTGCCCCCGCTGGACGACAACTCATTCATTTGCTTCTTCCAATTTTTTCATCATCCGTTTCATGCCGCGGTGAATGCGCACTTTGACGGAGGACAGGCTCTGGCCTGTCATGGTTGCCACTTCGTCGAGAGCGTAGCCGTCGATCTTAGCGAGCCTGATCGCTTCGGCTTGGTTCTCGGGGATATGGGAGAGCAGACGCTCTAGGATGAGCTTCGACATGACCGCACTTTCGTGCCCAGCCACCGATCCCTGGTCCTCAAGCTCGACTTCTTCAGCGCGGTAGTGCTTGCGCAGGCGGTCGAGCCATTTGTACCGGGCGATGGCGACGAACCATGGCGCGAAAGGTTTCTCCGGATCGTAGGTGTGCCGTTTGCGGTGAAGCGCCATCAGGGCTTCCTGGGCGATGTCTTCTACGCTTTCCGGGGCGACCCGGCGTGCCAGAAAGATCCTGAGCCACGCGTCACACGCGCTCAAAACCTCGTGATAGGCACGCTTGTCGCCTGCTTGGGCTTTGGCCATCAGGGGGCCTAGTCCCGAGAGGTCTGTGGCGGACCGCGACGATGGCCGCTGCCCCCCAACTACCTTTAAGTGCGATGCGCCGGTCATGCCGTGCTCCCTTATCCTGAAGCCTTATTCTCGCGCGGGGGCCAAACGGTTACAGGTGAGCATCGGCCAAGGACGCGATTTTCGTCCAACGGTTTCCGCAGCAGGATTTAGTGCGCGATCGCTAAGCGTCCCGCCGATGGAGGAGTGCTCCCCGCCAGGCGTCGAGGGACCTGCGTTCGCTTTGCTGGGTGCGTCGCCTAAGGTCTCCGGAGGCTATCGCTCGGTTGGAGGAGGAAGGATGAAGTGGCGAGAAAAACGCCAGTGACGGATGCCCCGCCGGCCCGAGAGACTGATCTTCCGGCGCTCCCGGCTGGCTGGTTCGCTGCGACGTATAAAGTGCTGGCGACTGGAGAGCTGGCCGTTGCTTTGGCTGACGTGGACCTTGGCTACGGCAGCGCGGAGGCGTCTCTGTCGATCCCTCGAAATGCCCAGGCTAAAATATGCGTACTGGGCGAAGGTCAGTGGCTCGAAGCGCTGTCTTTTCCGCTGGGCCAGCTCCGATATCCAGAATTCGATCAGCTTCCCGATGGCCGGTGGCTCGTTGCGAATGCGCGGTCTCGCGGTGAGCAAAACGCCAGCATCTTCGGGCTCGATGGTTTCGAAGAGCGCCGGATCGTTCTGGGCGACGGGATCGCACACATCCAAATTGATCGGAGATCGAACATTTGTGTTGGCTGGTTCAATGAAGGGGTCTTTGGCAATGCCAACGCCGCGTGGCGGGTCGAAGACCTTCAGTGGCCGCCTAGTTCCTACGGTGTTGCAGCCTTCGATGAACACGGCGCGGTGCTTCAGGTTGCTGACGGCCACGTCGTGTCAGATTGCTATGCACTGAATGTGTGGGGCGATGAGGCGTGGTTCTGTCCCTATACCGACTTTCCCATCTGCCGCTTTCGAAACGGCTCGGATCAGGCTTGGGCGACGGAATTACGTGGCCCCGTCGCGGTTGCGGTTCGTTTCCCACTCGTTTTGGCTGCGGGTGGGTACGGCGAAGACTTCAACGAAGCGGTACTGCTGATGATCGATGGGGAAGAGGCCAACGTGTTGGGCACCTGGTCACTTCCATTTGGCGTGAATGATAGGAAATCACTCCGTTACTTCGACGGGCGCAACGACACAATCTCCGTTGTTACGGGAGACCGCTGGCTCCAGTGGTCGGTGGAGGATTTCCTCTCATAGGAACCGCAGGCTACCCGCGCCAGGCGTCGAGGGCTTCGAGGATGGCGGCGCGCATTTCTGCGATGCCTTCTTTTTTCTCGGAGGAGGTGGCGAGGAGTGTAGGGAAGGCGGCGGGGCGCTTGGCGATTTGGGCTGAGACTTCCGCCTGACGGGCCGCGGCCGCGGTGGGTTTGATTTTGTCGAGCTTGGTGAGGACCACTTGATAGCTCACGGCGGCGGTATCGAGGGCGTCCATGCACTCCTCGTCCACGGGTTTGAGGCCATGGCGGCTGTCGATCAGGACGAAGACGCGGAGGAGGTTGGGGCGGCCGCGGAGGTAGTCGAAGATCAGCTGGGTCCAGGTGTCGACCTTGCTGCGTGAGGCGCGGGCATAGCCGTAACCGGGGAGATCGACGAAGCGGAACTGGCCGCCGATGTCGAAGAAATTGACTTCTTGGGTCCGGCCCGGCGTGTTCGACGTCCGCGCCAGGCCCTTGCGGTTCATCAGCGCGTTGAGAAGAGAGGACTTGCCGACATTGGATCGTCCGGCGAAAGCAAACTCACCAAGATCGGCGGGCGGCAGCCCGGCCATGTTCACTGCGCCGAGCATGAAGGTGGCTTCGCCGGAGAAGATCTTGGCCGTAGGTTCCGTCATTGCGTCCGTTTGACAGCTTCGCCAGTTACGGGAAAGACCAATCGATGACGTTCACTGACCTCCTCGCTGGCACGGACACGGGCAGCAGCGCCACGACCGTCTACGAAATCCCCGAGACATGGATGCAAGGGCGCACGGCCTATGGCGGGTTGACGGCTGCTCTTTGTGCGGAGGAGGCGCGGCGGCGTTTTGATGGATTGCCGCCGTTGCGCACGGCGCAAGTGGCTTTTGTGGGTCCAGCAACGGAGCAACTGGTCGCCGAAGCGACGCTGATCCGGCAGGGCAAATCGACAGCCTTTGTCGAGGTGACCTTGCGGGGAGAGAAAGGCATCGCGACCCGGGGTATGTTCGTTTACGGAGCGCCGCGGCCGAGTGAGGTGCGGTTCCTTGACCTTGCCGCGCCGTCGGTTGCGAAGCCTGCGGACCTTGAGGTCTTGCCCTCGGCGCCGCCGTTGCCGGCGTTTTTGAGGAACTTCGATCTTGCTGTGGCGGCAGGCAATATTCCGTATACGGGCTCGGATGAGGCCGTGGTGACCTGGTGGGGCCGGCACCACGACCCCGCGGCGCGATCCACGGCAATCGGGCTCCTTGCGTTGGGTGATCTTTTGCCCCCCGCCGCGTCGCCGCGGATGTCGACGTTTGCGCCGGTGAGCTCGGTGAATTGGCACGTCGATTTCTTGTCGGACGATCTATCATCCCAGGACGGATGGTTTTTGATGGACAGCCGCGCAGAGTCGGCAGGCGACGGCTGGTCAGCGCAGCAGATGGCGATGTGGTCCCACGATGGCCGTCCGGTGATGGCGGGCCGTCAGTCGATCGTCGTTTTCTCTTGAGGGACGCGGGCGCCTAGGGCTCGTAGCGGACGCTTTCGCCGAGCGAGGGGCGCGCCACCTCAACGGCAGCAAGCAGAGGCAGCGCTTGGTTACCGCGGTCGAAGATGAATTTCGCGACGTTCTCGAGGGTCGGTAGCGCCAGGCCTTCGATATGGTTCAAGAATCGGTGGTCCAAGGTCTCGCGGAGCTGGTCTGCGGCGCGGCGGACGTCAGCGAAGTCGCAGAGCCAGCCTTTGGGGCTTAACCCAGCGCCCCTGAGAAAGAGGGTCACTTGGAAACTGTGTCCGTGAATATGCGCATACGGATGATCAGTATCAGCGACGTTTTCGCCAAGCTCGTGGGCGGCTTCGAAATGAAACGTGTACCGCTGTTCAAAGGTCATGCGAGGGCTCGCGGGTCGATCGACACCATACGGCAACCCACGGCGTGGGCATCGTCGTAGACCGTCAGCTTGCGCGTCTCCACCGCGACGCCGTGGACGTTGGGGTGGCGGCGCAGGTCCTCGATGATCGCTTCACAGAGGGTTTCTTGGAGCCCGTAATGGGCTTCGCCAGTGAGGCGGAGGACGCTTTCCCTGAGGTGGTTGTAGTCGGCCACATCTTCGATCCCATCGCCGGGGCCAATGCGCGAGACGACCATGGCAATGGAGCAACTAACCGCCTGGGGACGCACTTCGTGGGGCAAGACACCGAGGCGGACATGCACGCGAAGGTCTTCGAGAAAGACCGCGTAATGACCATCGGCGAGAAGGGGGAGCTGCATGTTAGCCTGAGAAGATGATGTCGCGGGTTGCGGATTTCAGATGCTCGCCATTGTCGGCGAGGATGACCTGTCCTGTGATGGCTTTGTTGTTCAGTGCAAAGACGACCGTCGCGGCCACATCTTCAGGATCAAGCCGCCGTTCGAGCACGTTTACCGTGGGCGCAAGGCGGAGATAGGTCTCTTCATCTTGCCCAGGCGAGGGGAGGTTATAGCCGGGAGCAACGCCGACGCAGCGCACCTTCGGTGCGAGCGCGCGGGACAGCATGATGGTCGCGCCGTGCAGGGCTTGCTTGCTGATCGTGTAGCTCATGTGATCCGCATTCAGATTAAAGAGCTTTTGGTCAAGCATGTTGACGATCACCGCGTCGCCTTGGGCTTGGCCAGCGAAGGCTTGGGCGAGCATCATTGGCGCGACCGTGTGGATTTGGAAGTTCCTGAGCAAGGCGTCTTCGGTCATCGTCGCGGCGTCGTCGAATTCGAAGATCGAGGCGGAGTTGACCAGGCCCCGGATGGGTGCACCGGCCGCTTGGCGGGCTGCGGCGAAGATCCGAGATCCGGCGCCTGGCTTGCTGAGATCGCCGCCGACGGCGACGCCGCCCGTGTCCGCGGCCACCCGCTCAGCGTCTTGGGCGCTGGTGTTGTAGTGGACCACGGGTTTCCAGCCGGCCGCTGCCGCGGCGTAGACGATAGCGCGGCCGAGGCGCTTGCCTCCGCCGGTGACGAGAACCCAATTGCTCATACGAGGCCTGCTGTTCCGAGGAAGATGATGTAGGCGACATAGATCACCGCGAAGGATCCGCCAATCAGCCGGCCCAAATTGGTCCGCGTCAGGACAAGTGCCGCGACAGCGGCGGTGGCGGCGATCATCATCGGCAGGTCGATCATCAAGGCCGTGTCTGTCACCTGGCTGAAGCCGACAAACCCGGCCGCCGCGCCGACGAACAGCATGTTGAAGATGTTCGAGCCGATGATGCTGCCTGCCACGACGCCGGCTTGTTTCTTCATCGCGGCGGCGAGCACTGTTGAGAGCTCAGGCAACGACGTGCCGAAAGCTACAACGGTGAGGCCGATAACTTCGTCCCGGATATTGAGCATCCGGGCGAGGGCGGATCCGTTGTCGACGAGGAGGGTGGCGCCCACAGGCAAGCCAATAAGGCCGGCGATGAGCAGCAACAGCGTCGGGGTGATTCTCGGGCAGTCAGGTGTGAGCTCAGCGGCTTCGTTGGCGATTTCGGCGCCTCCGGCCCTGGCCTCGGCGATCATCAAGGCGAAGTAGACCATCATGCCGCCAGCGAAGATGGAAGCCTCGAACAGGCCAACCCCGCCTTTGGTGTAGACCATGCCGCAAAAGAGGCTGGTCGCCAGCATGAGCGCGATGCCGTGGCGGGGCAGACGCGGGATATCAAAGGCGATGGGTGTGATCAGCGCGGGAACACCGAGGACCAACAGGATGTTGGCGATGTTCGAGCCGATAATATTGCCCATGGCGATACCCGCCGCGCCGTCGCCAACGGCTTGAACAGTGACCACAAGCTCTGGCGCTGACGTGCCGAAGGCCACCACGGTCAGGCCGACAATCAGCGGCGGGATGTTGGCAATGCGCGCAAGCCCAGCAGCACCGCGCACAAGGGCATCGCCCGCGGCAAGCAACACGCCAAGACCGACGAGAAGGAAGAGTGTGGTGACCAACATCGCCGTTGGGAGTTAGTCCCAGCGGCCCTTTTCGCGAATGTTCAGCAGTGCAAAAACAATAACAAAAAGCAGGATGGTCATCAGGCTGGGAGACAGAAGTCCCCCGCCGGCAGCGAGAAGTAGGGCCATGGAACCTCCGACGGCGAATTGATCGGCAGCAAATAGCGATGCCGACCATCGCCGTCACCCCCTGATATTTCGTTGCAACGCCGCATGTTGCGCTGCGCTTTGCGCGGTTGCCCGGTGCTGCCCAGGGGTCTATGCCGCGGACGCAAAGAGCGCCAGTTGAGCGGGAAAGGCAGTGAAAAAGCCATGTCATACAATTGCTTAGAGACGGAAATGGATGACCGCGTCTTGGTCATTCGGCTCGCGCGGCCCGAGGCGCTCAACGCCTTCAATAATGAGCTGATGAATGAGCTGACCGAGGCGCTGAAAGCTGCCGACTCGGACGCGAAAGTCAGCGCGATCATCATCACCGGCTCTGACAAAGCCTTCGCTGCCGGTGCTGACATCAAAGAGATGGCGACCAAAACTTCGGTAGAGGCTTACCTCGACGACTTTATCACGGCCAACTGGGAGCAGGTGACGCGGACCCGCAAACCGGTGATCGCGGCGGTGGCGGGCTATGCGCTCGGCGGGGGATGCGAGCTGGCCATGATGTGCGATTTCATCATCGCCGCGGACAACGCCAAGTTTGGCCAGCCGGAGATCACCATTGGAGCGATCCCCGGCGCGGGCGGGACCCAGCGGATGGCCCGCTTCATCGGCAAGGCGAAGGCGATGGATATGTGCCTGACCGGCCGGATGATGGGCGCCGAGGAGGCGGAACGCTGCGGCTTGGTTGCGCGTATCGTGCCCAAAGCGGAGCTGATGGACACCGCGCTTGAAGCGGCGAAGAAGATCGCTGGTTTCTCCCGCCCGGTGGCAATGATGGTCAAAGAGAGCGTCAACCGCGCGTTCGAAACCACCTTGTCAGAAGGTGTCTTGTTCGAACGACGGCTCTTTCACTCCGTTTTTGCCACGGAGGACCAGAAAGAAGGCATGAGTGCCTTTGTTGAAAAGCGTGAGCCGAATTTCAAAGACGCTTAAGGGGATAGCTGGCGGAAAGGTGCCCATACTTGCAACTGCATTGAACGGGGCAACCGCCTGATGGATATCACTTCTGCCGTGATGCTGATCGGCCTTGCTGGGGTTGGGGCCCAGTGGGTGGCCTGGCGGTTTAACCTGCCGGGCATCGTGCTGATGGCGATTGCCGGGGTCACGCTCGGGCCCCTGTTCGGGGTTCTGCGGCCAGAGGCGTCGTTTGGGATCGTGTATCAACCGCTGATCTCGATCGCGGTGGCGATCATCCTTTTCGAAGGCGGCTTGCAGCTGAAATTTGAGGAGCTGCGCGAGGTCGGCAAAGGCGTCCGGCGGCTGGTCTTCCCAGGGGTCATTATTGCCTGGGCCTTGGGTTTTCTCGCGGCGTGGAAGATCGCGGGACTGTCCGTCCCCACCGCCTTGTTGTTCGCAGGGATCATGGTGGTGACCGGGCCGACAGTGATCATGCCGCTCCTCCGCCAAGCCAAGCTTTCCAGCCGCCCTGCGACGCTGCTGCGCTGGGAAGGGATCGTCAACGACCCCATCGGCGCGCTTCTCGCGGTGTTCGTCTACGAGGTGGTGCACCTGACCCAGCCGGACTCAGGGTTCGCTGTCTACCAGATCGTTGGCAGCCTCGCCCTCGGCGCGATCCTCTCCACGCTGTGGGGCTATCTCATGGGCGTCTTCGTGGCGGAGAGTTTCCGCAAAGGCTGGGTTCCGGAGTTTTTGAAAACGCCGGTGCTCCTCTCTTTGGTTCTGACCTGCTTTGCGATGGCCAACGCGGTGCAGGAAGAGGGGGGGCTGCTGGCCGTGACGGCGATGGGCATCACGATTGCCAACGCCAAGCTGCCGTCGATCAACCAATTGCGCCTGTTCAAAGAGAACATCGCCGTGCTGTTCGTTAGCGGCGTGTTCGTCATGCTCACCGCCAACCTGACCATGGGCACGCTGTTCAGCCTCACGGCCAGTGATCTGCTGTTCGTGGCGGCGATGCTGGTGGTGGTCAGGCCCCTGACGGTGATGATTTCGCTGCTCGGAACCGAAACGACCCTGAAAGAGAGCGCCCTGATCGGATGGATCGCGCCGCGGGGGATCGTTGCGGTGGCCGTGTCGGGGCTTTTCGCGGTTCAGATGGTCGAGATCGGCGTTGAGGACGGCGGTAAGATGGTGCCGCTCGCCTTCGCCATGGTTTTCGCGACCGTCATCGCCCACGGCTTCTCGATTGCACCGCTCGCCCGGATGTTTGGCCTGGCGCAAAAGGGGCGGCCCGGCGTGCTCATCGTGGGCAGCTCGGAATGGTCCGCGGCCCTCGGTGATAAGCTGCGTGAGCTGAAGATTCCCGTGCTGATCACCGACAGTGACTACCGCCGCCTTCGTCCCGCAAGAAACCGCGGCCTCGACACGTTTTACGGCGAGATCCTGTCGGAGGTGAGCGAGCACCACATCGAATTTGTTCGCTATGACACACTGTTAGCGGTCTCAGGCAACGAGAGCCACAACGCCCTCGTCTGCACCGACCTGGCGCCGGAAATGGATCGCTCACGGACCTATCAACTGTCACCGCGGGGCCAGGGCGAGCATCGCCGCAATATCTCCTACGCCGTTCAGGGCCGTCCGTTGTTTGCGAAGCCGATGGGGCTCGATGACTTGCTGGAGCGGCATTACAAGGGTTGGAAATTCCAACTGACACGGATCAGTGAGGCGTATCCGCCCGAGCGCTTTTTGGAGACCCTTGGCGAAGACGGTGTGATCGTCGCTGTGGAACGCGAGGAGCAACTGCTGTTCGCGACCAGCGAGCGCAAGCTCACGCCGAAGCTGAAAGACCGGGTTCTGACATTCTCTCTGCCTCGGGCCTCCGACGAAAAAGACGAAGCGGAGCCTGATCTGACGCCCGAAGAGAAGGCCCATCAGCAAGCCAAAGAGCAAGCGATGGACAAAGTCTCGGCGAAAGCAGACTTAACCAGTGGTTAAGAACGCCTGACGTATCCCTAACGGACCTAGGATGAACCTATGGGCCGAAGATGGGATGTATGAACCGCATCGCTGTTCCCCAGCGCGAGTCTGCGCTGCGCCGATATGCTGATGCGTATCGCACCCGCATTGCGCTCGACGCGGCTACCGCCCGGGCTGTGGAGGCGGAGCGACATGCGCTCGTCGCCGAGGACCAAAGGCAAGCGTTTCTCTCCGGTCTGAACCACGAGCTCCGTACACCGCTCAATCATATTCTGGGATTTGGTGAGCTCCTCCAACAGGCGGATGCCTACAGCCTGCCAGTGGAGAAACGGGCGGAATATCTGGAGCTTATCCTGAAGGCGGCGACGGCGTTGCTCGATCAGATCAACCTGATCTTGAAGGACGCTGGCTATGGCGAGACGAGCAGCGGGGTCGACGACGAGCCCAGCTTGGTGCTGATCCTGCGGCGGTTGCTCCAGCAACATGCCGAGACGCTTTTTGTGGGCAAAATCGACCTGGCTGACGACCTGCCGGGTACGGATATTTCTGCTGTGCAACTCTCGGGGATTTTGCAATCAGTCTTTTCTTTGTTGGGACAAACGTCCGGCGATCGGCGTCCGCTTGGAATTCGCGCTGATTCTGCGCCTGATGAGGATCAGGTTGTCCTGACACTGACGGTGTTGTCGGCGGACGATCCTCTGCCGCGCGATGGGTTGGAGATCTCGCGCGCGCGGCTCACGGAGCTTGGTGGGTCCCTCGATCATCAGTGGTCGGACGCCGGCGAGCACATAACGATCACTTTGCCAGCGCAGCGAAAGGAAATCGCGGCATGACGCGTGCGGAACTAACATTTGCACAAGCACCTGATACGACAGTAAGCGGAACATCTCTCGGCCGCGTTGTCGGGCAGTCTTCCGGTCGGTCGATTGTTCTAGGACAATTTGGTGATGGCATCCGGATGGGCGACCGCGTTGTCTTTTCAGGCGTGCCGCAAGCCCTTGGAATTGTGACCGGATTTGAAGCGCCAGTGGGTCCCACGGAGGCTGCGAAAAGCGACGCAGTCTTTGTCGAGGTACGGACAGTGGGTGTTCTCAAGACCGACGGGTCTGCGGCGAAAAGTGCGGCGCAGCCCTCGATTGGTGCCGATGCCTACCGCTTGCCGAGCAGTGTTGAGACCGCCGAAGCCGCGATGGGGCGCCCGATCGCGATCGGTGAGCGGCACGGCGGCATTCCTGCGGTCGTCGATGCTTCATCTCTTCTCGGGCGTGTGCTGACGATTACCGGTGATGCGGTCAGCGGAAAGAGTGCTGCGCTGGGTATTTTGCTACGGGCGCTTCTCAGCAATGGGTTTCCGGCGCGGATCGTTTTGATCGATCCCGAGGGTTTGTTCGCGCAAACGTTCGGGCAAGCCGCGTGCGTGGTAGATGGCTCGGAGGGCCTCGTCAGTCTACCGATGATGACCAACGATGAGATCGTCGCGTTGGTCTCGGCCGTGGGTGAACCGCTTTCTCAGCCTAAGGAGCAATGCTGCTATCGGATGCTCCGCTATGCCGGAGCGGGCGCTGATCTGGAGGATCTTCGCGACGCGTGCGGGCGGTTGCGCAGCGCGGAGATGGCCGATGCGCAGCTCTATGATGGCCTCGGTAGTCGACTTCGTCTGTTGGCGGAGGATCAACGGTACAAAGCCTTCGCCGGCGCGGGGATGGACGCGGTGACGACGGAGAGCGTCCTGCAGAAATTCTTCAGACTCCCTGACGGTCGTCCGCCAGCTTCTGTCATCCAATTGAATGGTTTAGCGCCAGAGCTTCGCTCGTTAGCGGCGTCGATCTTGATGCGTCTTGGCCTAGCCGTGGCGACGGGTTCGAACGGCGCAGTTCCGGTGATTATGGCGCTGGACGGGGCCGAAGCCATGTTCCGTAAGCTGCCTGACGTGCGTGTTTCGGGCTTTGGTTTGATCGCGTCCGGCGAGGGCCTGGAACCGCCGGCGAGTGGGATCACACTTTTGCACCGTATCCGGAGCAAGGCCGACCGTGACAATGCGGTCCCCGAAGGTGAGCCTTTGGCGGAAGAACTGATGGAAGTCCTTCCGACCCTGGCAACGGGTGAAGCCGTGTTGATTGATCCTGATTATCCGTGGCCGGTGCGTTTGACCGTGGCGGACCTGCCGGCGCGCGCGCTTCCGCGCCCTGCTCAGCAAAGCCAAGCGCCGCGCGACCCGCAAGGCCTGCTATCAGCGATTGCGGATGCTTGTGTGCGGAGTGCGCAGGGTTAGGTGTCGTTCGGTCCGCTCTTCATCAGGGCGGCGCGTTCGCAGGACGCGACGATTACATCGTCTTGGTTCAGCATTTCGTGCAGGAACGTGATGATCCCCTGGCCCGGCCGTGATTTGGAAGGCTTGATCCCCACGACTGTTGTCCGTGCACGCATGGTATCGCCGTGAAAAACCGGTGCAGGAAAGCGCACCTTTTCCATACCAAGGTTGGCCACCGTGGTGTTCAGTGTCGTATCATTGACCGTCATTCCGACCAAAAGTCCCAGGGTAAACAGTGAGTTGACCAGCGGCTTTCCGAACTCTGTCTCGGCCGCTTTGTGGTGGTCGATGTGGAGAGGTTGAGGGTTCATCGTCATCAGGCTGAACCAGGTGTTGTCGCTCTCGGTAATCGTCCGTGTCCACTCGTGGTTGAAGACCTGGCCCTCTTCGAACTGTTCAAACCACAAGCCTGGCATCGTACGCTCCGCTTTCTGAGGAATTATTGTTGGGGGACGAGCCGGATCTCAAAGAGATTGGGCCAGTGTTTTCCGGTGACGAAGAGACGGCCGGAGTTTTCTTCGTAAGCGATACCGTTGAGAACGTCTCTATACGGCGCTTCGCGCTCCGAACGCGGAAAAAGGCTGCGCAGATCGGCAACCTGGTCGATGATCCCCGTATCCGGATCAATACGAACGAGATAGTCTTGGATGAAGACGTTCGCCCAGACCTTGCCGTCGATGAATTCGAGTTCGTTGATGCTGCGCAGCGGCTCGCCGTTCAGTGTGACGCCGACGCGCCTGATTTCTTGAAACGTATCCGGATCAAGAAAACGAAGCTCTGACGTGCCGTCGCTCATGATCAGGTGCTGGCCATCGAAGGTCAGCCCCCAACCTTCGCCGGGATAGGAAAACGAGCCCGTTTCCTCAAGCGTATCGGCGTCGAAGACGAAGGCTTTGCCGGACTTATAGGTCAGTGTAATGAGCTTATCGCCGACAAGGGCTGTCCCCTCCGCAAAAACATCAGATGGGAAGGAAACCTCTTGGACGGGGCGGCCCGTCCGTATGCTGAGCTTACGGAGCCGTGAGCGGCCTTCAAGCCCGGTGCTTTCGATCAGGATGCCGTCGTCGAACAACAGGCCCTGGGTGAAGGCGTCGGTCTGGTGCGGGTAAGTGCGGATGACCTCGACGCCCAGAACTTCCGGCTCGACGACGGGCGGTTGCGCAGCGCTCTCGTCACCGCCAGCCGCTACCGCTTGGATCAGAAAAAAAGCCGTCGTGAGGCTAATTGGCATTGCGCTCGCGCATCTCCGATAACGGAACATCGACGCTGATGGTGGTCCCGGCAACGCCGCGGGCCAAGTTAATTTTACCTTCGATGCCGTCAATCAGCGATGTCACGATTGCTGCGCCCATCGTGTTGCCGGTGGGCCAGTTGATGCTTTCGGGCAAACCGATGCCGTCGTCCATCACCTCGAGGCGCATGACGCCGCCGGACAGTTGGCGGAGGCTGACTTGCACGAGGCCTGCGTCTTTGCCTTCGAATGCATGTTGGTAGGCGTTGGTGATGATTTCCGACGCCAGAAGCCCAACCCGCGCGGCGGTCTCAACGGAGACGTAGAAGCTCTCGGTGTTGATGTTGAGCCGGATGTTCTCGCGGCCTTCAAGGTGGCCGATCGTGGTGGCGATGCGCGAGATGTAGGCGCCCATCGGGACGCTGGTGTCGTCCTTGGACTTGACCATCTCTTGGTAGAGAAGCTGAAGCGTTTCAACGCGGTAGGCGAGGTTGGCGTAGTCGACCGTGGCCGCGCCTTCGTCTGCGCGCTGGCTTTGCAAACGGATCATCGAGACCACCATCTGGAGGTGGTTTTTGACCCGGTGCTGGATCTCTTGGAGTTGCTCCTCGATGCGCTCGCGCGAGCCATCGCGGGCGTCAGCGTCCCGCTGCAGCCCGAGAAACGCCGAGAGCTTTCCGTCTTCGTCGAAGATCGGCTCGATGAACAGCTCGTTGCGGAAGGTCGAGCCATCGGCGCGATAGTTCAGAAGCTCGGTACGGTGCGACTTGGCCTCGCGGATCGCATCGCCGAGGGCCTTCACCGCCATTTTGTCGGTGTCGGGACCCTGGAGGAAGCGGCAATTGCGGCCTACCGCTGCGTCGGCGGTATAACCGGTCAGCCGCTCAAACGGGCGGTTGACGTAAACGATGGGATTGTCGTCGATGTTGGGGTTGGTGAGCACGAAAGACAGTGGAAAACGCTCGAAAGCGCGGGCCTTGAGGCGTTCCAGTGTCTTCGTGTCCATGGGTTTGCCCTCCGACGCCGGGCTGACTTTACTGGCACACATAAGCACGAAATTGAGTTCAAGCCGAGCGTTTTTGCCGAAGGGACCCTACGACAAAAGGCGAAGCTTTGGTTGTTTCTTATAACACTATGCAGCGTTGCTCGAGCCATGCCAAGTCCTCGGCGTCGAGCAAAGGTCTCAATTTGTCCACCACTTCCGCGTGATAGGCGTCGACCCATTGGCGCTCGGCCGGGGTGAGCATGGCGGGATCGATGAGTTCGCGCTCGAGCGGGGCCCAGGTGAGGTTTTCAAACGCCATCATTGGCCGTTCGCCGCCGTCGACTGGGGTTGCCTCGGTGACGAGCACTAAGTTCTCGATGCGGATGCCGTATGCGCCGGGTTTGTAGTAGCCGGGCTCGTTGGAGCAGATCATGCCAGGCTCCAGGGCTTGGCTGATCGGGTGCTTGGAGATCTTCTGCGGCCCTTCGTGGACGGAGAGATAGCTGCCGACGCCGTGGCCGGTGCCGTGGTCATAGTCGAGCCCTGCGTTCCAGAGCGGTAGCCGCGCAAGGCAATCGAGCTGGTGCCCCGATGTGCCTTTCGGGAAACGCGCGGCGGCGAGGCCGATATGCCCCTTGAGCACGAGGGTGTAGCGCTCGCGCATCTCTGGGGTCGGCTTACCGATGGCGATGACGCGGGTGATGTCGGTGGTTCCGTCTTCGTACTGACCACCTGAGTCGATGAGGAAGAGCTCTCCGGTCTGAAGCGTACGGTTGGTTTCTGACGTGACCCGGTAATGGGCCATCGCACCGTGGGCGCCTGAGCCGGTGATCGAGTCGAAGCTGATGTCTTTGAGAGCGCCCGTCTCGCGCCGGAAGGTTTCGAGCTTTTGCGCCGCGTCGATTTCGGAGACCGTGCCTTTCGGTGCTTCAATGCTCAGCCAGCGGAGGAAGCGGACCATGGCTGCGCCGTCGCGGATATGCGCTTGGCGCGACCCTTCTTGTTCAGCTTTGTTTTTGATGGCGCGGGGAAGGGCGACCGGATCTTGCGTTTTAATCAGCGTACCGCCTGCGCCTTCTATGAGGGTGATGTAGTGGACGGGGGTGAGGCCTGGGTCGACGACGACCTTGGCTTTGTCTTGGCCGAGGGCATTGAGCCGACCTTCCACTGCGGTCTCTGGCGCAAACGACACTTCGTTGCCGAGGTGCGCAGGCAAACCGGCAGTGACCTTGGCGGGATCGACGAAGAGCTCGGCTTTGCCGTCGGCATGGATGAGGGCGCGGCCCAGGGGCATGGGCGCTGCGTGCACATCGCCGCCGCGGATGTTGAACAGCCACGCGAGGGATGAGGGCGAGGTGAGGAGGGCAGCGTCGCCGCCGCTTTCGGCCACAGCTTTGCCGATCCGGATCCGCTTGTCCTCAGCGGGCTCACCGGCAAGATCCAACGCATAGGGATGAATAGGCGCTTGCGGCGGGTCGGGGCGATCGCTCCACACGTCATCGATGGGGTTAGGCCGTGTGGGGACCAGTGCGAACCCGCCTTTTTCAGCCGCGCGTTGGAACGGTGCCAGCGCTGCCTCCGAGAAGAGGAGCGGGTCGTAACCGATTTTTGCGCCCGCCTCAGCATGCTCGCGCAGCCACGCCTCGGGTGTTTGATCATGGGTCATGATGCAGGCGAAGAGGTCTTCATCGACCTGTGCGGGAAGTTGCTCGGCATACCGACCATCCGAGAAGACGGCGGCTTTTTCAGCCAAGGCAATCGCTAGGCCCGCAGATCCTGAGAAACCGGACAGCCAGAGCAGCCGCTCGGTGTAATCGGGCAAGTACTCGTTGAGGTACTCGTCCTCGTGCGGAACGATCAAACCATCCAAGCCGAGCTCTTTCAGCCGTGTGCGGAGGAGCGGCAAATGCTTGGCGCCAAACGAGCGGTCGGAGACGGGATCAAAGGTCTGAAACATCGGTCGGTCCTTCTCATCTAGCCATAGATTTGGTTGGGCAGCCAGGTGGCAAGCGGCTTGAACAGCCCAAGGAGGATCAGCATCCCCACTTGGATCGCAACAAAGGGCAGGGCACCCCGGTATATCGCCGCGGTCGGCACCTCCGGTGGAGCGACGCCGCGCAGGTAGAAGAGCGCGAAGCCGAACGGCGGCGTCAGGAAGCTTGTCTGTAGGTTCACCGCCATCAAAGCACCGAGCCAGACCGGATCGACACCGGCCATCAGAAGCGGCGGCGCGACCAGGGGCACGACGACGAGGGTGATTTCGATAAAGTCGAGGAAGAAGCCGAGGACGAACATCACCACCATCACGGCGATCAGTGCACCGAAGGTTCCTCCTGGCGCCGCTTCCAGAGCGGCTGCTACGGTCTCGTCACCGCCAAGGCCGCGGAAGACGAGGCTGAAAAGCGCGGCGCCGATGAGGATGGTGAAGACCATGCTCGTCACCCGCGTGGTGCTGTCGAGGATCGGGGTCAGCATGTCCTTGGCCACCGACAGGATTGACGCGGCGAGCCCTGCGACGAGCACCAACGACGCGGCCATGGCGGCGTAGATTGCCATTTGATCCGCAAACGCCGCTTCTCGGCCGAGGCGTAGGTCGAAGTTGGCGGCGAGGAGGAACAAGATGACTGCAGAAATCAAGGCGCCCATCGCGAGCTGACGCGCGATGCCGCGGGCGATGGTCCGCTTGCTGCCGGCGATGAGGAACGCGCCCGCTGCGCCGATCGCTGAGGCCTCAGTGGCTGTTGCGGTGCCCGTGAGGATCGAGCCGAGAACGGCGATGATCAGGAAGATCGGTGCAGGGAGGGTCTTAGCCGCTGCGGCGAGGGCCTCGCGCAACGTGTACCGATCATCCGCAGGCACCGCAGGGCTCATCGATGGCCGCACACCGGCGATCACCACGAGGAAGAGGAGATAGATCCCAACCAAGACGAGGCCTGGGATCAGCGCGCCTGCGAAGAGATCGCCGACGGAGATTGGCTCAGGCGAGAAGATGCCTTGGCTGATCTGCGCCTCTTGGTAGGCGTTCGACATGACATCGCCGAGGAGAATCAGGACGATCGACGGCGGGATCACCTGGCCCAAGGTCCCGGCCGCTGCGATCGATCCCGCCGAGAGTGACGGCGAGTAGCCGCGGCGGAGCATCGTCGGTAGGCTGAGGAGGCCCATGGTCACAACGGTTGCGCCGACGATGCCGGTGGACGCCGCGAGGAGCGCGCCGACGAGCATCACGCCGATGCCGAGGCCTCCCGGCAGCGGGCCAAACAGGCGCGCCGTGGTCTCGAGGAGCTCTTCGGCGATCTTCGCGCGCTCCAATACCACACCCATCAGCACAAAGAGCGGTACGGCGATCAGCACCTGGTTCTTGATGATCCCGAAGATGCGGATCGGGTAGGGCTCCGTGATGAAGGCGGTGTCGAGGACGCCCATCGACAGGCCGATCAGTGCAAAGATGAGTGCGGTCCCAGCGAGGGTGAACGCCGCCGGGAACCCTGCAAGCAGCAGCGCGCAGAGGACGATTACCATGGCGATATCGAGCCACGTGGCGCAGGCGCAGAGGCAAAGGATGACCTCGTCAAGCATCGGTCGGTCCCCTCAGACTGCGGACGATCTGGATGATCCGTACCTCTGCCGCCAGGGCGATGAGCACCGCGAAGCCGGGGATCATCGACTTGAGGAGGAAAACCGCGTGGATGCCCGTTGGTTCGGAACTGCGTTCCAGCTGGCTCCAGGACGTGCCGACATAGGACCAGCTGACCCAGATGATGAGGATCGCGAGCGGCAGGACCAGGGCG
Organism: Pseudomonadota bacterium; assembly: GCA_038749595.1. Lineage (GTDB taxonomy): Bacteria > Pseudomonadota > Alphaproteobacteria > Caulobacterales > Parvularculaceae > Parvularcula. The sequence goes on from JBCDHW010000001.1 coordinate 146,915, forward strand.
GAGAGGCCGACAAGATCGACGAGCGCTTTGCGCGTCTCCGAGAGCTTGGTGTACAGAATATCGACCCGCACGTGCCCTTCCATGAGGAGGAGGGCGCCGGAGGAGAGGAGGAAAATCGCGCCGAACAGGTACAGCGCGCTCTCCTGCAACCAGATGAAACTGACCGAGAAGACGCTGCGCAGGACCACCACCGATAGCTGGACGAGGAGGAGGAGGAGCGACGACCATCGCCCGATGACAAAGCCGCTGCGGACGATCTGGGTGAGGACGGTTTCCGTTCGGCCTGGCGCGGTGCTGGCAACAGCGAGGGGCGCGAGGAGGAAGGCAATGGCGAGGAGTTTCAGCACGGTTTCAGTCAAGTCGCGAGCTCCACGATCAAGCCGAGCGACGCGGTGGCGTTGTTCAGTCCGTGCACTGCGGAAGTCATCCAAAAGGCTCGGAGCGTCGACCGTTGCCGCTGGGTCACGTAGACAAGCGCGAATATGAAGAACAGCCACGTCACCGCGAAACCCCACGCGAAGGCGATGGCGCCGTGGAGAATGCCCCAGCCGATTGCTTGGATGATAATTTGCAGCCAGATCGGGGTTCTCAGTACACCGAGGATAGAAAAGACGACGACCATCAGTGCCGTTTCGATGATCGGCGCGGCCACGATGATAAGGACAAATTGTAACCACAACGGCGCTGCGTCATCGATCACCGCGCTGTTCACGGCCTCAAGCATCTCCGGCGGCAGCACGGCTTGCAGCACCGCGGTGATGGCGATCGCGGGGATCAGGCAGGCGAACCACGCGGCGACGAGATAGGGGATGACCGGCCGATGGGCATCGGTCAGGGTACTGAACGGCCAAATGGTCATGAAAGAAGCTTCTGCCGTGCCTCAATGAACGCCGCGTCGGTGATCGCGGTGAGGGGCATCGTTTTCCTCAGTGTGCCCATGTAACTGTCGTAGATCTCCCGCGCGATGGGTGAGCTGTCGGCCACTTCGGCCAGCACTTCGCTGGTTTTCTCGGCGAGGAGGGCCATCACGTCATCGGGCATTTTGGTGAGTTTGACGTCGTGCTCTTCCGTCAGCACCGTGAGGGCATCGGCGTTACGGATGACGTAGGTCCCGATGTTTTCGTGGTTGGCTGAGCGGCAGGCGGCTTCGATAATCGCTTGCTCCTGCGCGCTCATCGTGTTCCAGAGGTCGAGGTTCATGCCCAAGGAAAGCTGGGCGTTGGGCTCGTGAAAGCCTGGCCACATGTAGTACTCAGCCTCGCGGTAGAAGCCCATGGCGAGGTCGTTCCAGGGGCCGACCCACTCGGTCGCGTCGATCGCGCCGGACTGGAGGGACTGGTAAAGCTCCGAACCCGGAAGAAGCACCGGCGTTGCGCCAGCACGGCGCATCACCTCACCCCCAAGTCCTGGCATGCGGATCGGTAGGCCGCGCAGGTCATCGACATTCGTCAGCTCACGTTTGAACCAACCGCCAAGCTGGTGCCCGGTGTTCCCGGCAGCGAAGGGTTTGACCCCGTAGGGCGCGGCGAGGCGATCCCAGAGCTCTTGCCCGCCGCCTGCTTCGAGCCAGCCCATCTGTTCGGTCACGGTCATGCCGAAGGGCACTGCGGTAAAGAACGGGTAGGCGCGGGACTTTGACGTCCAGTAATAATCCGCACCGTGATAAAGATCGGCAGCGCCTGAAGCGACCGCGTCAAACGCATCGAATGCGCCGACGAGCTCTCCGGCTGCGAAGACTTCGATCTGGATGGCCCCGCCTGTTAGCATACCGATGAACGCGGCGGTCCGCTCGGCGGCATCGCCTAGGCCGGGGAAGTCCTTCGGCCAGGTGGTCACCATTTTGAGGCGCCGCGGCTCCATCCCGGCGCTGGCCTGGACGGGCGCCACGGCGGCGCAGCGATCGGCGCAGTCGCAGGCCGCGAGGGCGAGGGGCGCGGCGAACGCCGCTGTCTTCAAAAATCCGCGCCGCGCTTCGTCTGCCACGTGCTGCCTCGCTCCCTTGGTGTTCTTGTCGCATGGTCCGGTGCTGGAGCATGCCTTCGGGCAGGCTTAGACCACGCCGCATGGAGCGTGAAGCGTTAGAACGCCGGTGGTTGCGGCTCACCCGCGAGGTTCTGCCCGAGGAGGCGAAGCGGCGAGGCGGCTGGCCGGTGCATCTGGACCATTGCTTCCAGAGGATCCTGCTCGACAATGCCGCGGGGGATGTTTGGTACAACGTGGTGCCCAAGCGCCCTGCCTATCGGCATGCGCCGGATGCGCTTTTGCAGACCGCCGTCGCGTTGGGCGAGCAGGTGCTCGCCGGCGAGGCTGATCTCGGGACACTGAACCGCGAGAGCTTGCGGCTTCGCGGGAAGCTGCGGCGTTAGGCGAGCGGCTACTCGGCTTTGCCGGGGCTGAGGGTGGTGAGAGCGCGGACACGGCGGTCGGCGAAGACGGCCATGGCTGCTTTTGAGGCGACTTCGCGGAACTGCGAGGCGCCGACGGCCTTTTTCGCAGCAGCCCGGACCGCGAGGATGCGGAAGGGATAGCCGAAGACGATGAACAGGGCGGAGAAAATCCGCAGGACGGGGTTCTTGCCCTGGGCCTTGATGCGGGCGGCGATGCGGGCCTGCTCGCGCACGTGCTGCATGACCTCTTTACGGCCAGTGGGCGTGGCGAGTTTCACGCGCGCCTCGGGGGCTGAGCCGATGCGCTGGCCTTGGCCGGAGATGGCGTGCACGACAGCGCCGCTGCGCACGGCAACGCCGATTTTGTCGTCGAGGTCCTTCAGCGCGGACGCGCGGAAGACGATGGTGTCAAAGCCGCGAGCGACGCCTTTTTGGCGCTCGGCCTCGTCAATGAAGAAGGAGACCCGGGCCCAGGGGCTGAGCGGGTCGGAATTGGCGGCGCGGACCGACACAGCGCCGACATTCGGTTGGTCTTCGAACGCCAGCAGGACTTCGATCGTCCAGTCGTCAGCGGGCTCGGTGCCAGGGTGGAAAAACGCGACGTATTCACAGTCGGTCTCGGCCATTGCCTCGCTGAGGGCCTGGTTCATCGCCTCACGCTCGCGGGGAAGGGCGCGCAGGCTGATGGAGCCGTGGATGCCCGCCGCTTCGTTGAGCGCTTCGAGGGTGCGGCGGCGCAAACGCTCGTCGCCGCCTTCGAGAATGAAGCAAAGGATGCCCTTGTCGGGAACAGCGGCCCGGTTTTTCAGGGGCGCGCGCACGCGCTTGAAAGCAGGTTTCCCCGCCGGTGCAGGGGCCGGGGCATAGGCCTCGACCGGGCGCGGGGCCGGTTCGCGCTGCGGCTCGATGATCTCGGGCATGGCCCGGGCGGCGGCAGCGGCGAATGCGGGTTGCGGCGCTGGCTCAGGCTCAGGTTGCGGCGCGGGCTTAGCCGGCTCGGGCGCAGGCTCGGCGCGGGCAACGGGAGGCTCCGGCGCAGGCTCGGGCTTGGCTGGCGGTTCTGCCAGAACCGGGGGCTCGGCGGGAACAGACCGCCCGAACGGGTCGTGATGGGTCTCGACATCGGGCGCGTCAAACGGATCGTCCAGGGCCAGTTTCTGAGCCAGCCGCTCAAATGGAGAGGCGTCGGGATCGTCCACAACGGGGGGCAGCGGAACGTCTTTACCGTTGCTGTCGGTGTCTCCGCCAAAAAGACCCGTCAAACCGTGCTTCTTCGCCATTCGTCCTAGTTCCCGGTTCGGAAGTGCATGACATCACCGTCCTGCACCACATACTCTTTACCTTCTACGCGCTGTTTCCCAGCGTCTTTTGCAGCCGTCTCGCCGCCCAGCGCGACGTAATCATCGTACGAAATGGTTTCCGCTCGAATAAACTTCTTCTCAAAGTCAGTATGAATCACGCCTGCAGCCTCGGGCGCGCGGGCCCCGCGACGGATCGTCCAGGCGCGGGCTTCTTTTGGGCCTGCGGTGAAGTAGGTTTGCAGGCCGAGGAGATCATACCCGGCGCGGATTAAGCGATTGAGGCCAGGTTCTTCGAGGCCAAGGGTTTGTAAGAATTCGGCGGCTTCTTCATCATCGAGGGTGGAGATTTCTTCTTCGATGCGCGCCGAGATGACCACCGCTTTTGCGCCCAGCTCTTGCGCGCGCTCGGCCACGGCCTCGGCATAGGCGTTGCCGTCCGCGGCGCTCTCCTCGTCGACATTGGCAACGAACAGGATCGGCTTGGTGGTCAGAAGTTGCAGGCCTTTCCAAGCCTTGGCGTCGTCTTCGGGGACGTCGGCCTCGCGCGCGGGCTTGCCTTCGCGCAGTTGTTCGAGCGCCAGATCGACCAAGACGAGGGTCGCTTTTGCCTCTTTGTCCTGGCCTTTTGCTTTCTTTTCGAGGTTGGTGCGACGCTTCTCGAGGCTTTCGAGATCGGCGAGCATGAGCTCGGTCTCCACGGTCTCGTAGTCAGCGACTGGGTCGATGCGGCCATCGACGTGGGTGATGTCGTCGTCCTCAAAGCAGCGCAGGACGTAGGCGACGGCGTCGACTTCGCGGATGTTGGCGAGGAATTGGTTGCCGAGGCCTTCGCCCTTCGACGCGCCCTTCACAAGTCCTGCAATATCAACGAATTGCAGCCGCGATGGGATGATTTCTGCGGATTTCGCGATGTCGGCTAGCGCCTGGAGGCGCGGTTCAGGCACGGCAACATCGCCGACATTGGGCTCAATCGTGCAGAACGGATAGTTCGCAGCCTGGGCCGCCGCCGTTTTGGTCAGCGCGTTGAACAGAGTGGACTTTCCCACGTTGGGAAGCCCGACGATGCCGCATTTGAAACCCATGGAAGCCTTTCCCGTTTGACGGGAGAGCTATGGGGAAGGGTGTGCTGCAGCGCAAGATGCTAGCACGCCCTCGCTGCCTCAGGCTTTTGACCTAGCCGCCGGCCGTGTGGTTACTTCGCGGCATCGATTTTTGGGGAGATCATCATGAACCGTCGATTGTTTTTGGGCGGAGTGTCCGCCGCCCTTGCGAGCGTCACATTCACGCGTGCTGCAGCTCAACCACCCAAGAAGCGCGGCCAAGCGGTGCTCGCGGGCCGGATCGGTCGCACGCCTTTGGTGCTGGAGCTTCACGGCAAGGACAGCAAAGGCCGGTATCGGATTTACGCCGCCTACGGAAGCAAGCGTCAGTGGCTGACGGCGGATCCTTCGAAACTGAACTTAGCGCCGGATGCTGAAGAAGCTTTCGCCGAAGGGGTCACTTTCAAGGGCGATGGTGGTCCAGTCACAGTCCAAACGCGCCGCAGGGGCCGTGTCCGATTCTCGGGCGGCCCGTTTGGTCCGCGTGCGGACTTTGAGTATTCGACGCAGGCGGCGCAAGGCCTGGCGTTCGCCGCTTTCGCCGTCCTCGTCATTGCCGTTTTAGTGGCTCTTGGGTTGCTGACCCTCATCTCCGAAGTTTCCAACAAGGTCGATGAGGTGATCGGAAACGACTCATCCGACGAAAACAGCGAAGAGGCCCGTGAAGACGACGAGGATGACGAGGACGACGGATAGCGCCTGCCGCCCTTTTTCCTGCGGACCTAGTCGTCCGTACCGATCTTATCCCAGGTCTTGGTTTCGAAGTCTTCGGGGCTGTGGCGTTCGCGCAGTTGGCTTTTGGGGTCGCCGAAGGCGCGGTTGACCATCCGTCCGCGCTGGGCGCCGCGCCGGGCAGCGATTTTATCCGACCACCGAACAACGTGCTCGTATTCGTGGACGCTGAGGAATGTGCCTGCGTCATAGAGAAGGCCTTTGACCAAGCCGCCGTACCAGGGCCAGATAGCCATGTCGGCGATCGTGTACTGATCACCTGCGATGAACGGCCGCTCGGCCAGGGTGCGGTTGAGCACATCCAACTGCCGCTTCACCTCCATGGCGTAGCGGTTAATGGGGTACTCGAACTTTTCCGGAGCGTAGGCGTAGAAGTGCCCAAACCCGCCGCCAAGGAAGGGCGCGGAGCCCATTTGCCAGAACAGCCAATTGAGGGTCTCCGTGCGCTCGGGGCCCGACGACGGAAGGAAGGCGCCGAACTTCTCAGCCAGGTGCACCATGATGGAGCCGGACTCAAAAACGCGCAGCACGTCGCCGCCTGAATAGTCGAGGAGGGCTGGAATTTTAGAGTTCGGGTTCGCGCCGACGAAGCCGGACGAAAACTGATCCCCTTCGCCGATGTTGATCAGCCATGCGTCATACTCAGCGTCCGTGTGCCCCGCTTCGAGGAGCTCTTCGAACAGCATCGTCACCTTCACACCGTTGGGGGTGGCGAGGGAGTAGAGCTGGAAAGGGTGCTCGCCGCGCGGCAGGTCTTTGTCATGGGTGGCGCCGGAAATGGGCCGGTTGATGTTGGCGAACCGGCCGCCGCTTTCTTGGTCCCAGGTCCAGACTTCGGGGGGTGTCCAGGAAGGTTGATCGGTCATTGCGCACTCCTTGTTGTGGGGCGGTACGTAGGCGGCTCGTCGGCAATTGCCACGGCTGTTGGTCTCAAAGCACTATTGCTGCGGCGCGCGTTCAGCCAGGAGCCACGCCAGCTGGTCGCCGACCCGTGCGCGCCAGGAGGCCTCGTTATGGTCAGCGTTCGGATAGTCTTTGATGAGAAATTCTGCGCCCTCGGTGAGGCCTGCTGCTTTAAGATGCGCGCGTAAGGCGTCGTGACCGGGGCCATAATCGGCATCTAGGCCTTTTGTTCCGTAGTCGAAGAACATCCGGACGCTTGGCGGGATGGACAGCCGTCCCTCAGCGATGGCGCTGTCGAGGTAAGTCTGGCGCGCGGCGCTGGGCGTGTCGGTGCCGGTCCACTGAGCAATCATTGCTTCGGAGAGGGTGACATGGGTCGAGACGCAGCCGCAGGCGGAGAACGTGTCGCTGTGCTGGGTCACGAGGTAGGTGGCCATCAGCCCGCCCATGGAGCTGCCCATGGCGAAGGTGTCCTCGCGGCCGGGGCGGGTGCGGTAGCCAGCGTCGATGTGCGGCTTCACCTCTTCGATCAGCATACGGGCATAGTCGGGGCCATTGTGCCAAGGGCTGTAGTCGAACAGGCGCTGGGCCGTTGACCAGGTGGCGACGATGATCGCCGGTTCGACGTTGTTCGCTTCAACGAGGCGCGCCATTGCTTCGTCGACGCCCCAATCGATGCCGGTGTTGGCGATCCGCGGATCAAAGAGGTTTTCGCCGTCGGTCATATAGATGACGCGGTAGCGCTGGTCCTGGTTCGCGGGGTCACTGTACCCGGGCGGCAGCCAGACTGTGACGTTGCGGGGAAGCGCGAGGAAAGCGCTCTTAACGTTGGTTTCGTGCACCAAGGTGCCGATCACGCCGGAGCCTTGCCAATCGTCGAGCAGGGCCTGGAGCTCTGGCTTAAAGCCGCCGAGGCGGTGGGCGACGACCATGCCGTCCTCTGCGATGAGCGAGAAGTTTGGATACGGAAAGCCGTTATCGTCGACGGCTTCGCGCGACCAGTCCCCGAGGGTGAATTTGTACTGAAGGTCCGTGCCCGTTGGAAGGATGACGCTTGCCCGCCGTTCGGTGTCATCCCCGACCATGAGCACTCCGGCCGCGTCCCAGGGGCCGAATTGCTCATCGCTGCCGGTGAGGTAGACGGCGCCTGTGTCGGTGGGGACATCGGCGATAATGGTGACTTGCGCCGCCGGGCCGGGCTCGTCCTCCTCCGCGCAACCGAACAGCGTGAGGACAAACAGAGCGGGGATCAGGCAGCGCAGCATGGGTTAGGTCCTTTTTGAGAGAAGCCCCTTCAAAGCGTCCGTAAACGGACTGTCTTTCGCGTTTTCGGCCACCGGTGCGGTTGGCGATGCGCCGGGTTTGCGTGTCGGGATATCGGCGCGGGCCTGTTGTTTTTGGCCGGGCGGGTTCAAAATGCGGGCAACGAACCGGTTGCATCCTTCCTCGGACGGAGGAACGAGATATTCCGCAGCGGGACCAACATGGCGGAGAAAATCACCGAGCCAGGTGTCGCGTTCTTCCTTGGCGAAGTCTTTGAGGACGTGGTGGGTCACGGCATCCTTGCGGCCCGGATGGCCAACACCGATCCGTACACGCCAGACATCGGGCGACACATGCGCCGCGATGGACTTAAGGCCATTGTTGCCAGCGAGGCCGCCGCCTTCTTTGACGCGCAGTTTGCCGGGGGCGAGGTCGATCTCATCGTGGAAGACGATAATGTCGTGCGGAGCGATTTTGTGGAACCGCGCGGCCTCGCCGACGGATCGTCCGCTGTCGTTGTAGTAGGTTTGCGGCTTGAGCAGCAGCACCTTTGCGGTGCCGAGCTTTCCTTCGGTCATCAGCCCTTGAAATTTTGACCGGAAGGGAGCGAAGCCGCGGTCTTCGGCGATGGCGTCGATCGCCATGAAACCAGCATTGTGCCGGTTTCCCAGGTATTTCTGATCGGGATTTCCGAGGCCGACGAAAAGGAACATGACCCTTTCCTAGGCGCGTCCGCCACAAAAGAAATGGTCTTCGTGCGGCAGGGTGTCGCGGAGCTAGTCAACTTGCCGTAGGCGCGGCGGACGCCCAGGGCGTAGCGCGGGCTTTTTTCGGCGGTCGCTTAGTAGCTTTCGTCGGTGTCCCGGCCGCTGAAGAGCTCGCGGCGGCTCATGGCCTCTTTCAGGTATTCCTCGGTCTCGCGTTGGAAATTGCTTTTCACCGGCTCCCCCTGCGGCCCCAGCGAGACCGACTGCGCAACAGCGCGGCGGCTCATGTCCAGCCACTTCGCAACCGTGTTGTCGAAGACGACGACGTTCACGAGGAATGAGCCTTGGGTCATCCCATGGTCCGCAATCAGATAGCGCGACAGGATGGTGTTACCTTGGGCCGTGAAGGCCACCGTAGGCGGAGTGTTGCCGTTGTAGGAATTGATCGTGTTGGCCGCGGCCGCGCCTTCAAACAGCGTGTACATCAACAACCCAGCGCAATTGGGGTTGCAGACGGTCGGACGGAGTAGGATCGCGATATCGCCAGAGCGGACGACGATGCTTTCCTCGCCGCTGACAGTGATCCTCTGCGGTGTCAGGCCCGCGTTGCTGAGGGCGGGCATAAGCGTTGCGACATTGGTGTTAGGGAGGATCGTGAGGTCGCTGGGGGATGACTGTGCGAGGGCAGGCGATGCGAAAAGCCCTGCAAAAGCAGCAATGACGGCGGACAAACGAAGCATGTGTGATCTCCCAGCTCGCGAGACCGTATCACGAAATTAACCCGCAGCAATGCCTTTCCGGCGGTCGGCTCTGCACGCTGCCCCGTCGGAAGGTTAGGCGCCTTGTTTGGGAGGCTGAGGCCGGGCGAAGACCCAGGTTTTGGCATTCGAAAGGCTGGGCTCGAATTTGTAGCCTGCCGTGTTGAAGTCCTTGAGGCCTTCGGGATCATCGATCCGCTGGTCGACCGCGAAACGGGCCATCATCCCGCGGGCGGCTTTGGCGAAAAAGCCGAGGACGCGGTGCTTGCCATCCTTCTCTTCCTTGAACTGGCAGGTGATGACGGGGTTGTTGAGGCCTTGAACGGATTTGAAGTACTCGTTGGACGCGCAATTGATCAGCGGCGCGTCGCCCAGTTCCTCGTTCAGCAGCTTGCCGATCCGGTCGCCCCAAAAGTCATAGAGCGTCTCGCCGCGGCGGGTCTTGAGGCTGGTGCCCATCTCCAGACGGTACGGCTCAATCTCATCGAGGGGGCGGAGGAGGCCGTAGAGGCCTGAGAGGATCCGCACCCGGTCCTGCGCCGCCGCGAGGCCCTTTGCGTCGAGGCTCGAAGCATCAAAGCCGCGATAGACATCGCCGTTGAAGGCCAAGATCGCTTGCTTCTTCGACTGCGTGCCGAATGCCTTGTAGCGCTCGGCATTCAGGGTGGAGAGGTTGTCCGACAGGCTCATCAGCGCGGCGAGCTTGGACGGCGTCTTCTTGCGCAGGGTCTCGATCAGCTTGCCGGTGTCATCGGCCAAGCGCGGCTCCGTCTTCGTGAGGCGCCCATCGGCAGGCTCGAAGTTCAGGTTCTTGGCGGGCGAGAGGACGATCAGCATACTGTCGACATAGGGCGAAGCGGCGCGAGTCGATAGGGGGCGGGTTGTCTCGACCGGGCCCGGCCGAGCGCTGCTGTTAGGGCGCGGTGATGATGTGGGCGATCATGGTCGTCCCTTCGAAGACAGCGCGGTCTTCCACGACATTCTCGGCGACAAAGACAAAGTCGAAAACTTGGTCGTCATCGACGTCTTCGTGGAGCATGACGAGGAAGGGTTGGCCCGGGGAGATCCCCGCTTCGACGCTGACGGCGACGTCTTCTGACGTGCCCTTCGGCACGTAGGTTGCGCCGACATAGGTTTGGCCGTCGGGGCGTCCGTCCTTGAAGGCGTGCAAGACGAGCCAGCTGTTCGCGGCAGCGGTCACCGATGGGACGATCAGCGCATTGCCGCTGCGCCGAAGGCCTTCGGTCTCGATGGCGTTGGCCTCACCGTTGCCCAGCGTCACGTCCGCAGCAGCAGGCGCGGCTGTCGTCTCCGCGACCGGCTCGACTGCGGCGCAGGCCGCGGCAACCATCAGCACACCGCCTAAACTCAGAAACCGCATGCTTTGCCTCTCATTGTTTCCTGGCGCTGTTCGCTCGTGAGGCGAGACCGCTCATACGTTCAACAGCTTGCCGGGGTTCATCAGGTTCTTTGGGTCGATCTGGCGTTTGATCGTCCGCATGAGGTCCATTTGCACGGGGTCCATGCGCTCGGCCAGCTCGTCGCGTTTGAGTTGCCCGATGCCGTGCTCGGCGGAGATCGATCCGTTATGGGCGAGGGCGACGTCGTGGACCCGCCGCTCATAGACGGGCATGTCGGCGGCGAAGGCTTTGTGATCACCGCCGACGGGGCCAAGAATGTCGTAATGGATGTTGCCGTCACCAAGGTGCCCGAAGGCAATGATCCGTGCACCCGGTTCTTTCGCAAGCACAGCCTCCTCAGCATCGCGGAGAAAGGCGGGGATGTCGGCGATCGGTACACTGACGTCGCACTTGACGCAGGGCGCGCCGTCTTTCTTCATCGCTTCGGTGGCGGCGTGGCGGAGGTGCCACAGGCTCTCGGCTTGCTTGCTGTCCGCCGCGATGGTGCCGTCTATGACGATCTCTTGCTCGAACGCAGTCTCAAGGACCCGCTCGACCATCGTCCGTAGGCGGTCTTTCTCGCCCGATGCGAATTCGCAGAGGACGTAGAACGGTGCGCGCTCATCCAGTGGGCGTTTATACTCTGGGAACTTCTCAAGCACGAGCTCCAGCATCGGCCCGCTCATCACCTCGAAGCAGCCGAGCTGCCCCCCCGAGCGTTCTTGGGCGAGGGACAGAAGCTGCACAGCCGCGTCGGCGGAGGGCATCGCGAGGAGCGCCGTCACTTGATCATTCGGACGCGGATAAAGCTTCAGCACCGCCGCTGTGATGATGCCGAGCGTGCCTTCGCCGCCCATAAAGAGGTGCTTGAGGTCGTAGCCGACATTGTTCTTCCGCAAGGCGTTGAGGCCGTTCATGATGCGGCCGTCGGGCAGCACCGCTTCAATGCCGAGAACCAGGTCCCGGGCATTGCCGTAGCGCAGGACGTGGATCCCGCCTGCATTGGTGCTCAGCACACCGCCGATATTGGCCGTGCCCTCAGCGCCGATCGACAGGGGGAAGAGCCGGTCTGCTTTTTCCGCTTCAAGCTGCGCTTCCAGAAGGGTCACGCCGGCGTCGAGGGTCATCGTGAAGCCTTCGGGCGAGACAGCGCGGACCTGGCGCATTCTCTTGGTGCTGATGATCACCTCGCCGCGGGCTGCGCCGCCGCCCACGAGCCCGGTGTTGCCGCCTTGGGGGACGATGGCGATGTCGCGGGCGTAGGCCTCCGCCATGATCCGCGACAGCTCTTCGGTGCTCCCCGGCGCCAAGATCAGCGGTGTTTGCCCAGGCCAGCGGCCGCGCCATTCCTCAAGGTGCGGCTGGTGCGCATCCTCCGGAACGATCGCTTCGGGGGTCGCCGCTGCACGCAACGCTGCGAGGGGTTCGTCGTCATCGTACGCCATGCTCGCTATGTGCAGACGGGCGCGCGGGCGTGCAAGCGTCTGCGGCATCGCCGCGGGTTAGCCGAAGACGCGGCGCAGGATCTCGCTGGAGCGCTTCACCGCGTTCTCACGGATGGCGGCTTCTTCGCGGCCGATATAGGTGAAGAGGCCGTTGAGGCCGCCGCGGACGCCGTGGTCGATGAGGTTCTGCTTACCGTCGGAGGCCAGCCGAGGCGCAAGGGGAATGCTGCTGAGGCGGGCCGAGAGGTCGTCGTAAGTCTTGATCGCGCCGGTCTGTTGTAGGGCTGTGGTCATGACCGGCCTGAACAAGTTCGTGAGCGCGGGCGTCGTCTGGCGGCGGAAATAGTCTGTCGCCGATGTCGGGCCACCATTGACGATGCCGAGGGCGTCGGCGATCGACAATTGTCTGACGGCGTTGGTGAAAATCGACCGCGCTTGGGGCGCGGCGGTCTCCGCTCCGCGGTTGAGCTGGAGCCTCAGGTCATCGAGTGGGCCCGAGAGGCCGAACCGGCTGAGGTTGGAACGGAGGTCCTCCAGCTGGTCGGGCAGGGCGATGCGGATCAGCTGGTCGGCGAAAAAGCCGTCGGTGCGGCCCACGCGAGTGATGGCCGAGCCGATCCCTTGGTCGAGCGCAGCACGGATGCCTGCTGCTGCGTCCGCAGAGGTCAGGCCGCCGGCTGTTGCTGAACCGCTGAGGACTTCGCCGAGGGCTTGATTGAGCTCTTCTGTGGTGCAGGCCGCCAGGAGGCTGGCTGGCAAAAGCGCGAGGAGGCGGCGGCGATCGGGCATGGAAGCGGTCATTGTGGCGGTCCCTAACAGCGTGCGCTGTGCATGGCTGGAGCCGCGTGGGATGTCGAGCGCTTGGTTCACCGTTGACATTTTGTGGTTGCGGTGCGGAGACTTAAGCCATGGTGGGTGTTTTCGGGCGGTGGGTTTTGGCCTTCGTGTGGGCTGGTTTGGCGATGCTGGTCAGTGGCGCGCAGGCGGAGCTGTGTGCACCCACCGATGCTGACTTAGCGGCGCTTGCCGACCGGGACTTCCGCCGTCTGCCTGCGGAGGAACGGGCGCTTCTCGATCGTCTGTGTCTTGAGGAGTCGACGGTCACCGTGGGTGGTGAAGGGATTGGCATCACCACTCTGCGGCATGAAACGCGCGAAGCGGACACGCTGTTCGTGGCGCTGCACGATGATGAACAGGAGGCGACGCGCGCCTTGATCTGGGCGTTGTGGACGTTCGGCGGGCGCGGGATTTTGGTGGAGGTCGACGAGAGGCGTTATCTCCGATCGGCGTGCCCGCCCGATTATGCCGAGTGTGATCCGAACCGGATCTTTGGGCGCCGCGGCTTTTCAGCGTATACGGACGTCTTTCGCAAAGCGTTCAAGAACGTGCCGCGCATCGTTTCTCTGCACACCAACCGTCCGAGCGGTCTTTTTGATCTGAATACGGTCCTTTCCACCGGCATTTGCGACGCTGGTGATGACCCCGATATTTTCGTTCTGACAGGCGAGATGCAGCCGGGCGCGACGATGTCGTGTGGGCGCGGGGAGCTGAAGACCCTTACGGATCGGGGGTTGAATGCGGCTTATCTTCTGTTTGATCCGGTGGACGATCCTGAAAAAAGCTGTCGCCTCGGATGTGATCTCCAAACCTATGCGACGCGCAATTTGGGCAAGGTTTACTATAACTTAGAGGGTGAGCGCGGTGACGGTGTCGAGAAGGCCCGGCGTCAGCTTTGCGCTGTTCTCGATCCGTCCGGCGAGAATTATCCGTGCACACCTTATATCGGTGAAACTGAAAAAAATTTCCAGCCGCTGGTTACGGACGCGGCGCCGCTGCGCGCCGAAGGCGATCGTTGATCGCGGCGCCAAGGCCGGTCTCGGGGATGGGCGCGACAGCGATCGGCTTTCCGTAGGCGTCGAGCGTGCGCAGGTGACCGAAGAGGTTGGCGGCGGCTTCTTCGAGTGATCCGTCTACAGAAAGATCAAGAGTCGCGCCTGGGGTGCCGCCAAAGCCGAGGAGCACTTCGCCAGGCTCAGCCGACGGCGCGTTGAGGCGCAGCATCGCGCTCGGCGCATAGTGGCTCGTCATCATTCCTGGCGCTTCAATTCCGCCGCCGGGCTCCGCCAACGGATGGCCGAGCACCGCTTCGATCTTGTGTGCTGGGATAGCCCCCGGGCGGAGGAGGGTCGGGCGGCTTTTCGCCAGGCTGACGATCGTGCTTTCGATGCCGGCCGAGCAGGGGCCGCCATCGAGGACGGGGACCGCGTCGCCGAATTCGTCGATGACGTGCGCCGCTGTGGTTGGGCTGAGCCTGCCCGAGCGGTTGGCCGAGGGCGCCACGAGCGGCGCGCCGACCTCGGCGATCACCTCACGCATCAGCGGATGGGCGGGAACGCGGACGGCCAAGGTTGGAAGGCCTGCGCCTGCGAGATCGGCCACCGACGCCGCCTCCTGCTTTTCGAGAACGATCGTGAGGGGGCCTGGCCAGAACATTTCAGCGAGCCGCCGCGCGCATTGGTCGAGGGCGACCACGGCGCTGGCCTCATCCAGGGAGGCGCAGTGGACGATGAGCGGGTTGAACTGGGGTCGGCCCTTGGTCGCGTAGACCCTGGCCACCGCCTCACCGTCGCTGGCGAGCGCCGCGAGGCCGTAGACCGTCTCGGTCGGGAGGGCGCAGACCTGGCCGTCGCGGAGGAGCGCTGCGGCTTCGCGCGGGGTCGTTATACGCATCTGCAGCTCCGATCGGCGTCACGATGTCTTCTGCGGGAGCGCCTATCAGGTCGTCCTTCGGAGTAGAAGCCGCCGTCGACCGTCCCTTTGGGAGCGCTGGTGCGGGGTTTGCACCACGGGCGCGTAACAGATTGCTGCTTCTCGTCACTTTGCGTCTTTTGACCGATTGCCCCATGAGGGCGGCAACGAGAACACCAGTTTTTTGGGAGAAGGCCAGCGTTATGACCTACCAAACCCCTGTTCGGGATATGCAATTCCTGCTCAACACAGCCGCCAACTTTGATGCCGTGCGGGCCACCGGCGCCTTCGAAGACCTGTCGGACGACTTCATCGAGGCGATCCTCGGCGAAGCGGGCAAGTTCGCCAACGACGTGCTGGCCCCGCTGAACTGGGAGTCGGACCAGAACGGTGCACGGCTGGAGAACGGGAAGGTCTTCACCTCGCCTGGCTTTAAAGAGGCCTATGGTCAGTACGTCGAGGCGGGCTGGAACTCCGTCGCGTTCCCTGAGGATTGGGGCGGGCAGAACCTGCCGAACGCCATCGCGATTGCCGTCTGCGATGCGATGCAAGGCGGCTGCATAAGCTTTGCCATGGGCACGATGCTGACCACTGCCGCGGTCAAGGCGCTGCTTAATCACGGTACGGATGAACAGAAGCGGCTGTTCCTTGAGAAGCTGGTCACGGCGGAGTGGTCGGGCACGATGAACCTGTCCGAGCCGCAGTCGGGCTCAGACCTCTCGACCATCAAGACTAAGGCCGAGCCGGTTGGCGACGGTACCTACAAGATCAAGGGCCAGAAGATCTGGATCTCTTACGGCGACCACGACATGGCGGACAACATCGTCCACTTGGTCCTCGCGAGGCTGCCCGATGCACCGGAGGGGACCCGCGGCATCTCGATGTTCCTTGTGCCGAAGTTCCGTGTGGATGCCGAAGGCAACATTGGCCAGCAGAACGATGTGAAAATCGTCGGTATCGAAGAGAAGTTGGGCCAGCACGGCTCGCCGACCTGTGTGATGTCGTTCGGTGACAATGATGAGTGCCTCGGAACCCTGGTGGGTACGGAGAATGAAGGCCTCAAGAACATGTTCGTGATGATGAACGCGGCCCGCATCGATGTTGGGATGCAAGCCGCCAGCGTCGCTGAGGCCTCGTTCCAAAAGGCGCTTGCCTACGCCCAAGACCGGACCCAAGGCCGCGCGTTTGGCGTGAAGTCTGGCCCGACCATCCCGATTTGGCAGCACCCGGACGTTCGCCGCCAGCTCTACACGATGAAGGCCCTGACCGACGCGAGCCGCGCGATTTGTTACGCAAATATGGTGGCTTACGACGTTGCGCGGCGTTCCGGCGATCCCGAGACCAAGCAGGCCGCGAAGGAGCGGGAGGAGCTTCTCACCCCGATCTCGAAGGCGTTCGCGTCAGAGCGGGCGCTGGAGACCACGAACATCGGCATCCAAATTCACGGCGGCATGGGCTTCGTGGAAGAGACGGGTGCCGCGCAATTCTTCCGTGATGTGAGGATCTGCACGATCTACGAAGGCACCAACGGGATCCAGGGCATGGATCTCGTTGGCCGCAAGCTCGGCATGGGTGCGGGCAAGCTTGCCTACGACTTCATCGCCGAAGTCGAGGAGAACGCTGGTCGCCTCCAGGCGTCGAGCAACGCTGATCTCGCGCGGGCTGGCAAACGGTTGAGCCTCGAGGCCAAGCTGCTCCGTCAGAACACGGAGTGGATGGTCGCCGCGATGGCCGAGGACCCGAACAAAGGCCTCGGCGGCGCGACCCCGTTCCTTGAGCAGTTCGGCTATGTCACCGGCGGGCACTACCTCCTCCTCTCCGCGCTCGCGGCGGAAGAGATGAAGGCGAACGGTTCCGCCCAAGCGGATTACCTCAGCAGCCGGATCAAATTGGCGTCGTTCTACGCCGACCACCTGCTGCCCCGCGCCAGCGGCTTCGCTCCCGCGGTCACCGCCGGTGCTGAGCCCATCGCGGAGATCGATCCGGCGCTTTTGTCGGCCTAGGGAGCAAATCGGAGGGCCTAGAGTGTTCGAGCGCTCAGGCCTTCCCGGATCTCCGCCAGAGAGCGTTTTTGCAGCCCGCTGCTGTCGAAATTGCCCGGCGCCAGCCACGCCTCCATCGCCGCTTTCACAAGTGGCCATTCGCTGTTGATGATCGAATACCAGTGGGTGTCACGGTTCTTGCCTTTCAGCCACATGTCCTGGCGAAAGACACCTTCAGGTTGGAAGCCGAGGCGTATGGCAGCACGCCTCGAGCGCTCGTTCAGCCCATGGGTCTTCCACTCGCACCGCCGATAGCCGAGCGTGTCGAAGAGGTGGCTCGCCATCAGATAGATCACCTCGGTGGCAGCGGCGGTCCTTTGAAGTTGGGCCGAGAAGAGAATCGAGCCGAGCTCCGCACTGCCATCGTGCGGGCGGATGCGCAGGAAACTAGCCATGCCGACCGGCGTGTGATCACGGGTCAGGATCGCCATGACTTGGCGATCAGGGAGCGCGTTCGAATTTGATAGGTGGGCCTTGAGCTCCTCAGGAGAGCTAGGCGCGTCGGTGGTCATGAATTCCCACTGGTCCTCCGGTTCCCGCGCGAGCACCTCGCAAAGGGCTTCGCCGGGGTTCGGGAGTGCGAATGGCACAAGCTCAACGGACTGCCCGATGAGTCGGGTGGTGCCCGGGAGCGGTTCGAGCGTGGGGGCCCAAATTGTGTTGGTCATATTGCCCCTCGATAAAGCGTAACGCGCGATGTGCTTTACGCCCCTCGCGGACTTTGCCAAACCCGCGCGACTTCGCTGGGGCGCTTGCACGATGACTGATCAGCCAACTCCGCGGCCGTTCGGCCTTTTTGAGCGTATGCTGGCGTTCCGTTACCTGCGGGCGACGCGGCGCGGGGCGGGGGTGAGCCTCATCTCGATCATCGCCTTTGCGGGGATTATGCTGTCGGTCGCGACGTTGATCGTCGTCATGTCAGTGATGCAGGGGTTTCGGATCACGCTCCTGGACCAACTCCTCGGGGTCAACGGTCACGTCTTTTTGCAGCCCGCTTACGGCCAAACCTTCGACGATGATACGATCATCGACCGGCTCGAGGCGCTGGACGGTGTAAAGTTTGCCGTCCCTGTGCTGAAGGTTCAGTCTTATGCCGTGAACGGATCACGCGGCGAGACCGGCGTTTATATCCAAGGGGTGCGTCCGGAGGATCTTGCGAAAATAGAGGAGGTTTCGGGACCGCGATCTTTGCGCCTGGGTTCACTCGACGGATTTGGCGACGGTGCGTACGGAGGAAACGGGATCGCCGTGGCGAGCGGTGTTGCCCGCGCCATCGGGGTCAATGTCGGCGATACCATGACCCTGGTCACCGGCAATGGTCGCGAGACGCCCTTCGGCCGTTTACCCACGACGCAGAAAGCCTATCGTGTCGATGCGATCTTCACCATAGGCAATTTCGAATACGACAATATCTATGTCTACATGCCGCTGGAGCAGGCGCAGGTGTTCGCGGGCAAACGCGGCGAGATCACCGAAATTGAGATGCGCGTCGCGAACGCCCAGGACATCGATGCCTACCGCCCGGCGATCATCGATACCGTCGGCAACGACTTTGTCGTGCTTGATTGGCGCGACCGTTTCCAAAGTTTTTTCAATGCTTTACAGGTTGAGCGCGGCCTGCTGCGGATCATCCTGTCGATGATCATCGCGATCGCTACACTGAACATTATTTCGAGCCTTGTGATGTTGGTGAAGGATAAGAACGCCGATATCGCCGTCCTCAAAACTATGGGCGCGTCGAGCGGTGCGGTGCTCAGGATCTTCCTTATGGTCGGTGCACTGATTGGCGTGACGGGCGCCTTGGTCGGTGTTGTTCTGGGCACATTGATCGCCAGCAATATCGCGCCGATTGAAGGGTTCTTGTCCGCCTATTTGAGCATCGAGCTCTTCCCGCCGGACGTTTATTATCTTGAAGAGATCCCTTCCGTTTTCGAAGCGGGCGAAGTGCTGAGTGTGCTGATCTTCTCGCTATCGATGGCGCTTTTGTCGGCAGCCTACCCGTCCTGGCGGGCGTCGCGGCTCGATCCGGTGGAGGCGCTGCGTTATGAGTAGCGGGGTGGCGGCAAGCGCGCTGAAGCTTGATCAGGTGACGCGGGCGTACGGTGATCTTTTGGTTTTCGAGGATCTCGACCTCACCCTTGTCTCCGGGGAGGCGGCGGCGCTTCTGGGGCCTTCGGGCTCAGGCAAGTCGTCGCTGTTGCATATTGCGGGGCTGCTTGAGAAGCCATCGGGCGGCGAAGTGCTGATCAACGATCAGCCCACGGCACAATTGGGAGATCGTGCGCGCACCAGCATCCGCCGTACGGGGATCGGTTTTGTCTACCAGTTCCACCATCTGCTTCCCGAGTTCACGGCGCTGCGAAACGTGATGATCCCTATGCTGATGGCTGGACATAGCTTGCAGGCAGCTGAAGAGCGGGCTGCGCCGTTGCTCGGTCGGTTGGGCCTTGGTGAGCGCCTGCAGCACCAACCTGCGCAGCTCTCCGGCGGCGAGAAACAGCGCGTCGCGATCGCCCGGGCGTTGATCAACCAGCCGCGGCTGATCCTCGCCGATGAGCCCACCGGCAACCTTGACCAAGAGACATCGGCCCGGGTTTTTGACCTGCTGCTGGAGGTGGTGGCCGAGAACGGCGCTGCTCTCCTCGTCGCCACCCACGACGAGCGCCTCGCCGCCCGCATGCCGCGCCTCCTCCGCATCGCCGACAAGCAGCTGCACGGGTGACGGTGGGACGGTTTGGGCTGGGGTTGTGGTGTAGGGTGACGTTTTTTTCGCTAGAAGGCGTCATGAGCTTCGAACGAGTATGAAGCTGGTGCGCGCGGACTTTACAGTGCTCGCAAGAGTATAGCTCTCTAAACAACAACGAGCATTACCTGGGTGTACTTAAAAACCCCCAACCATCTGGCTTAAATCCAAATGATATCGCGATCTGAGTAGCGCGCTCTTCTTGGTCCCAAATAGCAGCTGCCGATGCATTCACCTCAGCCACTTTTGCCTCGACCGTTTCGTCTTCGTCGTAAAAAATCACGACAAACCCGGCATTTTCCAGTGCCTCTTTGAACAACAATTTATTCGCTTCCCGAGAATGTGGCAGAAATTGAATATCCAGATCAATTACTGGAGGCAGGCTTGGATTCCGCTTTTTTATATCTTTCCAGACCCATACGGTCTCTTGCTTTTGCTTTTCGAAATTATGATCCATGAACCCTCTAACTCTGTATGTTAAGCGGCAGACTGATTATCTTCTAACCTTTGCGCGAAGTACATTCTTCAATTGTAATTGTTGGCGCATTTTAGCCGCGAGCACTGATGTGTTTTCGCTAGGTATGACATGGCTGTCCCGGTCATTGCAATTTAGTTTAAGGCCAAAACGCTAACGGTCGCGCATCGCCTGGTGCGGAGCTTGTGGGTTGGTAGAAGCTGCATGGGTGACGGTGGTCACTGCTGATCTGCGGATTGCTGCCTCATCCCACAAAGCGATCGGTGTGCGTCGGACGCAGACGTCTCTGCCGATGGGTTTTGGCCAAATCAAACGGATACGGATTTTCGCAGCAGTGGCTGACGGCGGCCATAGGTTAGCGATCGCCAGACCCATTCGAGCGGTCCGAAGCGAAAGCGCGACAGCCACATGGGCGACATGATCAAGAAGAAGACGGTGGTCACAAGGGTGATGATCGTCAGTTCACCGAGCGATAGCTGGCCGAACAATCCGAGGCCCAAGCTTGAAAACAGCAACAGGCCGATAACCGATTGCGCAATGTAGATCGTGAACGCCATCCGGCCTGCCGCTGACAGCGCCTTGGCCTTCCAGCCAGCGGAAACCAGGCCGACGGTGAGCGCGGACCACGCGGCTGCGCCGCCGAACTGATTGAAGGTCCATGCGGCGTTCAAGATGATGTCAGCATTTGGCAAAGCGCCCCAGTTGAGCGGCGTATAGAGCGTGATCGGCACGAGGCATGCGGCACCGATGGCGGCGGTCGCCCAGTAGGTCTGCCGCGGTAGCTTCCCGGTGAGGAAGCCGATTTTGAACAACCCCATCCCCATCATCATGATGGACAGCGTGCCAAACCATCCACGGCCGCGCAGGAACAGGTCGACGAAGTAAAATTCCACCGTATCAAGACGAGCGGAGATTTGATCTGCGATCGAACCCAGCATCACACGTTGAACCTCAAGATGCATATCGCTGTCTGATCGCCAAAGGAGGGGTTCTTCTCCGTAGTCGACAGGAAACACGATTGACGCAACGAACAAGGCGGCCTGCCCGCCGACGCCCAGCAAAAGCAGCCACGATCCTCGCAGATTGACCAAAGGGATCGCGACGAACCCGACCAATGCATACTTGGCGAGAATGTCGCCCTCGCGAATGAACACGAGGTGCAGGGCTCCGAACACGGCCAACCAAAAGAGGCGGCGCGCCACGATGGGGAGGGGGACCGGACGCTCGCGGTTCAGGAGCAACACCAAGCCAGCCCCAAAGAGCGCGGTGAAAATCGTCACGAACTTCCCGTGGACGAAGACGTTATGAAAATACCCTATGCCTTGGTCATAGGGGCCCGTGTAGAGCGTTCGCTCGCCGTAATGGTTGTATCCGCTCGCCATCATTTTGATGTTGACGACGAAAATCATCAGCACAGCGAGGCCTCGCAGGACATCGAGACTATCGAGACGCGCGGAAACAGAGGTGGGGGCGGCCTCGGCGCTATCGAGAGGAAACGTCGAACCAGAGCTAGGCATCATGATCGAATCCTTTGGGTGCACGTCTAGGCCCGCCAGTTCCGTAGCACGGTCGAGGATCCTGAGCGACGGTGCTTTGATCAGCAGATCGCTGTTTCACCAAGGAAAATCACCGTGAGGTCAGTGGGTTTCGTTCGATAAGGTGCGCCTGAGGTAAGCGGTTCGGTCACTTGCTGACCCTATTCTGGCGTGCAACACTCGCTTATCGCGGGAGGAATGGGGTGTAAGATGCGGCTTTTGGTTGTTCTTTTTGGCTTTGCGCTGGTGTTGAGCGGATGTGCCACCCTGTCTGAAGACGAATGTCAGCTGGCCGATTGGAACGCCCGGGGGATTGCCGATGGCCAGAACGGCGAGACGCCGGCGCGGTTCCAGCGCTATACGGAGGCGTGCAACCGGTTTGGGATCGCGCCTGATTTTGCCGCCTGGGAAGCGGGCCGGAAGACGGGCCTCAAAACGTTCTGTACGCCTCAGGGGATTTATAGCGCGGGTCTTCGTCGGCGCGGCGATCCGGGGCAGTGCGGCTTTGACCCTGAACTCAACCGGATCCACCGGACGACGTCCCGCTATGCGGAGCTTGAGGTCGCGTTGACCTCGGCGCGGCGGGCTTATGAGAGTGTCCTAAGCGGTTTTGAGTGGGATCGCCGCAATATCCGCAACATGCGGCGACGCTTGGCGCGGGATGATCTGGGTAAGGACGAACGCAAACGGGCGGAGCGGTCGCTGCGCAATTCGTTGAACGATCTGGACACCTACCCATTCCGGGAGCGCCAGGCGCGTTCGCGGATGCGGGAGCTGGAGTTCGCGTTCGATGATGCGCGGCTTGAGCTGCGGTTGCTGGAACGGGAGCTTGGTTTTGGTAGCGGCAGCGATATCCGGCGACGGCAGCGGTTTGATCCGCTGTTTTAGGCGCTGCGGCGCTGGGGTCTAGGCGGACGCGGCCTTGGCCTCTTCGTAGGTGGCGGTGTGGGTGAGCCAGCGCTCTTCCGCATCGTCGAGCGCGCGGACGGCATCCGCCCGGGCTTTGTTGAGCTCAGCAGCTTTGCCAGGATTTTGTTCGTAGAGGGACGGATCAGCGAGAGCCTCGTCGAGCTCGGCTATTTTGTCGGTGTACCGCTCGATCTCTTTTTCCGCGGCGGTGACCATCTTTTTCAAGGGTTGCAGCGCCTTACGCTTTTCGGCGGCGTCGCGGCGTCGGTCGGCGCTCGTTTCGCTTTGCGGTTTGTCCCGTTTTGTGGAGCTCCGTTCGAGCGAGAGGATGCGCTGGCGGTAATCGTCGAGGCTGTCCTCAAGCCGGTTGACCGCGCCGTCTTTCACTTCCCACAGGCTGTCCGCGACCGCCTCAGCCAGGTGGGCGTCGTGGGTGATCAAAAGCACGGCGCCCTGATAATCGTTCAGTGCCGTGATTAACGCATCGCGGCTGTCGATATCCAAGTGGTTGGTCGGCTCGTCGAGGATCATCATGTGCGGATTGTCGAAGGTGATCAGCCCAAAGAGGAGTCGCGCCTTCTCGCCGCCGGACATCTTCTCGACTTTGGTGTCGGCTTTGTCCGGACCAAAGCCCAACTGCGCTGTTTTAGAACGGATTTCCGCCTCTGTTCCCTCCGGCATGAGGGCGCGCACGTGGTCGTACGGTGACTGTTTGGGCTTCAGCTCGTCGAGCTGATGCTGGGCGAAGTAGGCGACTTTCAGCTTTTTGTGCTTGTACAGAGCACCGTCCATGACGGGCAGGCGGCCAGAGACCGCTTTCACCAACGTCGATTTGCCTTGGCCATTGGCGCCCAGGATTGCGATGCGGTCGTCGCTATCGATCCGTAGGGTGATTTTGTTGAGGACGGGGTTGTTTTCCTCGTAGCCAATGCTTGCGCCCTCGAGCCGCACGATGGGCGGGGCCATGACGGGCTTGGGCGAGGGGAAGTGGAACGGCGTCGTGCGCTCCGCAATCGGAAGATCGACCGATGCGAGTTTTTCAATGGCTTTGACGCGGCTCTGGGCTTGCTTGGCCTTTGAAGCTTTGGCCCGGAAGCGATCGACGAAGGCTTGCATATGCACGCGCTGGGCTTCGATCTTCTCCGCTTGCATCGAGGCGAGCCGCGCCTGTTCCGCACGCCTTCGGGCGTACGTGTCGTAATTCCCGGTGTGGACGGACAGTTTTTTGTTGTCGAGCGCGAGGATGTGGCTGACCGCGCGGTTGAGGAGCCCGCGATCGTGGCTGATGATCAACGCTGTATACGGATATTTCGCCAAATAGCTTTCGAGCCACGTCGCCCCCTCAAGGTCGAGATAGTTCGTGGGCTCGTCGAGGAGGAGGAGGTCGGGTTTGGCAAACAGGACGCCGGCGAGCGCCACGCGCATCCGCCAGCCGCCGGAAAACTCCGCACACGCACGGGCTTGTTCTCCGGTGGAGAAGCCCAAGCCTGAAAGCACACTCGCGGCGCGGGCTTCGGCGGAGTGGGCGTCGATGTCCGCGAGGCGGGTTTGGATGTCGGCGATCGTGTGCGGATCGGTTTCGGTCTCCGCGCGCGCAATCAGGCTGGACCGCTCCTCGTCGAAGGCGAGCACGGTGTCGAGGAGGCTGTCCTGCGTCGCAGGCGCCTCCTGGGCGACCCCGCCGACGCGGGCGCCAGGGCGGATCGAGACGCTGCCGTCGTCGGGGCTGATCTCATCGCGGATCAGGCGGAAGAGCGTCGACTTTCCGGTGCCGTTGCGGCCGGTGAAGCCCACGGTCCAGCCGTCGGCCAGCATGGCCGTCGCCTGTTCAAAGAGCGGTCGCCCTTCAATCCGGTAGGTGAGGTCGTTGATATGGAGCATCGCCGCCGGGGGTTAGCGGCGATCCTTGCGGGGCGGAAGACCCTGGTTCGCGGTGATCACCCCAGGCGGCTCCGCCGTCGCCAAGCGCCAAAACCTGCGGCGGCGGCAGCGAAGAGGGGGAAGGCTGCGGGAATGGGAACGGCAGGGCCCGCAAAGCGGAACTCGCCGAACAGCTCGTTGTCGATCCCGCCAATGGTTTCGGTGACGACGAGGCGGTTGAACACAGCACTGGCGACAAATCCGGCGAACACGCCTGTATCATCAGCGGGGCTGACTTCGGCTGAGCCGACCAAGGACGCGCCATCGAAGAACTCGAACAGGAACGTGCTTTCGATGCATTGGGCATTGCAGCTATCGACCGCGAGGCCCGTGTTGGTGCTGGGCTCGCTGATGACCAGGGCGAAGGCGTTGACCGGCACGGCGAAATCCAGTTGCCAGTTTTCTGGGCCGCTGATTATGAGATCGGTGTCGCCGGCAATGTTGGCGGACCATTCGCCGATCGCATAACCGCTCGTGCCGGGGCCGGAATCAAGCGTGAGGTTACCTGAAACGCTGGGCGCCGTGGTGTTCAGCGTCGATTGCGCGAAAGTGACGACGCTGGTCGCGCCAACTGCGGCCTCGAAATCGGCGAGCGTTGTCGTCTGGGTGATGCTGGCCTGCGCGCTTGCCGCCAGGCCTGTACCGAACAGTGCAGTCGCCGCAAAAACTGCGTTTCTCATAGTGATCCCTCCTCAGATCCCTTTAAATGGTTAACGTTGCGGGTTTGGGAGCACAAGCGATGGATGGAACCCCGGCGGTTTCGCAGCCGCCAGAACCAGGCCCCCACGGAGGGCTCGTTCTCTCCGGTGGCGGCGCGCGGGGTGCGTATCAAGTGGGCGTCATCAACGCCCTGGCGGAGCTTTTTCCGGGCCCACTGCCGTTTGCGGCGATCACCGGCGTCTCGGTCGGCGCGATCAACGCAGCGGTTCTGGCCGAGGGGGCCGACGATTTCCCCAAGGCCGCAGCGAAGCTCAATCATCTCTGGCGGGGCCTTTCCAGCAGCGATATTTTCACCACCGGGCCTGGCGCCATCGCCGGGCAAGCCCTCGGTTGGGCCAATTCGGTGGCGTTTGGATGGGCGGGGGCGCAGCCGCCATGCTCGCTGCTCGATGCGGCGCCGCTTGAAGCGCTTCTTACCCGCGAAATCGATTTTGACCGTATTGAGCAGATGATCGAGCAGGGCGCGCTTTGCGCGTTTGCCGTGACCGCGTCGTCGTACACCACTGGTCAGTCCACGACCTTTTTCCAAGGACAGCATCCGGGCGCGACGTGGGAGCGCTCGCGGAGGTTAGGGATCCAAACAAAGATCCGTGTCGAGCATATTTTGGCGTCATCCGCGCTGCCCGGTGTGTTCAAAGCAAGGAAGATTGGCCGGCAATGGTATGGCGATGGGGCGCTTCGCCAAACCGCTCCGTTGAGCCCAGCGATCCATTTGGGTTGTGATCAGATGCTGTTGATCGCCGCCCGGGATGGAACGTCGGACGATCCCCCTGAAGCGACAGATCATGAGCCTTATCCGCAGCTTGGCCTGATCGGTGGGCAGCTGCTCGATATCATTTTCAACGATAATCTTGATGCGGATCTTGAGCGGTTGAGACGGATCAACGCGACGCTGGGTACGATGATCCCTGAACGGAGGGTTGGAACAAACCTCCGGGCGCTTTCGACGACGCTGATCAGGCCGAGTGAAGATATTCGCGGCTTTGCGGGCCAGCATGCGAACGAGGCGCCTGCTGCGGTGAAGTTCATCCTTGGGCTGATCGGTGCGATGCAGCCGCCTTGGGTGCTGCCGAGCTACCTGACGTTCGAGCCGGGATATATCGGTGCACTGATCGACCTGGGCTACCGCGATACCTGCGCGGCGAAGGAGAACCTGACGTGGATCAAAAAGATCCAGGAAGGCCAGGCGGCGCGGACCTGTCCGGTGCCGCACTAAGGGCCGGTGGACCGTTTCGGGCCGTGATCTTGCAACATGAACGGGCGGTAAGAAGGCGAGCCGCGCCATTGACTACGAATGTAGTCTATGGCTATGCCTACAACCGTAGTCGTAACGTGGAGACCGTTGATGCGCATCAGCGACGCTGAGCTGTCCGTGATGGACGTGATCTGGCGCGAGCCTGGCCTGGGTGCTGCCGAGATTGCCAGCCGGATCACGGACCACGACTGGTCTGATAAGACAGTGAAAACGCTCCTCGCGCGCCTGGTTGAGAAGGGGGCCTTGCGGGCCGAACCCGACGGTCGCCGGTACCGGTACCATCCGTTGGTGGCGCAGGCTGAGCACAAGCAAAGTGCCGTCAGCCGGTTTGTCGACAACCTGTTCGGCGGGCGCGCGGCGCCTCTGGTCGCCCACCTCGCGGAGGCGCGGGACCTCACCGACGACGACATCGATGAGCTGGAAGAACTTGTCCGGAGGCTGAAAGATGACCGCTGAAGAGCTCTTGATCTACGGCCTGGTGACGACGTTTTGGGTCACGGTGCTCACCCTCTTGGTGCTGGCACTGCGGGAGCCAGTGACCCGCCGGTTCGGATCGCGCGCCGCGATGCTGCTGTGGACCCTCCCGGCGCTGCGCCTCATTGCGCCGGCGTTCAAGCGGGAAGTGCTGGTCCCGGCGCCCGCGGCCGAGCCCGCAGCGCCACTTTCCATCTTGCCGATGACCGCTCCGGCGGAGGCCTCCCCGGCGACCGCTGCCTTTGAAGCTGTCGCAGCTTCAACTCCGGCACCGGAAGCGGAGACGGCGTTTGCTCCAGGCCAACTACCCCGGCCCGCGGCGGACGTCGTCTCCACCACGGAGCCGTTGTTCAGTATGCCGAGTGCTGAGATGATGGCGGCGTTTGTTTTGTCGTTGTGGTTCCTCGGCGTCGTGGTGGCGGTGTCGCTGTGTTGGGCACGGGCCGCCCGGTGGCGCGCAACGCTGTTGGCCGAGGCGACCAGCGTTCCGGACCATGTCGAACGTATGGCCGAGGACGCAGCGGCGCGGGTGGGTACGGACAAACCCTTCACGTTGGTGATGTCGGGTGCGGCGGAGACGCCGCAGATCATGGGGCTCCGCAGGCCGCTGCTGGCGCTGCCTGTGGACTTTACCGAGCGCTATCGCCGCGACGAGCAAGAGATGGCGCTGCTCCATGAGCTGACCCACCTCAACCGCGGGGACCTCAGTACCATGATGGTCTCGGAGCTGAGCTTTGCCGTGCAATGGTTCAACCCGATCACGAGATACGCGCGCACGGCCCTCCGTGCCGACCAGGAGGCGGCTTGCGATGAGGCCGTCCGCGCCCTTGGCGTCAACACGAAAGACTATGCCGCGCTGCTTTTGAAAGCGGCCCGAATTGGCCGGACGGTGCCGGCCCTGACCCTCGATCATAGCTTAAAAGAACGGATCATTCGTATGCAGAACCCACTGGGAACACCGCTCAAACGGACGTTTTTCGCCTTGACGGCGGGCGCATCGGCCCTGGCCCTCGCAGGCTTTACCGCGTCGCGGACGGAGGTTGCCGTCTATGATCATCCTGATCACGAAGATGCGCAGTCTGCTGACGATGAGCTGAGCACGTTGCTTGAGGGCCTCGCGCCAGAGCTTCGCGCGGCCATCGAGGCGGAGCAGCGCGGTGCGGCGCCCGAAGCCAAGGCGAAAGATAAGCAAGAGGAGAAAGCAGCGCGTCGCGAGGAAGCCCGTGAGGCCGCGCGGGCGCAGGCGCGGGTGATCATCAACGGCGAAGAGCAAGCGGACGTTGCCGACGCCATCGCCGAGGCGATCGAAGCGCTGCTCGCGCAGAAAGGCGAACTGCGCGACGTGGAGAAAGATATTCGCAGTGCCCTCGATGACGTGCGTCGGGATGCGCGTTCGGCGGAGCGTAGCGAGGCAGAGAGTGCGCTGTCCGAAGCGCTTCGTGAGCTCCGCGAGCAACGGGGTGAGCATGACGCCGATATCCGTGTGCTGCGTATGGAGCGCCGTGAGCTCTTGCGCGACCAGGTGCGTGAACGGTTTCCGCGGGAAGCCCGCGAACGCCGCGAGGAGCACGTCATCATTGGGCCCGATGGCCACGAGAACCGGTTCTCGTTCTCGTTTGATTTCGATCACGACGAAGATGGTGCGTCTACGGAGCAGTCCTCCGAACTCGGAAAGCTGTTTTTGCAGCGCAGAGACCGTGACGGCCAGAACGTTCTCGTCGTGCCGGGCCATGGCGGTGACGAGGTTGAAGTGATTATCGGCGGCGCCGACCGTGACCTACGGATGATGGACGAAGGCAACGGCGTGTTCGCTTGGCTCGAAGGGCAGGGCAATGGTCCGCTGCGGCAGTTCTTCGCCAAGCCCGGTACGCCGCGTGCGGCTGAACGGATCCGCTTTGACCACGACGAGCTCCACGAGAGTATGGTGCTTCTCAATGATCCGTTTGCGGAGATTGGAATGCCGGATATCATGCCGCCTGAGCCGCCGCAGGTCGACATCGAGCCGCCGGTGATCAAGCGTAAAGTCACCGACGAGGGCACCTGGCTGCTGATCCCCGAAGAGCCTGACATGTCCGCGTTTGAAGACATGATGGAGGTCTTCGAAGAGCAGATGGAACTGTTCGGTGAGCGGATGGAAGAGTGGGGTGAGCGCATGGGCGAGGCCGGTGAGGCGCTGGGTGAGCTGGCTGAGGAATGCGAAGAGCATATTGAAGACAGCGATCGGCCGATTATCCTCAGCGAGCGGATCTATGGATCGGACGAACCGGTGCGGGCCGTTTGTGCCTCGGGCGGGGCGGAGCGTTTGAAGAGCGACGAGATCGCCGCGTTCCTGCGCAAAGAAGGGGTGTCGCGCCGCGAGATGGCGTTCTTTGAAGAGAGCATCGACGCGCTCTAGCGCCCGTCGCCAAAACGCATCAGAGGACGCCCGCGAAACCGCGGCGTCCTCTGCTCTTGCGCGCAAGGCGCAGCACCTCCACGATGGAGCGCCAAAAAAGTTACGCTATCTAAGGAGGAAACCATGCTCGGACTGATGCAGACAGCGCCGCTGTTGCTCACCGATATCTTGCGCCACGCAATGCGCCGGACGCCCGACCAAGAAATTGTCACGCGGCTAGTCGAAGGGGGGATGCACCGTTACACCTACCGTGATTGCGGCGCGCGGATTGCGCAACTCGCGCACGCGCTGACCGGGATGGGCATTGGCGTCGGCGACCGCGTTGGTGTCATCGGTTGGAACACCCATCGGCAGCTCGAGCTCTATTACGCGCTGGCGGGGATCGGCGCGGTTTGCCACACGATCAACCCGCGGCTTGGACCTGAAAACGCAGGTTACGTGATGGGACACGCGGGGGACAAAGCGGTGTTCTATGACGCCACGTTTGCGCCGTTGGCCGCGGGCCTCGCGCCGCACTTGCCCTCGGTTGAGCACTTTGTGGAGCTTTGCCCGGAAGGCGCTGTCAGCGACAATCCTCTCGATGCGCAGAGCTACGAAACGCTGATCGCTGGTCAGCCTACGTCGTATGATTGGCCTGTGCTCGATGAGAACACGGCCTGCGCGATGTGCTATACCTCGGGGACGACGGGCAAGCCGAAGGGTGTTCTCTATTCGCACCGGTCGCTGGTGCTGCAGTCGATGACCTCGTGTCTGCCGAGTGCGCTTGGCTGTGAGCCGGATGATGTGGTTCTTCCCGTCGTGCCGATGTTCCATGTCAACGCGTGGGGTGTTCCGTACTCCGCTTTTTTGCTTGGGTTTAAGCTCGTCCTGCCGGGGCCTGGTCTTGATGGCGCGAGCCTGCACGAGATGTTCCTCGCTGAGGGTGTGACCTATGCCCTCGGTGTACCGACGGTTTGGCTGAACTTGCTCAACTATGTGGACGAAAAGGGCCTCGATTTTGGCAAGCTGAAATACACCCTCGTTGGCGGTGCGGCGCTGCCCGAAGCGATCATCAAAGGCTATGCCAAGCACGGCGTACGGTGTCGCCAAGGGTGGGGGATGACCGAAATGTCGCCTCTGGGCACTGTGAATATGGAGCCTACGGATCTTTATGATCGTCCGGAGGAGGAGCAAATCGAGTTCCTTCTGCGCCAAGGCCAGGCGATGCCTTTTGTTGGCATGCGGATCGTTGACGATAAGGGTAACGAACAGCCCCACGACGGAAAGAGCGAAGGCCATCTTCAAGTGAAGGGTCCTTGGATCATCGAGCGTTACTACGGCATGGATGCAAGTGCCTGCGACGCGGACGGATGGTTTGATACCGGCGATGTGGCGGTCATCCACCCGAACGCGCAAATGCAGATTACCGACCGGGCCAAAGACGTGATCAAGTCGGGGGGCGAGTGGATCAGCTCCATCGACATTGAGAACGCGGCGCTCAACCATCCCGAGGTGGCCCAGGCGGCAGCGCTGGCTATGCCGCACCCGAAATGGGATGAGCGGCCGCTGCTGGTGGTCCAACTCAAGCCGGGCGTTTCGGGTGACCTCGCGGCGATCAAAACGTTCGTCAACGAACAATTGTCAAAGATCAGCGCGGTCGACGATGTTCAAGTGATCGACGAAATCCCGCTCGGCGCGACGGGTAAAGTGCTGAAAACGAAATTGCGCGAGCACTTTAAAGACTACGTTCTTCCGACTGCGGCTTAATTGTCGCCATTCGAGAGCGCTCTTTTTGGGACCCGCCGTGTTTCTAACGCGGCGGGTCTTTTTTGTCCTCGTCGTCGTCTTTCTTCCGCCCCCCGCCGAACAAGCTCCGCAGCTCCTGACCCGCCCGGTCGCGCAAAGCATCGCCTACGGATTGATCTTCGTCGACCTTCACGCCGACCGAGCCGAGCAAGTCGGCGGCCTGGTCGCGGACGGCGGATTGCACCAATGGCGCCGTGTCGAGCTTGATTTTCGGTGCGTTGAAGGACCCGCTCACCACGACCGGTGCTTTGAGGACGCGATACTGCTCCGCTTCCGGAGCTTTCGCCGCCAACGTCATGGAGATGTTCATCGTTTGCTCGGGCAGGTTGGAGGTTCCGCCAATCGTCGCCCGGAACGTATCAGAACTGACGCTTCCCTGGCCGAGGTCCACCAAACCATCGGAAATGGTGATGGCCATCTTCGCCAGGTCAAAGGCCGTTTGCGATCCCGGCGCCACAGCTTGGGTCGTCAGTGTCGTGAACGCTGTGCCGAGCCCAGTCGCAAGGCCGGTCCCGTCGCGCAGGCCAGCGGTGAGGGACAGTCCTGAGTTGGCGATCGCATTGAGATCAACACCGATGATCGCGCCGGAGGTGATGTCGGTTGTTGCGGTGCCTCTGAGGTTGTCGACCCAGCTCTTTTGGTTCGCGCCCGATGTTAACAGGTCAAAACCGATCATTCCCTCACCGGAAAGGCGATCTGTTCCCAACAGCGCCGGGGCGGCCTCGGCGAATTGCACGCCGCTGAACGTGAAATTTGTTGCCAGTGATGGCGTCGATTGCCGCGCGTTGATCACCGCCTGTCCCTGCGCGGTACCGCTGAAGGCGCGCGCGCTGTTCAGCGCGACGACGGCCCGTCCGTTGTCGACGCTCACAGACGCGCGAATATCGGATAGGGAGAACGTCGGCAGCGTCACTGTTCCTGCAGTGACTTCAACGTCTGCATCGGCTGCCGAGAGGCCAGAAACGTCGATGTCGTCTTCAGACCAGGGCGGGAAGCTGGCGTCAGCGACTTCGCTGTCTTCGGCTGGGGCTTCTGGAAGGAACGGCGTGAGATCAACGGCCTCCGCTGCAAGCTTGCCCGTGAGTTTTGGGCGCGGGCCATCGGTTGCCACAACGAAATCGCCCGTCCCCGATGCGATCGCGGTTGTGAACGTCGCCTCGCGAAACCCTGCGGTCGCGTCGGTAAGTTCCGCACGGCCGCGGATCGCGACGGTTCCCAGCGGCGCAGCAGCAGCGACACCGTCCGCCCCGACCAGAGGGGCAAGTGCTTCGATATCGGTGAGATCGATCGAGACCGGGCCGCTTAATGTCAGCGGCTCTGTGACCGCATCGAATGATCCGCTGAAACGGTTGTCCGCAAGGTTTGCCGAGATGCTGGCTGAGACAGCGTTGGTCGCGGTCGCTTCCCAGGGATCCTCGACAGTCATGTCGATCCCGGCGGGTATGTCTTCGAGAAGCATCGAAGCGGAAAGCGTCAGCGGCGCGCCGAGGGGCGGCAGCACGAGCTTGGCGTCCACGTCAGTGGCGGCGTAGGATGCTTCCTCGGTGGCGTAGGAGAGCGTGGCGTTGTCGACGACAATCGTACCGACAACCAAAGCCTTGGCCGCGGTCGGCGCGCGTTCCGAGCTGTCACTTTCCTTGGTTTCTACGGCCACTTCGCCGAGGGTGTAGTTGTTCGATCCATCGGCGCGCGCTTCGAGGAAGATTTGGGGCTCGCTGAGCGAGAATGTCTCAATCTCGACGCGCCCGGAGAGAAGCGGCCAGAAAGCCACACCAATCCGCGCTTCGCCGACGCTGACGAGATGCGGTGCGCTGAAGCCCTCGGCATTAGCGATGGTGAGGTCGGTGATGGTCAACCGCGGCGGCAACAGGCTGAGCCCATCGACTGAACCGATGGAGACATCACGCCCCAACACGTTTTTCGCTTCTGTCTCCGCCTTCGCAACCATGCCGTCCGTTGAGATCAAGCTTGGGCCGATCAACAGAAGAGCGCCCACCAAAACGATGAGCCCGATACCAATGCGCACTGCCCACTTCATGACCGGTTCTCCCGTGCTGCTGCCGCGGCCGCGCGCAGCTCCTCGGCGATGGCTTCGGCATCCTCAGGGTCAAAGTCGAGGGGCAAATCCACCGTCTCACCGCGAATATAGATTCGCACCATGCCGTTGTCCGTCGGGCCAACTTGGAGATCGGCCGCGTCATCGGACGGTGTGTTCAAACCCATAGCGACTCTCCTCATGAGAAAGTTGTTGCGTGGCCCTTGTCCGTTAGAACAAAGCATGTACATCTTTATTCAGCGGCGGCAATTGGCCAAGGACAAGAAAGGGCCCACCATGGCAAAAAGTTTGAAAGTTGTGGACGGCGGTATGGATAAGTCGAAGGCCCTCGAGGCCGCGCTATCGCAGATCGATAAGGCATTCGGCAAGGGCTCAGTCATGCGCCTCGGCGCGAAAGAGTCGGTGGTGCAAATCGAGTCGATTTCGACGGGCTCGCTTGGGCTCGATATCGCGCTCGGTATTGGCGGATTGCCGAAAGGTCGGATCATCGAGGTCTATGGTCCTGAAAGTTCTGGCAAAACAACCTTGGCGCTGCACGTCGTTGCTGAAACACAGAAACAGGGCGGCACCGCGGCGTTCGTGGATGCGGAGCATGCGCTCGACCCGATTTATGCGAAAAAGCTCGGCGTCGACCTGGACGAGCTGCTGATTTCACAACCGGACACCGGTGAGCAGTCTCTCGAAATTGCCGATACACTCGTTCGGTCGGGCGCTGTCGATGTTCTTGTGATCGACTCAGTTGCAGCGCTGACGCCGCGCGCTGAGCTTGAGGGGGATATGGGCGACAGTCTGCCGGGCCTCCAAGCGCGTTTGATGAGCCAGGCACTACGCAAACTGACGGGCTCGATCGCGCGGTCCAATACGTTGGTGATTTTTATCAACCAGATCCGGATGAAAATCGGCGTCATGTTCGGCTCTCCCGAGACGACGACCGGGGGCAATGCGCTGAAGTTTTATAGCTCCGTGCGCCTCGACATCCGGCGGATTGGCTCCATCAAACAGCGCGACGAATATGTCGGGAACCAGACCCGGGTGAAGGTCGTCAAAAACAAAGTGGCTCCCCCGTTCAAGCAGGTCGAGTTCGACATCATGTTCGGCGAAGGCATTTCGAAGATGGGCGAGCTGATCGACCTTGGTGTGCTCGGAAACGTGGTCGAAAAATCTGGGAGTTGGTACAGCTATAATTCGGAGCGTATCGGCCAAGGGCGTGAAAATGCTAAGCAATTCCTGCGCGACCACCCCGATGTTGCAGATGAAATCGAGAATCAGATCAGAGCAAATGCAGGCCTTATTGCCGAGGATATGCTTTCGCAGCCTGGCGGAGAAGACGCTGCGGAAGCTTAAGACACGGATTGTCGTCACGTTTTCCTGACGTCTGGCCGGCATTGAGCGGCGGTCATCGCTTAAAAACCATGACCGCCGCGGGGCTTTCCCTCTAAATCGGATTGCGCTACCGCTTCGCGACTTAGTATGCACGCGTGGGTGTGCCGGAGAGCGGTCAAAAAAGTCGTGATGGTCAGTAATCCGATGTTTTCCATGCGGGCTCGGTCCGGCGAACCGTTTAACGGTGTCGCAATGGTTTGCCGCCGCTGACGGATAGGACTGCACCATGAGTTTTGCAGTCTTTGCGTTCTACGCATTCGCTTCGGTTACCGTTGCCAGCGGGCTTGGGGTAATTCTCGCAAAAAACCCCGTCCATTCCGTCCTTATGCTGATTTTAGCATTTGTTTCGACAGCTGGGTTGTTCGTCCTGATGGGCGCTGAATATCTCGCGTTCCTCTTGGTGGTCGTTTACGTCGGCGCGGTTGCGGTCCTCTTTCTCTTTGTCGTGATGATGCTTGACGTCGACTTTGCGGAGCTGCGTGCTGGTTACGCGAAGAATATTCCCCTCGGCGTCGCGGTTGCGCTTGTTTTTGTGATCCAGCTCGGTCTGATGATTGCCGCGTGGCAGATCCCAGACGCCGCGCGCGAGGTCCGTGCCCAACCGACAAATGAGACGCTTACGGTGTCCGGCCAAGCTGCCAGCAACGCCGAACAACTTGGCATGGTTCTGTACACGGACTACGTGCATTTCTTCCAGATCGCTGGTCTCATCCTTCTCGTCGCGATGATCGGTGCGATCACTTTGACCTTCCGAGAGCGCCGCGGTGTCAAATCCCAAGACGTGTCGGCCCAGGTAGGCCGCCGGCGCGAAGACGCGGTTGAGGTCGTTTCCGTTCCAAGTGGCCGGGGCATTTGACGCGATGCAGATTGGGCTCAACGAATACCTTTTCGTGGCAGGGTTGCTGTTTGCGACAGGTGTCGCCGGAATATTTCTCAATCGGAAGAACGTGATCGTCATCCTCATGTCGATTGAGCTCATGCTCTTGGCCGTGAACATCAATTTCGTAGCGTTTTCGATGTTCCTCGAGGACTTGGTCGGCCAGGTCTTCGCCTTCATGGTGTTGACGGTTGCCGCAGCGGAGGCGGCGATTGGCCTCGCGATTTTGGTGGCGTTCTTCAGAAACCGCGGCGACATTTCAGTCACCGCGGCAAGTACGATGCGGAATTAATCCGTATGCAGGCCTTCATCGTTTTCCTCCCTCTCTTCGGTGCGCTCCTTGCGATGCCGATCGGGAAGACTTCGGGGCCACGCGCGGCCGAGGTCATCACCGCGCTTTTGGTTTCGGTCGCTGCGCTGCTGGCATGGATCACTTTCATTTCAGTCGGCTGGGGCGACGGCGAGACGTCGATCATTGTGTTCGAATGGATCCGATCCGGCGCGCTTCAAGCCAATTGGTCCGTACGCGTCGATGCCCTTTCTGCGACGATGATGGTGGTAATCACCACCGTCTCGTCCCTCGTTCATTGGTACTCGATCGGTTATATGGAGGAGGACCCGTCGCGGCCGCGCTTCTTTGCCTATCTGTCGCTTTTCACCTTCGCGATGCTGTCGTTGGTCACCGCCGATAACTTGCTTCAGCTCTTTTTCGGCTGGGAAGGGGTCGGCGTCGCCAGCTATTTGTTGATCGGCTTTTGGCACCACAAATCGTCCGCCAACAACGCTGCCATCAAAGCGTTTGTGGTCAACCGCGTCGGCGATGTTGGCTTAGGCCTCGGCATCATGGCGTGTTTCTACGTATTTCGCTCGGTAGAGTTCGACGCCATTTTAGAGGCCGTCCGGACCGATGCGTTCGTCCAGCCGTTCGGTGCCAGCGAGGCGGTGCATTTGAGTGAACTGGTCGTCCGCTTCCTCGATCGCGATTATGCCGCTGTTGAGATCATCGGTATACTGCTTTTCATCGGCGCCATGGGGAAATCGGCGCAGTTCTTCCTCCACACGTGGTTGCCTGACGCGATGGAGGGGCCGACACCAGTCTCTGCACTGATCCACGCCGCGACCATGGTCACCGCGGGTGTCTTCCTCGTTTGTCGGATGTCGGAGCTGTATGCCGTCGCGCCCGTTGCCTCAACGATGATCACCGTCATTGGACTGATGACTTGCCTTTTCGCGGCAACGGTCGGATTGGTTCAGACCGACATTAAGCGGGTGATCGCGTACTCCACCGCGTCGCAACTCGGATATATGTTCTTTGCCGCGGGGCTGGGCGGATACGGCGCGGCGATGTTCCACCTGACCACGCACGCTGCGTTTAAGGCGCTGCTCTTCCTCGGCGCGGGGTCAGTCATTCACTTCAGTCATCATGCGCAAGACATGCGGGATATGGGTGGATTGCGGACACAGATGCCCGTCACCTATTTGTGTATGATGCTCGGTACACTGGCGATTACGGGGATCGGGATTCCTGCGTTTCTTCTGACCTTGCCGGGTCATATTCCCATCGGCTTTGCAGGGTTCGTCTCGAAGGACATGATTTTGGAAACAGCCTACGGAGCAATTGGCGAGGGCAGGGCCTTTGCCAGCGCTGCTTTTTGGGGCGGGTTGGCTGCGGCGATCCTCACGGGGTTTTATTCGTGGCGGCTGATTTTCCTGACGTTTTGGGGATCGTGGCGCGCGCCAGAAAAGGTGCGGAAGCACCCGCACGATGTGCCGAACGTTATGCTTTTGCCGCTTGTTCCGCTGGCTCTTGGCGCGGTCGTTTCGGGCATGGCGCTTTACAAGCCGTTTGTGAGCAGCGGCGCCGAGGCGTTCTGGGGGCCATCACTTCACATTGCTTCGGTGCATCACGGCGACGGGCATAGCGATGCGCACGGAGCGTCGCATGCTCAGGCGTCAGCAGAAGGGTATGCTGCGTCTCAGGCCGAGGAAGACCACCACGATGGGCATGCCTCTACGGCTGATGGAGATGCAGTGCACACGGATGAAAAGGGACACAAAGAGGGCAGCGACAGCGGTCATCATTACCCGAATTGGGTTCTGGTGGCGCCGATGTTTGCCGGTCTCATTGGATTAGCCCTCGCGTGGATTCAATACGCCCAGCCTGGTCGGGATCCCCTTCGCCCGGGATTGATCGGCCCAGGGGGTATTCTCTACGAATTTCTCCAAAATCGTTGGTATATTGACGATCTTTATCGGCGCTTTTTCCAAGAGCCAGCGCGCATGCTGGGGCGCTTTCTTTGGAAGGGCGGGGATGAGCGAACCATTGATGGCGCTGGGCCGAACGGCTTTACCAAGCTGTTGCAACTTGGCGCCCAACGCACCATCGGCCTACAGACGGGTTTCGTTTTTCACTACGCCTTCGCGATGATGCTCGGTGTCATCATCCTCTTGTTCGTTCTCAACTTCTGACGTGTCATGATCGAAACGTCGTCATCCATCCCTTGGTTAAGTTTGATCACCTTCCTGCCGCTGCTGGGCGCAGGGTTTATCGTGCTGCGCCGATCGATGACGGGCCCGGACGAGGACCAGGCGGTGGCATCGGCCGCGCGGCTTGTAGCGCTGGTGACCACGGGAGCGGTCTTCGTCCTGACGACGATCCTCTATTTTGGCATTTTTGATCCGAACCAAGAGGGCTTTCAGCTCGTTGAAAGCGCGACGTGGATTGGCAGCGGGATCACGTACAAGCTCGGTGTCGACGGCGTCTCTGTTTTGTTCGTGTACCTCACGGCGTTCATCATGCCGGTCTGCATTCTGGCGAGTTGGACCGCGGTGAAAGAGCGCGTGGCCGATTATATGGTCGCGTTTTTGGTGCTCGAAGTCGCCATCATGGGCGTTTTCACAGCGCTTGATCTGATCCTGTTCTACGTTTACTTCGAAGCATCGCTCATCCCGATGTTTCTCATTATCGGGATTTGGGGCAGCCCAGGGACGCGCGAGATCTTTGCGCGGACGGTCTCGAACCGCGTCTATGCGGCGTTCAAGTTCTTTCTGTATACGCTGCTTGGGTCGCTGTTGATGCTTGTGGCCGTCATTTATATGTACTTGACGGCGGGGACGACGGATATCCCGACATTGCTGGAAACGCCGTTCACAGTAGAGGCGCAGCGGTATTTGTGGCTCGCGTTC
Organism: Pseudomonadota bacterium; assembly: GCA_038749595.1. Taxonomy (GTDB): domain Bacteria; phylum Pseudomonadota; class Alphaproteobacteria; order Caulobacterales; family Parvularculaceae; genus Parvularcula. The sequence continues at coordinate 185,414 of JBCDHW010000001.1, forward strand.
TTCGCCAGCTTTGCGGTGAAGATGCCGATGTGGCCTGTGCACACGTGGTTGCCCGATGCTCACGTCCAAGCGCCCACGGGCGGGTCGATCGTTCTGGCTGCCGTCCTGCTGAAAATGGGCGGGTACGGATTTATCCGCTTTAGCCTTCCGATGTTTCCTGACGCGAGTGCCCAGTTTGCGGGCTTGGTTTTTGCGCTGTCGGTGATCGCGGTGATTTATACCTCCCTGGTCGCGTTTGCCCAGGATGATATGAAGAAGCTCATCGCTTACTCGTCGGTGGCGCATATGGGCTTTGTCACGATGGGCCTTTTCACGGGAACCGAGCAGGGGATCGACGGCGCGCTTTTCCAAATGCTGAGCCACGGGTTTATCTCGGGCGCGATGTTCCTCTGTGTCGGGATCCTTTACGAGCGACGTCACACGCGAGAGATTTCCGCGTTTGGTGGGCTCGCGAAGTCGATGAAACCTTTCGCGTTTTTCTTTCTCTTTTTCTCGATGGCGAATGTTGGGTTGCCGGGGCTTTCTGGCTTTGTCGGCGAAATTTTGACGATGGTTGGGGCCTTCCAAGTGAACACGTGGGTGGCGGCTTTGTCTGCACTCGGTATGATTTTATCGGCAGCATACGGATTGCGCCTCTATCGCGAGGTGGTGTTTGATCCGCCTCGGGATAAAGAGGCGCCGGCGATGGTGATGAACCGCCGGGAGTATGCCTTGCTGGCATCACTGGCGGGCATGACGCTGTGGCTCGGGGTGCATCCGACCCCGACGCTCGATGTGTTTTCGGTGGCGACGCGCCCGATTAGCACGCAGGTGACCGCAGCGTTCGATCGGCTTGATGCGGACGCTGAGGAAACGACGCCCCAGCTTGCGGAGGGGCAGCCTGGTCATGATTGAGCCGTTCACGGATGTTGTGCAGCTTTTGCCCGAGCTGTCCCTTTCTATCCTCGCGATGGTCGTGCTCATTGCAAGCGTCTTTCTGGAAAAAGAACGCACCCGCACCCTCAGCTTGCTCGGCGCGGCGGGCTTGCTTGGTGCGGCCCTGCTCGCGTCTTCGATCGGAGGACGCACGGAAGCGGCGACGCTCTTCGGCGGTGCCTTTTCCTCCGACGCCTTTGCGCAGTTTGGCCGGGTCGCGGTTTATGCGACGGCCGCATTGGCGCTGACGCTCGGCTATACGTTTTTCAAGCTCGAGAAATTGCTGCGCCCTGAATACGTCGTGCTCGTCCTTTTTAGCGCCGTCGGCATGGGGTTGATGGTCTCATCCTCAGACTTGATCGCGGTTTATCTCGGCGTCGAGCTCCAGTCGCTGTGCGTCTACATTATGGCGACGCTCAACCGGGACAGCCGCCGATCGACGGAAGCGGGACTGAAATACTTCGTCCTCGGCGCGCTGTCGTCGGGCTTTTTGCTTTATGGGGCTTCGCTCATTTATGGCTTCGCCGGCTCGACGCAGTTCGAAGCCATCGCTGCCGCAAGCTATGCGGAGCAAACGTCGGTAGGCCTCATATTTGGTCTCGTCTTCTTTATCTCGGCGCTAGCGTTCAAAGTTTCCGCGGCGCCGTTTCATATGTGGACCCCGGACGTTTACGAAGGCTCGCCGACCCCCGTGACGGCTTTTCTCGCAGCCGCGCCGAAGCTTGCCGGGATGTTCCTCTTCGGCCGGGTGCTTGTCCAAGCATTTCCGGGCCTTTTGGACCAGTGGCAGCCGGTGCTGGGCTTGATCGCTGCTGCGTCGATGATCGTCGGTGCACTGAGCGCCATTCTCCAAACGAATATCAAGCGCCTGATGGCGTACTCGTCGATCGGGCATATGGGCTATGCGCTCATGGGCCTGACGGCGGGCTCTCTGTCGGGTTTGACGGGAATGGTCAGCTATATGACGATTTACGTTGTCATGACGTTGGGCTCGTTCGCCTGCATCCTGATGATGCGGCGGCCGGAGGGCATGGCGGAGAACATCTCGGACCTTTCAGGGCTCAGCCAGACCCGCCCGGGGCTTGCGGCATGTTTCACGGTGCTGTTTCTCTCGCTTGCCGGGATCCCGCCGCTGATTGGCTTCTTTGCGAAGCTGTATGTGTTTGTTGCCGCGGTGGAGGCGGGGCTGTTCGCGCTTGTCATTATCGGTGTGCTGACGAGCGTCGTTGCGACATTCTATTACCTCTCGGTTTTACGGACGATTTGGTTTGCTGAGCCTACGGATCATTTTGTCCGTGAACATGATCCGGTCTTGCGGCTAACATCCTCGGGCGCGGCGTTGTTTGTCGCGTTGGGATTGATCTTTGCCCTCGGCGCATTGTCGAACGCAGCGACCGCGGCGGCGGCGTCCCTGTTCCCGGCGCTTTCGTGAAGCACATTCGCCTTTCGACGTGCGGGTCGACCAATGACGAAGCGCGGGAGGCTCTGGCGCGGGGGGAAGCACCTCCGTTCGTCGTGAGCGCAGCGGAGCAAACCCAAGGCCGCGGCCGGGCGGGGCGATCCTGGGCGCAGCGTGAGGGTAACTTTGCGGGGAGGTTTGTCGTCCGCTTGCCTGAGGTGATCGCGCAGGAACCCGGTGCGCTCGCGCTGCTCGCCGGTGTTTCGGTGCGCGAAGTGATGATTGAGTACGGTGCGCCGGGCGAGGGGCTCGCGCTGAAGTGGCCGAATGATGTGCTGTTGTTCGAGCGTAAAGTCGCCGGCGTGTTGGCCGATCTCATTTCCCAAGGATCCGCCATGATTGCTGTCGTCGGGATCGGCGTGAACTTGGCCAACGCGCCCGGCGAGACGACGGGTCAGTTGCCCGCGGCGGCGCTGTTTCCTGATCGTCCGCCCGATCCCGAGAGGTTCGGCAGCCGCCTCGGCGCGGTGATCCTGGGTTGGCGCGCGCGCTGCGAAACCGATGGTTTGGGTCTCCTTTTTAATACTTGGCGGGCCGCGGCATGGCGCCTAGGCGAACCGCTCACGTTGCGGGCTGATCAGCAGCCGGTAACGGGAATCTTCCGCGATATTGACCGCCACGGCCGCCTGATCCTGCGGCTGCCGGATGGTCGAGAGCGGCACTTTTCCGCGGGCGACGCTTCATCCAGGTGACGCGCGCTTGAGTTTCGTGCAGGACCGAACGATGCTTTTGGCAATTGACGTTGGCAACACCAACACCGTGTTCGCGCTGGTGGATGGTCAGGATACGGTGGAGAGTTGGCGCTCGGCCACGACTCCGGAGCGGACGGCGGACGAGTATGCTGTCTGGCTGGTTCAGCTTTTCGGATTGTCGGGGCATGGGGATCTTTCCAACGTCACCCGGTGCATCATTTCGACCGTGGTGCCGCAGTCGCTGTTCCACTTGCGCAATCTCGCGCGGCGCTATTTCTCGGTGGAGCCGATGGTGGTGACGGCCGACATTCCTGGCGTACCCGTCCGTATACCCCGGCCAAGCGAAGCCGGGGCCGACCGATTGGTTGGCGCTGTCGGCGGCTTCATCCGTTATGGCGGTCCACTGATTATCGTTGACAGTGGGACGGCGACGACGTTTGACGTTGTTGGCGCCGACGGCGGATTTGAAGGCGGTGTCATTGCGCCGGGGATCAACCTCAGCCAAAAAGCGTTGCACGAGGCCGCTGCGCAATTGCCGCGGATCGAGATCGCGGCTCCAAGCGGCGCGATTGGTAAGACGACGGTGGAGGCCCTGCGGTCGGGCATTTTCCTCGGGTATATCAGCCTGATCGAAGGCATGATTGCCCGTATCCAATCTGAGTACGGAGCGCCGATGACCGTGGTGGCCACTGGCGGTATCTCCTCCCTTTTCAAAGGCGCGACAACGGTGATCGATCACTTTGATCAGGATCTCACCATCCGTGGTCTGATCGAAATCGCGGCGCGCCTCGATCAAAAGAGCACTTCATAATGGACGAACTTGTTTTCCTCCCCCTCGGTGGATCGGGTGAGATTGGGATGAACCTCAATCTCTACGGGTTTGGCCCGCCGGGCGCGCGGCAGTGGATCATGATCGATTGCGGCGTAACCTTTGCCGGTGACGATTTGCCGGGAATTGATCTGATTACCCCGGATATCGATTATCTCCTCGATGACCTCGACGAAGGATCTGAATTTCTCGGCCTGATTTTGACCCATGGGCATGAGGATCATATCGGCGCGGTCGCGCATCTTTGGCCGAGTTTCCGCGGGCCGATCTTTGCAACGCCCTTTACCGCTGAGTTGGTGCGGCGCAAGTTTCTTGAGGTTGGCATCGATGATGCGCCGATTGATATCAAACGGCTTGGCGCCAGGTTCAATCTGGGTCCGTTTGATATTGAGTATGTGACGCTGACCCACTCGATCCCCGAACCCAATGCGGTGGCGCTGCGGACGCCTCTTGGACTTATTCTGCATACGGGGGATTTCAAAATTGATCCGCATCCGGTGCTTGGTGATGCGACCGATCGGAAAACGTTGAAAGCGATCGGCGAAGAGGGCGTCTTGGCGATGGTGTGCGACAGCACCAACGTGTTCAGCGAGGGCGTGTCCGGCTCTGAAACCACGGTTGCTGAAACGCTCGCCCAGGTGATTGCTGAGCAGAAGGGCCGCGTTGCTGTTACAACTTTTGCCAGCAATGTCAGCCGGCTGGTGTCGGTTTGCCGGGCGGCGATGCAGTCGGATCGCTCCGTATGCCTCCTCGGGCGGTCGATGCTCCGCATGATCGATGTTGCGCGCGCCATCGACCTCTTGCCGAAGGGCGTCAGCTTCGTTGAGCCGTCGGACGCCGGCTATCTTCCGAATGACAAGATTCTCTACCTCTGCACCGGCAGTCAGGGCGAGCCGCGGGCAGCTTTGGCCCGCATTGCGCGGGATGACCATCCTGAGCTGGTCTTGGATGAGGGCGATACAGTGATTTTCAGCTCAAAGATCATTCCCGGGAACGAGCGGTCGATCTTTGAACTGATGAACCTTCTGACCTCAAGTGGTATTTCGGTGATTACAGAAGCCGATGCGCATATCCACGTTTCCGGTCATCCGTGCCGGGACGAACTACGGGATATGTACCAGATGGTGCATCCGCAGCTGGCGATCCCCGTCCACGGCGAGGCGCGGCACCTTGCGGAGCACGGAGCTTACGCGCGGGAGATCGGCGCCTCGTCGTCGATTGTTCCGAAAAACGGAGACCTGATCCGGCTGGCGCCAGGAACACCGACGAAGATTGACGAAGTTCCAGCCGGGCGGTTCTATCTTGATGGGCGGATTTTGCTCAGCGAGGGGGACAGCGCGCTTAAGCAGCGGCGACGTCTTGCCGAAGAGGGCATTATCGCGGTGTCCGTAGCGATTGGGAGCGACGGAAAGGTCAAAGACCGTCCACCGATCTTCTGTAAGGGAATTCCCGAGGAGGACAGTCGAGGCGAGGCGATTGAAGAGATCCTCGACGACGCGATCGACGACGCGTTGGACGCGCTGCCCCGGCCCAAACGGCTCGACGATCGCCAGGTCGAGCTTCAAATCCGCCGGGCGATCCGTGCGGAGCTTGGTCCGCGATGGGGCAAGCGCTCAGACATTGTCGTCATGATACTGAGGGTTTGATATGGGCATTGGCGGAAGTATCGTCAGCTTCGTGATGATTTGGTGGTTGGTGTTGTTCGCAACTTTGCCAATCGGACAGCGCCATGTCTGGGAAGACCCGGACAAACACCCCGAGGGAGCGGACCGGGGCGCGCCGGTCGACCCAGCGCTCTGGGCAAAGATCAAACTGACGACGATGATTGCCGTGCCGTTGTGGTTCGTCGCGTTCGTGGTGGTTTCGACCGGCGTTTTGATGCCGTCGTGATGCTGGCGGGGCGTCCCATTTACATTTTTAGGTTGCATTTTCCGCAATTTATTGCTACCGGCGGGGCGTTCCTAAAATTCGAAACCGGAGTTTGCCTGACGCGTGACTGAGCCCACGATGCCTGCGCCCCTGCGCGATGATCTGCACCCTGAAGATCTTCCGGAGACCGGATCGGCTTTGGATGAACGGGGGTCGTTGACCCAGGAGTTCGTCAAATCTATCCGAGAACGGATTGACGATGGTGACGAGGAAGGCATCAAACAGGCCGTTGCTGAGCTCAAGCCTGCGGACGTTGCGGATCTGATCGAGCAACTGAGCGAAGAGGCGTCCCGTGCGTTTCTGCTCGCGATTGGCGCGGACCTTCCGTCTGAGACACTCGCCGAGCTTGAAGAGGGCTCGCGTGATCTTGTCTTGGATGTTCTGCCAACGGAACAGCTTGCCGAGGCGGTCACTGAGCTGGATACGGACGAAGCTGCGTTCGTTCTGGAAGATCTCGATGAAAAAGATCGCGATGACATCCTGGCGGAGATGCCGATCGCGGACCGGTTGGCGGTCAAGGCAGCGCTGGAATTCGGCGAGGACACGGCCGGTCGCATCATGCAGCGCGATGTCTTCGCTGCGCCAGGTTATTGGAATGTCGGGCAGATTATTGACCGGCTTCGCTCAGTAGAGCGCCTTCCTGAGACGTTTTACGACGTCTACGTTGTTGACCCGGGATACAAAATTATCGGCATCGTTCCGCTATCGACATTCATCAAGGCCAAGCGTGACACGCAGATCCAAGATCTTGTGTTGCCCGACCCGATCGTCATCGATCTGAAGATGGATCAGGAGGAGGTGGCCTACCTTTTCGAGAAGTACAACTTGATTTCTGCACCGGTGGCTGATGATGCTGGCCGCTTGGTGGGGATGATCACCGTCGATGACGTGATTGAGGTGCTGCACGAAGAGGCGGACGAAGATATGCTGGCTCTCGCCGGTGTCGCGGGGGACGACAACGCGATCAACGTCTCGGTACGGAAGGTCGCGCGATCGCGCTTCGTTTGGCTCCTCGTCAATTTGGGAACGGCGATCCTTGCCAGTGCGGTAATCAGCCTTTTCGATGCAACGATTGAACAGATGGTCGCCCTGGCGATCCTTATGCCCATCGTGGCCTCGATGGGCGGGAATGCGGGTACACAGACGATGACCGTCGCTGTACGGAACCTCTCGACACGGACGTTAACGGCGGCCACCGCAGTGCGCACTGTCGGGAAGGAAACCGCGGTGTCGCTGCTCAATGGCGTCGCGTTTGCGGTTTTGATGGGGGCCGCGGCGGGGATCTGGTACGATGTGATGGTCGGTCAGCCGCAAAGCGAGGCCTTAGCCTTAGCGCTCGTGTTGGCTACGGCGATGGTGATCAACATGTTGTGTGCAGGCCTCGCCGGGATCCTCATCCCGCTGGGCCTCGAAAAAGCAGGTCAGGACCCGGCCATCAGTTCGGCTGTATTTGTGACGACGGTGACGGATGTGGTTGGATTCTTTGCTTTTCTCGGCTTAGCGGCGGTGTTTCTGGTCGGTTAAACCTTTCCGGACATTCATCCCAAACCCTTCCGATGCGTGGTTTCATACCCCATATCGCTGGGAGACCAGAAAGGACCAGATTATGCGTCAGACCCTACTTTTGGCCGCCGCGGGCACGATGGCTTTGGCCGCGTGTACCTCCACCGGAAATATCGAGCGGAACGCCGTGAAAGGCGCTGCGATTGGGGCTGCGGCCGGGGCGATCATCGGCAACAACAGCCGCGGCGGTGACGCAGAAGAGGGCGCGGAGGTCGGTGCCGTGGTGGGCGCGATCGCCGGTGGCCTCTATGGCCGGCGTCAGGACCAGATCCAAGAAGGCGGTACCTATCGCCGGGGCCGCAAGCCAGCGCAGCTCACCTATGATGAGCGGGCCGATCGGTATTACTATTACGATGCCCGGGACGGCCGCTATTACTGGCAGAACGGCGAACCCCGGAACTGATCTAACCCGTTGACCGGCTAAGGTCTTTGCTCTTCCCTTCGCGCGAGCGAGGGGAGGAGCTTTTGCGTGTTATTGTTCGCCGGGAGGGGCTTCGGTGGCGGGGAAAGCTCCATCCCGATATCTCAAGGGGCACGCCTCTTTTCGTCGACGGACTTGAGGTTGGGGCGGTCCGTTATGGGGAGACAGTTGAGATAAACGGGCCTGACCGTCCGGCGTTCCTGCGGGTCGGGCGTCGGTGGAACAAGCCTTCCCAAACAGTACTCTTAGACCCCGCCGCGTCCGTTCATGGCTTCTCCGTTGTGCTGCATAAGTGGCCGACTATGTTGGGCGTCTTTCTTGGCTTGCTTGCCATGGTGGCGACGGCATTTTTGGCCCTTGAGGCTGCGCAAGTTTTGGGCGCTTGGACGAGTTTGCTCGTTGGCGCGTTGCCCACAGGGATCATTGTGGCGCTGCTCGCGTTTTCATCGATGAGGGCCCGCTTCGGAAGGTCGCTCGGTGAAGCGCTCTTGGCCAGTGCCGCTTCTTTTTCAATTCAGGCGTATCTGTTGTTCCGCCCGGCGGCCGAGGGAGCCTTGCTGTATCTTTCCGTAGGTCTCTACGTCACGGCACTTCTCGGCGTTTTGATCAGTGTGCTTTACGCTTGGCCGGGAGCAGTCCTTCGCCTTGTCCGCGAAGCACCCGAGGACCTGACGCACACGGGCAAGGGGCTAGGCTAGCAGAAGCCAGCCTTTTTCAGGATTTGGTGGGCTTTGATCACCTCTTGCAGCTGTTCTTCGGCGGAGCGGTCGCCTTCGTTGCTGTCGGGGTGGAAGCGTTTGACGAGCTCGGCGTAGCGCTTGCGCACGTCGGCGTTGGACGCGTTGGCGCGGAGGTTCATGGTACGGAAGGCTTGCAGCTGGAGCCGCGTGAGGCGCCGGCCTTCGCGGTAGACGCCGCCATCATCGGCGCCGCCCACGTCCATGCGGGTCGCGCCGCCGACGGCATCGTCGATTTCGGCAAAGCCGTTCATCCCGGCCCGGGCCGCCGCAGCAGCGCGCCCGTTTTTCGACATCTTCCACGTCGGCCGATTGCCGTAGCGCGCGGCGTCACGCATCGCCGCGGCCTGGGCATCCGTTTTGCCTTCGAAGAAATTCCAGTTCTTGTTGTGCTCCCGCGCGCAGGTCGTGCACAGCCAAAGATATTCGTTCATCGCCTCGGGCGACTTCGGCGCACGCGTCTCGGCCGGTTTGTTGCAATCCTCGCGATCGCATGTCCGCGTTTCCGTCTTCGCCCAGGATTTCTTGGCGGTCTTTGAGCCCTTGGTGGGCTTCACCCGAATGTCGAAACCGTGCCGCGGCTTGTAGCGAAAGTCGTCTGCCATGCCTCCATTATGGCGATGACTCCTTAAGCGAACCAGCCTTGACATCCGCGGCGGTTGGGCGCTGTCTGCTCAGTTATTTTTTTGGAGGTGCGCGTGGGACAGGTTGCTCAATTGTTAGAAAAAAAGCTGAGCGAGGCGTTCGATCCGGCCGAGCTGGAGGTCGTGGATCAGAGCTTTTTACACGAGGGGCATGCGGGACATGATGGGCGCGGCGAGAGTCATTTCCGTGTAAAGATCATCAGTGCACGCTTTGAAGGTCAAAACCGAGTACAACGCCAGCGCATGGTGAATGCGGCGCTCAAAGAGGAACTGGCCGAGCGTGTCCACGCGCTCTCCATTCAAGCGCTGGCCCCAGGCGAGGAGTGACCAGATGCCGGTTGCCTCCGTGCAATGATGATGAAGGGGATCATCCCCGCCGTCATGCACAGAGAGGCGAGCACCAAGGGTGCGCCGGCGAAGACAATACCGACATCATCGGTATACGTTGAAAAAATCTGCGTCATGATGAGGGGGCTGGTCATCATCGTCAGTGACATGACGCTGGCGACCGCGCCTTGCAGCTCGCCTTGGCTATCGGCAGGGACGGCAGCGGACATGATGGCCTGCATCCCCGGCATGATTAGCCCGCCCAGCGCGCCTACGGTGATCCACAGGTAAACCTGCGCACCCGTTGGCGCGAAGAATGCGTAGCCCACCATGCTGGTCACCATGCACGAGGCGCCGAGAATCACAGCCCGCAGCTCGCCAATGGCCGGGATGATCCGGCGGATAAGCCCCGCTTGGACGATGGCGGCGGTGATGCCGACATAGGCGAGGGCGAGGCTGATGTTAAACTCGCTCCAGTCGTATTTCGCCTTCGCGAAGTAGGAGAAGACCGACGGCAGGGTGTTGTAAGCGAACTGGATCAGGAAAAAGCTGATCAGTACAATGAGCACCATGCCGTAACGGCTGACGGAGATGAGCGTGCCGATCGGGTTGGCGCGTTTCCACGAGAATTCCCGCTTGTCCTTCAGTGTTTCGGGGAAGAAGAAATAGCCGAAAACGGCGTTGGCGGCGCCAAGGCCTGCGGCCACGAGGAACGGTATGCGGATACCCCACTCAGCGGTGAAGCCGCCCAGGACGGGCCCGATGATAAAACCGATGCCGAATGCGGCGCCCATCAGGCCAAAGTTGGCCGCGCGCTTTTCCGGGGGAGAGACGTCAGCGATAACGGCGTTCGCGGTGGAGTAGGTGGCGGCGGTGGCGCCGCTGAGCGCCCGGGCGATGACGAGCCAGGCGAAGGACGGTGCGAGGGCCATCAGGACGAAGTCGAAGGCGTAGAAGACGAGAGAGATCAGGAGCACCGGGCGGCGGCCATAGCGATCCGAGAGCCCGCCGAGCACGGGCGACATCAAAAACTGGGCGAGGGCGTAGATGAAGTAGACGAACCCGCCGTAGCTGGCCGCGGCCGAGAGGTTCTTGCCGGTCACCTCCATCATCAGCGCCGGCATGATGGGCATGATGATGCCAAAGCCCACCATGCTGATCAAAACGGTGACGAAGACGAAGAAAAGGGTGCGCCCAGTTCCGGGGGCTTCAGCGGTTGAAGCGGTCATGGGACGGACGTGCCGGTGTCCTCGGATGGGGTCAAGCGGATGGGCTTGCGAGGACGCGCTCGACCCAGGCGGGAACGATTTCGCTCGCGCGGCCGTAGTGCTGCTCGGTGAAAAGCGCTGCGTTGTCCGAGGGCTCGAGGTTCAGCTCCACCCGGGGGATGCCCCGCTCCCGGGCGAAGCCGACGAGACCCGCGGCGGGATAGACGGCGCCTGAGGTGCCGATCGCCGCGAAGACGTCAGCCTCCGCCATGGCGTCTTCGACCTCGTCAAAATGCCGGGGTATTTCGCCGAACCAAACGATGTAGGGCCGGAGCGCCGGGTTGCTGCACGCGGGGCAGGGCGTGTCGACGAAGAGGGCGTCTGTCCACACCATGATTGTGCCGCACGCTGTGCACTGACTGTGGTCGAGGAGGCCGTGGATGGGTAGGACGTTTTTAGAGCCTGCACGCTGGTGGAGGTCATCGACGTTCTGGGTGACCAGCGTGAACGTTCCGCCGCGCGCGGTGATCTCCGCTTCGAGCTTCGCGAGCGCGCGGTGTGCCGGGTTCGGATCAACCTTCGGCAGTTGCGCCCGGCGGGCGTTGTAGAAGGCGTGGACCCGCGCTGGGTCCTCGGCAAAGCCTTTGGGCGTCGCCACTTTCATCGGATCGTTCTTCATCCAGGCGCCGTCCGGATCACGGAACGTATCGACACCGCTGTCGGCAGAGATCCCTGCGCCGGTGAGGACGACAACGTTCAGACCGGCGGTCACGCGGCCTCTTTCAGGGGGACGATCTTGAGGCTCGTCACTTGGTTCCTCCGTTTGCCGAGGATTTCGAAGCGGAAACCGTGGAAGCTGAAGATCTGCTTTTCGTCAGGGATGCAGCGGCCTTCGTGGATGACCAGGCCCGCAATCGTCACCGCCTCTTCATCGGGCAGACGCCAATCCATGATACGGTTGAGGTCGCGGATCGTCACGTCGCCTTGCACCACGACGGAGCCATCCGTGTGCTTCTCAACCCCGGTGACCGGCGCGTCGTACTCGTCCTCAATCTCGCCGACGATCTCCTCGAGGATGTCTTCGAGCGTTACGAGGCCGCGCAGGCTGCCATATTCGTCGATGACGAGGGCGAATTGCATCTGGTTGGCTTTGAAGGCGTCGAGCTGTTCCTGGAGGGTCGTGGTGTCGGGCACGAAGTAGGGCTTCATCGCGATCTCAGCGAAGTCGACACTGTCCGCATCGTTCCCGGCTTTCCACAGGGCACGGAGCATGTCCTTCGCGTGAAGGACGCCGATGACGTTGTCGGGATCATCATCATAAAGAGGAATGCGGGTGTGCTTGCTCTCCAGCACGGCCTCGACGATGCTGAGCTTGGGACTGTTCACGTCGAGCATTTCGATCTGTTTGCGGTGGAGCATGATCTCCTCGACCGTGATGTCTTCGAGCTCCAGCGCACCGCGGATAAGGTCGCGCGCTTCCTTCTCCATCTGCCCTTCTTCGTGGTGCAGCTCGATAGCGCCTTTGAGTTCCTCTTGAACGGAGAGGGCGGAGGCCATTTCGGTGACGTCGATGCCGAAGACCCGGTGCAACGTCGCACGGACGATCAATTGGACGACGAAGACCACGGGCGCGAGGATGGCGACGATGGTGCGCATGATCGGGGCGACGAGCATGGCAATCGCATCGGCGCGGGCAATGGCGGCGGTCTTGGGCATCACTTCGGCGAAGACCAGGACGAGCACGGTCATCACCGCCGTCGCAATGACGACGCCGAGGCCGGGAAACAGTCCTTCGAACAAACTGGACGCTAGCGATGTGGCGAGGATGTTGACCAGGTTGTTGCCCAGGAGGATGGCGCCAATGAGGCGCTCGCGATCCTCCGTCAGCTGAATAACCGTCTCGGCCTTGCGGTCGCCCTTAAGCTCAAGCGAACGCATCCGCGCGCGGGATGTTGCCGTGAGCGCCGTCTCTGAACCAGAGAAAAAGCCTGACAACATAATCAGGCCAAGGATGAACAAACCGGTGGTGATCATAGCGGGGGTCGCTTTGTCTCTTCGTTGAGGAATGCGAGGATGCGCGCCTGGTCTTGGTCTTTGGCAATGAACGCTCGGCCGAGGCCCTTCATCAGGATGAGGGTCATGGCGCCGCTTTCAACCTTTTTGTCCTGCCGCATGTGCGTGAGGAGGTCCTCCGCATCCGGATTGATGCCGTCGAGGTCGGCGAGCCGGGTCGGCAGGCCATCGCGCTGAAGAAGCCCCTCGAACCGATCGGCATCCTCTTGCGGGCAATGACCTTCAGCGACGGAGAACCGGGCGGCCATCGCCATGCCGAGCGCCACGGCTTCACCGTGCAAGACGCGGCCGTCATAGCCGCCTTCGGCCTCCACCGCATGGCCAAACGTGTGGCCGAGGTTGAGGAGCGCGCGTTGCCCCGCCTCCTTTTCGTCCGCCGACACGATCCGCGCCTTTGCCGCGCAGCTTCGGGCAATCGCTTCCGTCAGCGGATCGTTGTCGAGGGCGAGGACGCCAGAGCCGTGATGTTCGAGCCAGTCAAAGAAGGGCGCGTCGCCCAGTGCGCCGTATTTGACAATTTCCGCATACCCCGCCCGCATTTCGCGCGGGGGGAGGGTGGCCAGCAGATCGGTGTCGATGACGACGAGCGACGGTTGGTGGAAAGCGCCTATCAGGTTCTTCCCCGCCGCGGTGTTGATGGCTGTTTTTCCGCCTACTGAGCTATCGACTTGCGCCAAAAGGGTGGTGGGGATTTGGATGAAACCGCAGCCGCGCCGCAGCGATGCCGCGCAGAAGCCCGCGAGGTCGCCCGTGACGCCGCCTCCGAATGCGACAACCGCGCCGCCGCGTTCGACCCCCGCCGCGAGGAGGTCTTCGCAGACCCGCTGAAAGCTCGCCCAGCTCTTGCTCGCCTCGCCCGGTGGTAAAGAGATCACCGGCAGGTCGGGGAGGACAGCCTCCAAAGCGTCGCGATGGGTTTTCAGAACGTGTTCGTCCGCCACGACAGCGCTAGGCTTGCTCGTCAGTCGGCGGAGGGTCTCAGCCTCAGCCCCAAGAGCGCCTTGGCCGATCACCACGTCATAAGACTGGTCGGGGAGGCTTACCGGGACCCGGCGCATTAGATCTGCCCTCCGCTGCGTTGGTACCCATCGAGGGCGGTGATCAGATCACTGACCGTATCGCGGTGGGGGCCATCATGGCTCTCCACGGTGATGTCGGCCTGGGCGTAGATGGGGCTGCGCTCGTCGATCAACGCCTGGAGGATGGCCTTGGGGTCACCGCGCCGAAGGATTGGCCGGTTGTCGCGCAGCGCGGTGCGCCGGACGTGGGTCTCCAGGTCAGCTTTCAGCCAGATCGACGTCGCCTTTTCCTGGACCAGCGCGCGGGTCTCAGCATTCATGAACGCGCCGCCCCCGGTCGCCAGCACCTGCGGTCCCTCGCCGAGCAGCCGGGCCATCACCTTACGCTCGCCTTCTCGGAACTCGGCTTCGCCGTAAACCTCAAAGATATCTGATATTTCCATGCCTGCAGCGGCCTCAATCTCATCGTCGGCATCAGCGAAGGGTAGGTTCAACCGCTGGGCCAACCGGCGCCCTGTTGTCGATTTTCCAGCCCCCATCAGCCCCACCAGGACGATAGGCCGGGTGATATGAAGATCGCCCTTCGAGGCGGGGGAGTCGCTTTGCTTGGTCATAAGCGGTGCCAGAATAGGGCGCACCGCATTGTGATGCCAGCGCTGCTCTTGCGGCGCATGGGTCGCCGTGCGACCGAGGGCTATGACAACGAACGCGCACCTTTTTGGCGGCTATGCCAGCGCCTATAACGCTGGCCGGCCCGGCTATCCCGATGCGCTGTTCGATTGGGTGGCGGAGGCCGCCCCGGGTCGTGCGGCCGTGTGGGATGTGGGTACGGGTTCGGGACAGGCGGCGCTATCGCTGGCCGAGCGGTTCGACCACGTCTTCGCGATCGATGCGAGCGCCGACCAAATCGCCGAGGCGCCGGAACATGCTAAGATCACCTTCAGGGTCGCTCCCGCCGAAGCGTCGGGTTTGGCGGGCGGTTCCGTGGACGCGGTGACGGTGGCCACGGCGCTGCACTGGTTTGATTTTCCCAGGTTTTGGGCGGAGGTCCGCCGCGTCTGCCGCCCTGGCGCGGTGTTCTGCGGCTTCACCTACGGGCTGACCGAGGCCGACGACGCGACCCATCGGCTGCTCCTGGATCCGGTGCTGGAGCGGATTGATCCCTATTGGTCGGCGGGCAACAAGCTTTCGCTGCGGGGATACCAGCCGGAGGAGATCGGATTTCCCTTCGCGCCGCTCGATCCGCCACCGATCCGCCACACGCTGCAATGGTCGCCCGAGCGGCTGGTCCAGTTCATGCGCACCTGGTCGGCTCATGTCCGCGCCCTGGATGATGGGCTGCGCGACGAGATCACCGCGATCGAGGAGGCTGCGCTGGCGGCTCTTGGCTCCGCAGAACGCACGGTCGTCCTGCCGATGACGGTCCGCGCGGGCCGCGTCTGCTAGCGGATGGGCGAATAGGCTACCCTTTTCATGGCGGGGAAGGGCAGGTATGGCGCGCTCGCGCAACGAAGAACCGGCGTCGCTATGAACCCAACGCTTCAGGCATTTTTGGTCACCGCAGCGGGCGGCGCCCTCGGCGCGTCGGTGCGTTTTGCGGTGCTCAGCTTTGCCGTGCCCGGTGCATTGGGCATCTTTGTACTGAATGTTCTTGGCGCGCTGCTGCTCGGCATTGTTCTGACGGTGTTTGAGGACCGGAACGGCCTCGTGACCTTGTTCTTGGGTACGGGTCTCCTCGGTGCATTGACTACCTTCAGCACCTTTGCTTCGGACGCAGTCCGCCTTCTGCAGACCGCACCGATTGCTTCGTGTGCGTATGTTATTGGATCAGTGACCTGCGCTTTGGCGGCGTTCTATGTGGGCACGTTGGTGGCGAAGGCGGCGTTATGACGGGCCCTCAGATGGTCACAGTGGTTCCCGATGATGCGGGCCTGCGCCTCGACCGCTGGTTCAAGGCGCATTATCCGGCGCTGACCCATGGCGCGCTCCAAAAAATGCTCCGTAAGGGGCAGGTGCGGGTCGATGGCGGCCGGGTGCAGGCATCGGTGCGCCTCGAAGCGGGGCAACAAGTCCGTGTACCGCCTATAGACGACGCTCCAGCACGCTCGCCCCAGCGCGGGGAAAGCCGTGCATCGGCCCGCGAGCATTTGCACGGGATCACTCTTTATAAAGACAGTCAGATCCTTGTACTGAATAAGCCTTTCGGCATCGCCGTGCAGGGCGGCGCGAAGACGGAACAGCACATCGACGGATGGCTACAGGCGGCCGAACCCGATGCGCCTGCGCGGCTGGTCCATCGTCTTGATAAAGACACCGGCGGGCTCCTGGTCACAGCGCGGTCGCGCAAGGCTGCGCAATGGCTAACAGAAGCGTTCCGGGAACGGACGGTCTTCAAGGAATATTGGGCCTTGATCGCCGGGGTGCCGAACCCCCTCGAGGGACGGATCGATCAAAAGCTTGAGAAGTCGGGTCCTGCAGGGCGCGAGAAAGCGCGCCCGAGCGACGCTGGTCAAATCGCGATCAGCGACTATCAAGTGGTTGAAACGGCAGCGCTTAAGGCCAGCTTTGTCGCTTTAAGGCCGATGACCGGGCGGACGCACCAATTGCGCGCACACATGGCGTTGATTGGTACACCGATTGTCGGAGATGGGAAATATGGGGGTCCTCGTGCGAAGGTCGAGGGTCTTCCGGGAAAGATGCATCTTTTCTGCCGTCGACTGACGATCCCCCGGCCGGGGCAGCGTCCGCTGACCCTTGAAGCGCCGCTCACCGGTCACATGCGCGAGACTTGGAAGCTCTTCGCGTTCGATCCTGAACCGAAGATCGTTTGGCCGGAGGATCTCTGACGATGAACGCGCCCAAACGCTTTTACAAAGACGTTGATTTACAGTCCACGGACGACGGCTTGGCGGTGACGCTGGACGGTAAGCCCGCGAAAACCGCCGGGCGGAATGTTCTCGCCGCACCGCAGAGCCTGGCCGAAGCGATCCGCGATGAGTGGGCGCAGCAAGTCGATGAAATCCAGCTCGAAACCATGCCGCTGACCCGTATGCACGGCTTCGTTCTCGACGCTGGTGAGGTCGGACGCGGGGAGTTTATCGACACGATTTTGCAATATGCGGGTACGGATCTTCTTTGCTATCGTAGTGACCAACCGGCCTTGGCGGCGCGTCAGGATGCAGCATTTTCGCCGTTTCTGAAACGTGCGGAGGCCGACGGAATGACGTTTGTCGTGACGACGGGGCTGCTTCCAGTTCAGCAAGCCCCGGACGTTATCGACCGCATGCGGAAAATTCTGGAGGGGCGCCCGCTCGGTGAGATCTTTCCCCGGAAACTCCTTACAGAGATCACTGGCTCCGCCATTCTTGGTCTTTATGCGGAGCAAGATGGCGACGCCGCCTTCGCTGCAGCGCGTCTGGACGAAACGTTCCAGGCCGAGGCCTGGGGGCGTGACGCCGAAGCCGAGGCGCGAGAGAAAACGTTGCGGCGCGATTTTGATTGTGCGATCAGATATTTAGGTCTTCAGTCATCGCAGTAAATGCGCTGTGCACGGTCACCGAGCCGGGTGAGAATCTCGTATCCGATCGTCCCGGCTTGCTTCGCGAGGGTATCGAGTTTGATCGCGTGGCCAAAGACTTCGGCCCATGCACCGGGAGCCGGTTGATCGATCTCGGTGACATCGACTGTGGTCAAATCCATGGATATCGCGCCGACGATCGGTGCTTGTTGCCCTTGGACGGTGACGTGTCCGCCGCGTAGGCTTCGTGGAAGACCGTCAGCATACCCGATGGCGAGGGTAGCAATACGGCTATCGCGCGGCGCGGTCCAGGTGCCGTCATAACCGACGGTCTCGCCTTTTGGAACATGGCGTACAGAGAGGATTTGCGCTTCGAGGGAAACGACGTGCTCGGTGGCTGCCTGCATCCCTGGGGTGCCGCCGTAAAGGCTGATCCCCGGTCGGATGGCGTCTTCTTGTGGGCCGTTGCCGAGTAGAACGTTGCCGGATGCTGACAGGCTGAGTTGAGCGTTGGGGAAAAGCGATTTCAGGCGTGGGCGGATGGTTTCGAAGGTCGTTCGTTGATCCGTATTCACCGGTGAGTTGATGTTCCCAGCGTGGCTCATGTGGGCGACGACGATTTCCACATCTGGGCGAGGGGGGATGCGGTTCAGTTCGTCGGCGCAAAGACCTAACCTGTTCATTCCTATGTCAATTTGAACGCCGCAGGGCGCTGGAGCCCAGGCAGAAAGGTCTTCGATGGACGTGAGAACCGGACGAATGCTCTCGCTATAACCGCCGTTTTGGGGCCGCGCGTTGTAGCAGTAGAACACCGCGTTGATGCCTTCGGCGATGAGTTCCGCCGCGTGCTGAGGATAGGCTACGAAGAACTCCTTATACCCTTCGTCGATCATGGTGCGGACGATCGGCACCGCGCCGAGGCCGTAAGCGTTTGCTTTGACGACTGGCATGAGACGCGCGTTTGGCGCCATTGCTTGGAGAGCGCAGGCATTCCGGCGCAGGGCACCGAGATTGATGGTCAGTCGCGGCCGACCGTCAACGGCAGACGCGCCGGTCAATATTGTTCCGGGTACCGCTCGGTCCGCGCAAGGTCGCCGAAGCGGGTCAATTCAGGCTGGAACGCAAGTTTGACGGTGCCAATCGGGCCGTGACGTTGTTTGCCGATGATCACCTCGGCAAGGCCCATCACGTCGTCCATTTTTTGTTGCCATTCCAGATGCTCGGGCGTGTCTTCGCGGGGTTCTGTTCGGCCGAGATAATATTCTTCGCGGTAGACGAACATGACAACGTCCGCATCCTGCTCAATCGAGCCGGATTCCCGGAGGTCGGACAGCTGGGGCCGTTTGTCTTCGCGGGCCTCAACCTGTCGGCTGAGCTGTGACAGAGCGACGATCGGTACACTGAGCTCCT
The DNA here is from genome assembly GCA_038749595.1 of Pseudomonadota bacterium. Classification (GTDB taxonomy): domain Bacteria; phylum Pseudomonadota; class Alphaproteobacteria; order Caulobacterales; family Parvularculaceae; genus Parvularcula. The sequence goes on from JBCDHW010000001.1 coordinate 204,157, forward strand.
TCGCAAGCGCTTTCAGGCCCGTCGTGATTTCGGTGAGCTCTTGCACGCGGCCCTCCGAAACTTTCTTCGATCCGGCGAGGAGCTGGAGATAGTCGATGATGATCATGTCGAGGCCGGACGTGCGTTTTAGGCGCCGTGCGCGCGCGGCCACCTGGGCGATCGTCAGGCCGCCGGTATCATCAATGTACAGATGAAGATCGTTGATCTCCATCGAAGCGCCGTAGATCTTCTCGAAGTCGCCTTCCGTGATGTCGCCGCGCCGGATCCGGTCTGACGGGACATTCGAAAATTCGGCCAGGATCCGCGATGCCAGCTGGTCGGAACTCATCTCGAGGCTGAAGAATCCGACCCGGGCGCCTTCCTTTGGTTTATATGTTCCGTCGGCTGCCTTTTCAGGAACGAACGCTTTGGCGGCGTTGACCGCAATGTTGGTGGCGAGCGCTGTTTTCCCCATTGAAGGCCGCCCGGCAAGGATAATGAGGTCGGACTTGTGCATGCCGCCGAGTTTCTGGTCGAGATCGCGCAGGCCGGTGGTAACTCCCGATAGGCCGCCGCCGCGTTGGTACGCAGACTGAGCGATTTCGATTGCGGTTGTTAAAGCGGTTTCAAAGGTTTGGAAGCCGCCGCCATAGTGCCCTGTCTCAGCCAGGGCGTAGAGTTCTTTCTCCGCGTCCTCGACCTGGCTCTGGGGATCATCATCGATATCGGCCGTTTTGGCCTTCTCGATCATCGAGGTCCCGATATTAATCAGTCCCCGGCTGACATGCAGATCAAAGATGAGCCGGCCGTAGTCCGCCGCGCCGATGACGGTCGTCACCGATTGCGCGAGGCGGACCAGGTAGCTTTCGCCGCCAGCCTCTTTGAAGCCTTCTTCGTCACCGAGATAGGTGTTGAGCATCACTGGCGACGCGGTTCGCCCAGAGCTGATCAATTTGTCGCATGCGGAGTAAATGCGCCCATGGAGCGGATCGTAGAAATGCTCCGTCTTCAGAAAGGTGTTGACCTTATAGAAGACCTCATTGTCGTAGAGCATCGCGCCGAGCAGCGCCTGTTCCGCCTCCAGCGAGTACGGAAGCTTTTGTGCGTCCGGAGCGGCGAGGGGAGCGGGAACGGGGGAGCCATCAGCCATGTCCCATGATCGCAGATTTTTTGGCAGCTCGAAAGCGGAAGCTATTCACACGGGGCGCTCCCTCGACGCGTTGAGCGCGCTGGACGACGTCGGCCACGGTGCTGCGTGACGCATGCTTCTGCTTGCGCACCGCTGCCTAACACCGCAAGCTTTACACCGAGGCAGAGGTGAAATGATGGTAAGCTCCCTAGCACCGACGGGCGCGCGCGGGCGTATCGAAGAGCTCGATGTGCTGCGCGGCTTTGCGCTGTTTGGCGTTTTCATCGTTCACTTCGTGGGTGTGAATTTTTATGAGCTGCCGATGCCCGAGGCGGTGCGCGCATCATGGGAGGCAAGCCCTCTGCAACATGGGGCAGCGGTGCTCTCCGATGTGTTCTTTCAAAATAAAGCCAACACGCTCTTTGCGACGCTGTTCGGTATGGGCTTTTGGCTGATGATCGAGCGGTTAAGGGCACGCGCCGATTCCTCGGTGTCCGTCTATTTACGGCGGCTGACGGTGCTTCTTTTCATCGGCGCGATCAATCTGTTCCTCATTATCCCCGGCGATGTTTTGTTCGAGTACGCCCTTTTGGGTTTTGCGCTGTACGCCCTGCGCGGACTTCCTGCCTGGGCGATGCTGGCGCTCGGGATCGGCCTTGCGTTCTTTGGTGAGCCGTTGGGGGATCAGCTTGCCGCGGCCTTGTCGAGCGAGGAAAATGAGGGGCCAGCGCCAGAAGGCTACGGCGATGACCTCTATTGGTACTGGGTCGTCCTCTCTGCCCAGAGCTTTTACCAGAATAATATCGTAGGCGCGGGCGGTGCGGGATGGATGCTGTACCTCTTCGGCCGGTTCCTGATTGGTGCCTGGATCATGCGGCAAGCTTGGGCGGCGAACCTGTCGGCGCATCGCTCGGTGATCGGACGCGTTGCGATGATCGCTGTCCCCGTTGGCGTGTTGCTTGAGACGGCTTCCCTGCTGATTTTCAAGGAATGGGTGCCAGGGCCTTCTTGGGTTGAACAAGTGTGCCACGCGGTTGGCGCACCTCTCCTGGCGGCAGGCTACGCAGCTTTGCTCGTCTTTGTGTTCACAAGCGCGGCGACCCGGGGTTGGGTCAGCTGGTTCGCACCGGTGGGACGCATGGCGCTTACCTCGTACATCGCGCATGGTTTGGTGCTTGCACTGATCTTTTTGCCGCTGGGCCCTGAGCTGACCGGTGTTGTGACGCCGGTTGCGGGCATGGGCATTGCGATCGGCTTGTTCTTGATTCTGACGATCTTTAGCGCTCTCTGGCTGCGCGGGTTGACCCATGGCCCGCTGGAGTACCTTTGGCGCTGGGCCACCTACGGTACGAGGCCGCAGTTCCGTCGGCTGGCCTAGCCTACGCGGTTAAAAAAAGCCCCGGGCGGGAGACCGCCCGGGGCTTTTCTCATGCGTGTTTGCGCGTGAGCCTTACGACGTCGTTTCTGCTTCGGCGGGTGCCTCAGCATCGCCGCCTTCAGCAGGTGCCTCTTGGGGCACGGCGCCGTCTTCGTCGAACTCGCCGGTACCCGTGACTTTCTCGACCTGCTCTTCCTCTTTGGCGAGGACGTTTTCACCGCGCGCTTGGCGTTCGGCTTCTTCCTCGCTGCGGGCGATGTTGATCTCGATGCCGACCGTCACTTCCGCATGCAGACGAACGCGTACGGGGAAGATGCCAAGGGTTTTCAGCGGCCCGTCGAGGAGCACGTTGTGCCGAGCAAGCTTCAGCTTCTTCGTCGACGCCACCTCAGCGATGTCCCGCGAGGAGACCGAGCCGTAGAGCATGCCTGCGTCGGAGGCGGAGCGGATGACCACGAACTGCTTGTCCGCGACCGAGCGGGAGAGGGTCTCAGCCTTCTCGCGCTCCTCGGCGTTGCGCTTCTCGATCACCTCGCGTTCAGCTTCGAACCGCGCACGGTTCGCAGCATTTGCGCGGAGTGCTTTGCCCTTAGGCAGAAGGTGGTTGCGGGCAAAGCCAGGCTTGACGGTGACCTCGTCACCAATGCTGCCCAGCTTTTCGATCCGTTCAAGGAGGATAACTTGGGTCATGGCTTAGTCCTGCGAAACGTAAGGAAGAAGCGCCAGGAAGCGGGCGCGCTTTATGGCGCGGGCCAGCTCACGCTGTTTCTTCTGGCTGACAGCCGAGATGCGCGACGGGATGATCTTGCCCTTCTCAGAGACGTAACGCCCGAGAAGCTTGGGATCTTTGTAGTCGATCTTGGGCGCTTTCTCGCCCGAGAACGGGCAGGTCTTGCGGCGGCGGAAAAAGGTCTTGGCCATTAGCGGCGATCTCCCCGGTCACGGCGGTCATCGCGGCGATCGTCACGCCGGTCATCACGGTCACGGCGGCTCATCACAGGCGAGGGCTCAGGATCGAGCTCATCCACGCGGATGGTCATGAAGCGCAGCACGTCTTCTTTCAGGCGCATCTGCCGCTCCATCTCCGCCACCGCTTCGTGTGGCGCATCGATGTGCATCAGCGAATAGTGGCCTTTGCGGTTTTTCTTGATTTTGTATTGGAGGTTGCGGAGGCCCCAATACTCGGCCTTCTCAACTTTCCCGCCATTTTCGGTCAGGATCCCGTGGAGTTCCTCGGTGAGGAGATCCACCTGCGCCGGCGACACGTCCTGGCGCGCAATGAAAATATGCTCGTAAAGAGCCATCGTGGTTCACACCCTTGTTTGGCAGCGGAGACGGGGCGCGGGAACGCTTGGCCGCCTTCGGCTCACCTGGCTGCGGGACCATCCCTTGCGCCAGCTGACCGCTGCTCGAGGTGCGCGGCTAGCGAACGGAACGGGGCGGCGCAAGGCTTAGTGCGCTGGTCGTTGGTGATTTTGACGACCGCGGTAGGCTTTGGCAGCCTGCCTATCGGAAGGATATCGTGGTGATAGGCTAAAGCTATGGACCGGACCTCTTCTTATGGGCGGTCTGGTCGGTTATCCCATCCGCACTCCTGCCTGAGTGGGCGCCCGACGAGAACCTAGCCCGGTTTTGCCAGTCCTCGGGCGCCCTGGCTGCAGACCTGAGCTTAGGGACCGCTGGCGTTGCCCCGTCCTGCCGGTCCCGGCGGCGCTTTGGTGCCGTGTTGGGAAAGCCGCGGTGCGTTCTACCGCGGCTTTTTCCGTTGCGGAGATCAACCGAGCGCCCGATCTTTCAAAGCGTCCGGACACGGTACGAAAATCCCGAATTCAAGGGCTAAAAAAGTTTTTCGTTGACAGGTGTCGATTTTCCTGAACGGCCACTTGCAAACCCGATTGCCGCCCCAACATGGAACCTTGTCAACGGCGAAGGCCCTGACAAAAAGTAAAGACCAGAAGACATTCTCCCTGTGAGAGGGAAGATCTAGGAGAAAAGAAATGTCGTTCCAATCTGTCGTTATGACTGTTGCATCATTCATGGCTGTTGTCATGGTTTCGGGCGGTACAGTTGCTTCGTTGGCTAATCTGTCTGTCCTGGTTTGATTGTTTTACGTCAAACCGCCCAAACCTTGGTCAAGTAGAAACCGCGCCTCTGAAGAGAGCGCGGTTTTTTATTGGCCGCGGTCTCGCCACCCGATCCGCCGCGAATGGTTCCGTGACGACGAAGGCCTGACGCTGGATTTCGTCAGGGAACGATGTTTTTCGAGACGTGCGTTTTCGTATGGCAAACAGATACGTACGCTGAGACAAGCTGTGAACTGAAGAATTTTTCGCTCCCGATCTTGCAATCCCGAATTCCTCTCCAATATCGAATATCAATAAGGCGCTTCGGTCCCGATAGGTTGGCTGTCAGGCTTCAGATGCGCACAAGCTGTGAGAGGTTTGAAGAACAGATATGTCCTTTCAGAATTTTACTCTGACCATCGCTTCTCTGATTACTGTGGTCTTGGTGGCGACCGGTGCTGGCTCGGCGATCAGCAGCCTTTCGGTCTTGATCTAACGGTCCCGGCGCGTCTGCGCCCGAAAAAAAACCGCGCTTCCATTGCTGGCGCGCGGTTTCGTTGGTCTACTGACGATAAAGACTTGGGCCTAGAGGATGGTCTGGCCGGTTGCTTTCCAATCGGCGACGAAGGCATCGAGCCCTTTGTCCGTAAGCGGATGACTGAGCAGCGCTTGGAACACCTTCGGCGGTATCGTCGCAACGTCAGCACCCAGAAGAGCACTGTCTTTGACGTGCTGCGGTCCGCGAATGGATGCGGCGAGAATCTGGGTGTCGTAGTCCTGCGCATCGTAAAGCGCGCGGATTTCGCCGATCAGCTCCATGCCCGCAACGCCAATGTCGTCGAGGCGTCCGATAAACGGCGAGATGTAGGTCGCCCCGGCTTTCGCTGCGAGCCAGGCTTGGGTGGCGGAGAAACAGAGCGTCACATTGGTGTCGATGCCGTCATCCGTCAGCGTACGGCACGCTTTGAGCCCGTCCCAGGTCAAGGGAAGTTTGACCACAACGTTGCGCGCGATTCCCGAAAGGCGCTTGCCTTCTTTGATCATCATGTCCGCCTCGGTGGAGGCCACCTCGGCGGAAACGGGGCCGTCGGTCATCGCACAGATTTCGGCGATGACTTCTTTGAAGTCACGCCCTGACTTGGCGATGAGTGAAGGGTTGGTGGTGCAGCCGTCGACGAGGCCAGTGGCGAAGGCCTCGCGCAGCTCGCCGGTGTCGGCGGTGTCGATAAAGATTTTCATGGCTCGCCCCTAGGTCGGGTTGGCGCCCTTGTCACCTGACGCGTTCAGCGCTTTCGAGGCACGAGGAACCGGCGGTCACGTTTTGGCGATGTCCGTCCGGAAGAAGCCCTTGGGCCAACTGATCGTCTCGGCACTTTGATAGGCCATCGCGCGGGCCTCTTCGATCGACGCGCCCCAGCCGGTGACGGAGAGGACTCTTCCGCCTTGCGCTGTCAGCACATCGCCATCGCGGCCTGTTCCGGCGTGGAAGATGACAGCCCCAGGCTCGGCAGCCGCTTCATCGACGCCTTGGATGACCGAGCCTTTCTCGTAGCTGCCGGGGTAGCCTTGGGCGGCGTAGGTCACGAGGACGCCGGCGCCTTCGTTCCATGAAGCCGGGTCTTCGGGCCAGTCGCCGGTGGCTGCGCCGCGGAGCAGGGGGACCAGGTCGGTGCTTAGGTGCCGCATCAGCAGCTGGCACTCAGGATCGCCGAAACGGCAATTGTACTCGACCAGCTTGGGCCCAGACGCGGTGATCATCAGCCCCGCGTAGAGCACCCCGCGGTAGGTGATGCCGCGGGCGCGCAACTCGCCCAAAGTCGGCGCTATGATCTCGGCATAGGCGCGGTCTTCGAGAGCCTGGTCGAACCGGAGGGCGGGGCAGACGGCGCCCATGCCGCCTGTGTTGGGGCCTTCGTCGCCATCGAACGCGCGTTTGTAGTCGCTGGCGTGGCCAAACCGCACGATCCGCTCGCCGTCGGTGAGGGCGAAGACCGAGACTTCGTAGCCGTCCATGAATTCCTCGATGACCACGGAGCCGGAGAGTGCGAGGAGCTCAGTGATAGCTTTTTCCGCTCGCTCGCGATCGTTTGCGATGATAACGCCTTTGCCCGCGGCCAAGCCATCGGCCTTGATCACGTAGGGCGCGGCCATTTCGTTGAGGAACGCTTTGGCCGGCTCGGCATCGCTGAAGGCGGCGTAGCGTGCGGTGGGAATCCCTGCAGCATCGCAGATTTCTTTCGTGAAAGCCTTCGAGCTCTCAAGCTGCGCGCCGTCTTGTGATGGGCCGAAACAAGGGATCCCGGCAGCGTTCAAGCTGTCTGCAAGACCATCGGCCAGAGGCTGCTCAGGCCCCACGACGACCAGATCGATCGCTTCGTCCTTGGCGAAGGCCACCGGGTCGTCCACCCGCATGCAGTCTGCAACCTCCGCCATACCGGGATTGCCCGGCGCGCAGACCAGCCGCTCCACCAGGGGGCTTTGCGCGATTTTCCAGGCGAGGGCGTGCTCGCGGCCACCGCTGCCGATGAGAAGGATCCGCATGGCGTCTTCCTCTATCTTATGTCACGTGACGGCCCTTATGATGGGCCCGAGGCTGAGGTCTATGTTGAGAACGCGTTTTTTGCGGATGGCGGTGCGTTGGCGCCGTTTGAAGCGGCAACCCAAGGTCGCCGCACGGCTGGGCCGTGTCCGGCAGGTTTTGCCGTTTGCCGCGTCCACCGCGTTCAACGTTCTCCTCGTGGCGGTCCTGGTGCTCGGATACACGTCTTTTGTCGCCAAAGGCGTCGTCAATGGCGGTATCGGCGAGCGCGTGGTCACGGTGCAGCTGTTCGATCGCGACCCGCGGGCTGAGCAGGCCCAAGAGGTTCCGGTCGAAGACGAGACCGAAGAGCTCGAAGACGCTGAAGTCGGCATCGACGCTATGCCGGAAGGCAACGCGGTGGAGGACGGCGAGCAAACGGGCGAGCCAACGGGTGATGAGGCTCCTGACGCAGAAGTCGGCCAGGACATCGCGGTTGCGAAAGCGGGTGTGGACATTCCGACGATCGCGGTGCCGGAGGTCGATGCGGGCGAGGGGCGTCCTGACGGGGTCGTCGGGGTCGATTGCTACGGCGTCTTCCAGAGCAATTCTGAGAAAGCCCTCGAATGCGCGGGCCGCGATATCCTGTCGGGCTGGCGCGCAGAAGTGGCGGATCTCGGGGAAGATTGGGAGCGGTTTGCGCGGGCGCTGGGCAGTGAGACCCGCCAGATCCGCTATGGCCCGCTCCTCGGTCGCCCGCAAAATGGTGGGCTGCGGAGCTATGACCCCGCTTTGCAGGTGCCGCCTGAGGTGGCGAAAGCCTATGAGCAGCACCTCGCGCGCCTCCGCCGTGAAGAGCAGATCCGTGAGTACGGCCGTGTCTCCGAAGCGCGCCAAGACAACCGTGCGCGCAAAGAGCGCGACCAAGATGCTGCCACCTACGATCCGCTCTCGCCGGATCTTCCCGACTAACGCGCGCGGCTTGGGAGGCTTCTCACCAAAAGGCACCAGCGCGCTTCAACGGCCCGTTTTTGTTCGCTAACACTTGGCGCGTGCAGCTCTTTTGGGGGAGATCACCATGCGTTGGCTTGTTCGGATTGGCTTAGGGATCAGCGTCCTTTTCGTGGTGCTGGTCGTTGCGGGGATCACCCTCAGGCCGCTTCGCTTTCCCGCCCAGATGGCGGAGCCTGGGCCGACGGGCCAGCGGATCGAAGAGAACGGAATGCTCGCTAATTACTACCCGGCGGCGTCGGGTGCGCCGGCCCCTGGCATCCTGGTGCTCGGCGGTTCGGAAGGCGGGCTGGGCACGGGAATGCGCCGAATAGCGCTCGCGCTCCAGGCTCAGGGTTACTCGGTGCTGCAAGTCGCCTATTATCACGCGCCTGGTAAGCCAGAGGACCTGGTCAACATTCCGATGGAGGATTTCTTCGCTGGTCTGGACCGGCTGAAGGCCCAGCCTGAGGTCGATCCTGAGCGCCTCGCGGTCTTTGGCATTTCGAAGGGGGCTGAGGCGGGCCTCGTTCTCGCGTCACGTCGGGACGATATCGATGCCGTGGTGCTCGGCGTGCCTTCGTCGGTGGTTTGGCAGGGGATTGATTGGCGGCTCCTCGGCATGTTCGGGATCTTGCCGCCGCAATCCTCGTGGAGTGAGGGCGGCGCGGCGCTGCCGTTTCTGCCCTATGGGCCTTGGGACCAGGAGCAGGGGATCGCCTCAGTCTATATCTCCGGTCTCGAAAATCTCGGTGACCATACCGATGCGATCATCCCCGTCGAAGAGGCGTCGGCCCCAATCCTCCTGGTCTGCGGCGGGCGCGACACGATTTGGCCATCGTGCCCCATGGCGGAAGCGATTGTTGCGCGGGCCAATAGGCGCAGCGGCCCCCCGGTCACGCTGCTGAGCTACCCCGAAGCGGGGCACGGCGCGATGGGCATCCCGTCGGATACGCCTGGCAGCTCTTTTGGTGGCGGCACGTGGGAAAGCGACAATGCTGCGCGCGCGGACGGCTGGCCCCAGGTTCTCGCTTTCCTCGAAGCGGCGTTTGCTCCGCCAACGGAGGAAGACGAGTAGCGGAAGCTTCAACTTCGGCGCGCGCGCTAATTTGCCAGGGACGTAGAATTCGGTCACGAGCCTGTGCCTATGTCCGACAACGTCCCCGAATATTCCGTCTCCCAGCTTGCTGGGCAGTTGAAGCGCTCGATTGAAGACCAGTTCGGCTATGTCCGGGTCAAGGGCGAGCTGGGCCGGGTGACGCGGGCCGGTTCGGGGCATGTCTATCTCGACCTGAAAGACGACCGCGCGGTTCTGTCCTCGGTGATGTGGAAAGGGACCGCTGCGCGCCAGAGCGTCAAGCCAGAGCAGGGGATGGAAGTCGTCGCGACTGGGCGGATGAGCACCTTTCCCGGTCAGTCGCGGTACCAGTTGATCATCGATACTCTGGCGCCTGCAGGTGCGGGCGCGTTGATGGCCCTCTATGAGGAGCGGAAGAAGAAGCTGGCGGCCGAAGGGCTCTTTGATGCGGAGCGCAAGCGGCCGCTGCCGCGGTTGCCCCGGCGGATTGGTGTGGTGACCTCGCCCTCGGGCGCGGTGATCCGCGATATCCTGCATCGCCTTCGTGACCGGTTCCCGAGCCACGTGATTGTCTGGCCGACCCTCGTCCAGGGGGAGGGGGCGCCGGCGGGGATCATCCGCGGCATTGAGGGGTTCTCGCGCATGCCTGACGATCAGCGTCCGGACGTTTTGATCGTTGCGCGTGGCGGGGGCAGTCTTGAGGACCTTTGGTGCTTTAACGACGAAGGGGTTGTTCGTGCCGCGGCGGCATCGACGATCCCGTTGATCTCAGCGGTGGGGCATGAGACCGACACGACGCTGATCGATTTTGCGGCGGACCTGCGGGCGCCGACACCAACGGCGGCGGCGGAGCTGGCGGTTCCGGTGCGTACGGAGCTTCTTGCCCAGGTGGGGCAGATTGGTGCGCGCCTTGGCCAGCGGGTGAGCGGTCTGTTCGAGCGTGCCCGGCTCAACCTCAAGTCGGCGGAGCGGGGGCTGGGATCGCCGGATGCGTTGCTGAGCAGCGCGGCTCAGCGGCTCGATCGTGCCGAGGGCCAGTTGCGCAGCGTCGGTGCGGGATTGATTCCTGCACGGAGCAATCGGCTGGCTGGGATCGCGCCGCGGCTGCAGCCCGCGCTTTTGCGGCGGCCCGTCGATCGGATGGAGTTCAATTTGGCGAAGGCCAGGCTTCCCCGGGCGTTGATGGCCTCGCGGCTCGCCTCGCTCAGCCAAAGCCTTGGACAGGCCGGGCGGCTCCTCGAATCGGTGAGCTATAAAGGGGTTCTTGCCCGCGGGTTTGCGCTCGTGACATCGAGCGATGGAGAGGTTGTGAAGTCCGCCGCCGATGCCGGACACCATTCTGCGCTAACGTTGACGTTTGCTGACGCTAGCCTGGCCGTGGCTCCATCGTCACCTGGGCCCTCACCCGCGCGCAAGGCTCCGGCGAAAAAGGCCAAGCCGAGCGCGAAGGATCCAGGCCAGCAGGGGCTCTTTTAACGCTTAACCGTCGCTGCGCGGCCCGAACAGCGATGGCTGCGCTTTTTTCAGACCCAGTTCGGGCACGGTGGCGGTTGTCTTCGCCGTTGACTTTCCCTGAAAGGTTCGGGCATGGGGCGCGCTCTTAGGCACAAAGCTCCCACGAGAGATTCCGATGAAAGTCCGCAGCTCGATTAAATCCCTGAAGAACCGTCACCGCGACTGCCGTGTGGTGCGCCGCAAAGGCCGGATCTACGTGATCAACAAGACCCAGCGCCGGTTCAAAGCCCGCCAGGGTTGAGGCATTTGCGCAACGCTCGGTGTTGAACGCTTCTTCATCCGCGCTGGTGGTTGGAGCTTAACCAAGCTTGCGTTACATTTGCGGGATGGTTGTGACGCCTCTTCTCATTCTGGCGGCTGCTTTGGCTGCTACAGCGCCCTTTGGCGGCGAGGAATGCTCGCCCGATGCGGGGCCTGAGATTGGCGTTGGGATCCTGTGCGACCGCGCGCGGATCGCGATTGAAGCGCGGGAATTGTCCGTGGCGCGGGATCTTGCGTCGACCGCGAGCGATCTTGCGCCGAGTTACCCCGGTGTTTGGATTGTTCGCGCTGAGGTCGAACGGTTTGGAAGGCGGATTGATCTTGCGCGGCAACATTTCGAGAAGGCCGCGGAGCTTGAGCCGGAGAACCCGGCGATCCTGATCAAAATGGGCGACTTCGAAGCGAAAGAGGGCAATGTTCGCGGCGCGGCGGTGCTCTACGAAGAAGCGTTCGGGATCGATCCGGAATTCCCCGGTCTTGCAGAGCGGTTGAACGCTGTCGGCGACGAACCTGCGGCCAGCGAGATCTAGCCTGCGGCCGTGAGCCGGTAGAGGCCGTTTTCTTCCTCAACCAACCCACGTTCTGTATGCGCATCGAGGTGCGCACGCACGTTGAGCCCTGCGGCAAGCTTGAGGGGTTCCGCGAGGCCGACATAGACCGTGTCGACAATTTCGGCGATCGATTGCGGTCCTGCGTCCAGCGTTTTTAGGATTGCGCGATCGCGTGCCCTGCGGTGCTCTTGAACTGCACGGGTGAACGCCTGCGGATCATGGATGGGTGCGCCGTGGGTTGGGTAATAAACCCTATCGTTCCGTATCAGGAGCTTTTCTAGGCTCGCCATATAGTCGGTCATGTTGCCATCAGGCGGCGCGACCACGGTGGTGGCCCATCCCATGATGTGGTCGCCGGTGAACAGCGCATGCTCTTTGTCGAGCGCGAAACAAATGTGATTGGAGATGTGGCCGGGGGTATGGACAACATTGAGGTCTACGCCGGCGATGCTTAAGCGCTGGCCATCCGTAAGCTGATGGTCCGGCGCGAAGTCAAAGTCTGCGCCTTCGTCGAGGGCAGGGGCCGATAAACCCTTCGGGTTGGGATGGGTCCCGAAGCCATAGGTGGCAGCGCCGGTCTTTTGGTTGAGCCGGGGCGCACCGCCGCAATGATCTTTGTGCGTATGGGTAATGAGGATGGCTGCGATCGGTGAGGGCGCTTCGCTGACGATCCTATCAACGTGCTCAGGGTCGTCCGGACCCGGATCAATCACAACACAGGCGTCTGCGCCGGTGACGATATACGTCCCTGATCCAGTGTAGGTGAACGGGCCTGGGTTGGGCGCGATGATCCGAAAAATCCGTTCCGAGAGCTTTTCGCAAACCCCAGGCTTCAGGTCGGGGGCGTGAACGAACGGGATCGACACAGGCCGCGGTCTTAGCTCTCTGCCGCCATGTGCTCGAGGAGGCCGCGCGCTCCGGAAACATCGAAACCAGCGTCGCGGGCTTCGGCGATGATATCGTCGATGGGACGTCCACTGACGGCCGCGGCGAGACTGGATAGGAGGATGACGCGCGGACCGGCGCCGCAATAGGCAAAGACCGGGGCGCCTTCGCTAACGATCTGCGCGAACCGCTGGGCATCTTCAACGCTGGGCGGCGTTCCTGGGATAACCGGGAGGAAGTGGTGCGCCAGCCCCGCGGCCTTTGCGGCAGCGCCAACCGCCTCCTGGCTGGGTTGGCCCGCCATCTCGCCATCGGGGCGCACGGTCACGACCGTCGCGAAGCCCTGCTGCTTGATGGCCGCGATGTCGTCTTCAGAAATCTGGCCCGAGGCCGTGATGTTGTCGTTCAATCGGATCGCCATGGATCGGGCCTCGACTTTGAATGATGGTCGGAGTGAGAGGATTCGAACCTCCGGCCCCTGCCTCCCGAAGACAGTGCTCTACCAGGCTGAGCTACACTCCGTGGGCCGCGGGAATAGCGCGGCGTTGGGGGGCTGTCCACGGGATTGTCGCGGATATACGTGGCTTCGGAATCCGCGTCATTTTTCACCCCGTTTTAGCGTTGCATCCTTAGCCGGACGTGGTTAGTGCCTCGACTCCCGGATGGGGTGTCGCCAAGTGGTAAGGCAGCGGTTTTTGGTATCGCCATGCGCAGGTTCGAATCCTGCCACCCCAGCCATCCTCCCCTAAGTCATGAGTTCGGACGACGTATCCTCAGGATACGGCATACTGCCGGGCGCAGCGCGATCTTCGCCCCGCGCTTGCGTCGGTTTTCCTGGCGGTGCTGAGCGAAATGATCCGCGCGCGACGCAACGCGTCGGGACAAAGCTGTCAGGAAATTGAGGGGAATTCACGAAAGTGTGTATCGCGCATTGATCCGCATCTGTTTTTACGTCACGGATACCAGCGGAAGGGCATGGGGTGCTCGCGTCGGCACTCTGTTTGCATCCTTCGATGCGCTGGGCAGGGCACCCGTGGACATTGTTGCCAAACGGCACGTTTGGCGCCATGGTCTGGGCGCGCCGTGCGGCGTTGGGACAGGTGGGGCTTGACGCGCTAACGGGCGCTTTGATCCCTGTATAAGAATGTGTTGCGTGCGTGCCGGCTCGGCGCGTTGCACAATATTGAGATGGGTTGAGACACTTGAAGGTGAAGCACATGCACAAGAAGTTCGCGCTGCTTGGCTCGGCATTGGTCGTCGCTGCGACGGCAGGGTTGCCAGCCTCGGCACAGTTCCGTGAGGCCTTGGACGTTAGTCGTCAGACCGCTCGGGCAGGGGCTCAATCCCAGCAACGGGTCGAGAACCTGGATCAACAGGCTACCGAGTTGCTCACCGAGTTCCGGGCCAATACCAAGCAGCTTGATCTGCTGAACCGGTTCAACGATTCGCAGCGTGCTGAGGTCGCCAACCAGCTCGAGCAGATTGCAGCGCTGGAGCAAGATATCGCAAACGTCGAAGGTCTGGAGCGCGCCGTCGTTCCGCTGATCGGCGATATGCTTGAGCAGCTGAAACGGATCGTCGCCGCTGACATCCCGTTCCTGGCGGAGGAGCGCCAGAAGCGTCTCGATCGCCTGGACGCGGTGATGGCTGACCCAACCCAGACCGCAGCATCGCGCTTCCGTCTGATCGTTGAGGCCTACCAAATTGAAAACGAGTACGGCCGCTCGATTGAAGCGTACAACAACACGGTGAGTGACGGCAGCGGCGGTGAGCTCACCGTTGAGTTCCTCCGCATCGGCCGTGTCGCGCTGGTCTATAAGTCCGCGGACGACACGATCCTGCGCATCTATAACAAGTCCACGGGTCAGTTCGACGATCTCGATAAGAGCTTCCTCGACGATGTCCGTCTCGGCTTGCGGATGGCCAAGGAGCAAACGCCTCCAGGCCTTCTCGAAATTCCCGTTTCCGCCCCGACCACCGCTTCTGGTCAGTAACGCGACAGACTGTTCAAGAGGATGACAATGTTTGACATGCTGAAGAAGGGTCTCGTCGCAGGGGCCGCTCTCGTAGCGGCTGGCGGCGTCTCGGCCCAAGCCCAAGAGCAAATCTCGCTCGATGACGTGTTGCGCGCCGCGCGGCAGGAGCAAGCGGCTGCGCGTGAAGCGGACCGCCAGCGCGAAGCGGAGTTCCTCCGCGAGCGGAATCGCCAACAGGCGCGGTTGAATCAGGTCCGCGCGGCGGTTGCTGCAGCCGAGGCCGAATCAGACCGCTTGGCGGCAGAGTTTGAAGCCAACGATGCGCGCATTGTGGAGCTCGGCAACGATCTGCAGGAAGCGCAAGGCGAGTTTGGAGAACTGTTCGGTGCCGCACGTTCCGCGGCCGGTGACTTCGCCGCCCAGCTCGATCGCTCGATCATTTCGGGGGAACTGCCTGGACGCGCCCAACCGCTCACCGAAATTGCCCAATCGGACACGCTGCCGTCGGAGCAGCAGCTGCGCTACATCACCGACGTGATGTTTGAGCAGATCGTTGCGCAGTCGAAGATCGCAACCTTCGACGCGACGGTGATCAACGCGGCTGGCGAAGCGGAGACTCAGACCATCACGCGGATCGGTCCGTTCTCAGCCTTCAACGCCAACGGCAACTACTTTGTTATGGAGTCGACCGAGGACGGTCGCGCACGGCTCAACCAGCTTGCCCGTGACCCGAGCACAGCGAACGCTGTTGCCAACGCGCGCTCCGTTGCACGCCACACGGGCAGCAACTTGATCGCTGGTACGATGGACCCGTCGCTGGGTACCCTGCTTGGCCTCGTGATCGAGACGCCAACGCTGCGCGAGCGGTTCAATTCAGGTGGCCTGGTCGGCTACATCATCGCTGGAATTCTCGCCCTCGGCTCGCTCATCGGTGTCTTCCGCCTCTTGGTGCTGACCTCGGTGAAATCGGCGGTCCGTGGCCAAATGCGCCGCAAGAGCCCATCGCGCTCCAACCCGCTGGGCCGCATCATGATGGCCTACGAGAGCAACACCAACGCCGATGTGGAAACCCTCGGCCTCAAGCTCGACGACGCGGTGCTGAAAGAGCTTCCGAAGCTCGACTCCGGCCTCAACCTGCTCAAGGTGCTGGCTGCGGTTGCTCCGCTCCTCGGTCTGCTTGGTACGGTTGTCGGTATGATCCAGACCTTCCAGCAGATCACGCTGTTCGGTACGGGTGACCCGCAGATCATGGCTGGCGGTATCTCGCTCGCGTTGATCACCACGGTCATGGGTCTGATCGCCGCCATTCCGCTCCTCCTGCTCCACGCCTTCGCATCGGGCACCGCCAAGTCGGTCGCTTCGATCCTGGAAGAGCAAGCAGCTGGGATGATTGCAGAACACGCTGAGGCGCGCGGTTAACCCCGCGCCCTCGGGCCTGTCGGAGGCAATTTATGGATGTCATTCTGAATCCGTTTGAGGCGCTGCAAGCGTTCCTCTTCGCGGGTGGGAACGTCCTCCTGGTGATCATGGTCGTCACATTTTTGATGTGGGCTCTGATCCTTGAGCGGGTTCTCTACTTTGCGACCGCCAACGCCGGCGTGATCAAACGGGCAGAGCGGGCTTGGGCCGCACGGACAGACCACTATTCGTGGTATGCCAAAGCGGTGCGTCTCAAGCTGATCTCTGAAGTTGATCTTGAGAGCCGCGCCAACATCGGCGTGATCAAGGGCCTGGTCGCGGTGTCGCCGCTTCTCGGTCTACTCGGCACGGTGACGGGGATGGTCGAAGTCTTCGACATTCTCGCGGTGACCGGCTCGTCGAACGCGCGTCTCATGGCGGGCGGCATCACCAAGGCGACCATCCCAACGATGGCCGGACTTGTGGCGTCGCTGTCGGGCATTCTCGCTCTGAACTTCATCGAGCGTTGGCAAAAAGCGGCCGTCGCCGCCACCGCCGACCACATGGACGAGAAGGACTAAGCGATGCGCAGACGTACACGCGGCGAAGATGCAGCAGACGTCAACGTCACGCCTCTGCTCGATATCGTCTTCATCATGCTGATCTTCTTCATCGTCACGGCGACGTTCGTGACGGAGGAGGGTCTGAGCCCAAACCTACCGACGCCGAACGAGGACGAGAACGACGATCGGCCACCGCCTTCGCTCCTGCTGACGGTCCAGACCGATGGATTTGTGCTCGTCGACGATGTCCGGATCATTGACCCGGCGTCCACAGAGCCCGTGGTCGAGGAGTTCATGGCGAAGGAGCCGAAGGGTGTCGTGATTATATCGGCAGCGCCGGATTCGGAAACGGGTGTCTTGGTCACGACGCTTGATGAAGCGCGCCAAGCCGCTGGCCCCGACCGCTACGCTCGGATCATCGTGTCCAAGCAGGCCGCTCAATAACGCTTGGGCTGGCGCGGGGGTGCGCCAGCTGAGCAACCGCAACAGTGATGGCGCGCGCGCGCGTCCAGCCAACGAGGTTACAAGATGGCCCGACGTTCATTGCAGGCCGTGCAAGCTGAAGAGGAAGACGTCAACGTCACGCCGCTTCTGGATATCGTCTTCATCATGCTGATCTTTTTCATCGTGACATCGACGTTCATCAAAGAGCCAGGCATCGATCCGACGCGTCCTGAAGCGCAAACCCAGAGCCCGCAGAAGCTGATCGCTGTGCTCGTGGCGATCAGTGACGAGAACGAAATCTGGATCGATGGCGAGCAAGTCGAACTGAGCGAAGTGCGATTCGTCGTCGAAGAGCTTCGCCGCGAGTCGCCGAAAGGCAACGCTGTCCTGCAAGCTGATGAGGGCGCCCGATCAGAGCTGACCCTCGACGTGCTGCAACAAATCAAAGACGCCGGCATCACCGATGTCGTTGTGTCGACCACTGAAGGCTGATGGATTTTACGGTCCGGCGCGGTGCGTCGACCGATAGGAGGAACTGACATGGGTGGCATCATTCGTGCGATTATCGGCCTACCCGTCGCCGGTGTGGTGGTCGTTGGGCTGTTTTTGTTGATGTGGTTGCAGATTCGGCCCGGTGAAATCGAGCTCGAAGACGACCGCGACCCGGTGAACATCAACATTGGGCGCCAGATCGAAGACTCTGCGGTTCGGAACGAACGCCGGTTCGAGCGGCCGAAACTTGACGCGCCGCCGCCGCCGCCTCCCGCGATCGAGCGGCAGAACTTTGAGCCACAGGTTGATGGCGTGCGCGCCGCAGCGCCTGACTTTGGCACCGATGTGGACATCGGTTCTGGTTTCAACCCGGACCGCGACGCCCAACCCCTCGTGCGGGTTAACCCGTCGGGCTTCGAGCGGTGTATCGACCGCGACGAAGGCGAAGAACGCGTCAGTCTCGAATTCGACGTGGACCCCGCGGGCAACGTTGTGAACGTCGAAGTGATCAACTCCACCGACCGCTGCTACAACCGCTACGCCGTGCGCGCCGCGGAACGGTGGAAGTACCAGCCGAAAATTGTCGACGGTGAAGCCGTTCCTCGCCGCGGTGTTCGCACCGTCATCGTCTTCCAGATCGGAGAGTAAGAGCGCATGCCTTCTGCGAAACACCACTTCATGCGCCGCACCGGATCAGGATTGTTTGCCGCCCTGATGCTGACCGTTGGTTTTGCGCCGGTCGATGCGGCATGGGCCCAGCGGACGCCTGAGCAAGAGGAAGAGGACCGGCGCCGGTCTCGGCAAACGCTTTCGGAGCGGGCTGGCCGCGCGCTCAACGAAGCCCTCAACTTCGCCAACGAAGATCCGCCGAAGCTGAACGAAGCTCTGGCGACGGTGAACGAGCTGCTCCAGCGGCAACTGAACGACTATGACCGGGCGACGACCCTGGAGATCCGCGGCAACCTGCTGTTCCAGCTCGATCGCCAGGATGAAGCGATCCGTGATTTTGTTGCCGTCTTGAACCTCGACGTCTTGCCCTCGGGTCGGCAGCGGGTGATCCGCCGGAACGTGGCGCAGCTCTACTACGTGCAGGAGGAGTACGACCAAGCGATTCGGTTCATGCAGACCTTTATCGCTGAAGCCGGCTCCGAAGCAGAGGCCAGCGACTACTTCATCCTCAGCGCGTCGTTCGTTCAGAAAGAGGACTATCGCGGTGCGCGGCGGCCAGCTGAGACAGCGATCCGTCTCGATCAAGCGGCGGGCGAGCGGAACAAGCAGTATTACGACCTGCTCAACCTGATTTATAACGAGCTGGGTCTTGAGGCCGAGCGTGGCCGGTTGCTCGAGACCATGGTGGAGTTCTTCCCGTCGGAAGAAAGCTATTGGGTCCAGCTCGCCAGCGCTTACTCGTCGGCCAACCGACGCGCCGATGCGTTGGCTGCGCTGGAGGTGGCCTACAAGGCGGGCCTGATCGAGGGTGAAGACAAGATCATCACCCTGGCGCAGTTCTACTACGATCAGAACAACCCGTTCCGCGGGGCGAAGTTGCTGGCTGCGGAAATGGATGCGGGTAACGTCTCGCGCGATCTTGATAACCTCGAACTGCTGGCTCAGCTCTGGGCCGCGGCGCGGGAGCAAGATGAAGCGATCGCGATCCTCACCGAAGCGGCGCCGAAGCGTAGCGATGGTCGGCTTTATTATCAGCTCGGCCAGAGCTATCTCGCGGACGAGAATTGGCGTCTCGCTATCCAAAATCTCCGGGCGGCACTGAACCGCGGCGGTCTCGAAGATCGCGAAGTCGCGAACGCCTATGTCCTGATCGGGACGGCGCTGTTCCAACAGGACAGCGATACGAAGGCCTCGCGGCAGGCGGCTCGGGCCGAATTCGTCCGTGCAGCGCGTTTCTCTTCGGCGCGCCGAACGGCGAACAGTTGGATCGAATATATCGACACGATTGAGACGACCCTCGAGCGCCAGCGCGAGGTTGAGTTCAGCCAAGCGGTGGAGCGAAAAGAGCGTGAGATCGAGCGGTGTAACGCGTTGATCGACGTGATCGAGCTCGGCGGCTTGACCGACGTTCCGCAGGCGCAAATCGACGGATGCCGGACCCTGCAAGCGCGTGTGGCTGAAGGCGTTACGGCCGAAGACCTCGCCCGGGAAGAGCTGGGACCTGAGGAAGGCGAAGCCGAAGAAGACAACGGCTAATCACCGGTCCGGATAGAGAAAGAAAAAACCGCTCTGTGCTCAGAGCGGTTTTTTTATGGCGCAAATGTTCAGTGAGCGTCGATTTGCTGCTCGGGGTGCGCCGCGGTGATGTCTGGCCAGTCGGCCGCTGCTTTTTCAATCGCCAAGAGCCGCGGAACAGCGCTGAGGTCCGTTCCAAACCGCCTGGCGGCGTAAAGCTGGGGCAGGAGATAGCACTCGACCACGCCGGGTGCGTCGCCCATGGCGAAGGGCGTGTCCGCCTTCGACAGCAACGTTTCGAGCGCTTCGAACCCCGCCGCGATGAAATGCGCCGCCCAGGCAAAGGCTTCGTCGCGGTTATGCCCGAGGGGGTCTTGAAGGTATTTCAGGACACGGAGGTTTTGCAGCGGGTGGATATCGCACCCGATGAGTGCTGACAAATGCCGCGCCTCAGCCCGTTGCAGCGGATCTTCGGGCAGGAGCTCGGGCCCTGGAAGGGTTTCGTCCAGATACTCGATGATCGCTGGGCTTTGCGAAAGCAGGGTGCCGTCATCAAGCTCCAACGTTGGGACCAGCCCTTGCGGATTGCGGGTAAGGAAAGATTCGTCTTTATGCGCACCGTCCAAGAGATTAACTGGCACGATTTCGACCGACGCGCCTTTGATCGCCAATGCAATCCGTACACGGTAGGAAGTTCCGGATCGCCAGTAGGAGTAGAGTTTCATCGCTTCAGAATTCTCCGTTTAATCGGACCTTCGAACGGGGCGTCTTCATGATCCCAGCATCTAAGGTCCGTATAGAAACGTTCCGCCGCCCGGCACCTTTGCCTAAAGACGGGTGATGGCACGTGGGCAGATAAATGGCGTGGCCAATGCCGCCCGCGGGTTGTTGCCAGCGACCCTGCGTGGGGAACACGTGCATTCTGCGGGGGCGGGCTTGGCTCATTCGCACGGGATAACGCCTTGTTTCAGCATGAGTGGCGCGCACGGTGACGCCTCTGTTTCGCCCGTGACGGCTGCGTTAGCGAGGCTCCTGGACCCGGCGCCCTCGCCATTGGGAAGGAAAACGCGGGCAAAACCCTCGGTTAAGGCGTGGGGCGCAGAAACGGTGGCCATGGAGTGTCCTCTCACCAAATCCTGCTCGAAGTCTGGCGTTTCGGGCCCGCACTTCAAGCAAAACTCTCCGCGTTCCTGTTTTGTGCAATTGCTTGGCTTGTGGCGCGCGACCGTCGCTCCCATATCTTTATCGGCGTCGCCGTCAGGGGCGCTGGACAAAAACGATGCTCAATTCGCGAGGTCGCATGCAATTTGAAAACTTCACAGACCGCGCCCGCGGTCTCATCCAGGCTGCGCAAACGATTGCCGTGCGCGAAAGCCACCAACAGATCACCCCCCACCACCTTCTGAAAGCGCTGCTTGATGACAGCGAGGGGCTCGCGTCGAATTTGATGACCCGGGCTGGCGCTGATCCCAAGGCCGCTTTGCAGCTCGCCGAGCAAGCGCTTGCCAAACTTCCCCAAGTGGAAGGGCAAAATGCGCAGGTTTTCCTCGCCCAAGACACCGCGAAGGTGCTGACGCGTGCGGAGGATATTGCGAAGAAGGCTGGGGACAGCTTCGTCACCGCTGAGCGGATCCTGGTGGCCCTCGGCATGGAAGGCAGCGCCAAGGATGCTCTGATCAAAGCGCGCGCGACGCCCCAGGCGCTGAACGCAGCGATCAATGATATCCGGAAAGGCCGCACAGCCGATAGTGCGCAGGCGGAGCAAGCGTACGACGCTTTGAAGCGCTATGCCGCGGACCTGACGGCACGGGCCCGGGAAGGGAAGCTCGACCCAATTATTGGCCGCGACGAAGAAATCCGCCGGGCGATGCAGATCCTCAGCCGACGGACAAAAAATAACCCAGTGCTGATCGGCGAGCCCGGCGTGGGGAAGACCGCAATTGCCGAAGGTCTAGCCTTGCGGATCGTCGACGGCGATGTGCCCGAAAGTCTTCGGAACAAACAGCTATTATCGCTCGACATGGGTGCTCTCATCGCCGGTGCGAAATTCCGCGGCGAGTTTGAGGAGCGGCTGAAGGCGGTGCTTTCTGAAGTCGAAGCGGCCGATGGCGGCATCATTCTCTTCATCGATGAGATGCACACGCTGGTTGGCGCAGGGAAAGCCGACGGCGCGATGGATGCGTCGAACCTGCTGAAGCCGGCCCTGGCGCGCGGCGAGCTGCATTGCATCGGCGCGACCACGCTTGATGAGTACCGCAAGCATGTCGAGAAAGATGCGGCGCTCGCGCGGCGGTTCCAGGCGGTGATGGTGACGGAGCCGACCGTTGAGGATACGATCTCGATCCTCCGTGGACTGAAGGAAAAGTATGAGCTGCACCACGGGGTTCGGATTTCCGACGGTGCCATTGTTGCGGCGTCGACGCTGTCCAATCGGTATATCACCGACCGGTTCTTGCCGGACAAAGCCATAGATCTTGTGGACGAAGCGGCCTCGCGCCTGCGCATGGCCGTGGATTCGAAGCCCGAGGAGCTCGATGCCCTCGATCGGCAGATCATCCAGATGAAAATCGAGCGCGAGGCGCTGCTGAAGGAGGACGATGAAGCCTCCAAGGAGCGGTTGGCGTCACTTCAGAGCGAATTGGCGGATCTCGAGCAAAGCTCGGCGGCGCTAACGGCGCGGTGGGAAGCCGAGCGGGCTGCGCTTGCTTCGTCTACGGAGCTTAAAGAGCAGCTCGACCGGATGCGTGCAGAGCTCGCTGACGCCGAGCGGACGGGCGATCTGGCCCGGGCGTCGGAGCTGAAATACGGCCGCATCCCGCAGGTCGAAAAGCAGCTCGACGACGCGCAAGCCCAAGATCCGGGCGATCTTGTGCAGGAAGTCGTCGATAACGAGGCCGTCGCTCAGGTTGTCTCGAAGTGGACCGGCATCCCTGTGGACAAGATGCTCGAGGGCGAGCGGGAGAAGCTGCTCAAGATGGAAGAGATGCTGCACCGGCGGGTGATCGGCCAGGACGAGGCGGTTGTTGCCGTATCGTCGGCGGTGCGGCGCGCGCGTGCGGGCCTGCAGGATCCGAACCGGCCGCTGGGCAGTTTCTTGTTCCTCGGCCCAACAGGCGTTGGCAAAACCGAGCTGACCAAAGCGTTGGCGGCGTTCCTGTTCGACGACGATCAAGCGATCCAGCGGATCGACATGTCGGAGTTCATGGAGAAGCATGCGGTGAGCCGTTTGCTCGGGGCGCCCCCCGGTTATGTGGGCTATGAAGAAGGCGGTGTGCTGACCGAAGCGGTGCGGCGACGGCCTTATCAGGTGATCTTGTTTGACGAGGTCGAAAAGGCGCATCCGGATGTGTTTAACGTGCTGCTGCAGGTGCTGGACGAAGGGCGCCTCACCGATGGCCAAGGCCGGACGGTTGATTTCCGCAACACACTGATCATTCTCACCTCGAATCTGGGTGCTGAGTTTATGGCGGCGCTGACGGAGGAGTCCGATGTTGAGGCGGTGCGCCCGCAAGTGATGGATGCGGTGCGCGGAGCGTTCCGGCCCGAATTTCTCAATCGGCTGGATGAGATCATTCTCTTCTCCCGCCTCAAGCGGACCCAGATGGGCGCGATTGTTGATATTCAAATCGCCCGGCTTGAGGCTCTGCTGGCCGACCGGAAGATGAGCGTTGCGCTCGATGATGCGGCGCGGGCGTGGCTTGCCGAGGCGGGCTATGACCCTGCGTTCGGGGCCAGGCCGCTGAAGCGCGTGGTGCAGAAGGCGCTTCAGGACCCGCTCGCGGAGCTCATTTTGGCGGGTGAGGTGAAGGACGGAGACGCGCTCGCGCTGTCGGCTGATGAGAATGGGCTGACTCTGAACGGCGCGCCTTTGAAATCGCGTGAGGCGTTCCGCTTGGGACAAAGCCCGACGGGCGGAATGGCCACGCCTGAGAGCCGGATGCTCAACTAAATCCGGCCCAATCGACTGCCTTGCGGGCCGTGAGATCAGGCCCGCGCGGCTTCATCTGCCGCAAATCTGTGACTTTTTTCACCCGACGGTGGACATTTTTGACGCGTGTTTGCTTGGTCGGAAGATCCGACCAGGTCATATTTCATCGGCAGTTGCAGGGTGAACGGATGATTAAGGTAAGGCAAATTTCATCAGTCTCAAGATAGTCTTAACACGTCCTGTCGCTCTTATGCCTTGCCTGCTGACGCAGCCTTAAGAACAGTTGACTAAGTCCCGAGCCGGGGTCGAGCGGGGGTTCGACCAGGTGAGGAGAGAGACGATGAAAAGAGCGCTGAAGGCCGCTTGTTTCGCGGTCCCGGCTGTCGTGGCAACAGCATTCCTGGGATCATTTTCAGCACACGCAGCAACCGTTGCGGAAGAGCCGGCGGTGGTAAAAGCCGTTCCGCCCGCTTATCCGCGTGCCGCCGAACGCAGGGAAATCGAAGGCAGCGTCAAGGTCAGCATCGACGTGGCTGGCGACGGAACGGTCACCGATGTGAGCGTGGTTATGTCTGATCCGGCAGGGATTTTCGACACCGCTGCGATCAATGCGGTGAAGCGTTGGAAATTTGAGAGCGGCAAGCCTGCGCAAGGCGTCCTTAAGACCATTCGGTTTAAGCTGCAGTAGCAAGGCGCCTTGGGCGAGGCGCAAACGAGGGCTGAGGGCAAGGGTATGCTAGACCGACTTACGACAATCCGTACGCGTCTTTTGAGCGGATTGACTGCATCGGCTTTACTCCAACTGGCGGCTTTGGCGGTTGCCGTGGTCGCGTTGTTTGCGACTGGCGAAGCCGTTCGCCAGGTGAGTACGGACAAACTCCCAGCCGCCGGTCTCGCCAATCAGCTCTCCTACGCCTCGGAGCGCATGGGCGACAACGTTGCGGACCTTATCGCGTCGACGACCGATGAGGTTCGTGTGCAGAGCTTTGAGAGCTTTCAAGAGCGCTTTGACGGGTCCGCGTCGCTTGTCGGCCAGCTTGAGATGCGCAACGCCTCCGATGGGCACCTGATTGCGCTTGAGGAAGCGCGGGTTGCGCTTCTCGGCGCTGCCCGCTCCGTCAACGAAGCGCAGCAAGGTGTGCTGACTTTCGGTGCCGAGCAGCGCGCTATGCGCGCCCAGGCGACAGAACTTCTCGGCGCTCTTCAAGAGGCAACCGAGGACGCCATCGACCAGGCCGAAGGTGCTGATATTGAAACCCTTTTGCGCCTGGGGCTTTCCGCCAATATCATCGCGACCATCTACGAAAACGTAGCGGGCGTTACAGACAGCGACGCGATCGCTGCGCTTGAGGAACGGTATGCGCTGTATGCCGATGATCTGCGGATCAATCTTGCGATCCTGCGGGATGCCGCGACGCCGGAAGTTCGTACGTTATCGGAGAGTTTTCTCGCGATCGGACCAGGCGAGACCGGCTTGTTTGAAACGCGCCGCAATGAGCAAGATGCGGTGAAGCGCGCATCCGCCGCGCGCAGCTTGGTCGAAGCCGCGGTCACCCGGCAGAATGATGCGATCACTGAGTTGGTGGCTGAGATCAGTGCGGATGCGGCCGAAGCGTCTCAGCGGACGCTTGATAATGTCGAGCTCAACACCACCATTCTCGGCATCATCGCGATTGTCAGTTTAGCGATGGCTTTTGGCCTCGGCTATTTTTACGTCCACCGCGGGATCCTGCGCCGGATGGATCGGCTTGCGGCGATCATGGGCGAGGTTGCCGAGGGCAAGCTTGATGTCACGATCAACGGCTTAGACGTGCAAGACGAGATTGGCCGGATGGCGCGGGCGCTTGAAGTGTTCCGTCAGAACGCTGTGAAAGCTGAAAAGCTCAACAAAGACATGCTCGCGGCGCAGGAAGAGAAGCTTGAGGCGGAGCGCCGGGAACGCGAAGCGGCTGAGCAGCGCCGCATCGCCGAGCAACGCGCCGAAGAAGAGCGCCGTGAGGCTGAGGAAGCCGCGCGGTTGGAGCGGGAAGCTGCGGCGGAACGCGAACGTCAGCTCAAAGAAGAAGCGGCGAAGAAAGAAATGGAGGCGCGCGAGCGTCAACGTGAAGCCGAGGCTGAAGCTCTCCGTCAGCGTGCTGAGGAAGAAGCCCGCCTGATGCGTGAGAAGGCCGAGGCGGAAGAGCTCGCCCGTCAGGAGCGTGAGGCGGCTGCTGAACGTCAGCGTCAGGAAGAAGAAGAACGCCGCCAAGAGAAACTGGCCGCGGAAGAACGCGAGCGTCAGATCCGTGAGGAAGCGGCTGAGCGCGAGCGGATCGCGAAAGAGAAGCAGCGTGAGGCTGAGGCAGAGGCGCTTCGTCAGAAGGCTGAGGAAGAGCAGCGCCGCATGGAAGAGCGCGCTGAAGCAGAGGCTCGCGCTATGAAAGAGCGCGAGGAAGCGGCTGAACGTGAACGCGAGCGCGAGGCTGAGGCGCAGCGCAAGATGGAAGAACAGCGCCGCGCGATGATCCAAAAGCTCGGCAGCTCGATCGGCGAAGTGGTGCGTGCGGCCCAAGCGGGTGACTTCTCGAAGACCGTTGAAGCGGACTTCGAGGACGATGAGCTCAACGACTTGGCTGAGAACCTCAACCGGCTTGTGGGTACCGTTAAGGGCGGCCTTGAGGAAACGATCACGGTCCTCCGTGCACTTCAGGATAGCGACCTGACCAAGCGGATCGAGGGCCACTTTGAAGGTGCGTTTGCGGAGCTTCAGGACGGGGTGAACTTCTCCGCCGATGGCCTGAAGAACGTTCTGACCAACCTGCGCAGCACGTCGGGTAGCGTTGGCCGCTCGCTCAGTGAACTGATGGGCGGTGTGGATGAGCTGTCGGCCCAGACCTCGACCCAGGCGGCAACGCTAGAAGAGACCTCGGCGAGCTTGCAGAGCTTTACGACGACGGTGGAGCAGACCGCGAAGCGGACCTCAGAGATGCGCGAAGGTGCGCGCCAGACGCAAGAGCGTGCCGAAGAGGGCGGCGCCGTGATGACCGAAGCCAACGAGGCGATGGATCGTGTGGCCAAGTCCTCCAAGAAGGTGACGGAGATTACGTCCGTGATCGAATCGATTGCCTTCCAGACAAACCTTTTGGCCCTCAACGCTTCGGTCGAAGCCGCGCGTGCGGGTGAGGCGGGCAAAGGCTTCGCCGTGGTCGCGGCAGAGGTGCGAAACTTGGCGCAATCAACGGCGAACGCATCGAAAGAGATCGGTACACTGATCGGTCAGTCGAATGATGAAATCAAGGCGGGCGTGAGCCTCGTCGGCCGGGCCGCGGATAACCTCAAAGCAATCGTCGAGGAAGTCTCGCAGAACGTGGCGATCATCG
The DNA here is from genome assembly GCA_038749595.1 of Pseudomonadota bacterium. Lineage (GTDB taxonomy): Bacteria > Pseudomonadota > Alphaproteobacteria > Caulobacterales > Parvularculaceae > Parvularcula. The sequence goes on from JBCDHW010000001.1 coordinate 230,848, forward strand.
ACGAAATCTCGCAGGCGACCGACAGCCAGCATCTCACACTCCGCGAGATCAACGCGGCGATGTCCGACCTCGATCGCCTGACCCAGGGCAACAACACCCTGGTGGATCGGAACAACCACGCGATCACCGAGGCCAAGAGCGAGTTCGACCATCTCGACCGTTTGGTGGCCGCCTTCAAGCTCGAGGGCGCGGTGTCAACGAAGGTGTATACGTCGCAAGACGCCGCATAACGAATGTTGGGAAGCGCAGGGGGAAAGCCCGGCTGGACGAGGGGCCAGCCGGGCTTTTTTCTGCTTAGCGTTTGGGCTAGGACGAGTCTTCAGTATAGAGAGGGCTTGCCGTGATCGTATCGACAACTGAGACCGTGCCCGGGCGTGAGACCGCGGAAATTATTGGGGTGGTTGCTGGTGAGGCAATCCTGGGGGTGAACGTCTTCCGCGATCTGTTTGCGGGCTTGCGCGATATTATCGGTGGACGCTCGGGCGGTTATCAAAAGGCCCTGCGCGAGGCCCGTGACCACGCCATGGCGGATATGCGTGAGGAGGCGCAGCGGCTTGGTGCGGATGCCATTGTCGCGGTGGATATCGACTATGAGTCCCTCGCCAACAATGGCGGCGGGATGCTGATGGTCAGCTGCAACGGGACAGCGGTGAAGCTCCGCTAGAGCGCGCGAGCGGAGACCAGCGGTTCCTTTTTCGGCGGCTCGGCTCTGGTGACCGGACAAGATCCCCCTTTGCCCCGGGGCCGGTATGCGATACCGCGCGCGCCGTAGGACGTGCTGAATAAGGGACAATCGCCATGACCACGCCGCTCGCGTTGCTTTTCCCCGGGCAGGGATCTCAAAAAGTCGGAATGGGTAAAGACTTGGCTGAGAATTTCGCAGCCGCGCGCCTCGTGTTTGAAGAGGTCGATGAAGCGCTGTCCCAGAAGCTTTCGGCGCTGATGTTTGACGGGCCGCAGGATGAACTGTCGCTGACCACCAACGCCCAGCCAGCGATTGTCGCGTGCAGTGTGGCGGCGTTTCGGGTGCTTGAGGAGGAGGCTGGCCTCAGCCTTGATCCGGTTGTTGGATTGGCGGGGCATTCGCTGGGCGAGTATGCGGCCCATGCGTGTTCGGGCACCTTTGATCTGGCGACAACGGTGAAGCTCCTCCGTGTACGCGGCGATGCGATGCAGTCGGCGATGCCGGTTGGTGACGGCGCGATGGCCGCTGTGCTCGGTTTGGAGCTTGCGGCGGTCGAGGCTGTCGCTAAAGACCACGGCGTCGAGGTGGCCAACGACAATTCCCCAGGGCAGGTGGTGATCTCAGGCCCGGCCGCGGCAATCGATGCAGCGTGCGCAGCGATGAAAGATGCCGGGGCGAAGCGCGCGCTGAAACTCGACGTCTCGGCGGCCTTCCATTCGCAAGGGATGATGCCTGCGCAGGAGCGGATGGCCGAAGCGCTCGCCGACGTGATGATCAGCACGCCAACGAAGCCGATCGTTGCGAATGTCGATCAGACCCGGGTGATGGCGCCGGAGGATGTGCGCCGTACCCTGACGGAACAGGTGTCAGGCCGGGTTCGCTGGCAAGACTGCGTCCAAGCGTTAAAAGCTGACGGTGCTGAGGTTTTCTTAGAACTTGGGGCGGGCAAGGTGCTTTCGGGCCTTGTCCGGAAGATTGATAAAGCGCTGACCACCGGCAATTTTGGCGAGACGACTGATCTCGACGCAGCGCGAGGGCTCATTAGCTCTTAATACGGCTCAATGCGCGGCGATCCGGCATCGGGATCCGGCGATCATCACTGTGCGGACAATCGTCTCCATCCTGCCGCAAGCAATGCCGTTGCGAAGAGGACGACGGCGGGGGGCGCCGGAATGTTGGGGACCACGGCTTCGGGTTCGGTTCCGATCCGGAAGGTGATCGTGTCGGCTGGGAGTTGCCACGTGTATATGCCTGGCCGGGCGCCGATGCTGTCGAGGCTCTGCCGGGTGGCAAAGGCCGATGCGGCGATCATGTCGCCTGACTGGAAGCCTTCGGAGACCCAGATGATCCCTTCGGAAGCCGTCACGTCGGTGAAGAAGCTGTTGGTGCCGGTGAAGGTCCCGATCAGGCTGATTGCACCGTTTCCGAAGATGCGCGGGAAGCTTCCGGCGACATCGTAGCGTTCAATAGGCCCCTGGGCTGCGCCCAAGATCCCCATGCTCGGGCCAGCGATCATGCCGTTGAGGAATTCGTTGCTGCCCTGGGATGTGAGCCCGCTCAGGTTCAGGGTCCCGCGCGCTTCGAGATAGAGGTCGCGGCCTTCCTCCCAGACGAAGACCTGGACCGCCGCGGAGGCTGCGCTGGTCAGCGCGAGCGCTGCTGCCATTCCCATCGCCAATAGCTTTTTCATCGTTCCCCGCCTCCTCCGCGCGCGGGGGGGCATGCCACGGCGGGATTAAAACGAGTCAACGATTGGGAGGTTGCCCACGGGGTCCGGCCGCCCCAGCAGGGTGCTAGGGCGCGCCCGTCGCCATGGTCTGGCTGGCCGAGAAAACCGACAACGGGCTCACCACCGGCACTGTCGGCGAGACGGAAAAACCCGATGCGGCCGAAGCGCTGATCGACCGCTAAGCCCGTTCAGCTGCGCTTGGTCTTGCGCAGGAAAGTCAGGGCGCCAGCGCCGAAAAGCGCGAGCGCCGGCGGGACCGGTACGATCTCAGCGTTTGGCGCGGTTCCGATGCGGAACGTGACCGTGTCGTTGGGCAGGGTCCAGACATAGACGCCGATATCAGCACCGACCGAGGCCAAGCTCTCGTTTTCGGCGATCCCAGCGGCGAAAATCGAGTCGCCCGACTGGAAGCCTGACGAGACCCAAATGATACCGGTATTCGCGCCAACCTCGTCAGTGAAGAAGGAGTTCGTGCCCGTGAACGTACCGAACAGATTGAAGCTGCCCGTGCCAAACGCGGGAGGCGTCGAACCGGGAAGGTCATAGCGGTCCGTCGGGCCCGTGCTGGCCCCAAGCCACCCGTTGGGCGCGCTGATGAGGAGTCCGTCGACAAAGTTTGCGGTGCCATTGAACGTGAGGCCGGTCAGGTCGAGCGTGCCCTCGGCCTGCAGCCGCAAGTCGCTGCCGTCTTCCCATAGGAACACATCGACCGCCGCAGACGCTGCGCCCATCGCCGCGGTGGCTGCCGCTAGCACGCCCAGAACAAAGTTTCTCATGATCACCCCTTCAGATTGTGGAACCGCACCAGGACATTGGCGCTGTGATCTGTCAACCTTAACGCGTGCCCGACGGCTTTCTATCGGCCAAGTGCGTCGGCCTCGCGGCCTAAGGGTGACAGGGGCGGCGCCGCGCAGTAATGCCGCGCCATGTTTGACCTCACTGACAAAACCGCTCTCGTCACCGGTGCCACGGGCGGCATCGGCGAAGCCATCGCCAAGACCTTGCACGCTCAGGGGGTGACGGTCGCGCTCTCAGGCCTGGTCGAGAGAATCGACAAAGGGCGCACCACCGGCAACTTCGGCGAGACGAAAGAACGCCATGCTGCCTGGGCGTTGATCGAGACGTGAAGGCGCTGACCGTCGCTGTACTGAGCACCGTCGGCCTGGCGGGGCTAGCGTATTGCCTCGTCGCCTTTCTGGTGACTGTGAGCGGGGGTGTTGAGCAGTCTGAGATTGCGGCTGGTCGTCAGTCCACGGCGGGTTATTTCATTGAATTCGTTTTACAGAGCGGGCTTGGCAGCCTCGGCCTCGTGTTTTGGGTCTCGTTGCTCTGTGTTTGTGGGGCCATCGGCTTGAAGGTCTTCGTTCGCTGAGCATTTTATCGGCTGCCGCATCGCGGGCGTGACAGAGCGGGCCGACGGGCCTATCGGTGCGGGATGTTTGACCTCACTGACAAAACCGCTCTCGTCACCGGTGCCACGGGCGGCATCGGCGAAGCTATCGCCAAGACCATGCACGCGCAGGGGGCGACGGTCGCCCTCTCGGGCCGAAATGAAGCGAAGCTCGAGGCGCTGGCCTCAGAGCTTGGCGAGCGCGTGCACATCCTGCCCGCCGACCTTTCGGATCTTGAGGCGTGCGATGCCCTGCCGGGCCGGGCGCAGGAGGCGATGGGCGGGCTCGCGATCCTCGTCGCGAACGCTGGGATCACCCGGGATAACCTGATGATGCGGATGAAGGCGGAGGACCTGGAAGAGGTCTTGCGCGTCAACCTGATGTCCACCTGGCACCTGGCCAAAGCTTGCTTACGCGGGATGATGAAGGCGCGGACGGGCCGGATCATCGGGGTGACTTCCGTCGTCGGCGTCACCGGCAATCCGGGGCAGACCAACTACGCCGCGTCAAAGGCGGGCATGATCGGCATGATGAAATCCCTCGCTGCTGAGGTCGCGAGCCGGGGTGTCACCGCGAATTGCATCGCGCCGGGCTTCATCGCCACGCCGATGACCGAAGCCCTGACCGACGACCAAAAGGGCAAGATCAACGAAGCGATCCCCGCTGGCCGGATGGGTACCCCGGAGGACATCGCCGCCGCCGCCGCCTACCTCGCCAGCGACCAAGCCGCCTACGTCACGGGCCAAACCCTTCACGTGAACGGCGGCATGGCGATGATTTAGGGCGCGCGAGCGTGGCGCCGACGTCGAGCAATCAGCGGACGCCGTCCGTGTGGGTCAGGCTTCTCGTGCTGGCGGGTTTCGCTTACGCCGTGGTGTTTGCGGCCGCATTGGTGGATCGCTCCGCCTTCTTGCCGACGGGCTGGCTTTTCGACCTCGCAGCGCAGCTCACCCCGTTTCTTGTGGTTGGTGGCCTCGTGCTCGCACTTGGTTTTCTCGGCACCGCGCGGCCTGGCGGCGCAATCATCTTCGGTCTGATTGCTCTGGTGAACCTAGAGCACTACGCGCGACCCGGTCCCATTGCAGTTGCAGAGTCTGTCTTTGATCCGTCAGCGGATCGTGTGCGTCTTCTGTCAGCGAACATCTTCCAACGCTCGCAAGCACTCTCAAACATCGCCGTCGCCGCGAAAGAACGGGATGTCGATATCATCGGCATCGTGGAGATGCCGGAAGCGGACTGCTCAGTGTTGCGACAAATGTTCGGCTCGGACTGGTTTTGCCTGATTGTCGACAAAGACCCGCGCGGAGTGCGGCTTAATAGGGTGTCGGCGCTCGTCGCTCGGTGGGAACCTTCTAAGGTTGAGGTGCACCACGATCAGGCCTTTGGCGGGCGCGCAATTATCGAGGCACGCTTCTCTGTTGGGCAAGAGTCCGTCAACACTATTGTGTTGCATCCGCTGCCACCTGGTAGCCCTCAGTATACCGATCAACGAAATGCTGTCCTTCACCATGCGGCTCAGCTTGCCAGGGGCATGCCGAACAGCGTGGTGATGGGCGATTTCAACACCACACCTTGGGCGCGTACCTACAGAACGTTTCACGGAAAGCGCGCTAGCGACCCACGATTTCACTCCACATGGCTGACCAAGTGGCCTTTTCTCGGTTTGCCGATCGATCATATAATCTTAGACGACGCTCTTCTCCTCGGTGAGATGCAGGTGCTTTCGGCTGTCGGATCGGATCATTACCCGCTTTTTGCTGAAATCCTTCTGCCTGCGGATGAATGAATGCCAACATTTTGTATGTGGCAGGTCCCCGAAAAACTACTGTGTACGAATGAGATTGAGGAGTTTCTCCGTGCGGATAGCTAGTCTTTTTGTCAGTGCCATGGCCACAGCGATTACAGTTCAGGCCCACGCTCAGAACCCGTGGCCCGAGCTCTCAGGTCTCTACCTCGGCCAAGAGCCGCCTGGGCTTGAGCCTGAAGTGTTTGCGCCGGGGCTCATTTCGCTGGAGAGGGAGCGGGAGCTGAATTCGGTGTTCTCGCCTGACGGCAAGATTTTTATGTTCAGCCGCACGGTCGACGGTGTCTTCAAGATGTTCTTCACGCGGCAGCGCGAGGACGGCACCTGGCAAGAGCCGAGGATGGCGGCGCCGTCCAAAACCTTCCCGGGCCACCATGATGTCGACATGGTGTTTTCTCCGGATGCGGAGTGGCTCTATTTCATCTCCGACCGGCCGCTGCCCGGGTATTCGCTGGAGCGCTACAACATCTGGCGCAGCCGCTTCACCAAGCATGGCCTGGCGACGCCTGAGCCGCTTGGCGCCCATATCAACGGGCCTGGGCACGAGCTCTACCCGATGATGGTGGCGGACGGCAGTCTCTATTTCTCTGCCGTCAGGGACGACACGCTCGGCCGCCGCGACAGCTATCGTGCTCAGTATACGGACGGAAAGTTTGAGGATCCGGTCAACCTCGGCCCTGGGGTCAACAGCGCGGTCGACGAAGGCGATATCTTCGTCAGCCCCGATGAGAGCTACCTCATCCACGTCGCTGCCGCCCGTAAAGACAGCCTAGGCGGAGCCGACCTCTATATCAGCTTTAAGCAAGAGGATGGCACCTGGGGCGACGACATCCACATGGGCGAGGGGATCAACTCACCCGAGACCGACTATTGCCCGATGGTCAGCCCAGACGGTCGGTACTTCTTCTTCACCCAAGGCAACGACATCATGTGGATGGACGCCGCGGTGATTGAGGGGTTCGGGCCTTAGGGTCCTTCGCCAAGGTGAACGACTGGAAGCCGCCACAAGCAGACGTTCGGCATTGTTTTGAAAATTGACACGAGTTTTGGATGCTTAAGCATGACTCAAAAGAACCAACTCACTAAAGGCCTCAGGCGGCGAGTGATGTACGTTGAAAATAAAGACGGCGACATCGACGGCGTGGCCGCGCGAATTGGATGGGTGACATTCTCAAAGACTGGCAAGTCTGTGTATTACAGAGGGAGGGCGCTCGCCAAAGCCAATGGCGTTGCCGGTAACTTCTTGGATGTTGCTAGCCGCGAGGAGTACTGGGTCTCGGGTATCAAAAAACGCGGCTCGAATGTCCATTGGGCGGAGAACGTCGCGGTTTTGATCGATGACGATGCCCGCGAAGAATACGAAAGGCTTAAGTCCGCTTAGGGCCAAAACTGGGCGCTCGCGTTGCGCAGCGATCCGAGGCCTGTCAGCAGCGCTGGTCTGAAACGTGTCGGGGCATCTCTGGTTTTCTGCCCAGCATGTCCCACCTGTCGCGCATCGCTTGCGCACCCTAGCGGCTTCCCTTACAGCGCCGCCATTATCGAACAGAGCCGACCGCATTGTGGGGTTGGCAAACAAGGAGTTCCCCATGTCGGATATCGCCGAACGCGTTCAGAAGATCACTGTCGAACATCTCGATGTGGACGCGGCAAAGGTTGAGCCGAAGGCCAGCTTCATCGACGACCTCGGCGCAGACAGCCTTGATATTGTTGAGCTTGTCATGGCCTTCGAAGAAGAATTCGACCTCGAAATCCCTGATGATGCGGCGGAGACGATCCAAACGGTCGGCGACGCGATCAAGTTCATCGAAGAGGCGAACAAGTAACGCTCCCCGGCGGCGGGGGATCCTATCCCTCGCTGCATGAGGAGGGGGCTCGACCCCCTGCTATCCCGCCCTTAGGATCACCGCAGGAGGCCCAATATGTTGAGACGCGTCGTTGTGACGGGCCTTGGCCTGGTCACACCCCTCGGAAGCGGCACCCGCGAGGCGCCTTGGCAAAAGCCCTGGGAGAACCTTCTGGCGGGCCAATCGGGTGCTAAGCGCATCGACGATCGGTTCGATGTCTCTGACTTGGCTTGCAAAATTGCCGCGCCTGTTCCCCGCGATGGCGATGCGGCCTTCAACCCTGATGACTGGGTTCCGCCCAAAGAGCAGCGCCGGATGGAAGACTTTATCGTCTTCGGGATGGCCGCGGCGGACATGGCGCTCGCTGATGCGGGCTTGGATCTTTCCACCGAGGAAGCGCGCGACCGCACCGGTGTCTTGATAGGCTCCGGCATCGGCGGGCTGTCGGGGATCGCAGAAACCACGCTGACGATGCAGGAAAAGGGCCCCCGCCGCGGGGTCTCGCCGTTCTTTATCCCGGCGTGCCTGATCAACCTCGCGTCGGGGCAAGTGTCCATCAAGCATGGCTTGCGCGGGCCCAACCATTCTGTGGTGACAGCGTGCGCCACGGGCGTTCACGCGATTGGCGATGCTGCGCGGTTGATTGCCTTCGGCGATGCCGATGCGATGGTCGCGGGCGGGGCGGAGGCGTCGATCTGCCGGATCGGCTATGCCGGCTTCTTGGCGTGTAAAGCGCTGACCACCAATTTCAACGATGACCCAGAGGCCGCCTCGCGCCCCTATGACAAGGACCGCGACGGGTTCTTGATGGGCGAGGGCGCAGGCATTGTCGTGCTTGAGGAATATGAGCAGGCGAAGGCTCGCGGCGCGACGATCTATGGCGAAGTGATCGGCTATGGCCTCTCGGGTGATGCGCACCACGTGACCGCCCCGGCCGAAGACGGCAACGGCGGCTTCCGCGCCATGAAGGCAGCGGTTGAGCGAGCTGGCGTGAGCCCCGAGGACATCGGCTACGTCAATGCCCACGGCACCTCGACCCCCTTGGGCGACGAAGCCGAATTGCGGGCTGTGGAAAAGCTCTTTGGTTCTTCGGCCGACGGCTTGGTGATGTCGTCGACGAAATCGGCGGTTGGCCATCTTCTTGGCGCGGCCGGAGCGATCGAGGCGGTCTACAGCCTCCTCGCCATGCGCGACGGTGTCTGTCCGGCGACTCTCAACCTGGACAACCCCTCGGTCGACACTGCCATCAACCTGGCGCCCCACGAGCCCGTAGAACGCGACATCGACGTGGTGCTTTCGAACAGCTTTGGCTTTGGCGGCACCAACGCTTCCATCGTGATGCGGAAGGTCTGATGACCGCGGGCGGTCAGCGCGGCTTTGTGCGCGTCCTCGCGTTGATCAGCCTCGCGGTTCTCGCCGCCGTCGGCTTCGTTGGCTTTGAGGGCTACAACCGTCTGCATGCAGATGGTCCTCATGCTGAGGAACGCGTCTTGTGGGTCCAGCGCGGCGACACGCTCGGGCGCCTGCGAACGAAGCTGGTTGATCGCGGTGTTGTCGATGAGGCGAACAGCGATCTCTTTTATTATTACGGACGCGCTTCAGGGCTTGGCGAAGAGCTGCGGTCCGGTGAGTTTGTGATCCCCCCCGGTGCGTCGATCATCGATGTGGCGACCGTGCTGCGCGAGGGTGATCCGCTCCTCCGCTTTGTGACGATTCCGGAAGGTCGGACGGTCGACCAGGCGGTTGCTATTCTCGACGAGGCCCCGATGCTCGAAGGGATGGTTTCAGTCCGTCCTAAAGAGGGTGACCTGTTGCCCGAAACCTATGCTTACGAGCGCGGTGAGGGGCGGGACGACGTCCTGCGCCGGATGGTAGAAGCGCACAATGCATTGCTGGAAGAGCTTTGGCCGCAGCGTGCGGATGATCTTCCGTTCTCCACCCAAGCCGAAGCGGTGATCCTCGCGTCGATCGTTGAGAAAGAAACCGCGGTGCCGGACGAGCGCCCACGGGTGGCTGCGGTGTTCGTCAACCGCCTGCGCAAGCGGATGCGCCTGCAATCGGACCCGACGATCATCTACGGTCTGACGGGCGGGGAGCCATTGGGCCGCGGCATCCGGGTCTCTGAGCTCAATGACATGGATAATCCGTACAACACCTATCGCATTAACGGGTTACCCCCGACGCCGATTGCCAATCCGGGGCGGGCCTCCATCGCCGCCGTCCTCAATCCGGCGCAGACGGATGATCTTTATTTCGTGGCGGACGGAACGGGCGGTCATGTCTTCGCCTCCACCTTGCGCGAACACAACCGCAACGTCGCCCGTTGGCGCGAGATCGAACGGGCGCAGCGAGATCGATGAGCGCGCGGGCGGGCTTTACCTTACAATCGATGACGGGGTTCGGCCTCGCGGAAGGTGACCTGCAGCACTGTGTTTGGCGGTGGGAACTCCGCTCAGTGAACGGCAAGGGCCTCGACGTGAAATTCCGCCTGCCGCCCGGCACGGAGGCGATGGAGCCGGACCTCCGCCAAAAGCTCCGTGTGCTGCATCGCGGGACGATTAACGTCAGCCTACGGCTGGAACGGGATGCCAACGCGGACCTCTTGCGCGTCGATGAAAGTGCGTTAGCGGCTGCGGCAGCCGCGCTCAACAAAGTGCGCCAGTATATCGATTGCGACCGGCCGCGACCCGAAGCGGTCCTCAATATGCGCGGCGTGATCGCTACGCCCGACGACAAGGGCTTGGACGATTATCAGCGCGGTGCGATTGTTGCGGGCTTTGATACCGCGATCGCTGCATTGCTTGAGGCGCGCCAGACAGAGGGCGGCCGGATCGTCGCTGTCCTGAAAGAGCGTTGCAACGACATTAATGCGAAAGTCATCAGTCTCAGGACGAAAACCGCCGATACACGTGAGCAGCTGGTGGCGCGGATCAAAGCGCAAATCAGTGATCTGATGGCGGACAGCGTCGCCGAAGACCGCATCGCCCAGGAAGCGGCGATGCTCGCGATCCGTGCAGACGTCTCCGAAGAGCTCGATCGGCTGGATGTCCACACCAAGGCCTTCCGTGATCTTCTTGATACGGATGGTTCAGTGGGCCGCCGGCTGGAATTTCTCACCCAAGAGCTGATGCGGGAGGCGAGCACGCTCACCGCGAAATTGCACAGTGCTGAACTCAAAAGCGAGGGCCTCGATTTGAAAGAACTTGTTGATGGCCTTCGCGAACAGGTTTTGAATCTCGCATGACAGCGCCGAGCCCGATCGAGCGCCGCGGCCTGTTGCTGGTGGTCTCCAGCCCCTCTGGTGCGGGCAAGACGACGTTGGCCAAGCGCCTCCTGGGCAACGATCCGTTCATCGCCATGTCCGTTTCCGCCACCACAAGGCCGATCCGCCCGGGAGAGATCGACGGGAAGGACTATCACTTCATCACCGAGGCGGATTTCCATCGCCGCGAGGAGGAGGGGTTCTTCCTCGAGAGCGCGACGGTCTTTGGGAACTTTTACGGGACGCCGAAGGAAGCGGTCTTCAACACCCTGGAAGAAGGCCAGGACATCCTCTTCGATATCGACTGGCAGGGAAAACAGCAGCTTGATGAACGGGCTGGCGGCGATGTCGTCTCCGTTTTTATCCTGCCGCCCTCTCGGGAAGCGTTGGAGCACCGGCTGCGCAACCGCGGTCAGGACAGCGATGACGTGGTCGCGCGGCGGATGGAAATGGCCGACAGCGAGATCAGCCACTACGCTGAATATGACTATGTGATTGTCAATGACGATATCGACCGGGCCGATAGCCAGCTGCGTTCGATTTTGTCTGCAGAACGGCTGAAGCGCCGTCGCCAGACGGGCCTGCGAAAGTTCGTCGATCAGGTGATCGTCCCTGACCCGGTGTGACGACGCAAAAAGTGTGATTTTCTCGCACTTCGCTCTTCTGTGATCAGCTCACGTTAACTCGGGACTGCTACGCCGAAACCATGACAGAGCAGGCAATCGATTTTGAGCACCTCGACCGCTACGTTGCTGGCGATGCTGCGTTGCGTGACGAGATCCTGACGATTTTTGAAGGCCAGGTGGCGCGTTGCCTCCGTCTTCTTGATCCCGCAGGGCCTAATGAACATTGGCGCTCGATCGCGCACGCCCTGAAAGGCGCGTCGCGGGGCATCGGCGCTTGGGAGATCGGTACGGCTTGCGAGCGGGCGGAGCGCATGTTGGGCAATCCCGATCAAGTGCTCGAAGCGCGCATTGCCGTGAAGGCGGAGATTGAGCGTTCCGTCACCGAAGCGCTTGAGACGATCCGCACATTTCGCCGAACGGCCGACTGATCGCAGCTGCAAAGCACCTCAAATCCTAGTGTACCGGCTTTCCTTAGGCCCATAAACAGCCATATCGTTCGTTCGCGTTCGGGAAGGTCTTGTCTATGGGTTCGCTCGGCTCACGCGCCGTTGATCTTGAAAGCCTGCGCGAGCTGATCAATCTTCGGCTCGCCCAACTCGTGCCCGCCGGCAAGGCCCGCGGCCCGGCCGCGGCGGCCCGCCATAGCCTGCTCGCATCCGGCAAACGCCTCCGCGCCGTCATCACTCTGATTGCCGCGCGGTCGAAAGGCGGCGCGCTTGAGGATGCGGTGGATACGGCCTGCGCCGTCGAGATGATCCACACGTCCAGCCTCGTCTTTGATGACCTCCCTGCGATGGACAATGCCGACCTGCGGCGCGGTGAGCCGACGGCCCATAAGGCCTACGGAGAGGACATCGCGATCCTCGCTGGCATCGGCCTCATCAATGGTGCCTATGAAGTGATCGCTCAGAGCAAAGCGCTCGGTGCCGACCGGCGGATGGAGATCCTTCGGATTTTGACGCGGTCCGTCGGTTGGCAGGGCCTTGTCCACGGCCAAGCGCTCGATCTTGCTTCGGGAGAGGGCGCGGACGGCATCGACGCGATCCATGAGGGAAAAACCGGCGCGTTGTTCATTGCCGCTGCGGAATGCGGTGGGCTTTGTGCCCCGATATGCAGCGATGACGAGCGGCGTGCCCTGCGTACCTATGGCCGAGCTTTGGGCTTTGCCTACCAAGCGTTCGACGATGTCCTTGACCAGGTGGTTGGTGAGGAAACGGCCGGAAAAACGACGGGCCGCGACGGCGGAAAATCGACGGCCGTTTTGGGCGGGCAAGCGAGCCTCGCTTCGGCGACCGTGCTGGCGAACCGTCACCTGGACACCGCGATTTCAGCGGTGGGAGAGACCTCGGCTCTCGCTGAGTTGGCGGAGTTCATCCGCAGCTACTTTGCCCACACGATCGCGGCTTAGGGAAGAGACCATCCCGGTTTCCAGGCGCTGAACAATCCGCAGGCGGATAATCCCGACGCCGCCGCGATCCTTGAAGTGTGGGTGCGGACCGAGAGATGGCGTGTTCGCGGTGTTGGCGGATCCGGAGACCGCCACCTGGGCGGCCGGGCTGAACCTTCCGAACGCCCGGCGCGAGGCCGGAACAAAGACGCGGTCTCACCGTTTTGCGCAGCATGCTAGCAGAGGGCTCTGCGTGTTGCTCAAAACGGGTCCTAACTCCTGCAATCTCGAGCGCAGCTTCAGTCAATTTAGGGTCGCTGAACCCGTCTCTGCGTCATTCAGCTGTCGCGTCTCCGCGCGCCAAATCAAATGCACCATGGCGAAACGCGTTTTGACGTTACCTGTCGCCGAGGGCTGCTGGTGTTCAGGCTGAACCACTCGCAGCCGGTGCGCGCGAGCCCGATTGCGCTGCGCTTTTCGCGGTAGCCGAACGGGCAGCCGCATCGGCCGAGCGTTTCTTTTTCTCACGCAGCTCGCGTAGGCGTACACGGAGCTTTTGCGGGTCAGGTGCAACCACGAAACCGAAACTCACGGCTCCTTCTTTGCACGTCGTCGCGTGGTGAAGTTTGTGGGCCTGTACGAGGCGCTTCCAATAGCCCTTCTTCGGGAAGAAGTGGAACGGATAGCGTTGGTGGACAAGGCCGTCATGCACGAATGTATAAATCAATCCGTATAAGGAGATACCGGCGGCAATCCACCACAAGGGCGGGAACCATAGCCATCCTGCCGTAAACAAGAACGTCGTGAACGACCCGAAAACGACCGCGTAGAGATCATTTTTCTCGAACATCTTATTGTGCGGCTCGTGGTGGTCGGCATGCCAGTCCCAGCCCCAGCCGTGCATGATATATTTGTGTGCCCACCAGGCGAAGAATTCCATAAAGCTCGCGGTGCCGACCACAAGAACAGCTTTCTGCCAGATTGCGAGTTCCATCATCCGAAAATCACCCAAATTCTCACCGCAGTGATCGCTGCAAGAAGGATCAAACCGAGGAGCGCTAATTTTGACCCCGCACTGCTCACGCCAGCACCTCTTGTGTTTCTGGCTGTCGACGCCGCGCAGGCAGGCGCCACCATGGCTCATGCGGATAAAGATGATGTTCGTGGTGGTAGCCGAAATGGTAGCAGGTCAGGAGGCTCATCAGCCACCCGTACCGAGAGCTGCGCGTGCGGTGATCATCTGCAAACGTATCCTCTTCGTGGCGGTGGGGCCGGAAGGTGCCGAAGTAGAAAAGCTGCACCGCGCTCGCCTGGGCCGGGATCCCGTAGAACAGCACGATGTTCAGCATCGGTGCATCGAGCACCAGCCAGTAGATCGCGACGACACTGTTCACAAAGATCAGCGGCCGCCAACCGAAGTGTCGCAGAATGAATTCCTTGAACCACGGAAAGAACGCCCGCGGATGATCGGCTGAAAAGTCAGGGTCTGCCGCCGTACCGGGTGCCTCGTGGTGGAGGTGGTGATTCCGCTCCAGCTTGTCGTAATCGAACCCGGCGTAGAGCGTCATCACGATCCAGCCGATCAAACGGTTCGCACCCGGACGACCCGGCACCAAGCTGCCGTGGATCGCATCGTGGCTGATGATGAAGAGGCCCACCGAGAGCCAACAGAGGGTCATCATCATCGCGGGGATGAGGAGGAGGGACGGCCCCCACGTGACCTCGAAAAAGTGAACGCCGTAGATGTGAAGGCACAGCCATGCGGCGGTCACCGCGGCGGCGAGGCCAACGCCGACGAGGCCTTGGCGTGCGCGTTCGGCCGAACTCATGACGCCAAACCCTTAGGAACCGGACGCTTCCACAAGTCGTCGCGCGGCGGGAGGTCCATGAAGCTTAGGGACTTCGAGCTTGCGCCTTGCAGGCAGCCGATCCCGGCCAGGGCCAGCTTGCGCCGCCGCGAGGTGCGGGCGCGTTTTTCCCATACCCGCGGGCCTTTGACCCTCACCACGCGGCCGATATCGCGGTAGACGCGGCGCGCAGCCGCCACGGCGAACCCGGCACGTATCGGTAGCTTGCGCACGCCTGGGCCGGAAGAGACGTAGTATTTGTCCGCCTCCTGAAGAAGTCTCAGCGCCACGCGCCAAACGGCATCGCGGTTGCGTTCGTCCAACACGTCACGCGGATGGGCGCGGACGCCCTCAGCTTCAAGCCAATCGCCGGGCAGGTAGACCCGGCCAATCGCTGCGTCATCGATCACGTCGCGGGCGATGTTGGTGAGCTGGAACGCGATGCCGAGATCGGATGCGCGATCGAGCGTGTTCTCGTCGGAAGGGTCAACGCCCATGACGATCGCCATCATGACGCCGACAACGCCGGCCACGTGGTAGCTGTACCGGAGCGTGTCTTCGAGGGTGTCGTAGCTGTGCTGCTGCACATCCATCTCGAACCCGCGCAGGAGGTCATAGGCGTGCTGGGCCGGCATGCCGGTGTCCATCGCGACCATTTGAAAAGCTTCGAATTGCCACGTGTCCGGAACATCACCGCGGTAAGCGGCATTCGTTTGGTCAAGGAGCGTTTCGAGGTCCGACGCATCCGGATGGCCATAGCGACCCGCGGCAACGGTTTCGCCGAAGCCGAGATTTTGGCCGTCGATCACGTCGTCGCAATAGCGGCACCACGCATACATCATGTGCGCGTGGCGCCTCATCTGTGGACGGAACAACAAAGACGCGAGCGCGAAGCTCTTCGAGCCCTTCGCGATGGATGCGCGCGAGCGCTTTTCGATGGTTCCGTCGACCAAGGCTTACTCCGCTGCCATCGCTGCGTAGGCGCTTTCAAAGCCGAAGTCTTCGGCCATGATCCGCGCGGTTGCTTTGGCTGAGCCGACAACGCCAGGGATGCCTGCGCCCGGGTGGGTGCCGGCACCTGCGAAGTAGAGGTTTTTGATCTCGTCGTCGCGGTTGTGCATCCGGAAGAAGGCCGACTGGGTCAGCACGGGTTCGAGGCTGAAGGCGGAGCCAAGGTGGGCGTTGAGGTCATCCTTAAAGCCTTGCGGCGTGAGGATGTGGTCGGTCACGATATGCTGGCGCAGGTCCGGCATATAGTGCTCTTCGAGGTACTTGTAGATCTTCTCTTTGTACTTTGGTCCTTCTACGGACCAATCGATTTCGGCCTTGCCCAGGTGGGGGACCGGCGAGAGCACGTACCAGCTGTCGTGGCCTTCGGGGGCCATGCCTGGATCGGTAGCGGTGGGGCGGTGCAGGTAAAGCGAGAAGTCGTCGGGCAGTTTCGGCCCGGCGAAGATTTCCGCGATAAGCTCTTTATACCGCGCACCGAAACAGATCGTGTGGTGCTGGATGTCCTCGTATTTCCGGTTGGTGCCGAAGTAGGCCACAAACAGCGACATGGAATAGCGCTTGTTCTTAAGCGATTGGCTCACTTTCTGGCCGCGTGGGGATTTGCCCAGAAGCTTTTCGTAGGTGTGGACGATATCGGCGTTCGAGGCGACGGCGTCGAAGTCAGCTTGGAAACCGCTCTTGGTACGGACAGTCCGTAGGCGTCCGTTGACTTCGGTAACCTCTTCGACCGGGTCGCCGATGAGTGTTGTGCCGCCAAGATCTTCGAAGAGTTTCGCGAAGCCTCTGACCAGGGAGCCGGTCCCGCCGCGGGGGAACCAGACGCCCCACTTGCGCTCCAGCGCGTGGATGAGGGCGTAGACGGCGCTCGTTTTATGGGGATCGCCGCCAACGAGGAGAGTGTGGAAGCTGAACGCTTGGCGCAGGCGTTCGTCTTTGACGAAGTCCTTGACCCGTCCGGCCACGGAGCGTTGGGCCTGGAGCGTTGCGAGGGCCGGGGCCTGCTTGAGCATCGACCAGAAGTCGAGGAACGGTACGTGGCCGAGCTTGAGATAGCCGTGTTTGAAGAGCTCTTCGGAATATTTGTAGAACCGGCGGTAGCCCTCAATGTCATCGGGATTGAGGCGACGGATCTCCGCTTCGAGCTTTTCGGTCTCGCGGAAGTAGTCGAAAATGCTGCCGTCTTCCCAGGCGAGGCGGTACATCGGCTCAACGGGGAGGAGTTCGACATAGTCAGCGAGCTTGCGGCCGGAAAGCGCGAAGACCTCTTCAAGGCACGAGGGGTCAGTGATGACGGTAGGGCCGCCATCGAACTTAAACCCGTCTTGCTCGTAGACGTAAGCGCGGCCACCAAGCTTATCCCGCGCCTCGATCATGGTGGTGTGGAAACCCATAGACTGGAGGCGGCAGGCGAGCGCCAATCCGCCGAAGCCTGCGCCAATCACGCAGGCTGTGGGTTTGGCGCTGTCGTTTGCTGGCGCTAGGGGGGGTGTTTCGTCGATGCGAACCGCTTCGCTCATGCCTTCGATGTCCTTTTTCGCGCGCGCCAGTTTCGGCGCATGGCCAAGGCTCTAGCGGCGCGTTTTGACTTCTTCTCGAAGCCTAGACGCGCCCTCCGAGGCCGTCGACCGTTGGTTAGTAAATTCGCGCGGTTTCGCCCGCGGGCAAGGCGAGAAAAAGCAGCAGGACAGTATGGCGCGCACAAGTCGCGCGAAGGTGATGTTGGCTACGGGAACCGAACGGGAAAAAGCCTTAGAGCCTAACCGGCGTCGACGGTTTCACCGCTGACCACGGGGCAGGCGCGGATGGTCACTTTGCGATCGTCCATCCGCGCGTTGATGCCGGGTTTGCTGCGCCACAGGCGGAAGGCGCCATAGCCGCTGAGCTGTCCGGTTTTGCGGTTGAGATAGCCTTCGAACCGTCCATCGATCTGCTCAGCGCCGATTTTGAAGCGGTTGCTGATCTGGCCGAGGTGGCGGCGGTTCATCTCCAGATCGTTGGCGGCGAGGGGCCGGGGCCAAACCGGCTCGAAAAACACCGGCTCGGTCTGTCCCTCGATTTTCGCGACCTTCTCGCCCGTCACGCATCCGAGAGGTCCGCTGTCTTCGCAGGTCTCGGGCGCCTTTGTGTAGCGCATGATCTTTGAAGGCGCGGTGCGGACGACGTCGACGAACGCGTAGCCTTCGAGCAGCATTTTTTGACAAGCAAACCCGCAGCGGTCCTCGTTTTTGGTGAAGACCACCGCACCGGCGGAGAGGTCGGGGGTGAAGGTCTGCCGCGCGCCGCCGAATTGGCGGCAGATGAAGTCCATCTGCTTGGTTTGAAGACTGGCGCCAGCAGCCGTGAACGGAGCCGAGATGGTGTCCGACGTGGATTGCACCGCCACCATGCCCGCGGTGCACCCCGCTAGGGTGAAACCGGCCGCGAGACCCACGAGGCGCATGATCATCTGTGGAAAACGGCCTTTATCCATCACCTTGAAAGCCCTCACTCAACGTTGGCCCGCCGTGGAGGATCGCGTGCGGGTGGGCCAACATTAAGGCTAAAAAGTGAAGAAGTGCTGGGCGGCCTGAAGGCGACCCAGTGCATTAAACGTCGGCTGACCCATTCGTAATCATCGCCCGTTCGCAAAAAGCTCGTGCCTCGCGGCTGGTCACCGGCTTCCGCATACGTTAAGAAATCTCACGGGAAGGGGAGATTTATGCGTTCTTTTGTCATGATGTTTGCCGGAGCGTGCCTGGCGGCTGCACCAGCGCAAGCGGCGATCACGGTTTTTGAGTTTGAGGCTGCAATCACCGCCGTCGAAGGCGACGGCGGTCCCACCGTCGGGTTCAACGACACCGTCTTCATCGGCGACCCGGTTTTGGTCGAGCTGGAGGTCGACGATGCCTTTGACGTGCTGACGGAAGGTGAAGATGCGCTCACGGCCGATATCAGCATCATTCCTGACCCGGGTGGACAGTCGCTCGCTCAGGCGCTGGTGCAGGGCTGTTGCTCGGATATTCCCGACACGGATGCTTCGGACGGCGCATTTGGACTGTCGGGTTTCCTCGCGGGCTTCACGGCGCGGTCGTTCGTTGACGAGGACTTTTTTCTGTTTGCGGAGGACTTTGAACTCACCTTCGACGTTGGCGCCGCCGCGCCGTCTGGTCCGTTCATGAGCACGGCTGACTTGATTGGATTTCTGGAAACAGCTGATCTGTCCGTCAGCGGCTTTGTCAGCGGTACCTTCTTTGACCCCGTTAATGACGTCGGCTTCGCGCAGACCTTGCGGTTTGAAAGCGTGACGCAACCCGTCCCTGTCCCTGGGGCAGCTGTGCTGATGCTCGGTGGTCTGACGACGTTTGCGGCATCGCGGAAGAAACGCCGCAGCTAGCAACGGCGGGCATGAAAAAAGCCGGTCCTTTCGGGACCGGCTTTTCTTTGCATAAAATGCTCAGCCTACACCGCTTCTTGCAGCTTGGGCATCACTTCGAAGAGGTCCGCCACAAGCCCGTAGTCGGCAACCTGGAAGATCGGGGCTTCTTCGTCTTTGTTGATGGCGACGATGATCTTGCTGTCTTTCATGCCCGCGAGGTGTTGGATCGCGCCGGAGATGCCGACGGCGATATAGAGCTCGGGCGCAACAACTTTGCCGGTTTGGCCGACTTGGTAGTCGTTGGGCATGTAGCCTGCGTCCACCGCGGCGCGTGATGCGCCGATGGCTGCGCCGAGTTTGTCCGCGAGCGGATAGATGTACTGCTCAAACGCTTCGTTCGAGCCAAGAGCCCGGCCGCCGGAGACGACGATTTTTGCGCCAGCGAGCTCAGGGCGATCCGATTTCGTCAGCTCTTCGGCGACGAATTCGGAAATGCCCGGGAAGGCGCCGTTGCCGATCGTCTCAACGGGAGCCGACCCGTCGGTGCCGACCGCGTCAAAGGCTGTTGGCTGCACGGTGATGACCTTCGTCGCGTCGGCAGACTGGACGGTTGCCATGGCGTTGCCCGCGTAGATCGGGCGCACGAACGTGTCGGCGCTCTCGACGCCGGTGATCGCGGAGACCTGCATCACATCGAGCTTGGCTGCGACGCGCGGCATGAAGTTTTTGCCGTCCGTGCCCGACGAGGACACGATGTGGCTGTAGCCGCCAGCCATGCCGATGATGAGCTCCGCCATCGGCTCAGCCAGCCGTTTGGCATAGTGCGCATCGTCAGCGTGCAGAACTTTGCGCACACCAGCGACTTTCGATGCGGCTTCGGCGACGCCTGATGCGCCTTTGCCAGCGACCAGAAGGTCAATGTCCCCACCCATTTTTTGAGCAGCACCGACGACTTTCAGGGTCGCGTCGTTGAGGGTTTCGTTGTTGTGATCGGCGATAACGAGGATAGCCATAGTTAGAGGACTCCCGCTTCGTTCTTCAGTTTACTGACAAGCTCTTCGATGCTTTCCACCTTGATGCCGGCTTTGCGCTGGGGCGGCTCAGTGACCTTGAGTTTGGTCAGGCGCGGTGTGAGGTCGATACCGAAATCAGCAGCGGCTTTTTTATCGAGCGGCTTTTTCTTCGCCTTCATGATGTTGGGCAGCGACGCATAGCGCGGCTCGTTCAGGCGCAGGTCGGAGGTGACCACAGCGGGCAAGTTGAGGGAGACTGTCTGCAGGCCGCCATCGATCTCGCGAGTGACGTGCAGCTTGTCGCCTTCTTTCTTCACTTCCGAAGCGAAGGTGCCTTGCGGCCAGCCGAGGAGGGCGGCGAGCATCTGGCCCGTTTGGTTGCGGTCATCATCGATGGCTTGCTTGCCCATGATGACGAGCTGCGGCGTTTCCTCTTCGACGATCTTCTGCAGCAGCTTGGCCACCGTCAGGCTTTCGAGGTCCTGGTCGGTCGTCAGAAGCAGACCCCGGTCGGCGCCCATGGCGAGGGCCTGGCGGATTTGGTCTTGGGCTTTCTCAACACCGATCGACACGACGACGACTTCTTCAGCGACGCCGGCCTCTTTCAAACGGACCGCTTCTTCGACGGCGATCTCGTCGAACGGGTTCATCGACATTTTGACGTTGGCGAGGTCGACATCGGTGTTGTCCGACTTGACGCGGACTTTGACGTTGTAATCGACCACCCGTTTGACGGGTACGAGCACCTTCATGGGCGTTTTCCTTCAACAGACTGATACGTGTTGCGCCGCCTATACGCCTGTCACAGCTGGGCTGCAACGGAGCAGATGCGAGCCGTTCTCAGGTTGTGGCGATCTATGAGACCAATTGCAGTTGGCCCCGCGGACAATCCGCAAACAGCGCACTTTTTGAGAGCAAACGGGCAGCATCCGATATCGTGCAGAGGGTCCTCTTCACCAATCGTGGTAACGGAATTCTGCTCTAAGGTCATGTTAACCAACAAAAACAATTCAGATCCCTCGAATTTTATGCTATTTTTTAACAAATCGGCGTTGCGCTTTCGCCTGCCGAAAATCCTTGGGGGATAGAATGAAAAAACTGCTTCTTGTTGCTGCGGCTTCCGTCGCAGCGCTTTCCACGGCGTCGGCAAATGTTCTCGATTTTGAGGCGTTTGGCGCGGTGAACACTGAAGGAACCCTGATCGTCGGCAACGAATTCGAGGCTGATTTCGGCGTCACCTTCTCGTCCGTCGATGATGACCTGTTCTTGGTTCAGGTTGGCGCTCCGCAAATCGCCTTCGTTCGTGATGATACACCCGATCCGAGCGGCGCGTTCGGTACGTGGTTCATGGGCACGTCATTCGACGATGCGCAGACCGACCTGACGATCACGTGGACGACCCCAGTCGACGGGTTCAGCTTTGAGATGGCGGACATCGACGATGACGAGGTCTTCAACTTTGAAGTCTTCGACGCGAGCAACAACCTGCTGGCGACGCGGACCATCAGCTCGGGCGATGCGAACACCGGGAACCTACAAGTCACGCCGGTTGGGTTTTCCAACCTTGGTGCACAGATTGCCCGGGTCACGCTGACCGGTACGCGGGGTTCGGCGCGGCTCGGGATCGCGTTCGATAACTTCAACACGACGCGGGATGCGACCGTTCCGGTCCCGGCCGCTCTGCCGCTTTTTGCAGCCGGTATGGCTGGCTTCGGCGCGCTCCGTCGGCGCAAGAAAGCGTAAGCTTCGCCAATCTGTTCGAGGGGACATGGAGCCCGGGCACGGTGTGCTCGGGCTCTTTTTCTTAGGCCTCAGCGCCGTCGCCGCCGCCGGGGACCCACAGAACTTCGCCGCCGCCGTCGCGGCTGGCTTTGCGGGCTGCGACGAACAGAAAGTCCGAAAGCCGGTTGAGGAAGGTGCTCACCGGCTCGGAGACCATGCCTTCGGGCTCACCCAGGTTTTTCAGGGCCCAGACCGAGCGCTCGGCCCGGCGTGCGATGGCGCGGGCGAGGTGCAGCGCACCGGCGCCCCCTGGTCCGGACGGCAGAACGAAGCTCTCGAGCGGGGGGAGCGCCTCGTTCAACGCGTCGATCATCTCTTCGAGCTTTGAAACGCGTCCAGGGCTCAGCCGCAGCTCACCTTTCAGTGTTTCCGGCGTCGCGAGATCTGCGCCGACGTCGAACAGGTCGTTTTGGATCGCGAGCAACATACCCATCAGTTCGTCACCGAGCGGGTAGCCCATGGCGACGCCAATCGCGGCATTGAGCTCGTCGACATCGCCAATGGCCTGGATCCGCTCGTGGGTTTTGGCCAGGCGGGCACCCGTGACGACGCCGGTTTCGCCGCGATCGCCGGTGCGGGTGTAGATCTTGTTGAGGACGACCATGGTTCAGCTTCCTTGGTTGTTCAGCAGGATCGCCATCAGCACCAGCAGCGCCACGGCGACGGCCTGCGCGGTCACGCGGTACCGCATCAGCTTGTTGGAGTTTTTCTGCGCGAACTCACCGCCGCGGGCGAGGGAGTAGATCCCAACAACCAGGAACCCCAGGGTCGCGAGGATGGCCAGGGGAATGAGGAAGTACTGCAGGGCTTGAAGCATGACGCGCTCCTTGGGTCGTTGGGTTGGGCACTGCTCTGCGCCATAGGCGCGGGGGGCGGCAAGTGCCAGTGTTGCGTCGTCGGAACCGCGTGGCGCGGTGCCGCGCGTTGCCCCCAGGGTCTGCGTGAATTGATCGTGTTAATGTGTGCCCGGGAGCGTTCTGGGGCGCGGGAAAGAGGAAGACCGCAATGTCGCTGATGGAACAACTCGCTGGTGCTGCGATGCGCCAGATGGCGGGCGGCGCAGCCCAGCGGACAGGCATGGACCAAGGCGCTGTCGAAAAGCTGATGCCGATGGCCATGGCCGCTTTGATGGGCGGCTTGAAGAAGAATGTTTCGCAAGGCGACGGCGCGCAGGCATTGGCGTCGACCCTAGACCGGCACGATGGCAGTCTTCTTGGTCAAGCCGATCAAGTGCACCGCGATGACGTCGTCTCCGACGGCCAACGGATCCTCGGCCACATTCTGGGCGGCAAGCAGAACCAGACGGAGATGGCTCTCTCCAAAGCCGCTGGGGTCGATCAGAACCAGATCCGCGATTTGATGGCGATGGCGGCGCCGATGCTGCTCGCGCAGCTGGGAAAAGCGAAGCGGGAGCAGGGGCTTGATGCCTCGGCGCTGGCTGGATTGGTGCACCAGGAAACGACGGCCGCGCAGCAGGCTGCGCCGAACGAGATGGCCGGTTTGATGGGCTTTCTCGACCAAGACGGCGACGGCGATTTCAAAGACGATCTGCTTGAGCAAGCGGGGAAATCGCTGCTTGGCGGTCTCTTCGGCCGTAAATAAAGCGCAGCCTCTGGGGCCGCTCCGCATTGACCGGCTGGTCACGCCTGTTAACCATGCGTGACCAAATAACCAAAGGGCGGATCCATGGGACTGAGAGTACTTCTTGCCGGCGCAGCGAGCGCTGCGCTGACGCTTTGCGCGGCGGCTGGCGCGTCAACATTCAGCGGCGTCGTTGTGATCGGCGATTCGATTGTCGACAGCGGCAACGCGAATGCTGGCTCCATCCTCGCGGGAACGCCAACGCCAACGCCCGCACCGCCTTATTTCCAGGGCCGATTCAGCAACGGGTTCAACTACGCTGATCTCATCAGCCTTGAGCTGACCGGCAGCCCGGCGACAGCGCTGTTGGAGACCACATCGCCAGTCGACCTGCAGACGAATTACGCGGTTGGCGGGGCGGGCGCCTCGCTCGATCCTTACCAGGGTATCGGGGTTCCGGACTCTGTTCCTGACCTCGCGGAACAGGTCTCTCTCTATATCAACGGCGGTTTGATCACTGGGATTCCGGTCCCGTCAGGCCTCGACACCGATGCGCTGCACATCATCAACATCGGGGGCAACGATTTCATCGCTGCCGCAGCCGGGATCCAAGACATCCCCACGCTCATCAACAACGCTTCTGTCGCGGTGGATGCTGCTCTTCTTGAGCTGGTTGGTGCAGGCGCCAACAACATCCTGATCAGCAACGTGACGTCATTGGTGGCTGGGCGCGGCGCCACCCCGGCTGATCAAGCCGCCCTGGCGGCTTCCGTTGCCGCATACAACGCGTTCCTGGAAAGCAGGATCGCAACGATCAACGCGACCAATCCTGGTGCAAACGTCAATCTGTTCGACGTCGATGCACTGACTCTTGCGATCGTTGATGACCTTCCACGCTTTGGCTTTGATCCTGCGTTTTTCGGCCAGGCGTGTATCGAAAGTGCGGCCGCTTTGGCCCTGGATTGCGCCGGATACACCGACTTTGACGGCGTCCACCCGACGGCAGCAGTGCACCGGATCTACGCCCAAGCGGCGCTGGATACGCTGGGGATCAGCAGCCAGCCAGTTCCCGTCCCGGGCGCGCTGCCGCTGATGGCTGGCGGCCTGGTTCTGATGTGGCGTCGGCGCCAAAAAGCCTAAGCGACGCCGCTGTTCTCAAGCCTGCCAGAGCGGTGATCCACCTTGCTGCTCTGGCCAGGAGGCGTTTTTTCGCATAGAGATAGGTTAACGGCTGGTGAAGATTGGGCTTTGGGCGCGGTTCACCGGCCCTTGGCTTGGGAGAGGTGTGGGGCATGACCTCGGAAGTGGTGCTGATGAACCGGCAAGCGGTGGCGATGGCCGCCGACAGCGCGGTGACGATCTCCGGCCAAAACTATCTTAAGACCTACCAATCGGTGGATAAGCTGTTCCCGCTGGTCGACGGCCAGCCGATCGGCGTGATGATCTACAACAATGCCGAGCTGATGAGCACGCCGTGGGAGACGCTGATCTCTCTTTACCGTGAGCAGGCGCGGGGCCGGTCGCTGGATACGCTCGACGCCTATGCCCTCGATTTCATCAGCTTCCTGTCGGACAACCCTGAGCTCTTCCCCCAGGATCACCAGGACACCGAGTTTTTCAAGCACGTTGCGATCGTTTTCTCGATCATTGCCGAGGATTTTGACTACCACCTGCGTGCGCTGAAAGAGAGCGGGCAGGGGCGGATCCGTGATCACGTCTCAGCGGTTTTCGCGTACGTTGTGGACGAACTGTTCAGTGATCTGAAGGCCAATCTTGATGGCACAGCGCGGGGGCGTCTCGACGTCTTCCCTGAGGGTACGGAGGATCAGATCCTGCGCCGCTACGGTGCGGAGATTGATGAGCTGATCGGAAGCTTGATCCAGGCGCTGAAGAACGAGCTCTCGATGCTGACGGTTTCGCCGGAAACGAAAGCGAAGCTGCGCGAGGTGGCGGTGATGTCCGTCACCCAGGATGCGTTCTTCGAGCATTATACCGGCGTAGTTTTCGCCGGGTTCGGACGAACCGATAAGTTCCCTTCGATGCGCAGCTACCTGACATCGTCCGTGGTCCTCGGAAAGATGAAGAACCGGATGGACCGGGCTCAGGACATGGCTGCCGACTCGGGCCCCGTGATTGCTCCGTTTGCGCAGGATCGGATGATCCGGACTTTCCTCACGGGGATGGATGCGCACCTGCGGATGTTCCTCTTCGGCGAGACGCTCAAGCTGTCGCATAATCTGGTTGCGGACGTAATCGGCCGGGCCCCGGGCCTGAGTGATGAACAACGGGCACGGATGATGAACGACTATTCCGAAGGCTCGCTGGGCAACGCGCTGAAAGCGTTTTTCGGGTCGATTGATCAGTTCCAATATCATGTTCATACCGCTCCGATCCTGAGGGCCGTCAGCATGCTGCCGAAGAAGGAGTTGGGCGAGACCGCGGCGTCGCTGATCAAGCTGAACAGCTTCCAGCAAAAGGTGATGAGCGACATCGAGACGGTGGGCGGGCCGATTAGTCTGGCGACGATCACCCGCAACGAGGGCCTCGTCATGGGCAAAGAGAGAGCGGAGCTTTAGGCGATGACGGACCGTTTGACCCAAATCTGGAAGGGCTTTGCGAACACCACGCAGGCGCGGCTGACGTCTCCTGAAATTGGTGCCCATGCCCGCCCGTCGGCGAGCCATTTGCGTGACCAGCGCCGCGGCTCAGACGCCGCTTTGGCGGAAGGGCGCGCGGATGCGAGCGATGCGGTCCAGGCAGCCTTCCAAGCTCTGCATGCGGATATTCAGCAGAAAGCAAAACGTGGCGGCCGCAATCGGAAGAAGGGCGCGAGCTATAGCGCGGAACCCCTGGCGCCGCCCGCCAGTGCCTTGGACGACCGTTTGCTTGCCGACCTTAAGTTCACCGAAGCGCGGGTGCGCCGTTCGGACTCCGACTACATCGCCTACGCCTCGGCACGGCAAGAAGCCTGGAAGCGGCGGAAGAAAAAGTTTCTGGGCCTTTTCTAAGGCAGCGCAGACGGCCCCAACACAGCTTGGTAGGCGCTATTGCCGGTTCGGTACGACGTTGATGGGGGCGTCTTCGATATCCTCAGCCTCCATCATCGGCGGAGCGGTATTCGCTTCGGTCGACAGGTTTCGGATGACAGCCTCAAGCCGGGCCCCGGCGTCCTGTTGGAGCACGCCGAAGAACAGGTTGATGTGATCAGGGTACCATTGCTGGCCGAAGAACCGCCGTTGGCGCAGCTGCCGATCTTCCGGGGTCGGAACAATCAGCAGGCCGTCCTCGCATTGCGGCGCAACGCCTGCCGGAGGGGTGCTCCAAGTCTTCCCCTCAAGAGCCACCATCGTTTCGCTCAATCGCGGCGGGTTGCATAAGAGCGCTGTCGCAGACGTGGATTGATAGCCCGCCATGGGGCGCAGCGTCAGCGTCTTAGCGCGCAGGCGCTCCTGGTATTCCGTAAACCGCGTATCCACGGGGGTGAACGCCACGAGGCAGCGTGCCTGGTCCGGCCGGGTGCACGCCGTATCGCCGAACATCGTCTCCGAAAGCGGCATCTCCAGCGCATAGGCCGCGGCCAAATAAGGCTCTAAGGCTTCGTTTCCAATAATCTTCTTTTCAAGCAGGCGCCCCACGAACAGCGCACCGTCACCGTAGCCGACCAAGAAGAACGGCTGCTCGGGATCGCGCTCCGCTAAAAACTGCTCAAACGCCGCGGCGACATCGCGATAGGCCGTGTCGCGCGCGGCAACCCCGGGCTGTTTTTGGGTGAAGCGCGCATAGAACGTCGCTTGCCGATAACGCGGTGCCCAGAGTGCCCCGAAGGGATCAAATGGTCCTGCTTCGAGCGGCAACAAAACATCGCGCAGGAAGGGTAGTTGGGTGTCCCGGTCAAAAGGGGCGTTCCATTGCCCGTCGCCGCGGTAGACGTTGTTGTGGATGAAAAAGATATCAGCCGGCGCATCGGGCGCGTCTTCACGGGCGAGCCAAGCGGAAGGATCCGCATAATTGGGCGGCGGTGGCGGGGTGTAGGCTTCGTAGCTGCGGTTGGGATCGATGACCCACAGGCCGATTTCGTCTTGGAAGGTCCAGGCCAGCGCACCAACCAGGCTCAGACCTACCAACAAGATTGCGATCAATCGACCCACGTTACTTTCCACCATCCCCCGTGTGCTCAACACTACAGCCTTAAATTGTATCCAATGAGCGCAGCTCTCCGGATATTAAGCAAGCTCTGTTAGCGTCATATGCGCTACACGCTAAGCCTAGAGTGAAGGCAAAAGTGTGATTTTCACGCCACCTAGGAGATGGTTTAGGAAGCTCTGATGGCAAAAGCTGATCGCGAAACGAAAGCAAAACGGCGCGGAGCAGACGGTGCGCCGCACCTTCCCAAGGCGGGGCCGATTGCGGGGCTGCGCAACAGTTTCTTCGCGGGGATCGTTCTCGCGGCACCGCTGCTGATCACCACAGGGGTGATGTACTGGCTGATTACCGGGCCGTTGGCGCGCGTCGACGGCACGGTGCAGAGCTACATTCCCGATGCGTGGCTGCCGCCGAAATGGGCTGACCTTTACGTGCCCGGCTTCGGGATTTTGGTGACCATCATCCTGCTCATTTTGCTGGGGATGTTCGCCAAAAACGTGATTGGCCGGTGGTTTATTGGCCTTGGCGAACGTTTGCTCGATTCAACGCCGCTGGTGCGGAACCTCTATGGGTTTTTCAAGAACGTCTTTGAGATGGCGCTGCAGCAGTCGGAGCAGTCCTTCAAAGAAGTGGCGATGATTGAGTATCCGCGTCCTGGCTTGTGGACGCTTTGCTTTGTCGTCACGCGGACCAAGGGTGAGCCGCTGCATACATTGTCGGATATCGGCGATGACATGACCAACGTCTTTGTGCCGACAACGCCCAACCCGACGTCGGGGTTTTTGTTGTTTGTTCCGCGGTCGAAGCTGCGGATGCTGACGATGTCGGTCGAAGATGGGGCGAAAATGATCTTCTCAGCGGGCTTGGTGGCGCCAGAATTTTCGGTCGAGGACCAGGCTGATGGCACCGGCGACAGCGCCTCCGCTTCGGGTGCGTTCAGCTTCCTGAAGCGGCGTAAGAGCAACGAAGATAAGGCCCTTCAAGAGGCCTACGAGCGCGAAGTCGAGGCTGAGTAGCCGCTGCTGCTCCGCGCCTAACCGGAGCGCAAGCGGCGGACGGCGTCGTCTCGGCTGAACAGATAGAGCAGGGATCTGAGGGCCTCGCCGCGCGGACTCTTCAGGTCTGGGTCGTCGTTGACGATCATTTTTGCATCGGCGCTCGCCATCTCGAGGAGGCTTGCGTGATCGGTGACGCTCCCCAGAGCAAAGCTTGGGAAGCCTGACTGCGCTGTGCCGAGCGCATCGCCTGAACCGCGCAGGCGCAGATCTTCTTCGGCGATTTCAAAACCGTCTTGGGACTGACGAAGGATGTTGAGGCGGGCCTTGGTGTTCTCCGACAGCTCACCCGGATTGCCACCGTAAAGGAGAATGCAGCTCCCTGGCTTGTCCCCCCGGCCGACACGCCCGCGCAGCTGGTGCAGCTGGGCCAGGCCAAACCGCTCGGCATGCTCGATCACGATGACGGTCGCGTCCGGGGCGTTGACCCCGACTTCGATCACCGTCGTGGCCACGAGGATTTTGCAGTCGCCTTCGGAAAATCTCCGGACCGCAGCATCTTTCTCCGGGCTTTTCATCCGTCCGTGGACCAATTCAACGCTTTCGCCGAAGCGTATCTTAAGGTGCGCATACCGATCTTCCGCAGCCGTTGCAGAGAGCTGTTCGTTTGCTTCGACGAGGGGACAGACCCAGTAGACCTGCCCGCCTGACTGGACAGCGCGGGCAACGCCGTCGACCACTTGGTCGAGGCGGGCGAGGGGAATGGCGCGGGTATCCACCGGCTTCCGCCCTGGCGGCTTTTCGCGAATTTGGCTGACATCCATATCGCCGTAGGCCGTTAGCGCGAGCGTCCGCGGGATGGGCGTAGCCGTCATCACGAGAACGTCGGTGCCCTGACCTTTCTCTTGGAGCTTCAGCCGTTGCTGGACCCCAAAGCGGTGCTGTTCATCAATGATCGCGAGGCCAAGGTCTTGGAAAGCAACGTCTTCGGAGAAAACGGCGTGGGTCCCGATGGCAAGCTGCACGAAACCCTCTTCGAGGGCTCGCCGTTTGGCCGCGCGCTCCTGGCCCTTGTCGCGCCCGGTGAGCAGCACTGCGGAAACGTTCGCCGCCTCAAGCAGGGGTTCCATTGAGGCCATGTGCTGGCGTGCTAAAATCTCCGTAGGCGCCATAAAAGCCACTTGCGCGCCTGCTTCGATGACGTTGAGTGCGGCGAGAAGGCCGACGATGGTTTTGCCGGAACCGACATCGCCTTGGACCAGCCGGACCATTTTCGTTTTCGCTTCGAGGTCTCGGCGGATCTCGTCCAGGACTTTCTCTTGGTCGCCGGTGAGCGCGAAGGGCAGTGCTTGCCGCGCAGCCGCGGCGAGGCTGCCTGGCGCGCGAAACGAACGTCCGCCCACGGAGCGCTGGCGATGGCGGCTGAGCGCGAGGGCCAACTGGCTCGCCAGGAACTCGTCGTAGGCAAGGCGCCGCCGGTGCACCGCATCGGGACGAAGATCCATGCGCGTCTCAGGGCTGTGCGCAGCACGGAGGGCCTCTAGGAACGGAGGGAAGCCTTCGCGGCCCAGAACATCGGCGCGGTGCCATTCGGGGAGCGCAGGCACCCGCGCCACCGCCGCTTGCACGGCTTTCAGCATCGTCTTTTGCTGGAGACCTGCCGTCAGCGGATAAATCGGCTCGGCCGCTGGCATTTCACCGTCCGCGTCCGGATCAACA
Source organism: Pseudomonadota bacterium (assembly GCA_038749595.1). Taxonomy (GTDB): domain Bacteria; phylum Pseudomonadota; class Alphaproteobacteria; order Caulobacterales; family Parvularculaceae; genus Parvularcula. The sequence goes on from JBCDHW010000001.1 coordinate 261,022, forward strand.
ATCGCGTCGGGGTGCACCATCTGGCGTTGGTTGCCGTACGCCTCGACTTTCCCAGAAATGATCCGTGTGGCGCCTTCGGGCAGCTGTTTCTCAAGCCATTCCCGGTGGGCACGGAAGAAAACCAGCCGGATAAAGCCGCTGCTATCGGACGCGAGCACGCGGTAGGGCGCGGACCGGCGCCCCGCTGGCGGCGGCTCATGGGTGTCGATGGTCACGGTAAGCGTGGCGTGCTGGCCGTCGCTGACGTCGGCCACGTTTGGCCGGTAACTCCGATCGATCACCCCGGTGGGCATGGTCAGAGCCAGGTCAACAGGACGGTTTCCTGCAACCTTTTCAATCAGCGCCGCGTTTTTGGGCCCGATTCCCGGCAGGTCGGTGATGTCGGTAAAGAGCGGGCTGAGGATCGAGGGGCGCACCCGCATTGAATGCCGAACGCTCAAGCCTGCTTCAAGCGCCAATTATGCAAACCCGCGGCGACGGTAGACAGGCCGGGCCTCGCTGCCCCATTGTGGCGCGATGCCGGGACACGACCTTTCCTTTTCTGATCTGATTGCGCCGATGTCGGCCGACGCCTTTATGCGCGACGGGTTTGGCCAGAAGCCCGTGCACATCCAGGCGGATCCTGGCGCGCGGTCGGGTTTGTTGACCTGGGACGGTTTCAACGAAGCGCTCGCTGTTTCACGCTATTGGACGGATGCGCGGTTGCGGATCATCATGGGCAGCCGCTTTGCGATGCCGCAGCATTATTGTGACGACGCCAAGACGCTTGATGGTCAGGTGATGCTCGCTAACGCGGACAAGGTTCGCGCGTTTCTGGGCATGGGCGCGAGCATGGTGGCCAACCAAATCGATGGCGTTTCCCCCACGGTGAAACGCTATGCGCGCGTTCTTCAGCAGCACTTTGGCGCGAAGATCGCGGCGAACGTCTATTGCTCGTTCTGCGACGTGCAGGCGTTCGAGACGCACTATGATCTCCACGACGTTTTCGCCGTGCAGACCGAAGGCGAGAAAGTCTGGCGGATTTGGGAAGGGCGGGCCGACACGCCGATCCATGGTTTGCCTGACGGTGAGGGGACGAGCCGGTATCTTCAGGCAACCAAGGGCAGATTGCTGTTCGAAGCGCACATGAAGCCGGGCGACGTGCTGTACCTGCCTCGGGGGCAATATCACGACGCGTTGGCGTCGTCGTCGGCTTCGCTGCATGTGACGTTCTCTATTTCGCCTGTGCGGGGGATCGATGTGATCGATGTGCTGCGTGACGAGGCGGAGGGAGAGGCGCTTTTTCGCTCCTACGTCCCGGACGGGCGGGCTGACCGCACAGCGATCAAAGCGTATCTGCAAGCGATGGCTCAGCGCCTTGCGGCGATGGCGGGATCGGACGCGTTGCTGGACGCGATTGCGCTCAAGCAAGCAAGCTTTGATCCGGGTCCTGACGACTATGCTCTTCCGCATACGCCGGATCTGACGTTCTACGCGCCGACGGGCCAGCCGTCGCGGATTGAGCGCCGGGATGAGGGCTATATGCTTCTGACCCAGCGGGAGAACATCATCCTGGGCAAGGCGCACCGGGCCGCGTCGTGGATGTTGCAACAGCCGTTCTTTAGCGATCTGTCGCTGCGCGCCTCTTATCCTGAACTGTCGGAAGACGAGGCGCGGCTGCTGGTTCAGTCGTTGGTGAACCTGGGACTGATCGCCCAGACCCAGCCGCAAGGCCTGCCGGTGCGGAAGAGCCCGACGTCTTAGGGGGTCGGAGCGATCAGCGGCGGCGCAGGATGGCCACCGTTTGAGCGAGGCGTTCGTCCGCAGGCCGATGATTGAGGCATTCGAAGTGTTCGCTCATGAGAGCCTCCAAGTGCGCCCTCGATTGGTACGTGGCGAGCAGGTTGCTGCCCTCAAGGTTGTCGTTGCGCACAACGATGCCTTGGGTTTCCACAGTCTGCTGATCGATGCCGAATTCGGGGAGGCGCCAGAAGAACTCATCGTGGAAAGTCAGGAGAACGACGCCGCCCGGTTTTGTGATACGCGCCAGCTCTCCGGCCCAGCGCTGCTGGGTTTTCTCGCGCAAGTGGGTGAAGACGGAGACGAGATAGATGAGGTCGAATTGCCTGTCGCTATAGGGAAGCGGCGGGGTGAGCTCTGTCTTCTCGAATTGCCCGGGCAGATGTTCTGTACACCAATCGATTGCTTGCGGATTGATATCGCAGCCGTGGAGGGCCGCTGCTCTCTCTGGTGGTAGGTGGCGTAGAATTCGGCCGCATCCGCAGCCGAAATCGAGAATGGCTTCCGCCTTGTGAAAACTGGTTCCGGCGTCGCGGGCACATGCGTTGAGAATGTCCGCGTGCTGTTTTCCCGTCGATAAGAACGCCTGCCAGTCCGCTTCGCCGGATACGGACACCATCAGCGACGCGGGCGGAAGGGGCCTGCCCTCGTCATCACGCTCGGGGACGTCTTTGCGCGCGCGCTGGCGCTCCGTCAGCCGGAATACAATGCCGAGGAGCCCCAGTTTTTCCGCGACATCGCGGAGGAGGAGGCGAACGGGCCTGAGAGCGGAGCGTTGGTTCAAGGGGTGCCCATGTTCTGCTGTCGTCCCAGCGGAACGCCTGGGAGGCTTTGGACGCCTGCGTTGTTTAGAACGTTCGCCACGGCGCGTGCTCAGCCTCCTTGAGATTGATTTCCATACGACCTGAACGGTCCGTCAAAGATGACGCGCAACGCAGAAGAGATCAACCTGAGCGTAGGCCAAGCTTAAGATATGATCGATCACGGTACGGATAAAACTGGAGTTGCCGTCTTCTGGTTCGATCTCCCGGCTCAAGAGCAAGCGACCCGTACGGTGATTGCTCCGCTGAAACGCGGCAAGCGCGCGCCGTGATCGATCGCGTCGTGCCCCTTTCTTGCAAAAAAAGCCGCTGACCCGGCGTGGGGATCAGCGGCGTTCAGAGTACAGAATATTCGCGAAAGCGGTTAGCCCATCGCTTTTTGGAAGTTCTCGTCGACTTTATCGAGGAACTGGGTGGTGGTGAGCCAGCCTTGTTCCGCGCCGATGAGGAGAGCGAGGTCTTTGGTCATCGCGCCTTTTTCGACCGTCTGGATGATCGTCTTTTCGAGCGTCTCCGCGAAGGTGCCGACGTCGGGTGTGTCGTCGAGCTTGGCGCGGTGCTTGAGGCCGCGGGTCCAGGCGAAGATCGAGGCGATCGAGTTGGTCGAGGTCTCTTCGCCGCGTTGGTGGGCGCGGTAGTGGCGGGTGACGGTGCCGTGGGCCGCTTCTGCTTCGGCCGTCTTTCCGTCCGGGGTCAGAAGAACTGAGGACATCAGGCCCAGCGAGCCAAACCCTTGCGCGACGGTGTCCGACTGGACGTCGCCGTCATAGTTTTTACACGCCCAAACATAGCCGCCCGACCATTTGAGGCAGGCCGCGACCATGTCGTCGATCAGGCGGTGCTCGTAATGGGTGCCGATGGCCTCGAACTGGTCTTTGAATTCGGTCTCGTAGACTTCGAGGAAAAGATCCTTGAACCGACCATCATATTTTTTGAGGATCGTGTTCTTCGTGGACAGATAAACCGGGTACTTACGATCGAGGCCGTAATTGAAGCAGGCCCGGGCGAAGTCCCGAATCGAATCGTCGAGATTGTACATCGCCTGGGCGATGCCTGACGTCGGTGCGTCGAAGACTTCGTGCTCGATGATCTCGCCGCTTTCGCCTTCCCACTTGATCGACAGTTTGCCTTTGCCGGGGAACAGGAAGTCGGTGGCGCGGTATTGGTCGCCGTAAGCGTGACGACCGATGATGATCGGCTGGGTCCAACCCGGCACCAGGCGCGGCACGTTGCGGATAATGATCGGTTCACGGAACACCACACCGCCGAGGATGTTGCGGATCGTGCCGTTGGGCGAGCGCCACATCTTCTTGAGGCCGAACTCTTCGACCCGGGCTTCGTCAGGGGTGATCGTGGCGCATTTGACGCCCACCCCGTGCTCTTTGATCGCCATCGCTGCGTCGACCGTGATTTGGTCGTCGGTGCGGTCGCGTTCCTCCATCCCCAGGTCGTAATAATGCAGATCGATGTCGAGATAGGGATGGATCAGCTTGTCTTTGATCAGCTGCCAAATGATGCGGGTCATCTCGTCGCCGTCGAGTTCGACGACGGGATTTTTGACCTTAATCTTGGCCATACTGGGCCTCCTTTACGCGTACTTCGCCCGTTTCGGGGTGTGAGGCCTAAACGTCAACGCTCATCATCATCGCTGCCCGCCGTGGCGATGCCGCCGAGGTCGTCCTCGTCGTCTTCGTCATCGAGAAGCGTGTCGTCGTCATCATCGTCTGGCAGGTCGATGTCGTCGATATCGGCGAGTTCATCGTCCTCCTCGTCATCACTATCGTCGTCATCGTCCTCATCGAGGCTTTTGGCGCGTTTGGATTTGACGGGCGCTTTTTCGCTTTCAGCGTCTTCGAGGCTCGTTTCGTTGTCCTCGCCGACTTCAGCCACTTCGTTTTCAGGCTCGTCGTCGCTCTCTTCTGCGGCAGCGGCTGCTTTCGCGGCTTCGTCTTCCTCTTCGCGGAGACGTTTGCGCGATTTCAGCAGGACGTCGGGTACAAAGTCCTGGTCGCACACGGGGCAGTGCGCGGGATTTTTCCCAAGATCATAGAATCGAGCAGGACACAAAGGGCAGTCGCGCTTTACGCCAAGGTCTTCGTTTGCCAATGAATTTCCCGTTTGTTCAGGTGGTTCGGTTTCGTCGAAAGCCTGTGGTTGGCAGAGGCCGACGGCGCTGTCAAAGCGACACGCAGCAACGGTAGCGCGAGGCAGAGTGACAATGGACCGGTTGACGGCTCAGAAGAGCGATCCCCTCGAAGGATCCGTACGGGTGCCAAGCGACAAGAGCATGAGCCACCGTGCTTTGATGTTCGGCGCTGTATCAGAAGGGGTGACCCGGATCTCTGGGCCTCTCGAAGCGGGCGATGTGCTCAGCACCGCGGCAGCGCTGCGCGCTTTTGGCGTGTCCGTTGAGCGCGATGGCCCCCTTTGGATCGTCCGTGGCCGTCCTTGGGCGAGCCCCCGGCGGGCGCTTGACCTTGGGAACGCTGGAACGGGTGTGCGGCTCTTGATGGGGCTGACGGCGGGGCAGGGGGTTGAGGCGACGTTCGTGGGCGATCCGAGCCTCATGCGCCGGCCGATGGCTCGGGTGCTCGACCCGCTGCGTGCGATGGGCTGCGAGGCGGGCGACACAGACGGGCGCTTGCCCGTCACCGTGCGGCCGTCACGGCCAAGCGGGTTCCGGTACAGCTTGCCGATGCCTTCGGCGCAGGTGAAATCCTGCGTGCTGCTCGCCGGGCTCGGAGCGACAGGGCCGGTGACGGTGGTTGAGCCAGTGCCGACCCGCGATCATACAGAGCGGATGCTGCAGGCCTTTGGTGCTGACCTGCGCGTGGATGGCCAGGCGATCACGCTCCACCCAGGGCAACGGCTGATCGCGCCAACAGGGCTCACGATCCCCGCTGATCCGTCCTCGGCAGCATTTCCGATGGTTGCCGCGTTAGTTGTTCCGGGATCGGAGGTTCAGCTTACGGATGTTATGCTCAATCCTCGGCGGATAGAGCTCATCCGCGCCCTCCGCAGGATGGGCGCGCTGATTGAGGAGGGCCCGACGAAAGGTCCTTCTGGCGGTGAGGATATCGCTGATCTGAAGGTGACCGCGACCCAGCTCCAAGCGATCCATGTGCAGCCCGAAGAGGTTCCTGACATGGTGGATGAGATCCCCATTCTCGCTGTTGCCGCGGCGTTCGCCGAAGGCACCACGCGGATTGATGGTCTCGAAGAGTTGAAAGTGAAGGAGAGCGACCGGTTGGCAGCGACAGCCGGCATTCTCCGCAGCGCTGGGGTCCCCTGCCGGGCGGGCGATGACTGGATTGAGATTGACGGGCAGGAAAGGGTCGCTGGCGGCGGTACGGTGGACACGGATCATGACCACCGGATTGGGATGGCGACGCTGGTTCTTGGGCTCGCAGCGGAAGCACCGATGGCCATTACCGGCGCGTCGGCGATTGCTTCGAGCTTCCCCACGTTTCAACCGATGATGGCGTCGTTGGGCGCGAAGATCAGCGCGGCTTAGTGCGCGGGATCGGGTGTTGCTGCCGTTCCCGCCAACAGCCCGCCATCGATCACCAACTCCGTACCCGTCATATACGCGCTGTCGTCGGAGGCCAGGTAGACGGCTGCTGCCGCGACTTCATCAGCAGTGCCAAAGCGGCGGAGGGGGGTGTCGGCGACAAAGCTTGCCATCCGCGCCTCGCGTTCCGGCCCTTGGCCGAGCATTGGCTCCCACATCGGGGTGAGCACAGCGGCAGGGCAAATCGCGTTGCACCGGATCTTCCAGCCCTGCTCAGCGCAATAAAGGGCGACCGTCTTTGTGTGGTTTCGGATCGCAGCCTTGGAGCTGGCGTAAGCTGCCGCGGCGGGGATCCCGACCATGCCTGAGCGGGAGGCGATGTTGATGATGGCGCCCTCGCCGGACGCTTTCATGGCGCTGATGGCATAGCGGCAGCCGAGGAACGTGCCGTCGAGATTGACCGCGTGCACGGCGCGCCAATCGGTGAGCGTCGCGTGCTCGGGATCGTGCGCGCGCGGGGTCTCTCCAAAACCCGTCACTCCAGCATTGTTGACGAGGACATCAATCTCGGGCGCTTCACCGGCCAGCGTTGCCCAATCGTCTTCACGCTGAACATCAAGGTGGAGAAACCGTATACTTCGCTTTTTCGCCTCACTCTCGCCGCGATCGGCATTGATGTCGGTGAGGATCACGTCCGCGCCCTCACGCAAAAAGTGATCGGTGATCGCAAGGCCAATCCCTTGCGCTGCGCCGGTGATAACGCATTGTTTGCCTTGGAGGCGGGTCATATCCGGTTCCTTTGGCGATGCGGTCGCTGGGCCGGGTTTGCATCCAGTCCATGGGTGGATCAACAGCGGCGAACTTCACGCTGGCGCTGCGGCGCGACGCTGCTTAACTCGGGATGAACACAGGAGACTTCTATGGCGGCATCGGGTGGGACCGAGTTTCTGGCGGATGCTGCGGTCTACCTCGGCGCCACGGCGGTTGCCGTTCCGATTTTCAAGAAATTGAAGCTGGGCACGATCCTGGGGTTCCTTGCGGCGGGGGTCATTCTCGGGCCGCATCTGCTTGGCATCCTGACCGCCGAAGAGGGCGTTTTCCAGATTGCCGAGCTCGGCGTGGTTCTGTTCCTGTTTGTGATCGGGTTGGAGCTGAGCATACCGCGCTTGCTGTCGCTCAGGCGCACCATCTTTGGCCTTGGCCTGTCCCAGATGCTGGTGACGGGGGCGCTCTTCAGCCTTGCGTTTTGGCAGTTTGGGATCCTCACGACGGGGCCAGCCGTGATCGCGGGGTTCGCGCTTGCCTGTTCCTCGACAGCATTTGCTTTGAGCTTGTTGCAGGAACGCGGGGAGCTGAACACGCCTTACGGCACCAAAGCGTTTTCCGTTCTGCTGTTCCAAGACATCGCGGTTATCCCGCTGCTCGCAGCGATCCCGTTTGTCGCCCAGAGCTCGTCCAGCGGTGAAGGATTGCCCGTTGATTTCGTCGCGATTGGCAAGGCTGCGGGCGCGATCATCTTGCTGGTGACGGCGGGGCGCTTCGTGCTCAACCGGTTTTTCAAGTTGGTCGCGGTGTCAGGCTCGCGCGAAGCGTTCTCTGCCGCGGCGCTGTTCACGGTGGCGGCGACGGCGCTGCTCCTCGCTGAAGTGGGGCTGTCGATGGCGCTGGGCGCGTTCGTGGCCGGGGTTCTGTTGGCCGAGAGCTCTTTCAGGCACCAGATCGAAGCTGATATCGAGCCGTTCCGCGAATTGCTGCTCGGCTTGTTCTTCATCGGCGTTGGTATGCAGCTCGACGTCAACGTGATGCTGGCCAATTGGTTCCTCGTCTTGGCGGGCGCTGCAGTCCTGATCATCGTCAAAGCCGCCATCCTGTTTGGGCTGACGCGGGCATTCGGCGGTGACGGTTTGAGCGCCCTGCGCGTTGGCGGGGTCCTCAGCCAAGGCGGTGAGTTTGGTTTTGTTGTCTTCAGCCTCGGCGTGGGGCGCGGGATTTTCGATGTCGAGTTCGCGACAGTTGCTTCTGCAGTGATCACCATTTCGATGGTCGCGACGCCGGTGATCATGATCCAACTCAGCCGCCTACGGACAACCACGCCTGCGGAGGTTCTTGAGGGGCCGGACGGCTCTGAAGGGCAAGTCTTGGTGGTGGGCTATGGCCGGATGGGGCAGATCGTCAGCCAAATGCTGCGCGGCTCCAACATCTCGGTGACGGCGATCGATAACGATCCGCGCCGGATCGAGACGGCCCGCGCGTTTGGGGCCAAAGTCTTCTACGGTGACGGCACCAACATCCACCTGCTGCTGACGGCCGGGGCGTTGTCCGCGGATGCCGTCGTCTTCGCGATCGATGACCGCACGGGCCTGAAAGAGGGCGTTGCGGCGCTGAGGGAGCGGTGTCCCAAGGTGCGGATCTTGGTGCGGGCCAATGACCGGATCCACGAGATGGAATTGATGTCCGAGGACACGGACTTTATTGTTCGCGAGACGTTTGAGAGCGCGGTGCTGATGGCCCGGCGGACGCTCTCGTTCCTCGGTCATAACGATGCGCTGATTTCAGAGATTGAAGCGGAGTTCCGCGAGATGGACCGGAACCGGCTGCTTGCTCAGGCGACGGACGGTATCTACGCCCAGCGCGAGACGTTGAACATGCCTCTGATTGCGTCGAATAAGGCCGCCGAGTGAGCGCGGGATAGGCGTCTCGCCGCGCCATCATGCTCATATTCTCTGTCGGCATCTGGCGGCGCATTTTGTTCGGCCTCGTGTCAAACCATTGGATGCGCGGATAAGGCTCGCGAAGCAACGTGTACGCCGCATCCCACAGCTCTACGGCAAAGCTCGGGTCGAGGGTGAGGAGGCTTGGCGCGTCCCTGTCAACGCAGCCAAAGACAATCCCCGCCATCGGCAGATCCTCAGTGCTGGTGTCGACGAGAGCCACGTAAGACAGCTCGCTGAGCATCTTGTAGCGCTCGACCGCTTCATCGATCGTCCGGGTGCGGTAGAGGAGAGTCCGGCGCCTCAAATCGATCTCTAAACGGACGATTTCGCCCTCAGCGATCGTTTGGAAGCTGTTGCGCAAAAAGAACGGCGCGGTGATGATGATCATCACCGCGGGCGCGACGGACAAGATCAACTCCAGGAGGCCAACCCCGCTTTCCGAGTTCTCGCGCCAAGTGTTGAGCACGCTGAGAGGGACAATCACCGCGATGACGAGGGCGACGCCGAAGAGGATGCGCCGGGCAAAGAGCTGGCCCTCCGCGCTGGCGAGCTCGTCTTTTTCCGCAACGATGCGGGTGCTGCTGACGCTGAGTTCCATCCCCTAAAGCCCTCCACCAAGGCTGCTTGTGGCACTCTGCATGCCCCGGCGCTCGCGTGCAAATCCTCCGCTGTTCACGGCGCGAGCAGCATGGCAAAGGGGGCTATGCGCGCAGCTCTCCCCCTGTTTTTTCTGATCGTTTCTGGTGCTCTCCTTTTGGGAAGCAACGGGATGCACTCGACGCTGCTGGGCGTGCGCGGATCGATTGAAGGCTTCGCGGCGCTGGAGATCGCGCTGCTGCTCACGGCTTATTACGTGGGCTTTATCGGCGGCTGTCGGCGGGCGCCTCGGATCATCCAGGAGGTCGGGCACATCCGGGCGTTCACGGCCTTCGCGTCGATCGCATCGGCGGCGGCGATGAGCCACGCGTTGTTCGTTGAGAGCTGGTTCTGGGTTGTGACCCGGGTGATCACGGGGTTCTGTCTGGCGGGCCTGCAGATGATCATCGAAAGCTGGCTGAACGAGCGCGCCAGCAACGAAAACCGCGGCCAAGTCTTGTCGATTTACCGGATCACGGACCTGATATCGGCGACGTTGTTTCAGGCGGTGTTGCCGGTTTTTGATCCCGAGACGTTTGTGCCGTTCGGTGTGCTGACGATCGTGATAAGCTTTGCGTTGGTGCCGGTGGCGTTGACGCGGTCACCCGCACCGCCGGTTCCGACCAGTCACCGGCTCGACCTTGCCCGACTGTGGCGGGTTTCGCCCCTCGCAGCAGGGGGTGCGGCGCTGATCGGCCTCTCGGTGAGTTCGTATTGGTCGATGGGTCCTTTGTTCGTTGCGGGCCTTGGGTTTCCCGCAGCCTCGACTGGTCTTTTTCTTGGTGCGGCGATCTTTGGCGGTGCGTTGGCGCAGTGGCCGGTGGGGATGCTGTCCGACCGGATGGACCGGCGGTTTGTGATTATCGGGCTTGGTTTCCTCGCCGCGAGCGTTTCGTTCCTTGTGCCGATGATTGCGGCGCGCGGGGAGCAGGGGTTGATGCTGGCCGGACTGATCTTCGGCGCCGCTGCGGTGCCAAGCTTTGGCCTGGTGATCGCCCACGGCAACGACCATGCGGAGGAGGGCAACCATGTTGCCGTCAATGGCGGCCTCCTGCTGCTCTACGGCGGCGCGGCCGCTTTAGGGCCGATCGCTGCGAGCCAAGTGATGGGGCTCTTTGGGAGCAACGCGCTGTTTTGGTGGATCGGCGGGATTTACGGAACGCTTGCTGCGTTCGGCTTGCTCCGTCTGGTTTCCCGCGCTGCGCCGGAGGCCCGCGAGGACTACGTGCCGGTCTTGCGCACCGCGCCCGGTATCTTCGAACTCGACCCGCGGGTTGATCCGTCTGAGGATCAAACCGAGCCCGAGCCTCCCATCGCTGGCACGCCGGTGTGAACACCCGTCCTCCCGGAAATCGCGCCAGCCTTTATCGGGGATCTAGGGACCGCTGATGCAGTGTTGTGGTTGGGGTTGGCCATGGGTCCCGGATAGGTGCTGCGCACATTCCGGGATGACGGCGCGGCGTTTCCGCTAAAGCTCCGGGAAGAACGCTGCGCAGGCGATGCGGGCGCCCGCCCCGCCGATGGGCTGGCTGATATGGTCGTCGGGGTTCTCGTGGATGATCAGCGCAAACCCGTCCTCGTCGAGCGCCTGCTCGAACGTTAGGCCCGCGGCGAACAGCTCTGCGGTGATCCCCGCTTCGCTCGCCCAAACGTTCGGGAAGTCTGCCCCAACGTGGTAGCCCTTGGGGTTCAGAATGCCGTGCTCGGCCTCGTCGACGCCGATATGGCCACCCGACGCTTTAAACCCCGCGCCGGGGTCCGAGCAGTCACCAACTTGGTGGAGGTGCACGCCGTGGAAGCCTGGCGGGATGTCGGACGCGAAAACAGTGATCACCATTCCGTGGGGTCCATCGATGATCGTAGCACGCCCATGGTTTTCGCCATTGGTGGTCAGAAGTGGCGAAGCGGTGGTCGCGCGAAGGGCCGTACCCATCGCGTAGGTTAAGAGACTGAACTGCTCCCGCTCACTCCGGTTTTCAAGCAAGGCTGAAAGTGGCTCCGCCGTGATAATGATCACGTCACTCGAACCATCGGCTGCTGCCCGGAGCGATGCTATTTGCTCTTCGGCGCCCGCTTTTGAGTTATCTGAAGGCAGTGCAGAACTCACCCCCTCGGCCTGCGCCCCACTCGGCTCAGGCGTCACGCACCCGGCCAAGCCCAGCGCAGCTGCAAAAACAAGGGTCCGAAGGATCTTCATATTGCGTTCACCTTTCTGGCGGTGCGGGGCAAAGGCTGCTATCTCCCAGCGACTCGCGAATAACCCCTAGGATTGAGCAGCCCAGTGTCTGACGATAACGACGATATCCCGAACGGCGACAACGACAAGCCCGGTGAGCTGCCGCCGGGCATAAGCGCCGTGTCCATCTCTGGCGAGATGGAGAAGAGCTACCTCGACTATGCCATGTCGGTCATCGTCAGCAGGGCGATCCCCGATGCGCGCGATGGCCTGAAGCCCGTGCACCGGCGCATCCTGTGGTCGATGCACCAGAACGGCTTCACGCCGGACAAGAAGCATAAAAAGTCGGCGAACGTCGTCGGCGACGTGATCGGTAAGTATCACCCCCACGGCGACACGGCGGTGTATGACGCGCTGGTGCGGATGGCCCAGGATTTCTCGATGCGCCTGCCGCTGATCGATGGGCAGGGGAACTTTGGCTCCATCGACAATGATCCGCCGGCCGCTATGCGGTACACGGAGTGCCGGATGGACCATCCGGCGATGGCGCTTCTCGCCGATATCGAGAAAGACACGGTCAACTTCCAAGATACCTATGATGGCGAGCGGAAGGAGCCGACATGCCTCCCCGCGCGCTTCCCGAACCTCTTGGTCAATGGCGCGGGCGGTATCGCCGTCGGCATGGCGACGAACATCCCGCCCCATAACCTTGGCGAGGTGGTCGACGCGACGGTGCAGCTGATTGACAATCCGGAGACGGATGACCAGCGCCTGATCGAGATCGTTCCGGGTCCGGACTTCCCGACGGGTGGGCAGATCCTCGGCCAGTCGGGCGCGCGCTCGGGCCTTCTCACCGGGCGCGGCTCTGTGGTGATGCGCGGACGGACGAACATCGAAGAGATCCGCAAGGACCGCTACGCCATCATCGTCACCGAGGTTCCTTTCCAGGTGAACAAGGCGGCGATGGTCGAGAAGATCGCGCTCCTCGTCCGTGAGAAGAAGATCGAAGGCATCGCCGACTTGCGTGACGAGAGCGATCGCCACGGCATCCGCGTGGTGATCGAGCTCAAGCGCGACGCCAACGCCGAAGTGGTGCTCAACAACCTCTACAAACAGTCGCCGCTGCAAACCTCGTTCGGGGTCAATATGCTGGCGCTGAATGGGGGGCGTCCGGAGCAAATGACCCTCCGCTCGGTGCTGATGAGCTTCATCCAGTTCCGCGAAGAGGTGATCACCAGGCGGACGAAGTTCGAGCTCGGCAAAGCGCGTGACCGCGCGCATATCTTGACGGGCTTGGCCCTGGCGGTCGCGAACATCGACGAGGTGGTGCGCCTCATCCGCTCATCGCAAACACCAGCGGAAGCCCGCGAAGCCTTAATGGCTCGGGACTGGCCGGCCGCGGATATGGCGCCGCTGATCCGTCTGGTTGCTGACCCGCGCCACACTTTGGCCGAAGACGGAACATTGCGCCTGTCGGAGACCCAGGCCCGGGCGATCCTCGATCTGCGCCTCCAGCGGCTGACGGCCCTCGGGCGTGATGAGATCGGCGATGAGCTAAAGAAGCTGGCTGATCAGATCAAAGACTATCTCGATATCCTCTCGAACCGCGCGCGGGTGCAGGAGATCATCAAGACCGAGCTTTCCGAGGTGCGGGACAAGTTCGCTACGCCGCGGCGTTCAGAGTTCATCGACGCGATCGAGATGGAGGACGAGGACCTCATCGACCGCGAGGACATGGTCGTGACGGTCACCCACTCCGGCTATGTCAAGCGGACGCCGCTCTCCACCTACCGGGCCCAGCGCCGGGGCGGGAAGGGCCGCTCGGGCATGGCGATGAAGGACGAGGATTTCGTCAGTCAACTGTTTGTCGGTAATACGCATACGCCGCTTCTCTTCTTTACCGACCGCGGGATGGTCTATCGGCTCAAGCTCTGGCGCCTGCCTGAAGGCGGGCCGACCTCGCGCGGTAAGGCCTTCGTCAACCTTCTGCCGCTGGAGCAGGGGGAGCGGGTGAACGTTATCCTTCCGATGCCGGAGGATGAGGCGAGCTTCGACATCCTCTTCGCCACCAAGTCGGGCAATGTCCGGCGGAATAAGCTGAAGGATTTCGAGAGCATCAACCGCAATGGCAAGATCGCGATGAAACTCGACGAGGGTGACCAACTCGTCGGTGTGCGTCTCGCGCGGGCTGACCAGGATGTGATCCTCACCACCGCTGAGGGTATGGCGATCCGCTTCCCGATGGATGCGGTCCGGGTGTTCAGTGGACGGACGTCCACAGGCGTTCGGGGCATCAAGCTCGGCGATGGTGACGAGGTCATCGGCATGTCGGTGGTTCGGCACTTTGATGCCGATGCAGACGAGAAAGCCGCCTACCTCAAGCACGCCGCTGCGATGCGCCGCGCCGCAGGCGATGGCGAGACTGAGGGCACCGAGGACGAGGGTGCATCGGACGTTGCGCTGAGCTCCGAACAGATTGCCGCGATGGCTGCGGCTGAGGAGTTCATCCTAACGGTCACCGAAAACGGCTATGGCAAGCGGACCTCTTCGTTTGAGTACAGAACATCAGGGCGCGGCGGCAAAGGCATCATCGCTATCGTGACCTCCGAACGCAACGGCCGAGTGGTCGCCAGCTTCCCCGCCCATGACGGCGACGAGGTGATGCTGGTCACCGATGGCGGGCAGCTGATCCGTACGCCGATCGACGACATCCGTATTGCAGGCCGCAACACCCAAGGCGTGACCATCCTCAAGACCCGCGAGGGCGAAAAGGTGGTCAGCGTTGAAGGCGTCGGCGAGGCCGGCGGCGATGACGATGAGGTCGAGGGCGACTGATGAGCCCGCGCTTGCAGTTGGCCGTGGCCATCACGGCGGCGGCAGGCGCGTTCGCCATTGCCATCCTCACTTTTACCGGGGCCACCTGGCCAGCTGCGCCGGGCGATGAGGCGCGGGCGCATCTCGCGTTCGCCAATGCGTTTGCGGCGATGGCTTTTTTCGGCAACGCGCTGCTGCTCGGCGGCGCGTTTATCGCTGGCGCCGCGAGGAGCAACACGCTCGCCGCGCTCTACACGACGTTGATCGCGTCCCTGTTTCTTCTGGGGTTCCTCGGTGCGAGCGTGCAGCTCACCCTCGGCATGGACACGTGGTTTGAAGAGTCGCCCAGGATGGGGCCCGGCACCGTGGTGTTCGTTAGGATCCTCACGTTGATTGGCTTCTTCGGGCTCTTGGTCAGCCCGATCTTTCGCGCGGTGCCAGCGGTCCGTAAGCTGATGAAGGCGCGGTAGTGCAGGAGATCGTCGTCTCCACCCACCTTCCGGCATCGCCCGATGCGGTTTGGGATGCGGCCCAGACGACGCGGCTCCTCCGATATGTGAGCCGTCCTCTTTTGCATTTCGCGCCGATCAGACCGCCGATCTGGCCGGAGCGGTGGCCCGAAGGCGAGCACCTGGCGGGCCTTCGCCTCTTTGGGGTGCTGCCGATTGGGCGCCAGGTGATCGGCATCTCGTTTCCGCCGCCAGAAGGCGACAAGCGTTTTATCCGCGACAATGGCCGCAGCGCGATGATCAAACGCTGGGATCACACGGTGACGATTGAGCCCGATGGCGAAGGCACCCGGTACGAAGACCGCCTCGCGCTCGACGCAGGGCTTCTCACCCCCGTCGTCGCCCTTTTCGCCCGCGTTTTCTACCAACACCGCCAAGCCCGCTGGCGAAAGCTCACCGCCGCAGGCTTTCGCTTCGAGGACGTTGAGTAAGGTGCCTGAAACGCCCTGCGCTTTCGAACAGGGCGCCAATGTGCCAAGCACGAGGCGGAACTTCTTGCACTGGCGGCATTGCCCATGACCAAACCGCTGATTGGCCTCTATCCGGGGACGTTTGATCCCATCACCCTGGGGCACCTCGATATCATCAAGCGTGCGGCGAAGATGTGCGATGAGCTGGTTATTGGTGTGGCCAAGCACTCGGGGAAGAACCCTGTTTTCAACCTCGATGAGCGTCAGGCCCTGGTCACCGCGTCGATTGACGGGATCGAGGCGGAGTCGCGGGCGACCATCCGTGTGGAGCCTTTCGAGGGGCTGTTGATGCACTATGCCGAGAGCATCGGTGTGGATGCGATTTTCCGCGGGCTCCGGGCGGTCTCGGATTTTGAGTACGAATTTCAAATGGTTGGTATGAACGCGGCACTCAACGACGAGATTGAGACCGTGTTCTTGATGGCCGACGCCCGGTATCAGTCAATTGCCAGCCGTCTGGTCAAGGAGATTGCCGCCCTGGGCGGGGCGTTCGAGCATTTCGTGCCGGAGCCTGTTGCGGCTCCGATGAAGGCAAAATTGCGCCCGTGAACCGAGTTTAAGCGCATGGCCGCTGGCCCGTCGCGGCGTTCTCGGCTAGCGACGCGGGCATGCGCATTCTCATCGTTACTCTCGCTGTCATCGCTAGTGTTTTCTCCACCGTCTCCGCCCAACGTCGGGGTCAAGCCGAGGAACCGGAGGGCCCGACGGCCGCCGAAATCTTGGAAAAAGCGCCGGATAACATCTGGCTGAAGGTCGACCCTGAGAACCTGCTGGTTATCGATCTACCGTCAGGGCCCGTGGTCGTGGAAATGCGGCCCGATTACGCGCCAGCGCATGTCGAACGCATCAAGCGCCTTGCTCGCGACGGCTTTTACAACGGCACGATTTTCCACCGAGTGATCGACGGGTTCATGGCGCAAGGCGGGGACCCCACAGGCACCGGGACCGGCGGTTCGCAATATCCCAACCTTAAAGGGCGTTTCGCCCGCGGCTTGCGGGAATTGCCGGAGTTCGTGCCGATTGGCCGCGATGATCGCGCGGCGCAGATCGCGTTCTTGGGGTCGCTGCCGATTGCTTCGCAGCCGCCAGGAATGGCGCAGTTTCTCCGCGGCCAAGATGTGGCGGCCTGGCCGCTTCATTGCCCGAACGTGCTTTCCATGGCCCGAGCTGGCGATCCGAATTCCGCGAACAGCCAGTTTTTCATCATGCTCGGCGATAATCGGCGGGCGCTCGATCAAAAATACACGGCGTGGGGCCGGGTGATCGACGGCGCCTTTAACGTTCGGCGGATCAACATCGGCGAGCCGCCCGAACGACCGACACCCATCCTCCGCGCCCGGGTAATGGCCGATTTGCCGCCGTCGGAACAAACCACATTCGAGGTCTTGAGACCTGATAGCGAAACCTTCAAAGCGTGGCTCCAGCGGGTGTCGTTCTTGACCGAAGACGGATATTTCGAGGACGCATGCTCCGTTAACGTACCGATTCGCAAAGGAGGCGAGATCGCATCATGGGCACTCTTAAACTAAAGCTCGAAACGGGCGACGTGACGATTGAGACCTTTGAAGACAAAGCACCGAAACACGTTGCTCAGATCACGAAGCTTGCAGAAGAGGGCTTTTACGATGGCCTGACCTTCCACCGTGTGATCGACGGATTTATGGCCCAGGGCGGTTGTCCCGATGGCAACGGTATGGGCGGGTACAAAGATAATCTGCCTGCAGAGTTTAACGATGTGTCGCACCAAGAGGGCATTTGCTCGATGGCACGCGCGCAAGACCCCAACTCTGCATCGAGCCAGTTCTTCATCTGTTTGGACGACGCAAGCTTCCTCGATAATCAGTATACGGTTTGGGGCAAAGTGACCGACGGCATGGAAGCCGTTCACGCCATCGCGAAAGGTGAACCGCCCGCGACCCCGACGAAGATTATCGAGTTCCGCAAGGGCGAATAACGCCTTCGTGTCGTTAACAGCGCCGGGGCTTCAACCCTCGGCGCGCCGCCGCGCCTCGGTCGAGTCGCGGTCCTCAAGGTGGATTAAACCGACCAGCCGCCGGATCACCATTTCTTCGTGGGGGTCGCGCGCTTCGTCCGAAAGAACGATCCGCCACATATCTTCGATCAGTTGCATTTTTCCGTCGCGGTCGAGGCCGTCTTTCACCACGCGAGAAAATCCGTAGAGGTCGTTGGCTTCGGCTTGGGCTTCCTCGGCCTTGGCCCGCAAGTTGGCTGCATCCTCGTCCGACAGTGTAAACTGGCCCTTGAGGATACGGTCGATCAGTACACGCTCTGTATCGGTGTAGTCCTCATCGGCGCGCGCTGCCTCGACCAGCAGTGCCGCGACGGCCTGCGCGACGGCATCGTCCTTGTCGCCGGATGCGTTGTCGGTTGATTTTTGAAAGTTGCGGAACAGCTTATCGAGCATCGTCGGTCGTCTCCTCGTCGTTCACATCGCGGTAGCACATCGCAGCGGCGGGTGCCGAGAGCCGTCGTTCGGGCAGGTCTAGGACCTCCAAGATGAAGAGCCGCGGGCCGCGCATCACCGTCACAACGTCGCCGATGCGCAGTTTGAACGCCGGCTTGTCCGTGCGCATGGTTTGGCCTGTTCGGGTGATCCGGGCGTTTTTGCCGGAGATTACTTTCGCCGCATCCGCCCGGGTTTTGAAAACGCGGACGCACCACAGCCACTTGTCGAGCCGCGCACTCTCGTCGCTCACGCGATGAGGGCCTTAGCTTTTTCAAGATCGTTCAACAGTTTTCGAGTTTCCACGCGTCGTTGCCCGTCATCCTTGATCCGCAACAGATAGGATGGATGGAACGTTGGCACCAGGGTGCCCCCGCCGGGACCATCGAGGGGTATCGCTTCGCCGCGGACGCGCGAGAGCGGAAGGGGTTTACCGAGGATCGCCCGCAGGGCACTGGCGCCGAGGGTGACCGTAACCTGCGGCCCAACCGCTTGGTGCTCTGCCACCAAGTAGGGGGCATACGCATCAATCGTTGCGGGCTTAGGCGTTTGGTGGATGCGCCGTTTCCCGCGCTGCACAAAGTGGAACTGCTTGACGGCGTTCGTCACATAAGCCGCTGTGCGATCGATCTGCGCCTCGGTGAGCAATTGGTTGAGGAGTTGGCCAGCTGGGCCGACGAAAGGGCGGCCTAAGCGATCCTCATCATCACCTGGCTGCTCGCCAATCAACATGAGGGCAGCCCCGACTGGGCCCTCTCCAAAAACAGGCGCTGCCGGCGAAGGCATATCTTCCGTCAGCTTACGGATCGCCGCGTTGAGTTCAGCCAGGTCGGTTGGGAGGCCAATCGAGGAGATCGCGCGGCTTTGCTCAACGAGGTCTTTCGGCGCTGCGGCTGCCGATGCGTTCATCTTCGCCACCCGGGCTGGGGCTTGCTCGAGGAGCTCATTGATCAAGGTCGCTTCAGGCAGGTTTTTCCAATACTTTTTCGGCATTTCGGCGCGCATCGCGTCGGTCATAATCCGCGCGGGGTTGAAGATATTGGCGTAGTAGGCGCGCCAGGCATCCTCGAATGCATCGTCCGCAGGCACATCATCGCGGCTGCCGCCGGGGGCGAACCGCACCTTGCCTGCCTCGTAAATTGCCGTCTGTCGCGGGGTGACGATGACCCAGTCCATGTTGGAAAAGCGCCGCATGAAGAAGGCAGCTTCGCGCTGAACGATATGGTGGTCAGGTTCAAACCACGCGGCGTAGCGCTCGCGGCCGTCGACCTCGTCAACCTTCCTGAACCGGACGAAGGCGTGCATCTTGTGCGCATCGCGGCGAACGGCTTTTTCTAGCTTATGGACAGCGACCGTATCGGGGTCGGCCATGTTGGCGGGCAGCGAACGGTTACTCAGGCTCCGGAATAAAAAGCGGTAGAGGAGGGCAAAGCGGTCAGGACCGGAATGGTGCAGGGCCGTCTCCGCGAGCTTAACGGCCGCGCGGGGCAGGGGGACGGCTGGGCCCTCGGGCGCGCTGACGCCGCCGTCCGTTTTGGCGAAGAGGTCGCCTTCGCCGCCCGCCCGCCAGACGATGCTCTCCGGCGTGATCCGTTGGCGGAGAAGCGCCCGCGCCTCCCGCCGAAAGCCTTCGAGATCGCCATCCCCAGAGAGAGTAACGATGCGTTCTGCTGCGACCGCGACGCTCACCGGACGAGGCGCGGCGTGAACCGTGAAGCCGTGGGCGTTTCGGAACACGCTTCCCGAAGCGCGCTTTCAGACGGCTCGTCGCTTTCCGGCGCTGCTCGCGCTGCCTTCTTTGCGTCTTTCGCTTTCTTCTTCATCGCGGCAACGACCCGCTTTTGAGCGGACGACAAGGCATCGCCAGGGCGGCCGAGGGACGGGTTTGCGAAGGCTGATCCGAACTTGTCGATCCGTTCACCAACGGATTCCGCAAAGCTGTCCTCGAAGTCGTTGAGCTCTCCTGCTTCGTCGAGTTCCCGACGTAAGCGCGCAATCTTGCGCTGGGCATTCCGTGCCGAGCGCTCGCGTGCCTTCCGCTCGCGTTCTCGCTGTTTCTCCAGTTCGCGATCCCGCGTTTCAAGGTCTTTGGCGTATGTCTTTCGGTCAAGGGCCATGCAGAACATATATAGAACGATCCCATGGACTGTCCAGCCTCACCGAGCTAACTTTGCCCGGAACTACGCTTATGCCGCGAAGAGGTCTTGCTGCTCCGCGGGCGCCTTCATCCGGGCTTCGAGCGCGCCTGAATCGAGGAGGCCCACCGGGCGCCAGTCCGGCGTGGTAACGAACGGGCGGATCTTCCTGATCGACGCCGCAAGCCGCGTGAGATCGTCATAGCGCAGAGCGCCGTAGCGCCGGGCCATCAAGATCTTTTGAACGCCCTTCGTTCCGATGCCAGGGATGCGCAGCAGCTCGTCTTTGCTCGCCCGGTTCACATCGATCGGGAAAAAGCCTTGGTTCTTCAAGGCCCAGATCAGTTTCGGGTCCGCGGCTAGGTCAAGCATGCCATCGTTCATCGTCGAGATGATCTCATCCCTCGCGAAGCCGTAAAACCGGGTCAGCCAGTCGGCCTGGTACAGACGATGTTCGCGGATGAGGGGCGGCTTATTCGCTGGCATGCCCGGTTTGGCATCGGGGATAGGGGAGTAGGCGGAGTAATAGACCCGGTTCAGCCGATGTTTGCCGTAAAGGTCGGTCGACGTGGTCAAAACGCTGGCATCGTTCTCGTTGTCGGCGCCGACGATCATCTGAGTGGACTGCCCGCCTGGGGCGAAAGTCGGCTTTTTCGCGCGGCGGGTCTTATCGCGCTTGGCTTCTTCGATCCGTGTGCGCATCGTCGCCATGGCGCCTTCGATATCGCCGCGGTCCTTTTCCGGCGCCAAGGTTTTGAGGCTCCTAGCGGTGGGCAGCTCAACGTTGATCGAGACCCGGTCGGCGTGGCGTCCCGCTTCGGCGATCAGCTCCGGCGCAGCCTCGGGGATGGTTTTGAGGTGCATATAGCCGCGAAAGTCATACTCCTCCCGCAGGATCCGCGCGACCTCGACGATTTGCTCCATCGTGTAATCGGGGGAGCGGATGATCCCTGAACTGAGGAACAGGCCTTCGATATAGTTGCGCTTGTAGAAGTTGACCGTCAGGTCAGCAATCTCACGCGGCGTGAAACGCGCTCGCTCCACGTTCGAGCTGACGCGGTTGATGCAGTAGGCGCAGTCGAACATGCAATAGTTCGTGAGCAGAACCTTCAGCAGGCTGATGCATCGACCGTCGGGGGCGTAAGAGTGGCAGATGCCCATCCCCTCGACCGAGCCAACGCCTTTGCCGCCGCGGCTGTCGCGCTTGGTTGAGCCGGAGGAGGCGCACGAGGCGTCGTACTTTGCCGCGTCGGCCAGCACTTTCAGCTTGGCAATGGTCTTTTCCGAGATCGACATGTTCTCATTATGTTCACAAGTCTGCGAACTGCGCAAGACATGGCTTGCGGTCACGCTGTCGCGGTGGCCATGTTCCTCCTGACGAGATTTTGGGAGGCGATCATGAGGGCCGCGCCGGCGGCGAAGCAGTAAAGCGCCATCCATCCGAACTGCAGCGGCAGAGAGATCCCCTGGTCGATGAGCGCGCCTGTGATCCATGGGCCGAGTGCTGTGGCGAAGACCATCGCCGACTGCGTCACCGAGCGGATCGCGCCGAGGTGCTGTGTGCCGTAGGCTTCAGGCCAGAGCGCGCCGAAGAGCGTTGTGGCGAACCCGTAGCTAATACCGAAGAAGCCGAAGAATACGATCACGCCAGCGGATCCGTCCAAGAACGCGACGGAGAGGCACCCGAGGCCAAGGGGCGCGAGGACGATTGGGACGAGCCGCGAGGCGCTGTAACGGTCCACAAGTCGTCCAGTGATCAGTGCAAAGATCACCGTCAGCGCGGCCATTACGGGGATGCCTGTGGCCATGGTCGCTTCGTCGATGCCGCGAAGCTCAGCCAGGTGGTCGCGGTGGAAGAAGAGCGTCGTGCCGATAAAGGGAGGCGCCAACACCCCGCCGAGCATGGCGTAGAAGAGAGGATCGCGGATCACTTCGCCACGCGTCCAGCTTCGCCCTTCGGTGACATTGATCTCGGCTTCACCCTGGGGAACCCGCGGTTTCTTGAGCAGCCAGACCGTCAGGGGTAGTGCGATCACGATCAGCGAGGCCGCGCCCACCAACCAACCGGTCTGGTAGCCATAGCCGGCCACGATCAGGGTGAAGGTGAGGGGGAAGATCGCCTCTTGCGCCTGGAACCCGAGCACCACGAGGCTGATCGCCTTGCCGCGGCTCGCCGCGAACCAGCGTGCCGTTTCGGTGAGGGCGATGTGGCTCATCATCCCTTGGCCCAGAAGGCGGAGGAAGAAAAGGCTGACCCCCAGCATCAAGATCGACTGGGCAAACGCCATCGACAGGCACGCGGCAGCGAGCGCCGGGATCACCACCGCTGCGACTTGCCAGCCAGGGCGGTGGTCCATCACCTTGCCGATAAACGGCAGAGTCGCTGCGCTGGCGAGGGTCGCGAGGCCATAAAGGTTCCCCCACTGACCATTGCTCATGCCAAAGGCTTCGCGCAGCTCACCCCCCGACGCGCCAATGAAGATGGTCTGCCCAAACCCCGAAAACAGGGTCAGCAAAAATCCGCCGAAAAGCCAGCGGCCGTTCTCGCGCATGAAGGAAAGCATGCCGCCCCTCTGCGCGTGAACGCGTTACGGTGCAATGGTTCCCAAGCGCCCTGGAAGCTTGGTTGCTGCCGTTAGAAGCTGAAAATCACGCGGATGACGTTGTTTCGAAAACAAGCGGGGTCGTCGAGTGAGTTGGGGTCAGCGACCCATGTACCGATCGTTTTCCGGGCGGCTTCGCCGAAAAGTGGTGCAGGCACTTCACCGAGGATGCGCACCTCTTCGACCCGGCCGTCCGGTCCGATGTGATATCCGAGGATGGCGCCGCCGACGGAGAAGTCCCTTACCGCAGCCGAAGGATACGTCAGCGAGGCTTGTTTGACCCACGTTACCGGGCAGTTCTCTCGCCCCGGAAACGCCGTTACCTCTTGCGAAAGATCAGTGAGCGGGGCTTTCCCTTCGAAAGACCAGTCTTCGTCCGACATTTTAATGTCGAGCGAGCTCGCCATTGCGAAGATGACATTCCTCCATGCCCAGGCAGCACCGAGAACATCGTCGTAGGTGTCGATCGTCTCCGGTCGTGGCAAAGAGGCGATGGTGTGATCAACGATGACCCGCGCGTCACGGAGCGCGTCAGCGTAGGCACGCCGAACACCTCCCACGTTCGTCTGCCGTTCGCGGGCAATCATCGATGAAACGCGGATCAGGTTGGCTGTGGCGAGAAGCTTCGGCTGGACGCCTTCTACCGCCTCAAGCATCCTCCCCAGCGCTGTTAAGACGATGTATGCATCGTCGTCGAACTTTTTCGCGAATAGAGCCAACGCCGATTGCACGTGGGCGGTGATCACGAACTCATTGACGTTGGATCCCTCGCGGAGGGGTTCGAGGGCCGCGATCAGCGCTTTGGCTTGCTTCCCCCGGGGGCGCTTTGCGAACTCGGCGTAGCGGAGCATCAAACCCACTTCCGCGCGGCTGTAGTTCTCGACGCCAAAGCCGCGCTCGGCCAGGGCGAAGGTCTCTTCAGCGACGCGGAGCGCCCGTTCAGGTTCATCCCAAATAATGAGAGTTATGAAGTTCTGCCCGAGTATGGCGCGCGTCTCGTCGGAGACGCCCTCTGCTTTCGAAGCGAGGTCGTAAGCCTGCTCGGCTTCGCGCGCGGCTGTTTCGTAGTCGCCGGCATCGATCGCCGCAGTGTAGCGCGCGTAGGCTTCAAGATAGGGCTCAGCTGCCCAACACGGCGCCGCCGCGCTTGCGAGTGATGCGAAGAAAGCGGCCGCGAGGATCGTCAGCTTTTTCATAATGATAAACGCTTATCAAAACCCCCTCGGCGGGCAACCGGCTGTGTTGTCTTTTGACACGCAGCGCCGATGGCCTAGCCTCCGACCGCGACACACTAACAGGAGCTCGCCCATGCGTCTCGCCTCGGCTTTTGCCGCCCTCATGCTTTCCACCGCGCCGGCACTGGCCGGCTTACCGTTCACGGAAGCGGATTATGCCCTGGAAATTCCCACCTTGCAGTCGGTGGTCGGGCACAAACCTGGCGAGGAGATGACGACCGCCGACGAAACCCTGAAGTATATCGAAGCCCTCCGCGATGCGGCACCTGACCGGATGCGTGTCGTTCCGTATGCGGAGAGCTGGCAGGGGCGACAGCTGGTCTACGCCGTGATCGGTTCGCCCGAGAACATGGCGAAGATTGACGAGATTAAAGCCAGTCTGAGCCGGCTTTCAGATGGCCGGAGCGTGACGGGAGCGGAGCGCGAAAAGATGGTACGCGCGCTGCCCGCCGTGACGTGGCTCGGGTATGCCGTCCATGGCAACGAGATCAGCCCCACAGATGCTGGGCTCGCGGTCGCCTACCATTTGCTCGCGGCGCGAGGCGACGCAGACGTCGATGCGATCCTAGACAACACGATCGTGATTATCGATCCGCTGCAAAACCCTGATGGCCGCGAGAGGTTTATTCACAATTTTGAGAGCGCCCGGGGGCTTGAGATCCGAGGCGATAATTACGCTGCGGAGCGGCGGGAGCCGTGGCCGGGTGGGCGCCTCAACCATGCTCTGTTTGATATGAACCGCGACTGGTTCAGCTTGACGCAACCTGAAACGCGCGGCCGGGTCAAAGCCATCACAGCGTGGAACCCAGTGGCGACGGTCGACGCCCATGAGATGGGCAGCGCGAGCACCTACTTCTTCGCGCCGCCGGCTCGTCCGATTACCCCCTTTATCGTCGAGAGCCAGCGTGAGGGCTACACGATCATCGGCGAAGCCAACGCCGCTGCCTTTGACAAAGCCGGGGTTCCGTACTTCACCCGGGAAGTCTTCGACATGCTTTATCCGGGCTATGGCGAGACGTGGCCTGCGCTGAACGGCGCGATTGGCATGACCTACGAGCAAGCCTCGCCGCGGGGGCTCGCGTACAACCGTGCGGATGGGTCGGTGCTGACGTATGAGGAGAGTGTCTTCAACCATTTCCTCTCGACACTGACCACTGCTGCGACCGTCGCGAAGAACAAAGACAAAATGCTCGGTGAATACGTTGAGCGCAGGGCATCAGCGGTGAAGGAAGGCGAGGCCTCGTCGAAGCGCTATACAATCATCGATCTCAGTGTGCGGACAGGCCAAGCCTACGACTTTGCGGAGCGTATGACCGCACAGGGTATTCCGGTCACGGTGCTGCCCGCGGGAGCAAAAGTCTGTAGCCGAACGTATGACGACGGCGCGCTGATCGTCGATCGTGCAGCGCCCAATGGACGGTTGATTAGTACACTGCTCGACACCGATACGCCGATTGAAAAGGATTATATGACGGAGCAGGAGGAGCGCCGGGCGCGTGGCCTCCGCCATGAACTCTACGACGTCACCGCATGGTCTGTGCCTTTGATGGATGGGTTGTCGGCGACCACTTGTGCGCGTGCGGACCTTTCGGATGGAGAGATCTTCACGGCGCGCCCGACGTTTGAGACGCTCGCAGAAGCAGAATTCGGCTATGTTCTCCCGTGGGATGATGCCGGGCAGGCGCGTTTGCTGATTGCCGCGTTGAGAGAGGGGCTGCGGGGCAAAACGACCGAGCAAGCCTTCACCCAAGACGGCACCACCTATGGCCGGGGCAGCGTTGTCTTCAGCCACGCGATGAACGATGACCTCCAAGGTAAGCTTGCTGCGCTGCTTAAGGAGCATGGCGGGGAAGTCCTCCCTATGCAGAGCAGTTGGGTCGAAGAGGGACCCAACTTTGGCTCTGCAGCGTTTCGCGATGTCACTCTGCCGCGGGTTGCGATGGCTTGGGGCATGGGGACGTCCGCGCTGTCGGCGGGAGCGAGCCGGTATGTGGCTGAGCAGCAGCTTGGTCTTCCGGTGACACCGATCCGGGTGATGCATCTCGGTTTTGCCGACTTGCCCGCATACGACGTGCTTCTTTTGCCTGAAACGGGCTACGATTTCGGCCGTGTGCTTGGCGGCGGTGCGGGCGCTATCCAAGAATTCGTGCGCAATGGCGGGGTGGTCATCGGGTTGGGATCAGCCGTGGACAGCCTCGCCGGAAGCGCCCTCGGTCTGCTTCCTGCCCAGCGGGAACGAAGGGTTGGCGAAGAAGGATCAAACGGAGATGACCGCGCGACGACGGTCCCGGGGACCGAGCTGTGGTCGGAGGCGGACTATCAAGCCGCGATCGCCAGCGGCACCGAGCGGCCCGATTCCGTTCCCGGCGTTTTGGTGCGAGCGACAGCGAACGAGGACCACTTCTTGTCGGCGGGCTACGAGGACGCCATCACGCTGTTCCGCGGCGCTACAATCTACAGTCCGCTCAAGGTTGATCAGGGTACGAATGTCTTCCGTTATGCCGATGCAGAAAAGCTCTTGGCCTCGGGATACCTCTGGGATGACGTCCGCAAACAATTGGCGCGCAAGCCGTTTGTGATGGCCCGACCGATGGGTGACGGCATGGTGATCGCGTTCGCTCAGGACCCCACGGTGCGCGCGTACCAAAATGGTCTGCAGCTTCTGTTTGCCAACAGCCTTGTGCTCGCCCCTGCGCATACGGACTAAAACGTTCAGAATGAACCGTAGGCGGAGATTAAGCGTCTCTGACTTCTCCGCCTTTTGAGCTTGTTATATTTTTCGCGACAAGGGTTTGCCAATTTGGCGCTGGGCTTTGGGCTGTGCGTTCGTTGGACTATCTTTTGTAACGCTTTTCTCTATGTCGGACAGCTCTGAAGAAAGACCGGTTTGGTGGCCTGCGGGGTCCATCGGAGTTGCGCTTTGTGCAGCAATTCGGCCCTGCAACTGGGTCGTCCGTGTGGTGATCTTTAGGAACATCAGCGTCACGCCAACCGTCAGGAGAGCGCTGGCAGCGCTGAAGATCAGCGATGCTTCAAAGTTAGGACCTTGGCCAAGCCAGCCACCTAATTGAGTGCCGATATTTCCCACAATTGCCGAGATAATCCAAAGGGCCCACCAGAGTGGTAGGGGGCTTTGGTCAGGAGTTTCTTCGTTCGCTGCCCGGTGGGATCCCTCCCAAATCTGGCTCATGGCCTCATAGGGCTTCCACAAATTTGCAATCGGGATGAAGTACCAACCGACCGCCCACGCAGGTGAAGTCGTTACGAACCTCGAGCCTATGCGGTGCAAGTTCCCCATAGCTCTAACGATCCAGAAGCCTCCGATGATGTAGGCAACCACCGTCACCGAGAACAAGCCGATCCCGACGATCACGGAAGCGAGTGCGAAGAGTAACCAGGGCGCGCCGTCGGCGAGATAAGGGTCAAAGCCGTACTGCGTTAGGGTAATGTACTCTATAAGGATCAAGGTCGCTAAAAGAGCATTCATGATGAGATACAGCCAAAGCGATATGCGCAATGGCCCATAATACGACGCTAGCGCCCTGATACGCTGACTGTCAGCTTCAACCATAGAACCCCCTTGTGCACCCGCCTCAGGGTTGGCGAAAAGGACAATGGCGTCAAGGAGATGTGCTGCGAATTATGGCTAGTCCTCGCCAGCGGCCTTCTTAGCTGCCGCTTTTGTGGTCTTCTTCGTCGCGGCCTTCTTGGCCGGTGCCTTCTTCTTCGCGGCTGCCTTTTTCTTGGTGGTCTTCTTCTTGGCAGCTTTCTTCTTCTTGGTCGGCTTCTTGGTTTCTTTGGCCGCGATCAGCTCCAGCGCCTGCTCAAGCGTGATTTCGTCGGGGTTGATGTCCTTTGGGATCGTCGCGTTGACCTTTTGGTGCTTCACGTAGGGGCCATAACGCCCTTCGAAGACGCCGATGACTTCCTCCGTGTCCGGATGGGCACCCAGTTCGCGCTTGGGCTTCGCGGCCGTCCGCCCACGACCGCGGGGATTGGCGATCTTGTCGGCGATGACAGTGACCGCTCGGTTGATCCCGATTTCCCAGACGTCGTCGACGCTTTCGAGGTTCGCGTAGGTTTTGCCGTGCTTGACGAAGGGACCATACCGGCCAATGCCCGCCTCGATCGTCTGACCATCTTCTGGGTGCGGACCAACGTCGCGGGGGAGCGCGAGAAGCATCATCGCCTTGTCAAAATCGATCGCTGCGACTTCCCAACCTTTCGGAATGGACGCACGCTTGGGCTTTTCCTCTTCGCTCACGGCGGCGCGTTCGACGTAGGGGCCAAACCGCCCCGACTTGAGCGCGACTTCGGTCGAGGTATCGGGGTCAATCCCGAGCACCTGATCTTGCGGCGCTTCTTGTGCGTCCTTACCCAATTGCCGCGTGTGCTTACAATCAGGGTACTGAGAACAGCCTACGAACGCGCCATAGCGGCCTACCTTGAGAGACAATTGCCCGTCGTCGCAGGAAGGGCATGTCCGCGGATCGGATCCATCTTCTTTTTGCGGGAAGATATGCGGGCCAAGAACGTCGTTCAGCGTATCGAGGACCTCGGTGATCCGCAGGCCCGTCATGCCATCAATTTTGGCGTGAAACTCGTCCCAAAAGCGGTGCAGGAACGCGCGCCAGTTCTCGCGTCCGCCCGAGATCTCGTCGAGCGTGTCCTCCATCTGGGCGGTAAAATCGTACTCGACATACTTGCCGAAGAAGTTCTCGAGGAACGCCGTAACAATCCTGCCGCGGTCTTCGGGCACAAACCGTTTTTGGTCCATCCGGACGTAGTTGCGGTCTTGCAGGGTACTGATGATCGAGGCGTAGGTTGATGGGCGCCCGATGCCGTTCTCTTCAAGCGCTTTGACGAGGCTCGCCTCGGTGAACCGCGGCGGCGGCTGGGTGAAGTGCTGTTCGGGAGCGACTTTAGAAACGTCAGCGCTGGCGCCTTGGCTGACTTTCGGGAGGCGACCGGCTTCTTCCTCGTCGTCTTCGTCGTCTTTTCCTTCCGTATAGACCGCAATGAAGCCTTCGAAGGTGATGACCGAACCGGTGGCCCGGAGGCCAATTTTCTCGTCGGCGGAACGCACGTCGATGGTGGTTTGCTCGAGCTCTGCGGAGGCCATCTGGCACGCCACGGCCCGGCGCCAGATGAGACGATAAAGCTTGGCCTCATCCTCAGCGACCTTTGCGTCATCGGGGTGCTTGGAGAAGTCCGTAGGCCGAATACATTCATGCGCCTCTTGGGCGTTCTTCTGCTTGGATTTGTATATCCGCGGGCTGGAGGGGACGAAACGCTCTCCGTACCGACTTTTAATCTCGTCGCGGCAGGCCATGACCGCCTCAGGTGCCATGTCGATCCCGTCGGTCCGCATGTAGGTGATGAGGCCTGCCTCATAGAGGCGCTGGGCCGCTTGCATCGTCCGCTTGGCCGAGAACCCGATCTTCCGCGAGGACTCTTGCTGCATCGTCGAGGTCGTGAAAGGCGCGGCCGGGTTGCGTTTGGTGGGTTTGGCCTCCACCGACGCGATCGAAAACGATGCCGCTTCGATCAGATCCTTCGCACGCTGACCATCAGCTTCGGACGTCAGGGAGAACTTACCCAGCTTTTCACCGTCAAGATGGGTGAGGCGCGCCGTGAACGGATCACTGTCGGCCGCGACTTGCGCTTCGACCGTCCAGAACTCTTCGGCGACGAACTTCTCAATATCGAGCTCACGCTCGCAGATGAGGCGAAGCGCCACCGACTGGACGCGGCCTGCTGACCGGCTGCCCGGCAACTTGCGCCACAGAACGGGCGAGAGCGAAAAGCCGACCAGGTAGTCGAGCGCCCGCCGCGCCAGATAGGCGTCCACGAGGTCCTGGTCGATGTCCCGCGGATTGTTGATCGCCTCTTGGACCGCCTTCTTTGTGACCGCGTTGAAGGCGACCCGTTGGACCTTCTTATCCTTCAGCGCCTTTTTCGCTTCGAGCACGTCATAGAGGTGCCAAGAAATGGCCTCGCCTTCGCGATCTGGGTCAGTCGCGAGGATCACCCCATCAGCATTCTTAAGAGCGTCGGTGATTTCTTTGACGCGGGAGCGGGACTTTGCGTCCATGTCCCAGATCATTTTGAAGTCTTGCTCGGGATCAACGGATCCGTCCTTCGACGGCAGGTCGCGAATATGCCCGTAGCTTGCGAGCACCTCATAGTCAGAGCCTAGATACTTGCCGATCGTTTTGGCCTTCGACGGCGACTCGACAATGACGACCTGCATGGGCGGAGGAACCTCGCTTCTCGGGGATTGGGGGTGTTCGGGACGCGCAACGTGGTGAGCACTGCAGCATCTGTCAACGAAGGGCAATTTTTAAACGGTTGTGCAATTCAATACGTTCACTTATAAGTTGCAGTTCACAACCGACGGGGCAAATATATGAACGACGTCTCTTTTGCTTCTACCAGCAGTAGTAGTCTTCCGGCCAGCGTTGTGAGGCCCGCCTTGGAACATTTGGTCCGGCTGGAGGCGTATTTCCGCCTCAACGGTCTGGATGAGTTGAGTGAGCCTTTGGAGCAGGCGTTGAACGCCGCCGAGGTGCTTATGACCGGGACTGGCGGGCATTGCTCCGGGGGTGGCAGCGACGGTGCTCCATCGCAAGGCGATCCGGATCAACCGCCGTATAGCGCTGGGTCGACGCCAGGGAGGCGTGGCCCAGGAGTTCTTGAATAACGCGGAGATCAGCGCCCGACGCGAGCAACTCCGTCGCGAAGGCGTGACGCAGCGCGTGCGGCGTTGCGCTTTCTGGCAGGCCAAGCGCCGTGCGCAGGTGACGCATCCGCGCCTGCGCTGTCCTTGGCGATAGCCGACCGCCGCGCACGCCTCGGAAGAGGGGCGTATCTGTTTCTGTGTCGGCGGCTGGATGCGTGTCGAGATAAGCGCTCCGATAGGCCTCGAGGGCAGAGCGCACCACGGGGAGGACGGGGACATCGCGACTTTTCCCGCCTTTGCCGTCGATCCGCAGGACTTCTGCGCTGTCGCCCCAGTTGAGGGCGAGCGCTTCGCTGATGCGGAGGCCGCCGCCGTAGAGGAGAGAGAAGAGGGCGGCATCGCGCCGCGCAACCCAGGGTGGTGCACCGTTGTCGCTTGCGCCTGCGGCGGCGATGAGCGCCTCGGCTGATGCATTGCTGACAGGCCGGGGCAGCACCGTCCGACGTTTGGGCGACTTCAACGCCACCAACGCGGCTGAGGACAGAACGCCCTGCCGATCCCAATGTTTGAAGAAGCTCCTGAGTGCGGAGAGCTCAAGCCGTAACGTCGCAGCATCGAGACCGTCCCGGTGGCGATAGGCGAGGAACGCGCGGAAATCGCGTGTTTTCAGCGCGTTGAGATCAGAGCTTTGCGGGGGTTCGCCGAGGTGACCGGTCAAAAAGTGGCGGAAGTGATCAAGCGCCGCTTCGTAATTACGGAGCGTGTAAGGCGAGTAACGGCGTTCGGAACGCAGGACAGCGAGAAACGCCTCGGCAAGGCTATGAAAGCTTGTGTCCACGCCCCTGACCAAGCTGATCCAGGGTGAAGGCGCGGTTAACGGCGGTCGCCTTCCCACACCCATTCTTCGGACCAGTGGGCTTGGTCAGACGTGGCGTCTGCCTGGGCCTCAGCTGGTTGCTCGGCTCCAAACCCCGCCGCACGCAACGCTTTCGATGACATTGAGCGGCTGGCCGCACAGCCTTCAACGACGGCCAAGCTAGCAACTGCAAGTATACCCAAGGATAGACGGCGCATACCGTATTCTCCCGTTCCCCATTAACGAAAGGGTGAACGAGCGTTTACGATTTGTCACCCCGCAGGAACTGTTTTTTCATCACGAAATGGTGCCGCCGACCTCGAAAGTGTGAGGCGGCCGCTTTCCGCCAGCCAAGCCAGGAAGAGCAGTCCCCCACTGGCGGCAGCGTAAATCCAACGGGCGAATGCAGGCTCGCGCGCTTCGGAGAGAACGGCCCGGGCACGGCGCGGGGTCAACCCCGCCCAGTTCCTGCCGGCTTTTTCCCGGCGATCAGCGCTGACGTTGCGCAAGTTGATGCCGAAGTCGCCAGGCCTCGTCACAGAGAAGATGCCGCCGCCCGTCGCCTCGACCGCGGGTTCGATGCGTGCGCCGGTGACCGTCACTGCGGTGAATTCTTTGGTTTGTCCGCGGCTTCGGACGGCTGCGGCGGTGAGTGTGCGGCCATCGCTGGCCATGGTGCGCAGGCGCACAAGATCGCCTTCGATGCCGTCCACAGTCCCGGTAAAGCTGCCGCTTCCTTCCTCCGATAGGGTTAGAGTTTGCGCGGGCGCGTTGCCCTCACGGACCTCAACGGGCCCGACCTCCGCGCTCAAGGTCCGGCGCCGCACGGCCAAGGTGCCGTCCTCGCTCAGGGTGGCGCTAAGGGCTTCTTCTTCCAACTCGGGCTCAGCCATGAGCCAGTGCACGAGCCTCCGCAGAAACTCGCGGTGCGGTCCGCCGCCATCAAAACCCCGTGCCCAGAGCCAGAGGTGATCAGAGAGCAGCATCGCAATGCGTCCTTCGCCGACACGGTTGGTGACGAGCAGGGGCGCACCGTCTCCGGCATCCATGAGAACCTGACCGCGGCGCGCTTCCGCGGGAATTCGCCGCAGCCACCGGCCCCACTCGCCAGCGCCCGCCAGCGGCTCGGTGATGGGATGGCGCGCCCCGACATCGGTCAGCTCGGGGATAAAGGCCTGCTCGCTCGCGGCACCGATCGGCGTGGCGGGGAGGATGTAGCTGAGGTTGGGTTGCGCCGCGAGACTGCCTTCCCTGGCCAGTTCAGGCCCTGCCGCAACGAGCACGGCTCCGCCGCGTTCGACATAGCGCGCGACCTCGGCCAGTTCGAACGACGAGATCACGCCCCGATACGTGTACCGATCAAAGATCACGACATTGAAGTGCTTGAGCTTCTCCAAAAACAGCTGGCGGCTGGGGAACGGGATCAAGTTGAGCTCTTGCTCGCTCGCCGATGCGTCTTTATTGGCGGGTTTTAGGATGGTGAAGTGGACGAGGTCGACCGCCGGGTCGGATTTGAGAACATTGCGCCAGACCCGCTCACCGGCATGCGGTTCGCCTGAGATCAGCAGCACCCGGAGGCGATCGCGGATGACGTTGACCCGCGCGGTTACGGCATTGTTCCTGGTGCTGAGCTCTTCGCGTGTGGAGGGGATGCTGAGATCAACGATCCGTTCGCCAGGCCGCGTCATCGGGACTTCGATGGTGACGACCTCGCCCGTTGGGACATTCCGTGTCAGGAGGACCTCGCCGTCGATCCGGAGCGTCAGCGGGATCAGCGCAGTATTTTCGGTATCGTCGATCTTGAATTGCAGCGTCATCGGCTCGCCGACCAGACCGAAGCGCGGGGAGGAGACCCAGCTGAGGTGCCGGTCTTGATCGCGCTCGGGGTTGCCGATCAGGATGCCGTGGACGGGGGCAGGGAGTTGGCGCGCGGCGGCTTCCTCAGCGCCGTCGACCTGGCCGTCTGTGAGAACGAAAATGCCCGAAAGCTGGCTCCGCTCTGTCCCCGCGAGCGCCTCGGAAAGGCCTTGGCCAAAGGGGCTTGCGTCGCCATCGCCAAACCGGGCGGTGACCACATCGATCCCGCGCTCTTCGAGCTGGGTGCGCAAGGCATCCGCCGTTTGATCACGGATCTCTTCGCGGCCACCCAGGGCCATGCTGCCGCTTTCGTCGACCAGGATCAGGGCTTGATCGGGGAGGCTGTCGAACGTCTGGCGGATGGTTTCAGGGCCAAGCAAAAACAGCACAGCTGCGGCGCCCGCTAGAAGTCTGAGAATCGCACCCGACCACGACATCCGCAAACGGAACAAAGCGGTCAGTGCAAAGACGATACCCAGAGCCGCGATGGCGGAGATTGGGAGGAGGGGGTCGAAGCCGTAGCTCATCGTTCGTCAATTCCTAATGCATCGAGCATCGACTGCACGTCGGCCTGGTCGGCTTTGTAGTTCCCGGTGATCGCGACCATGGCCATGTTGATCCCAGCGCGCCAAGCATATTCCCGGCGGATCTCGCCGCCTGGGCCTGCGGGCCGAAGGGGAATGCCATTCTCATCAACGGCCCAAGCGCTGGCCCAGTCGCGGCCTGAGACGATCAGCGACGGCACGCCGTCGCGGCGCTGATCGAGAGCGCCCCGGGTCTCGACCCAGACGTCGCCGCCTGAGTTTCGTCCGGGTAAATCATCAAGCGCGTAAAACGAGAACAACAGGACGTGGTCCTCGCGCAAGGGCTCCAACGGCGGGGCATCAAGGCGGCCGAGAACGTTGCGCAGCACTTGCGAACGGGCGGGCGAGCCGCCGTCAGCCGTGTCGATGATCAGCATACCGCCGCCGTTCATAAAGTCTTCGAGCCGTTGCAGCGCGGCGTCGGACGGAGGCTGTTGCCCGGCGCGGATCGGCCAATAGAGAAGGGCGTAAACGGACAATTCATCGCGATCAGGATCGACGCCCTGGGGTGCCCCTGGCTCGAGCGCGCTGCGCCGGGTTGCTTCCCGCGTCAGGCCGAAGAGCCCCGCTTGGCTCACGCGGTCGATGCTCCTGTCGCCGGTTTTGACGTAGGCGAACCGCAACGTCAGGGTTGCCTCTTCTGCTTGGTCAGGGAGCGGCGGGCGAAGCTGGGCTTGCACCGGATCCGGCAGCAGGATCAGCAGAGCGGCGAGCGAAGCAGCCGATGCGGAGGCACCGGTTCGGGAAAACGAGAAGCTCCCCATACTGATCACCGCGTCGATGATGAGCAGGATGAGCCCCGCGGCGACGAGCCATGCTGACCAATCGCTCTCTCCGGCGGTGGCGGTTTGAAGCAGCCGGCTGCCTCTGGGCAAGGCGCCGGGCGTTAAGGCATCGAGGCCCTCGCCCGTGAATGCGTTGACGGCGATCTCCGACGCGCCTTCGCCGTAGAGCCCAGGCTGCGGCGGATCTTCGCCTGGCACGAAAGCTTGTGCGTCCGCGGGCGGATCAACCAGCCGTCCCCGGCCGGTGAGGTGTTTTTGGGCGGGAAGGGGGCTTCCGGCCTCCGCAGTTTCTGCGTTGAGATCTGTCTCAGCGAGCCGCGCAAGGCGCTGCATCACCGCAGCGAATAAGCCGGATACGGGAAGATCCGACCACGTCGGAACCGCGCTGACGTGGATAAGGACGACCATACCGCGGCCTCGGCGCGCGGCGGTGATCAGCGGCGTTTCATCCGCAAGACTGGCCCAAACGTCTGCGATTGACCCAGGCTCGGTCAAAACTTGTCGGCGTACGGAGATTGTTTCGCGCAGGGTGATGCCAGCGAGAGGGCTCTCCTGATCGATCGACGCGACGCGTTGCGGCTCGGCCCAGGTCAGCGCGCCGCCCAGCGCCCGTTCCCCGCCGAGCAGCGGCGCGGGGAGCAGGGGATCGTTCCGGCCGGTGCCCGCCGTCAGCATATTGGGACCGGAGAAGCGAAGAAGAATGCCGCCTTGCTCGACAAAGTTCGTCAGCGCACGGCGGTCCTGGGGGCGAAGGGTCCCGACGTCATCGAGGATCATGAGCCCTGGCTCATCGCCGATCAGACTGGCCACGTCGCCTTCGATGATCGCTGCAGACGGCGCGAGAGCCCGCTCGATGTAAAATCCGCCTTCGCGCAAGGTCTCGCTACCCGTGGAAACAATGCCGGCCAGCGTGCGCCGTGCAGAAGTTCCGAGAAGCGCCGTCGCGCCAGCACTCCGTACACCATCAATCGACAGCCGCGCCACCTCGTTCCGAAGGGCTAGCGGCAGCCGGAAGACGACATCGCGTTCGCCTTCACCCGCTTCAAACGTGACGTCTTCACGCGAAACAGTGCGGCCATCTTGGCTCAACGCCCGCACGCTATGCTGGGAGGGACCATCGGTGCGCGACCGGACAAGTGTGACGCTGATCGCATCGCCGGTCAGCCGCGGTTGGCCTAGTGCGACAACGCTGGTCTCACTTAGGTAGACACTCGGTTGGGCCGGGAGGGCCGTCAGCGACGTCTGCGGATTAATCACCCCGCCGGGAATGAGCACGAGCCGGCTGTTGTCGGCGGGGAGGGCCTCGGCCACGGCTTGCCAATCATCGAGCGCCGCGTTCGTGTTGATGGCTTTGAGCGCTGCTTCCGCTGCACGCGGAGAATAGGGTGCTGACAGCGTACCATCGGTGGTGGTCAAGAGGCGGATATTCCCGGAGCTTTTGGCAATCGCGTCGCGCGCCGCGGTGAGCGTTTCGTCCCAGTGCTGGGCCGCGTCCCAGCCATTACCGACCACGATCGTCACGTCGCCGGTCTGTTGATCGACCGGCTGGCCTAACCGCGGCCCCGCCAACCCGAGAATGAGGGCGGAGAAAGCCAGGATACGGAGGATCAGGATCAACAGCGGTGTACGGATCGGCTGCATTTTCGGTGTCGACAACGCATCGAGGAAATACATCCCGCCGAACACTTTGCGCACAGGCTGAGGCGGCATCGCGCGCAAAAGCCAGACGATCAGCGGCAAGGCCAAGAGCCCGGCGAGTACAAGCGGCGCGGCAAAGCTCAACGTCGGCCTCCTTCGAGCTGCTGAACGAGGCTGAGCAGCAACGGCGTGATCGGATGATCCGTCTGGTGAAAGATCACCGCTTCATCGGCGGTGCGGACAACGTCGCGTAAAGCATCGTGATGGGCTTGGCGCAGGGCCAGATAGTCATCGCGGATGGCGCCGGCTTGGCCGAACACTTTTCGCGCCTGGCCGTTGGCGCCCTCAAAACGTGTTGATCCGTTGAACGGGAAGGTGGCTTCGGCGGGGTCCTCGACCACGATGGCGATGCCGCGCCCGCGGGCTTGACGGACTTTTTCGAACGCAACCGCGAGATCGTCTGTGGGCGCATGGAAATCGCTGATGAAGACGACCGTTGCCCCTTCGGTTGGGAAGCCGTCGCTGAGGGGAATGTCGTGGCGCAAGAGCCCATCGGCAATGCGGTGCACGGATTGATTGCCCGAGCGCGGCGGTTCCATACCGCCCCAAAGGCCCGTCCGCTCACCCCCGCGTAGGGCGAGGATCGCCAAGGCGAGGGCGATGACCTGGCCGCGCAGCCGCTTTGGGGGGCGGCCGTCGCCGCCAAAGTCAAAATCTTCGCCGCCGCCGCACCACAGAAGAATGGTCTGCGGCTGCTCCCACTCGGTTTGCCGGACCAGCAGCCGCTGCGCGAGCCGTGCCGATTGGCGCCAGTCGATGGCGCTCACGGGATCGCCGACGGCGTAGTCGCGGAATTGCCAAAAGGTATCGCTGCGCCCAGGCTTACGCCGCGGGTGACGGCCAGCCGTCACGACCTCGGCGGCGTGCTGCGCCGCAGCCATGAGATCGGGCATCCGGGCTGCGGCTTCCGCGGCCTGGCGCTCAAGCTGGACCCGCGGGGAGACTGTGTTCACAGCGCCGCCTCAGTCATCCGTGCAATGAGCGTATCGAGGGCATAGCCTTCTGCGCGTGCGGTATAGCTTAGGGCCATCCGGTGGCGAAGGATTGGCGCGGCCAAGGCGATCAGGTCCTCGGTCTCCGGTGCCGGGACCCCGCGGAGCAGGGCACGCGCCCTCAGTGCAAGCGAGAAGGCTTGGCTGGCGCGCGGGCCTGGACCCCAGCGCAGATGCTCAGCAAACTGACCACCGGGTCGGGCGGTGCGGACGAGCTTAAGAACGGCGTCGATCAGATTGTCGCCAACCGGCATCGCGCGGACGAGGTCCTGTGCCTCTTCGAGTTCCTCAGCACCGAGAATTTGCTCGGCTTCGACATTGGCATTGAATGTTGTGGCACGGAGCATTTCACGCTCGGCGTCGAAACTCGGCTGTTCAACGTTGATTTGAAGCAGGAACCGATCGAGCTGCGCCTCGGGGAGCGGATAGGTGCCCTCTTGTTCGATCGGGTTTTGGGTGGCGAGGACGTGAAATGGACGCGGGAGTGGGCGGATTTTTCCGCCCGTTGTCACCTGCCGCTCCTGCATCGCTTCGAGCAAAGCCGATTGGGTCCGCGGGCTGGCGCGGTTGATTTCGTCAGCCATCAGCAATTGGCAGAAAACCGGTCCTTCCAGGAAACGGAAACTGCGCGCGCCGGTTTGGCTTTCCTCCAGGACTTCTGTGCCCAGAATATC
The DNA here is from genome assembly GCA_038749595.1 of Pseudomonadota bacterium. Taxonomy (GTDB): domain Bacteria; phylum Pseudomonadota; class Alphaproteobacteria; order Caulobacterales; family Parvularculaceae; genus Parvularcula. Next base: position 299,017 of record JBCDHW010000001.1, read on the forward strand.
GGACGGCATCAGGTCCGGGGTGAATTGCACCCGCTTCGCGCCAAGGCCGAGGACGGTTCCCGTCGCGTTGACCAGTCTCGTCTTCGCAAGGCCCGGCGTGCCGACCAACAGACCATGGCCACCGCAGAGCAGCGTGACCAACACCTCGGCAATCACCTGATCTTGACCAAAGACCACGCGGCGCAGGGCGTCTTGCACCTTCTCAAGACGGACGCTGACCGCATCAAATCGGGCAAGCACATCGGCCGAGGAAGAATTCATACAAACAGTCCTTTGTTCGGTTGCCTTAGGGCTAAGCTCGTCTGTCACTCTGGATCAAATGGCGATTCCGCAACCCTGAACGATGGTGCAATCCGTCCTACCCGTCAGGGGATCGTTGATTATTTATCGATAAGGCGCTTAACGTGACACTACGTGGGTGAATGTTCGCCGAATGCCGTGGGAGGCTAATTTGACAGAATTAAGCAGCGGGTCTGGGCGCTCGCGCGTCAGCGCTTGGTCCTTTTTGAAGGGCCTTGCCAAGGTCGTCGTTGGGGGAGCGCTGCTGTTGCAAGCCGTGCTGTTCATCGCCGTTTTCGTCCTGGTGATCTCGCTCTTGGGCGCAGCATCGGACGGCATGAACGGTAAGAGTGCTTCCGCCGAACTCGAAATTGAAGCGGGCAGCACCCTGTATTTCAATCCAAAAGGCCTCCTGGGTGAGACAACGCCTGAAGAAGATCCCCTCGAAGAAGCGCTGAATGAAGCCTTCGGTGGCGGCTCAATCGGTCAGATCAGCGTCCACAAGCTGGTGAAGATTATCGAGACAGCGCGGGACGACGAGGACATCAGCGGGATGGTTCTCGATCTTCAAGGCCTGGCGATCCCCGACATCTATCTATCGAAGGCCAACCTTCTCGCCGACGCGATCGAAGATTTCCGCGAGTCGGGCAAAGAGGTCATCGCGGTTGGTGATGGGTACGGCCAAAACCAATATCTCGTCGCGTCAGAAGCCAACAAAGTGATGATGCATCACCAAGGCTCGGTCTTCATGGTCGGCTACGGCCGCTACCGGACCTACTATGCGTCCCTGCTCGAAATGTTGGACGTGACCACCAACGTCTTCCGCGTTGGAACGTTCAAGTCTGCCTTGGAGCCGGTTCTGCGGGACGACATGTCGCCTGAAGCGGAAGAAGCGAACGTGGCGTATCTCAGCGTCCTGTGGGATAACTTTACTGCCCGCGTCGACGAAAACCGTGACCTTGGCCAAGGCGCTACGGACTTCTACACGAAGCAGGTCGTTGAAATCGTGCGCGCTGCGCGGGGTGATCTTGCGGTCGCCGCCCAAGACAGCGGTTACGTTGACCAGCTGGTCACCCGTGCCGAGCTCCGGGACTTCTATATCGAGCTTGCTGGCGAGGACGAGGACGGAAACCCGAACTTTGTCGACCTCGGCGAGTATAAGTCTCGCGTCGAAAGCCCCGAAGATCGAGACGACATCGGCAACGTCGCTGTCATCACCGTTGAGGGCGCAATCGTCGATGGCGCTCAAGAAACTGGTGTCGCTTCGGGCGAATTCGTCTCGCGTCAGCTTCGCCGGGCCCGGGAAGACGACGACGTCAAAGCCGTTGTCCTCCGTGTCGACAGCCCTGGCGGCTCGGTCTTCGCATCGGAACTGATCCGCAACGAAGTCCAAGCGATCCAGGCGGCAGGTAAGCCGGTCGTTGCGTCGATGAGCTCCCTTGCAGCATCAGGCGGTTACTGGATCTCGTCGCCCGCCGACGCGATCTGGGCACAGGAGACCACGTTGACCGGCTCGATCGGGATCTTCGCGTACATCCCGACGTTCGAAAAGCTGGCGGCCAGGTATGGTGTCTTCACCGATGGCGTTGGCACAGGCCCGATGGCGGCGATGAGTGCAGCTCCGATCGGCCCACTGCCTGAGGAGTCCAAACTGGTTATCCAAAACGTGATCGAGAATGGCTACCGCCAGTTCCTCGACCGTGTCTCCGAGGGACGGGATATCCCGCTCGAAGAGGTGGCTGAAATTGCCGAGGGTCGCGTTTGGATCGGTGCGGATGCAAAAGACATCAACTTGGTCGATGCCTTCGGTGGTCTCGATGATGCGATCGCCGATGCTGCTGCGCGCGCTGACCTAGAAGAATGGGACGTGGTCGGCATGGGCCGCGAGAAAACGCGGTTCGAGCAGTTCCTCGAAAGCCTCGGCGCCGAAGCCGAAGCGCGGGGCCTGATCTCGGACGTCGACGGGCCGTTCGGTGTGAACAGCGACAATTTCGACCGTACGACCCTGGGCCAAGCGATCGAGATCCTCGATCGTGAGACGCGGTTCCAAGCGAGCTTTAGCGATCCGAACGATATCTACGTTCGGTGCTTGGAGTGCACGGTGTACTAACGCCGGATCACCTTAATTTTATGAGCCCCCGGTGCGCTTGACCGCCGCCGGGGGCTCTTTCATTTTCACGGCGTGACAGACCTTTTCCAACTCGCAAACCAGCTCAGCGAAGCCGGCGGCGATGCGCCGCTGCCTGTCGACCAATGGCATCCGTCCCATTGCGGATCGATGGATATGGTGATCCGCGCCGACGGTACGTGGTGGCACGAAGGTGTACGGATCACCCGCGCGCCGTTAGTCCGCCTGTTCTCACGCATCCTCCGGAAAGACGATGACGGTTATGTGCTCGTCACACCTGCGGAGAAAGTGTCGATCATTGTGGAAGACGTGCCTTTTCTCGCCGTCGATTTCGATATCATCGGCACCGACTGGCATTTCCGCACCAATGTCGGCGACATCGTTCGCATCGACGACACCCACCCGATCGAAATGCGCCGCAGTGAGACAATCGATCAGTATGCGCCCTATATCCGTGTGCGCGGAGGCCTCGACGCGCGCCTCGAACGCTCCGCGTACTACCGCATGGCCGCCCAACTTGAGACCAGCGACGCCAGCGATGACTTGCTGCTGTACAGCGGCGGTGCTGTTTTCACATTGCAAGCCGAGGCGGCCTCATGACCACGGCGTGGCAAGAGCGTTTGGCGCGCGGGCTCGCCACACCTGCTTCCCAGCGGGAACGGTTCTTGTTTCGTGAGCTCAATCCTACCCTTGACCACACCCCGATCCTCACAAAGCCCGTGGAACGGCCCCGTCCGGCGGCGGTTCTCATCGGTATAAGGAAGACCGATGAGCCCTCCGTGGTGCTCACCGTCCGTTCACCGACGATGCCCAGTCACGCGGGGCAGATATCCCTTCCCGGGGGTACACCGCGTGAGGAGGGTGAAGATCATGTCGCGACAGCTCTTCGTGAGGCCGACGAAGAAGTCGGCCTTGCCGCAGACGTGCTCGAGGTGATTGGGACCATGGGCCCGCACCATGGCGGCTTAGGATACGTGGTGACGCCCGTGGTCGCGCTCCTCGATGCCGACGCGCCTGTGGAAGCCTGTCCGCGTGAGGTCTCCGAAGCGTTTGAAGTTCCCTTCGCCCATTTGGTCGAACCCAAAAACCACGTCGTCCAAGAGCGCCGGTTCAGCGGTGTGCCCTACAACATGTTCGCAGTCCCCGTCGCTGATACAAAAGGGGTTGAGCGGAATATCTGGGGACTGACGGCCGGTATCCTGAGCACATTATCTGAAGTCTACAACGATGCCTAAGCTCGCTCCGCGCTTCGATTGGGTGTCGGAGCCACGGCTCCAGCTTATTCTTCAAGCTTTGCGGCGCGATGGCGAGGCGCGCTTTGTTGGGGGGTGTGTCCGCGATGCGCTGCTCGGCGAATCCCCCCTTGAGAACGACGCGATCGACATCGATATCGCCACCGACCGGACGCCGGATGAGATGCTGGCGTGCTTTGAGGCGGCGGGGGTTCGCGCCATCCCGACCGGTGCAGCACACGGAACGATAACCGCTGTAGCGAGCGGTTTGGTGGCCGAATGCACAACCCTCCGCGCCGATGTTGAAACAGACGGCCGTCATGCTGTTGTGGCATTTAGCCGAAACTGGGACGACGACTGGCGACGGCGCGATTTCACCATCAACGCACTGTATGCGGATGATCGTGGAAACGTATGGGACCCTTCAAATGGCCAGAGCGACCTGGCGAACGGAGCTGTGCGCTTCATCGGCGAAGCGGGCACACGGATTAAAGAAGATGCCTTGCGGATCCTCCGGTTTTTTCGGTTCTCAAGCCGTTTTGCCGATACGTTTGATGAGGCTGCTAAGGATGCGATCCGTGCCCACGGCGAGCTCATTCGCGGCCTTTCGCGGGAGCGCATTTGGTCAGAGCTCAGCCGTACATTTGCTGCCCCGCGCTCCGGCGAAGCGCTCGCCTTAGCGCAAGAGCTCGGTGTGCTGAGCCATATCATTCCCGAAACGGCCCGTACGGAGATCTTCCGCGTTTATCGCCAAGCTGGGCAGTGCGACGTCGCGGGCAGCCTCGCGGCCCTGTGGCCTGGGCTAGATGCCAAACGGTTACGCGAGGACTTCCGCGCACCAAACGGTGTGATTGATCTGTACCGTGACATTGAAAAAGCCCGCGAAGCTTTGTCGGTCAATATGTCGGCCCACGAACTGCTCTACCGATATCGCGGAGGCGCCCCTTACCTGGCTGCCCAAATCGCTGTTGCGGAAGGCGAAAGCGTTGATCCATCGCTGATCGAAGCGCTGCGCGGAGGCCTGCCGCCAGTGCTTCCGATCAGCGGAAAGGATGTGGTGGCGCGCGGTATTGAACCTGGACCGAAAATCAGTACCGTGATGAAAAATTTTGAACGTCTATGGTTAGACGCGGGCGTGCCGCAGGATCCCAAAGCGATCAAACGGCTTCTCGATGCTGCGCTGGACCATTAAGCAGCGAGGCGCCGTGCCGAGTCGAGGTCGAGGCTGAACAATCGGCTGACGCCGCGCTCCATCATGGTGACCCCGAACAAGCGGTCCATGCGCGACATCGTCAGCGGATGGTGCGTGACCACAACAAACCGCGTCGTCGCAGACCTCGCCATCAACGACAGCAGATCACAGAACCGTTCGACGTTGGCATCGTCGAGAGGTGCGTCGACTTCGTCCAGTACACAGATTGGTGCCGGGTTGGTTTTGAACGCGGCGAAGATCAGCGCCGTCGCGGTGAGCGCTTGCTCACCGCCAGACATGAGGCTGAGGGACTGAAGTTTCTTACCGGGCGGGCAGGCGAAGATTTCAAGGCCAGCAGCAAGCGGATCATCATTGTCGACAAATTTGAGGTGTGCCTCGCCGCCGCCAAAGAGGCTGGTGAACAGCTCGCGGAAATGTCCGTTCACGGCATCAAACGCGGCCAGCAAACGCTGGCGCCCCTCACGGTTGATGGAGTTCACCGCGGTCTGCAGCTGAGCCGATGCGTCTTCACAATCACTCCGTTCACGGCGCAATGATTCGAGGCGCTCTTCAACTTGCGTTTGCTCGTCCGCCGCGAGAAGGTTCACTGAGCCGAGCCGTTCGCGCTCGCGTTCGAGCCTCGTAAGCTTATTTTGTAGCGCGTCTACCGAGCCGAGTGCATCGGACTGCGCAACAACGGACGCCGCCGCGTCGCGGCTCATTTCTGTCTCGGCTAAGGCCTCGTCCAGCCGTTCGAGCGCAGCCTTAAGCTCTGCGTTCAACGCCGCGAGATCCTCTCGGATCGCTGCTACAGAAGCTTCGGCCTCGCGGCGGGTCTTCTCGGCCGCGCTCGACTTATTCTCCTGCTCCGCCAGGGCATCTCGCGCGCGTTCCCACGCGCGCTCAGCTTCACTGGCCGCAAGCTCGAGAGCCTCGCCTGTCTGCGCATGATCGCCAACTGGTGTTGCCTCGGCGATTTGCGCTTCAAGCTCCTGACGCTGGGTGCTCAGTTCACTGATGCGTTGATCGGCTGCTCTGCGACGCTCCGTCCACGCACGTTCCTGGGCTTGTTGCTGGCGAAGGTTGTCGCGGCGGGCTTGGACCTGACGCCGATGTTCTGCCGCTTGGCCGCGGGCTTGGCCCGCCCGACGCCGCGCCTCGTCGCGTTGTGCGCGAAGGCGCGCCAGCTCCATGTCGTCGATGTGCTGAGCAGGGGCGCGCGCCTCCGCGCTCTTGAGGTTCTCTTCAGCTTGAAGGACCGTGTCACGAAGATTCGTACGCTGAGCGTCGATGGTCTCGCGCTTTGCGCGAAGGCCTGATTGTTGGTCTTTGATGGTCTCAAGCGCTTGTGCGGTGCGGCGTTCTTCCGCTGCGGCGTTAGAGAGCGCTTCGCGCGCCGCTTTGTGCGCAGCTGCCGCTTGTTCGGCTGCTGCCTTCGCTTGATCAGCATGGTCGCTCGCGCGCGCGGCATCGCGCTGCGCCGCGGCGATCGCGGTGTCGAGTTCCTTCAGCCGCGCCGCCGCCGCGAGGAGCTCTTCGAGGTGGCCCTGGCTCTCGCCGAGGCGCTTGTACCCGTCCCACCGCCACAGATCACCGCGGCTGTTGAGGAGTGTTTGTCCGGGCGTCAGCGCTGCCAATTGTTCATTGGTCGGAACATCTTCAACCAGACCCAGCGATTGAAAACGACGCGCGAGAGCAGGGGGCGTGTCCAAGAGGCCATCGAGGGGTTGGGTGCCTGCGGGGAGCGGCGCCAAAGCATTGTTAGGTGCGCCATGATCCGTCCACGCATGGTCGCCGGTGCCGAGCGCTGCGTAAAGCGCATCACCGAGCGCTGCTGCCAGGGCGGAGCGGACATTCTCTGGTGCTGACAGGGTCTGCATAAGCGATGCAGACGTCTCATTGTCGGCCTTCGGAAGGAGGGGAAGAAGCACGGCGCGCTCTTTTTCGAGCAACGCGCAAGCCTCCGAGAGTCGCCGGTGTTCACTGACGGCTTGCTCGCTCAGCGTCCGCGTCTCCTCGCGTGCACCTTCCGCTGCTGCCAACCGTTCCTCAGCGTTTGTCCGTTCTGTCGCTGCAGCTTCAACATCTCGCGTTGCCTGGTTGAGGACGGTATCGTCCAACGCAGGAAGCTCCGCCCACTGCGCTTCGACGGCGCGCAACTTCGTCTGTGCACTTTCCAATTGGGTTTGCGCTAGGCGCTTGGCTTCCTCCGCTGCGCGGATTTCTGCCTTGAGTTCGGCCGCGCGCGCTTGGGTTTCTTCGAAGGCCTGTTCAGCATCCTGCGCTGCTTCGTCCGCGGCACGCGCCGCTTCCTCTAGGGCTGCACGGGCATCGGCTTCTGAGCCAAGTTCCCCGTTGAGGGCGGCGATCCGCTCAGCCGCGGCGGTGATCGCGGTCTTCGCCTCTTCGAGAAGCGACATCTCTCGCGTTTCGTCGCCGCTTAGTTTCTCGAGGGCACGCTCGCGTTCTGCGGCGGCTTGCTGGCGCAGGGCCTGTTCGCTCTCAAAGCTTTTGAGGTCAGCGTTGGCCTTCGTCATCGCGGTTGCTTTTTTGCGCTCTTCCGTACGCGCATCATCGACCAGCTTGAGGGATGACGTTGCCTCACGGTCGGCGCTCGCGGCGGTGCTTGCCGCTTCTGCAACGAGGTTACGGCGCTCAGAAATTTGCGTTTCAAGGCGCTGGTGCGCTTTGAAGGCAGCGCCGATGCGCGCCGCCGTTAAATCGCGCTCGGCATCCTTAATTTCGTCTGTAAGCGCCTTATATTTCGCAGCTTTGCGGGCTTGCCGGGACAATTGCTCGGATTGCACGTCGAGCTCGCCGATCACGTCATCAAGACGCTCAAGATTGTCACCGGCCGCTTTCAGGCGAAGCTGCGCCTCATGGCGCCGCGCGGCGAGACCGGTGACACCCGCTGCTTCCTCGAGGAACCGGCGACGCTCTGTTGGCTTGGCATTGATCAGCTCACTGATCTGTCCTTGCCGGACCAAAGCCGGAGAGGTGGATCCGGTCGATGCATCGGCGAACAACATCTGCACATCGCGTGCACGGACTTCTTTGCCGTTGATGGAGTAGTTGGAGATGGACCCATCAGCACGGCGCACCACGCGGCGTGCGACGACCAACGTGTCGGTGTCGTTGAACTGCGCCGGTGCGCGCCGCTCGCTGTTATCGATCTCGAGGGTGACCTCGGCCCAGCTGCGTGCCGCCCGCCCGCCTGCGGTTCCGGCGAAGATCACTTCGTCCATGCCCGAGGCCCGCATGGCCTTGGCCGAGTTCGCCCCCATCAGCCACCTCAGGCCCTCAACGAGATTTGATTTCCCGCAGCCATTCGGCCCGACAATGCCCGTCAGGCCGGGTTTGATCTCGATATCGACGGGCTCAACAAAAGATTTGAAGCCGCAGAGGCGGAGGCGATCAAAGCGCATAGCGTTTCCCTGGGCACGGCGGATCCGTAACCGAAAGGTTAACCCTACGCGATTCGGGCGTTAGCGACGCTTGGCAACTTCCTCTTTCAGGATCGCGACGATGTCTTCCGGAGTCCCGCGTAGGGTAATGGGTGCGCCGTCGATGATGAAGCTCGGCGTGCCGGTGAGATTAAGCTCGCGGCCTTGCTCGATCGACTCGATGATCACCGATCGAATGTCGTCGCGGCGGAAGCACGCGTCGAAGTCGTCTCCCGCAATGCCCGCCTGGGCTGCGATGTTACGCAAGGCGCCTGCGGAGTCGTCGCCGTAAACCCAGGTCGATTGCGTTTTGTAGAGCGCGTCCACCATGGCGAAGTACGCCTCCGGGCCCGACTCCGTCGCCGCGCAGCGGGCTAGGATGAAGCCGGCTTGGGCGTATTTCAGGGGCGGCGTTGGGAATTCTTTATACACAAACCGCACCTCGCCAGTGTCGATCAGTTGTTCTTTGATCGCCGGGAAGGCGCTCTTGTGGAACGCGGCGCAGCCAGGGCACGTCACCGATGCGAATTCCGTGACGGTGAGCGGCGCATCGGGGCTGCCGATCACCATTTCTGAGGCTGCAAGGCTGCCTTCAGGGGCGGAGAGGCGCTCCGGCTGCGCCGGCGCTGCGGGCTCCGCCGCAGCTTCCGCTGTCGGTGCGGACGCTTCGGAAGCGGCGGCTTCAGCAGTTGGCGCGTCGGACGAGGCATCGTTCCCGCCGCCGCAGGCTGCTAGGGCGAAAACACTGAGGGCGAGGGCGGGCGCTAAGGCGATCTTCAAATCCATCGCCGCTCCTTAGCCTGAACGCCCCGCGGCGCCTAGCGGTCCCGTTCATGAATTGTTTGTCGCATCCGGGCGAGCGCTTCGTCGAGGGATCCTGAAGCAGACTTTGGCCTCGGCGTGCGGGCCGGTCGCTCAGGCTGACCTGCAGGCAAGCCGGCTGCCAACCGACGTTGTTCCCATCCGCGGGGCGCCTTGCCCTCGCGAAACGTCAGCCGGTTGAGACCGGGGAGGCCAAGCTCCTGGCGCACCCGACTGAGCAGCGCTTCTTGAGCATACTGCACCCGCATCGCCGCGGCGCCGCTTTTGACCGAGACCTCTAAGGCCTGGCTTTTACCGCGCCGGACGATCCTGATGGGCATACAGAGCTTTGCGAGCTCCGGTCCCGCGAGGGTCGCCCAGTTTTCCACAAGCCGCGGATCCATCGCGCCCGACGCCTCGGCCAGGCGGCGCAAGTGTGGGCCTAGCGCGCGCCCAAGCTTTGGTGCTGGTCGACGAACCGGACGGGTGCGGACGGATGGCTCTTGCGCTGAGGCGGGGCGGTCTCTCATAACGTCAGCTTGCGCCACTCGGCGCTGCGCAGCAACTCCACAAGGCGACGATGGGGAAGACTTTCGCGGACGATCTTTTGGCTTGGTACGACCGCGAGGCGCGAAGCCTGCCTTGGCGCATCCCGCCGGGTGGCCCCTTGCAGGATCCGTACAGAGTTCTCGTCTCAGAAATCATGCTGCAGCAAACGACGGTCGCTGTTGTGCAAACGCGCTTCGTTGCGTTTCTTGATCAGTTTCCGGATCTTTTCGCGCTCGCGCGTGCGCCTGAAGCCGATGTGCTCGCTGCCTGGGCGGGGCTTGGTTATTATCGAAGAGCGCGGTCATTGCACGCCTGTGCCAAGGCTCTCGTCGACGATCATAGTGGTGAATTTCCGTCTACTGAGGAAGCGCTGAAACAACTGCCTGGTATCGGCGAATATACTGCGGCCGCGATTGCCTCTATCGCGTTTGGCCAGCCCGCTGTCGTGGTGGATGGCAATATCGAGCGGGTGATGGCTAGGGTCCACTCCATCGCGACGCCTCTACCGAAAGGGAAGAAAGACATCAAAGCCGCTGCGGCCGATGTGTCGCCTACGGATCGTCCTGGCGATTATGCCCAAGCGTTGATGGATCTTGGTGCCCGGATTTGCCGTCCCAAGGCGGCTGATTGCCTCCTCTGCCCCGTCCGCCGTCACTGCCGTATTCAGCGCGAGGGTGACCCGCTGGCGCTACCAGTGAAAGCCCCGAGGAAAGCCAAGCAAACGGTCGAGGGCTCGATCTATGTCGCCGTCAATGGCGATGATTGTGTTCTGTGTGAGGATCGTCCTGACGACGGCTTATTTGCCGGGATGTTGGGCTTGCCCGGTGGCGGTTGGGATGGGCGGACGCCTCCCGTTTCTCTCCACGGCGGAGAGGTCTGCGGCTCATTTAGCCATATTTTGACCCATCGCCGCCTCGCAATAGATGTGCATCGCGCGGATGCTCCGTCAGCAGATCAAAATTTCCGCTGGGTACCGATCGATCACGCCCGTCGCACGATGCCGACCTTGTTTAGGAAAGCGCTGGATCAGGCCCTCAGCTCGGACGGTTCCTGATCGCTTGGCGAAGGCTGTCGATCGGCTGCCAATGGCCTTTCGCGGCTTCGAAATGCCAGTAGGTCCAACCGTTGCAGCTAGGCGCGTTTTGAAGAGACGCGCCGACTTTATGAATTGATCCTTGGACTGAAGACGCGGCCAACGAGCCATCGGCTTTGACCCGTGCTGAGTGACGCCGCTTGGGACAGTAAAGCTTCGTACCCGGAGCGAGTAATCCGGCCTCGACCACTTGGCCAAATCCGACGCGGGGCGCTTTGCGCGGGGCCGGCATCGGCGTCATGTCTGCTGGGTTCTTCGCGGGCGTTACGTGGGCAATGCGATCGGCTGCGGCCAGCGCATAAAGCGGGTCGCGCTCAATGCCGAGGTAATGGCGACCGAGCCTGCGGGCCACGGCGCCGGTCGTGCCGGTCCCAAAGAACGGGTCGAGAATAATGTCGCCAGGGTCTGTCGTTGCGGTGATGATCCGGTGCAGCAACGCCTCGGGCTTTTGCGTTGGGTGCAGTTTTGCGCCGTCCTGCTTGAGCCGCTCGCCGCCCGTGCAGAGCGGCAGGGCCCAGTCAGAGCGCATTTGCACGTCTTCGTTCGCGGCTTTTAACGAGTGGTAGTTGAACTTCACGCGCGCTTTTTGGTCCCGCGCCGCCCAAATCAACGTTTCATGCGCGTTAGTGAAGCGCGTTCCGCGAAAGTTGGGCATTGGATTGCTCTTGGTCCAGATGATATCATTCTGGATCCAAAACCCGAGATCTTGAACCGCCGTGCCTAAGCGGAAAATATTGTGGTACGAACCGATAACCCAAAGAGCGCCGTTTTTCTTCAGTACACGTTTGCACTCTTTAAGCCAGCCGCGACAGAATTCATCGTAGGCGGTAAAGCTCGAGAATTGGTCCCAATCAGCATCAACTCCGTCTACGGCTGATTGATCGGGCCGGGTGAGACCGTCTTTAAGCTGAAGGTTATAGGGTGGGTCAGCAAAAACGAGGTCGACCGTGCCGTCGCCAAGGGATTTCAGCACTTCAAGACAGTCGCCTTGAATGATCTGGTCTTTGACGTCAGCTGTCATGGGCACCACTCTTCTTGACTGCCGATCCGATCTGAGTCCCCAGGGTTAAGCAGTGTTTAATCCGTGTGCTGTTAACTTGTGTGAAGGGAAGATTAACCGAGGATCTTTGTGAGGAAGCTGTGCCTATGAAATCGGGTGGGACCGTGCTCTAGGATTGCCGACCTGTGGGCCGCGCTGCCGTAGCCTTTGTTCGTATGCCAACCAAATTGTGGAAAACGAACCGCGAGTTGTTCCATCATGCGATCGCGCGCGGTTTTTGCCGCGATAGCGGCTGCCGATACGGAGGGGCAGGTGGCGTCGGCTTTCACCTCGGTCATGACTGCGCGAATGGGGAACTTCGGCGCGCGATTGCCGTCGACAAGGATGACCGCATCGTTGGGCGCCCGGAGCGCCGCAACGGCGAGGCGCATCGCGGCATGGGTCGCCTTCTCGATGCCGATCGCATCGATTGTGGCCGCCGACGCAGCGGCGATCGCGATCTCAGCGTTGGCGTGGATGAGGTCTGTGAGGGCGAGCCGCCGCTTTTCCGTCAGCGCCTTGGAGTCGCGGAGCCCAGGGATCGACGTCGGGTCCGGCAGGTAAGCTGCGCCAGCGACCACGGGACCCGCGAGCGGGCCGCGCCCCACTTCGTCGACACCGATAACGGGGCGCCCGTTACAGAGCTCTCGTTCGTATGCCGGATCTGCGTCTGCCATCGGGAGGAAGTGGTTGGCTGGGGTACATTCGCCAAGTCACCTTTTAGGCAAAAAGATCCGATTGCTCAGGCGCCATCGCGCGCCCGTTGAAGTGCTCTGCCGATGGGACCGGCATTGGAACGAACCCAAGGCGCCGCTTCGTTGCTTCAAAGCGCTTGGTGATGAGATCGGCGTAGGCGCCTTTCGGCCCAGAGCCTCGCGAGCGCTGTACGTCATAGAGGCGGCCGCCGTTGATGGTCTTCAGGTGCCCAATCACGCGATTTCTTCGTGTGGGCGCGATGGTTTCCAGCCACTCTTCAAACAAGGGTCCCACCTCTTGCGGGAGGCGGAGGAGGGTGAAGGCCGTGAACGTCGCGCCCGCTTCGCGCGCCTTGGTCATCAAGCCCTCCAATTCGTGATCAGTTAGCCCGGGGATCATCGGTCCGTGCACCGTACCCGTTGGGATCCCCGCCGCGCTGAGCGCCCGCACAGCCTCAAACCGCTTTTGCGGCGTTGGTGCCCGCGGTTCCATCGCGCGCGCAAGGGCTCTGTCGTTTGTCGTAATCGACACCAACGCTCTGACCAGATTGAGTTTATTCAGCTCCGAAATCAGATCGAGGTCGCGCAGGATCAAGTCAGACTTGGTCAGGAGGCTGACAGGGTGCTTGAATTCGAGGAGAACCTCCAAAACCTCGCGGATGATCCGATACCGCTTCTCGATGGGCTGGTAAGGATCGGTGTTGGTTCCGATCGCGATCGTTTTGACCTTGTAGTTTTTTGCCGAAAGCTCTCGCCTCAAGAGCACCGCAGCGTTGGGCTTGGCGAAAAGTCTGCTCTCAAAATCGAGGCCGGGAGAGAGCCCAAGATAGGCGTGGGTGGGCCGCGCGAAACAGTAAACGCATCCGTGCTCGCATCCGCGGTAGGGATTGATCGACCGGTCAAAGCCAACAAACGGGCTATCGTTAAAGGTGACGATTTTCTTCGCCGCCTCTTCGGTGACCGTCGTCTTTCGCTTGTCGTCGTCCGCTGCGCTCCAGCCATCATCGACCCGCGCGCGGACATCAAGTTCGTATCGCCCGGAGGCGTTCGAAAGCGCTCCGCGTCCACCCGAGCGCTTCGCTGCGCGAAATGAAAGGCCCGCCGCTTGTCCCATCTTCTGAACATAAAGAGAACAAAGGAACAGATCAAGAACGAGTTTTCCCGAATCAGCAACCTTGAGTAGGCATTGGGTGTGTAGACACCATCAGTTCGTCGCTGCAGCGAGATCTTTTCGGTTCGGCTTCCCGAGGAGGCGATTGAAAAAGAGCGCCGAAATCAGACCTGAAAGAATGAAGGAAAGCGCGGCCGCGGCGAAGACGGCTTGGTCGGGACGCCACCCCATGACGCCGACTCCGAAGAGTGAAAGCCCTGCGTAGAAGCCGACGTAGCGCAAGGCGTTCGCGCCGAACGCAAGGTTGGGATAGCCGAGGGGGTTAAAAATGCCGATCCCAACGATGAGGAGCCCGGCGCCCCATAGCCCGTAAGCGATGGCTTCGAGGTAGCGGTCGCTGATCGCGGCAATCGCCGCATCGCGGGTGAAGGCACTGGCGAGGGAGCCTCCGGCGCAGAAGAGGATGATGGCGCCCACAGCGCCCCAGAGGAGCGCGAAGCGCCATACATCGCGCTCCGCACCGCGCAGGCGCTGATCTTTCGCTGCTCCCACATTTTGCCCGATAAACGGGGTGATGCCGGTTTGCAGCGCAAAGAAGGGGATCAACGCCAGCGCTTCAATTCGAGCACCGACGGCAAAACCTGCGACGGCATCGGGGCCAGCGCTAGCAATCAACCGCGTGGTCACCGCGGTGCCGATAGGGGCCACGAGCTGTGCAAAGAAGGCTGGGGCGCCGTAGCGCAGCACCTGCAAAATGCACGGGAGGAACGTTCGGAAGAGCGCTGCGCTCACGGTCAACAAGTTCGATCGGATCAGCCATCCAAGCGCCAACGCCACGATGACCGCCCGCGCGGTGATGGTTGCGTAGGCCGCACCCGCCATACCGAGCTTCGGGAGCCCGAGCAGCCCGAAAATGATGAACGGCGAAATCGCTGCATTGATAAAGGCGGCCAGGACCATCAACGCACTGGGGATGTTCGATTCCCCTGTGGACCGCATCAATCCATTGAGCACAATCGGCGTGACTAGGAGCGGTAGGCCCCAATACCACACGGTCATGAACTGGTTGATATAGAACAGCAATTCTCGCGGAGCACCGAGCGCTAAGAAGACGATGTCGCTGACGCGCACCATGATGACGGCGATCACGAGCGCGAACATCACCGTGAACAGCAGCGTTGCTGTGATCAGCGCTTGGGCTTGTTGCTCGTTGCCCGCGCCGATGGCCCGCGAGACGACCGAGGCGCCGCCGTTGCTCATCCCAATCGCGATCGCGCTCATCCCGAAGATGACGGGAAAACAAAAGCCGATGGCGGCGAGCTCGTCTCCGCCGAGGCGACCTATATAAAAAGTGTCGGTGACGTTGATGGCGATGACCGAAAACAGGCCGAGGGTCATGGGCCAGGACAGGTCGAACAGGACCTTGGTGACAGGTTCCGTCAACAAGCGTGACCGTCGCTCTGAAAGTTGGGTCGCCGCTTTGCCCATGGCGGGGCCTTCGCGACGCTTGCGGGTAAAGGCAAGTCCTCGGCGCGAAAACGATCCTCCCGTGCGCTCTGGAGGAGAGGAGCGCTGATCTGGCCTGGTTATGAAAGCCTAGGCGGTTTGTGCTGGCGGAAGCTGCGGCTTGCCGCGAAAACAGTGTGGCTTGTGGGCGAGGGTAAAGCCTCTCGTATGGCGTGTAATCACCAAGCCACCGGAGCCTCTCTGCATTCGGCTTTGGGCGAGGGCCCCGCATAGGCAACACGTCCCGCGCGCAGCCGTGGGACCCACCTAGCGTAGGACGGGAATTTGAGCGTGTACGCCGATGCAGCGCTGAGCCTCTTGAATGCTGAAATTTTTGAAAGAATCGATGCTCGAAGTAACCTTAACGGAAGTTAACCTTACCGTCAGCCATTTGAGGGCGACTTCTCAGAACCAGCATGCAACCTAGTAACCATTCGTAAACGTCTGCTCCACGGCAGGATATGCTGATGGGACCGACGTTTGCGCGTTTGTATAGCGCCGGCACTGGGTACGGGGAGCGGTTCCTCTGCGTGGGACGGGGCATTTCTAAGTGGGGATATCCAATGAAGAAACTTCTACTGAGCATTTCGGTTGCTGCCGTCTCCATGGCGGGCGCTGCAAACGCTGCTCCTGCTCTCCAGATGAATGGTGGGCATGTAGGCGTGAGCACAACGATCAACGCTCAAGTGCAAGAGCGCATCGTGACGGTTGATGACAACAACGGCGTCATCCCGGGCACCGTCAACATTGACATGAGCGGCGCTGCCCTTTTCGGCTCGACGATCGACTCGATTAACGGCACGGTCTATGGCGCTGGGCCGAACTATGTCCCGACTCAATTCACGGGCGTTGGTCAGCTGGTTCTGCAAACGGTTGGTTCGAACACGGTTGGTCTCTGCACCGCGTCACGCATCAGCGCGACTCACATTTTGACCGCCGCACACTGCATGACAGACGGTTCAGGCGCTGTTGACCGCGACACCGGCATCATCGGCTTCATCGATGGAAACGGTAACGTCGAAGAGCACACGTTCACCATTTCGCAGGACAACATTCACCCGCTCTACGATGGTGACCTCGCCAACGGTTACGACCTCGCTGTGTTCGAACTCGACTCCACACCGAGCATGGGCATTGAGATCTACGAGATCTATCGCGACAGCGACGAGCTCTTCCAAACCTACACTCGTGTCGGCTTTGGCGGTCTCGGTAACGGTAACGTCGGCGCACGCGGCGGCGAGCTTGGCTTCAAACTTCAAGGCCAAAACGTCTATGAAGCGAACGCTGACATCGTCAACGAGATCCTGAGCACGATCAACGACACGTTCTCGACGTTCCCGGAGACGGTTCTTCTTTCCGACTTCGACAACGGTCTCGCTGTTCAGAACGCACTTGAGCAGTACGACCTGTTCCTGCTCGACAACGGCATCACCACGGCAAACTCGGGCATGTTCACCGACACGGGTGTCATGGGTGAATCGAACTCGGCTGGTGGCGACTCGGGCGGTCCGGGCTTCATCAACGGCCAAATTGCTGGTGTGACGTCGTTTGGCCTCGGCTTCGGCGGCTTCTTCGCCGACCTCGACGGCGTTGTGAACTCAACGTTCGGCGAAGTGATGGGCGACGCCCGCGTCTCCGCTGGTCAGGACTTCATCGACAGCTTCATTAACCCAGGCGATCCGATCCCGGTTCCTGCCGCTGCATGGCTGTTCGGCACGATCGCAGCTGGTGCTGCAGCGCGCCGCAAAGCGAAAAAAGCCTAACATCGGCCTCGCGCGAGCGAGGTTAGGATAAGCTTCAGCCCGTCTGGCTCCCTCGGCTAGGCGGGCTGAAGTGTTTTGAGGGTCGCGTCGCACGCGTTCGGCTTGGCATTTGGCCGATCGGACTGGACCGGCGCAGAAAGAAGCCGCCCCACGCTGGTGAGGCGGCTTTTTCGTTCCCGTTGAGATGTAAGGCTTGGTTATTTCGCCTGGAGCGCGTCCCGGATCTCGGTGAGCAGCTGAATGTCCGCCGGCGGCTCGGCCGGTGCTTCCTCGGCTGCTTCTTCTTCTTTGCGCTTGAGGCTGTTCATGCCTTTCACCAGAGCAAAGACAGCCATGGCAACGATCAGGAAGCTGATGACATTGTTGATGAAAAGTCCGTAGGCGATCACCGGAGCACCGGCTTCTCTTGCAGCCTCTAACGACGAATACTCGCCGCCGAGCGGGTCGACGAAGAGGCTCGAGAAATCGACCCCGCCTGTGAGATACCCAATCGGCGGCATAATCACATCACTGACTAAACTCTTGACGATCGTACCAAATGCGCCGCCCAGAATGATGCCGACGGCCAAGTCGACGGCGTTGCCCTTCACGGCAAACTCTTTGAACTCGTTAACGATACCCACGAAACTCTCTCCTTACTCGCGTGCGCGCGACTTTTCCGTCAGTTCAGAACGCGGCGCAATTACGAAATACAGCTGGGTCGCGCATAAGAACTCGGTATACGTCATATCGGCGCGCGTAAAAAAGAGGCCCCGCGCGACACGCGCAGGGCCACTTCTATTGTCCGGGGACGGATGTCTTGATCAGTTCGAATCCGACCCAAAGTTAGCGAACACCTTGTCGAGGTCAGGCGCGCTGCTCTGCTCTTGCTCCTCCGGCTCGGCTGTCGTTTCCTCAGCAGGCTGAAGAGTTGCGCCCTCGGGCAAGGTTCCCGCTTCTTCCATCCGTGCACGTTCCTCTGCTGCTTTTTGAACAGCCATGTCGAGGTCAAATTGCGTGCAAAAACCGAGGGTCACCGGATCCATGGGCTCAAGGTTTGCGGAGTTCCAATGGGACTTGTCGCGGATCGATTGGATCGTCTGCTTGGTGGTGCCCAGCAGCTTTGAGATCACCCGGTCGGGCACTTCGGGGTGGTTTCGAACGATCCATGCGATCGCGTTGGGCCGTTCTTGCCGACGCGACGTCGGAATGTAGCGCTTTTTCTTCTTTGCTTCGGGGACGATCACTTTCTTGCGCGACAATTTCATGCGGTAGTCTTCGCTCGCTTCCGCCTTTTCGATTTCGTCGCGCGTCAGTTGATCGGCGGTAATGGGATTAATCCCGCGCATGCCCGCGGCGACGTCACCATCGGCAATCCCTTTGACTTCAAGGGGGTGCAGACCGCAGAAATCGGCGATTTGGTCAAAGGTCAGCGCCGTGTTGTCGATCAACCAGACCGCGGTGGCTTTCGGCATTTGCGGTGTGTCGGCCATAGGGTCCTCCATGGATAAGCAAAGCGCCGCAGCGACGCTGGATACGGGTGTCCCCGGCGCGTCGTCCGGCGGAGTTTTCGCTGAATGACTGGGGAGTTTTCGGAGGAATACGCTCGAATGTGAAGCGTTGCAAGTCTGCGGCGCGCAGCCCAAAGGGCACGCCCATGCGCACCTCTGATTTCGATTTCCACCTTCCCGAAGAGTTGATCGCCTTGGAGCCGCCAGCGGAGCGCACGGCTGCGCGTTTGCTGCATGTCGGCGAGAACTTTGCTGACCGCGGGATCGCTGATCTGCCGTCGGTCCTGAGGCCAGGTGATCTCTTGGTCATCAACGACACCAAGGTCATCCCGGCTGCGTTGGATGGGAGCCGTGATCCGCGCGAAGATGGCGGCGCGCCCGTCGCGGTCGAAGCCAACTTGATTGAGCGCCTCAATCCGGTCGATGGCCGCTCCCATTGGCGCAGCTTTGCGCGGCCGGGCAAGCGGTTGCGGGTTGGCGATGTGGTGCGCCTGAACGGCCTAACGGCTGAGATTACCCGGCGCGATGGTATGGAGACGGATCTTCTGTTCACGGTAGAAGACTTAGACTTCGATGCGGCTTTAGAGGGCGCAGGCATGCCGCCATTACCGCCTTATATCGCCAGGAAACGCGCGGTGCGCGAGGACGACCGCGAACGCTATCAAACCGTGTACGCCGCAAGGGCTGGCTCCGTCGCCGCGCCCACCGCGGGCTTGCATTTTACCGACGCGCTTTTTGATGCGCTGGCTGCGAACGGAATCGGCCGCATTGCGGTGACGTTGCATGTCGGTGCGGGGACATTTCTTCCGGTCACGGAGGATGATACCAGCATGCACCGTATGCACGCGGAGTGGGGTGAGGTGAGCCAAGCTGCTGCGGACCAAATCAACACAGCCCGTGCCCAGGGAGGCCGTATTGTCGCCGTGGGGACAACGTCGCTGCGCCTGCTCGAAAGCGCTTGGGACGGCGTAAAGGTTGCGCCGTTCGCCGCTGAGACCGACATCTTCCTCAAGCCCGGAGACAATTTTCCGGCCTCGGATCTTCTGCTGACGAACTTTCACCTACCGAAGTCCACCTTGTTCATGCTGGTATGCGGTTATGCCGGGACCGACCGTATGAAAGCGGCCTATGCCCACGCGATCGAGGAGCGTTACCGGTTTTTCTCTTACGGCGATGCGTGCCTCCTTGAGCGCAACACTTAGGAACGGCTCTGGGTGGGGTCTCAAACGCTCGGAAAAACCGCTCTAGGAAAGAGGGAAGGGTGATGAAAGTCTGGATACGGAAGTCTATCGTTCCGCTGTTGACATGGATCGTCGTTGCGGCCTGTGGAGAGCCGCAGCAGCCAGCTGTAAGTCCGGCCGTCGTTGAAATCGAAGTCGCGATCCTGCTCAGCGAGTGGGCGGAAGCGATCTCCGATAACCGCTTGGATGACTTCAAAGCGCTGTATGCGGATCGAGAGGGTTTCTTATGGATTGAGCGCGGCGCGGTGCTTTATCGGTCTGTAGAAGAAATCGCCATCGGTATCGACGAGGTTGCGGGCAGCGGCGCCGTGATTGAGAACACCTTAGGCGCCGTCGATATCGCGCCGCTGGGCTCCGATGCCGCCGCATTCTCCGTCGCGCTCAAGAGTACCGTCACGGCAGGGGAGTCGCGTTTCACGTTCGACGGGATCTTCACCGGTGTGGCGATCCGCGAGGAGGGGGGATGGCGCCTCTTCCAAGGGCATCTTTCCGAGCGCGCGGACGGGGCCTAGCCTCGCGGTCCACCGTGTGGCATGGCTCGCGACACTGTTTGTGGAGAGAACGCGCCGTGGCCGACCTGCAGATGATTGTGCACTTCAAAACGCGTGCGCGGCAGATGCTGCCTGGCGCGCCCGCGGGTGGTTATGCTTGGGTCTACGGCCGCTATCCCGATTGGGACGCGTTTGAGCACGAGGCGACGTTGCATTTCCGCCGCCACTTTCGCTTTGACGTCGTCGCCTTTGAGGACAAACGCAACGTCGGGCCCGCACCCAGCGATCCCGTTGAGGCTGGCCTCGTCAGGGACCTCGACCACCACCCGCTGCAGTACCACACGATGCAGTTCTATACCGCCGATCACAACGCGGCCTGAGGAGCAGAGCCATGAAGCGTGGATTGCAAATAGCCTTAGGTGTCCTTGCGCTCATTCCCGGCTTTTTTGCTGTGTCGGGTCTCATTGGCGGCGCGGGCAGCTACGCGGGCGATGCGGTTCCAGCAGCCTTGGACAACCAACTGCGCTACTTATCAGGCGTGTACCTCATTATTCCCTTGCTCGTGGTCCGGATCATCGGCCGGATTGAGGAAGAGGGGACAACGCTTTCCCTCATCGTCAGTGTGCTTTTCATTGGCGCTCTGGGGAGGCTTTACTCAACCGTTGCGATCGGCGCGCCGCCGCCGCAGCAACTGGTCGGCATGGGGCTTGAACTCGGCTCTCCGCTCCTCCTGATCTGGCAACGCTTCGTCGCTCAGCACGCGAAAAAGCTGTGACGACGCCGTTCTCTTTTGCGCTTCATGGTACCGATGGCCAGGCGCGGACTGGTGAAATCACCACGTCGCGGGGGGTGATCCGTACACCTGCCTTTATGCCCGTCGGGACCGCGGGAACCGTCAAAGCTGTGCAGATGCGTGACGTCGCGGCGACTGGCGCCGATATTATCCTCGGCAACACCTATCACCTCATGCTGCGCCCGACGGCGGAGCGGGTGGCAAAGTTTGGTGGCCTTCATGCTTTTTCGACATGGCAGAAACCCATCCTGACGGACTCGGGCGGATACCAAGTGATGTCCCTCGCGGCGCGCCGTAAACTGACGGAAAAAGGTGTGGAGTTTCAAAGCCACATTGACGGATCCCGGCATATGCTGACGCCGGAGCGGTCGATTGAGATCCAATGTCTCCTTGGTGCTGACATCCAAATGCAACTCGACGAATGCCCCCCTTATCCGATTACACCGGAGGCCAGCCTTGAGAGCCTCGAGCTTTCGATTCGGTGGGCGAGGCGGTCAAAAGATGCGTTTGCTGACTATGCTGGCCCGCACCAGGCGCTTTATGGGATCGTCCAAGGGTCTGTGTTTGAGGACCAGCGCAAGCGTTCCTCCGAAGCGCTGCAGACCATCGATTTTCCGGGATATTCCGTAGGCGGCCTTGCGGTGGGCGAGGGCCGCGAGGAAATGTTCCGTGTGCTTGATTTTACAACGCCGACGCTCCCCACAGACAAGCCGCGCTATCTTATGGGTGTCGGGAAGCCGCTTGACCTCGTCGGCGCGGTGGAGCGGGGCATCGACATGTTCGATTGCGTGTTGCCGACCCGTTCAGGGCGTCATGGTCAAGCTTGGACGTGGGATGGTCCCCTCAATGTCAAAAATGCGCGCTTTGTCGATGACGAAACACCGCTTGATCCGCACAGCGACTGTCCCGCAAGCCGCGATTACACGAAGGCTTACCTCAACCACCTTTTCAAAGCGGGAGAGTATTTGGGGCCGATGCTGCTCAGCTGGCACAACCTCGATTTCTATCAAAAGCTGATGGCGGCGATGCGCGCGGCCATCGCGGACGGCAGCTTCTCCACCTTCGCCGCATCCTTCCGTGCGCGGCATAAAGAGCGCTAATCGTCCAGAAGCGCCCGTTTCCACCGCGCACAATAGGCGCCAAAGGCTTGCAGCACGCTGTCGTGGTGGTGCTCATCCGCGTCGGCGTCGGCCTTCGTCTTATGAATGGTCCCATCAGGATGCTCGGCAGGGGCATAGAGCGTGTAGAGCTTTAAACTCTTCGTCCCTTTGCAGATGAAGTTGTGCACAGTGCCCGCGGGAACGATCACCAGACTTCCGGGCTGAACGTAGAACTCTTTCGAGCCGAGGATCGCCTTGCCGCGACCGGACACGAAAACCAGCGTCTGGTCGAGATCATGCACCTCTTCGCCGATATCTTCGCCTGGCCGGACGCACATCACCACCAATTGGCAGTGCTCGTGGGTCGACAAAACCTCGCGAAAATAAGTGTTTCGCTTCGCCCGCGCGACTATGTCCTTCACAAACATCATGACGATCCCACCCTCGTTTCCCCGGAACCATCCCACCGGATGTCCGTTGCAATCAAGGCGCAGGTGCAGTTCGCTCGTACCCGAAAATTGCGCAGGTTGGCCGCACCGGAGAGCACCCAAAAACGGTTGACGACCCTCTGCGAAAGCCTTAGCCACCGCGTTCTGGTCGGGCCCTTAGCTCAGTTGGTTAGAGCAACTGACTTTTAATCAGTAGGTCCTCGGTTCGAATCCGAGAGGGCTCACCATTTACCTATAATCCAGACAATTCAACTCATTGATGGCGTGTGTCGGTCGTGGGTCGATCCTTGAGATCTTGGGAGCAGCGATGCGCCGCCAACGGTTCCCAGATTGTGGTCAGCTTGCACTGATCAGTTGCCGCTTTTTCCCGCCATTCGGCGCGTGCACCACGCCAGTGGGGCGGGGCAATTTGTTGGGTCGCCTTCTCGTGATTTCAAACAGCGTCTTAAACTAGGGGCGTTGTTATGATCGTGTCCCTTTCAACGCCGACGGGCCGAACTGCTGCGGCCTCATGAAAAGAAAACCCGCCGCTCTTGAGGGGGACGGAGCAGCGGGTTCCTTCGGTGATGTCACGAAGAGACCGAAGACGCAGGGGGAACGCGCCAAAGATCCGGTGACGTCAGCCAGAAGCCGTGTGCACAAAAGGCGTGGAGACTTCTTCGAGACAACAAATAAGTGTGCAGCCGCAAATTTGAACAGTTTGACTGAAATTCTGTGTGTTTTGTCATCGCCCCCGTGAGACCCTCAGAAACGCTTGCGGAATTCGATTTCGAAGACGCGTCCTAGGGGATCGACGAGATCGGGCTGGAACTGCAGGGGCGTTTCCCCGGCGCTGTCGGTGACCGCGAGCCGTTCGTTGAAGATATTGTCGACGCCGAAAGCGACCCGCGAATCGCGCAGCAGCGGAACGCGATCTGTCAGGCCGCTTGCGTAGGAAAGCTCATAGCTCAACCGCGTGTTGGCGGTGAGCAGGTCGGAGAATGAAAGGGCGCCTTCGCCGGTGTTGCCGCCATCAACATCGGTCCCGCTGCGCCAGTCGACGCGCACGACGATGCCCAGACCAGCCTTCCATTGCCGCATAATCCCGGTGACGCGGTGAGCTGATGTGCCCCCACGATTTCCCAGCGCGGAACCGTCCAGGAGATCGAGCTTCGGTACGCCGTCGCGGATCAGCAGCGAATCCTCAAGCACCCATGTGTGAAAGAATGCCCAGTTGCGCACCGGCGGGCGCCCGGAAAGTCGGGGAGGGCCGCTTGGCCGCCCGCTCGATGCCGGAGGACCGCCGCGGGATGGACGCGCTGTGCTTGGCGGCTGCCCGCCAGCACCGCCTTGTGTTCCCGAAGCGGAGGAGGGCGGACCTGCTTGCGGGCTCTGGGGTGGTCCTGAACGGGCAACGCCCGGCGGAGGCCCAGATCGTTGAGGCCGCTGTCCTGAAGCCGCTGCAGGGGGGCGGCCGCCTCCTCCGCTACCGCCGCGGGCGAAGGGAGGGGGTCCGCCAGGGGATGACCGTGACAGCCGTTGCCGAATATTGATCCCGGTACGGATTTGACTGCGCCGGCTTTCGGCAAAGTTGACGGCACGCTGATCAAAAGAGGTCAAGCGGCCGCTTGCATCGCGAACGAAACGGTCGGGGAAGGCGGCCTCAATCTCTGGAGTGAGGGCGGGAAAGGAGCGCGCTTCGTTGTCGAGGAGCGACTGGGTATAGTCGACGTTGATGGTCGCCACCCGTTCTCCGAAAGGGCGCCATTGCACGCCGAGTTTGCTGACCCGGCGGCTGTCCACTTGCAGGTCGGGATTGCCTCCTGTGGTGACGTCGACAAGCACGGTCTCCCCGGTCGTAAAGTCAAAGACCCGGACATTCGGTGTAATGAGCAACGGATCGCCGAGTTCACCGATCGATGGTGCGCCTTCTTCCCGGGTATAGGAGCCGATGAGCCGGAACGATTCCGCAGGGCGCCACGTAAAGCCGCCGCCCCAGGTCGCCAGCGTGCCGAAATCGGAGAGGTCCGAGACCGCTAAATTGGCGTTGAGCGAGAGATCACCGAACCCGCCTTCTGTGTCGGCAAGCAGCACGGGGACATCGACGCTAATCTGGCCGTTAAGTGAATCGCGGCTGAGGGAGGCGTCGGTCTGCACTCCGTCTATGTCCGTGTCGACCTGTTGCTCACGGCTCCGGGCGCCGACCTGCGCGGAAAAGGTGACGTCTCCAGCGGGCAACGCAAGCGTTTTGCCGTTGATCAGAAACTCCGTCTCGAACGTATCGTTGGTCGTGTCGTTGCGCAGCACACTGCGCAGGGTTTCGCCGCGGAGCACCGCGAAGGGGTCACTGCCGGCGTCAACGCCTGCCTGGAGGGGCGCGTCGAGGAGGCCGAGTTCCGTGACCGTTTCAGTCTCGACGTGCTCGTAGGAACCGGTCCACGTCCAGACGATGCGGCCCGGCTTGCTGACGAGGGAAAACCCGCCGGAATACGTGTCGGTCTCGTTGTTCTGACCCAACGGCCGCTGGCCGGGGAGACCGGCATAGAGCGTGAGGCCGTCATTGAACGGAACAAAAGGGTTTGATGAGGGCAAGTCGAGCGCGACTTCGGGCTGGCCGAGGAGCCGGTCACTTTCGACGTGGGTGATCTGTCCATTGAACGTCAGTGTACTGCCGCCAACAAAGTCACCCGCACGGCTGAACCCGACACTCACGTCGTCGCTGTCAGGACGCAGCGTCCTCTGGTCCTGGTCGTTGCCGTCGTTTTCTGTCCCAACCAGGACCCCGCCAAAGCTGTCCGTCGTGAGCGCTGCAACCACGGCGTTCGGATCGCCGCCGAGGAGGCTTCCGATCGGGTCGCCGAATGCGGGCGCGCCAAGGTTGAAGGGATCGGCAAACGGTCCGCCGCCCGCCTCTTGAACGAAGTTCCGTTCGCTCTCGAGCAGCGGCGATTGGCCCTCATACTGAACATCGATCGAGAAGCGCCGGTTGCCGTCGACCCAAAGGCGCTGGAACGAACCTTCCGTGTTCGCCGTACCGCCTTGATCAGGCGTTTCGATTTCGCCCTCAGCAGCGCGGACGATCACGTTCGGCTTCAGGACGAAATTGACAACCCGTTGGTTGGCCGAAAAGCCGTAGGCGAGCGCGGCTTCTTCAGGCAGCACTTCAAGGCGAGCCAAGGCTTCTGGTGGATAGCGCCCGATCTCCCGGAAACCTGAAACCCGGCGTCCGTTCAGAAGAATGACCGGCTGTCCACCGCCGCGTCGTCCGCGTCCGGATGATGTCTCGGGCTCAATGGCTTCGAGGAGCTCAGCAATCGACGAGACGCCGTAGGACGCAATTTCTTCCTCGCCCAACGTAATCTCGGGTTCGATATCGCTCAGAGTGATGCCGCGGCGCCGGACGCCGTCCACCACGACCACGTCTTCGCTGTCGAAATCGTCCTCGATGATATCGCTTGGCTCATCGAGGGCCGCGTCGGCTTGGGCGTCTTGCGCGGTGGCCGGGCTCCATGCCGTCCCAGCCAGGAGCGCGAGAACAAGCCCCGAGGTCGTCTTTTTCATCGCTGCCACCCCGGCGTAACGTCGTTGCTCCTAGTATTTAAACGAGTGGGCAACGACGGCGAGTATCGAATTGTCTCACGGCAGCGCTGCGCCGCACTGCCTAGGCAATCGTGCCGAGGCCGCCTCCGAGCGCGATTGTCTGCCCCGTCACGTAATTCGACGCTTGGGAGCCGAGGTAAAGCGCCATCGCGTGGATGTCCTCGGGCTGACCCATCCGCTTCAGAGGCACCATCCCGGCGATCACGTCTTCCCCGGCCATATCGATGGTCCCGCGCATCATTTTCGTCGCGAAGGGGCCAGGCGCTATGGCGTTCACCGTCACATTCTGGGGTGCCAGCTGCAGCGCAAGATGCTCGGTGAGGTGGATCAGGCCCGATTTCGACGCCCCGTAGGAGTAGGTCTCCATTTGGCCAGGGCGCATGCCTTCGACGGACGCGATGTTGATGACCTTGGCGGGCTGCGCCTTGCTCGCGGCTGCTTTCAGGAGCGGCAGCATGGCCTGGGTCAAAAAGAACGGGCCCTTCAGGTTGACGTTCATGATCTTGTCCCAGCCGTCTTCTGGGAACGTTTCGAGCGTCGCGCCCCAAGTCGCGCCAGCATTGTTGACAAGGATATCCACCTTGTCGGTCTTGGTTTTGACGAAGTCCGTCAGCGCCTGCGCCCCGGCCACCGTGCCAAGATCAGCCGCGAGCCCGTAGGCAGTGCCTTGCTTGGAAAGCTCTTCGACCGCTGCGTCCACGGCCTGCTCCTTGCGCGATGAGATCACCACCGTCGCGCCGCCCGCAACCAACGCTGAGGCCATATCGAGGCCGATCCCGCGGCTGCCTCCGGTGACGACGGCGAAACGGTCATTGACGGAAAATAATTCAGAAACGGAAATCACGGCGTGCTCCTCACCAGGTTTTGGTCTTTGGTGCGTCTTGTGCCCATCGGAGATGTTTATGACCAGAGTTCTTATGTGCGCCGGCCTCGCGGCGGTCCTCGCAGCGTGTAGCGCGGCCCCCGACGCCGATGCCCCAGCCGAAGAGCCCGCTGAGGCCAAGGTCACGGTGCCGTCGGGAGAAGTGGAGGTGCTTTCGGACACAGCGGTCGTCCCTGAAGGTGACCTCGCCGGCCCGACGGGCGACATCAGCTGCGGCGCCGAAGACTTTCAGACTTTCGTCGGCCAAGACCTCGAAGCGCTGACCATCCCTGATGACATGAACGTCCGTGTGCTGCGTCCCGGAACGGCGGTGTCGATGGAATACATTGCCGATCGGATGAACATTCACATCGGCCTCGACGGGAAGGTCAGTCGGGTGACTTGCGGCTAGCGTACGCTTCGATGTGCTCGGCCCAGCCTTCGGGGATCAGCGGTGTCCCCGCGGCCTGCTTCGCCGCAATCTCTTCAGCCGTAGACTGAAGGTTCAGCATTCGCTCAGGCGTGACGGGGTGAGTCACCTCAAGCCAAGACGTCCGTGGGCTGACGGTGGAGAACAGCTGGAAGACATCTTGCACGGTCTCGACCGACCGTCCCGCCCGGACGTGCATGTAAAGGCCGATGTAATCAGCCTCGGCTTCAAAGCCGCCGCTGCCGACCGCCTTTGCGGTGAGCTGTTCTGCGGCGGTGGTCAGAGGCGGCGCCTCCGCCCCGAGCTGTTCGGCTGGCCACGACGTCACCCAATCCCCGACCCGCGCGAGCACGTAGACCGGCGGTGCCCACAAAGCGGCGCCCGAGAGGAAGGTGTTCCGTGTCCCCTTGCGCACATGGCGTCCCGCGATATGGGCAAGCTCGTGGGCGATGACGAAACTCAGCTGGTCATCGTCGTTCAGGGCACGGACGAGCCCGGCATAGACGGTGATGGTCCGGAAACTCGCCAGCGCATTGATCGCATTGCTGCCTGACGAAATGATGCGGACGTCGCATCCCTCGACCGGCGTTACGTCGACGGTGAATTCTTCGCCGTCGCGCTTAGCCGCGAGGGTCAGGGTCTGACCTTCTTCCCAATCTTCTAGAGCGTCACCGACGGCGCGCACGATCTCCCGCAGGGACGTCACCGGCTCCTCGGGATCGAGCCCGATGATGACATCGCCGGTCTTCAGGCCAGCCGCTTCCGCGGGACTGCCCGGCGCGACGCTGAGGATGCGCGGGGTGTCGTCAAATCCGAGAGCCGCGATGTGGCTTGCCTTGAGCCCGTTGGCCAGTGACCGGACTGTCTC
Organism: Pseudomonadota bacterium; assembly: GCA_038749595.1. Taxonomy (GTDB): domain Bacteria; phylum Pseudomonadota; class Alphaproteobacteria; order Caulobacterales; family Parvularculaceae; genus Parvularcula. Next base: position 327,151 of record JBCDHW010000001.1, read on the forward strand.
CGCATCACCGAGCCGCCAGCCCATCAGCGGCCTGTGTTTTGGGCACAGTGCTGCGTTCTCTGTGATGATCGGCCAGGCCAGCCGGCGAACCCGGGCTTCGCGCGCCAGCGCTGCGTCGACAGCCTTGCGCTGCACAGTCAGGGTTTGCGATTCCAACCGCTCGGGCGTGACCCTCGGAAGTGTGGCTGTCGGCCCAGCGCAGCCGACGAGGCTCGCAAGCGCGAGACCAGCCAGTGCAGCAACACGCGCTCCCAACGATCCTTTTTCCCGCACGGCGCTATCCCTTTACGCGAAAAAAGGCTGTATCACGTTTTGTGTAAAGCCGCGGCGGTGGACTTAAGACGTGATTGGGCTCTTGAAGCGCATCTTTTCCTGGTGGCATCAGTCGACCATCGGCATGGGCTGGACGCTGTTCAAGGCAAAAGCCCGCTTGGTCGGCGTTGATGACCAGGGGAACCGCTATTTTGAAGAGGCCGGTGCGGGCACATTCCCTGAGGGCGGGCGCCGCCGCTGGGTCGTCTACCATGGCCACGCGGAAGGCAGCCGCGTTCCCCCTGAATGGCACGGCTGGCTCCACCGCATCTGGGACGAGCCGCCGACGGTGGATCCGGTCGCGGTCAAGAAATTTGAAAAGCCGCACCTCCCCAACATGACGGGGACGCCGCTGGCCTACCGGCCTAAAGGCTCCATCGCGGTTGCAGGAACACCAGGTGATGAATCGAAAAAGGAATACGAAGCGTGGTCTCCCGATGGGATGTGATGTGCTAGACCCGCAGGGACCTTCGGAGTGACCTTCATGCTCTCTTCTGCTTTTGCCCTATTGGCTGCCTTGCAAACGGCTGGATCCGAGCCTGAGGAGCTCCTCGGCTGGACGGTCGCTCCGCCAGCAGCGGTCGAGGGTCAAGAGACGGAACTTGATCGTCTTTCTCGGTCGGCGTCGGGCCAAGGCTTCGGGCCGCAACAGGGGCGCGGGGCGACGTCCGATGGCCGTGATGCGGTGTCAGTGACCCTACGTGCGCTGGATAAGGTCACAGCGCGGTTCGTTGATCTCACGGTGCCCATTGGCGAGGCCGAAACCTTCGGAAACCTGACCTTGGTGGCCCGCACATGCTCAACCCGGCCGCCCGAAGAGTTCCCCGAAACGACGGTGTTCCTCGAAGTCTACGCTGATGAGAACGACGTGGCGGGCCAACGGGTTCGCGTCGATAACGCCGCCGAGGCCGATGAGGCTGGGCTCGATCCCCTGGAGGGCGTTGAGGTCTTCGAACTCGAGGGACCAGAGAGCCAAGGCGAAGATCAGGGCGATTTCGCGGACTCGGACGCGATTATTCCCGTCTCAGAAGCTGTCACCGCCTCGATTGACAGCGCGCTGTACGGCGATGCGATTTTTAAAGGATGGATGTTCGCGTCCTCGCCTGCGCTCAATGCTTTAGAGCACCCGACCTATGATGTTTGGGTGATCAGCTGCAAAATGGCCGATCCGCCTGTTTGAGGCGTCAACGCGTTGAACGCGCCGCGATTTTGAAGGGCGCCAGCCAGCAGTTCCTCATAGTCTTCAGCGGGAACGCCTATGCCTCCAAATCGCTCGAGGTGCGGCGTTAAAAACTGTGTGTCGAGAAGATTATAGCCGCCAAACTTCAGGCGGGCTACGAGGTGACAAAGCGCGACTTTGCTCGCATCGGTTTTGAGGCTGAACATGCTCTCGCCGAAGAACGCTCCAGCGATCGAGACACCATAAAGCCCGCCCACCAAAGCGCCCGAACACCACGCCTCAACGCTGTGGGCATGGCCCATCTGGTGGAGGCCGCTGTACGCTTCGATAATCTCCGCGTTGATCCAAGTTTCGTCTCGGCCCGCTTTCGCGCTGGCGCATGCTTCCATAACCGCCACGAAGGCGGTGTCGGTTTTCACGGTAAAGCGCTCTTGCCGCACAACTTTCGCGAGAGATCGCGGCACGTGGAACTGGTTGAGGGGAAAAATCCCCCGCTCGGTTGGCCGAACCCACATCAGCTCGTCGGACTGGCGCGACTCAGCCATCGGAAAGAAGCCGAGCCGGTAAGCTTCCAGCAACATCTGCGGGGAAAGCTTCACAGGCTTGCGACGCGGCGGCTGCGCGGTAAGGACGAACGGAGGAGAGGCGCCATGACGTTGACCATCACCTCAGATTTCGATTGCGGCAACATTCGCGTGCTTTCGGCGGATGAGAATTCGGACATACGGCTTGAGATCGAGAGCGACGGGAAGGCGGAGTTCTTCCAGTGGTTTTATTTTAAAGTCGATGGACCCGGCGGCCAGCGTAAAATGGTCTTCGAGAACGCCGCCCGGGCTTCCTACGTCGGCGGCTGGGAGGGCTATGATGCCTGCGCGTCCTATGACAACGAAACGTGGTTTCGGGTCCCCGGCAGTTTCGCAGACGGCAAGCTGACGGTAACCCACGAGGCAAGCGAGGGCGCTTGCTACTATGCCTATTTTGCACCGTATACGGCGCAGCGGTGCCTTGAGATGACCGAGCGCCTGGCGAGCCGCCCAGACGTTGAGCGTTTCCCTCTCGGTCAATCACTCGATGGTTATCCGATCGATGCGCTGCGGTTCGGTAGCCCAGGTGAGGGCAAGAAGACGATCTGGATGATCGCGCGGCAGCACCCCGGCGAGAGCATGGGCAATTGGTATGCAGAAGGTTTCTGCGAGCGCCTTCTTGAGACTGACCATCCGATGGTCGACACGCTGCTGAAAGAAGCCGTAATTTACGTGGTTCCGATCATCAACCCTGATGGTGTCACCCGAGGGCATCTGCGCACCAATGCAGCGGGTACGGATCTTAACCGCGCCTGGGCCGAGCCGTCGCCGGAAGCGAGCCCAGAAGTGTTCTATGTGCGCAATAAAATGGACGAGACTGGGTGCGATCTCTTTCTCGATGCCCACGGCGATGAGGCCATCGCCAACAATTTCATCGCCGGATCAGAGGGCATCCCGTGCTGGTCACCGCGGCTCGCGGAGCTTTTGTCGACATTCAAAAACCAATTGATGGAAGCAACGCCCGATTTTCAGGACAAAGAGGGTTATCCCATTGATCCTGCCGGCAAGGCGAACATGCGGATTGCGTGCAACCAGATTGGCGAGCGCTTTGACTGCCTGTCGATGACCCTAGAGATGCCGTTCAAGGACGCGAAGACCAATCCGATGCCGGAGGAGGGATGGTCCCCGCGGCGTTGTAAGCAGCTCGCGCACCACACCATCGATGTGATGAGCCGCATCGCCTCGCGCTTGCGGTAGGCGGACGATCTCGAACAAGCGTCCTGGCCCGTCGGCGCGATCCGTGAGCGGAAACTAGTCTTCAATGAAAGGAAGAGGGCGCCGAAGCGCCCTCGTTTTCGACCGCTTGCGGCCCAAGCTACCAGATCGAGACGCGCTCTTCGGGAGGCAGATAGAGCGCATCGTCTTCTGCCACATCGAACGCCTCGTACCAGGGGTCCATGTTGCGGACGACGCCGTTGATGCGGAACTTGGCGTTGGAATGCGGGTCCGTGGCGACCTGGCGTTTCAAGGCTTCGTCGCGGTAGCGCGACTTCCAGACTTGGGCCCAGGCCATGAAGAACCGCTGGTCGCCGGTATAGCCGTTGATGATCGGCGCCTCTTCTCCGCCTAGCGACAATCGGTAGGCAGAGTAAGCCATCGACAGGCCGCCAAGGTCGCCAATATTCTCGCCCATCGTCAGCTGCGGGTTGATGAAAAAGCCTGGCACTGGCTCATAGGACGCGTACTGCGCACCCAGGGCATCCGTCTTTGCCTTGAACCGTTCCGCGTCCTCCGGCTGCCACCAGTCGCGCAGGGCGCCCGAGCCGTCGGACTTCCGACCTTGGTCGTCAAAGCCGTGGCCGATCTCGTGGCCGATCACCGCGCCGATCGCGCCGTAGTTCACGGCCGGATCAGCATTCGGATCAAAGAACGGGGCCTGAAGGATCGCGGCAGGGAAGACGATTTCGTTACGGGTCGACGAATAGTACGCATTCACCGTTTGCGGGGTCATGCCCCATTCGTTGCGGTCGATCGGTTGGCCGAGCTTCGCCCAGTTCTCTTCAAAACCGAACCGGCGCCCCGCGCGGATATTCTCGACGGGGCTGTCGGCTGAGACAGACAGCGAAGAATAATCCGTCCATTCGTCCGGGTACCCGATTTTTGGGAAGAAAGCGTCGAGCTTCTTCTTCGCCTCTTCTTTGGTCGCGTCACTCATCCAGTCGAGCTGCGCTAAGCGCTGGGCGAAGGCGACCCGAAGGTTGGCCACGAGGTCTTCCATTTGGGCTTTGCTCGACGCCGGGAAGTGCCGCTCGACGTAGACCTGGCCGACAGCTTCACCAAGCGTTCCGGAAACCGCGGAAACCCCGCGTTTCCAGCGCTCCCGCTGCTCGGGTTGGCCACGCAGCTCTTGGCCATAGAATGCAAATGATGCGGCGTCGATGTCTTCGGGAAGGACGGATGCGTACGAATTCAGCGCGTGGACCTTAAAATAGTCGCGCAGCACCGAGACGGGCGTCTCGGCGAAGATCTTGCCCGAGGCCATCACCGCATCAACTTCTCGAATGACGACCTTTTGCGATGCCTTAAGGCCGAGTTCTGCGGCGAGTGCTGGCCAGGGGATGCCCGGCATATCCTCGGTGAGCTGAGCAATCGTCGTCGGATTGTAGGTCAAATCGCGATCGCGGCGCTTCGCGGGCTCCCAGTGGACCTCGGCGAGCCGCTCTTCAAACGCGTAGACGCCAGCAGCCGATGCCTCAGGATCGGTGCTCCCAGCAAAGGTGAACATCTGCGCAAGGAATGCTCTGTACGCCTCCTGCTTATCGGCGAATTTCTCGTCGAGGTAATAGTTCCGGTTGGGCATGCCGAGGCCCGATTGGCTCATATAAACCGTATGCTGATCAGGTTGCTTGGCGTCGATGCTGACGTAAATGCCCATCGGGGAGCGGTTACCGAACTCCGGTTTGACCAAAGCCAAAGCCGCTTCTTCGGTGGTGCTGATGCTGTCGTAGTAGGCGAGCTCATCGGCGATCGGCGCGAGGCCCGCAGCACTAATCGCGTCTGTGTCCATGAACGCGGCGAACATATCGCCAATCTTTTGTTCAACCGAGCCTTCGGGTGCGTCTGACGCCGCCGCATCCTCGATGATCTTCCGAATCCGCTCTTCAGACCGCTCCGCGAGTGTTGTGAAGCGCGTGTAGCTGGACCGTTCGGCGGGGATTTCAAACGTGTTGATCCAACCGCCGTTCACGTAGGCATTGAAGTCGTCGCCGGGATCCGTGCTGGCGTCCATATCCGCAAGCTCCACGCCGAAGACGCCAAGCTCAGGCGCCGCAGCGGTCGCGCCAGCGTCTTCTTGCGTAGCCTTCGCACTGGTTTCGGCGGGTTGGTCAGCGCCGCAAGCTGCGAGGATCAAAGCAAGGCCGCCGACGAGAGCTGTCGACGTCAAAGCGCGCATGCGGAGGGGAATGAATTGGCGCATAGAACAGATGCCCTTTCTGGAAATGCGGTGCGCCGCCTTTTTCCAGAGACCGCGACCAGAGACAACACAGGGACGGATTGCTTCTTTGCCACGCACAGCGCAGATCGGCGGCCAAGAAACCGAGAGATTTGGGAGACCCCACCATGGCAAAAGCCCCCACCTACGATATGGCCGACAAAGTCTGTTTTATGTCCGGCGCAACCTCCGGAATTAACGAGCAAATTGCGCGGCGGTTTGCGGAAGCCGGGGCGAAGGTCTTCGTCGTGTCTCGTTCGATTGAGAAGGTCGAGCGCACGGTCGCCATGCTCAAAGAGGCGGGCGCCGCGGAAGCTGACGGCCGCGCGGTCGATGCGCGCAGCTATCCCGACGTTGAAGAAGCTGTGAACGCCTGCGCCGACAGTATGGGGCCGATCGACATGGTGCTCGCTGGCCAGGCGGGGAACTTCCCGGCGGGCGCGGCGCAGATGTCGGCCAACGCGTTTAAGTCGGTGATCGATATCGATCTTCTCGGCACCTTCAACGTCTTCCGCGCGGCAGTGCACAAAGCCAACCGGCCTGGCGCGAGCTTCATCGCGATCACCGCGCCGCAAGCGACCCAGCCCTGGCTGTTCCAATCCCACGTCTGCGCGGCGAAGGCGGGGGTGAACATGCTGGTCAAATGTATGGCGATGGAGTGGGGCGTCTCCGGCGTTCGGGTCAACGCGATCAGCCCCGGGCCGATTGACGGTACGGAAGGCATGGACCGCCTCGCGCCCAATGAAGAGATGCGCACAAAGTACAAAGAAGCCTTGGCCCTCAAAGAGTTCGGCAATCGCGATGATATCGCGGACGCGGCGCTCTGGCTTTGCTCTGACGGTGCGGACTACGTCACAGGGACGATCCTTGAGGTCGAGGGCGGCACAACACTCGGTGATGCGACACTGTCGATGAAGTTGTAGGTCGCCGCGCGCGGCTCGATTGATGCGCCATTAATACCCCGTGATCTAACCCTTCGCGTGGGATAGAGCGACATGCGTCGGGGATATTGGGTTCAACAGTGATCGGTGTGCGTTCGGGAAAATCTGGTGCCCTTGCAGCGACCGCAATCGCGACGCTCTTGGTTGGCTGCTCAGAGCCAGCAGCCTCGCCCGAGTTGATCGAGCAGGGCCGCATTGCCTTCCAAGTGTGTGCTGGCTGTCATTCCGCTGCGGCGGACGCCGATCACTTGGTTGGCCCAAACCTTTACGGTGTTGTCGGCCGAACCGCGGGGAATGCTGAAGGGTACTACTATTCCGAAGCATTGACTGCGGCTGGCCTCAATTGGAACCGGCGCAACCTTGATGCTTATCTGGAAAACCCCGAGGGTGTTGTTTCGGGGACATCGATGATGTTCGAAGGGGTGAGCGATCCTGACGAGCGTGCGGCGCTGATTGCCTACCTTGCAACACTCGAATGATCACGGAAGCGAGGGACGATGACCGACACCGGGGAAAAGACGGACAACGCGGCGAGCCCGCTGGCGGCGATTGTGGATCGGGTGAAGGCGATGCCCACCCGGCGCAAGCTGGTGCTTGGCGGCGGCACAGCAGCGGTTGCGGTCGCCAGCGTCCTAGCGGCAACCTCGAGCGGGCAGACCGCATTCGCTATGGCCGCTAGCCGGACCACCAAAAAGGGCGCCGAAGATCTTGGCGGCGGCTTCTACCTCGTCGACGGTTGGGTTCTGACAGAGGCTGACCTCAAGGCGATGGGACGGAGTTAGGCACCATGCTGCAGGATTTTCACACCGCCAGCGAGGATGCGCTTTCGGGACGGTTCGACGTTTGTGTCGCCGGGACAGGTCCCGCTGGGATCAGCGTTGCCCGCAAAGTCGCAGCGCGCGGCGGCCGGGTCTTGCTGCTCGAGGCGGGCGGCATGACACCAACAGCGGAGAGCCGGGATGTGCTGAAAGGCCAATCGGTCGGCACCGTGAACTATCAGCATATTGAGAAATGTCGCCTGCGCTACTTCGGCGGCACCTCTGGTCATTGGGCCGGCCGGTGCGCGCTGTTTGATCCGATCGACTTTGAAGATCGCGCCATCTTCGGGATGCCCGGTTGGCCGATTTCTTACGACGAATGCTACAGCCATTTGTCTGAGGCTTGCGCGATTTTGGATATTGAAGAGGCCGCGGTGACCACACCGGCGACGGCGCTCTGGAGCAACAATCGCATGCGCGCGGCATCGTTTACGCGCAGTACACCGACGACCCGCTTCGGTCCAAAATACCGTGCGGAGATCGAAGAGAGCGGCAAGATCACCTGCCTTTATAATGCCAACGTCACCGCGTTGACCTTAGACGAAGCGGGTACACGGATTATTTCGGCCGACGTGAAAGGCTACGACGGGAGCGCGCGGACCATCAACGCGGATCGTTTTGTCATCGCCTTCGGCGCAATGGAGAACGCGCGCTTCCTGCTCAACGTCAACCAGCAGATGCCGAGCGGCCTTGGCAACCAAACCGATTGGGTCGGTCGGACGTTCATGGAGCACTTTAATATTGAGCTCGGTATGTTCGTTCCGACGGACACGTCCTTTTGGGAGCGCTTCGTTCAAACTGAAGGCAAAGCCAAGGGGCGCGGCTTCCCGCTCATGCCGGGTTTTGACGCAATGCGGAGCGCGGGCCTCGGCAATGCCACGCTCTCGATGCGACCGGCCACCAGCGTACGCTTTAACGGTCGCCTAGGCCCGCTCCGGAAGGTGCAGCGCGACTTGACGTGCTCGATTGATCCGCTCCGCGCCTACGCCCAAAGCAACGATAGCTCCATATCCTGCCCTGGTGACTGGATCACCGGGAACATCATGGAGCACCTCCCCAATCGCGACAGCCGCGTGACGGTCGATCCAAACGCGCGTGACGCTTTTGGCCAACCGCGCTTGCAGCTCGCTTACGAGGTGTCTGACGCCGATAAGAAGACCATGCGATCGCTGGCGATTGAGATGGCAAAGGCCTTCGCCGAGACGGATGTCGCCCGTATGCGGATCAGCGATGACGTTCTCCAAGGCACAGCAAATGTTGGCGCCCATTGTCACCATATGGGGACGACCCGAATGGCCTCCAGCGCCGCGTACGGCGTTGTCGATCCCAATTGCCGCGTGTTTGGCGTCGATAACCTCTACATGGGCGGAAGCTCGGTATTCTCCACCGGCGGCGGGGTGAACCCCACGTTGACGCTCGTCGCCTTGGCCCTCCGCCTCGGCGACCATATCGGAGACCAGATGACCTCGGGCTGAGCGCGCGGCCTTTTTAAATAGGTTGCCTTCCCGCAGCGTTCCTCAGTAAGCGGATGGCATTGCTGTAGGGCAATGTGGGAGAGTGCGATGAGCCGCGGGCGTGTCCTCATTACGGGTGCTGGCACGGGGATCGGGCGCGCATGCGCGCTCTACCTCGCTGACGAGGGTTTCCACATCATCGCGGCGGGGCGGCGGGAAGAGCCGCTGGCGGCGCTTGAGCGCGAGAAACCCGGCTCGGTGATGGGCATGACGATGGATGTCACCGACAATGCCTCCGTCGAGGCCGCCGTCGCCAAGATCAGTCCTGTCGATCACCTCGTGAACAATGCGGGCGTCTCGGTGATGGGCCCGATCGAGGCGATCGGCACGGATGAGTGGCGGCGCCAGTTTGAAGTGAACGTCTTCGGCGTCGCAACCGTCACCCGCGCCGTTCTCCCCCAGATGCGCCAGCGCGGCGCGGGGCGGATCGTCAACATCGGCTCGGTGACGGGGCGCGTCGTCCCGCCGTTCATGGGCTGCTACGGCGCCTCCAAGCACGCTGTGGAAGGCCTCACCGATGCCCTCCGCCGGGAAGTGGCGGGGCAGGGCATCTATGTGAGCCTCGTGCGTCCCGGCTTCGTGAACACCAATTTCGGCGATCAAGAGCAGGAAAGTCTCAAGAAGCACAGCCACTTCGCCTACGATGAAGCCCTCAGCCGCTTTGCAAAATGGCACCACGACAGCGGCCACAAAGTGGCGCCCGACCCCGTCGTCGTCGCCCATGCCGTCGAGAGGGCCCTTACCGACGCTAAGCCCCGCACCCGCTACGCCTGCCCAGCCCAAGCGCGCCGGTTCCTCTTCCTGCGCAGGATCCTACCGGATCGGATGATCGACGGGATGATCGCCAGGACAATTGGCGGCGGTTGAGCGATTTTGCCCGGGGCTCAGCGTTAAACCGTTGCAGGGGCGGGCGCGGGCCATTACGGACGCGTGAGTTTTTTAGTTCGAGGAGCGCCCCGCTGTGACGATCCCTGTTTTGATGCCTGCTTTGTCGCCGACCATGGAAGAGGGGACCCTCGCTCGCTGGGTCAAGAAGGAGGGGGATGCTGTCTCCTCTGGCGACATCTTGGCGGAAATCGAGACGGACAAAGCGACCATGGAGGTCGAGGCCGTCGATGAGGGCGTGCTGGGCAAGGTGCTCGTCGAAGAGGGCACCGAGGGCGTCAAAGTCAACGCGCCGATCGCGGTCCTGCTCGAGGACGGCGAGACCGAGGCTGATATCGCCAACGCTGACCTTTCAAGCCCTGTGAACGGCGCTGCGGCCGAGCCTTCCCCCGCGGAAGCGCCCGCACCGGCCGCTGAACCTGCGCCAGCGATGCAAACCATGGTGGCGAACGAGCCTGAGGTCCCTGCCGGCACGGCTATGATCGAAACCACCGTGCGCGATGCACTCCGCGACGCGATGGCTGAAGAGATGCGCCGCGACCCCGACGTCTTCGTCATGGGTGAAGAGGTCGCTGAATATCAGGGTGCGTACAAAGTCACCCGCGATCTCCTGCAAGAGTTTGGCGAGCGCCGGGTCGTGGATACGCCGATCACGGAGTATGGCTTTGCGGGTCTGGGTGTTGGCGCGGCGTTTGAGGGTCTGAAGCCGATCATCGAGTTCATGACCTTCAACTTCGCGATGCAGGCGATTGACCACATCATCAACTCGGCCGCCAAGACGCGCTACATGTCCGGCGGCCAGATGGCATCGCCCATCGTGTTCCGCGGCCCCAACGCTGCGGCCAGCCGCGTCGCTGCGCAGCATAGCCAGGACTATGCGCCGTGGTACGGCCATGTGCCCGGGCTGATCGTCATTGCTCCGTACTCAGCATCGGATGCAAAGGGGCTCCTCAAAGCGGCGATCCGTGATCCGAACCCTGTGGTCTTCTTGGAGCATGAGATGCTCTACGGCGACAAAGGCGATGTTCCGGATATGGACGATTTCGTCCTTCCAATCGGCAAAGCCAAGGTCGTTCGTCCGGGTAAAGACCTTACGATCGTATCCTACGCCCGCGGCATGAAGATGGCGCTCGAAGGCGCCGCTGAGCTTGAGAAGGAAGGCATCGACGCCGAGGTGATCGATCTGCGCACCATTCGCCCGATGGACCGCGCGACGGTGGTCGAAAGCGTCAAGAAGACCAACCGCTTGGTCACGGTCGAGGAAAGCTGGGCGCCCATGGGCGTTGGCGCAGAGGTCGGTTGGTCGGTCACCGACGCGGCCTTCGACTATCTCGACGCGCCGCCCGCCCGCGTGACCCAAGAGGACGTGCCGCTACCGTACGCCGCGAACCTCGAAGCGCTGAGCTTGCCGGATGCGGCCCGCGTGGTGGCTGCGGCTAAGAAGGTCCTTTACCGTTAAACGCCAGGCTGTGGAGCGCTGCACGGAATGTGATAAAGTCCACGCGCAGAGTGACAGAATTTCCGAGAAAAGGGCGCCTTGATGTTTGATTTCCTCTTTAACCCCAGCGGCCGGATCAGCCGTAAGGGCTACGCCATCGGCTTTTTCCTGCCGTACTTCGTACTGGCGATGCTGCCGGGCTTTTTCCTCGTTCAGACGGGTGTGATGAGCATCATCATGACGATTATAGGCCTCTTCTACTTCTGGCCTGCGCTGATCGCGGTTCCCTTCAAGCGCCTTCATGACCTGGGCTACACGGGCTGGCTCCACATCTTGGTGATTGTCGCGATCGGTGTGCTGATGATTTTCGCGTTTTCCGGAATGTTCATGGAGATCATCCAAGATCCTGAGGGCGATACAGCAACGCTGTTGGCGCAAGAGGGGCTCAGCGGTTGGCAAATGACGGCGGTCTTCTGGGGCCAAGTGTTGACGAGCGCGCCGCAACGCATCGCGTTCGCGCTGGCTACGATCCTTCAGTACGGCGAGATGATCGCGTTCCTCGCGCTCGCTGGGAAGGCTGGTGAGAACAAGTACGGTCAGGATCCTCTGGTCGACGGCATGGGCTTCGCGGACTAAGCCCGGCAGGCGTTTCCCAGCTGTCCGCCAGGCGCTAAAGGAGCGTGTGGCGGGGAGGTGGCCGCGATGAAGCACATCGTCATTGATCCAAGGCAGCGCAGGGTTGGCCGCGGCTTTTTCCTGCGCGAGCTGATCATCCCCAATATCGGTGCGTTCATCCTGATCATCATCATCAGGATCCTCGACTTGGGGCTCGCGGGTGACGTCGTGATTGGCGGCCTTGCTGCGCTGCTCCTGTGGTCAGGCAACTTCGCAGCGCCGATGGCCAGGATGCACGATGTCGGGGTCAACGGCTTGTGGCACCTGCCGCTCGTGCTCGTGGTCTTCTATCTCACCACCATTGGCATCGACACGGGCCCGCACGAAGCCGCGGTGAAGCTAGCGGACTGGTCTGGCGGCATTTTCAACGATGACGGGGTTGGCCCATCGGCCAGCGGACGGGGTGCGCAACTGGGCGGCGTTTTGGCGCTCGCTGAAGTGGCCGCATTGTGCTTTTTGCCCGGAGAGAAAGGCCCGAACGCCTATGGCCCTGACCCGCGCCCAACCCCAGCCGAAAAGGCTGAGCAGAAGGCATTGAAGAAGGAGGCGAAGGCGCAAAAGAAGCGGGCCAAGAAGGCGCAGCGGTCCTAGCGCGCCCTGATCGCTGGAGACGCCATGACACCGCAAGCCGCCTGGACCTTCCTGACGAGCACCCAAGGGCGGATAAGCCGCCGTGGCCTCGCGCTTGGGGTGCTGTTGCCGCTGTTCATAAGCCTCGCGATCGTCGATGCACTCAACAATGCGGCGGTTACGGCGCTATTCTGGCTGCTCGCGGCGTGGCCGCTCTTCGTGGCGACGCCGTGGAAGCGCCTCCAGGACATGGATCGCACCGGCCGCTGGAACCTGGTCTTTTTACCGTTCTATGCGCTCGGCTTTGGGTTCTTCCTCGGCGAATATGTCCTCGCCGAAGGCGGCTGGGCCAAGCTTTTCGACGGGCAGGCTCCGGAAACCATCCAAACCGACCTCACCGCATCGGGCTTAGGAGGGTTTTCGACCATTTTGATCTTCCTGCCCATTCATCTCTTCTGGCTGTATCTCATCCCTGGCGTTAAAGGCGACAACAGTTATGGTTCGCCGCCGCGCGCTTGAGTAGAGGTTGTCAATGCCGATCCCCGTCCTAATGCCCGCTCTGTCTCCGACGATGGAGGAGGGCACCCTCGCCAGGTGGTTGAAAAAGGAGGGGGATGACGTCTCGTCCGGCGACGTGATCGCTGAGATCGAGACCGATAAAGCCACGATGGAAGTCGAGGCGATTGACGAGGGCAAGCTCGGCAAGATCCTGATCGATGAGGGCACCGAGGGGGTAAAGGTCAACGCGCCGATCGCCGTGATCCTCGAGGACGGCGAGAGCGCCGCGGACATTGATTCGGCGTCCCTCAACGGCGCTGCGCCCGCAGCAGCTGCGCCAGAGCCAAGCGCACCAGCGCCCGTGAGCAATGGCGCTGCCGCTGCTCCTGTCACCGCGATGGCGCCAGTGCCCACTGTCCCGGCTGGCGGTAGGGTGAAAGCCTCGCCCCTCGCGCGACGCATGGCCAAGCAAGAAGGCATCGCCCTGGAAGCCGTCACCGGGACGGGCCCGCACGGCCGCATCGTCAAGCGCGACATTGAAAAGGCGATGAAAGAGGGCGTCACTGCGCCGGCTGCGCCTGCCGCTTCTGCGCCCGCCGCCGGACCAGCGCCGATGCCTGCCGCGGCGATCGACGAACGGCTCTATCCGGCGGACAGCTACGAGGCGATCAAAAACGATGGGATGCGGAAGACCATCGCCAAGCGTCTCCATCAAAGCTTCAACCAAGAGGTTCCGCACTTCCCGCTCAACGTGGATATTGAGCTGACTGGCCTTCTGGAGCTCCGTGCCAAGATCAATGCTGCGTCTCCGCCCAAGGGCGAGGACGGCTTCTACAAGCTTTCCGTGAACGACTTTATTCTGAAAGCGTCCGCTGCCGCGCTCATGGCTGTGCCCGAAGCCAATGCCACGTACACCGATGATGCGATCCTCCGCCACAAGCATGCCGATATCGGCGTTGCCGTGGCCATCGACGGCGGCCTGATCACGCCGATCGTCTGGAAAGCGGAAACCAAAGGCCTCAAGCAGATCTCCGCTGAGGTCAAGGATCTCGCCAAACGCGCGCGGGAGAAGAAGCTGAAGCCTGAGGAATATCAAGGCGGAACCTTCTCCGTCTCAAACCTTGGGATGTTCGGTATCAAGAGTTTTGCCTCGATCGTGAACCAGCCCCACGGCGCGATTATGTCGGTCGGCGCGGGCGAGGAGCGGGTGGTCGTCCGGGGCGGCGAGATGGCCATCCGCAACATGATGACCGTGACCCTCACCTGCGACCACCGGGTTGTCGACGGTGCGGCTGGCGCGGCGTTCCTGCAGAAGTTCAAGCTGTTCTGCGAAGACCCCGCAGCGATGCTGCTTTAGTCCGAACGCTGAGGGGCTCTGTTCCCCTGGGCTCGTATTCTCGTCGATAGCCTTGTCTCCGTAGGAAGGGACTGGCGCAAGCGCATGGATCAGCCCGAGCGGTCACCCTGAGCGGTGGCTTTGCCGCATGAGGCGTTTGGACCTCCACCAGAGCGCCTCACCGCGCTAAGGTGACGGTACGCTCGCATTCTTCGGACCTCTTATGTCATCCGCACTCCTCATTTTCCCCCACCAACTCTTTGCTAAGCACCCCGGCCTCAGCGCGAAACCGGACCGTGTGCTGCTGATCGAAGATTCATTGTTCTTTGGGGACTATCAGTACCCGATGCAGTTTCATAAGCAGAAGCTCTGGCTGCACCGCGCGTCGATGACGAAGTTCGCGAGCGTGCTCGGTGGCGACGGCTACGACGTCGAAACCATTCCGTATACAAAAGGCGCGCGGATCCTTCGGGAAACGTTGGAGGGTCTGTCTCAAGACGGCATCGAAAAAGTGATCGTCTGCGACCCCACGGATTTTACGCTCGATCGACGGCTTCGATCGTTTACCGATGATCTTGGTTTAGAATTAGAGGTGCTCTCGACGCCATTGTTCCTCAACACCCGTGAGCAGAACGCGGATTGGCGCAGCGGTCAGAAACGCTGGTTCATGGCGGAGTATTATAAGACCCAGCGGCGCCGGCTCGATGTGCTGATGGACGGCGATGAGCCTGTCGGGGGGCAGTGGAGCTTTGACGAGGACAACCGGAAGAAAGTGCCGAAGAAGCTCCTCTCGGAGGTTCCGCCCTTGCGGTCGCGGGCACCGGACGAGGCGGAAGAAGATGCACGCCGCTCGATCAATCAGCAGTTCCCTGATCATTATGGATTGTTGGATGAGATCTATTGGCCTACGGATCATAAGACCGCTGCGAAGTGGCTGTCTGCCTTTCTGAAGGAGCGATTCGAGCTTTTTGGTCCGTATGAGGATGCCGTCGTGGAGGGAGAGAGCTTGCTCTGGCACAGCGGCATCACGCCGATGCTCAACATCGGTCTTTTGACCCCGGATCAGGTTCTGCGCGAGGTGAAAAAACACCTCAAAACCAACGACGTGCCCCTCAATTCGGCTGAGGGTTTCATCCGCCAGGTGATTGGCTGGCGCGAGTTCATGCGCGCCACCTACGAAGACCTCGGCGTCCGTATGCGGACCACCAACCATTGGAAGCACACGCGCAAAATTCCTGAGAGTTTTTGGACCGGCGAGACCGGCATCGACCCGATCGATGACACGATCAAACGCACACTCGAAACCGGCTACTGCCACCATATTGAGCGGCTCATGATTATGGGCGGCTTCATGTTCCTGTGCGAGTTCGATCCCGACGATGTGTACCGATGGTTTATGGAGATGTTCGTCGATTCCTATGACTGGGTCATGGTCTCGAACGTTTATGCCATGAGCCAGAATGCAGACGGCGGCTTGATCACCACCAAGCCGTATTTCTCCGGCTCGTCTTACGTGAAGAAGATGAGCAACCACAAGCCGGGTGATTGGTGCGCGGTGTGGGACGGGCTCTACTGGCGCTGGATTGTCCAGCATGCGGACGAACTTGAGAAAAATCCGCGCTGGGCCATGATGGTTTCCATGTCCCGAAAGATGGACGACGATAAGCGGCAGACACACCTCGATAACGCTGCCGCTTACCTCCGTAAGCTGACGAAACAACCGAAGAGCTAAGCCCGTCGGCTTCTACCCTTGCGCTTTGAGCGCGAGGCGGGTGCGGTGGAGGATTGGCTCGGTGTACCCGGACGGTTGGTCCGCGCCCTCGAAGATCAGCTCCGATGCAGCTTTGAACGCAAGCGATGTGTCAAAGTTGGGCGCCATCGGGCGGTAGGCGGGATCGCCCGCATTCTGCTCATCCACCTTGGCGGCCATGCGGGTCAGGGTCTCCTGAACCTGGACTTCGGTGACGATGCCATGGTGCAGCCAGTTCGCTACGTGCTGCGAGCTGATGCGGCAGGTCGCGCGGTCCTCCATCAGGCCAACGTCATGATAATCCGGCACTTTTGAGCAGCCGACGCCTTGATCGACCCAGCGAACGACATAGCCGAGAATGCCTTGGCAATTGTTCTCGAGCTCTTCTTCGATGTCCGCTTTGCTCCAGCTGCTGGGGTCGCCGAGTGGGACGGTGAGAATGTCCGCAAGCGGAGCGCGGGGGCGTTTGGCGATATCGTCTTGGATCTGATCAACGTCGACCATGTGGTAGTGGAGGGCGTGCAGCGTCGCGCCAGTGGGTGAGGGGACCCACGCGCAGTCAGCGCCGGCTTTCGGGTGCCCGATCTTCTGCTCCACCATCGCGGCCATCAGATCCGGCATCGCCCACATGCCTTTGCCGATCTGGGCCCGGCCTTGGAAGCCGGACATCAGGCCATTGTCGACGTTCCATGCTTCGTAGGCGGACATAAATCGCGCCGACTTGATCTCAGCCTTCCGCATAAAGGGACCGGCCTGCATCGCGGTGTGGATCTCGTCACCGGTCCGATCGAGGAAGCCGGTGTTGATGAAGATCACGCGGTCCTTCGCCTGGCGAATGCACTCCTTGAGGTTGACCGTGGTCCGGCGCTCCTCGTCCATGATGCCGATCTTCAGGGTCTTCGGCGGCAGCCCCATCTCCTGCTCAACGTCTTCGAAGAGCTTGATCGCAAAGGCGACCTCTTCGGGGCCGTGCATCTTGGGTTTGACGATATAGGTTGAGCCGTGGACGGAATTCTTGCGGCTTCCAACGTCATATTTTGCCAGGAGCCCGGTCACGCATGCGTCCAGCATGCCTTCGAACATCTCTTCGCCGTTGGGTAGCCGCACGGCTGGCGTCCGCATCAAATGCCCGACATTGCGGATCAGCATCAGCACACGCCCTTTAAGCGTGAGGTCCGAGCCGTCATACGACGTGTACTGCCGATCACTGTTGAGGGTGCGTTCAACCCTTTTGCCGCCTTTGGTGAACGTCGTGACCAAATCGCCTTTGAGGAGCCCTAGATAATTGGCGTAGACCTCCGCTTTGTCCTCACCGTCGACGGCGGCGACCGAGTCCTCGCAGTCCATGATCGTGGTGACGGCGCTCTCGATCAGAATGTCCGAGAGCCCCGCGCTGTCCGCCCCGCCGATCGGGTGGGCGCGATCGATCTGGAGCTCCGCGTGGAGGCCATGGTTACGCAGCAGCACCGCCGATGGATCGCTGGCGTCGCCGCGGTAGGCGCGGAATTTTTCTTGGCTGACCAACGACGCCGTCTCGCCGTTCTCCAGCTTCGCGGTCAGGACGTCACCGACGATTACGTAGTGGACGACGTCGGCATGGGATCCTTCGGTGAGCGGGAAGGTCTCGTCTAAGAAGCGCTTGCCGAAAGCGATCACTTTCGCGCCGCGCGCCGGATTGTAGGCGCCCCCCCGATGAGCGCCGTCGTCCTCGCTGATCGCATCGGTGCCGTAGAGCGCGTCGTAGAGGCTGCCCCACCGCGCGTTGGCCGCGTTGAGCGCAAAGCGGGCGTTTTTGATCGGCACCACGAGCTGCGGCCCAGAAATCGCGGCGATCTCAGGGTCGACACCGCTCGTTGCTATAGTGAAATCGGGGCCTTCGGGCACGATGTAGCCGATCTCGCGCAAGAACGCTTCTTGTGCTTTTGGTCCTTGGGGACCGTTTTCCCGGTACCAACTGTCGATCTGCCTTTGCAGCGCTTCGCGTTTTTCGAGGAGCGCCTCGTTGGTTTTGGTGTGCGCTGTGGCGATGCGGGCGACAGCGCCCCAGAACGCTTCGGCGCTGAGGCCAGCGTCGGGGGCGGCATCGGCGATGAAGTCGTAAAGCGGTTTTGAAATTGTCAGGTCTGCGACAGTGACGGTGTCGACCATGCGAATATCCCGTGGTTGAGTCTGCTTGGGGAGCTAGCTCGCACCGCGGCAAAAGTCCAAAGCCGGTTGCGCTGCGAAAGAGCTTCAGCCTGCGAAAGACTCCAGGGCAGCGCGCGCAACCACGTCTCCCCACTCTTGGATGAAGTGCCCCGCTTCGGGCAGCAAGAGGGGTTGGGGGCAACCGTTGATCTCGGCATGCAGCGCCCGCATGGCTTTCTCACCGAGAACGGGATCGGCACCGCCGATGGCCATGAAACTTTCGCCTTCCCACCCGTTCCAAAATTTTAACGCCTGGCGACCGGTCGTGTAGCCATCTTGCTCCTCTGAGAACGGCACGAGGGTGGGGAAGGCCAGGGCGCCGGCTTTGTACGACTTGTCGGGGAAAGGAGCGTCGTAGGCGGCGATCTCTTCAGGAGATAGGCTCTGCGCGGAGCCTTGGTTGAGGACTGAGCCCACCGGCATGTCGTCCGCACGCTGAGAAAATGCATGCCATTGGCCAAAGCCCGTCTTGCGCTCCGCTGCGGGTCGACGAAGATCCTCGGCGACAAAGCTGCTGGCTGGCTCGATCGGAAGGCCCGTGTTCATAACGATCAAGCGCTTGTACCGCTCCGGCGCCTCCATCGGCAGGGACAGCCCCAGGATGCCGCCCCAATCCTGGCAGACCAGTGTGATGTTCTTAAGGCCCAAAGATGAGACTAAGGACAGAAGGCTGCCCCGATGAAACGTGTACGTATAATCGTCCCGATCCACGGGCTTATCGGAGCGACCAAAGCCATAAAGATCCGGAACGACCACCCGCCCGCCAGCCTCAAGGAAAATCGGGATCATCTTGCGGTAGAGAAACCCCCAACTTGGCTCCCCGTGGAGGCAGAAGAAGACGGGTGCGTCACGCGGCCCCTCGTCGATGAAGGCCATACGCAGTCCTTCGTAACCGGGGAGGTCGTCGAGGAAATGCGGCGTGTAGGGATAATCTGGAAGATCGGAAAAGCGCGCGTCGGGGGTGCGAAGGGCTTCAAGAGCCATAGCCGAATGACCTTTCTACGGGGCGGCGGCGATGTGAGAGCGGACGATCCGCGGCCCGTTGCCCCGATCCTCCATGATCAACGACACGCGCAACGCGACCGTTTGCAGAGGTTCGCCCGGCGCGCGCAGGTCGGCTTTCAACGACAAGAGCGCTGATCCAAAATCACCGGTGCCATCGAGGCTGATGGTCTCCGAGTCGGTGACGGAGATTTTGTAGCCCGGCGTGCATTGGCGCTCGAGGACGAGGGCGGTGCGTGCCATGCGCCCGTCGCTGGCTATGACGAAATTCTTATGATCTTCGGCGAGGAGCCCGTCGAGCGCGTCCTTCTCGCAGCTCCCGAAAGCGCGGATGTAGGATGACGCGAGCGCAGCATAAGCGCTGTCGTCCGCTGTCTCAGCGGCCAAGATCGCCAAAGCAGAGAACGTTGCGGAAAGCATCGGAACCTATTCACCACGCATTTTCTTCACCCTAGCCGCTCATGGGCGGCGCACCAAGGCATTCCTGCTCTTGGCCAAGGCGGAAACCAGCGGTACGCGGCTTTTATGACGCCCCGCGATGCAATTCTTGAAGTTCTCGGCGAACGTGCGCCTGGCAAATCCATTTGCCCCAGCGAAGCCGCGCGCCGCTTGGTGTCTGACGATACATGGCGGCCGCTGATGGGTGCGGTGCGTGACGCTGGCCGGGCCTTGGCGGCGGAAGGATTGATCGAGGTGACAAAGAAGGGAAAACCGGTTGACCCTGAAGTGGTGAAAGGCGTCATCCGTTATCGGATGAAAGGGGCGGACGGCGCATGATGGTCCCCGCTGAAACCGTCGAAGCACTGATCCGCGAGGTCGCCGACCGGTTGATCCTGCCCCGTTTCCGCAGTCTTTCGTCTGACGACATCACGGCGAAAACCGGGCCGCAGGATTTGGTGACGATCGCCGATCGCGAGGCCGAAGAGGCCTTGATCCCCGAGCTCGAGGCGTTGCTGCCTGGGTCTCGGGTTGTCGGCGAGGAAGGCGTCAGTCTGGGCACTACGTCGACAGCGCTGCTCAAAGGAGAGGACCCCGTCTGGTTGGTTGACCCTGTGGACGGGACCTATAACTTTGTACACGGATCGGATCGTTTCGGGGTGATGGTGGCCCTCTGCCAACGCCAGATCGTCGAGCAAGCCTGGATCTACTTTCCGGTCGATGGTCGGTGCCTGACCGCGGCGCGGGGAGAGGGCGCGTTCTTCGACAAACAACGCCTCGACAACACCGGCCAGCGGGCCTGGGAAAGCAGCCGCGGCGACTATAGCCATAGCTATGTCGAGGAGCCCTACCGAAGTGCCTTTCTTCAAGCGACAGCCTCAACCGCTGGGGTGCGCCAAGGCCGATGTTCCGCGTACGCCTATTCCGACCTCGCCCGGGGGATGATCGATTTCGTCGTGCAGTACCAAATGACACCCTGGGACCATGCGGCGGGCCAGTTGATTGTCGAGGAGGCAGGCGGCCGGTTTGGCTTCTTGCCTGACGGTGAACCCTACACGCCGATCATGCGCGCGGGCCGCCCGATGCTCGCGACCGCGGGCGGGGACACCTGGGCGGACTATGCCAGCCGCCTGCGCTTTTGACCGATTGGACTTTCCCGCAGAGCGTGCCTAGCTACGGCGCTAACGATTCACCCACCACCGGAGGCTCCCATGGCTGACCCGATCACCCTTGATGACGATGACAAACCAAACGGCGGGAAATCTTCCGCCGCGATCGACAAGGCGCTGTTTGACGCGCGCCAGGTGATGATCGTCGGGCAAGTCTCGATGGACATGGCGAAAGATGTCTGTGCACGGCTGTTGGCGATGGCCAATATGTCGAGCGATCCGATTACGGTGACCGTGTCCTCACCAGGCGGCCACGTGGAGTCGGGCGACATGATCCACGACACGATCAAGTTCATCGAACCCAACGTGCACATGATCGGCACCGGCTGGGTCGCCTCGGCTGGCGCACTGATCTACATCTCCGTGCCCAAAGAGCGGCGGTTCTGTACCCCGAATACGCGCTTCCTTCTTCACCAACCCTCGGGCGGTGCAGGCGGCATGGCCTCGGACATCGAGATCCAGGCCCGCGAGATCATCAAGATGAAAGACCGCCTCAACAATCTCTTTGCCGAGGCCACGGGCCAGCCCTTCGAGAAAATCGAAAAGGACAGCGACCGCGACTTTTGGATGAGCCCAGACGAAGCGATCGACTACGGCTTGGTCGGAAAAGTCGTGAGGTCCGCCCGAGACGTTGGCTAGACCTCACACCTTCCCGTGGGCTGAGGCCACGTCGATCCTTCGGAAAAGTACCGAACGGTTAAATTGCTCAGTCCACGGTTCGAAAGCGTATGTAACTTCCGAGACGTGCGCCAGCGACGACGTAGATCCGCTTGCCCGAAACGACCGTGCATCTGTTCGTGCTCGCAGTGCGCTCCCCGTAGGACGAACCAGACCTGGGATACAGCGAGTTATTGTCGGGTCCTTCGAGCGCGGAGTCGCGGTCTCTGCTTCGGATCTTGTCTATGGGGACATCGGCAACGACGGTATAAAAGGCGTCAAGACTGCGGTGCGCCGGACAGACCTCTATCGTCGTGGTGCCCGTACCGGCAAGAGCAAGCGGACTTTGTATACCGAACGCGTCGAGCGATTGATACGTCCATCCATCAATGCTCAGCCCAGAATAAGCGTAGAGATAGCTCCTGAGTTGCTTGGTCTTCTCTTCTACGTCAGGGATTGTTCGTCCTGACGCATCCACATTGAACAGCGGCCTGATGTACGGGTTTTTGTGCGGCGGAATGGAATGATCGAAGTATTGCGGCGTCGTACTTTTCAAAATCGGTGCGCGAAGCAGCGGGCCCGCCGCCCGCGTTGTGTTAAGCGCAACGGCGCCCGTTTCAAGGGACATTGCTGTCCAGACGACCGCGCCCCCAACCGCAAAGGCCGCCAACGCACTCAAGAAAAACCGCATAAATCGCTCCCCATCCCAGGGGAAGCATAGGACCCGACAGCCTTTTCGCCAAGCTTTCTCGTCAGAGCGCTTTAGCCGCGTTTGTCGCCAAACCGGACCGTGGACTGACGTTCGCGGTTGACGCGGAGCTGGAGGACATCGGGGCGGCTGTAATGGCCGACCGAATCCATGTTTTGCCGCTCCTTGCGCACCGCTGCGTGGTCCAGGGTTGCGACGAGGAGAGCCTC
Organism: Pseudomonadota bacterium; assembly: GCA_038749595.1. GTDB lineage: Bacteria > Pseudomonadota > Alphaproteobacteria > Caulobacterales > Parvularculaceae > Parvularcula. Next base: position 349,456 of record JBCDHW010000001.1, read on the forward strand.
GCGGTCATTGACCGGCGGGATCAGCCACGCTCCGTCGGGGCCCGCGATGCAGGACCCGCCGCGCGCGAACAAGAGATCTGAGGCGCGCAATTCGTCCGCACCGGGAAGATCAACGGAGATGGTCTTAGGATCCATGAACCCCGAAACGGACAACGCAAAGCTGCGTCCTTCCCGCGCCATGACCGGCGTCAGGTCCTCCGTATTCTGAGGGCCGCCAGGCCACACCGCCACGTGGAGGTCCTCTCCTTGTCCATAAAGCGAAGCCCGAGCGAGAGGCAGCCAGTTCTCCCAACAATTGAGCCCACCTGCGGTGAAGGGCCCGAGAGGGTGCACGCGCAGTCCGTGGCCATCGCCTGGCCCCCACACCAGCCGCTCCTCATAGGTCGGCTGCAGCTTGCGGTGGACGGAGCGTACCTCGCCGCTTTGGTCGATATAGACGAGCGAGGCGTAGAGCGTGTGGCCGCCGCGGTCCGGCGCCCGCTCCATACAGCCGAGATAGACCGCGGTGGAGGTCGCCTTGGCCACGTCCTGGATCGGTGCGAGGTCGCCGCGCTCGATCACCACGCCTTGGTCGAGATAGTGCGCATACCACGCTTTTTGTTCAGCGTTCTCAAACTGCGCCCCGCCGGTCCGCTCAACCCAAAAGGGATAGCCGGGGAGGAGGCCCTCGCCGAACGCAACAAGGTCCGCGCCTTCGCTAGCGGCCATCCGCACCGTTTCCGCAACCTTCTCCGCGGTCGCCTTGCGGTGCAGCCATTCAGGCGCGATTTGCGCGAGAGCGACAGTGATGCTGTCTGCGGCGGATGCGGGCGAAAGCGGGCGCTGGGGGCGAATAATGTCCATGGACTGAGGTGGCCCTCAAAGGCGTTGTCCGTCAACTCCGCGCGCGCCTGTTTCTTAGCCGGCGAGGCGGTATCTCACTGCTTCGTCATAGGGGCCGCCGCCTCGGCTCGGGGCCGCTGTGTAGAGGCCGAAGCTCTCGGCGCGGAAGCTGCGCGGGCCAGCGTAGCTTCGACCATCCAGCCAAGGGGCGATGCTAGCGGCGGCGGATTTGGGCAAACGCGCGACGGTGATGTGCGGCGCGTACTTTCGGGCCTCAGGTTGAACGCCCGCCGCCGCCACCGCTGCGTTACAAGCCTTGTGCAGGCGGAGGAGGGGCTCGGACCTCTCGACCTGGAGGTGGACGGAGTGTTTCCGGTCGCCGGCGAACGCTCCGTACGAGGGGAGTGTCACATCGAACGGCTCGGCTGCGACCCTGCTCAGCTCATCAGCGATGCGATCAGCAACAGCATCGTCAACATCGCCGATGAAAGTGAGGGTAATGTGATAGTCGCCCGGATCGATCCAGCGCGCACCCGGAAGTCCTCCGCGCGCCATGTCGAGGGCCGTGCGTATTGGTTCAGGGACAGCGAGGGCAACGAAGAGCCGGGGCATGGGCTACGCTTTACCAAGCGTGCCTGCGCGTGCCTTGGCCTCTGCCCAGAACGCTTCGAGTTCATCGAGGGTGTGGTCCTCCCAAGCGCGGCCCGACTCTGCGACCCGCGCTTCGATATGGCGGAAGCGTGCTTCGAACTTGGCGTTGGCTTTGCGCAGCGAAGTCTCCGTGTCCATCTTCAGCCTACGGCCCATATTGGCCACGCAGAAGGCGACGTCGCCGAGCTCTTCTTCCGTATGCGTCTCATCTCCAGACGCCAACGCTTCGCGGAGCTCAGCAATCTCCTCTTCGAGCTTGTCGAGAATGTGCTCGGGCTTCTCCCACTCAAAACCCACGCGCGCTGCGCGCTTGGTCAGCTTCTCGGCGCGGGAGAGGGCGGGCAGGCCGACGGGCACGTCTGAGAGGATGCTGTCGTCCTGGCCGCGCTCCGCCCGCTCCCGCGCTTTCATCTCTTCCCACTGCTCGGTCTGGCCGTCGGCATCGCGGCCATCGGGCGTCTCGAAGACGTGGGGGTGCCGCCGCACCATCTTGGTGACAATGGCTTCGACCACATCGTCAAAGCTGAACGCCCCGCGCTCGGAAGCCATCTGGCTGTGGAAAACCACCTGGAGCAGAAGGTCGCCGAGCTCATTTTTCAGGTCTGCATCGGTCCCATGCTCGATCGCATCGACGACCTCATAGGCCTCCTCGATACAGTACTGCGCAATCGACTGATGGTCCTGCTCCACATCCCAAGGGCAACCGCCATCGGGGTTACGCAGCGCGGCCATGAGAGCCTTGAGGCCTTCGATGGACCGCGGGTTGTTCGGTGGGGAGTGGGACATAGGTCGGTCTGTTGGTTGCAGAGAGCAGCCCCGCCTACGCAATTTCTGCAGTGCTCGCTATGCTCTTCGCGATGGCATAATCGCTCGCTTCGCTGTGGTTGTTCGGCCCGAGCGCTTGCCGGGACCTTGAGTGCAGAGCGGGAAATCGCCGAGGAGTTTGCGGCGCGAGAAAGATCCCCACGCAGGCCCGCAACCTTGTCTTGGCAGGCGCCGTAACAGTGGCTTAGAGGGCATCGCAAAGAGTTTTGGAGGCCCCCATGCCCATCAACGAGTCGAAGTACATCTGGCGCAATGGCGAGATGGTCCCCTGGGCCGAGGCGACGACCCACGTCATGACCCATGCGCTGCTTTACGGCACCTGCGCGTTTGAAGGCATCCGCGCTTACGAGACGCCGAACGGCCCGGTGGTGTTCCGCAACGATGCCCATGTCGACCGGCTGTTCTTCTCGTCCAAGATCTACGGCATCGGCATCAATTTCACTCGTGATGAGGTGATGGAAGCCATCCGCCGCTCGGTACGCGAGAATGATCTGTCCTCGGCCTATATCCGCGTCAACGCTTACCTAGGCTATGGCGAGCTGTCGCCCGCTGCCACGGGTTCGCCCGATGAGCTCGATGTCGTCGCCTTCGCCTTTGGCCGCTATCTCGGCGCTGATGCAGTGGAGGACGGCATCGACGTTTGCGTGACCTCCTGGCGGCGGACAGCGCCTGGGACCATCCCGGCCGGGGTGAAGATGGCGGGCAACTATCTCTCCAGCCGCCTCATCACCACCGAAGCGAAAGCGCGGGGGTGTACGGAGGGTATTGGCCTTGGCCACTCAGGCGCTGTCTCCGAGGGCGCGGGCGAGAACCTCTTCATGGTCAAGGACGGCAAGATCATCACGCCGCCCACCGCTGCATCGATCCTAGTGGGGATCACCCGGGACTCCGTCATCACCATGGCGCGCGAGCATGGCTTTGAGCTCGTCGAGCAAGAGATTAGCCGCGAGGCGCTTTACGGCGCGGACGAGCTTTTCTTCACGGGCACCGCAGCTGAGATCACGCCCATTCGCTCCGTCGACGGAATTCCCATCGGGGAGAAGGGGAACAAGCCCGTGACGGCCGTGCTTCAGAAGGCGTTCTTCGGCCTCTTCGATGGCTCGGTTGAGGACAAGCACGGCTGGCTCGACCCGGTGAACGGCTGATGAACCTCTCTGCGATGAGCGGCTCATGAGCCGCGGCGCCTGCCTGGTGATTGGCGCGGGTGACGATACCGGCGCTGCGATCGGACGCGCCTTCGCCAAAGAGGGGTACACGGCGTGTCTCGTCCGTCGCCCCCGCCACGCTGAGGCGCTGGAGCAGCTCGCGCAGTCCATCCGCGATGCTGGCCACGAGGCGTTGGCCATGCCCGCCGACGCCCGCGACGAAGACGAGATGACGGCGCTGATCGAGCGGATCGAGAAGGAGGTCGGCCCCATCGAGGTGGCGGTCTTCAACATCGGCGCCAATGTCCGCTTCTCGATCCTGGAGACCACGGCCCGGGTCTACCGCAAGGTCTGGGAGATGGCGGCCTTTGCGGGCTTCCTCATGGGCCGTGAAGTTGCCCGGCGGCAGGTTGAGCGGGGCCGCGGCACGATCCTCTTCACCGGCGCCACGGCGTCGGTTCGCGGCGGGTCTGTCTATTCGGCCTTTGCGGGCGCCAAGCATGCCTTACGCGCGCTGGCCCAGTCGATGGCGCGGGAGCTTGGTCCGAAGAACATCCACGTCGCCCATGTGATCGTCGACGGCATGATCGACTCCACCTTCATCCGTGAGAATGTTCCGGGTGTGGATGATCTGCGGGCGGACGACCGCATCTTGAATCCTGACCATATCGCCCAAAACTACGTCATGCTCCACAATCAGCCGCGCGACGCCTGGACGTTTGAACTTGACCTCAGGCCTTACAAAGAGACCTGGTAGCAGCGCGAAGCAAGGACCCGACGATGAGCAAAGCGATTGAATTCTACTTCGATTTCGGCAGCCCCAATGCCTACTTTGCCTGGCGGGTGCTCCCGGAGATTGCGCGCCGAACGGGGGCTGAGATCGTCCTCAAACCAGTGCTGATCGGCGGGATTTTCAAAGCGACAGGCAACCAGCCGCCGATGATGGCCTTTGGCAAGGTCCAGGGCAAACTCGCCTATGAGCAGCTAGAGATCCAGCGTTTCATCAAGAAGCATCAGCTTACGGAATTTCAGTTCAACCCAGGATTTCCGATCAACACGCTCCTGATGATGCGCGGTGCCTTCGCCGTGACATCAGGGGGAGGAGATATCGACCCTTACGTCGCCGCCTGCTTCAAAGCGATGTGGGAAGACGGCGAGAAGATGGACGATCCCGACACGGTCCTCCGGGTGCTGAACGACGCAGGCCTTGACGGCGCGGCGATCATTGCTGGGGCGGCCGAAGCCGATGTCAAGGAAGCGCTCAAAACCGAAACTGCGGCCGCCGTTGAGCGCGGCATCTTCGGCCTGCCCACTTTCTTCGTCGGCGACGAAATGTTCTTCGGCAAAGAACGCCTCGGCCAAGTTGAAGACGAGCTGAACGGATAAGGCGCAACTCCTCTGTCTCCTGAGCTTCTCCTCCTCCTTGCTGACCGGGCGGGGACGTTTGTCTTCGCTCTCTCGGGCGGCGTGGCGGCGGTGCGTAAGGAGATGGACCTGTTTGGGGTGATCATGCTCGCTTTCCTTCCTGCCGTAGGCGGAGGAACCTTGCGGGATTTGCTCCTCGACCAGCCGGTCTTTTGGCTTGAGGACAGTGTAATTCTGGGCATTGCAGCGCTTGGCGGGGTGGTGGCGTTCTTCGCCGCCAACGCCGTGGACAATTGGAAGCCGCTGCGCTGGGCCGACGCTGCGGGCCTCGCCCTCTTCGCGGTCAGCGGCGCGGCAAAAGCCGGTGACTTGGGCTACAGTCTCGTCATCATGCTCCTTATGGGGACGATGACAGCCACTTTCGGCGGTCTCCTCCGCGATGTGGTGGCGAACCGCGATCCCTTGGTGCTGAAAGAGGACGTCTACGCCACCGCTGCACTCTTCGGCGCCTTGATCTACGCGCTCCTCGCCCGCACCCCAGCCACAGAGGCGGCTGCCTTCGCCGGAGGCCTCGCCGCAGCGTTCGCCCTGCGTGGTGCAGCGATCATCTGGAAATTCAGCCTGCCGAAGCCTCGCCTTTGACGGCAAAGCGAACCGGAAAGGCGCGACATTTATCCTCACGAACCCGTGATCACTGGACTGCGCGCTTTTGTCCTCAGTCTCTCTTTGTTAAGACGGTCGGCAAGGGAACAAGCGCAGCAGACGTGTTCGCGCTCTGGAGGGGGAGGTGAGCGGCGACGGGCTGCGCGTCCCTCGCGCAAAGCGTCGCCGCCGCCGCTTGACGCTGGGCTTTGGCGTCATCAAACGGGCTGAGGTCAGGCAGCCAGGCGGCCGCGGCGCTAGCGATAGCGTCGAGGAAAGTCCGGGCTCCACCGCAGCAGGGTGCCGGATAACGTCCGGCCAGCGTGAGCTGAGGGAAAGCGCCACAGAGAATGTCCGCCCGGCATGCCGGGTTAGGGTGAAAAGGTGGGGTAAGAGCCCACCGCCGCGCCGGTAACGATCGCGGGTCTCGGCAAGCCCCACCCGGAGCAAGACCGAATAGGGATGGCGCGCGGACCTTGGTTCGCAGGCCCGCTGCGGGGCTTAGTCATCCGGGTTGGTTGCAGGAGCGCGCCGCGCAAGCGGCCGCCTTAGATGAATGGTCGCCCCGTGGGCTTCGCCCCCGACAGAACCCGGCTTATCGGCTGCCTGACACCCTGCGGGTGGGCGTTTTGGGGCGTATTGCTTCTTGGCTTGCTCATAGTTTGCCCATTGTCTCCCAGTTTTTTTCAAGCTATCCCAGATTAATCCAAACCAATCACGTTCAAACCGCGTGGACAGCACCGGGGACCTGCCGCTGTGGCGACCGAGACCAGACAAGTGACGGACGTTGCGCCTGCCAAGGCGCCGACTGTCTTTCTGTCCGGTTCCTTCCCCGGAAAGCTCGATGCGAAGGGGCGGACGATCCTGCCCCCTGCCTTCCGGCAGAAGCTGCTAGGTGAGGTCTTGGCGTTCCCAAGCCTGACAGAGCCGGTCGTGGAGATCGGCGGCGAGGTTTTGCGCGAGGCGCTGCTGAGAGCGGTGGAGAAGCTTGGCGCGGTCGACCGTCTCGATCGGCGGCTGACGAAGCTGCACAACTATATTGCGCAGAACCTTCAACCGCTTGCCGTTGATGATGCCGGGCGGGTGACGCTTCCTTCGAGGCTCAAAGAGCACGCGCAGCTCGAAGGCCCGCTCACCTTTGCTGGACGCGGAAGCCACTTTGTTCTTGCGACAGCTCGTTATCTCGAAACCCATGACGCCGATGCACACGCGTTGGGTGAAGAGATGGGCGAGACTTTCGCCGCTCTGATGCGCCCGAGCGTTGGGGAGGGCGGCTGATGAGCCCGCACATCCCCGTCATGCTCCCTGAAGTTCTGGAGGCCCTGGCGCCGAAGCCTGGCGAGGTGATCGTCGACGGCACCTTCGGCGCTGGCGGCTACACCGCGGGGATCCTAGAGCGCGGCGCGAAGGTCGTGGCCTTTGATCGAGACCCCAACGCGATCGCTGCAGGGCGCACGCGCTTCGAGGGCCAGGATCGTCTGACCCTCGTCGAGGCGCCGTTTGATCGGATCGTTGAGCATACGCCCACCGAAGGCATCGACGGTGCTGTCTTCGACCTTGGGGTGTCGTCGATCCAGCTGGACCAATCCGAACGTGGCTTTTCTTTCATGCGGGATGGCCCGCTCGATATGCGGATGGGTGAGGGGGCCAGCGCGGCCGACTTCGTCAACGCTGCTGACCAAGCCGACATTAAGACGCTCCTCTGGCAATATGGCGAGGAGCGGCGCTCGGGAGCGCTCGCCGCAGCCATCGTCCGGGCCCGCTCGGAAGCACCGCTAACGACCACGGGAGCGTTGGCCGCTCTGGCCGGAGCGCCCCGGGCGAAGGACAAGATCCACCCCGCGACACGCATGTTCCAAGCGATCCGGATCCTGGTGAACGATGAGCTCGGCCAGCTGGTCCGTGCACTGATCGCGGCTGAGGCCTTGTTGAAGCCCGGCGGCCGGCTCGTTGCAGTCACGTTCCACTCGCTCGAAGACCGTATCGTGAAACGCTTTATGGCGACCGCATCAGGCGCCGATGGCGGCGGTTCTCGGCATCGTCCGGAGACGGATCGACCTGATCCTTCCCTGACGTTGACGCGACGGAAAGCGGTTGGCGCAACGCCTGAAGAGGCGGAACGGAACCCCCGTGCCCGTTCAGCAAAGCTGCGCGCAGCGATCCGAACCGAAGCACCGCCCATGTCATGGACACGCGAGCGCCTTGAAGCACTTGGCGCACCCTCGCTCGTTTTTTCAGACCTACAAGCCCAATGGAGTTCCCCGTGATCCGTTTTGTTGTTTTCAGCGCGTTGGCACTGTCGATCACTGGAAGTGCGATCTTCCGTCTCCACACCGAACATCGTGTGCGGACGGAAGAAAGCGCCATTCGCAGCCTCTCGCGGCAGGAGCAACTGCTCCGCGCAGAAATCGACCGGTTAAGCTTTGAGGTTGAGGTGCTGGAGTCGGCGCCCCGACTCAATGAATTAAGTGTCGACCGATTGCCACTCGCGCCGGGCAATGGGCAGCAATTGGATGATGGAGACGTCCTGCGCGGCGTCCTTGACCCGGCGGTTCGTCTGGAGACTGCTCCGTGAAAAACCATGCCGCCTCACGTTTCGAAGTTGAGCTGATCTACGACGAGATCAAGGCACGCCGCGGTGAGGCGCCCCAGTCGAACGCTGCGCATCGCGAGTCGATCCGTAGGCGACTGATCCTCTGCGGGGCTGGCCTCGCTGTCGTCTTTGCGACCTTGGGGCTGAGGACGACGCAGCTGGCGCTCGATACGCCAGCCCCTGTCTACGCCGCGGCGCCGCAAGTCGAGGTCGAGGGGCCAGCGCGCATCGAAGATGCCACGGGCCGGGCACTCGCCGTAACGCTCCAAGGCTTCGGCGTGGCGATCAACGGCGCCGAGGTTTGGGATCCAGTCGAGGCGGCGCGCGCGGTTTCGTCTGTTTTGCCTGAAACCGACACCGGCGAATTGGAAGAACGCCTCGCCGCTGGACAGCGGGTCACGTTGCGCCGGGTCATCAGCCAAGCAGACCGCGACGCGGTGGTCGCTCTCGGCCTCCCAGGCGTGAGCTTCCCAGAAACCGATGTGCGCGCTTATCCGCAAGGAAGGCTGTTCAGCCACGTGATCGGCTATCAGATCCCGGGGCGCGGCGGCGTGACAGGGCTTGAGGCTGCGATGTCGTCGGCTGAGCGGACGGGACCGCAACGGACGACCTTGAACATCGCCGCGCAAACGGTGCTGCTGTCCGAACTTGTCCGGGTTCAGACAAAGTTTCGCGCCAAAGCGGCCTGGGGTGTGCTGATGAACGCCAAAACCGGCGACGTCGCGGCTATGGCGAGCTTGCCCGATTTCGATCCCAACGTGCCCGGCGCAAGCCCTGCCGCTGCGCGAAGAAACCGGGCCGTTTCTGATAATTATGAGCTCGGCTCGGCCTTCAAAGCGCTCACCGTTGCCATGGCATTGGATGAAGGCTTTGTCAGCCTAACGACCCCCGTTGACGTGACCTCACCGCTGCAGGTCGGTGATTGGTCGATCGAAGATTATTCGGATAAAGGCTCGGTGCTGACGGTGGAGGAAGTGCTTTCCTACTCGTCCAACATCGGCACGGGTCAGTTGGCACTGATCTTAGGAGAGGAGCGGTTTGTCGAAGCGATTGGCAAGTTCGGTCTAACCGAACGGCTTGAGACGTCATTGCCCGAAACGCGGGCGCCCGCTTTGCCCCAGACCTGGGGCCCGGCTGAGCTGGCAACGGTTTCCTACGGCCACGGGATCGCCGTATCTCCGCTGCACTTGACGGCGAGCTTTGCTGCGCTCGTGAACGGCGGTGCACTGATCACGCCGCGCTTTTTGGAGAGCGACCCGGTGGATCGCCGCCAGATCATTTCTGCAGCGACCAGTCGTCAAATGCGCCAGGCCCTCCGCGCTGTCGTCACCAAAGGGACGGGCGGCAAGGCTGAGGCGCCAGGATATTATGTGATTGGTAAGACGGCGACGGCGGACAAAGCGGGCGTCGGCGGCTATGATGACAACGGGCCGCTGATTTCGAGCTTCATCGGCGCGTTCCCTGGCTATGACCCGGACTGGGTTCTGCTGGTGAGCCTCGATGAGCCCCAAGCTGTCCGGGAGACGTTCGGTTACGCCACGGCGGGCTGGACCGCAGCGCCAGCCTTCCGGCGGATGGTGGAGCGTTTGGCGCCGGTGCTGGAGATCATGCCCGTTGGGGACGATGTGGCGACGGATGGTTTCATGTCGGTCCTCGATGAACGCGCTGACGCCCGCGGCGTAATGGGCTTCGGCTCAGTTGATGAGGAGACGCGATGAAGCTCCGGGATCTGACGATCCTCGCGCGGCATTTGCCCAACGTGGACGTCAGTGATCTGACGGCCGACAGCCGCGCTGTGAAGCCAGGAACTCTGTTCGCGGCATTGGAAGGGACGGCAACGGATGGTCGTCTGTATATCGACGATGCGGTGAAAAGCGGCGCGGTTGCCGTTCTGGCGAAACCCGGAACGTCGGCGCCGGTCCCGGTGGTGGAGAGCGAGAACCCACGGCTGACCCTCGCGATGTTGGCCATGGAGCTCTATCGCGGCCAACCGCGGGTGATCGCTGGGATCACGGGCACGAACGGCAAGACCTCGGTGGCGCGGTTTACCAGCCAGCTTTGGTCGCTCCTTGGCTGTCGGGCGGGGAGCCTCGGGACCCTCGGCGCCCACGCGCCGGGCTATGAATATGCGCTGAAGCACACGACCCCGGACCCGGTGGAGATCCACCAAGTGCTCAGTGGGATGACGGCCGTTGGCACCACGCACTTGGCGATGGAGATTTCCAGCCACGGTTTGGCTCAATACCGTGCTGATGGCGTCAATCTAGAGCTTGCGGCGTTCACAAACCTCACCCGCGATCACTTCGACTACCACCAGACCGCCGAGGAATATTACGGCGCTAAGGCGCGTCTGTTTTCAGAGCTTTTGCCGCGCGGAAAGCCTGTTGTGATCTGCTCTGATGGCGCAATGGGCGCGCAAGCCATGGCGGACGCGGCCGCTGCTGGCCGCAAAGTGGTCAGTGTTGGCCGGAAAGGCGATTTGATCCAGCTGCTCGACGTCCAGCCTGCGCCTGCGGGACTTAACGTGACGGTCGAAGCGGCGGGCAAGCGCCACGCCTTGAAGCTGCCGATGATTGGCGCGTTCCAGGCCGATAACGCCCTGGTGGCAGCGGGTCTTGTGATTGAGAGCGGTTACGCGCCGCAAGTCGTTCTGCCCAAGCTTGAAGAGATTTCGGCGGCGCCGGGCCGGCTCGAACTCGCGGCGCGGCGCAAGCTTTCGGGCGGCGAGGCGGGGATCTATGTCGACTACGCCCATACGCCGGATGCCGTCGCGACCATGCTCGATGCCATTCGTCCGCATACATCCGCGCGCCTACATGTGGTGCTGGGCGCAGGCGGAGACCGCGATACGGATAAGCGGGCGAAGATGGGCAAAGCGGCCTCGGAACGGGCCGATCGGGTGATCATCACCGACGATAATCCGCGCAATGAAGACCCCGAGCGCATCCGGACGCAAGTCGCCGAAGGCGCGCCGGGTGCACAGATCATCGGCGATCGCCGGGAGGCCATTGTCGCCGCAATCGACGGTTTACAGCCAGGAGATACGCTGGTCATTGCAGGAAAAGGCCATGAACGTGGCCAGACCGTCGCGGGTGTGACCTACCCCTTTGACGATTGCGAGGTCGCCCGCGAGGCCGTCGCCCAGTTGGGGGAAGCCGCATGAGCAGCACTCCGCTCTGGCAAGCTTATCAAGTCGCTGCGGCAACGGGCGGTACACTGACGGCTGGGGATTGGACCGCGCGCGGTTTTTCCATCGACACCCGAACGCTCGAACTGGGCGATCTCTTCATTGCGCTTGAAGCGGAAAGGGACGGCCATGATTTCGTGCCCGCGGCCTTCGAGAAGGGCGCGGCCGCAGCGCTCGTCACGCGGCAGGTGGCTGCTGATGGCCCGCAGGTAGTTGTTTCCGATACCTTGCGCGCGATGGAACAGCTCGCTGCTGTCGCCCGCGACCGCAATTTCGGCAAGCGGGTGGGCGTCACCGGAAGCGCTGGCAAAACCACGACGAAGGAAATGCTGCGCTATGCGCTCGAGCCGTTGGGCGCTGTGCATGCGGCCGAGAAGAGCTTCAACAACCATATTGGCGTTCCGCTGACCCTCGCTGCGCTTCCCCAGGATGCCCCCGTTGGCGTTTTCGAGATGGGGATGAATCACGCCGGTGAGATCCGTGGTCTGACGACCCAAGTGCGCCCCCACATTGCGTTGATCACGACCATTGCCGAGGCTCACATTGAGTTCCTCGGTTCGCTTGAAGCGATTGCGGACGCGAAAGCCGAAATCGCTGAAGGCCTTGTTTCTGGGGGCACAATGATCCTCCCCGCCGACAGCCCGTTTCTGCCGCGTCTCAAGACGCGCTGCGAAGAAGCGGGGGTGCGCAATGCTATGACGTTCGGTGAGGCAGGCGCCGAAGCGCGGCTGAAGGGCGTCGAGGACGCCGACGATGGCCTTATGGTGCAGGCGGACCTTCTTGGTACGGAAGTGCGGTTCGCTCTGGCCGCCCAGGGCATCCATATGGCCTCGAACGCTGTCGCTGCGCTGCTCGCGGCGGTGGTCGCCGGCGTTGATCCGAGCGATGCGGCGGACGCCATTTCTGCCTTCCGCAGCGGCGCCGGGCGCGGAGCGCGCTACCAGCTGATGCTCGCTGGAAAAACGGTGACGGTTATCGACGAAAGCTACAACGCCAATCCCGGCTCGATGCGCGCCTCTTTAGCCGTGCTCTCCCGCGCCGGAGGGCGCAAGATTGCGGTATTGGGCGAGATGAAAGAGCTTGGCCGCGAGTCAGCAGCACTCCACGCTGCCCTTGCCCCCGAAGCAACAAGCGCCGCCGACCGGGTCTACACCGCGGGTGACGATATGGTGCACCTGCGCAAGGCCTTGCCCGAAGCGGTTCGCGGCGCCCATGCCGACAAAGCAATCGATCTTGTTCAGACTTTGTTAGACGACGTTGCCGAAGGCGATACGGTTCTCTTCAAAGGATCCAACGCTTCCGAGGTGGGCGACTTGGTGCAAGCGCTGCTGAAGGTGGGTCAAAGGGTTTAGATGCTTTACCACTTATTCGTTCCGCTGGCGGACGACTTTCAGGTCTTCAATCTGTTCCGCTACATCACGTTCCGGTTCGGTGGAGCCGTGATGACGGCGCTTTTGATTGCCTTCATCCTCGGCCCGAGCCTCATCAACTGGATGCGCGTCAAGCAGGGCAAGGGCCAGCCCATCCGGAAGGATGGACCGCAGAGCCACATCATCGAAAAGGCGGGGACGCCGACGATGGGCGGGATCCTCATCCTCTTGTCGCTGGTGATTTCCACGTTGCTCTGGGCGCGGCTTGATAATCCGTACGTTTGGATTGTACTTGGCGTCACAGTCGGGTTTGGCTTGCTCGGCTTCTACGACGACTATCTCAAGGTCAAAAAGCAGACCGCTGACGGTGTTGTTGGTTCGCTTAAGCTCTTGTTTCAGTTCGGTATTGCTTTCGTTGCCGGGGCAGCTTCGGTTGCTGTCTTACGCAGCTCTGCGGGCGCCGACGTGGCCATGGCGACGGGCCTCGCGATCCCGTTTTTCAGCGTGATCCTGCCCCTCGGTATGCTGATTTTCCCATTCTCCGCCGTCGTGATTGTCGGGTCATCGAACGCGGTGAACTTGACCGACGGTCTCGATGGTCTCGCGATCGTTCCGGTGATGATCGCCGCGGCGAGCTTTCTTATCATCGCCTACCTCGTTGGCCGCGCGGACTATGCCTCCTACCTCGGCATTACTTACGTACCCGGAGCAGGTGAGCTGACGATCATCTGTGCAGCGATCATCGGCGCAGGCCTCGGCTTCCTGTGGTTCAATGCTCCGCCTGCGATGATCTTCATGGGCGACACAGGCTCTCTCGCTCTGGGCGGTGCGCTGGGCGCCATCGCCGTTGCCATCAAGCACGAGATTGTCCTCGCCATCATCGGCGGTCTGTTCGTCGTCGAGGCGCTCTCGGTGATGATCCAAATCGCGAGCTTCAAGCTTACTGGGAAGCGCGTTTTCCGTATGGCCCCGGTGCACCATCATTTTGAGCAGCTTGGTTGGAAAGAATCGACCATTGTGGTGCGGTTTTGGATCGTCGCGATCATCCTCGCGATGATCGGTCTGTCGACGTTGAAGTTGAGGTAGGGATGGAGCCGGACAGTCTGCCACCTTCGGGAAATGTTGCGTATCTCGGCCCTGAGCTGACTGCCAATGCCATCGCATCGATCGAGGCGTCGGGGTGGACCTTCACGCCCATCGATCTGCTGTCCACCGAAGCCACACTTCCCGCTAACGCAACGCTTCTCGTGCTTGGTATCGGGATGGAGCATCCGCTCAAGGCGCTTGTCCAAGCGGAAGCGGTGAAGCGATCTGTCGCCGTGCGCTCCGACCTTGCGTTCTTTGCGCACCTTTCCGCGGCTGCTCCGTCATCAGAGCATCGCCACGTCGTGATTTCAGGCGCTGCAGGAAAGACCACCACTGCAGCAATTCTTATGAGTGTCCTGGCGCAAGGTGGCCGTGAAGCGACGGCCGCGACGGCTGCGGATGGTTATCTGAACGCGCTTGGCCAACGCAGCGAAGTGACCATCCTGACGGCGCAGACCTCGGCATTGCGGGATGTGACCGGGCTGCCAGCGTCGGCTGGGGTGATCCTCAACATGCATAGCGGCGAAGGCCAAGCCCTCGGCGCACGGACAAAAGAGGCTGCTGCTGCTCTGCTTTTGAACGCGTCACTCGGCGTTCTCGGCGCTGACGATGCGGGCGGGCAGGGCCTCCTGATGGCGCTCAAGCGCCGGACAGGGAGCGGCGAAGCCAACGTCATCCCGATTTCTGGTGGCGCGACCTTGTCCGACGGGTGGTTTGCGATCGACCGGACGATCTATGCCGTCCGCAACGGACGGACACGGCGCGTTGGCTCCTACGCGGGCAGTGTCGCGCTGATTGGCGACCATTTGGGCCAGGATGCCGCCGCAGCGTCTGCCGTAGCCAGCCACCTTGGCGTATCAGACGATCACATTTCCGCTGGGCTTGCCGCGTTCCGAGGCGTTGCGGGCCGGTTCGATTGCATCGGCGCTGAGGGCCGGATCGTCTTCGTTGATGATCGGTATGCGGCGAGCGAGGCCTCGACCACGGCGGCCATTGCCGCCTGTCCCGAAGTGTTCTGGATCGGCGCGCGCCAGGGCCGGCTGTCGAACAAGGTGCGCACATCCTTACGCGGAAGTTTTTTCCTCACGTCGCCGGATCTCGGTGGCCCACCGGTAGACGACGTCGTCACGTTTGCCGATGTCACCAGTGCCACCGATGCTGCGTTAAGGGCCGCGCGCGATCTCGTCCGCCGCGACCCAGGCGCAACGCCTGTGCTGCTTTTCTCGCCCGGTGCCAGAGGCTATGGCCGGCAAGGCGAGCTGTTCCGGCTCCGTGCACTGAGCTTTATGACCGGGCGCCAGGCTGCCCATGGTTGAAGCCGTCCTCTCACGCTTAGAAGCTGGCGCGGCACGGGTCGGGGCGGGGCGCTTAGCGGGCTTTGACATGGCTCTCGTTTACGCTTTCGCGCTTCTCGCCGTTCTAGGCTTTGTGCTGAGTTTCGCGGCAAGCCCGGTGGCGGCAGCGCGGATCGGTATCGCGTCTCCCTTCCATTTCACCGAGCGGCATCTCTTATTCCTGGGCGTGGGCCTGGTGTTCGCCGCAGGCGTTGCCTGTCTCCCGGCGGTTTATGCCCGACGGCTCGGGATCCTCGCCGGCGCTGGCGCGCTGGTGCTGACGTTTGCGGCGCTGACCTTCGGTCCTGAGATCAAAGGCGCCCACCGCTGGCTGTCGCTCGGAAGCTTCGGTCTTCAGCCTTCGGAGTTTCTCAAGCCGGGGTTCATCTGCATCGCGGCGTGGTTTTTGTCAGCTGACCAACGCAACGACGCGTTCCCGGGCAGCCTAGCCAGCCTCATTCTCTATGGTGTGTCCGCAGTGATGCTCCTCTTGCAACCCGACTACGGCCAATGGATCCTCCTGACCACCATTTGGATGGTGATGTTCTTCGTCGCCGGGTGGAGCTGGGCTTGGATCGCTGGTCTGGGCAGCGCTGCGGCGGGTGCTCTTGGGCTCGGCTATCTCACTCAAAGCCACGTCCGGGCACGGATCGATCGGTTCATCAACCCATCAAGTGGCGACACGTATCAAACGGACAAGGCGGTCGAGGCGATCTCGTCGGGCGGTATCTTCGGCCATGATCTCCACGAAGCCCCCGCAGTCAAAGCATCGCTTCCTGATGCGCATACGGACTTTGTCTTTGCTGTCGCAGTGGAGGAGTTTGGCCTGGTGGTTGGCCTTCTGATCATAGGCCTCTTCGCGTTGATCGCTTTGCGCGGTTTTTCTGCGGCGCTCGCCAGCCGCGATCCCTTCCAGCGGTGTGCTCTGGCGGGCCTCACGGCGTCATTGTGCTTTCAGGCGGCCATCAATATCGGCGTGAACCTCAGCTTGCTGCCCGCGAAGGGGATGACGCTGCCGCTGATCAGCTACGGCGGATCGTCGTTGATGGCGACCGGGCTCACCGCCGGGTTGCTCCTCGCGTTCACAAGGCGCCAAGGCGTATGAGGCTAGCGCTCGCAGCGGGGGGCACGGGGGGCCATATGTTCCCGGCCCAAGCCTTGGCCGAAGAAGCCAAAGCGCGGGGCTGGGACGTGCTGTTGGTGACCGACGCCCGCGGGATGCGGTATACGGATCAGTTCCCGGCCGACGACGTCGCGCAGCTCAAGGCGGCAAGTCCCAGCACCGGCGGGATGCTCTCGAAAGCCGCGGCTGCGTTCCAATTGCTCGGGAGCATCAACAAGGC
The DNA here is from genome assembly GCA_038749595.1 of Pseudomonadota bacterium. Taxonomy (GTDB): domain Bacteria; phylum Pseudomonadota; class Alphaproteobacteria; order Caulobacterales; family Parvularculaceae; genus Parvularcula. The sequence continues at coordinate 365,819 of JBCDHW010000001.1, forward strand.
GTCGGGGATCTTGAAAGAGTTCGCCCCAGACGCCGTGATCGGGTTCGGCGGCTATCCGTCTGCACCTGCGATGATGGCCGCCGGGCGAAGAAAAATTCCGTGTGGGATCCATGAGCAGAACGCCATTGTTGGCCGCGCGAACCGCCTTGCGGCGCGGCACGCGACTTTTCTGGCCCACGGTTTCCCCGTCTTGAAACGGCAGCCGCGCCAGATCGATATCCGCGAAGTCGGTAACCCCGTCAGGCGGGCCGTGATCGAGGCCGCGGCGCATCCGTTTGAAGAGCCCGGCGACGGACCCATCCGCATCCTGATTTTCGGCGGGAGCCAGGGCGCCTCCTTGTTCGCGAAAGTCTTCACCCCCGCGATCGCAGCCCTTCCCGAAGCGTTGCGCCAAAAACTCCACGTCACCCACCAAGTGGTCAAAGCTGATCAAGAGGCAACAGAAGCTCTCTACACGGAGGCCGGTGTCCAAGCAGAGCTGGCGCCGTTCTTTAGCGATCTCCCCGCGCGGATTGCCCAGAGCCATCTGGTGGTCGCGCGGTCGGGCGCATCGTCTGTCAGTGAGCTGAGCATCATTGGCCGCCCGTCGATCCTCGTGCCGCTCAAAATTGCGATGGATGACCACCAACGCATCAACGCTGAGGTCCTGACGGAGGTCTCTGCCGCGGCACTGATCTTAGAGGACGACCTCACCGTTGACGCGGCGGGGGCGACCCTGACGTCTTTGTTATCTGCGCCCCAGCGTTTGACCCAGATGGCAGACAAGGCAAAAGGCCGAATGGCGTCAGGCGCCGCGCAGGTCCTGGCCGACATGACTGCTGAGCTGGTCCGCCGCTAAGGCGCCCAGTGCTCTGAAAACGCTGAGGAAAGTTTCGCTGTGACTGCTGAGCTGCCGTCGATCCGCCTACCGTTTCCCGTTGGCCGGGTGCACTTCGTTGGGATCGGCGGGATCGGGATGTCGGGAATCGCCCGGGTGATGAAGACCCTCGGCTATGACGTCGCCGGGTCGGATCTCGCCGAAAGCGAGATTGTGGAAAACCTCCGCGCGGACGGCATCCCGGTGGCGATCGGACATGATCCTGCTGCGGTTGACGGGGCGGCCGCCGTGGTCATTTCAACCGCGATCCGGCCTTCGAACCCAGAAGTGGCTGCGGCGCGCGCGGCCCATATCCCCGTGGTCCGCCGCTCGGACATGTTGGCTGAGCTGATGCGCCTCAAGTGGAATGTCTGCGTCGCGGGCACCCACGGCAAGACCACGACCACGTCGATGATTGCCGCGCTTCTCGATGCGGGTCACTTCGACCCGACGGTGATCAACGGCGGGGTGATCAACGCCTACGGATCAAATGCCAAGCCTGGTGAGGGCGACTGGATGGTGGTCGAAGCCGATGAAAGCGATGGCACGTTCGTCCGCCTACCGACCACGGTCAGTGTCATCACCAACATCGACCCCGAGCACCTTGACCATTGGGGCAACTTCGAGACACTCCGCGATGCGTTTGATCAGTTTATCGAGAACACCCCGTTCTATGGCTTTGGCGTTGTGTGCCTTGACCATCCCGAGGTGCAAGCGCTGGTCGGGCGGATCACCGACCGCAGGCTGATCACCTACGGAATCAATCCGCAGGCGGATGTTCGAGCTGAGAACATTCGGCAAGAGGGCGGCCGCCAGGTCTTCGACATCCACTTCCGCGAGCGCGCAGCGAGCCGCCACCGGCTCGAAGGCGTGCATTTGCCGATGCCAGGGCAGCACAATTTGCAAAACGCGATGGCCGCAGCGATTGTCGCCCGCGAGCTCGGCGTCCCCGACGCGCAAGTGCTTGAAGGTTTTGCCAAGTTCGGCGGCGTCAAGCGGCGCTTCACCGAGGTGGGCGTTCGGAAGGGGGTGCGGATCATCGACGATTATGGCCACCACCCGGTGGAGATCGCGGCAACGCTCGGCGCCGCCCGGGCGGCAACAGAAAAGCGCGTCATTGCCGTCATCCAGCCCCACCGCTACACGAGGCTCCACCACCTTTTCGAAAGCTTCTGTTCGTGTGCGAATGACGCCGATACGGTCTTCATCGCGCCGGTCTACGCCGCAGGCGAAGTGCCCATCGAAGGCGCAACGTCCGAGACGCTGGCCCAGGGCATGATCCGCAACGGCCACCGCGATGTGCGTGTCCTTCGTCATTTGGACGACTTGCCCGCAGCGGTCGCCGCGGAGGCTGCCGATGGCGATATCGTCCTGTGTCTCGGCGCTGGAGATATCACCCGCCATGCCCAAGGCCTGCCGGACGCATTAGAAGCGCCTACGCGATGACTCGGATCCTCGAAAATACGCCGCTAGCTCCGTACACGTGGCTTCGCGTTGGCGGTCCAGCGGATCGGCTGGTCCTTCCGAATGAAGAGCAGGCTTTGGCTGATCTCTTGAAGGAGCTTCCCGCCGATGCGCCGCTAACGGTCGTCGGTGTTGGCTCCAACCTCTTGGTCCGGGACGGCGGGATCGAAGGCACGGTGATCCGCTTGGGCCCTGGCTTTGCCAAAGTGTCCGTTGACGGTGCCAAGGTGACCGTTGGCGCAGCGGCGCTCGACGCCAAAGTGGCAAGGGAAGCCGCGAAGGCAGGTGTCAAAGGCCTCGGCTTCATGGCGGGCATCCCCGGCACCATTGGCGGCGCGATGCGGATGAACGCCGGTGCTTACGGGGGCGAGACCAAGGATCATTTCGTCCGTGCCCGGGCGATCGACCGGAGTGGCCGTATCGTCACCCTGAAGGCGGATGATTTCGGCTTCGCGTACCGCCGCGCCGATGTGCCACCTGACCTCGTCCTCATCGAGGCGACCTTCGAAGGGGAGGCGGGCGACACCGAGACCCTCCTCGCGGAGATCGACGCGATCAAGGCCAAGCGCGAAGCGACTCAACCGATCCGCGAGAAAACCGGCGGCTCCACATTCAAAAATCCCGATCCAGCGCTCTCGGGAGGCCGCTCGGCGTGGCAGTCGGTGGACGCCGTGGGCGGCCGCGGCCGGGTCGTGGGTGATGCGCAAATGTCGGAAATGCACGCCAATTTCATGATCAACCGCGGAAACGCCACGGCTGCTGATCTTGAAAACCTCGGTGAAAGCATTCGCGCCGATGTTCGGGCGCAGCTCGGTTACGAACTCGAGTGGGAGATCAAACGCCTCGGGAGGCACTGATGACGACGCCGAAGAAAGTCTTGGTGCTGATGGGCGGTTTCTCATCGGAGAAAGGCGTCAGTCTGGTCTCAGGCGAGACTGCGGCCAAGGCGTTGTCGGCGGTCAACAGCTACGAGGTGGAAACCGTCGATGTGACCCGCGAGGTCGACCAGCAGATCCGCGCAAGCTTTGGCGGGCAGGGGCCTGACGTGGTCTTCAATGCGCTCCACGGCCCCTTTGGTGAAGACGGCGCCGTGCAAGGCCTTCTTGAGATGATGGGTATTCCGTACACCCACTCCGGCGTCCTTTCGTCCGCTCTCTGCATGGACAAGGCCCGAGCAAAGGACGTGATGGCCGCGGAGGGGCTGAACGTCCCCCTCGGCCGGCTCATCACCAAGGACGACTTGAGGGGCGCCCATCCTCTGCCGACTCCTTACGTCCTCAAACCCATCGCTGAGGGTTCAACCTTCGGTGTGGTGATCGTCCGTGACGAGACGGATCCCGCGCCCGCCCCTGAGCTTCTCGATCAACCGGTCTATAGCGGCCAAGCGATCGTCGAGGCCTACATCCCAGGCCGAGAGCTCACCGTGGCCGTTAAAGGCGATGAGCCCCTGGCCGTGACCGAGATCCAGGCCGCGTTCTACGACTACGAGGCCAAATACTCCGCCAACGCAGCCCCCCACGTTGTTCCGGCAGAGATCCCCGCGGAGATCACCGAAGCCGCGCTCGACATGGCGCGAACAGCCGTGCGCGCGCTGGGTTGCCGGGGCCTCAGCCGTGTGGATTACCGCTGGAACGAAGAGGACAGCCTTAACGGTCTCTTTATCCTGGAGGTGAATACCCAACCAGGAATGACACCAACCTCTCTGTCCGCTGAACAGGCCGCCTACCGCGGGATCAGCTTTGGAGAGCTGGTCCAGTGGATGGTCGAAGACGCGTCGTGCCGAAGGTAGCCAAAAAACCAGCGCGTAAGCCTGCTGCAAAGAAAACACCGGCCCGGAGGCCCGCTCGTCGTCCCGCCCGCAAAAGCACGCGGAAGATCACGCGGCGCCAAGCTGGCTCGATGGAGAAGCTCGGCCAACGGCTTGACGAGACAGGGAGCCTTCTGGCCACGGGCGCTTTTCAGTTGACCGTGCTCGGCCTAATTTCCGGCGGGCTCGTCTTGTTCATGATGAGCGTCTTCTCCGGCGCTATTGCGACGTTCCCAGAGCGTTTGGCCGCTTTGCCCGAAACCGCCGCACGCAGCGTTGGGCTGAATGTCATGACCGTGACCGTCAAGGGCGGCGATGCGTTGACCGATCGCCAGATCATGAACGCGCTCCGCGACGAGCGGCGCGGCAGCATTATTGGACGGCCTATCCTCTTGACCGATGCCGAGGCGCTCCGTGAGCGGATTATGGCGCTCGGACCCGTTCGTGATGCGTCTGTGCAAAAGCTTCTGCCTGATACGATCCATATTTCCGTGACCACCAGGGCAGGGAAGGCGCTTTATCAGAACGCTGAAGGCGCGTTCTTTGTCATCGATGCCAGCGGTGTAATCATCTCAGAAGTGAGCGCGACGGAGTATACGGAGCTTCCGGTCGTCTCTGGGACCAGCGATCCCGTCAAAGTGATCCCTTTTCTCGAAGACCTTCGATCGTTCCCCGTCCTCTACGCACGGACGGCCGGTATCGAGATGATCAGTGATCGGCGCGTTGACCTGCGGTTCCGGAACGGGTTTCTGGTGATGCTGCCCGAAACCGAAGTCGACCGCGCGCTTCAACGGCTCCAGTCGCTTGATGCGGGAACTGGGAGCCTTTCCAGCAACCTCAACTATCTTGACTTGCGCAATCCTGACTGGGCTTACTTTCAGCCTAAGGAGAAGTGATCGCCGCCAGTGACCAGCACGCTGTTCCTCTCAGGCTACATGACCGCCTTTGTCGAAGAGGGCGAGGAACCTCGGCGCACGGCCGGTCTGTTCACCCGCAAGGGCAAGCTGCGCGCGGACGCTTCGGAGATCTTGGAGCGGCTTGAAGCCCACGGCGAAGCGGTCGCCAGTCTCCCTTTTGACGCGGTCACCACGCAAGTCTTCCGCGTCAGCGCGCCGATCGGGCGGCAGGTCAGTCATACCGATATCGCCGACGCGCTGGAGGCTGCGAGCGCGCGCGCTGGTGGCGATGATCTAGCGCTGATCGCTGCTGAGCCCACGCGGGTTCTGCTTGACGGTCAGGAGCAACAGGGCACGGCGGTGGGCGAGGCTGCCCAAACCCTCGACGTCGATGTCACAACGTTCGTCAGTTCTCTGGCATTCCTCGCCAAGCTTGAGAAAGTCTGCGCTGACGGCGGGATTACGCTCTCGGGTGTGATGGCGCCTGAGGAAGCCTTCACCGCGAGCCTGAGCGATCACGCCTCGCCGCGATCGGTGATCGTCTGTGACCGTTGGCATACCAAGGTGATGCGGCTTGTCGGCGAGCATGTGCATATCTCCGCGTCCGTCCCTTTCGGTCCCGGCCACTTGGCCGACGATCTGGCGGTTACCTTCTCGCTCGATCCCAAGCGGGCTGAGGAGACAGCCCGGCGGCTCGTTCTCGGCCATGGCCAAGGCGACGAGGCGGCCATGGCGCCGGTGGTGATGGCCCGCCTTGAAGAATGGGCCGGTGCGATTGCTGAAGCCGCAAAAGCAGCGTCGGTGCCGCTTGAGGACGCTTGCCTCATCGGTATGGCTGCGACGCCGCTCGTTTCGGGAGCCCTCGCCAACCATGCCATTGGTGCTCAGAACGCAGACGGATTTCTCCGGCGCGCTGATCCGGCCATCGGGGCGATGGTTGACGGCGCCTGCAAGCGATCGAGCGGCGCCCTATCGCGCAGCGCTGCGACGGCGTTACAGCTTGAAGCGCCCCACAAAATCAAAGGTCCCATCGACTGGCTGCGCCGAAATTTCTAGCCGAACCGCGTCAGCCGGTTTACGATGCCGCATGACCTCGTCCTGGATCGATGACCTCCCGCCCGCTCCGCAATTCGGTGATCCCATGCCCGCGCCGACGGTGCGCCCCGAAACGCTGGCTTACCTCTCCGAACGCCGTTCGATGACCGCAGCGCAAATGTCCGGGCCAGGGCCAACGGCGGACGAAACGGCGGCACTGCTCAGCATGGCGGCGCGGGTCCCTGACCATCGCAGGGTGCATCCGTTCCGTTTCCTGACGTTTACAGGCGACAGCCGGCAAGCCTTTGGCGACATCCTCAGCGCCGCGTACCGAGAACGGAACCCTGACGCGACAGAAGACACGCTCGCGCTGGAGGCGGGACGGTTTCTCCGTGCACCGCTCGTTGTAGCGGTCATCAGCGCGGTGCAGCCCGAGCATAAGACGCCCGAATGGGAACAAGTCCTGACCGTTGGGGCTGTTTGCCAAAACCTCGTGATCGCTGCAGGCGCTGCCGGGTATGCGGCGCAGTGGCTGACGGAATGGTACACCTACGACGACCACGTCACCGCAGCGATGGGCCTCACGGAGCACGAGCGGGTTGCGGGGTTTGTCTATATCGGCACTCCGGCGGGCGAGAGCAAAGAACGCGCGCGGATCCCCGCCGCCGAGCTCACCCAAGCGTGGACAGCCTAGCTGTCTGCGGTCTCGTCGACACCGACATTCAGCATACTGAACGCCATCGTCGTGTATTGCCAGCCCGTGTAAAGGGTTAGCGCCGCCGCGGCCCAGAACAGGCCGTACGCCACCGGACTTGCGCCAAAGGTCAGAAGAAACAGCGCCAAAAGCTGGACCGTGGTTTTCGCTTTTGCGAATGACGTCACCGGCAATTCGCCGCCATTGCTGACCAAGCCTTCGCGGAGGCCCGCGACCCAGATCTCCCGCACCGCGATGGCGATCACCGCCGCCAACATGATGCCCGACAGGGTTCCCAGCGCGACGAGCACGAAAAGAGCGGTGATCGTCAGCATCTTGTCAGCGATCGGATCGAGCACGCGCCCGAGAGCCGTCTCCTCCTTGCGGCGCCGGGCGATATAGCCGTCAAGGAGATCGGTCGCGGCAGCAATTGCAAATACAGCCGCCGCGACTGTCCGTTCACCCCCTAACGCCATGACAGCATAAGGGAAGATCATCACGGCCCGAAGCAGCGTCAGCCGGTTGGCGAGGGTCACTAGCCCACGTCCTCACGGTCAGCGAGCCAATCACCAAGCCAGTGGATGTGGTAGTCGCCCTTCCGGAAGTCCTCCTCGTCGAGAAGTTCTTCAAACAGAGGAATTGTCGTCTTCACACCGGCGAGCACTGTCTCTTCCAGTGCGCGGCGAAGGCGCTTCAAGACCAGGTCGCGGTCATCGCCAAAGACGATCAGCTTACCGACCATCGAGTCGTAGAAGGGCGGGATGTCATAGCCGTCATAGACCGCCGAATCCCACCGGACGCCAAGACCGCCTGGCGCGTGGAACTCTTGGATCCGCCCTGGCGAGGGTACGAACGTATGCGGATCTTCGGCGTTGATCCGGCACTCAATCGCGTGGCCTTCGAAGGTCACATCCTCTTGCGTGAACGAGAGAGGGTTGCCTGCCGCGATCGAGATTTGCTCGCGAACAAGGTCGATGCCTGTCACTTGCTCCGTCACCGGATGTTCAACCTGGAGGCGGGTGTTCATCTCGATAAAGAAGAACTCGCCGTTCTCCCACAGATACTCCACCGTGCCGACGCCGAGATAGCCGAGCCCTTGGATCGCTTTGCGCGTCGTCTCACCAATCTTCGCTCGCTCTTCCGCTGACAGGACCGGAGAGGGCGCTTCTTCCAGGACCTTTTGGTTCCTGCGCTGGAGCGAGCAGTCGCGCTCGCCAAGGTGCACAACATTGCCGTGGCTGTCCGCCGCGATTTGGATCTCAATGTGCCGCGGCTTTTTCAGGTAACGCTCAATATAAACCGAGCCGTCGCCAAAGGCGGCCAGCGCCTCCTGCTGGGCGGCGTTCAGCTGCTCTTCCAGTTCGCTCTCGTCCTCGACCAGCTTCATCCCGCGACCACCGCCGCCAGCTGCCGCCTTAATGAGTGCAGGATAGCCGATGTCCTTCGCGGCCTTGCGCGCCTCTTCAGCGTTGCGCAGCGCGCCGTCCGAACCGGGGACGAGCGGGATGCCGAGAGCCCCCACCGCTTGCTTGGCTGAAATCTTGTCGCCCATCGTCCGGATATGCTCCGCTGACGGACCAATAAACGTGATGTTGTGCGCCTTCACGATCTCCGCGAACCGGGCATTCTCCGACAGGAAGCCGTAGCCAGGGTGGATCGCATCAGCGCCGGTGATCTCAGCCGCTGAGAGGATCGCCGCGATGTTGAGATAGCTATCCTTCGCTTGGGCGGGGCCAATGCACACGCTCTCATCAGCAAGGCGGACATGCATCGCTTTGGAATCGGCTGTGGAGTGCACAGCGACCGTGGGAATGCCAAGCTCTCGGCAGGCACGGTGCACCCGCATCGCGATTTCACCGCGATTGGCAATCAGAACCTTCTTGAACATCGCTTACGCCCCGAGGATCACGAGGGGTTCATCGAACTCCACCGGCTCGGCATTGCGGGCCAGGATGTCGACCACTTTGCCGGCCCGAGGCGCCTTGATGGCGTTCATCGTCTTCATCGCTTCGACGATCATCAGCGTATCGCCCGCGGCGACCGTCTGGCCAACCTTAACAAAGGGATCGGCGTCGGGGGAGGGCGCCAGATAAGCCGTGCCAACCATCGGCGATTTCACCGCATCGCCGGCCGGTAGAGCCGCCGGTGCCTCGGCCGGCGCGGCTGCAGGCGCTGCGCCAAGGGCAGGCGCCGCCGTCGCCGCGAGAACGGGGGCAGCTTCCACCGCTGCCGCAACAACAGCTTGCCGGGTCACACGAAGCTTCAGACCACCGCGCTCAAGCTCTACTTCCGTCAGCCCGGTTTCGACCAACACGTTCGCGAGTTCACGGACAATGGCGAGATCTTCTTCCACGCTTTTCGACATGGGCAGCCCTTCCTTCGTACCTATCGGTTGGACGCAACTTAAGTAGCCGGGGCATCAAGGAGTGCGGCGGCAGCGTCAAGAGCTAGCAGGTAGCTGAGCGCACCAAATCCCGCGATCACGCCCTTGCAGGCCGGAGCAATGACCGAATGATGCCGGAACGGCTCCCGCGCAGCCGGATGAGAGAGGTGCACTTCGATGGCCGGGCAAGGAAGCGCCTTCAGCGCATCCAACAACGCAACCGACGTATGCGTGTAGCCCGCAGCATTAATGATCACGGCCGAGCAGTCCCGCGACGCCTGAACGAGGTCGACGAGGCCGCCCTCGCTGTTTGATTGCTCGAACCGCAAAGCGATTGCCCTTGAGCGGATATGCGCCCGGCACTTCGCTTCGATGTCGCCTAGCGTTTCCGAGCCATAGATCTCAGGCTCCCGCGTGCCCAAAAGGTTGAGGTTCGGACCGTTGAGGATAGCGATTGTCGATTGTGCGCTTGCCGTGCCCATGGAGGCCTTCTAGCTGAAACCAATGAACGATGCGTCGCGTAAAACGAATCCACCCGCCGCGCCAAACGAATTGACGATCACCGTCAATGGCGAGGCAACCGCTCTTCCGCGCGCCGTCTCGATCCGCGGGGTCTTGGAGCATCTCGGTCTTGCCGAAGGGAAGGTCGCGGTGGAACGGAACCGCGAGATCGTCCCTCGGTCACAGTTCGATGAAATGTTCGTCGAAAATGGCGACGCCCTTGAAATTGTGCGTTTTGTTGGCGGCGGGTAAGCATGGCTGATGGTCTCATCAACGCGCAGGCTGACGATGATCCCTTTATCGTTGCTGGGCGGACATTCACCTCACGGCTGATCGTGGGGACAGGCAAGTACCGCGATTATGCCGAGAACGCCGCGGCCGCTGAGGCTGCAGGCGCGGAGATTGTCACGGTCGCCGTCCGGCGGGTGAACCTCAGCAATCCCAACGAGCCGATGCTCGTCGACTACCTAAAGCCCCATCGGTTCACCTTCCTCCCCAACACGTCAGGTTGCTTCACAGGAGAGGACGCCGTGCGCACCCTGCGGTTGGCGCGCGAAGCGGGCGGCTGGTCCCTTGTGAAACTCGAAGTCTTGTCCGATCCCGAAACCCTGTACCCTGATATGGTCGAGACCCTTCGCGCGCTGGAGATGCTTGTCGCCGATGGGTTCGAGGTCATGGTCTATTGCTCCGACGATCCCGTCATGGCCCGTCGGTTGGAGAGAGCGGGCGCCGCCGCGATTATGCCGCTCGGCGCTCCCATCGGCTCCGGCCTCGGCGTGCAAAATCCGCTCAACATCAGGCTAATCGCAGAGCAGGCGCGTGTTCCGGTGCTCGTCGATGCCGGTGTCGGGACCGCCTCCGATGCCGCCCTCGCCATGGAGCTCGGCTGCGACGGCGTTCTCTGCAACACCGCGATCGCCGAGGCTGCCAACCCGTTGATGATGGCGCGCGCCATGAAACACGCCGTCCAAGCCGGCCGCGACGCCTTCCGCGCCGGCCGCATGCCCCAACGCACCTACGGCACCGCCAGCTCCCCCCGCGAAGGCGTCATACGACCGGACGGGAACATGCCGAACTCAAACAATTAGCGGGGCGCTTATATCAGATAGCAGAATATGCTATTTAGACGGTGTCTTGGTGTTGTATTTATGCACCGGTACAAAGAAACGAATGGTTAATATTGTCTCAACAGCGGGAGGAGAACCTTTCCTTGTTGACATTTTCATGCCCGAGCGACGAACATTTCGCGTGGGCGTGCTGTGGGCATCAACGGCGCGCGGTGGGCGATAAAATTCGACAATGTCGCCTGCACATCGTCAATTGTGCCAAAAAGGCACTGGGGTAGGATAGAAACATGGCTCTCGAAAACGAACTCGCTTTGCTGCGTGCTCAGCATCTCAAGCTCGTCCTCGCTGCGGGCGCTTCTGCCGTCGCAATGAGTGTCGGCATGGCGTACGCGCAGGATGATCCCGATGAACCAATCGAGATCATCGAAGAAGAGGCTGACGAAGATGACGGTGACCGCGTTGTGGTCACAGGTTCTCGCCTCCGCCGGAACGAGTTTGACTCGATTTCCCCTGTTCAGGTGATTTCCGGCGAAGTTGCGCGTGACCTTGGTTTGGTCGACGCCGCTGATATTCTCGCGCAAACGACTGTGGTCCAGGGTCAGCAAACGACAACCGGTCTCTCTACGTCCGCGGGCCTTCTCTCGGCAAACGGCCCAGGCTCAGCGACGGCTTCGCTGCGCGGTCTTAACGCCGGTCGGACTTTGGTTCTGATCAACGGGCGCCGTCTAGCGCCAGCCGGCGTGCGGGGTGCACCGAGTGCGCCCGACCTCAACTTGATCCCCGGCACGCTGGTAGAGCGCGTTGACGTCCTCCTTGACGGCGCGTCTTCGGTTTACGGCTCCGACGCTGTCGCAGGTGTTGTGAACTACGTGCTTCGCTCGGACTTCGAGGGCCTTCAGCTGGACGCCTTCGTTACCGATCCTGAGCTCGATGGGAACGGCGGCCAACAGGAAGTCTATACCGCAACCTGGGGTGCATCGAACGACGATGGCTTCATCGGATTTGCGGTCGAGCACAGCCGGACCGATGGTTTCACCGAACGCGAGTTTGGTAGCTTCTACGAGCCATATGCTGGCAACTGCCAATCAAGCTATACCCAAGGTGCCAGCGGTACCATTTACGACAGTTGTTCGGGCGCTTTTGGTGCCGGGTCCGCGAGTACAGCGGCGTTCGGTTTCCTCGGAAACGAGCCTGGTCGCCAAGAACCAGGCCTTCCCGCTGGCTTCTTCCGCATCCCTGTGACTGCTGACCTTCTGCTGCCTGACAGTGTCAACGGTGCGGCACTCTTGAACTGGCCAGAACAGCTCAACGCGGTTCTTCAGCCAAACTTCACGCGGACGACGTTCTTCACCACAGGTGAATACGACACAGGTCGTCTCGGCGGTCTGACGACCTACTTCGAAGCGTCGTACTCAAGCCGAAACACCGACACAAACTCGTCAGGTCAGGGCGCCATTGAACTTCCCGGCGACTACGCGGTCAATAACTTCGGCGGTCTTCCGGGCACGCTCTTCTATGAGAGCCGGTTCTTGAATGAGACCGAAGTGGCGCAGGCGCGCCTCGTCGGTGGGATCCGCGGCGACCTCGAATTCGTGAACGGTAAAGGTCCGCTCGATAATTGGACCTACGACGCTTACGCTTCGTACTCACGGTCGAACGGTACCGACTTTGTGCGCGGCGTTCCGTTCTTCCCGCGCCTCGAGCAAACCTTGTCAAACACGCGCCTTGACCCTGATACAGGCGAATTCGTTTGCGATCCGCGCGGAATTGTTGGCGAGGGTCAGCAAATCGTCTGTCGTCCGCTGGACTTCTTCGACCCCGCGTTCTTGTTCTCGGGTCGTTTCCCGGATCAGGCAGACAACGACTACCTGTTCCCTGCGCGGGTGACGAACACGATTGTTCAACAGACCGTTTATACCGGCGCTATTACGGGTGACTTGTTCGAGTTCCCAGCGGGTGGAACGGCGGGGATGGTGCTCGGTGTTGAGTACCGGAAGGACGAGATCCGCACGGACACAGACGCTGGTGCTTCCGGCGGAGACTTCCTCGGCTTCTTCTCCGACCCGGGCTCCAATGGCGAGCGCGACTTCAAAGAAGCGTTCATCGAGATCGAGGCCCCGATCCTCCGCGATCAGCGTTTTGCTGAGGAGCTGACGATCAACGCCGCTGCGCGCTACACCGAGGAGAGCGAGTTCGGAAGCGAGTGGACCTATCGGATCCAGGGCCAATACGCTCCAGTCGATTGGATCAAGGCGCGCGTCTCTTACGGCACGTCGTTCCGCGCACCGAATTTGGGCGAGCAATTCGGCGGCCGGGTCGTCGGATTTGGCAACCCGAACGATCCTTGCCGCGTGCCGGGCGTCGCGGTTCCGTTTGTCGATGACGACAACGATCCATCCACGCCTGACGTCCGCCTCTACGATGCGAGTCTTGATCCGCGTGAACCTGACGTGATCAACAACTGTATCAATGGCGGTGGCCCGTTCGGCCTTGAAGGCACAGATCCGTTCGAACTGGGTGTTCGCGGTTTGGGCACGCAAAACCCTGTGTTCCTTGGTGCACCGACCCAGGTTGCGTCTGGATCGAACCCAGAGCTCGAAGCAGAAACGTCTGAGGCGATTTCAGCTGGCTTCGTGTTTGACCAAACTTGGAACGACGCGTTCGATCTTCGGATCTCGGGCACATACTTCCGGATCGAGGTCTTCGATGAGGTGAACCAGTTGTCGGCGGCGACCATCGTTAACCGGTGCTACCAGTCACCTGGCCTCACCGACCAAACTTGCGAGTTCATAACACGTGATCCTCGCGTTGCTGGTGTCCCCGAGTCGGGAGAGATCAGCTTCGTTGAAGCGCTCAACCAGAACCTCGGTACGCAGATCGTCGAAGGCGTCGACTACAACGCCGAGTTTGGCTTCGACTTCGAATTGCCAAGCCTCGACAGCCCGATCGACTACAACCTGATCCTCCGCGCGACGCAGTCGCTGGAACAAACGGTTGAAGAGTTCCGGGTCGACGAAATCTTCGTCAACGACCAGCTCAACGAGTTTGGTAACCCTGAGTGGCGCGTGAACATCACCAACACGCTGCAGTTCAAGGACTTCTCGTTCCTGTGGCAGTCGCGCTACATCAGCGACATGATCGAGGACAACGACGATCCCGAGGATCAGACCACGTCGTTCTTCAACCCCTGTGTTCAGGCGGATGACGGTCCATGTCTCTCGTTCGATAACCTCGATGAGTACTGGGTCCACGATACGTCTGTCGTCTGGCGTGGCGAGGACCTCGTTCTCCGGGCTGGTATCAGTAACGTCCTGAATACCCAGCCGCCTCTGACCAACAATAACGGTCTCGGCAACATTGCAGGTATCGGCTACGACCTTGGCGGCCGCACCTACTTCTTGAACGTCTCCAAGTCGTTCTAAGCGTCTAGGGACGACAACCGAACAATCGAGGTCGTTGGGGCAACCCAACGGCCTTTTTTTTACCTCGAAGGTCAGCAGACTGAAGAAGAGGGCTGTTTTTGAACACGCGTGAGATACGGACATCAACGCCGTTCGCCAGAGGGTGTTCCCTTTTCTGCGGATCACGTATGCCTAGGCGATGAGCACGCTTTATGATCAGGCAGTGGCGGCGCGGTTGGTGGGGGAGACCGGGCAGGCTGTTGCCCTATGCCAAGAGATCCTGGCCGAGGCCCCAGAGGACGCCCCTGCATTGGCCCTGATGTCTTTGTCTCTGACCGAGCTTGGTGAGGTTGAGACAGGCCGTGAGGGGATTAGGATGGCGCTTTCGCTTGCGCCTGATGACTGGCGCGTGACGATGCGTGCTGCGATGATTGAGCAAGGTACGGAGCAAGGCTTTCAGTTTGCTCAGCGTGCGGCCCAATCCGGCCATGATAGTTTTGAAGCGCAGGGTTATCTTGGCAGCCTACTGGTTGATCGCGGGCAGGTCGAGGCGGGGATCCGCCACCTCAAGCGCGCGGCCGAGATCGAGCCGCGTCACGTCGGCATCGCGCTCAAGCTTGCCTTGGCAATCGCGGTGTCAGGGGACCTTGCGGAAGCAGCGCGGCTCCTCCGGGCCGGGCCCCCGGGCGCGCTGGAGCACGTCGAAGCCCAGCGCGTGCTCATGCAGGATTCCTACGCTCTTGGTCAGTGGGCGGATGTCATTCAACATGCCGAAACTATTGCCAAAATTGTTCCCCGGGACCAGGACGCACGGCTCAAACGAGCGCAAGCCTTAAGGCAACAGAGCAAGCTCAGTGAGGCGCGCTCCGCGCTCCAGGACATAACGCCTGGTGATGAGCTGGCGGTCGAGACCGCGCGGCTTGCGTTCGCATATAGAGAAGCTGCAGCGGCTGAAAAAGCACTTGCTGTTGTCAGTGATCAGCACCCAGATCGTCCGTACCAGGCCGCGCGCGTCGCGGCCGTCCGTGGGCAGATCGATGAGGCCATCGCCTTCGCCCGGCAAGCGCTTGCACTTTATCCGCGTAACGTGGATGCCGCGGTGCTTCTCACGCACCTCACCGATGGGGCTGATGACGCTGCATACCAAACGCTCGCCGCCACTGTTGACAGCCTGCGGGGCCCTTCGGCGTTGGCAGCGCGTTTTGCGCTGGGGCACCGGTTCCATCACGAAGGCGCATTTGAACAGGCTTGGGAATCTTGGTCCCAGGCCAACGCGCTTCAGGCCGATGCGCTTGAAGCGGCGGGTGCATGCTATGATCCTGGTCTCATCGAGCAGCATGATCAACAGCTCCGTACGCTTCTCGACGGCAAGGAGCCCGCTGCAGAAATCGCCGCGCCGCGGCCGATCTTCGTTGTCGGTGTTCCGCGTTCGGGGCTGAGCCTCGTCGAGACCGCGCTGGCAGGGCACCCGGCGATTTCCGCGATGGGTCCGCTGCCGTACATGCGCCAAGCGGCGGAAACGATTGTCCGGACCCGCAAAGTCAGCCTGGACCACATCAAACGGACATACGTCGCAGCGCTTTCGGCACGCGGCGTCGCGCCGGGCCAGTACTTTGTCGATAGCCAGCCCGAGAATGATAGCTACCTTCCGCTCTTGCGGTTGTTGTTTCCCGGTGCACCGGTGGTGCGGGTCGTCCGCGAAGCCCGGGAGACAGCGTTGTCGCTTTTCCGCCATAACTTGGGGAGCGGATGCCCCTACGCGGTCAACCTTAGCACGATCCATCACGCCATGGCGGCGCACTTGCGTCGGTGGGAGGCCGAAGGCGAGGCGGGCGTGACGCTGTCGTATGAGGCCTTCGCGCGCGACTTGCCCAAGGGCCAAGACGAGTTGCTGTCCCAGCTGCAAATCGAACCGGAGCAAGCGCTTCCACCGGCTGACGTGCGCAGCGCTCTGTTCGGAAGCGCTGTTCCCCACGTCCGCCGCTCCTCCAACGGCGTCCGCAAGGCAGCGGACGCCTACGCCGAGCAGCTCTCAGCGATGGGATGGTGACGTCAGCGTAGCGGCAACGGCTCTCGGCCAAAGCAGCGGTTCTTCGGGGTGACGCGTTCACCGCCTGATGATCCCCGGCTCGCAGTGTACCTTCAAAGCAGCCACGTTAACAATTGAATTATCACCGAAATCTTCAGAAATGCTGTGCGTTTTTAAGGTGCAAGTTTAAAAACCGATGGAACGCAGTCGCGGTCTTCGCGCTCTGACCAACCGAAAATCGTCAACCCACGGCGGGTGTTGCACAAAATCACCAACGAGAAGGAAGAGTGACGCCAGATTAACGCAGCGCGTTGACGGAAAAGCCCAGTGCGTGCTCTCACGCGTTATTGGATCGCGGGAGGGCAAAGTCCGCGACTAATGCCGATTAACGTTGGCGTATTTAGCAGGAGAAACACCTCATGAAGCAATTCACAGGACCATCGTGGTTGATGGCCACCACCGCGCTGGCTGGCCTTGCGGCTACCATGGCGCCGGTTGGCGCAGCTGCGCAGGACGATGAAGTCGAAGATACGGTGACCGTTACAGGTTCGCGTCTCGACCGGACTGACGTTCGCGGCCCAAGCCCGATCCAGACCCTTGGCGACGAAGAAATCGATATTCGCGGTATCACGCGGGTTGAAGAGCTGGTGAACACGCTTCCCGCAGTGTTCGTTGGTCAGACGTCGCAGGTTGCCAACGGCGCGACGGGTACGTCGACCGTAAACCTCCGCGGCCTCGGCGCGACACGGACCCTCGTCCTTCTCGATGGTCGCCGCCTACCGTTTGGTTCGGCCCAGGCTGCTCCGGCCAACCTCGACCTGGTCCCAGCTCAGCTCGTTCAGCGGGTGGAAGTCACCACCGGTGGTGAGTCGGCTATCTACGGTGCCGACGCTGTTGCAGGCGTTGTGAACTTCATCCTGAAGCGCGACTTCGAAGGCTTCGAGATCGATTTCCAAGCCGGTACGTTCTACGACAGCAACGACAACGACTTCGCCCAAGCGATCAACAGCATTACGCAAAACCCAACCCCGACGGACAACCAGTTCATCGGCGGCGACATGCTGGCGTCGATCCTCTACGGTGCCAATGTTGCTGATGGACGTGGTAACGTCACGCTGTTCGCAAGCTACCAAAAGCAAGACGAAATTCGCCAAGGCGACACCGACGTTGGTTCGTGTGCGCTCGGCGGCGCGGCACCTGGGCCGGCTTCCATCAACGGCGTCAGCTGTATTGGTTCGTCCACCTTCCGCCGCTTCTTCAGCGCTGGCGACACGTTCCTCAGTGATGACGGTACGCTCGTTCCGTTCAACGGCGGCTTCGATCAAACGTTCAACTTTAACCCGGACAACTTCTACCAGCGTCCGATTGAGCGTTTCACCGTTGTCTCGATGGCGAACTACGACATCACCGAGAACATCGAAGCGTTCGCTGACATCAGCTATGTCAACAACAACACCGACGCGCAGATCGCGTTCTCCGGTTCGTTCTTCCGTCCGTTCCGCGTGAATTGTGCCAACCCGCTGCTCGACAACGGCCTTGGCCCGAACGGCGACGGCGCTGGGACCTTCTTCGACCTGCTGGGTTGTGGTCCAGACGAGACAACTGGTGAATCGCCAGAAGATGTCCCGTTCGTCTTCGGCTGGCGGAACGTTGAAGGTGACCCTCGGAACTCTGAGATCGACCTGACCACGTGGCGCATGCTTGGTGGTTTCCGCGGAACGCTGAAAGACAACTTCGACTGGGAAGTTTTCGGTCAGTACTCCCGGACCCGCCTGGTTGACATCTCCACCGGTGACTTGAACTTCGAGCGCGTGCAGGATGCGCTGTTCGCCGTTGACGACGGCAACGGCAACGCCGTTTGCGCAAGCGGCAACGCAGGCTGTGTGCCTTGGAACGTTTTCCAACGCGGCGCCGACGGCTCTTCGCCGATCACCAGCGCCCAGACCGACTACATCCAAGGTACGGGTCTAACGACCGGTACGACCGAACAGACGGTCTTCGGCGGCACGATTTCCGGCGATTTCGAAGAGTACGGCGTTGTTTCGCCGTTTGCGACCAGCGGCTTCCAAGCTCTGATCGGCTTCGAGTATCGGAAAGACAGCCTCGAGTTCACACCTGATGACGTCTCCCAGATCCCTGGTGGCCGTGGTTTGACGGGTGTGGGCGGTGGTTCGCTGCCAATCGCTGGTTCGGTTCGCGCAACGGAATTCTTCCTCGAAGCATCGCTTCCGCTCATCGAAGATCAGCCTGGTGTCAGCCAGCTGACCGTTGACACCGCGTATCGTTTCTCGGATTACACCAACACAGGCAACGAAGTACGGAACGGGTTCGACACGAACACCTACCGCCTTGGCCTGCGTTATGTTCCGATTGATGACATCACGGTGCGGGCACAGTACCAGCGCGCCGTTCGTGCACCGAACGTCTTCAACCTGTTCCTCGGTCAGAACACGGGTCTGTTTGACCTGACCGCTGACTCGCAGGGCCGGTTCGATCCTTGTGCAACGGCAAACCCTGCCCGGACATTCACCGAATGTGCGCGGACGGGTGTGACAGCTGCGCAGTTCGGCAACATTCCGGATAACCCAGCTGGCCAGTTCAACTCGGTCTCGGGCGGTAACCCGTTCCTCGACCCAGAACTCGCCGACACCTACACCTTTGGTGTTGTCTGGCAGCCGAGCCAAATCGACGGTCTGACCATCTCGGTCGACTACTTCGACATTACCGTCGAAGAGGCCCTCGGAACGGTTCCGCCGACGGTTTCGCTGGAGCGTTGCTTGGATACGGGCGACTCCGCATTCTGTAACCTCATCCGTCGTGACCAGTTCGGTTCGCTGTTCCTCGACAACTCAAACTTTGAAGGTGTCTCGACCCAGACCACCAACATTGCTGAGCTGACGACGACCGGTGTCGACGTTGCGGTGACCTGGAACTTCGATCCGGCCGATTACGGTTTGGGCGGCGGCTTCGGTGACTTCAGCATCGACTACGATGCGACGTTCCTCGACTCACTCGACACGATCCCGCTTCCTGGCGAGACACCTGTTGAGTGTGTTGGCTTCTACGCCGGTGACTGTGGTTCCCCGAACCCAGAGTATCGTCACCGCATGCTCACGACGTGGTACACGCCGTTCAACATCGACGTGACCGGTACGTGGCGTTACTTCGGCGGTACCGAGTTTGACGGTACGACCGATGCGCTGAGCCAGACGTTCGACTCGGCCAACTACTTCGACCTCGGTGTTCGTTGGCAGCAGTCGGAGACCTTCGAGCTTCGCGGCGGTATCAACAACCTGTTCGATCGTGAGCCCAACTTGGCTACCGGTGTCGGCACAGGCGTTGGTAACGGCAACACCTACCCGGGCATCTACACCCCGGTTGGTCGCTTCATGTTCATCGCCGGTACGCTCAACTTCTAAGCTTACCGTACACGAACAAAGAAAGGCGCCCCTGGTCTTCCAGGGGCGCTTTTTTGTGTGTCGCTGTCGCTGTGGGAGAAAGATGATCTTCGGCCGACGCTGCTTCCGAAGGCAGCACCTTTGCGCAGCAACGCTGTCGTCATATAATTACGTGTACTGACAAACGTTCAACCGCCAGCGCGGAACAAACGCTCTGGCGCTAAACTCTCGTGACTTGTTGAGTGCTTACGAGCCCAGGACTTCGGCGACAGCCTGGTTGATGCTGCCTGGCTGGAAGCCTTCTAAGATCCGGATCGTCTCGTTCTTGGGATTGTAGACGATGAAAAACGGTGTCCCGCCAATGCCCAAGGTCTGTCCATCTTCGATGGAGCCCGAGAGCTTCTTGTCGATCTCCGCGCGGTCGGTTTCCATCGCCCGGTTGGTTGCCTTGACGTTGACGCCGCCTGATTTCAGTACACGGTCAATTGTTTCGCTGTCCAGCAGTCCGCCGTGCCGCATCATCGCGAGGTGCGCTTTGCGATAGTTCTCGGCGCTGACCTGCGCCGCCGCAAGGGCTGTCCGCGCGGCAAGTCTGCTCTCCTCACGGAGGATCGGAAGTTCGTTAAACACCACACGGACGTTTTTCTTCTCGTCCATCACGGTGAGGACCTCGTCGACAGCGCGGCGACAAAAACCGCAATGGTAGTCAAAGAATTCGATGATCACCAATTCCGCTTTGTCAGCACGCGCACCAAAAGCGTTACCATTCTTTGCGGCGACGAGATCGGGCAGGGCGGCTTTGACCGCATCTTCCGTCGCGGCCGCTGCGTTGGCTTCGAGTTGATCGCGGTACGCTTCAATCGCGGCGATAATCAGCTCTGGGTTTCGCATCAGCGCTTCGCGCAGGCGCTGGTCGAATTCCTCGTCCGACATGCTTTGGGCCGCAGCCGTCGTTGTGGCTTCTGCGTCGGGAGGAACCGAAGCTCCGCACGCTGCTAAAAGTGCAGTTCCTGCAAGCAAGAACGGGCGAAACGTCATCATGGTCAGTCCAGAGGTTAGGGGCGTCGCTGCCGCGGCGACCGTTGGATGGTTTCGGCGGTCGCCACAATGATATCAAGAGCCTGTTGATGCTCTGGTGTACCCACGGCGAGTTTCTGTTTCGCAATCGTCGCGAAACGGTGGGCCGTGAACGGATCACCTCCGTGGTAGGCCGCCTCCGCTTGGGCCAATGCGGCCAGGTCCTCTTGTCCGCGATGGGACCGGGCACGCGCCAGGATTGACCAAGCGAAACTGTTGTTCCGCTCTTGGCGCAGCGCGGCTTCGAGGATGCCCACGGCTTCTTCAACGGCTTCATCGCGATCGGTGGTCACCAACGCGCGCGCCAGATTGATCTTGAGGAGTGCAAATTGCGGCGCGAGCTCCGTGGAGCGTCTATGCGGAACGATCGATTCGGTGACTTTGCCGTGCTCGAACAGCATCTGGCCTTTGAGCTCGTGATAAAACGGGTTGTTCGGGTCGCCAGCCAGCAGCCGATCAATCTCACGCGTCGCTTTCTCAAGGTCTGAGTCGCGATAATAGGCGACGGCGCGTGCGTAACGCGCCGGGTTGGATTGGTCCGTCAGCGGATATTTCCGCAAGGTGATGTTGGGCTCGTTCATAAAGCCCTCAATCTTCCCTTGGATCAGCCGAAGTTTTTCGATCTCCTCGGGCGTATCGCGGACATCCCAGTAGGGGGAAGCCTCGGCCCGGCCGCGCAGGCGGGCAACCCGCTGGACGGCCATGGGGTGGGTCTGGAAATAGGGGATCGGCTGGCTCGCCCGGATCAACTGCCTATTTTGGAGGACATCGAAAAACTCGATCAGGCCAGCGGTCGAGCTGCCGACCTCGTCAAGATAGGTCACCGCAGCTTGGTCAGCGGCGCTCTCCTGACCACGGCTATAGGCTAGGTAAGCGTCGGTCGCGATGCTTTGGCCAAGCCCAATAGCGCCGAGCCCCGCCTCTGGCGGTGCGCCTGCTGCGATCAAAGCCGCACCAAGGACGAGGCTCATCAGAGCCGGGCGCGAGACTTTGGCAACGGCGTCCCGGGTCCGCGCCGAGTGGCCACCGGCGAGGTGCCCGGTCTCGTGGGCGATCACCCCTTCAACCTCGTTGGGCGTATCCGCCAAGGTGATCAGCCCCGTATGCACGCCCATGATCAAACCGCTCGACGCGCCAGCAAAGGCGTTGGGCGTCTGATCGCCGATCAGGAAGATACTGACCCGGTGAGGCGGGATCCCCGCGGCCTGGAAAAGCGGGTGGGACATGTCCGCTAGCCACGCTTCGATTTCGGCGTCCCGCAGAAGCAGCTGGGCTGAGGCGCTGGTCACCATCGCGGGCGCCGCCGCGATCAGCGCGCAAACAACGATCAACCGCCGAAGAAAAATCATCAAAACCACCTCACTCTGGGTCAGGTGATAGCCGCTGAAGGTGAATTTGTCTTCGCCGCCGCGTGAAAACCGCGAAACCTTCGCAGCGAGGCAGCGTCAAAACAGCAGACCTACCGCAGCACCTGAAGAAAGGGTCGCAAGCGTCCCCGATATCAAGGCTTTAGGCGCGAGCTCGATCACCTCGGGCCGGCGGCTCGCCTCGAGTGCCGATAACCCGCCGATCACGATCCCGAGGCTGCTGACATTCGCAAAGCCGCACAGAGCGTAGACCATGATGAATTGCGAGCGCTCATCCAACACCCCTTCGGTCTGGGCCAGCGCGGAATAGGCGATCACCTCGTTGAGGATCGTCTTGATCCCCATCAGCTGGCCCGCCGCGGGCGCTTGGTCCCAAGGAACCCCGGCCAGCCATACCAAGGGAGCAAAGACAAATCCGAGGAGCCGTTCCAACGTGATCGGCTCGCCGCCCAGGTTGGGTAGGTTTGACATCAGAAGGTTGATCAGCGCGGCCAGCGCGATGAATGCCAGGATCGCGACAACGATATTCGCCCACAACTTGCCGCCTTCGGTCGCGCCGTGGGTAAACGCGTCCATGGTGCTTTTATAATTGAAGCCCTCGGCGCTGTCGTTCACCCGCGTGGGCTCGTCGTGTTCCGATGGCGGAACGATGATTTCAGCGAAGAGCAGGGCAGACGGCACGGCGATGATTGAGGCCACAAAAATGTGCCCGAGGGTCGATGGGCTGACAGGCGCGAGGATCGTCGCGTAAAGCGTCATCACCGTACCGGCGACGGTGGCAAACCCGCATGAGATGACGGCGAACAGCTCGGACCGCGACAGGCTACGCAGAAGAGGGCGGATCAACAGCGGCGCTTCGGTTTGCCCGAGCATGACGTTCGCCGCCGCCGAAAGCGAGACCGCACCGCCCGTTCCCAAGAGCCGGGTGAGGATAACAGCAAAACCCTGGATGATGATCTTCAGGATGCCCCAGTGCCACAAAACAGCCGACAAAGCCGCCACAAACACGATGAGCGGCAGCCCCTGCAGCGCGAAAATGAAGAACCCTGAAGTCTGCCCTGGTTGCTCCGCAAACGGAAGATCCGTCGTCCGACCGGCATAGCCGAAGAGAAAACTGGTGGCTGCGCCGGTGGCTTCGTTGAGCGCCATGACGATGGAATTGACGCCCGACAAGCTTTCCCGCGCGGCGGGGATCTGAAGGAAGAGAAACGCCAGCCCCAGTTGAAACCCCAGAACGGCGAGAAACCTGCGCAGGGGCGGGGGCTTCAGCTTCCGTTCGGAAAACAGCCACGCGATGAACCAAAAGGCGACGAAGCCCAGCGCACTCTGATAGCGCGGATCATTGAGTGCACTGAACATACGGCCCCGATTGTTCTAACGTCGCCCAGCGCGCTCTATAGCTTGTTGAGCGTGCGTTGCCACCATCCACCGCGGCGGGGTTTGGGCGTTTTGTCAGCAGGCGTTTCGGTGGCCTGAACGGGTTCTGGCTCGGGCTGCGAAGAGGCAGAGGCCGCGGCTTCCGGCCTCTCGTCGGTGTCATCACTCTCGACCGGTGACGGCTCACCGCTCTCGGCCGCTTGCTCCTCGCGCTTTGCATCGAGGCTCACGACGTCGCTTGTGGTCTCCGGAGGCGATGCAGGCGCATCATCAGCGGCAACCTTAGCCGCGACAACGTCTTTGTCGGGCTGTGAAACCGCGCTGTCGTCGTTGGCCGGGTCTGCAGACGCACCGGACGCGTCATCGCTGGCATCACCAGCGGATTCCTCGGCGTTTTGCGACTCAGCCTCGTCTCCTTTGCGGCGGTTGCGGCGGCCACCGCGCCGTCCGCGGCGCCGTTTGCGTTTGGGTTCTTCATCATCCGAAGCGCCTTCGGCCTGAGCAGCTTCGTTGTCGCCATCGGAGCCTGCATCGGCATCAGCGTCGCTCTCTTCGTCGGATTGCGCTTCGTTCGCCGAAGTTTCGTCGCTGGCATCCGCCGAATCGTCATCACGGCCCCGACGTCTCCGCCGCCGCCGCCGACGCTTAGGTTTATCGTCACCCTCGTCTTCGGAGTCGGCGCGTTGAGCGCTGCTGCCAGATTCGGTGTCACCCTGTTTCAATTCAGGGGCATCAAGCTCGGAGAGCGGGCCCTCATCACCGACCGTATCTTTCAGCGACACGACTTCAGACGGCGTTCCCGAGCCTTGAACCTCGTACTGATCACCGAACTTGCCGCTATCGGCGAGAATGTTGGTCTTCACGCCGTAGAGATTTTCGAGCCGCGTGAGCCACGGGCGCTTGGTGTTCAGGATGTAAAGCGCAACCTCCATCGAGGCGTTCACCGTGATCAGGCCATGTTTGCCGCGGGTCGCTTCAGCTTCGGTCGCGCGCAGGATCCGCAGGGCCGCCATCTCGTGGCTGCGCACCACACCGGCACCGTCGCAGACGGGGCAAGTCTGGGTCGTGCCGTCAACGATGCCGGAGCGCCGCCGCTGGCGTGACATCTCCAAAAGGCCGAACGAGCTGATCGAGCCGATCTGAGTCCGGGCGCGGTCGTTCTTCATCGCCTCTTTGAGCTTTTTCTCGACCGTCCGGTTGTTCCGGTTCTCCTCCATGTCGATGAAGTCGATGACGATCAGCCCAGCCAGGTCGCGCAGGCGACACTGCCGCGCCACCTCAACGGCGGCTTCGGAGTTGGTCTTCAGCGCGGTTTGCTCGACGTTCCGCTCTTTCGTGGCTTTGCCCGAGTTGACGTCGATGGAGACGAGAGCTTCCGTTTGCTGAATGACAAGGTAGCCGCCGGATTTCAGCTGTACGGTCGGCTTGAACATTTGGTCGAGCTGGTCGTCGACCTTGTACTGAACGAAGAGGGGGGTCTCAGACTTATGCCGCTTCACGTGCTTGGCGTGGCTCGGCATCAGCATGGTCATGAAGTCTTTGGCTTCGCGGTGACCTTCTTCGCCGTGGACGATGATCGTCTCGGTGTCTTTGTCGTAGAGGTCGCGAATCGCCCGCTTCATCAGGCTCGCTTCTTCGTAGATGAGCGAGGGCGCGACACTCTCCAGCGTCTTGTCGCGGATCGTCTCCCACAGCCGCATCAAGTAATCGTAGTCGCGGCGGATCTCGGTCTTCGTCCGTTTCGCGCCAGCCGTCCTGATGATCAGGCCCATATTGGCGGGGATCTCGAAGTCTTTCATCGCCTTTTTCAGGCGCTTGCGGTCCCCTTGTGAGGTGATCTTGCGGGAGATGCCGCCGCCGCGGGCTGTGTTCGGCATCAGGACGCCGTAGCGCCCTGCGAGGGAAAGGTAGGTAGTCAGCGCCGCGCCTTTGTTGCCGCGCTCCTCTTTAACGACCTGCACCAGCATGATTTGGCGGCGCTTGATCACCTCTTGGATTTTGTACGCCCGAAGGAGGCGGTTCCGCTCACGTTTCGCCTCGTCATAGCGGGCGCGGAGCTTGTCGATTTCTGATTGGAGCGCCCGGGCCGCCAGCTCTTCTTCCGAAGGGCCTCGTTCTTCGGTCTCGGGGTAGAACATGGTGATGACGGACGTCGGCGCCTCGTCCTCAGCGGGTTCATCCTCCGCCTCGTCATCGTCCGCGGCTTGCGGCTCAAACACCGTAACAATGGTCTCGTCGGAGGTCTCGCTGTCTGGCGAATCGGCATCGAGGGCCGCGGGACGACGCTCCTCGTCGCTTAGCTCTTCTTCTTCCTCCTCTTCCTCAGCAGAAGATGAGGCGTCATCGGTTTCGCCTTCACTTGGCGCCGGATCGACGGCCGCGTCAGTTTTCGCTTTGCCGTCCGCGGCGTCGTCTTCGACCGCATCGTCGGAAGCGTCCGCGTCGACGTCATTGTTCGCGTCCGCCGCGGCGCGCAGCTCGTCCTCATCGGGATCGATGCTGCTGTCATCGTCGTCGTGGCTAAGCTCCGCCAACTTCTGGGCCAGCTCGACCTCAAGCGCTTCGGCTTTGCGCAGGACTTCACGGTCCGCGACGGGGATTTGGTAGTAGTCCGGATGGATCTCGCCGAAGGCAAGGAAGCCATGGCGGTTGCCGCCATACTCGACGAACGCGGCTTGAAGACTGGGCTCAACCCGCGTCACGCGGGCGAGATAGATGTTTCCCCTTAGAGGCTTACGGGAGGCATACTCGAAGTCGAAGTCCTCGACCTTGCCACCTTGAAGGACCGCGACGCGCGTCTCCTCCCGGTGGTAAGCGTCGATCAGCATTGTTTTGGGCATTAGGGTCTCCGGGGCTGCGGCGCGTTGCCGGACCAGCCTGGTTCTTGGATAGGGTGGGAGCGAAAGGCCCTGCTGCCGCCATGGCGATGCCGCGGGGGCAAAGCTCGAATGGGGCAAACTGCAAAGGCATCGCGTAACTTTCGGATGCGCTGCGGACAGGCCGCGGTGCGCGTCTGATGGGTGGCCACCACATCACGCGGCGACCGCTAACGTCCAAGCCCGCCGTTCCGCGCCGGTTACGGCTGCAAGACTACGCTCCCCACGCTGATATGTGCGCGCTCGGAGCATCGGGAGGAGCAATTTTGGTGAGACCTTATTGCGCGCCCGAGCCTGAACAAGAATCCTTTGCGCCTTTTCCCGAAGAACTTCAAGAACGGCGTCGAGGCTTCCTGATGACGTTTCGTGGAGGCCGTGCCTTAACGCCGCATTAAGTCCGTTTGTGCGACCGCCAATAGGGTAAAAAGAAAGTGTCCATGCGCCGCCTGCTCGTGCTGCCTCCGTTAATCGTCATGCTGCTCTGCGGGTTCCTCGCGGTCAGCGATGATCCGGCGCGAATCGTCAACGTTCAGGATATCCGGTTCGGCGAGAACGCCAGTGGTGAGACCCGCGTGGTGTTCGATCTCGATGCGCGACCCGATTTTATGGTCGGCGCGGTGGATGGCGACGCTGCGGAGATTGTCGTCCACCTCGATGGTGGTCAGTTCGGCTTCGGCAGCGACGATGGCCTCCGCCCCGGGCTCGGCCTCGTCAAAGACGTCACTTACGCTGCTAACCTTGCTCGTCTCCGGCTGACTCAAACGGCTCTTCCAGTGCGCAGCTTTGTTTTGCCGCCGACGGGCGAAATTGCGCACTTCCGCCTGGTGATTGACCTTGAGCCAGCGAGCACCCGAGAGTTCGCGGCCATGGCCGATGCCTTCCGCGCACCCCTTCAGCAGAAGACGGCACCATCCGCGCCGGCAACGGACCTTTCCGCACCTGCGATTCTCGCCTCGCTTGATGCTCCGGCACGCAAGCTGCCTATGCCGCCGTCACTGAAACCAAGCCGCGTTGAGCCCGTCTTCGCCGACCTCCCACCGTTACCTGCGGCGCAACCGATAGCCGGTGTCAAAGCGCGGCCGCTCATCGTGCTTGACCCTGGGCACGGCGGCCGTGATCCCGGAGCGATCGGTCGATCTGGGACACGCGAGAAAGATGTTACGCTCAGCTACGCCGCGGCCCTCAAGGCGACGCTCGAAACCCGCGGCTACGACGTCCTGCTGACACGCAGCGACGACGCGTATATTCGCCACGAGGATCGTATCGGCTTAGCCCGTGATCGGGGCGCGGATCTCTTCATGTCGATCCATGCCGACAGCCTCGATGACAGCTCCCTCAGGGGCGCTTCGGTTTACACCCTCGATCAACGCCGCGGCGAACGCCTCGAGGATGATATCCGCCGCGACGGCAACTTCGTCCTCTACGATGTGGAGGTCAGCAGCGAAGATGGGGTCGGGGACATCCTCCTTGACTTGGCGCACTCGGCTGCGATCCGGAACTCCGATCGTCTGGCGAACGCTTTGCTCGAAAATATGGGCGAGACGATGCCGCTCCTGAAAAATCCTAAGCGGAACGGTGCGCTTCTTGTTCTCCTGTCTCCCGATGTCCCGGCAGTTCTTGTCGAGCTTGCGTTCCTCTCCAACCCCAAAGATGAGGCGAACCTCAAGTCCACCACCTGGCGCCGGTCTGCCGTAACGGCGATCGCGGACGGTGTAGACGCGTATTTCGACAGCACCGGTCTCGACACACGGCTCGCCGGGGGCGTTGGGGGTTCCGGGTAATTCATGCGCGGACGCGCCTCCAGCGATTGAGACCTTTGCCCGAGCGTGCCAGAGGGCTGCCATGCTTCGATTGATGACATTCCTCTTCTCGGCCGTCGTGCTTGTCGCGGTCACCGGTTGCGCAAGCGGCCCTTCCCGGAGCAGTGCGGGCAGCAGCACGCAGAATTCGCTGTCGGGGGCTTACCTCCAAGGCCGGTTTGCGGCCCAGGACTTCAACATCCCCCGCGCCGATCAAGCGTTCAGCGAAGTGGCCGCGCAGCAGGGCAGCGAAGCCAGCAAGCGTCTCGCGTTTGCCTACGCGGTCGCCGCTGGTTCGATGGAGGAGGCCGAGCGCCAGGCCCGCCTGATCGTTAATCAGCCTACGGCGCAACAAGACGGCAGTCCATCGACTCTGCAAATCGATCTACCGCGCCTCACGCTAGCCGCCGCGGCCATGCGGGAGGGCGATGCAGAAGAAGCGCGCGCGTGGCTCGAAGAGCCGCTCATCTCACCGCTCGGCCGGTCCTTGGCGACCCTGTTGATCAGTGCCGCGACTTTTGAGCTTGAGGGAATGACCCCGGCCGCAAAGGTGGTGGCGGCGCAGGATCCAGGCTCCTACCGCGGTCTTGTCCCGCTTTATGCTGGCGCGCTGTTTGCCCTCGGCGGCGACTTGGGCGCAGCAGAAGCAATGTACCGCCAAGCGCTGAATGCCCCGCGGGGCGAGGTAGCGGCAATCGGTTTCGCGCGGCTGCTCGAAGATACGGAGCGTACGGACGATGCCAACAGGATCTATCGGCAACTCCTCAGCGACGCCGGGCTCTACATGCGGGCGGGGCGGATGGGCCTTGTCCGTACAGGAGCCCTTGAAGGGGCACCGAAACCGTTTCGTGGGCATGCTGACGACCAGCCGCCGCTGGTGACCGACGCCCGGGCACTCTTCGCGTTTGCCCTCGAAAGCTATGCGTGGCTTGGTTTCGAGCAAGCGGCCGGAATGGACGCCAATGGCCCCCTCGGCGAGCAAGCGCGCCAACAGGCCTTCGTCGTTCCCTTGGCTCTGGCCAATATCGCCCGCGCCACCGACCCCAGCCGGGATGCAGCGCATTACATCGCTATGCTGACGTTTAGCTTCTTCGACACGCCCGACGCAGCGATCGAAGCGAGCGACGCCATCCCGCCGCAAAGCTGGCTCTATTCCTTCGCCCAGCTTGAGCGCGCCACGGTCATGGCACGCCGCGATGAGGCTCCATCCGCAGCGCGCGCATCCCTCCGCTCGGCGATGCGCAAGGACGGCGGGACCAATCCGCCCTGGGGGCTTCAGCTGCATATCTATGCCGCTGCTGAAGAGGATTATACGCGTGCGGATGACTACGTGACGGAGGCCATCGCCATGGCCGAAGCGCTCGAAGTCCAACCCCCCTCTCTATGGCGCTACTACTTCGCCCGCGGCGCAGCCCGCGTTGAGGCGGATCGGTTCTCGGACGGCGCGGCTGACCTGGAAAAAGCCCTGGAACTGGCCCCGGACGAGCCGATCATCCTTAATCACCTCGGATATTCGTACGTCGAGCGCGGAGAGCAGCTCGACCGCGCTTTCGGCATGATTGAAGCAGCGCTTGAGCGCGCCCCTCAAAACGGGGCCATCGTCGACAGCCTCGGGTGGGCGCACTTTCAGCAAGGCAACTATGACCAAGCGGTGACGTGGCTTGAGGATGCGGTCGCGCTTGAGCCGTCGGATGCGGTGATCACGGACCATCTCGGAGATGCCTACTATATGGTAGGCCGAGACCGCGACGCGCAGTTTGAATGGGTCCGCGTCCGTGATCTTGAGGACGCTGACGACGAACTTCTCGAAGAAGTCGAGCGCAAGCTTTCTGGAGATTTCTCCCAAAGCCCAATTTTGTCGGCACGCGGAAAAAATCCGTGACCGCGACGATCTTTGCACCGATAAAAATCAATATCGCGCTGCACGTCGGGCCGGTGCGACCGGACGGCTATCATCCTGTTGACACCCTCTGCGTCTTTCCCGCCATCGGCGACGTCCTGACCTACGAGCGTGATGC
The DNA here is from genome assembly GCA_038749595.1 of Pseudomonadota bacterium. Taxonomy (GTDB): domain Bacteria; phylum Pseudomonadota; class Alphaproteobacteria; order Caulobacterales; family Parvularculaceae; genus Parvularcula. The sequence continues at coordinate 395,864 of JBCDHW010000001.1, forward strand.
ACCCATGGGGATGGATTTTGCCGGGCCGTTTGCCGGTCCCTTGGCGGATACGCCTCTGCGCAGCAATCTTGTCTGGCGTGCGTTTGGTGCGCTCGGCATCCCGCCTGAGGGACGGTTTTTGCTGAACAAACAGGTCCCGGTGGCCTCCGGTGTTGGCGCAGGCACCGCTGATGGTGTGGCCGCGATGCTGCTCCTTAATGCCGTCCTAGACCTCGGTCTGGACGCGGACGATCTCGTTGAGGCGTCGCTTGATCTTGGTGCGGACGGGCCAGTCTGCATGGCTGGCCAAATCGCTGGAGGCGGCCTGTGGCGGGCACAGGGGATCGGCGAGCGTGTGACCCGCCTCGGCCACGTCGAGCCGCAAGCGATGCTCGTTGTCAATCCGGGTATCCCGGTGTCGACCGCTCAGGTCTTTCGTCTGTTCGACGACCACCACCAAGCACCCTTGAGGCCGATCCCGGCGCACCGCGGCCATCCTCTCCGCGCACTTCTTCAGAGTACGGAGAACCAACTGGAGCACCCCGCGCGCCTGCTCGCCCCAGCCATAGGAGACTTTCTCAGCGCCCTCGACCAACAGCCAGGCGCGGTGGCGACGCGGATGTCTGGCTCCGGCGCGACGTGCTATGCTCTCCACACGAGCAGCGCATCAGCTGAGCGGGCCGCGCGGGTTTGGCGGAGCCAGGGCCTATGGGCCGCCGCGGCGCCGGTGCTGGCGGGGTAGGGAAGGTGTTGTTGGACATGACGACAGCGCTGATTGGCTTGATCGCGTTCACCCTTGCGGGGCTCATCGCGTACGGACTCTGTCTCGTCGCGGTGAAGGCGCGGTTCGGCCTCGATCGCGTGTCCGAACGTTCAAACCACGCGGTGCCAACGCCTCGGACCGGAGGCGTGATGATCCTGGTCAGTCTCACGGCCGCAGTCTTTGCGCTGATGCCCGCAGGCTTGGTCGAGCGTGAGGCGTTCGCGCTTCTCGGCCTCACGGCGTTCGCCGGCGGTATCGGGATCATCGACGATTTCATCCCGCTGCCGCCGTCTTTCAAGCTCGCCGCCCAGTTTGTCCTTGCCGTGCTCGCATCGATCATGCTCGGGCCGATCAGCGCGGTGCCGATCCCGTTCGTTGGCTGGATGGACATCCCATCGCTCGCGGGCATGGCCCTCGCCGTGTTCTGGATCGTCAGCCTGATGAACGTTGTCAATTTCATGGACGGCCTCCACGGGCTGGTGGGAACGTTCGCGATCGTTGCCATAGCGGCGGTCCTGAATATCGCGGGCGGCGCGTTTTGGCCGCTGCTCGCAACGCAAGGTGCAGTGCTCGGGTTCCTCTTCTGCAATGTCTTCCGTGGGCGGATCTTCCTTGGCGACACGGGAAGCCTGGCGATCGGGTTTATGATCGCAGCAGCCCCGCTCCTCGCCGGTGACGGCACCCAGGGGTTCTGGGTGATGCCTCTCATCGCGCTGCCTCTGATCGTTGACGTCGCCCTGACGTTGGTCCGCAGGGCGCGGCGCGGCGCGAACCTCACCCAGGCCCACCGGGAGCATCTTTACCAAAGGCTCAGAGCACAGGGGTGGTCGCACCAAGCAGTCGCGCTCAGCGTCGCGTCGTCTGTGCTGATCGCTTACGTCTTGGTGTTGGCGATGGGTCCCTTCGCCAATCTATCGGCCTCATTCTATTGGATCGGCGCAGGGCTGATCATCCTGGCCTGGGCGTCGGTGATGGCGCTGATGGGCATCACCAAGCCCAGCGCACCAAACACTCTAGAACGGCCGCTCCGCTGACGACGCGGCGACGTTGTAGAGAAGTTCCTTAAGCGGATGGTCCGGCAGCGAAGCGAGAGCATCCGCAGACGTCCGCCCATAGCCGCGCGCATGGTCCAAAGCCTTCTCGCCAATCCCGTCCCGATCGATCAGCGTCTTCGCCTCATCAAACTCAGCCGGGCCGCCAGCGAAGGCATCGCGCCAGAAGCTCCGTTCACGGTCGTTCCGCGCCGCTTGAAACGCCATAATCACGGGCATCGTCATCTTCCGTTCACGGAAGTCATCGCCGCGGTCTTTGCCGATATCGAAGGCCGAGTGGCCGTAATCGAGCGCATCATCGACGAGCTGGTACGCAATGCCGAAATTCAACCCAAACGCTGCCAAAGCATCCGCATGGGCGGACGGACCGTGGGCGAGGGCGCCAACACGCGCGGCCGATTCGAAGAGCGTCGCGGTCTTCGCCTTGATCACATCCAGGTGCATCGCTTCGGTGGTCTCAATGTTGCCCTGGGTCTCAAGCTGCAGCACTTCCCCTTCAGAGATTGTGCAGCTGGCGCGGCTCAGGATCTCGAGCACCGGAAGCTGGCCGGTCTTGACCATGAGCTCGAAGGCCCGGGCGAAAAGGAAGTCGCCCACAAGACCCGACTCTTTGTTGCCAAACACCACGTTGGCCGTCTTGAAGCCCCGCCGCGTTGCGCTCTCATCGACAACATCGTCGTGGAGGAGCGTTGCCGCGTGGATGAGCTCCACGGCTGCCGCCAAGTACCGGGCATTGTCGCCGCTGTTCCCGGTGATCTCCGCTGCCGCCAAGGTAATCAGCGGACGCAAGCGCTTGCCGCCCGCACCGATAAGGTGACGTGCCACTTCAGGGATCAAAGGCACACGGCTTCCCAGATGCGCGATCACGACCTCGTTGGTCGCTTCTAGCTCCGCCGCCAAAGCGTCTTTCAGCGCGGCCGCAGCCTCAGGGAACGCAATGCCGCTCTCTGCGTCATGTGACCGAACGGCTACCGACATGGCTTATCTCCTCGAACGCCTTGTTGTTATGTGCACTTCCGATGCGCCGTGCACACGCGGCAAAGCGCGCCTTAGACCCGGAAACGACGCTGTTGAACCCAAGATCGACCTTGGCCTAGGAGCCGCGGTCATGGCTTCCCTGCTTTCCGCGTTGCGCGCCCCGTTTGATCGGTTTGTTAATAAGAAACCGACAGTCACCGTCGTCTCACTTTACGGCGCCATCGGCGTTGATGCGCGCCCCGGTCGCGGTCTCTCTGCAAACGGCGTCGAGGATGGCCTGAAGAAGGCTTTCAAAGACAAAAAAACCAAGGCGGTCATCCTTTCGATCAATTCTCCGGGCGGTGCACCTGCCCAGGCTCGGATGATCATGGAGCGGGTCCGGCACTTGTCAAAGGACAAAGAGATCCCGGTGATCAGCTATATCGAAGATGTTGGCGCTTCGGGGGGGTATATGATCGCGCTGGCCGGTGAAGAAATCTGGGCCGATCCTTTCGCGATTGTGGGGTCGATCGGCGTTGTTTCTGCGGGGTTTGGCTTTCACGAAGCGATCAGCAAGCTCGGGGTCGAACGGCGGGTCTATCAGGCCGGCGAAAACAAAGTGCGGCTCGATCCCTTCCGTCCGCTGAACCCAGAGGACTCTGCCAAGCTTGAGCGGTTGCTGGGCCAGACCCATGAGCTGTTCATCGCGATGGTCGAAGAGAGCCGCGGAAACCGCATCACCGCACCTCCCGAAAAAGTGTTCACCGGCGATTTCTTCCTCGGCGACGAGGGCAAGAAGTATGGTCTCGTGGACCAAACCGGTGATTTGCGCACCCTGGTGAAAGAGCGGTTTGGGGATGACATCCAGATCAAGCTGATCAGCGGCAAGCGGGGCGGTTTGCTGAGCGCCTTTGGCGCGAGCTTGTCGGCCGGTTTCGCGCAAGCGTTGGCGAACATCATCCGTGAGGACAGCTTGCGCGCGCGCCTCGGGCGGTAGTGCCCTGACGGGTTGTGCCATGACATCGCCGCGATTGCAGGGTAGGGTCCCCGAATGAACCCGCTCGTCGCCGTCCTCGCCACCGCCGCCGTCGCTGCGGGATCCGTCAAAGCGATCCAAGAGGTGCGGAAGCGTCTTCGTGATGCGCCAGACCATATTAAATGGCTGAAAAAGCGCCGCTCGTCGCGAGAAGACGGTGTGGTTGTCGACCTTGAGCCCGACCAAACCACGGGTGTTTATACTCTGAAAACAGAGCGCTAGGCCCTAAGTCTTCGCAGCGACGCCGCGTTTTTGTTGCGCTGGCGAAGAGGTTTGACCTGAGGTGGGAACGCAACGATTTCCCCTCGATGGAATTCGTGAAACGCGACGCTGCCCCTTACCTTTGCGTTGTCAGCTGCGGCACAACGCAGGAAGCATGGCCGATTGAGATTGGCTGGTGCTTCGGCGGAGGCGAGATCCGCACCATGCTAATCAAACCGCAAAGCGCTTGGTCGTTAGCAGCGTGGGACAAGGGAACCGAGGCGCAACATCGGATTAGCGTCGAGGATCTGTTGCAAACCGGCAAAGACGCGCTTGATGCGTGTCTGGTGCTGAATGCGGCCCTTGGCGGTTCCGAAGTCCAGTCCGCGAGCCCTGAAAAAGACAGCCTCTGGCTCTATAAGCTCTACCGCGTCGCCAACGTCGAGCCAAATTTTCGGATCGTGCACGCGCCGATCAGCGTTCGCGACACCCCGACGCGCGCTGCGGCGGGCTTAGAGGTCTTGCGGCAGGAGAGCGGTGTCGCCCAAACCGGATAAATGGACGAACCAACGCTCTATGCGCGCCGCTTTGGTGCGCCCGGCTCTGATGGAAGCCTCGTTTTCCTCAATGCCACCGGGCTCAACGCGTCCTGCTACACGCCGCTGCTGCAAAGTGTGGCGTTTGACGGTGAGATCCTGGCCATGAGCCTGCGCGGCCACGGCGCCTCCACCCTCGCAGCGGATCCTAAAGCGCTCAAATCCTGGCATATCTTCGCGCGCGATGTTGAGCAGTTCCTAGCGCAGCAAGAGCTTGCAGGCCCAATAACCATAGCCGGGCATTCCGCGGGCGCCGTGACGGCGCTGCTCACAGCCAATCGCATTGGCGCGATGCGCGTCGCGATGATTGAGCCCGTCGTGATCCCGTCTTTCGCTGTTTGGCTTGCGCGCTCGCCGCTGAAATCCGTCACGATTGACAAAAACCCGCTTGCCGCCGCCGCGAGCAAGCGCCGTGCGCACTTCGATTCGCTCCGCCATGTCGAAGAAAGCTACCGGAAAAAGCGTTTCTTCGCTGGTTGGAATGAGGAAGCCTTCGCGGGCTACCTTGATGAGGGCTTCCGGCCAACGGGAGACGGAGAGGGCATAACGCTAGCCTGCGCGCCCGCCTACGAAGCGGCATGCTTTGGTGCCCAGGCGTCAGGGTTTTGGCCACACCTCACGACAGCGCGCCGCCGCGGAGCCCAGTGCATCATTGCCTCATCGGAGCGGCAGTCTACCTTTCCCAAGCACAAGCATCAGCGTGCAGAGGCCCTCGGTGCCCGGGTCACAATCCTCAAAGGCGGGCACATGCTGCCCGTGGAAGACCCTGTCCGGGCAGCAAAATGGCTCGAACACGCCCTCAGGGTTTGACCTCTGCCCGGCGTTTGCTATCGGCTCGGGACCTTAAGAATCGCAAGAGTTTGAGAACGAGCAAACAACCATGAGCCAAACACCAACCGCCAATGCTGCCCCGACCGTTGATGGTCAAATGTACCTGTTCCGCAAGGCGGAGCTGATTACCCGCGAAGTCCACGGCGGCATGGGGATCTCCAAGCCTGAGCGTCCGCTGGCGTTCTGCGAAGGCGCCCGTGCTGTTCCGCTGACCCTGTCGGAAATCACCACAGCGATGAAATTCTATCCGGTGATCTTCAGCTCCGAAGAGAACCCCATTCCGCTGGCCGTTCTGGGATTGATGGACGACGTCAACCTGTTCGTCGACGACAAGGGCGAGTGGGTGCAAGATTACTACGTGCCCGGATATATCCGCCGGTATCCTTTCGCTCTGGCCACGGACCGAGACAGCGGCGCGGACAATCCGCGGATGGCGATTATTGTCGACGGTGGTTACGAAGGCATCAGCACCGAACCCGAAGTGCCATTCTTCAACGGTGACCAGCCCTCGGACGCGATGAACCAAGCCATGGAGTTCTGCCAAAACTACGAGCGGGATCGCCTCCAGACCAACCGGTTCGCCGAGACGCTGAAGAACTACGGCATCCTCACCCAGCAGATGGCGCAGTACACGCCCGAAGGCGAGGAGCCGCAGGCGTTCGCCCGCTACGTCGGTGTCGACGAGAACAAGCTGAATGAGCTCCCGGACGACAAGTTCCTAGAACTCCGCAAAAGCAACATGCTGCCGATCATCCACGCGCAGCTGATGTCCATGAGCAACTGGCGTTCGGTCCTCGATCGTCGCGCCCGCCGCTTTAACCTGACGGGCACGGACGTTCTTAAGCCGCTGCCGAAGTCGTAAGCGACAAGCGCCATGCGCATCGAGCCGCTCGGGTTTCTTGAGACATATCTTTGGCTCTTGGGCCCGATGCTCCTGCGCTACATTATTCTTGCTTCAGCCGTACACGGCTATTTCTGGGGTGGGCGCAAGCCCGCCTCTTTTACGTTCCGGCTGGCCAAACTCGCGCCGCAAGCCAAGCACGTTTGGCGGGAAGCGCGCACAGCCCTCGCGGCGTCGCTGATTTTCGCTTTTCCCGCGGCCGTTCTGTTCGACGCGTTTGAGGCCGGTGGCACAGCGCTTTACTGGCGGTGGCCCACAGGTCTTGCGGAGTGGTTGTGGATCCCGGGCGCGATCGCGTTTCTGCTGCTTATTCACGATACGTACTTTTATTGGACCCACCGTGCGATGCATCTGCCGCGGTTCTATAAAGCGACGCACCATACCCACCATATTTCGAAGCAGCCCACGGCGTTCGCGAGCTTTGCGTTCCATCCCTGGGAAGCGATTATCTCCAGCTGGCTGATCCCAACACTGGCCTTCCTTGTGCCCATGCACCTCGGCGCCTTCGCCGCCTTTGTGATGCTCGCGACCATGTCCGCCGTGATCAACCACGCCGGGTGGGAAGTGTTCCCCAAGTCATTTCTGGATGGGCCGATCGGCCGCTGGATCATCACCGCGCGCCATCACAACCTTCATCATACGAAGTTTAAGCGCAATTACGGCCTTTACTTCCGCTTTTGGGATAAAGCGATGGGCACGGACGATATGTCAGGCGACCCGATGGAAACCGAACCGGCCCCAGCTGCCGCCGTCCTCGCTGAGTAGCGCCGATTATGATCCGTGGTCGACCGAAAGGCTTTGGTCGAGAACGAACGTCTCCCCCGTCCACCGCCAGACATGGATATACCGCGCGCTTCCCGTTTGGCGCCAAACACCATCCGCCGTCTGTTCGTGGAACGTATGCAGACCTTCTTCTAAAGCGCCCCACGTTCCGAGCAGCTGCACTTTCCTGGAGCCGGGGAGGAGCTCACGGCGCTGGGCCGGTGCATCACCGGGCTTACGCGCGCAGTCCCGTTCGTAGTTCGCGACGAAGGCGTCAGCGTTGGCTGCAACCTCTCCAGCCAGGTCGTGGAGCATCCTGAAGTCGTCATCAAAATACGTCCGGTAGACCTCCGGGTCGCAGCGCTCGAAGCTCATCTCGAACAACGCGGCGTCGCGTTCCACAATAATCCGTGTGCTTTCCATCACGTCGGGAATGGGCGCCGACAAAGCGAGTAACGCAATAAGAAACATACAAAATCTTCCTCCCGGCAAGACGTGGGAGGTACACGGACGCGTTTCAACCCAAGCGCTGCAGCGATGCGATGAACGGCTCTCGGCGTGGCCCCACCGATTTCGGGGGATAGAGGCAGCCTCAACGAAAAGTTACATTATATCGAAGAATTAAACGAGAGGTCCTCATGAACAAACTTCGCACACTCGGGCTCGCCGCCGTCGCCATGGTCGGTTGCGCCCACGCTGCTCCCATCACCGTGAGCAGCTACGACACCGTCAACGGAGACAGCGGCCCAAGCGGCGGCTACTGGGATGACACCTACAACGGAACGGGCACTGTCACCCAAGACGGCGCCCCTCTCACCGGCGGTACCGGTGACCTGACCAACGGGATCATCGACCAGGACGGCTGGGTCGTCAGTGAACTGCAAAGCAGCGCCAGCTCTTACGTCGGCTGGCTCGCATCGTCCGTCGACGTCACCTTCAACTTCGATCCAGGCACAGTCCTCGACAGCGTCACCGTCCACTTCGCGGACTCCAACGGCTTCGCGGGCGTCGATTATATCGACCAGGTCACGGTCGGCGGCCAGGTGTTCACGTTCACCGACCCGGGCAATGTCCTCACCTCAAGTCTGACAGTTCCCCTCGGCGGCATCGTCACCCAAGCGCTGACGATGACCTTCGAAAGTGCTGGGGCCTGGATCTTTATCAGCGAAGTCGAATTTGACGGGACCCAGGGCATGAGCGCAGTCCCCGTGCCTGGCGCAGCGCTGCTGCTCGGCAGTGCCGTTCCCTTCTTCCTCCGCCGAAAGTCCGCCAAGCGGTAGCACGGTCGTCCCTCAGCGGCGCAGGCGCCGGGCCAGCGATCATCGCGGGCCCGGCGCTTGCGTTTTGCCTGCGCCTCGCTTAGGCGCGCGGTTCTTACGTGGGAGGGCGCCACCCGAACCACGTCCACATCCACCGGGGTCAAACCCCCATTCATGCAGGCCACACGAGGCCTGGGAGAAGTGAGCTATGGCGAAGAAAATCGATGGCTACCTGAAGCTTCAGGTGCCAGCGGGCGCAGCGAACCCATCGCCGCCCATTGGTCCGGCGCTTGGTCAGCGGGGCCTCAACATCATGGAGTTCTGTAAAGCCTTCAACGCGGCGACGCAGGACAAGGAAAAGGGGATGCCGATCCCCACGATCATCACGATCTTCACGGACAAATCCTTTACGTTTGAGACCAAGTCGCCGCCCGCGAGCTACTTCCTCAAAAAAGCCGCGAAGCTGCAAAAGGGCGGTCAAACGCCAGGCCGCGAAGTGGCCGGTACCGTGACGCAAAAGCAGCTTGAAGAGATCGCTGAAGCGAAAATGGCTGATCTGAACGCCAACACAATCGAGCAAGCGGCGAAGATCATCGCAGGCTCAGCTCGGGCCATGGGCCTGAAGGTGGAGGGTTAATCTGATGCCGAAACTTGCAAAGCGCATTGCCAAGAACCTCGAAGGCCTCGACCGCGACAAGCTCCACTCGATCGACGAAGCCTGCGCCGCCGTCAAAGAGCGCGCCACAGCGAAATTCGACGAGACAATCGAACTCGCTGTGAACTTGGGCGTTGATCCTCGTTATGCGGACCAAATGGTGCGCGGCGTTGCCAACCTTCCGAACGGCACCGGCCGGACCGTGCGTGTCGCTGTCTTTGCCCGTGATGCCAAAGCCGACGAAGCGAAAGCGGCGGGTGCGGACATTGTTGGTGCTGAAGACCTGGTCGAAAAAGTGCAGGGCGGCGAAATGAACTTCGATCGCGTCATCGCCACGCCCGACATGATGCCGCTCGTCGGCCGTCTCGGGAAGCAGCTTGGCCCCCGCGGTCTGATGCCTAACCCGAAAGTGGGCACAGTGACCCCGAACGTGGCCAAGGCGATTGAAGATGCCAAAGGCGGCGCGGTCCAATTCCGCGTTGAGAAAAACGGCATCGTTCACGCGGGTGTCGGGAAAGCCTCGTTCGATGCGCTAAAGATTGCTGAGAACGTGCGTGCACTGATCGAAGCGATCCAGAAAGCTAAGCCGTCCGGCGCAAAAGGCACCTATATCAAACGGATTGCGGTCAGCAGCACGATGGGTCCTGGTGTCAAAATCGATACGGCTGACGCCGTCGCTGCATCGTAAACGCGGCGAGCGATCACTGATCTAAGAAACCCGCGCCACCTCCAAGTCGCGGGTTTTTTGTCCCGGTCACAAAAAGCGCGTGTCGCTCTCTGGACTGAATAAAATCTCCGTCCGCAGGTCGATAAAAAAGCCGCCTGGATCGGGGCGGCTTTTTCAATTCAGAATGTTGGTAATGCTACTCGCCGCGGGAAAACCAACGCCAACGCTCTTTCTTATTCTCTGATTCGCCGCGATCACAGCCATCTTTGACTTTGTAGGCGTTCACGCCCTGGGCATCGGCCAGCAAAGTGATCGGCGGTTTTGAGAGGTGCTCGGACGTTCCGCGTGCAAACGGTTCTTCTTTGATCCGGCAGCCGCGGTGGTCACCAATCTCGTTACCGACGAGGATCGCAACACCCGAACGGACTTCGATGCCGTCGCTGGTGTTGTCGTGGATCCGATTGCGCTCAACAGAAACAGCGTCCTGGTCGTTGCCTTCGATATAAAGGCCCGTGTACGCATTGTTGCTGATGATATTGCCAACAAGCCGCGCGTGGCCGGAAGCGTTGTAGACCACGCCGCCCATGCCGTTGTTGACGATCGAGTTGGCCGACAGCATCGCATCGACATTGCCGACCATCACCACACCGGCGCCAGTCATTTGCGCGATGGTGTTCTCACGCAAACTGACATGCTCAAACGCGTTGCCTGTCGAGCCCGGGTTGATCATCACGCCTGTCTCGCCGCCCACCAGCTTGGTGTTGGTGATCGACACGCGCCCACCGCGAACCGCAACGAGGGCAGAGCGTGAGCTTGTGGCCGCTGAACTGTTGAACGCCCGAAGGTGCGGCGGTGTTGCACCGCGATAAAAACCTGCATTCTTGCCGCGGATCTCGCTGTCGGCGAGCTCAAGCTGGCCCTTCGATACCGAGATGCAGGTCGCATCACTGGCGCTGAAGGTCACATCGGTGATCCGTGCCGCCACCCCGTCCTTCGCCACCGAAAGACAGCTGCCACTCGCCACGAGGACAGGTGCTTCGCCATAGCTGTCGCGGATCCCGCGGATCGTCACCGACTTGCGGACTTTGATCGCCTCGGGCGGGTAAACACCGGGGTGGAGGACGATTTCGCCGCCCTCTTTGACCAACGCCAGAGCCTCGTCGACCGACTTGGGGCCCTTCCAAGATGCGTCGAGGCGGACATCAACGATATCCTGCTTCTTCTTTTTCGCAGCTTTCTCCTCCTTCGGGATTTCGACGTCGAAACCGCCGATTTGCGCGGATGCTGCGGCTGGGAGAACCAGCGCGGCAGCGATCCCTGCCAGGAGCGCCTTTTTCATGGTGCTGTACCTACGTTCCATGGTTTCCCCCCTCAATCGAAGGTGCAGTTGGTTTTCTGCGCTTTCTCAGCTGGTTTGTAGCCGAGAACCGCAGCGCGGCTGAGATGGTAGCAAGCTTCCCGCACGCTCTGGCGTAGGGGTTCCGCCGCGGTGATGCCTTCGACGTAGAAAATACCCGCCGAGTAATGGGCCAAGGCGTAGTTTTGATCGGCCGATGCTTTCAACATCTCGATCGCGTCTTCGCCGTTTTTCCGGACACCAATCCCGCGTCCGAGCATTATCCCATAAATGTGCTGCGATGGAGCATGACCACGCTGGGAGGCTTGCTTCATCAGCTCGACCGTTTGCAGGTCGGTCAGCGTACCGGTGGCCATGTCACGGGCGAGGGCGCGTTCGTCGTCGCTCAGCGGCTGACCGTCCGCTTCAGCGGGGCGTTGATCGATGAAGAGGGACGTCTGAAAGCGCTGGATAGCCTGGCGGCGCTCCTGCTTTTCCAACTTCCCGTCATTGTCGCTGTCGTAATAATAACCCAGCGCTTGTAAGGCTTTATCGATAACGACATCGTTGCCCTCAAACTCGCGGTCGAGTCGCTCGAGGTTCTCACGCAGCTCTTGATACTGGAGCTGGGTCAGACGCTGCGAATCGTTGCGGTCCTTGCGGGTCAGCAGCGCGTAAGTCTCGGGCAACGGCGGCTGCCATTCGTCGGCACGCTCCTTAGCGGCATCAACGTCGCTGCGGATCATCAGGCCCTCAAGCTTTTCGATCATTCGGGCCGCGTCGATGTTGGCTCCACGGCCTCGGCCGCGCGCGAGATAAAGGTACTTCAGCGCTTCGATGTTGTTCTTGCGAAGGCCAAGGCCCTGGGCGCGCATCTTGCCGAGACGCAAAAGGTCAAAGGCCGAGCCGCCGCCAAGCAGCTGCTCCACCCGCTCTTCCGCGGCGCGCACCTGGCTGTCCGTCATGTCCTGCTTGAGCACAGGGATACGGCGCTGGGCCACCGTCCGCGCATTCAGCTCAGCCGGCAGCGGTGTCTTCTGCTGGTAGTCTTGGAAGTCATGCGATGCCGCGATGATGTACCAGCTGAGCGCCTCAACCGGCTCAACCCGCACGACTTGCGTCGCGGTCGGCTTCATGTCCGCCGAGGATCCCGGCAGCAAATCCTGGTTGCTGTAAAGGTCCCCCAAGACGCGTGCAGAGCGCACGTCGCCTGCTAATGCCGACTTTTGCCAAAGGTCGATAGCGCTGATCACCTCATTGGCCGCGCTATCGCCGCCTTTTGCGCTCAAATACGTGTTCAGTGCGTTTTCGTAGTCTGCCGAGGCGATCCCACCAACAAGGGCGAGCACCGATACGCCCGCGGCCAGTCCGAGACCTTGAACCCTGCGCCAAGCTTTCATTGCCTTGCTCCCCAAGCGTCAGCCCTTCGTCACCGGCACCATGATACAGCCGGCCTTAGTTAACGTATTAACAGTTCTTTACCGAAAGGCCCACCCCAAGGCGCGATCTTTTCACTCTTGGGGCGCAGCGATGCGAAAAACGAACACGCTTTCGCTGCTTTCGGGATCGATTTCACACTGAAAACCAGCGCTTCGCGCGGCGTGTGGAATGTCGACTTTAGCAAGCGGATCGTCGGCTTTCGCGATCATCACATCCCCCGGCAAAGCCTTACGCATCGCGGCTTCCAGCCTGATGACGGGGAGGGGACAGCGAAGCCCGGTCAGATCGAGTGCAGTGGCCACCGTTCGCTCCTCTCGCGTTTGGTAGGGGAACGCAACAGCCGACCCGGGAAGCAAATTACGGTGAGCAGAACGCAACTGAACTTATCGCAATTTCCCGAAAAAACCGCGGGTTGCGCTGGGCTCTGGTTCATGGAACCCTTTTAAAGTTCCCTCCGCGGGGAAGTGCGTGCGTATCCGGGACGAGCGTACTGCGTGACCGCGCCGGTAGGGATCGTCTTAATGGTTCAGGCAGACTCGATGAAGCCAAGCGCAGACGTCGTCGCTCTCGATGAAGAGCGCCAAAAGCGGTCCGATCTTGCGGATACGGAGCTGAACACCGCTGGCGGCATGCTGAAAGCGGCGCGCGAGGCCATGGGTCTAAGCACTGAAGACGTCGCCGAGAAGACCAACATCCGCAGCGATCTCGTAACGGCCATCGAGGCGATGGAGCTCGAGAAGCTGCCGGCTCAAGCCTACACGATGGGCTTCGTCCGCGCCTTCGCGCGTGAAGTGGCCCTGCCAGAAGACGCGCTGATGGAACGGTTCCGTCAGCAAGCGGGCTACATCAAACCTGCGGATGCCCGCCGGATTGCGTTGCCGAAAACGACAAAATCCCAGCCGGTCGACGGCGGTCGCGAGTTAAGTGTTCTGGCGCTCATCGCGATCTTAGCCTTTGTGCTCTGGTGCAGCTGGAGCCTGTTGATGCGCACCTCGCCCGATGCGCCAGCCGATGAGACGCGGTTTGCCTTCACCGTCGAGGACAGCGAGCCGAGCTCGATCGCGCCTGAAACGCCCCAGATCCCGGCAGCCGCAACGACCACGGATGACGTAGGATCAGCCCCGGAAAACGATGCAGGGGCACCTGTTCAAACCACAGACGCCAATCCGCTCGAGGATCTTTCCGAAGCGCCACCTTCTGAAGAGATCAGCCCAAAAGAGCCTCTGGCCGCAGCGGCTGACACTGCTCCGGCAGAAACCGCGGAGGCTGAGCAACCAACGCCTCAACCAGCCGAAGAGCCCGCTCCGGTCATTGCACTCGTTCAAACGGTGCGGGTGGATCCCGTTTATCCCCCGCTCTGCGAAAGCGACGCTGCGGAGGTCGAAACCGTGACGGTGCGTTTCTCTGTGAATGGCTCCGGGCTGCCCGTGAATACCCAGATCATTCGATCGACGAACCCGTGCTTCAACGGCTCGGCCCTGGCCGCACTGGTCCGCTGGCGTTTCGATTCGGAGACCGTGCGTTTTGAGAACAGCCGGGGCCTTGAGCGGGAGTTTACTTTCGATCGCCCGTTCTGATGAGGGGGCCTCACGGGGCCGTCATCAAATCTTTCGTTGAGAACCGCTACCGATCAGCCTAACTCTGCATTTGGGTTAAGACTCTGGATCAGCGGAAAATGAGCGTTCGTCCCTGGCGAGACATTGATCGGCGAAAGTGTCGGCAGATCATGGTGGGCAATGTCCCCATCGGCGGCGACGCGCCGATCGCGGTGCAGTCGATGACCAACACGGACACCGCGGACGCGAAAGCCACGCTCGAACAGATCGAGCGGATTGCCGAAGCCGGCGCCGACGTCGTCCGCGTCAGTTGTCCGACCGAAGACTCAACAGCGGCGATGAAAGAGATCACCAAATTCTCACCGGTGCCGATCGTGGCGGACATCCACTTCCATTATAAACGGGGTATCGAAGCGGCAGAGAACGGCGCGGCGTGCTTGCGCATCAACCCGGGGAATATCGGCAAAGAAGACCGCGTCCGCGAAGTGGTCCAAGCCGCGAAAGACCACGGTTGCTCGATGCGGATCGGTGTAAACGGCGGCTCGCTGGAGAAACACCTGCTCGAGCAATATGGCGAGCCATGCCCTGAGGCGATGGTCGAATCGGCGCTCTTCCATGCCAACATTCTGGAAGAGCACGACTTTCAGGAGTACAAGATCTCCGTGAAAGCGTCGGACGTGTTCCTCAGCGTCGCGGCCTACCATGCGCTCGCAGAGGCCACAGAAGCGCCGCTCCACCTGGGCATCACCGAAGCCGGCGGGCTGATGTCGGGAACAATCAAAAGCTCTATCGGCCTCGGCAACCTCCTTTGGGCGGGCATCGGTGACACGATCCGGGTTTCGCTGTCGGCGGAGCCGGAAGAGGAGATCAAAGTCGGGTTCGACATCCTCAAGTCGCTCGGCCTGCGCCATCGCGGGGTCAACGTGATCTCGTGCCCATCCTGTGCGCGGCAGGGTTTCGACGTGATCCGCACCGTCGAAAATCTCGAAAAACGTCTCGCCCATATCTCGACACCGATGTCGCTTTCAGTGATCGGCTGCGTGGTCAACGGTCCAGGCGAAGCGCGTGAAACCGATATCGGTTTCACCGGCGGCGGCAGCGGCAAAAGCGCTGGCCTCCTCTACCTTGGCGGCGTTCCCGCAGAAAAACTGCAGAACGAAGCCATGGTCGATAAGCTCGTGAAGCTCTGCGAGGAGAAGGCTGCGGAAATTGAAGCCGAGAAGGCAGCGGCCGAAGCCGCTGAAGCTGCCGCAGCTGGCGAGGCCGCAATCCACGCGGCGGAATAGCGGAGAGCCGCGCACACTTTTTAAGGCACCTGCTGCCTGAGAAACTGGCTTTCGCCCCGCCGCCCGCTACCCTCTCAGGATGTGGTTCGGGGGCCTTGGGCCTTGAAAGTCTTTTTGTGGGTGGGGCATCCGCGGGCAGAATCGCTCAGCGCCCTGATGGCTGATGCGTACGAGGAAGGTTTGCGTGCGGAGCATGACGTCCGCCGCCTCGACCTCGCCGACATGCAGTTCGACCCCAACCTCGCCGAGGGCTACAGCACCGTGCAGCCCCTCGAACCCGCTCTCGTTGCTTGGCAAGAGCACCTAAAATGGTGCGATCACACGGTCTGGTTTTATCCCGATTGGTGGGGCGGCATGCCCGCGAAGATGAAGGGCACGCTCGACCGCGCGCTGCTCCCTGGCTTCGGGTTTCGGTACCATCGCCGCACGCCGCTTTGGTCCAAGCTTCTCAAAGGCCGCACAGCCGATATCGTCATCACCGCAGGCGCACCGCAAATCTTGGATGACCTGATCAACGGCGCCCCCATTCAAAAGCAGGTGCGCAACTCTGTCCTGGATTTCGTTGGGATCAGAACCCGGGCGATCATCCACCTCACCGCCGGCCGAAAACCAATCCCGCCACGCCGCCTCCGCAAATGGCAGAGGCGCGTTGCCGCCTGCGCGAAAAGCCTCGGCTGACACATCGTCCGGACTTCGCTATGCGGCGCCTATGATACCTCAAGACAAGCTGGATGCCGTTGTTTCGCGTTTCGCCGCGGTGGAACAGGAGATGCAGACCGCCTCCGACGCCGATGCCATCGTCAAGCTCTCCAAAGAACATGCGGAGCTCAAGCCCATCGCTGAGGCCGCCCAGGAGCTGACCACCGCACGCACGGAACTTGCGGAAGCGGAAGAGATGGCGTCGGGCGATGATGCCGACATGGCGGAGATGGCCCGCGAGGAGGCGGCATCTCTGAAAGAGCAAATTCCTCAGCTTGAGGAGCAATTGCAGATCATGCTCCTACCCAAGGACAAGGCCGACAATGCGCCGGTGATCCTTGAAGTACGGGCCGGAACCGGCGGCGACGAAGCCGCCTTGTTCGCGGGCGATCTTTTCCGGATGTACCAGCGCTACGCCGGCGACCATGGCTGGAAGATGGAGGTGCTCGACGCCTCCGAAAGCGGCGTTGGGGGGTACAAGGAAATTCAGGCCTCGGTGCAAGGCGACGGCGTCTTCGGTCGGCTCAAGTTCGAGAGCGGCGTGCACCGCGTCCAACGGGTACCGGAGACGGAGACCCAGGGACGGATCCACACTTCTGCCGCCACAGTGGCGGTGCTCCCTGAGCCGGAGGATGTCGATATTGAGATCGCCGACAGCGACCTGCGCATCGATGTTTTCCGTGCGTCAGGTCCTGGGGGGCAGTCGGTGAACACCACGGACTCCGCGGTGCGCATCACCCACCTGCCCACGGGGCTCATTGTTATTCAGCAGGACGAGAAATCCCAGCATAAGAATCGCGCGAAAGCGATGAAGGTCCTCCGTGCACGGCTTTACGATGCTGAACGTGCACGGATTGATGCCGAGCGCTCAGCCGACCGAAAAAGCCAAGTGGGCTCAGGCGACCGCTCTGAGCGCATCCGCACCTACAACTTCCCGCAAAGCCGGGTGACGGATCATCGCATCGGCCTGACCCTCCACAAACTCGATAAAATCATCGCCGGGGAGGCCCTCGACGAGCTCATCGACGCACTTGTGGTCGAGGACCAAACCGCCCGGCTTGCGGCAATGAACGACGAGGCGTGACAACGAAGCGGCTGACCTTCGGCCAAGCTTTAGCCGAAGCGCGGCGTCGGTTGACGGCGTCGCGCACGGCAGCGCTCGATGCCCGGGTCCTGCTCGAACACGCATCGGGGTACGACCGTGCAGCTCTCATCGCCGCGGACCATGATCCGCTCCCGGACGATATCGCCGCGCGCTTCGCGCTGCTGATCGACCGTCGCGAGGCGGGCGAGCCCGTGGCCTACATCACCGGGCGGCAGGCATTTTGGGAGCACACATTCGCCGTCGGCGAAGGCGTTCTCATCCCGCGCCCTGAAACTGAGCAGTTGGTGGAAACCGCGTTATCCCTTCAGCCGTCCCCGCAAAACGTGCTGGATCTCGGCACAGGCTCAGGCTGTCTGCTTCTCTCCATTCTCGACGCCTTGCCCAACGCGACCGGCGTCGGAATTGACGCGAGCCGGGATGCCCTGGGTTACGCCGAAAAGAACCGCGTCCAACTCGGTCTCGAACAGCGCGCGGACCTCAAGCACCTCGCGTTCGACGAAGCGCGCACCGCCTTCCGCGGCGATGACTTTGATCTCATCGTCGCCAACCCGCCTTACATTCCCAGCGCAACCGAGCTACCGATCAGTGTCGCGCAGTTTGAGCCAAAGGCCGCTCTCTTCAGCGGAGACGACGGCCTTGATGCCCATCGCGCCTGCGCGGCAATCATGGCTGATCTGCTCGCGCACGGCGGCTCGGCCTTGATCGAAATCGGTCACGATCAAGGCACATCGGCGCCAGCCCTTTATGCCGACGCCCTGCCGGGCCGTGATGTCCAGGCGCGTCCCGACGCGAAAGGCCTCCCGCGCATGGTTGCGGTGGGGCCCGTCACCGGCTTATAGCGCGGCGGAATTCGAAACGATCCTCAAGATAGCTCGAGAAAGTCCCGTGCCCATGTCGCCAGTCTTGTCTGTCCTCACCCCTGCCGTTGCTGCTGCCGCCCCCGCAGGCGCTCCGCCCGCCGGCAACCCGCTGATCCAGTTCATCCCCTTCCTGCTGATCATGGTCGTGTTCTACTTCCTCCTGATCCGCCCCCAACAGCAGCAGCGGAAGAAGCACATGGAGATGGTCGAGGGCGTCAAGCGCGGCGACGAAGTCGTCACCGCCGGCGGTCTTGTCGGAAAAGTCACGAAAGTCGGCGAAGGAGCAGAGGTCACCATCCGGCTCGCCGAGGGCGTTGAGGTCACCGCGATTAAAGCGACCTTGTCCGACGTGCGCGGTAAAACCGAGCCGGCCAAGAACTAGAGGGACCCGAGAGCCTTGCTTCGCTTTAGTCGCTTCCAGACGATCAGCCTTGCGTTGCTGATGGTCATTGCCGCCTACGTGACGGTACCCAACTTTTTCACGGAGGAGCGCAAGCTTCCAGGCTTCCCGGACACGGGACTGACCCTCGGCTTGGACCTGCAAGGCGGATCCTATCTGCTCTTGAAGGTCGAAACCGACGAGGTGATCGACACCCGGATCAACAACCTCCGCGCCGAGGTCCGCCGTGCCTTTCGCGAGGCCCCGCGCTTGCGGTTAACCAGCCCGGAGCGCGTGGACGATGCCATCGTCTTCGGCATCCCCGAAGGAGAAGACTTCGCCACGGCCGAGCAACGCTTGCGCCGGCTCTCACGGCCATTGGGCAACGGCGTGGCGGGTCGATCCTACCGCATTGAAGCCGATGCCGACGCGCGGCGTCTCTCGATCACTCTGACACCCGAAGCGCGCGCGTTCTTCGCAGACACGGCGGTCACCGACTCGATCACCGCCGTGCGCAACCGGATCGACGCGCTGGGAACGACAGAACCAATCATCCAAAAGCAAGGCGAGGATCGTCTCGTCGTCCAGGTTCCTGGTGATGGCGACTCCGAGCGCTTGAAGTCCGTCATTGGCCGGACAGGCCAGCTGTCCTTCCACATGGTCGATCTCAGCGTCACGCCCCAAGACGCAGCCCTCGGGCGGCTGCCCCCCAGGCGCAAGCTGTTGACGGATGTCGAGACAGGGCAGGGGATCGTGATCTTCGAGACCCCCGATATTACCGGCGACATGATCAGCGACGCCTCCAGTGAGATCAACAGCGATGGCTTCGGGTTCCAGGTCAATATCGTCATGGACGGCCGCGGCCAGCGACGCTGGGCCGATGTCACGCGCGAAAATGTCGGCAACGCTTTCGCTATCGTCCTCGACGAGCAAGTGATCTCGGCACCGACGATCCAGTCACCGATCCTGTCGCCGCGCAGCCGGATCACTGGAAACTTCACCCCAACCGAGGCGCAAGAACTCGCGGTGCTGATCAAATCAGGCGCGCTCCCGGCTCCGCTTTCAGTGATTGAGCAAAGGACAGTGGGGGCAGACCTAGGCGCCGACTCCGTCCGGGCCGGGACGATCGCGCTGCTCATCGGTTTTGGTCTGGTCATTATCTACATGGCTTTCACCTACGGCCGATTTGGTCTTTATGCGGACATTGCGCTCCTCGCCAACGTGCTGCTCATCGCAGGCGCACTCTCGCTCTTGGGCGCGACGCTGACCTTGCCAGGCATCGCGGGGATCGTCCTGACGATCGGTATGGCGGTTGACGCTAACGTGCTGATTTTCGAACGTATTCGTGAAGAAATGCAGTCAGGGAAGGGCGCCGTCGCCGCGGTCGAAGCAGGCTATCGCAATGCTCTCTCGGCGATCATTGACGCCAACCTCACGACGTTGATCGCCGCGTTCATCATGTTCCTGCTCGGCGCAGGACCCGTGCGCGGCTTCGCTGTTACCCTCGGTATCGGCGTGGTCACGTCCGTGTTCACCGCTTTTGTCATCACCCGGGTTTTTGCTGGCGGCTATGTCCTCCGTGCACGCCCGAAAGCTCTCACCATTTAAGGGACCGGGACCATGGCTTTTCAACTTATCCCGTCCGGCACCAAGATCGATTTCGTTCAGTATCGGTCGATCGCCCAAGGCATTTCGGCGCTCCTCATCATCGGTTCGATCGCGGCGTTTTTCACCATCGGTCTCAACTTCGGGATCGACTTTCGCGGCGGCGTCACCGTTGAGGTTGGCCCCGGGGAGGGTGAGGCGTTCACGAGACAAAGCCTGACCGACGCGCGATCAGCGATCGAGAAGCTCGACCTGGGACAGGTCCAGGTGCAAAACATTTCAACACCTGGCGGAGAGCAGGGGATCGTTGCTATCATTGAGGCTGTTACAGGCACCGATGATGATGATCAGCGTCAAAACGAAGTCGCGACCCAAGTCCAAAATACCCTGCGCGAAGCTCTTGGCGATACGATCAGTATACGCCGGGTCGATGTGGTGGGACCAACAGTCTCCGGCGAATTGGTGCAAGCGGGCGTCACCGCTCTCCTGGTCGCGATCGGCTTGATGCTGGCCTACATTTGGTTCCGGTTTGAGTGGCAGTTTTCGATTGGCGCTATCCTCGCGCTAACCCACGACGTGATCCTGACGATTGGCGTCTTTACGGTTACCCAGTTGGAGTTCTCCCTGGCGATCATCGCCGCGCTGCTCACGATTATCGGCTACTCGATGAACGACACCGTGGTGATTTACGACCGGATCCGTGAAAACTTGCGCAAGTTCAAGAAGATGGACCTGAAGGACGTGATCAATCTTTCGGTCAACCAAACCCTCGGCCGGACAATCATGACGTCGTTGACGACGCTCCTCGCCGTCGTGTCACTGTTCGTTTTTGGCGGCGATGTTCTGCGCGGGTTCAGCTTCGCGCTGATCTGGGGCGTGATCGTCGGGACATACTCGACCGTCTACATCGCCTCACCGCTGCTGCTTTCAACAGGTGTGAAGCGGGACTGGTCGGAGAACCGCGCGCCGGATTTGGCTGAAGCGCGGCCGTGAACCCAAGCCGATTTGCGCCGCTTTCGCGGATTTCGGCTGAATATCTTTTGGATGAAGTCGCCAAGGTCGAGCCCGATTGGCTCCTCGTCCTTCCCTATGTCGACGATGCGCGCCGCGCAGCGTGGCTCACGGCGTGTGCATTCGCGGCAGAGTTGATCAGCGTTTCCGCGCGCGTTTCTGCGCCGCTACCGGGCCAAATCCGTCTTCAATGGTGGCGCGATGCCCTCGAAGAACTCCGCTTAGGCGCTGAGCCGCGCCGTCATCCGGTGGTCGACGCCATGGCTGAGACGCAGCTTGTATCCTCAACCGGTGCCCCAACGATCAACGCGATGATCGACGCGATGGAGGGATTTCTCGCCCCTGGTGAAGACCGCACGATCGACGGCGCTATCGCGTCTCGCTTGGGCTTTTACGGCGCTCTTGCGAGCCTCCTTTCTGGATCGCCTTCTCCCCCTGTCGTGGGCGAAGCGTTGGCGCTGCATGCACTTAACCGCGTTTCGGCCGCCTCTGGCGCGGTGCCGAAAGAAGGCGGCGTTGAGACCCCAGCCGGGCGGTTTGCGAGGGCTCTCGCCGTGAAGCCCGACCTCGCATCTAAGCTAGCCGAATGCATCGCCGCATACCGTGCCTCGACGAACCGTCAGCCGCCAGAAAGTTGCGAGCATCTGGTCCAACTACCCCTGGCATTGGTCCGTACACGGCGGGGCGCTGCTTATCCTATTCGCCAGCCTTTGCTGCAGCGGCTCGTCATCCTTCGGTCGGTCCTAACCGGGAAGATCTAAGCCGACGCCCGCTGCTCGGCCCACCGTTTGCCAAATGGGAAGGCGACCACCTCAGCACTTTTTGCTTCTATGCTCTGCGCACTCGGGCAGAGGCTAGCGAGCGGGCACGCATGACACTCTGGCTTACCTTGGTGACAAAACCTGTCGGCAACCCGGCTCAGGCCTTGGCTCAGATGCGCAAAGTCGGACGAACGCCAATCAAGCGGCGACCGCTCGATCAACTGCCGAGGCAGTGCGGACAGAGGCGCTCCGGGCTCAACCAATTGCAACCGGCGCAGCGGCCGGGCGACATCTTGGTCCACGGTCAGGGATGTTCTCTCGGCCCCTGCGAAGGCGAGAACGGACAACGCAATGTCTTCGGTCACGCGCGGCAGCCGGGTCAGAAAGCGCACCGCTTGATCAGGCTCCCACCGGTCGAGGCCGTCGAGAGAAAGGCTGCCAAACGCGGCGTCGACTGCCTTGAGAATGTCGGGAATCGCTGCGGCTTTCAGCGCTGCCGCAGGCAGGCCGATCATCTCCCGTTGGAGTGCACCGGGATGGCTGTCCCTAAGGTCGGTCAACCGAGGGAACGCCTTGCGCAGCCGCCGGTAGCTGGCCATGGCGCTCGACGCAGCCAAACCGTGGGCCACAACGCCAAAGAGCAATTGCTCCATGGGCGGCAGACGTCGATCTCCCTGTTTTCTTGGGAAAAGCTGCTGAACCCGCTCAAGGATTTCCGGGAGGCGGTTGTCGACGGCGAATGTAAGAGGCGCTTGCATGCCCTGTTCTCTAATGGAACAGAAACAGAACATCAAGCATGTTTCTGCAATGTTCTCATCTGAGTCGCAACCGCTTGAAGCCCGTTTATGGAAACATCAGGCCGCGACCCGCGGTCCCTCAAGCCACGCAGCCAGATCCGCGAGCGCGCGGGTGGTCATCGCTTTCTTCCGGGCGCGCCCCTTTTCTTTTCCGCGGAGACGGTTGCCGTCGGCATCGCGGCTGGGCGTCTGGATCTCTGGGAAGAGCCCGAAATTGACATTCATCGGCTGGAAACTGCCCTTACCGCCGTCGAGATGACCAGCGGTGATGTGGTGGTGCAAAGCGCCGAGCGCCGTCGTCCTAGGCGGCAGTTGGCGCTCCGTACCAAGAGCTTCGCTAGCGGCGAGCCGACCGGTCAGCAAACCGATCGCTGCGCTTTCGAGATAGCCTTCGACCCCGGTGATTTGCCCAGCGAACCGAATTTGTGGGCGAGAGCGGAGCCGCATTTCCTCATCAAGGAGGCGCGGGGCATTGATGAAGGTATTCCGATGGATCCCGCCAAGGCGGGCAAAGCGCGCGCTTTCGAGACCAGGGATCATTTTAAGAACCTCAGCCTGCGCACCATATTTCAGTTTCGTCTGGAAGCCGACCATATTGTACAGTGTACCGAGCGCATTATCCTGGCGCAGCTGCACCACCGCGTGGGGTTTGACATCAGGCTGGTGCGGGTTGGTCAGGCCTACTGGTTTCATCGGACCATAGCGTAGGGTATCGCGCCCACGCCGTGCCATCTCTTCGATGGGAAGACAGCCGTCAAAATATTGAGTCGATTTCTCCCACTCTTTGAAATCTGTCTTCTCACCTTCCAGGATAGCATCGAGAAGAGCATTATACTGATGTTCATCAAGGGGTAGATTAATATAGTCTTTTCCCGTCCCGCCGGGACCGGGTTTGTCGTAGCGCGATTGGAACCACGCTTTTTCGAAATTAATGCTCTCTTTGTAGACGATGGGTGCAATCGCGTCGAAGAACGCGAGGGAGTCTTCGCCGGTTTCGGTCAAGATTTCAGCGGCGAGGCTTTCCGAGGTCAAAGGGCCTGTTGCGATAATGGTGGGTCCCCAATCGGTTGGGGGAAGAGCGGTCATCTCTTCACGGACGATTGTGATGTTTGGGTGGGCCTTAAGCGCTTGCGTGACTGCTTCGGCGAAGCCATCACGGTCAACGGCAAGCGCACCGCCCGCGGGCAGTTTGTGCGCGTCCGCCTTCGCCAGGATCAACGATCCGCACCGGCGCATTTCTTCGTGCAAAAGGCCGACTGCGTTGTATTCGTGATCGTCCGAGCGGAACGAGTTGGAGCAGACGAGCTCAGCACACTGATCGGTCTGATGCGCCTCTGTCGGACGGACGCCGCGCATCTCGTGGAGCGTGACCGTCGCGCCAGCCTCGGCGGCTTGCCATGCGGCCTCTGAGCCAGCCAGGCCGGCACCGATGATATGAATATCCGTCATGCCTGACGGTTAGCTTACCTGTATCCTGGCCAGCAAGGGCTTCGAAAAAGCCGCGCGTCGCAGGGCTCTAGGCTTTTTTGCGCTTGCGGCTGAACCAGGTGGCCAGGCCCCCGGCGAACAAAAGTCCGGCTGCCGGAACAGGCACTTCGCTGCTGTCGGTGGGATCGAGGTTTGCGAAAAGCGCGTCGTCGAGACCGAAGCCTTCGCTGAGCGCTACGCCCGCGACGCGGAATGTATCGAAGGGATCGTCAGAGAGCACACCGAAGAAGCCATCGAGGTCAATGCCTGGATTGACCGTTTGGCCCGCGACTTCAAACACGCTGCGCTGCGCAGAATCGTTGATCCGTGCCCAGTTGCCGCCAAACGCGTGGACCGACGACGTAAACGCGATTTCGACCACTTCGTTGGGCAGGACGGTGCCGACGAGGGCGTTTGAATTGAACGGGTTGTTCACAGCGACTGGCGTGCCGGTGTCGATGAGGTTGAAAAGGGGACCACGGAGGATACCGCTGTACCCAACGCTGAAGCCATCGAAATGCACGGCTTGGTCGGCGAAATAGGTATCGATCAACAGGCCTTCGAAATTCTCTTCGACGAGGCTGCCGCCAAGGGCAGCCACAAAGGCGTCGCGATCGGTGAAGATCGTCAGTGATGCGTGAGCCTGTGCGCCAACGAGGGCGGCAAGGCCAGCGGTCGCGGATAAAAGTGCGTTCTTCACAAAATCCCCCAGATGTTGCGGGTCGCGCTTCGTTAACGAGTCCCTAACAGAAATGGTTGATTTCGGCAACGAATTTATCGCGGGTAAGTTGTGCGCGCTGTTCTTTCATGAGTTGTGCGAAGAATTGATCCGTTAACTATAAGTTATGTTACCGCCCGGGCGCGGTTGCAGGCTTCACGTGGATGCTCATTTGCAAGTCTTCGCGGGCCGCGTAGTGAACAACGTGGGTGACTTCCCAGTATTCCCACTTCCCCTCGTGCAAAAAGGCCAAGTGTTCACCCACCCGAGGCGGCGCTTCAAAGGCATAGGTGTGGGGCTCGCGTTCGGCGATGATGACTTCGATCTCAATGCTCATGGCGAATCTCCTGCATGGCTGAGAACGCAGCCGGTTCTGCCGCTCGGCGCAAGAGCGGGATCTCAGGAACCTGCGCGTAGACACACCGAAGTGCCGCCGATAGCGTTCGCGGTGTTCGTCTTGAGAAGGTGGCACGACCTTGCGGATTGCAATCATTGGCGCGGGAAATGTTGGCCGCGCCCTCGGAACGGTTTGGCACCGATCGGGCCACGATGTTGTTTGGTGCGTCCGCGATCCCTCGGCGGAAAAGTACCAGGATTTGCCTGGCGCGCCGCCCAGCACCATTAAGGAGGGCATCGCCGGTGCTGACGTCACCGTGCTGGCGGTTCCTTGGTCGGCGGTGGGCGAGGCAGCTGCCGCGCTCGGCCCAGACTTTGGCGGCATCCTGATCGATTGCACCAACCCAATCCGCAGCGATTTTTCGGGGTTGGAAAACCCCGCCGAGGGCTCCGGCGCGGCGCGGGTCAAAGCGCTGTTGCCGAAAGCGCGAATTGTCAAAGCCTTCAACCATGTCGGCGCGGCGATTATGGCCGACGCTGACTTTGGCAAGGCCCAGGCGCTGAGCCTGGTCTGCTCCAGCGACGAAGCCGCAGCCTCGCTGGTCAAACACTTGTCCGACGATATCGGCTTTGACAGTGTCGTCGTCCGCGGGCTCGACCACGCTGCCCACATGGAACACCTCGCGTGGCTGTGGATCAGTCTGGCCATCAAACAACAGCACGGCGTCGACTTTGCCTTTGGATTCGTGCGGCGTTAGCGCAACATCTTGCGCGCAATTGCAGCGACGGGCGTAGGAAACCGTTCAGGTCCGGTGTGGTGAGGACCTGTGTCCGGGCTGGTTGGGCGGAATGCGGAGACGTTCGGGATGCTCATGGCTGGTTTAGCTTTCGTCGCTGCCGCGGCGTCCTGTGCTGATCATCCGATGGCGCCGCGTCTCGAAACACTCGCACAATCGGAGTTCGTCATCGCCGACGCCACAGACCGCGAGGCGGTGATGCGGGTGTTGATCACTTGCGCCGACGATCCCGACCCCTTTTGGCGCGACACGATCGGCTATTCCGGCCTGTCCGCGATTTTGCGCCGTGATCCGATTGCTCCGGACACGATGCAGTTTCTTACGGCCCAGGTTCAGTCCGAGATGAAGCGCCGGATCGGAAGCGACACGTTCGCGGCTGCTTTCTTGCCGCTGTACCTCTCAGAGATCATCCGTGTGGATCGTTTAGACCCGTTTCTGACGCCTGAAGACAGATCGCTCATAGCAGAAACCGTAGCACAGTATCTCGAAGCGATCAGTGATTATCGCGGATTTGTGGAGGGTGAGGGCTGGCGTCACCAAGTGGCCCATGCCGCCGACGCGGCGCTGCAGCTTGCGCTTAATCCTCTTGCGTCCGACGCAATCCGCGGGCGGTTACGCGATGCGTTGTTAAACCAGGTGGCGCCGTCCTCGGGCCATTTTTATGTTTTCGGCGAACCCGAAAGGCTCGCGCGTGCCTTTGTCTACAACGTCAATGCCAGCGCACTTCCCGAGGACGGTATCGTCGGTATGCTCGGGAGTTTGGCCGAGCCGGGGCCGGCCGGTTCGTGGGAGAACGCCTATCAAAGCACGGCGAAGCTGGCGCGGCTGCACAATACGAAAGCGTTCCTTTCCGCCGTCATCGTCGCGCTGGCCGAACAAGACGACCCCAAATTGAGCGCGCTGCGGGTGGAGGCTCTCTCCGTCCACCGGGCGCTCCCTTAGGTGCTAATTCACCAAAGCGATCGCGGCGCGGCTCGCCTGGGCCTGGATGTCTTGGTCGCCGCCTTGGGCTGCGTCGTCGAGCATCGCGACGAGATCCTGCCGCTCGTCCAGGGTCAGGTCGTTGCGCAGCCTCTCGGTCAGCAGTTTTAGAGCCCGGTCGTGGTCGAGCTCCTGCCCTGCGGCCCACTCGGCGTAGGTCATGGCTTCGCTGGCTAAGGTTTCGTTGGCGAGCTCGGCAAAGCGCAACTTGAGCCGGCCGTGGGCCATGGGCCAAGCGTCGGGACCGACAACCATTCGGATCAAGGTTGCCGCCGCGGTGACGGGATCGCTGATGGCTGTGATCGGTGACAGGTCGGAGGCCGATGCGCGGTTTTGACGGCGGCGCGCGCCGCGGAACCGATCGGCCGCGTCGATGACATTGTCTGTCGCTTCTTTGACCATCTTAAAACGCCACCACCACACCGAGGTGGCGATTATAGCAGAAACGAGCAGGACGAGAATATGCATGGGCGCACAGTAAAGCCGGTGGGGAGGAGGAGCAATGCGGCGCGGGTTCGCCGCTGTGCCGCGTTCTCGACGGGGCTTTTTGTGGTGCTAGCGTCGGGTCTCGAAAGAACGAGGAGGGACCTATGAAACGCATCATCACCGCCGCCGCGATGGCTTCACTCATTTTCTCGGCGAGCGCCTCAGCGCAGACGGCCAAGTTGACCCGCGAGCGCGTGCTCGGCTGTGTCGATGCGCAGGTGTACAACACCCAGTCGATCAAGCGCCAAGGGATGAGCTTTGTGATCGTCCAGGATGAGGAGCCGCATGTCTTCAACTTTGAAGGCGATGCTATCCGTTTCATCCCGATCGGTACCGCGACGCCCATCGCCCTGGCCGAAGAGGTGGGGCAGTACAAAACGCTGATCGACAGCATCGAGCGCGCCACCGCCGCGAACCGCCCGCTCACGGTCGACTATACGATGCCCGACCGCAAAGTGTTCGGTATAACGATCAACTGGGGCGACTTCTGTCCGAGTTCTTAAAGCAGGGCATGCGGAGCAATTTCAAGCACACGCCAGTGACGGCGCAGGCTCGTCTGCGACCGTGAGGAAGGAAGGGGGCGCCGCGCAGCTTGCCGCCGCGGAGGGCTTTTCAGTTCGATGCAGCGGCACGAGGGTTCCCACACCCGCGCATGCGCGGCGTTTGTCTTTTTTGTGGCCCTAACGCGCGCTCGCGCTCGCTGCTTGAGGGCGGGCTTCGCCGGTTCGTCGCCCTATCCATCGCGCTTGAGGCGAGGGCAGAGGCGGTAGGCACTACCGTCGCTACGCTCCAACAGAGAGCGCAGGCGAGCGGTAGCGCCACCAACCGGCGGTCCCGCCGCCGTTGCGCTCATATAGCGAGCGCGAGCGAGCGATAGCGCCACCAACCGGCGGTCCCACCGCCGTCGCGCTCAAACAGCGAGCGCGAGCGCGCGTTAGGGCCACAAAAAAGACTCGCTGGATCTCACACAGGGCGAACGGCCTAACTTAAAGCTCACGCCCGACCTGGACCATCAGGGCAGAGTGGACGCACCCCTCTGCCTACGGAGTTCCAACGATCAGCAAGCCTCAAGCCGACGGTACCGGGAGACCCTTCCGCTTACTGATGGGTGGAGGATAGCGCGGGTTTGGGGGTGGGGGGATAAGTTAAGCGCGTTGCTAACGCATCGCCCGACGGTTATCCTATCAATGTGTGTGAGAACAACCAAGCTGACCTTGTGATTGCGTGTCCGCAGTGCAGTTCCGCGGCCGATTTCTGGTTTGCTTCTTCGATTAAGATAGCAAAAGCGGATCGATCATTCTTTGATCGGAGCAATGCGTTCATTGTGACCGTTGGGCGTGACAGGGTCGGAGCTACGGTCACCATAGCGTCCTATTTCCCGCCGGTCTCTGGTCCGTTAGAAAACGTCAAGGGACTGCCTAGCCAATTTCTGTCGGTTCGGTGGGGGCGATGGCGGCACGACCGGCCCGTGCGTGTTAGCGATCTCGGTGCTTTCCGTTGTCCATCATGTCTCACGACCGGGCGGCACTTGCTTCGATGGCCTGCAGATGCCTATTTTCAAGTCGAATTTAAAGGCCGTAAGCCGTGGGCACCTGACCGAAAAACAGCTCTCAAGCTAGTCGACTATATACAGTCTGCGGAACGTATTAAAGGACGGGACTATACGGTGGGTAGGGAGCACTGGGCTACCGGGCGATCGGAGGACCCGTTTCTTCGCCGGATCCCCACCCACTTTTTAAGAGCGAAAGCTCGGCCTGACGTCACCCGCAAGCTCAGGCGATTACTAGGCTTATCCATACGTTGACCGACTAGCTGTTCTCTGACTTTGGCTCTTTTGAGTAAAGCTGCGGGCAGTATTGTATCACAGCATCTTGGAAGACGAAAAAGCCACGATAGGCTGGCATCCACTGAATTTTCGTTCCCGTCTTTGAGACCAGGCTACGCACGACCTCCCCCGACTGTTCTACCCCCTCAATGTCCGACCACGGCAGAAACACCGGACGGGGAATGATCATGCTTCGAGATCCGGTAACCCCTCGACCGTCCCACGAGACATCACTGATGGGAAAGAACCACAAAACGCTGGACCCCAGATATAGCAACGAAAACAGAGTTCCTAGTGCAGTGCCATTTCCATTGTTCAGAGCCTGCGGAACACCATCGATTGTCGGCAGGGTCAGAAAAAACAAGAGCGCTGTCATGGGAATTGCTGCGCCCATCACCACGGCGCCTCGGTCAAGCTGGATGCGTCCAGAATCAACATTTCCTGATGAGGGCGGCATCTTCTTCACGCGTTCCAACCAGAGCGGAAACGCGAGAAATCCGACGACAACGACGCTTAGAGAAGCAAGCAGGAAGATGCCTGGAATGCTCATTTACGCAGCCTTCTTCTTCCGCGGCGCCCTTGCGCGGGGCTTTGGTTTTTTCGCGGCGGCGCGTTCGTCGTGTCGGGCTAGGAGGTCGGCGAGGAATTGGCCGGTGTAGCTGCCTTTGACTTCCGCGACGTCTTCGGGGGTGCCGGCGGCGATGATTTGGCCGCCGCCGTCGCCGCCTTCGGGGCCGAGGTCGATGATCCAGTCGGCTTGTTTGATAACATCGAGATTGTGCTCGATGATCACCACGGTGTTGCCTGTGTCGGCGAGTTCCTGAATCACTTCCATCAGCTTACGGACATCTTCGAAGTGGAGGCCTGTGGTCGGTTCATCAAGGATGTACAGTGTACGGCCGGTGGCGACCTTCGAGAGCTCCTTGGCGAGCTTCACCCGCTGGGCCTCGCCGCCGGAGAGGGTGGTCGCCTGCTGGCCGACTTTGATATAGCCGAGACCGACGCGGTTGAGGGTCGCCATTTTGTTCCGTATACTGGGCACCGCTTTGAAGAACTCGGCGGCCTCCTCAACGGTCATGTCGAGGACGTCGGCGATGGACTTGTCCTTGAACTTCACTTCTAACGTCTCGCGGTTGTAGCGCTTGCCGTGACAGACGTCGCAGGTGACGTAGACATCGGGCAGGAAGTGCATCTCGATCTTGATACCGCCGTCGCCTTGGCACGCCTCCCAGCGGCCGCCTTTGACGTTGAAGCTGAAGCGGCCGGGTTTATAGCCACGCGCTTTGGATTCAGGCAGGCCCGAGAACCACTCACGGATCGGTCCGAAGGCGCCGGTGTAGGTCGCGGGGTTGGAACGGGGTGTACGGCCGATCGGCGACTGGTCGATGTCGATGACCTTGTCGATATGCTCAAGCCCTGCGATGCGGTCGTGCTTGCCGGGGACCGTTTTGCTGTTCATCAGCTTACGGCTGGCGGCCTTATACAGCGTCTCGATCGTCAGTGTACTTTTACCGCCGCCGGAGACGCCCGTCACGCACGTCAGAAGGCCGACGGGGAACTCCGCCGTGACGCCTTGCAGGTTGTTTGAGCTGGCGTTTTCGACGGTGATGACCCGCTCAGGATCAAAGACCCGGCGCTCGTCGGGGATGGGGACTTCGCGGCGGCCGGAGAGGTAATCGCCGGTGATGGACTTTTTGTTCCGCTCGATCTGGGCGGGTGTGCCCGACGCGACAACGGTTCCTCCGTGTACCCCGGCGCCAGGGCCGATGTCGAGGACATGATCGGCGGTGCGGATCGCGTCTTCATCGTGCTCCACAACGATGACGGTGTTGCCGAGGTCCCTCAGCCCACGGAGGGACTCAAGCAGCCGCTCGTTGTCCCGTTGGTGAAGGCCAATCGACGGCTCATCGAGGACATAGAGCACGCCGGTGAGGCCCGAGCCGATCTGGCTCGCGAGACGAATGCGCTGGCTTTCCCCGCCCGAGAGGGTGCCGGACGAGCGGGAAAGGGTCAGGTAGCCGAGGCCGACATTGTTGAGGAAGTGCAGCCGGTCACGGATTTCCTTCAGGATACGGACGGCGATCGTCCGCTCTTTCTCCGTGAGCTGCGTATCGAGTGTGCCGAACCAGAGGTCCGCCTCGCGTATGGACAAGGAAGCGATCTCGGCGATATCTTCGCCGCCCACCTTCACGGCCAACGCTTCAGGCCGCAAGCGCGCGCCCTGGCAGGCTTCGCAAGGTGCAACCGACTGGAACTTCTCCATCTCTTCGCGGACCCACGCGCTGTCGGTCTCGCGCCAGCGGCGTTCGAGGTTGGGGATCACGCCTTCGAAGGTCTTTGTGGTCTCGTAGCGGCGCAGGCCGTCGTCGTAGACGAACTTCACCTTCTCTTTGCCTGTTCCGAAGAGGATGACCTGCTGCTGTTTCTTGGTCAGCTCCGCCCACGGAACATCGACGTCAAAGCCATACTCGAGGCCCAGCGCTTCGAGGGTTTGGGTGTAGTAGGGGCTCTGGGTCTTGGACCACGCGGCGATCGCGCCTTTGAGCAGCGAAGCATCCGTGTCCGGAACAACGAGATCGGGATCGAAGTAGATCGAGGTGCCCAGCCCATCGCAAGTGGGGCAAGCGCCTTGGGGTGAGTTGAACGAGAACAGCCGCGGCTCAATCTCTTCGATGGTGAAGCCGCTCTCAGGGCAGGCGAACTTGGCCGAGAAGACGATTTTCCTGACGTCCTCGCCCTTCTTCGGCGCGCTTTCGGCGATAGCGAGACCGTCGGCGAGGTCGAGGCAGGTCTCAAAGCTCTCGGCCAAGCGGCTCTCGAGGCCTTCTTTGATCACCACACGGTCGACGACCACGTCGATATCGTGCTTGAGCTTTTTGTCGAGGGCAGGCGCGTCGGCGATGTCGTAGAATTCGCTATCGATCCGTACACGCTGGAAGCCCTTCTTCATCAGCTCAGCGAACTCTTTGCGGTACTCGCCTTTCCTGCCGCGGATCATCGGGGCGAGGAGGTAGAAGCGGCTGCCCTCGCCCTCGGCCATCAGCCGGTCGACCATCTCGGACACCGTTTGCGACGTGATCGGAAGACCTGTCGTAGGCGAGTAGGGCACCCCCACCCGCGCCCAGAGCAGGCGCATATAGTCGTAGATCTCTGTCACCGTGGCGACGGTGGAGCGGGGGTTCTTGGACGTCGTCTTCTGCTCAATCGAGATCGCCGGCGACAGCCCCTCGATCTGGTCCACGTCGGGCTTTTGCATCAGCTCCAAGAACTGGCGCGCGTAGGCGGAGAGGCTCTCCACATACCGCCGCTGGCCCTCAGCGTAGATCGTATCGAAGGCGAGGGAGGACTTGCCGGAGCCGGAAAGCCCCGTGACGACGGTCAGGGCATCGCGCGGGATC
This sequence comes from Pseudomonadota bacterium, assembly GCA_038749595.1. Taxonomy (GTDB): domain Bacteria; phylum Pseudomonadota; class Alphaproteobacteria; order Caulobacterales; family Parvularculaceae; genus Parvularcula. The sequence goes on from JBCDHW010000001.1 coordinate 428,366, forward strand.
TCGGCGGTGATGTCCTTGAGGTTATGCTCGCGGGCACCGCTGACGGTGATCGATTTATGGGACAACGCCAGGCCCTCCGTGCTTTCGGGAAGGTTAAGGCTCTAGGCCCCGGCACCCACCTGAACAAGGGGCGAACGGACGCGGGTTATCCCCGTGGGCTGGTCCCTGCAATCTGTTCACAAGAATGTGTCGTCACAGCTGCATCCAGGCTTTGTCGACCGGAGCCGCAGACTTCGGAGGGCGGTGAGGGTTGATCAATTTTGATCCATTGGCCTGCTTGCCAACCATGGGCACGGAAGAGCGTGATGAATCGATCATCACACTTCAAACGAGGGCGTCTTGATATGAAAAATTTTGTTTTTGCAGCTCTGCTGCTTACGAGTACCAGTCTCACCGCGGCTCATGCTGGTGTTGGCGTGGATGCAACGATCGGCACGACAGGGATTAGTGGCCATGTTCGGGCCGACGTTCTGCCAATCTTGTCGCTCCGTGCCGGTATTAACTACCTTGCCTATGATTTTGGAGAGCAAGACTTCGACGGTAACACTTACGATGCTGAACTCGACTTCACACAGTTCGGACTATACGCGGATCTGCATCCGTTTTCGAACGGTTTCACGGTCACGGGCGGTTACTTGTTCGGCGATCGCAACCTTGAGCTGACGTCGGTGAGCACGACAGAAATTGATATCGGCGGCGAATTTTTCACCGCCGAGGAAGTTGGTGATCTTTCGGGAACGGGTACCCTGGGCGATGGCGGTTTTTACGCCGGCATTGGTTGGGACAACATCACCAGAGGAACTGGGCGTGTACGGTTGATCGCGCGTCTTGGCGTGATCATCAGTGACGAGCCTAGCGTTGCCTTAGAGAGTGTCGGGGGCACGCTGTCTAACGATCCGATTCTGCTCAGCGCCATCGAGGGCGAGATTGCAGACATCAATGACGATATCTCGGACTATCGGTTTTTCCCGGTTGTTCAGGTCGGAATTGGCGTCCGCTTTTGATTGATCCGTACAGCAATCAAAGATGGTTTGTTGAAAGCGCTTAAGTCGGGCGTGAGAGGTTGATCGCTTCGGCGACCAACCTCGTTAAGGTCGTCTGCTTTGCGATACCAAGTTTCTTATAGATCCGCTGAATGTGATTGCGGACGGTGTTTTCCGTGATGCCAACATTGTGCGCGATCACCTTCGGCGCGTGGCCCTGGTATAACAGATTGGTGATCACGCCCTCGCGTTCAGAAAGGCCAAAGAAGTCTTGAAGCACGCCCACGTCGCTTTGCTTTTTCGTAAATCCTGTGGTGGTTATGTAAAAAAGTGCTGCGGGTCTCTGCGCTTCGAAAGCGCCGTTGTCGACAGCGACACTCATCGGCCTGGAAATCAAAAAAATCCGTTGGCCAGTCATCGTGGATGAGATGGTACATGATCCGTATCGAAGACTGGGAAGCAACGTATCGTCGGCGGCTCTGGTAAGCAGGGCGTCGATCTCTGGATAGGCGCTAACAATGGGCGATCGAGTGGACACCGACATTCCCAAACTCAATTCCAGTATGGATTGCGCTCTCTCGTTTGCTTCCACGATCCGTTTTTGGCGATCGATCAGGAATATGCCGGATGAGTGCGACTGCATCAGGGAGTTGGTCAGGGCTTGCTTGGTGGAGAAGGCGGCTGACAATTTTGCGATTTTCGCTGCGCGTTCGAGATGCGGAGTGATCCCTGCAATCAAGTTCAGACCATCCTCATGCATGACGCCTTCGTCGTTGGAGCGATGAAGAAAGAAGCCAAACAAGATGTCGCCGTCTACGGAGAAGTTTGTCCCGGCACAGTATTTAATTCCGTAGTCCGACGACCAATTGATAAAGTCATTCTTCTCGATGGTTTTTATGTCGAGTGAGATATCGTCCGAGAACAGCCTGCCAAGAGAGCCATTTTCGCGCGCATAGGCTATCCGCGGATTGTATTGGTGCATCTCGTTGAGATACACCTCGATCTCCTTCTCTCCGAGAAACGGACAGGATAATTGCCAATAGTCAAACGTGCGCTGATCAAACACTGAGATTTCGAAAGCGGAACTTCCCGTCAGCCGCATGAGGCGACGGCCCACTTGATCCCAGCCTTCAGGGTCTAAGGCGGCGTCGTATATCTCAGTGATCAGAGCTTCGCGCTCGGTTTGGTCCAACACGTGTCGCTCCCCAGCGTTCTGGAATTGCTAATCTTGAGTTGGCCCGACAGAGATCTCGACTGACAACTGCGTGACTCGCGAGACGGGGAGCTCTCAGGGTCATGACGCGGTCACATGAAAATGCGAAAAATCAAAATAAAACATAAAAATAGCCCATTTTTATTTACGCGGTGCGTCATGAGGTCTCGTACTGCTTTGACGGTTGCGGATTGCTGCCAGGAATGATCTTGATGTTACTTCGGCTACCACCGAGCTGCATTATTCGCCCGGTCGCACCTCTTACAGTGTCCTGCGAAACGGAAGTTCAATCACGTTAACAGAGAGGCTAGCGATGCGTCCTTCGAGGACATCTGACGGGCCGACACCTTCTTCGACGAAGATACGAACCTAGCGATTGTCTCTGGTGCACTCGATTGTGTGGCAGGCGAGAAGTTCGCAATGCTTGCACTCAACAAGCAGCGTTTCGAGACACGCCACGAGGTCCAGCCAACGAAGATTGGTGTACTGATAAAGTGGTGGGTAGAGACACTGCCCGCAGTGCAGTGAAGACGTCAGTCTCAAGATCATGCGTACAAAAAAGTGGGCCCGCGTGGCCCACCTTCTTCGTTCAGCTATCTCGAAAGAACCGTCCTAAAAACCAAGACGCCAGGTGACGAGGCCGGTGACGCCGCCGTAGCTGAACTCCTCGTCGGTGATCTGGGCGAGTTCTTCTGTGAAGCTGAGGTCGTCGGTGGCGAGGTAGCTGGCCTCAACGCCAAGCTGACCAAGGCCGGGGAGGAGGCCCATGCTCACGCCAGCCTTCACTTGGTACGCCATGCGGCCTTGCGGGTTGGCGCCGCTGGGGAGCTCGAGGCTCGGCTGGAGGTAGCCGAGCCCAACCCCAACGTAGGGGTCAGGGAGAAGGGGCAGAGACGGCCGCACGACGCCGTTCAGCATCGCCGCGTAGGTCGTGAGCTCCTCCTCGACGGCGGCCTCGACCGCAGCAACGGAGATCTCTTGCGCCGGGTCGGTCCGCATCGTCAGCTCCCCCTCAAGCGCGATGAAGGGGAGGATATACGTCCCAAAGAGGCCCCCGCCGGTGAACCCGAGGGAGTCACTGGCGTCGAGGCTTTGCTGGGACACCTCGCCGATGAAGTTATTGTCTTGGATCGAAATTTCATCCGCTGCGGCGTTCACACCGCCGTGAAGCTGCAGATAGATCCCGCCAGCTTGGGCAGAGGCTACGAAAGCAGCACATGAACACGCAAAAGTGAGGGCAGGTTTGAACATGGAAACGCCTTTCATCGGGAGACCGGCGACCGATTTCGGCGCTGAATGCGGCGAAACTTCAGCGCGAAAATGACACTCGCCTTCCTCTGGCGGAACATTATATGAACAACGTGGAAAAGAGATGCTTGGCCCGGCGGTGCGATCCTCCTTACGCAGAGGAGACTTGGGAGTGGCTGCGAGCGAGCCGATAGGAGAGAGAGACCATGGCGGGTAGTGTGAATAAGGTGATCCTGATCGGGAACCTCGGTCAGGATCCGGAGGTTCGGCAGTTCTCTAACGGTGGGCAGGTCTGCAACTTGCGGATCGCAACGTCCGAGAATTGGAAAGACAAACAATCGGGCGAGCGACGCGAGAAAACCGAATGGCACACGGTGGCGATTTTCTCAGAGCCGCTGGTCCGCGTGGCCCAGAACTATCTGAAAAAGGGTTCAAAAGTATACATTGAGGGCCAGCTTGAGACGCGGAAGTGGCAAGATCAGAATGGCCAGGACCGCTACTCCACCGAAGTGGTTTTGCGGCCCTACCGCTCGGAGCTGACGATGCTCGATAGCCGCGGCGGCGGTGGGGATCCGATGGGCGCAAGCTACGGTCAGCAGATCTCGGGCGGGAACGGTTATGGCGGCGGCGCACCGGCGCCCCAGGGCGGCGGCGGGACGGACTACGATCTCGACGACGATATACCGTTCTAAAATGAATTGAGCCGCCGGACGTTGTGCGGTTCGATGCGAACACGGGCGGTTGCCTAAGTTGAGTTGGATTCCTCTGGCCTCGCTTCAGGCTAACGGGCCGTTGGCGGTAACCGCCTTAGGTCTGCGTCAGCTCAACGAAAGCGGGCTGGCGTTTGCGTCTGGAGATCGAGCCGAGGACGCCGCATCGGGAGGAATTGAAGGCCATGCGCCCTGCGCCGCGGATGTTCACGCGCCAGGATCTCGGCGAAGGGGCATATGCGCTTTCATCCGAGCAAGCGCGGTATCTGGGCCGGGTCCTGAGGCTCGGCCCTGGCGCCGACATCAGGCTGTTCAACGGGCGCCAAGGCGAGTGGGTGTACCGCCTTGCCCGGATCGACGGCCGCGGCGGCGAGGCGATGCCCGTCGAGCAACGCAGGCTGCAAGCCGAACCGAGCGGGAAGCCCGTCTTGCTGTTCGCGCCGCTGAAACGCGGGCCCACCGAGCTGATCGCGCAGAAGGCCACGGAGATGGGGGCTGTGCGCCTCCAGCCGGTCATCACAAGCCGGACCAACCGCGATCAGGTGCGGATTGACCGGCTGCACACCATCGCTGTTGAAGCCGCGGAGCAATGCGAACGCTTGAGCGTTCCTGACATCGCCGAACCCGTGCCGTTAGACGACGGACTGCGCACGGTCGAAAGCTATGTGTTCTGCGACGAAGCAGGCGATCAACCGAACGAGCCCTGGGGCGGTGAGATGGGCCGGGCGGGGCTTGCGGATCGCGTGTTTGGCGAGGTTTCGGCCAGTCCTGACGCCGTTTTGGTTGGGCCTGAGGGCGGCTTTACCCCGGACGAGCGCGCCCGGCTCCGGGCCGATCCACGGGCGCTGCCGATCAGTCTTGGCCCTCGGATTCTGCGTGCAGAAACAGCCGCTTTGGTGGCGCTGACTCTCTGGCAAGTCCGATTTGGCGACTTGGCATAAGAAAATCTAATGCACCGAGAATGAAAAACCGCTTTTGTCGCCGGTGAAAGCTTGCTGAACGCCGCAAAAAGCCAAGGTTCCCGAACGGACCGGCCTTCCAGGCAAAATGACAGGACATGCCCGTGACCCAGCTAGACGCCATCGCCCGCCACGACCTTGCGCCGATTGGATCGGAGCAGGACTTGGTGGACCACCTCGCCTCGGGCTGTAAGCCGCGCAGCGCTTGGCGCATCGGGACCGAGCACGAGAAGTTTGGGTTCTTGCGCGACACGCTGGAGCCGCTGCCGTTTGCCGGGGAACGCTCGATCCAAGCCGTGCTTGAGGGCCTGGCCCGCGACTTCGGCTGGAACCGGATGGAGGAGGACGGCCAGCTGGTCGCCCTCAAAAAAGACGGCGCGTCGATCACGCTGGAGCCGGGCGGGCAGTTCGAGCTCTCCGGTGCGCCCCTTGAGCGGATCCACCAGACCTGCGGCGAAGTTCATCAGCACCTGGACGAAGTGAAAGCGATTGCGGATCCGCTGAACGTCGGTTTCATCGGGCTTGGCGCTGCGCCCCACTGGACACGGGAGCAGATGCCCCGCGTGCCGAAAGGTCGGTACACGATCATGCGCCGCTACATGCCAAAGGTCGGCGATCTCGGCCTTGACATGATGCACCGTACAGCGACGGTTCAGGTCAATCTCGATTTTGAAAGCGAAGCGGACATGGTGAAAAAGTTCCGCACATCGCTCGCCTTGCAGCCCATCGCGACGGCCTTGTTCGCAAACTCTCCGCTTACGGAAGGCCAGCCAAACGGTTTCCGTTCGTGGCGTGCGCACATTTGGACGGATACGGATCCCCACCGGACGGGGATGCTCGATTTCGTTTTTGATGATGACTTCGGATTTGAGCGGTATGCGAACTACATGCTGGACGTGCCGATGTATTTTGTCTGGCGCGACGGCGAGTATTTCGACGCGGCGGGCCAGAGCTTCCGCGCTTTTCTGGACGGCAAGCTGCCTGCAGCGCCGGGGCAGCGGCCGACGATCGAGGATTGGAAAGACCATCTGTCCACGGCCTTTCCCGAAGTTCGGCTGAAAACGTTCCTGGAGATGCGCGGCGCCGACTCGGGCAGTTGGGGCCGTATTTGCGCGCTTCCGGCGTTTTGGGTGGGGCTTCTTTATGACCAGGCCAGCCTCGATGAAGCTTACGCATTGATCCAAGACTGGACGACCGAAGAGCGCGCCGCGCTGCGCCCCGCCGCGGCGAAGGACGGGATGTCCGGGAAAGTCGGAAACATCGTCATCGCGGATGTTGCGGAGCACGTGCTCGGCCTTGCCCGGGATGGGCTGCGCCGCCGCGCGGAGCTGGATGATGCGGGCAGTGATGAAACAGGGTTTCTGAAGCCGCTTCTCGACATTGCCCGAAACCGGGAAAGCTTCGCGTGCCAACTGTTGTCGGATTTTGACGAAACGGGCGATATACGGACGATTTTTGACCGCTATGCTTTTTAGTGGTGCGTACCGACGATCCTAGCACGGACGAAGCCGCATCCGCTTTAGCGCGCCGGTGCGCAATCATCGCGCGGGTTCTTGAGACAACAGGTCCGCCGCGGTGGCGGGCGCGGACCCCTGGTTTTCCCGGTCTGGCGCGGATCATGATCGAACAGCAACTGTCGGTGGCCAGCGCCAATGCGATCCTGGCGCGGGTGAAACCGGTGACCGGCGGGTTACGCCCGCGAAAGCTGTTGGAGACGGACGACGAGGTATTGCGCGGCCTCGGGCTCTCGCGGCCGAAGATCCGATACCTCAAAACGCTTGCGGACGATGTTCTAAGCCGCCGGTTTTCGTTTTCGACGCTTGCTCGACAGGACGATGACGCCGCGCGGGAGGCGCTTTGCGCGTTGCTGGGAGTCGGGCCTTGGACGGCGGCGGTCTACCTTCTGTTTTGCGAGGGCCGCCAAGATCTGTGGCCGCGGGGCGACGTGGCACTGCTCGCGGCGCATCAGATGGCGGGGGGTTCGTTTGAGCGCGCGCAGCTTGAGGCGTTCGATGCCTGGGCTGAGGTGCACTATGCGCCGTACCGCGGGACTGCTGCGCATATTTTATGGGGGCAGATTGCCCATGCGCGGGGTCGTGCGCCCCTGTGATCTTGCACGTTGACGACACGAAACGCGTCAAAAGAGGCCGTCACGCAGTGGCTTGGCGCGCTGTGATCGCTCTGTCACATAGAATCGGCTAAGGAGTTGTGGTCTAAGATCACAGGTACGATCTGTTTGGGAGTTCGGGGCTTTCTGCACCGCTGATGCGCATATGATCCCTTTCGTCACGGGCCGAATAGGCCAGAGGCGATTGCTTGCCTGGGCTTCTCCAACAAAGAGAGAGGCTTAGGAGCTAATCGCCGTGAAAGTTGTCCGCCACGCTCCCGATGGATGTCCCGCTTTGGTCTTGAACGCTGATTTCAGACCGCTGAGTTACTTTCCGCTCTCGTTGTGGTCGTGGCAGGATACACTGAAGGCCGTTTTCCTCGGCCGTGTCGACGTGGTGGCCGAATACGACACCGAGGTGCGCTCCGTCAGCACGGCGATGCGCCTGCCTTCGGTGGTATCGCTGAAAACCTACGTGAACCACGCCCGCAAGCCAGCGTTCACGCGCTTCAACGTGTTCCTGCGGGACAGTTTTTCTTGCCAATATTGCGGCAAGGCGGAGCGCGATGATTTGACGTTCGACCATGTCATCCCTCGGTCGAAGGGCGGGAAGACGACGTGGACCAACATCGTCGCGGCGTGCAGCCCCTGTAATCTGAAAAAGGGCGGTAAGATGCCCAAGGATGCCCGGATGTGGCCGGCGCAAAGCCCGCGGCAGCCGAATATGTTCGAGCTGAACGAAAAGGGGCGCTCGTTCCCGCCGAACTATTTGCACGAAAGCTGGCAGGACTATCTCTATTGGGATGCTGAGCTTGAAGCTTAATAGCGCCGGGATGAACGCGCGGTGACCTGGTTGCTTCGTGCTGCGCACGTGCTGGTTTGGGTCGCCATCGTGCTCGCACCCGTGGCACTGGCAACCACTTGGGTGGATCTGTCGGAGCGTGCCGAGCGCTTCGGTCAGTGCTATGAGTACGAGTTTATTGGATGGTTTTGCGAACGGGGCAGTGTTTTCACCTGGCCACGCCTGGGGCTTGAGGCGGCCATTGATCGCGGAGCCGCTGTGGTGGCGCTCTTCTGGTTGCTGCTCTCTCCCGCGGTGATCGGTGTTGCGGCGCTGCTGCGCAGCCTAAGCACCCAGCGTCAGTAATCGCGCTTGTAGTTGGCGCCGAGTTTTTGCGCACCGTCGGGTTGTAAGGTCGTCTCGACACTGAAGAACCGGGAGACCTCGTAAATGACGCTGATCACGGTACCGACGTCGCTGAAGCTCTGGCGCGCGTTCACGTAGATGTCTTCGGAAACATACTTGCCGACGGTCAGTTCGTTGCCGGACGGATCATAGCTTAACCGATCGAGACCCAGTCCCGAGCGTACGGCCCCGCCAACGCCGCCTGACCCGCCGAAGGGGCCTGTGCCGGTGAGCGTGGCCACGACTTGCGCAAGTTGAATGGCTTCCGCGGCGCCGAGCTCGTTTGCGGGGCGGCCGAAGAGGATCAGTGCGAGGACGTCTTCCTCGGGTCGCTCGGGGTTGGATGTGAAGGAGAATTCGAGGGCATCGGCGGGGCCTTCGACCGTGGCGATGGCAGTGATGGAGTCGGTGCCGGTCCCTGTTTCGGTTTGCGCCTCCACGGCGACGAAGGGGTTGAGGCCGCTGCTTTGCGAGAAGCTTGCGTTGCCGCGGGTGAGGTCGAATTCGCGCCCAGCGAGGAGCAACTCGCCGCGGACCAAGTCCACGTCGCCGATGATCACCGGCGCATCGGCGGTTCCCGTGATGGCTAAGTCGGTTCCCCATTCTGCGGTTAAACCCCGTCCACGGACGAAAATGCCGTTGCCCGCATCGACGGTGAGATCGAGATTGACGACGACGGGCGAGGGCGCCGACGTTTCTTCAGCCTCCAGCAATGCGGCCTCTGCAGCGCTCGGCGTGTCGACCCGGACGACATTCACCGGCGTGTAGGACGGCGCGTTCTCGCCGCCCTCGATTTCAGGGATGGCGAGATCGAGCTCGTCAAGGGTGATCGGCCCGGAGAGGGTCATCTCTTCGAAGGAACCGTTCAGCCGAAGGTCCGTGGTCAGACGGAGTTCCAGTTCGGAGTTGCGCGCGATTTGGGCTCGGTTGGCGGTGAACGCGAGGTCGAGCGAGGAGCCGTCTTCGATCAGGTTAAGGGAACCCAGGAGCTTGATCGAGCGTTCCCGGTCTTCGGCGCCGGACGCGGTGATGTCCACGGCCCCGCGGGTTCCTTCTGGGGTAAAACTGAAGGTCACCCCGCCGTTGATGGCATTGAGGACGATGCCGAAGGTGCGGTCTTCGATCCGCGTGTCGACCAAATTGACTGAACCCTCGGCGTGGAGTTCAGTAAACGGACCAGTTACAGAGACGTCTGCGAGCATGCTGCCGCTGACCCGCTCGTCGTCCAAGGGCGCGAGGACCACAAGCGGTTTGAGCGGGCCGTTATAGGTGAACTGCGCCCGCAAATCGGCGTCATTCGGCTCCACACGGAGGGTTTCGCCGCGGGTCAGAACCACGGGGAGCGCGGCGGTGAGCTGGCCACGCTCGGCGCCGCCGGTTCCGAGGATGGAGATATTGGCTGACGCGTCGCGGCCATCCCACGTGCCTTGGCCATCAAAGGCGAAGGTTTCGCCGCCTTGCTCTGCCTCTAAGCGGAGCGCGAGCGTTCCAGGCTGGGGCGCGTCAGTATCGAGGGCGAATGTCAGATCGAGGGTAGCGTCCGCCTGCGGAATTGTCAGTGATGCGGCACTGATGTCGGCCTGCCACCGGTCGGGGGCGAACGAGCCGGAGAGATTGACCGCGCCCTGATTGAAAACGTCGATTGCGGTCGGCGCGATGGTGATGGTCTCCCCGAGAGCCACATTTGTGGGGGAGAGCAGCCTGATCCGGCCATCCTTCCGTGGACTGAGCGCGATGTCGAGCTTGTTGAGATCCACCGACAGTGCGCCTTCGACATCGGCGACACCGGAGGCGAGCGCGGTCTCGACGAAATTGTCCCCGACAGTGAGGTGAAAGATATCGACGGCATAGCTGATTGCGTCGCGGGGGCCATCGGCGGTGACCGTCAGGCGTTCGATCTCATTGTCCGCATAGATCAGATTGGTGGCGCGCGCGTCGATGGCGATGGGGCCGTCAGGAGCGACGTTGGCGTTGGCGCGGAGCTCACCTGCGAGGAGCGTACCGCCGGGTAGGATCACGCCAGGTCCTGCGTCAATGGTGAGGGCGGCGTTGCCTGCCATCTGTTCCCGGTCAAATGCGCCGGAGGCATTGATGTTCAGTGGTCCGATCCTGGCGATCAGCTGATCGAGCGTTGTGACGGCTTCCTCGGTGGCGAAGACGGCACCGATCCGATAATCGTCCGTAGGCGACGTGAGAAGAACGTTCCCGGACGGAGCAAGCGGAAGGCCGCTGACATCGGCGTTGAGCGCGCCTTGGGTGAAAGAGGTTTCGGCGTAGCGGCCGCCGGGGAGGGTGCCGGAAGCCTTGACCGCGAGCTTGTCTCGCGTGCCTCGAGTGCGGAGGGTGAGGTTGAGTGGGCCTGTAAACGTCGCGCCGTCCACAAAACGCGCTAGGGCCGTCGCGCCAGCGCCCAAAGCGATGTCGGCGTTGATGGCTTGGGTCATCAGATTGAACGCAGCGTCTCCCCGTGCGGTGACGCGATCGGCCGCTGTGCCTCCGACGCGGGCATTGAGATTTTGCACCGTTAACTGATCATTCTTGGCGAGGGTCACGTCGGCGTTGAGGGAGGCCCCGCTTTTCAGGAGAGGATCAAGTTGAGGGTTGCCCAGAGTGAAGTCCTTGACCCGCGCGGTGATCTGTCCCGCGATGGGTTGGTCGGGAGACGAGCGGCCGTCGGCAATGGCCACGGATGCGCTGCCCGCCGTGATGTCTCCGCTGAACGCGAAGGCCTCACCGTCTTGGGCAACGATGGCGGTGAGCGCCAGGGGTCCGGCGAGAGCTTCTGCACCGTAAGGTTCGAGCACGGACGGTTCGATATCGCCGTTGAGATCCGCGCGGACGTATAGCTCTTCCGCAGGATCATCGGCGGGAAGGGAGGCCTCCACTTGGCCCGCGACGGTACCGAACGCGCCCTTAAGCTCGTCGATCACCACGTCGATCTGGTCTCTACGGACCGCCGCGGTGAACTCTGCCAAAAGCGCATCGCCGATGGCTGCGCGTGCTTCCTCGGGTAAGATGCGCCCGGGGGTCACGGCGAGGTTGACGGAGAACCGGTCGGGCAACGAGGCGGAGGCGCCGAGGTCGGCCTCCACGGCGCCGTATTGGGCAAGCTCGGCGATCACCTGCGCTTGGATCGCGTCGAGCGGGCCCGCAGCACCGGCGTGGAGCTCGATCGCGGCGTCGGCTTGGGCGAGGCTGGCGATAACACCATCCGCACGCGACGTCATGTGGGTCTCGAACGACAATTGCCGCTGGTTGTAGAAGGCCGTGAGGGTGATATCGTCTGTAGCCGTCTCGGTTTTGCCGAAAAGGTTTGCGCGGATCGCCCGCTTGCGGGTTCGAACGTCGGCGTTCAGCGAGACCGTTTGCTCGGTCCCGATGATCTCCTCGCCAATGGTGAACCGCTCAATGACCGCAGTATCGAGGCGGATTGTCGGGAAGGTGACGGGGCCGCCGCGATCCTGCTCGGGTGTCGCAGCGTCGTCGGCGGTGTCCTGTTCAGGCAGGTCAGGCAGCCGGATCAACGCTGCGTCGGCCAGGACGATTTCTTCGATATGGATATGCCGCCGGAGGAGGTCTTTTGCGTCCCAGTTGAGAATGAAGCGATCGGCCTCGGCCCACACCTCTCCGTTTTGGGAGAGGCGCAGGTCTTCGATGACCAACAGGTTGGGCAGCTTTCCGGAAAGCGCTTTGTACGAAATATCTGAGCCGAGCTGGGATTTAACGACGTCTTCGACGATCGGCCGGGAGATACGGTCGGCCAGCTGCAAGCCAGCCGGTGTCTGGATGAAGATCAGGAGACCGATGATCGCCACAAGGAGGATTGCGACGAGACTGCCGAGGATGATGGCGAGACGTTTGATCATTTAAAACGGTTGCCCCAGTCCGATGTAAAACTGCCAGGCCGTGTCTTGGAAAACGCGGATCGGGCGGCCGTCTTCGTCCGTATCAGGACCGAAGATCTCGCGCCGGTCGAGCGGGAACGCGACATCCGCGCGAAGGGGGCCGATGGGCGTGACATAGCGGACGCCAAACCCTGCTGCGACGAGCACGTTTTCGAAGTCCGGTGTGTTGTTCTCGTAAGCGCCGCCTGCGTCGGCGAAGATGGCAAGTTCGATGGCTTCGGTGACGTGCTGGCGCGCTTCGATGTTCAGTTCAGCGAGGGAAGCGCCGCCGAGGATGTCGCCGATGACGGGGTCAATCGGGCTTGCTTCTTGGAAGGCATAGCCGCGCAAGGAGCCGCCGCCGCCAGCGAAATAACGCTCTGTTGGCGGAAGGTCATTACGGCTCGCGCCGTAGGTGGCGCCGATTTTCATACGGCCTGCCAAAGTTCCACCGTTATTCCGTCCCCAGAAGATACGGTTCGTGTGGTGGAACTCAACGCGGTTGAAGTCGACGGTGCCAAAGAACGGCGTGACACGCACACCGGCCAGGAAACCCGTTTGAGGATCGAGCGGGGCGTCTTGGCTGTTCCACTGGATCGAGAGAGGTATACTGACGGCCTGAAAGATGCGGTCACGCTGGACGATATCGCCAGCGGTCGAGACGGAGTCGCGACTGGTGATTTTTGAGTACTGGTAGCGCAAGCCGCCTTCAGTGGTGAGGCGCTGGTCGAGCCAGAACTTGCCAAGGGAGCCGCCGATTTCGGTGGTTTGGGCGTTGAACGCATCGGTATCTTCATTACGCAGAAGAACGCCGAGATTGTAGAAGCCAGGCAACCGCGGGCGCGGCTTGCGGAAGCTCAGCGAGGCTTGCTGGATCGGCGCGGAAGCGGTGATCGCCGCGCGCAGGGTCTCGCCGCGCTTGAAAAAATTGCGGTTCTCCCAAAAAACATCCGCTCCCGGACCAATGTCCGTCGCATAAGAAACGCCGCCGCCGAGGGTGCGGTGGGGACGCTCGGTGACGCGAACGCCGATTGGTGTGCTTCCGTCGGGCTCAGGCAGCCGCGCTTGGATGTCGACTTCGCTGAACAAACCCGTGCCCACGAGCGCGTCGCGGTACTCATCGAGCAGCGGGCGCTGGGCGAGCTCACCGGTTTCGAAGGTGCGCAATTGACGGACGAAGGCGTCGTCCGTCCGATCGGCCCCATCGACGACGACAGGCCCGAACGTTCCGACGGGGCCGCTCTTCACCGTGAAGACGAGATCCGCTTCGCCTTCCGCGAAATTGGCGCGAACTTCGTGGCCGAGCATTTCGGAGCCGATGAAGCCGCGCTCCCACAAGGCGAGCTGGAGGGCGCGCTCCGCTGCCGCGATCGCGGCGCCGCTGGGCTTGGTCACGGGCGCGACGCCGAAGTCAGCCAGCGTTGCGGGGCGGTCGATGTCGCCTGCGAGGGTGTCGACGTAGACAATCTGCGAGGCGCGCAGCGTGAAGAGCGGTCCTGGCTCGACGGAAAAGGTCACCGCTGCCGCGCCGTCGCGGCGGATGACGTCAGCCCGGACTTTGGCGGCGAAGTAGCCCTCGGCAGCCAAAGCACCGGCCATGACATCGGCATCGGCGGCGATGGCGCGCCGGACCGGGGCGAGCGCGGAATAACCCCTCGGGTTGCGGGCCACCGAGGAGAAGGGCCGGATCCGGGCCGCGACATCTGCCGGCACGCCTTCGATGGCGACCTCGACCTTAAGGTTCTGCGCAGCCGCGATCCCTGCCGCCGAGGCGAGCGCAATCAAAGCCAACAGGAGTGTGCGCAATAAAATCATGGAACTTTCGTTCAAAGACCGCTCAAACCAGCGGCAATCGGTCGCTCACGGGTATGGTGAACATATGTCTCAAAATCCTGCGGATATCGTTCAGAGATTGAAAAAGCGTGCCACTGAAGTGGAGCGGGCGCTGGAAGATGCGCTGCTGCCGCGGGCGGGCGAGGCGGCGATTGCGCGGCTGCAAGAAGCGATGGCGTATGGTCTGACCGGTGGCGGCAAGCGGATGCGTCCCTTTCTGGTGATCGAAACGGCGGCACTCTTCGGTGCAGAAGGCGATGCGATGGCCGCAGCCGTCGCGCTGGAGATGATCCATGCCTACAGCTTGGTCCATGACGATCTTCCGGCGATGGATGACGCAGAAACCCGGCGCGGGAAACCCTCGGTCCACAAAGCTTACGACGATGCAATCGCGGTCCTCGTCGGCGATGGGCTTTTGACCGAAGCGTTTACGGTGTTGTCGAGCTATCCGGCCGAGCAAGCCGCGCCCCTGGTGAAGGCGCTGGCCGAGGCGGCGGGGATCCACGGCATGGTGGGCGGGCAGATGATGGACCTCTTCCCCGATGGGCATGGGGAGCAATCGATCCTGGCGATCCAGGCGAAGAAAACCGGCGCTTTGATTGAATGCGCGGCGACGATGGGATGCGTTGTTGGGCGGGCGTCGGAAAGCGAGACCGCCGCGCTGCGGACCTATGCCCGGCTTCTTGGGCTGGCGTTCCAGGTGGCGGATGATCTTCTCGACGTGACGGTTTCTGCCGAACAGGCTGGGAAGCCGGTGGGCCGGGACGAGGATATGGGGAAAGCGACGTTCGTCAGCCTGCTCGGCGAGGAAGGAGCTCGACAGCGGCTGGCGGCGATCAATGATGAGGCGCTCGCGGCTTTGGCCAGCGTGTCGAGAGACACGGGCGTGCTCGAAAATTTGCTGATCTGGCAGGCCAACCGGACGAGCTGATTCCTTAGGAATTGGCGGACGGAGAGGCCGACTCTAGGGAAGCCTTGGAGGGCTGCTTGCGGGGCGTGGCCCGGAGAAGAGCTCAACCGCCGAGCGAACACGATTTTGTGAAGCCACTTGAGAAAAACCTCAATTTCATATTCAAAGACAAGGGTTTGCCTGAATAATCTCAAGTCGTTTGATCGAATAAGACGATCAAGGCACCGAAACAGCGAACGGTTTGAGCATCCGCACAGGATGAGCTGCGCAGCATCAGTGGCTGTGTTCGTGCCTCAGACCTGGGGCAGGGCGGCGCGGCGGTTCACTTCGCGGAGCATGAAGCTCGACTCGATGGTGGCGATGTTATCGGTTTTGAGGAGGCTGTCCGACAGGAACTGCTCATAATCGCCGAGGGTGGGGAGCACTGCCTTGATATAATAGTCAAATTTCCCCGTGACGAGGAGGCATTCCATGATCTCGGGCTTGGCGAGGACCGTCTCTTCGAACTCGCGCAGGCTCGCCTCGTCTTCTTTTTCGAGCTTCACCAAGATCACCACGGTGACGGGGAGGCCCACCGCCTCGCGGTTCACATCTGTGCGATAGCCTTTAATGATGCCCTCAGTCTCAAGCCTGCGCAGGCGGCGCAAGCAGGGCGTCGGCGATAATCCCACCTTTTCCGCTAGCTCTGCGTTCGTAATCCGCGCATTGTGCTGCAGGTGGAGAAGGATATTGCGGTCGATCTGATCGAGCTTCATGGCCCGCTCATGCCGCGATGTTCTTCCCTTCTGCAAGTGTTATAAAATGAGATACGTTTGCAACAATGACGTGGTCGACAGCAAACTGCGCTGAACGCGCCTTCTCGAGGCGGCGGCGGGCCTATGGCGCCTTGGATTTGGGCAGCAACAATTGCCGCCTGATGATCGCTGTGCCGCGTCGTCGCGGGTTCTCGGTTGTCGACAGTTTTTCGCGAATCGTCCGCCTGGGAGAGGGAATCGCCACGACCGGCCGAATCTCTGCGGCAGCGGAAGAGCGGGCGCTTGAGGCGTTGCGGCGCTGCGCCGAGGTTGCGGCGCGGTGGGATCTCGCGGGGATCCGATGCGTCACCACCGATGCTGTGCGGTCGGCGGCCAATGGCGCGGCATTTGTGGAGCGCGTGCGCGCTGAGACCGGCTTGTCCCTCACCGTGATCGGGGCGGAGGAAGAGGCGGCGTTGGCGGTCCGCGGCTGCGCCGGATTGGTGGATCGGTCCGCGAAGCAGGCGATCGTCTTTGATATTGGCGGCGGCTCGACGGAAATTTCGTTCACGCGGGCCTTGCACAGGAGAGGGCAGGAGCCTGCGCTGAAGCTGACGCATATGGTGTCGCTGCCTTTTGGCGTGGTGCGCTTGAGTGATGGTCTGGCGCCGGGCGGCTTTGCCGGGATGCATTATGACGGCATCCGCAAGCGGGTGGCCGATGTGATCCGCGTCCACTGCGACGCCGAGGCCTTCCGCACAGACGATGGGCACCTTATTGGCACGTCGGGGACGTCGACGAGCCTGGCGGCGCTGGCCAAAGGGCTGACGCGGTATCGGCGGCGGGAAATTGATGGGTCGTGGCTGTCGGGCCGAAAGATCGAGGATTTGATCGCTAAACTCTTCATGATGGGCCTTGAGGGGCGGCAGGCCCAGCCCTGCATTGGTTCCGGACGGGCGGATTTGATCATGCCGGGCTGTGCGATCCTGCAAGGGATCTTGGATGCGACGGGGTGTGACCGGGTGCGCGTTGCGGATCGCGGCCTGCGCGAGGGTCTGATCAGCGAGATGCTTACCCAGAGCGCAGACGTGCGCTCCCGGCGCGGTCAGCCCCGACGCGGCGCAGCGGTTCCGGCAGAATAGAGCGGCATGCCGAAAAAGCCTGGAAAAGGGGGCGGTTCAAAGCCCAACGCCCTTGGCGGGGAAACCCCGATCCGCCGAATGAAGGCGAGCGGCAAGTCGGTCGCTGACCGGGAGCTCACGGTCAAAGTCAAAACCGCTCGCGGCCGAAAGCTCGGCTCGAAGCTCTGGCTCGAGAGGCAACTCAACGACCCCTTCGTCGCGCGCGCGAAGAAAGAGGGCTACAAAAGCCGGGCGGCGTATAAGCTGATCGAGCTCGACGATAAGTTTCAGCTTCTGAAACCCGGCGGCCGGATTGTGGACCTGGGCGCAGCGCCCGGCGGCTGGTGCCAGGTGGCGATGCAGCGGACCGAAGGCAAAGGGCAGGTCATCGGGATCGACTATCTGGAGATGGAGGACGTCCCCGGAACCCGGTTGCTGCAGCTGGACTTCCTCGATGAAGCGGCCCCGGCTGCTTTGAAAGAGATGTTGGGCGGGCAGGCGGATGTGGTGCTGTCCGATATGGCCGCGCCAACGACGGGCCATCGTCCGACCGACCATCTTCGGATTATTGCACTGGCCGAAGAAGCCCTGGCGTTTGCCGAAGACGTCCTCGCTCCGGGCGGTGCCTTCGTGGCGAAGGTGCTGCAAGGGGGGTCGGAGAAGCAGCTGTTGGACCGGCTGAAGGCGAACTTTGCCAAGGTCCACCATGCCAAACCCGAAGCCAGCCGTGCCGACAGTGCCGAGATGTACGTCGTCGGCATGGGCTTTCGCGGCTGAGCACGCGCCTGCTGCTCTCAAGGTCTGAAATTCGCGCCCTTCACCTTTTCATCAGGTCCTGATTAGCTCAATTTATCAGTTGCTTACGTGCTGCCACCTCCTTCATGTCGATTGAAGAATTTTTCCCGTCTTTCTTCGGGTTGAAGCTGCCCATCGCCTCCTAATTGCTCCTCACCGACGGGCCAGTCGGCCGGACGCACCGAGGCTGGGAAGGCCTCACGAGAGAGGAGGAGGCGATGTTGAAGTTGGCTTTAGCACCCGTTGCTGTCGCCGCTGTCACCGCACTGACAGGGGACCCGGGGAGCACCCCCGAGGGGTTCACCTTCCGCGCGGATGCCCAGGCGATGGCCTCATCCGAAGGCTGGCAGGCCACCATGGACAAACTCTCCGAGGAAGCGCGCGCCTACTGCGCCGACGCGCAGGCCTCGCCCGCATCACGGTCGACTGCGCAAAGCTGCGCGGACGACCTCATCCAATCCGTGACAACCGCGCTGAGCCATCGCGCGTTTCACAACCAACTCGCCCGTGTGCGGTCCTGAGGGGGACGCTGCACACCTTTGAGGGGAGCTGCCCGGCTTGCACCACCGCCCTCGGTGCCTGCCGGGTAGGGGCGAGAACGGGGGGGAGGCTCGGCTGCCGAAGGGAACCGGTGGCCGAGCCGCTCTCCCTCCCCTGAAGACCAACGGTGAACATCGCTTGTGATGGAGACTGACATGACCGGAGAAATGTTCCGACCAACTGCAAAGACCCAGCGGCCGCAACAGCCTGACGGCTCAGATGCACGGGGCCACTCCCAAGGCGCACGCCGCATCAATGCGCTGTGGAGCGGGACGGTGAAGCGCGACGTGCTGAGCGATCATATCCTGTTCGATCGGTCGCTCTGAGACGGAGAACCAAAGATTTCGCCCTGCCACTGACCCATCTGGCGCGGCGAAAGCGGGCGGACCTTGGACATAGCCACCTCACACGAGGCTTTGCTCCCAGGACCCCAAACCCACGGCAAAGCCGTTCGAGGTCCGCTCGCATCACTTTTTCAGGGACAGCCCGGCTCGGGGACAGGCGGGCAAGCCCGGTCGCGATCATAAAGGGGGACGCGGCCGGGCACCATTTCAGCGCGGGGGAGGCGGCAGGGCGGTCAGAGGGGGCCGCCCTGCTTTTGTTTGGGGTCCGCTGCGGTGGACACCCGGGTATCAATTGTTCCGAAAAAGTCATCGCGTCGCCGGTAGCCTGGGTTTGCAACCTGGCGAGTCGCTGCTATCCGCCCCCATGGAAATCCGCGACGCTCTGACTTTCGACGATGTCCTTCTTGAGCCTGGTCCTTCCGAGGTGCTCCCGGCGCAGGTGGATGTTCGGACGAATTTGACCCGCACCATCTCTCTCAACATTCCCATCCTGTCCGCCGCGATGGACACCGTGACCGAAGCGCCGATGGCGATCGCCATGGCCAAGGCTGGCGGTATCGGCGTCCTGCACCGGAACCTGACGGTCGAGGAGCAGGCAGAGCAGGTTCGCCAAGTGAAGCGGTACGAGAGCGGCATGGTGGTCAATCCGCTGACTCTGACGCCCGACGCCACCTTGGGTGAGGCGCGCGCGATTATGGAGGAGCGGAAGATCTCCGGCTTCCCCGTGGTGGAGAACCGCGATGAGGCAGGCCTTGGCAAACTGGTCGGCGTCCTGACCAACCGAGATATGCGCTTCGCCAAGGATCCTGACCAAAAGGTGGCCGATCTGATGACGGCGGAGGACCTAGCGACGGTCCGGGCCGGGGCTGATCCGGAGGCGATTAAGGACCTGATCCATGAGCGGCGGATTGAGCGGATTATCGTTGTTGATGACGCCTACCGCTGCGTTGGGCTGATCACCGTCAAGGACATGGAGAATGCTGAGCGCCATCCGAACGCCGTGAAGGACGGGGAGGGGAGCCTGCGGGTCGCTGCCGCCTCGACCATTGGCGATAAGGGTTATGAGCGTGCGGCTGCTGTGATCGACGCCGGGGTAGATGTGCTCGTCATCGACACCGCCCACGGCCATTCCGCTTCGGTGGCGGAGCAGGTGACGCGGATCAAACGGGAATGGCCAAACGCGCAAGTGATCGCCGGCAACGTCGCGACCTATGACGCGACGCGGGCGCTGATTGATGCGGGTGCTGATGCTGTGAAGGTGGGGATTGGCCCTGGCTCGATCTGCACCACACGGATCGTTGCGGGCGTAGGCGTACCGCAGCTGACAGCCATCGACGACGCAGCGCGCGCGGCGCGGGACAGCGGGACACCGATCATTGCTGATGGCGGCATCAAATATTCGGGCGATATGGCGAAGGCGCTCGCCGCGGGAGCGTCCGTGTGTATGGTCGGCTCGCTTCTGGCGGGTACGGAGGAAGCGCCAGGCGAGGTCTTCCTCTTCCAAGGGCGGAGCTACAAGAGCTACCGCGGGATGGGCTCGATCACCGCGATGGCGCGCGGCTCGGCTGACCGGTACTTCCAGTCTGAAGCCAGTGATCAGATGAAGCTGGTGCCTGAGGGGATCGAAGGCCGTGTGCCGTTTAAGGGCCCCATCGGTCCGATCCTGCACCAGATGGTCGGCGGTATTCGCGCCTCCATGGGTTATGTCGGGGCGCCGAACCTCGCCGAGATGGTGGCGCGCGCACGGTTCGTCCGGATCACAGGCGCAGGCCTCCGCGAAAGCCACGTCCATGACGTCTCGATCACGCGAGAAGCGCCCAACTATCCTAGCCCTCGGTAGAAGGGATGGGTACGGAGGAGCCTAAGAGACATGCGGTCTACCTGCATGTCCCTCCAGAGGCGGCTATTCCGATATGCCCGATCAAAAAGCCGTTTGTGTGTGTCCTGATATCTGACGAGGTGACCACACCTGAGTGGCGTTCTTCGGTTTCCCGTTGGTTGGTTGAAGCAGGTTGCCTTTACTTCCTGGCGTTGGGGGAAGGTTGCGAAGACTGGCACGACCACGTGGATGAGGAGCTTCTTGAAAAGCACGACTACAAGGACATTCCTGATGCGGAGTTCATTATGACCACTTGGCATGACGACGAACCGTTGAGCGAGGTGTTCTGGTTTGCGGCCCACGCGGCCCATCACGACATTGCGCACTTTCAAGAGGTTCTGTTGCTCGATGTAACCAAAGATCAGCGTCGAGAGGAAATGCTCAAGCAGTACCGCAATGCAGCTCCGGACTTAGGGTCATCAGATAAGAACGCATGCTGAAGGTTTGTGTGGTGAGAAACTGTTTTAATCCCTCTCCCCTGACCCCTCTCCCTGCTTGGAGAGGGGGATGTTGATTGCTTTTAATAAGCCGATGAATGTGCTGTCGCATTTTACGTCCGAGGGCGGATGGCCTGGGCTATCGGACTATATCGACGTGCCCGGCGTTTATGCGGCGGGGCGGCTCGACCGGGACAGTGAGGGACTTCTTCTGCTGACGGACGATGGCAAGCTGCAAAGCCGGATCGCGTCGCCGAAAACCAAGATGTCGAAGACGTATCTGGTCCAGGTGGAGGGGGCACCGACAGATGCTGATCTTGCACCCTTGCGGCGCGGGGTCACTCTGAAAGACGGACCCGCGCGACCGGCGCAGGTGGCCATCATTGATCCGCCGGAATTGTGGCCGCGTAATCCGCCCGTGCGTGTACGGAAGACTGTGCCCGACACCTGGCTGCGCTTGACGATCTCAGAGGGGAAGAACCGGCAAGTGCGGCGCATGACAGCGGCCGTGGGTTGCCCCGCCTTGCGGCTCGTGCGGTGGTCGATCGGGCCTTGGACGCTTGACGGGTTGTCTCCGGGGACGTGGACGGAGGTCCGCCCGAGCGGCTGAAAGGTTGGCCTAGTTTTCGCATCGCCTTCTTCGCGGAGGGCAGAACATGCGCATTCTTTCAAATCTTTTGCTTCTGGCAGGCGCGCTGGTGATCGGCGCTGCGGCGAGTTTCAATCTCTACGACGTGATGCTGTTGGAGGACCCCGTCGCCCACATCCTGCGGGATCCTTGGTGGGTTGCGGCGTGGCCAGCCTATGCGTTTGCGGCACTGGCCTTGGTGTCGGGCGGTGTGATGGCGGTTGGGGCGCGCCGTTCCTAAGCTTGCAAGCTGTCCCGGTGTGGGACAGAGGCTGATCCTTCACAGGAACCGGCAGCGCTGAACGCGCTGCGCAGGTGCGGGAAGGATGATCCGTGAGAGATCCCGGCAGGGTGGCTGCGGCCATGACGATACTCGAATCGTTTCGGGCCCGCCCGCTTCCCCTGGCGAACCTCGTGGCCGACTGGGGCCGAGGTGCCCGCTATGCGGGGTCAAAAGACCGCGCGTTCGTGCGGGGCTTATGCCTCGACGCCCTCAGGCGATGGCGGAGCTTTGGCGGCGAAGCGAGCCCACGGCGGGCGGTTTTGCTGACCTTGCGCGAGACCTGGCGGTGGGACGACGAGCGGATCGCGGCGGCATTCTCAGGCGAGCACGGACCGGGGGCGCTGGCTGCCGACGAAGCCGATGCTGCGCCGACGGCAGACCCGGATTTGCCAGAGTGGTTGCTGGCAGAATTCTCGGATCCCATCCGCGCGAGCCAGGCTTTGAGCGCCCGGGCGCCGGTGGATCTGCGGGTCAACACGCTTAAGGCGGACCGGGAGAAGGCGCTTAAGGCTCTGAAAATGTTGGACGCAGAGCCGTCGCCCCTGTCACCGATCGGGGTGCGAATCGCGCCTCCCGCGTCGGCGGAGAAGGGGCCGGGCGTTACGGTGATCCCCGCCTACGGTAAGGGATGGATCGAAGTGCAGGACGAGGGCAGCCAACTGACGGTCCTCGCCGCCGGGCCCGTTCGCGGGCTTCAGGTGCTGGATTATTGTGCTGGAGCGGGCGGGAAAACCCTCGCGCTGGCGGCGGAAATGCAGAATTCTGGGCAAGTTTTTGCCTATGACCAGGACGCTCACAGGCTCGCGCCGATTCACGAGCGGCTGCGCCGGGCTGGCGCGCGCAACGTGCAGGTGATCGCGCCCAGCGATCCGGAGCGACTGGTGGACCTTCAAGGGAAAATGGATGTCGTGTTTGTCGACGCGCCTTGCTCAGGTGCGGGAACCTGGCGGCGCCATCCGGACGCGAAATGGCGGCTGACGCCGGAGCATCTTCAGCAGCGGCTTTCCGAGCAAGATCAAGTACTTGACGAGGCTTCTGCCTATGTTGCACCCGGCGGGATGCTCGTCTTTGTGACCTGCTCGTTCCTTCGTTCGGAAAACGACGACCGGGTGTCAGGGTTTCTCGAGCGGCGCGCCGACTTTCAGCACATTGATCCGCTCGAAAATGCGGTGCCATCGGTGCACGAGGCTTTGAGCGGGTTTGTCAGCGACGGGGCGTTGCGGCTGACCCCTTGGACGAGCGAGACTGACGGTTTCACCTTAATCGCAGTGCGCCGCCAACATTCTTGAAAGGTTGGGGGTTGGAACCGCGAAAAACTCAAGCTATGTAAATGATCACGGCGAGAGAAATGGGTCCGCCGGGCTCCCACCATATCACGGTTCAGCGTTTCGCCACGCTTTCAGGGTAACCGGATAGGACCGATTGGGAAGCTCTACTGATCTGTTGCCGTGTCATTCCATGGCGAGAAAGAGCCGCCGCCGCGCGTCTTGGGCGGGGGGCGACCACAAGAACCGAGTAGGACAAGACGAACACGCATGGCGCAATATTCGAAACGTGGGCGGAACAACAACCGCCGTCGCCAAGGGGGCAACAACAACCCCAACCGTTCGATGGACAGTCAGGGGCCGGAGGTCAAAATCCGGGGAACCGCGACTCAGATTTATGACAAGTACCAAGCGCTGGCTCGCGATGCGGCATCGTCAGGTGATCGGATCCGTGCCGAGAGCCTTATGCAGCATGCTGAGCATTATTATCGCTTGATGAAGTCGATGCAGCCTGCCGAAAAGCCAGCTGAACCGAAGAAAGACGAAGGCGATGCGTCTTCTGAAACGCCGTCGGCGCAGGTGAATGGCGAGGCTAAGCAACCAGCGCCTGCGGAAGCTGAAGCGCCTGCTGTTGAGGGCGACGCTTCTGGTGAGCCTGCGGCAGAGCAGGCGGCCGCGGACGAAGCGCCTGCTGAGGAAGCTAAACCGCGGCGTCGGCGTCGACGGCGGCGGACCAGCGACGACGAGACGGCCGGTGAGGCGAAAGCAGACGATTCTGCGCCGTCCGAAGCCGCGCTGGAGAAGGCGGCTGCAGAATAATCCGCCTCCGTTCCAAACGCGTCCGTCATCTGATCTTCCGTTCTCGGACAGAAACCCGTCGGTAATGACTGTTTTCGGCGCCTCCCATAATCATGCGCTGCGACTCTCCCTTTTTGCGCAGCAGCGGGTGCGCTTTTTGGGCTGAATATCGCGCTGGAAGCCTCTAAGCTTGGTCGCAAACCACAGCAGAGGGAGCGGCGCCATGGCTGATTTTCAGAACACCCTATTTGATCTTTCAGGGAAATCCGCAATCATCACGGGCGCGAGCCGCGGGATCGGCGAGGCCATTGCCCGGCGGTTGGCGCAACACGGAGCCTCGGTCACGGTGTCGAGCCGCAAGCTTGAGGCGTGCGAGAGTGTCGCCGCCAGCATCAACGAATCCGAAGGCCGTGAAGCGGCAAAAGCCGTGGCCGCGAACATCTCCCACCGCGAGGCGCTCGAGGAATTGGTCGATCAGCATACCGCGCAATTCGGCGCAGCGGATATCTTGATTTGCAACGCGGCTGTGAACCCGGCCTATGGTCCGTCCGCTGATTTGACCGATGAGCAGATCGATAAGATTTTCAACTGCAACATCAAAGCGAACCATCGCCTGTGCCATCTTGTCATTCCGAAGATGGCGGAGAAGGGGTCCGGCGCGATTGTTATCATTTCATCGGTGTCTGCCTTCATCGGCAATGCAAATATTGGGATGTATGGCGTTTCGAAAGCCGCTGATCTGCAACTCGCCCGCAATTTGGCTGTCGAACACGGACCAAGCGGTGTTCGGATCAATTGCATCGCGCCGGGGGTGGTGAAGACCTATTTCGCGGAAGCCTTGTGGAAGGATCCTAAGGTTGAGGCGGTGATGACCAAGCAGATCCCGATGCGCCGGTTCGGTGAGCCGGATGACGTGGCCGGGGCCGCCGTGTTCCTGTCGTCGGATGCTTCCGCTTGGATGAACGGTCAGAACATCACGATCGATGGTGGTACACTGATCGGTTTTGGCGGCATGTAAACCGGCGCCACACCTAGGTCGTCAGAAGACCCGCGGCGAGATAGCCAAGACTGGCCAGCGCCGCGGCGGTGAGCGCATAGGGCAGCTGGGTGCGCACGTGCTCGATGTGATCGCACCCGGCCGCGAGGCTCGCGATTAAGCTGGTGTCGGAAATCGGCGATGCGTGGTCGCCAAAAACCCCTCCGCCGAGGACCGCCGCGAGCATCAAGCTCGGCGGGATCCCTGCGCCGATCGCAAGCGGCATCGCGACAGGAATCAAGATTCCGTAGGTGCCCCATGATGTGCCCACGGAAAAACTCGTGCCTGCTGCTGCCAAAAAGATCAGTGCAGGGAAGGCAAACGGCGCCGGGAAGGCCGTGGCAATGCCTGCGATGAGGTCGCCCGTTCCTAACGCGCGTAAACTGTCGCCTAGGGCAAGGGCCAGCAGGATGACGGTTGTCGCGGGGAGCAGGTCGGACATGCCGCTGAACGTGGTTTCGGTGAGCGCCTCGCCGTTCATCCGTCGGCTGAGGGTCAACATGATCAGTGCCGCGACGATAGCGAGGACAGTGGCAAGCAGGACAGACCGAGCGCCATCTCCGGCAAGGAGGTTGCCTTCTCCCGTCCAGAACATGAAGCCTAAGGTGCCAAAAACGAGGATGCTGGCCGGGATGATCATGAAGCTGGCGCGTGTCGGCGCGTCGCCATCGCCGGCGGTGTTGCCCATCGTCCCTGCACGCGCCAACGGGCCGAAAACGCGGCCTGTCCAAGCGGTGAACAGCACGAGCGCGACCGTCAATAAGGCGTAGAAGTTGACGGGAACCGACCCCGCGACGACGCCCACGGCAGCGCCTTCCTCAACGTAGGGCGTGACCAGGCCGACGGCGTAGGCGCCCCATCCATTGAAAAGGATCAGTACACTGACCGGGGAGCATGTGGAGTCGATAATGTAAGCCAAGCGCTCTCGGCTGATCCCCAGCCGGTCAAAGAGAGGACGTCCGAGAATGCCGGACGTCAGGAGGCTGATGTTTGTTTCGATATAGAGGAGAATCCCAGCAAGGGCGGTGGCCAACGATGCGCGGCGAGGCGTGGCGACGGCGCCGTTGTCGATCAGCGCTTTGACGGTTGCCGCAATGCCGCCTGATTTGCGCATCAGCGCCACGAGCCCGCCGACGAGCAAGCAGAACAGCAAAATCTGCGCATCACCTGGCGAGGTGACCACTGCAACAATGCGGCTGACGAGCGCGGGGAAGGCCATCAATCCGTTGCCGTCGAGAATAAGCACTTCGGAGGCCGCGAGGCCGATCAGCAACGAAAAGACGACGTTCCGTGTAAAGAACGCTAGGCTAAGGGCGATGATCGGGGGGAGAAGAGGGAGGAGCTGCACGCGCACGGGTGTGCCGAAAGATCGGCGCTGATGCAAATAGCGGCAGCGCCTAGCTGGCGGTCAGCGGCGCGGTATGGACGACCGAGGCGTTACCAAAATCCTATGAGAATTGAGGGGATTAGAACCGTCAAGGCAGGGTTAGCGTAAATCGCTGTTAAGCCTAACTTCAGGCTCTTTTTCTATGTAGACCGTCCAGGCGGCTTTCACTCAGCCGGCCAGGCAGACGTCAGAAGGCGTTCTTTATCCACCTTGAGAATTAGGAAAAGCACCATGGCGTCTTTGTTGACGAACGCATCTGCGCAAACAGCGCTGCGCACTCTGCGCACGGTTCAGGCGAACCTTCAAGAAACGCAGGACCGTATTTCTACGGGTCTGAAAGTCCGTTCACCGAAAGAGAACCCGGCATTCTTCCTCGTTGCACAGACGGTGCGCGGCGACGTTGCTGTTCTTGACGGTCTGA
>JBCDHW010000002.1:0-401508 GCA_038749595.1 Pseudomonadota bacterium
GCGCTGGTCGACAGCCTCCTGTGGGCGATCCCGCCGGAGATGGCCCTCACCCCGCAATACGGCCTGCTCGACGAGTTCACCAACGACATCCACGTCGCGTAAGTGGACCGAGCGAAACCACCCGGCGGAAGCCGGGTGGCTTATGAACGGCTGACATACGGATTTTAAACTGTATACAGATGGATTTTTGAGCTGGATCGATCAGTATCGTGCGTTTCTGAAACTGTTTGTGGGGTCAACGACGTTGTGCCAACCGAATAGGGGGCGGTTATAACAGCAGACGGTTGCGTTCGCGGATCTTCGGCAGTGCCGATCCGTGAGAAGGATACGCCAGGCGCGACGAAGACCGACGCGTCCACCCAAGAAAGCCCAGCCCAGCAAGCATCAGCGGCGCCGCGGCGGGAAGCGGGACCTCCTCCAGCTCGTCGAATGGAACAAAGAAAAGGCCGCTCCCACCCCCGGTCCGCCATCCGGCACTGAAAGCAATGCCGTTTTCCGACAGTCCTCCGGGAACAAAGCTGATCGACATGATGGTTCGGACGATCCCATGGGAGTCTATGATCTCATCGCCCTCGAAAGCTACAGTCCGAAGACCGTTTTCACGGTCATACAGAAAAAGGCCGTCATAACGCACGCCAGCTTTTGACGTGATAGCATTGAACGCCACATATCCTCGGTCGTTGATCGTGATGTCCGAATAAAAACTTGAGAAATATGTTCCTGTATTTCCCGCCACTGTACCGCGTAGCGCGATCACAGTCCCATCATCGAGGAAAATGCCTTTGCGCGGCGTAGGGCCAAAGCCGGACGCAAAATTCTCGAAAGCAAATTCGCCAGAGCCGTTCATCACCACGTTGCCAACGCCGGTAAAAGCCCCCGGAGCGCCTTTGACTGGGATGTTCCCCGAGACGATAGCGGACCCGTCTTCTCGGAATAGCCCGGTCACTCTGCCGTCGTCCGTGTCAATCGCAGCCGCGAAGGTGAGTTCTCCGTCGTCATTCAGAAAAATGTTCTCAGCGGAAAAGCTCGCGCGGGAAAATGTATGGCCTGAGTTACCCGCCTCTTCTCCTTCGAGCGCGACCACCTTTCCATCGAAAAATAACCCTGTCTTGACTGTCTGCGAAGCGTCAATGACTGACGCGGTGAACGCAATCTGCCCGACGCTGTTAATAACGGGGTTCTTGAAGGACCCGTAAAACTCTGTTCCAGGCAATGGTGAAGGTGTTCCGGTGAACGCAACCGCGCTCCCGTCTTCCCGATGAATTCCGTAGTCGTAACTGGGATAAGTCCGCGACACGTAAGCAACTTCGCCTCGATCGCTGGCGGTAAAGCGGGAGGCTTCGAAAAGCGTTTCGCCATTCGCATCGACGGTCGAACCAGTGAGTGTAATCGTTGTGTTGCTGCCTTTGAAGATACCCAATTCGTACGTACTAGGCGTGCAAACATAGCAAGCGAAACTTGAGAAAATAGCATCGCCGCTTTCTGTCAGCAAAAACGCGCCCCCCGATCCGACGCTGCTACCCAGCGTGAGACCGTCGTCGCCGTACTCCTGCCCGTCCAGAGCGACCACGCGCCCGTCGGCAAAGAAAATGCCGCCGTAACCCGTACCGGTGTGGGACGTGCGACTTGAAAACAAGATCTCCCCAGCTGAATTCAGGTGTACCTGGCCAAACCCGTGGAACGTATAATTTTCGTCGCCGACGGCGTCGCCCGTTGTGAGCAACGCTTCGATTTCAAGGGGAGCAGCACAAGCAGTCCAACAAAAAGCCGCAGACGAGCTCAAAATAATCGCCAAATGCCTCATGCTCAACGCGCCTTTCCAGGACAAATTCGAGGTGTCAGCAGAGCACGAATTATTCATTTGATAAACATGGTTTAACAGTGGGGACAGCTGATGCAGACCGCCTTCGCGCCCGCAATTCTCTGTGACCCGACCATTTCGTGTCGGCGCGTTGGCAGGACCAAGCCTTTCGAGCGCTTAAACGCATTACGCGCTGGCTTGGGTTATCTTTATGAGCCGTGGCGGCATGGACACGTCTAAGTCTGTCCACGGACTGGGCATTCGGGCACAACCGTGAACGCTTTATTATACAAGCGAGCCAAGATCTATATTCCGTACAGCGATCGTGAGAGCATGCGTGATCGCAAAACGTGCGATGCTCTGCCCACGGGTTTTACTCTTGATCCGTGTCGGGAGTGTTACTTGCGGTGGGGAGCCGTGCCATGCGCCATGCTTTGTTTGATGCTATGACTTATCGAGCTCCCGGGACTGGCATCTCCGCGGCTGAGGGCTTTGTTCTGCCGTTGGGTTAAATGCCAGTTCAATGGTTGGGGCGGACACTTCGGGCACGATACGCTGCGCGGGCTATTCAGCAAAGGCGAAGTTCGGTACGAATTTCGGGTTCGCTTATGACTGACAACAAGAAAACACAGCGACGGAAGCCGCTCTCGCGGGAGATCGTTCTCGAGACGGCCCTGGCCTTGTCGCAAGACGACGGCGTCGATTTTACGATGCGCGCCCTTGCCGAGCGTCTGGGCGTCACGCCGATGGCGATTTATCGGTACTTCAATGATCGCGACGCTTTGAAGCTCGCAGTCATCGACCAGGTGCTTGCAGAGGTCCTTGAAAGCGAAGAAGGCCGTTGGTTTGTGCACGGAGGGCAACAAGAACGCGATGAGACTTTCGATGAAACGGTTCAGAAGTTTCGTCGGTTTTCCATTCGCTATTTTCGGATCATGGTGAAGTATCCGGATACGGCAAAGGCCATCACCTACGGCTTCCTCTATTCCCCGCGAGGTCAGACGCTGATGTTTGCAGGGGTCGCCTTGCTGTGCAGGCTCGGCCTTGAGACCAGTCGTGCAGCGGCTGTCTATCAAGCGATCGCGACCCATATCCTCAGCATAGCGACGATCGAGGATGCCAGACGCTCAGGCGAAGCTTCTTTTGAGCTGCCGGTCGCCTTGGACGAGAATGTCAAAGATGATCAGTCTCGGGACCTGATCACCTCGGTCGTGATCAATCGGGGGGAAGCACGTATGCTGATCGGTTTGGATCTCTACATCGCGGCCCTCCGCGCTGAAACGGGCATAAAATAGGACGGCCGCTACGATCATCGGCGAGCATTTAGAACGACTTCAGAGATCTTCCGCAAGACAAACCAATTTACCATACTTGCGGGTATACTAGTGTATATTTGTTTTTATGCGATGATGGTCTCACGTAGAAGAAAATGGGGATGACCATGAAACGTTTCACGTGTTCCATCGCGATCGGCCTGATGGCCGTTTGCAGTGCTGCCTCCGCCGCATCGGTGACAGCAACTTTCGATAGCGACGCTGAAGGCTTTATTGCCGATGCCCAGCAGCTCGATCACTTTGCAGCAGGAGGCAATCCTGGGGGCTTCATACGCCTGACCGATAATGCACCGGGTGCAAGTTTTCTGAACTTTAACAACGCTCTTGTGGACGCCCTCGGCGTAGGGGGGAGCATCGGTTTCGATGCGCGCCTGGTCGCGGAAAACGGCAATGACGTCGAACAATACGGCCAGATCACGATCAGCAATGGGACGCTATCGGCGACCGCCGATGCCGTCTCTGTGTTCCCAATCGAGAATGTTTGGACAACCTACAGCCTTGACCTCGACGCAAGTGTCTGGGGTCTCTCGACGTCAGACTTCGCCGCGTTGATGGATACAGCGACGTCCATCGCACTGTTGATCGAAAGCACAGACAACATTTCGGAAATCATCGATTACGATAACGTTTTCGTCAGTGTACCCGAGATCCCGATCCCACCGGCAGCGCTCTTGGCCGGCCCAGCTCTCCTTGGTCTCATCGCTCGGAAGCGCAAAAAACAATAAAAACAGTGCGCAAATGAGCTGAAGGCCGTACTCTCAGAGTGCGGCCTTTTTTATTAGCTCGTTCTCCTGCAACACACCGCACAGAAATGCGCGACGATGTCTCGGACCACTTCGCAATTCCCGGCGATCTCTTTGCGAAGGTCGATATTTGTAGATCATTCCCGCAAAAGTCAGTAAAATTTGATCTTTTCTCTTGATATTTGCGATATACATGTATATACTAATTACATACCTTATGAGGGGAGAACCATGAAACACGTAACAGCACTCTCAGTTTTGGCCGCTTTATCCGCCACGCTCACTTGCGCGTCCGCCGACGACGCGGCGCAGAAATATCCGTTCTCATGCATCGGTGCCACGGTTGAGGAGAACTCAGCTCGCAGCCTGCGCTGCTTCCGAACGGACACCCGCGATGAGGTCTCCGTCGTACCCGACGGATACTTTATGGCGGTTACGGACATTGTTTCGAATAGACCGGCGAACGATGGATCGGTGAACCTGATGAACGATCCCTATTTGATGGTCATCGGTCGTGAGGACGACCTGGGCGGCGGCTTCAGCGGACCGAAGGGGCGGAATTCACTGACGTTCTCTGGCGTCTATGATCAGCCGACCAAGCTGACTTTTGAAACGCCGTGGCTTGTTTTGCATTCTGGTGAAAAGATCAGCGTGGCAAACATCAATCCAAACCTTCTTGATGAGAACAAACGCCCGATCCAGCGCGATGGCGGTAAGCAGCGTTATGTGTCCGTGTTCGTAAGCGGGTACCTCATTAGCGAGGAAGCGTTCGGCGGTTAATGCCCCCGGTGGCGGCGGGTTGCCGAAGGCGTAAGTCCAGAGGCCAGCTCACCGCCATTTTTACCTTGTACTGATCTGTTTGTGGGGATGAGCAGACAGTTTTGGGATGCAAGCACGGGGAGCAGCCCGATCGGGCACTAGATTGGCTAGCTGTCGGCGGCCGTCCTCGCGCATTTTGTCCACTTACGCATCGGGGTATCAAATCCTGAGCGGAAGTTTTTTGCTCGGTACGGATGACTCAAAGAGAGTTCTAAACCGCTGATATTGCGTTCGTAATCACGTCGCTTCTATTACTGCCGCGGGCACGAATACGCAGGCTTTTTCTCGGTTCATTGAAACAGAAATGCGTCGATCAATGCGATGACATCTCGATCAGACGGCAGACTATCAAGGTCCGACTGTTTGAGGTATTGGATCGCACCTGAGGCGACCATGGTGATAGCGTACTGCTCAGCGCTGGGTGAAACGTTCGCCGTCCTCTTCGCGTGGTCGCTTTTGAGGTCAGCCGCCAAACGGCGGTGAACATCCTTCACCGTAGGTGGATGGTTGGAATAGAGTTCGGTCAAGGCCAAGGCGAGATTTTTATCCGTGTGCCGCAGCCGCAGAACCATCCGTATCCGGCTGAGGACAATCGATCTGTCTTTTGGCGAGGTGCGGGTTGAGAGGGCCCCGATCCGGTCGAGGACGTGCCGTGATACGGCGTCGATCAGGTCATCAATGTTGGAAAAATGCGTGTAAAACGAACTTCTTTTGATACTGAGGCGTTCAACAACATCGGAAATACTCAGACCCCTGATGCCTTTATCAGCGATGATCAAGACGGCTGATTGGACGATGGCGAGGCGTGTTCGGCCGCCTTTTGTCAGCGATGGCGCCTCGTGGTTATTCTCAACTCGCATACTTCTCCGCCGGATACATCACCCGGTCGCGGCTCAACAGGCATCAAATCCTAACGTATAGAGCAGATCTATCGAACTGCGGCGCGCGCCGCAAATGTGGGCTCCCCGAGCATAACGATGCACCGTGCGCAAAGCACTGCCACTGCACCGGCTGATTGACAGACCCTCCAGCATGACAGAAGCGACAGGGTGTCGGAAATGGGAAGTGCGTGTTGCGTGTGATGGGCTACCACCTTCTGTCAAAGCTAAAATCAATCGGGGCGGTGGCTGCCTTAAGCCTCGCGAGCTGTGGACCAGCCGCCGACGACGCGCCTCCTCCTGAGCCAACCGTCCGTCCCGTGAAGGTGCTGTTGCTCTCTGCCGACGAGCAGGTGCGCTCCATCAAGCTGCCTGCGATTGTGGGCGCGGCCGACAATTCGATCCTCACGTTCCAAGTGCCTGGACTTCTTCAGGAGCTCGAGATTTCCGAAGGCCAAGAGGTGGCGCAGCGTGATGTGTTGGCCCGCCTCGACCAGCGGGATTTCCAGAACGAGCTCAACAGCGCTCGCGCGCGGTTCGATAATGCGCAAGCGGAGTTTAACCGAGCGCAGCGTCTCATCGAAGAGAATGCAATCGCCAGGAGCGTCTTTGACCAACGCCGCAGCGCCCGCGATGTGGCGCGGGCCTCCCTGGACAGCGCGCTGAAGCGGCTCGATGACACGATCATCAGGGCGCCGTTTGCCGGTGTTGTCGCCGATATCCACGTGGAGTCGTTTGAGAATGTTGGCGCGCAGCAACCGATCCTGACCCTCCAAAGCGCGGGCGACGCCGAAGCAATCGTGCAGACACCGGCATCGCTGGTGGTCAATATCCAACAACTCGAGCCGATCGAAACGTATCTTGAGCTGGACGCTGCGCCGCGGGTTCGTCTGCCTGCATCGTTTCTTGAGTCGGCTTCCGCAGCGGATCCGACGACCCAGACGTTTGAGAGCCGCTTTGCATTCACGCCGCCATCGGATCTTCTCGTTCTGCCGGGGATGACTGGGCTCCTCACCGGGCGGTTCAAAGCATCGTCAGGCACCGCAGAGGCAGGTTTGTTGATCCCGGTGCCTGCCGTCTTATCGGAAGCTGGGCGAACCTATGTCTGGGTCGTCGATCAAGAAGGCCTCACGGTCAGCAGGCGGAATATCGAAGTGAGCTCGGGCGTTGAGGACAATGTCCGTGTCGTGAACGGTCTTCGCGCTGGCGAGATGATCGTGATCGCTGGCGGCGCTTATTTGACCGAAGGAGCCCAGATCCGGCTCTATAACGAGCCGAGCTGACGCCGTGAGTCCAGCTGTTTATGCCATCAAAAACAAGCTCGTGATGAGCATTGTCGTGCTTCTCTCCCTCGCAGGTGGCACGATGTCGTTTTTGAACATGCCGCGCTTTGAGGATCCTGAATTCCTCATCCGCGCAGCACAGATCATTACTGAATATCCCGGCGCAACGCCGCGCGAGGTGGCCGATGAAGTCAGCGACGTGCTGGAAACCGCGCTGCAAGGGATGCAAGAGGTCGACGAGGTGCGGTCCACCTCATATGACGGTGTGTCCATCATCGACGTTGACATCAAGCATGCCTTCTCCGGCGACCGGCAAGCCCTGCAAGGTGCTTTCGCACGGGTACGGAATAAGGTGCGTGATGCGCAGGCGCAACTGCCTCCAGGTGCGGAGACACCGCGGGTCAACGATGATTTCGGCGACGTTTTTGGCCTTTATTATCTGATCTCAGGCCCGGGATTTTCTCTGCCTGAACTTGAAGCGTATGCCGAAGCTCTGCGCACCAATATTTTGGCGGTCGAGGGCGTGGCCAAAGTCGAAATCAGCGGTACCCAGAGTGAGGCGATCTATTTGGAGATTGCCCGCGACCGCATTGCCGCCCTTGGGCTTTCGGTACAGAGCATTTTTAGTCAGCTCTCAGATCAAAACGCTGTCAAAGCCTCTGGACGGGTTGTGATCAGCGGCAGCAGGATTTCCATCGTGCCTACGGGCGCAGCCGATAGCGTTGAGGAAATCTCGAATATTCTGATCAGCGATCCAGGGTCCGCCGATCTCATCTACCTGAAAGACGTCGCCACGATCCGGCGCGGTTTCGTTGAGCCAGCGTTCAGCATCGTCTCGTACAATGGAAAGCGCGCGCTCGGCCTCGGTGTTTCCAACGTGACGGGCGCCAACGCAGGCAAACTGGGTGAAGACGTCCGCAGGGTGATCAACGAAACGATCGCCGAGCGGCCCCTCGGAATTGACGTCGACGAGTTTTATCACCAGGGCGACGCCGTCAATGAAGCGGTCAACAGCTTTGCGTGGAATGTCGTCGCCGCATTGGTCATCGTCCTCGTTACTCTTCTCGTGTTTATGGGTTTACGGTCTGCACTGATCATCGGAACGGTGCTGCTTGTCACCATTGCGGCGACCTTGATGATCATGAACGTGGCAGGCATTCCCCTCCACCGCATTTCGCTCGGTGCACTGATTATCGCGCTCGGAATGCTGGTCGACAATGCAATTGTCGTCACCGAAGGCATCCTTGTCGGCGTCAAAGCGGGCCGACGAAAAATCGAGATTGCGCGCGACATTGTCGACCGGACGAAGTGGGCTCTGTTGGGCGGGACGGCCATCGGGATTATTGCCTTCGCCCCGATCGGCTTTGCGCCAGGGGACACGGGTGAATACACCAACCATCTGTTTTGGGTGGTGTTTATCTCGCTGTTCTTGAGCTGGGTCTTCGCGCTGACGTTGGTTCCTATGTTTGCTGATCTTCTGTTCAAAGAGGAAACTAGTGAAACAGAAGGCGACGTGCCGGAGGGGAGATTTTCCCGCATTTATAAGAGCTTTATGCGGACAACCTTGAGGCTCCGATGGCTTGTGGTTGCTGGGTGTGTCGGGATCTTTGTCGTCTCCGCAGGCGCGTTCCAGTTTGTGAAGATGGGGTTCTTCCCCGCCTCGACGACACCGCAGATCGCCATCGACTATTGGCTTCCTGAAGGCACAGCTATCGAAACAACGCAGGCTGACCTTCAGCGTATTGAAGAGTACCTGTTGGAACAAGACGGCGTCGAAGGCGTCCACACGATCGCTGGGGCAAGCGGCCTGCGGTACATGCTGATCTATCAGATTGGCAATCCCAACGGCGCGTTTGGACAAGCCCTTATCCGCGTCGATGATTACGACAAGATCGCCACGCTCGTGCCGCAGATCCAAGCGTGGCTCGAAGAGACGTTCCCTGCCGCGCAGCCGCGGGTTTGGAAATTCACCCTCGGACCGAGCCAAGGCTCGAAAATTGAAGCTGTTTTTCGTGGGCCCGACCCGGCGGTTCTGCGCGCGCTATCGGTGAAGGCGCTCAGTATACTGCAATCGGACCCAGAAGCCAAAGGCGTCAAAACGAATTGGCGGCAAGAAGTACCTGTCATTGAGCCGCGGTATGACGCTGAGCGCGCCCGGCGGCTTGGCGTATCGCGCGAAGACCTCTCCTCCGCATTGGAGCGAAACTTTTCCGGGCAGACGGTGGGCGTTTTCCGGGAAGGCGACGACCTGATCCCGATCATCTCAAGAGCGCCGGACACGGAGCGATTGGACCTTGCGACCGGCGCAGGGATCCAAGTGATCAGCAGCGGAACGGGCAAGGCTGTCCCGATCTCAGAGGTCACGCAGGAGCCCGACGTGATCTGGCGCGATGGCCAACTTCACCGCGAAGACCGGGTTTGGACGATCAAGGTACAGGCCGATCCCTTGCCGGGGGTTCTGACGTCCACGGTGCTTGGCCGCGTGCAACCGGAGATCGAAGCGATTGACCTGCCCGTGGGTTATTCGCTGCGATGGGACGGCGAATTAGGCAGCAGCGCCGAGGCGAATGGGCAGCTGGCGGGCACCCTTCCCTATGCCGTGATCGCAATGGTTCTTGTGCTGATCTTCCTGTTCAACGGCCTCCGCCAACCATCTGCGATTTGGGCGATCGTGCCGTTGGCGATTGTCGGGGTTGTCGTTGGCCTGCTGCTCACGGATACAACGCTGGAGTTTATGGCGATCTTGGGAATTCTTTCCTTGGTCGGACTATTAATTAAGAACGCCATTGTTTTGGTTGATCAAATCGATATTGAAATCAGAGAAGGCAAACCGCGGCATGATGCTGTGGTAGACTCCGCGGCCAGCCGGGTGCGCCCGGTGATGATGGGTGCACTGACGACCGTACTTGGTGTGATCCCGCTTTTCAGCGATATCTTCTTTGCGTCTATGGCCGTGGTTATCGCCTTCGGACTAAGCTTTGCGACCATCATCACACTCATTGTGCTGCCGGTGATCTACGCGATCTTTTTCGGCATCTCTTCCGCAGAAAGTGTGCGGACCAACCCTAAGGCGGCTTGATATGAAACGTACACTGAAGCCTTTACTCCTGTTACTGACGGTATCTGCTGTCGCTGCCTGCTCAACGATGGACGGCGTCAAGCGAGGCGCTGAGACAAGGGCCAGCGCATCGCTGCCCGCTGTGAAACAGCAGTGGCGCGCTATCGAAACAGAGGTTGTCGGGGAACCTGTCGGTTGGATTGCGTCGTTCAACGACCCGGTGCTCAGCGCCCTCGTCAAAGAAGCGCAGGACAACAACCGTGACTTGGCTGCCGCCGCGTCAGCGGTCGAGGCGTCACGCGCCGCGGCCGGATTGGCCAATGCGGCGCTCTCGCCGCAAGTGTCCGTGGGCGCAGGAACCCAAAACCAGGGCCTTGTGGATGGTCCGGATACGTCATCGACGAACCTCGGCTTGCAGGCGGGGTGGGAAGTCGACCTTTGGGGGCGGTTACGGGCTGGCAGAGAGGGAGCTGTCCAAAGCTTAGAAGCGGCGGAGGCGGATTATACGTTCTCGCAATATTCGATCGCCGCTGCGGTCGCGAATGGTTACTTCGCAGCGATCGAGGCGGCTCGGCAAAAAGCGCTGTCCCAGTCGCTTGTTGAGGCTTTGGAAGAGACCGACCGCATTACGCGCGTTCGCTATGACAATGGGATTGGCAACGCGCAGGATGTGGCGCTGTCGCAATCAAACCTTTCGGATGCGCGCGACAGTCTGATTGAAATTCAGGGTGCTGAACGCAACGCGCTTCGGGCGCTTGAGGTCCTCCTTGGGCGATACCCTGGGGCGGATCTTCGTGTACGGACCACCCTGCCCGACCTGCCGCCGCCCCTGCCCGTTGGTGTGCCTGCGGATATTCTTGAGCGGCGACCGGATTTGATTGCGGCGGAGCGCAGGATCGCTGAGGCGATCGCAGGGCAGAGCGAAGCGAAGGCGGCGCGGCTGCCGACCCTGTCACTGACGAGCAGTGTGGGCGGATCGTCTTCGGATTTGTCGAACCTGCTTGATCCAAGCAATCTTGCGTGGACGGCAGCATCGAACCTCCTCGCACCGATTTTTGATGGCGGCGCGCGCCAAGCGCAGGTCGCCTTGGCAAATGCTGAGTTGGATGCTGCGGCGGCGCAGTATGCCGCGGCGGCGCTCGCTGCTTTTTCGGAGGTGGAACAGGCGCTTGACCAGGAAACCGTGCTGCGCAAACGGCGGGCCGAGCTTGATCAGTCAGCGGAGCAAGCGGCGGAAGCGTTGAGGCTGGCGCTCCTGCGTTACGATGAAGGGGAAACGGACCTCATCGACGTTCTGAACATCCAAAGCCGGGTCGTGGGTGCACAGAGGAATCTGATCAACGTCCAACGTCGGCAGCTGAGTGAACGGATCAACCTCACTCTCGCCCTCGGCGGCAGCTGGGAGTGATGCGTCTGCGGCGCTAGGTATGGTCTATGCCGTCGTCGGCAGAGCAGAAACTGATCGCTCTGAACGCGTCTTGCCTGACGGGTTCACGAACCCACCGGAACGCAGCTTGCGTGCTCTTGATGAGAATATCCGCGCTCACCTTGCGATCCCTTGGTGACTTGACCATCGAGATCATGGCGAGCCCAGACGCCGCGGCAAGCTAGCGATGGGTCTCAAATAAGGAGCGTGAGCGAGTGGTAGATCCAAGGGCAATGGTGGAGATTGAGCGGCTTTTCCCGAACGATGAAAAAGGTCGCGACCGCGGCCCGGACAAAGTCCGCCCCATCGGAGATGCTGCGCATCGTGAGATAGGAAAATGGTGGAGAGGGCTGGATTCGAACCAGCGTACGCATACGCGGGCAGATTTACAGTCTGCTGCCTTTAACCACTCGGCCACCTCTCCATAGGCCGCTCGAGAGCGAAGCAGGCCGATAGCGGAAGGTCAGGGCGGCTGCAACCGGTTCCTCTTCCCCGCGGCGCAGTTTTTCGGCAGAGGGCCGCGATGCCTGATCGCCGACGCCCCTCCCCGCCCCAAGATGACGCGCCTGTTTGGCTTTATGGCCGGCACGCGGTGCTGGCCGCGCTGAAGAACCCGCGTCGGGATCTGAAGCGGCTGATGGCGACGAAGAACGCACAGGCCTGGCTGGCGGAGGAGCAAAAGGTGCCGGCGGCTTTGGAGGATGTGAAGCCGCATCAGATTGATGCGCAATTGCCCCAGGGGGCGGTGCACCAGGGGCTTGCGGGGCTGTTCAGCGATCTGCCGCGGACGCGCCTCAAGGATGCCTGTGACGGCGGTTCGGATCGGCCGGTGGTGATCCTGGACCAGGTGACGGACCCGCAGAATATCGGCGCGATCATCCGGGTGGCGGCGGGTTTTCGGGCCCAGGCGGTGATTGTTCAGGAGCGGCGCACGCCGCCTTTAGCGGGGGCCTTGGCGAAGGCGGCAGCGGGGACGCTGGAGAGCCTGCCAGTCATCAAGGTGGTGAACATCAGCCGGGCGATTGAAGCGCTGCAAGAGCTTGGCTTCACCGCGGCCGGTCTCGCCGGTGAGGCTGCGACGCCGCTGCCTGCGTTCACGGGACGCCCTCCCCTCGCCTTGGTGATGGGCGCCGAAGGCAAGGGCCTGCGCGAGGGCGTGCGCAACCATTGCGATGCGTTGATTTCGATCCCTCTCGCGGCGGAGGTGGAAAGCCTCAACGTGGCCACTGCGGCGGCGGTGACCCTCTATGCGGTGACGACAGGTGAGAGCGCTTAAGAGACCGGCAGGCCAGCCTGGAGTTGGCCCGCAACGCCGCGGACATAGGTGACGAGCTCTGGGCCTTGCAGGACACCGTCGCCGTCTTCGTCGGCGAGGTAGAAGCGCTCGAGCTGGCTTTCCTGCCATGCGGATGTCTCGAGCCCAGCGCTGCCGAACGCGCGGACTTGAAAATCGCGCCGGGCGACGGCTTCGATTGCGGCTTTCTCCGAAGCGCCAAGCCGCATGGGCACGTCTTCAGGCAAGTCGAAGTCGAGGGCGGTTTGACCGTCGATGGAGATGGAACGGCGGAACCGTGACAGATGGGCGACCACGACCCGCTGGGACGCGTACTCGTCGGCGTCGATCATGCCGTCGCGGTTGACGTCGAATTTTCCGAACGACCGTGCAGCATCGATCATGGCCTCAGTCAGGGGCAAATTCGGCGCCGCTGTCTCAGATGGAGAGGGAAGATCGCCCGCGACGGCGCCAGAGACGCTCGCGATAGCGGCGAAAGCAAAGGATTTGATCCCAATTGCAACACGGATGTTCATCTTTTCGATCTCCTACCGCCCGCGCTGCAAGTTGCGTGCAGGAGAAGACGGCCTCCCCATTGAAAGGGAAAAGCCGCCGAGAGTCACGCCCGTGATTGTTAACGGGACAATTTTAGAGAAATGGCTGCGTTAGCCGACGATCTCATCATCGTTAAAGAAGAACGCGATTTCTTCTTTCGCCGTCTCCGGCGCGTCTGAACCATGGACGGAGTTGGCGTCGATGGATTCCGCGAATTCGGCGCGGATGGTGCCAGGCGCGGCTTCCTTCGGGTTGGTAGCGCCCATCACTTCGCGGTTTTTCGCGATCGCGCCTTCGCCTTCAAGGACTTGGACGACGACAGGGCCGGAAGCCATGAAGCTGACGAGGTCGCCGAAGAACGGGCGCTCTTTATGGACGGCGTAGAATTCGCCTGCGCGTTCTTCGGAGAGCTTGATCC
Organism: Pseudomonadota bacterium; assembly: GCA_038749595.1. GTDB lineage: Bacteria > Pseudomonadota > Alphaproteobacteria > Caulobacterales > Parvularculaceae > Parvularcula. The sequence continues at coordinate 13,589 of JBCDHW010000002.1, forward strand.
GCTTTTGCGCGACGACGCGGAGGCCAGCTTCTTCGAACTTGGTGATGATTTTACCCGTCACGTTGCGGGCGGTTGCATCGGGTTTGATGATCGACAGGGTGCGTTCGGTAGCCATGAGAGGTCCTTTGGTTGTTCTGAATGCGCGGCGCCATTACATGCCGTTCGTTGAGGCGGCAACAGGGCTTGGGGCGCGATGATGACAGATGACGAACGGTTTCGCGGGATTGCGATCTACGCGCTCTATTTAGTGGCGCTTTTTACCGGCGTTCCGTTCTTCATCGGGGTGATTTTGGCGTACATCTTCCGCGGCAGCGGATCGCCCGCGATCGTTTCGCATTTTGAGCACCAGATCGGCCTGTTTTGGCGGATCTTCCTAGGCGGGATCATCAGCGGAGCGCTGATTGGCTTTGGCGCGCTCCTGACCAGCACGGTGATTTTGCTGTTCATCGGAATTCCGATGATCTTGATTGGCTGCCTGGGGCTGTTGTGGACCTGGCTGATGATGCTCACCCGCTCCATTCGCGGCATTGGGCGGCTCAACCAGAACGAGCCCTATCCCGTTCCCGCGGGCTGGGCGCTTTAACAGCTCGCGCCTTAAGGAACCGAGCGGAAAAACGCGTAGGCGAGGTCGATACCGTGCGCGTCGGAGCATTGATTGCCCAACCGATCGAAGAAGAACGGCGCCCGCAAGCTCGGCGTCGTATCAGGAGCGATATGGCCGCCGCCGTTCATCTGGTAGTAGGAGACGGCAGGCGTTCCTGATGCCGTCGTCCAGGTGGTCTCATCGATGAGGCAATCGTCGTCGGTCGTGTCCGGCAACGTTGTTGTGACCTGCGTCGACCGGTCGGCCAGGGACGCATCAAGCCAGTATTCCACCGTGTCCGGAATAGATCGGGTTGGCGCACTGCGGCCAGCGACGATGCCGCCTTCGAAAAGGACCAGCGGGTCATCGGTTCCTGCAAGGATCATCACCGGTGTCGCCGTGGGCGGGAGCGGCACGAACTGTTCTGGCATTCCGCCGATAAATGAGGCGCCCGCGGCAAAGCGATCACCCTGGTTTACAAGCATACGGAAGGTCATCATACCGCCGTTGGATGAGCCGGTGACGAGAACGCGTTGCGGATCGTGGCCGCGCCCCTCCCTAACCACGTCGAGAACCTGCAGAAGGAAACCCTCGTCGTCCTGCATCGAGATCAGACCGCTTTGGTCGTCGCGGATATCGGCCCAACTTTGCTCCTCACCCAGACCATCTTGGCGGACTTCGCTGTAGCCATTGGGCGAGATGATGAGGAGGCCGTCCTGGTCAGCCAGCTCAATCCACCGTTGGGTGGGGCGCGCAGGCTCAAAGACATCGCGCATGTTCCCATTACCGCCATGCAGGACCATCACCGCCGGTTGATCGGCGACAAAGGTCTGGGGCGTATAGACCGTATACGCTCTTTCTCTGCCATCAAAGACGGTGACAAATTCGAGAATGCTCGGGCGCGGCGCGGGGTCAACGGTGAGGACGACAGAAGCCGTTGTGGACGCGCCTTCGTTGTCAGTTGCCGTCACTTGAAACGTGAGATCTGAGGCCTGAGGCACGAGGGGTGCCTGCACACTGACCTCTGCCGTGAGGTCTCCGGTGAGGCGCGCCGCTGGGCCATCGGTCTGGCGCCAGGTGAACGTGGCGATGCTGCCGTCGGGATCACGGCTCTCCGCCGCACTGAGCGTGACGGTGGCCGCTTCCGTGGCGGAGGACGGTGCACTTATGGAAACCGTCGGCGCGACGTTCTGCCGAGGGGGTGGCGGCGTGTCATTGCCGCCGCCTGAAGAACAGGCTGCGAATGCGGGTGCCGCAGCGATAGCGGTCCAGGGGCCAAGCTTTGCCATGGGGTGAGCCTAACATAGCGCCGCGCACTGCATGCGTATCAAAGCGTATCGGATCCTAGACGCTTGGCGGCGCCATGATGTGCCGGACGATGACAGTCATGGAGAGGAAGATCCATAGCGTATTGAAGAGGATCAGGGTGGGGAGCAGTTTCCGCATTGAGGCCCAGATCAGCGCCACCGACGTTCCGAGCGTCAGGACGTGCAGCCACCAAATCTCAACGCCGAAAACGAGGCCGGGCACGATCACGGCTGCCTTGGTGCCCCAGGCCAGGAACTCGACGGTGTTGTGACCAGTCCAGTAGTCGCGCCGGAACCACATCACGAGGCAGCCAATAATGCTCCGCCAGCCGACAATCGAGTAAACGACGATCGTGGTGATCAGCCCTAAAATTCCGGCGATAGCATACGGGTCCATGCCCGACTGCGTAATGGAACGCCGCGGCGCCAGCCATCAGTCACAGTGTAGCGCCAGTTAACCCTATTCTGCCCGCCGCATAGGCTGTAACTGTCCGTAGACCAACGACCGCCAGAGCCATTCAAGCGGGCCGAACCGGAAGACGCGCAGCCAGAGCGGCGACCAAATCAGCATACCGACGAAGGTGACGCCGACGACGATCATTTGCGTGGTCAAGGAGACATCGCCGAACATCCCGAGCGCGTGGCCCCCGGCCATCGTTGTGCCAATGAGGGAGCAGGTGATGTAATTGGTGAACGCCATCCTTCCAACGGCCGCCACGGCGCCAAATTTGATCCCCAGACTGACGAGTGCTGAGATCAAACAAGCGTAACCGAAAGCACCGAGGTATCCGTCGAGGACGGACATCCACCCGATTTTCGAGTAGACGAAGAAATCATACCCCGATGCTTTGAGTTCTGTAATTTGAAGATAGTCCAGGTACCACGCAGCACCGAGCGCCGCCGCGGCGAGAGGCACCGTGATCGCAAGGGGCCACGTGCCGCGATAGAGGCCTGAACGGAACAGACCCATCCCGACCACCATCAGGCCGAGGCTTAAGACCACCCCGCCCCCGAAGAGCATGTAGAAAAAGATGTAGCCGATCGCGCCCATCGCGCGATAGATGATTTGATCAAGCACGCCGCCGCCCATCGCGGCGATCTCTTCGTTGAGCGAATCCTCCGTAGGCGCCCAAAAGAGCGGCTTCATCTCAGCGGCCATGTCCGGCACGTAAGCCGGAAGCGCCATGAAGCCTGAAAGCCAGACCGAGCCAAGCGCGAGAATCGGCAAACCGACGACGAAGAACTGCCAGGCTTTCATCCGTACAAAGAGCATCGCCAACAGGCCGGTGAGACCGTAGGCGAACAAGATATCGCCCATCCAGATGAGGATCAGGTGGAACGCGCCGAAGAAGAGCAGCCATAGGTTGCGCTTGAGCAGCAGTCCCCGCCCCTCGCCCCGCGCCTTCAACCGGTCCCAAATCATCAGCAGACCCGCACCGTAGAGCGCCGTGAACGTGGTCCGCCACTTGTCATCGACAAGGTATTTTTGGACCGTCGCGATGCCCTGTTCGAACTCCGTCGCCCATAGCGAAGGGTTGGCGTAGTACGCAAAGGGCATGACCATGCCTTTGATATTGACGATGAAAATCGCCATCACCGCGAAGCCGCGCAGAATATCGAGATAGTCGATGCGGTCGCCCGCGGCGACAGGCCCTGCTGGTGGTTGCGAATACTCTGACATGACGCCCCCTTATGTTCCCCCGGGTCGGAGCATGCGTCACTTTCGCAAGTGCGGCAAGTTTTGGCAGCGGTTCGGCACGCTTTGATACAGAGAGTTCCGGCACGCCGGTGAGCGTTTAGGGGTGGCGGAGAGAGAAGCCTTCTGCAGGTTTGACAGCCCTATCACGGAGGCTGTCGGGCACCCGGCGAAAGGATCTGGCCTTAAAGCGTGCCGTCGGACGCAGGTACCCGCGTTGACCTTGGGAATGCGCGCTGGGCGAACGCGCGGACGCTGAGGCCCGCGCCGTTGGCGTAATTAAGCGGCGGGCCAGAGAACTTCAGGGTTCTTCATCGTCTTGATCTCCAGCACGTTGCCGTTGGGATCCGCAATGAAGAACGTCTCTTGCTCGTACTTATCGCCTTCAAAGCGCCGGTAAGGCGGATCGATATAGTCCAGGCCCGCCGCCGAAATCCGCCTTTTCAACGCCTGGAAGTCTTCTTCCTCAAGGTGCACGCCGAAATGCGGGACAAGCACGCGGCCCATATCCACATCGTGGCGGACATTGGGGAGCCGCTCCTCACTCTGGTGCAAGGTCAGCTCGTTGCCCCAAAAATTGACGTCTTGCCAGCGTCCTTCCTCAGAATTTCCGAGGGTGCAACCGAAGACTTCCGTATAAAACTCCACGGTTTTCGCCAGATTGCCCGCCGGAATAGCGAGGTGAACAATTGCGGACATGACCCGCCCTCCCTTGACTTTGCCGCAATCTAAGGGAGTCCCTGCGCCGCATCAACTCTAGCGGCAGCCAGGGTAAAGCAGCGCTTTGATCTGCTCAGCTTACCCCAAGGCACGTTGCTGTACCGCGTCGGCGGAGGTGGATCAGCGCGCGTCGAAAAAGAGGCGCCAGTGGTCGAGGAACTGGGACGCGGTGAGCATCCCTGGCTCAACGTCGAAGACAGCGGCGCGGCCAAAGTACTCCGTACGCGGGCAATACTTCTCGACGAAGTGATAGTTTTCCCGCTCCTCATAGTCGTCGAAGATGATCCGAACAGGACGTTGGGTTTGCACCATTGAGACCAAGAAACACATCGGGCGGAAGCGGCCATCGATCAGAACGAGATCGGGTTCAAAGGCCTGCTTCTTCGCCACCTCCCAGGGAAGCGTCGGGTAGCGCAAAAAGTGGGACGGGTTGGCACCCGGCGCCGGGTGTCCCCATTCGCGCGTTGGGCCGATATCGGCGTGGACGGGGTAGATCTTTCCAGGGAGGCCAATCGCGGCATCCATCAGCCGGTCCAGCCACTCTTTATCTGACTCGCAGGCAATGATCTTTGTGCCCGGTTTCTTGGCAGCCAGAATCGTTGAACCGCCGGTGCCATATTCGAGGATGCGCTCAGCTTTGCCGTAAGCTTCGATGACTTTTCCCGCCGTTTCGGGTGGGAACGTCAGTTTGAAACCGTTGATTTGTGTCATGGGGCCATCATCGCGTTACCGGTCGACGGCGCCTACAATGTGCAACGCGCGTTGGAAAGTGGCCGCGCTTCTGGTTCGCAAGCTTGATGAGAGAGCCGCGTGCGAGGACGGCCTGACGCGGCCGGCCGCCCGGCCAACCGCGTCGGCGAACGCTTAGGCTTGCGCTTTGCGGCGGCGGGCAAAGCCGAGACCGCCAAGACCGCTCAAGAGCAACACACCGCCGGCAGGCAGCGGCGTTTCGCTGACCGTGATCGAGCCGATGGTAAAGCCGCCATCGAGTGGATCGGTCGCGCGGATCTCGAACACTTGGCCCATCAGTGTACCGAAGTTTTTGTTATCTTCGGCCACCATCGTGCCCAGCGTGTTGCCGTCGACGATCAGTTCAAACTCACCGCAAGGACCCTCGTTGCCCGGGTTGTCGCAGTTGCGGTCGGCGCCGGCGTTAAAGTCGATGCGGTGCACATGGACCTCGGTCCCGAAATCGAAGACCAGCGCTTCCTTCGATGACACCTGAACCTGGTCATCCGATGAGCCCTCGCCCACCGTCAGCGCGGCGAGGCCTGAGTTCGTCGGCGCAAGGTCCTGAAGAAGGGCCGTGAACGAATTATCCGTGGTGATGATCGCGGTGACGTTCAGGTTGGCAAAACCTTTGGCATAGTCAAAGCCAAGCGCGTTATCGACCGTACACAGATCAGGTCCTGAGACGTTGATGCCGTTACACGTGCCCGTGGACTGGAAGTTCCCCGCAACCGGCGTATCCGCCCCCGGATTTTGGAAAACAATGGTCACCGGCGCCGCCTGGGCCGCACCCGCCATAACACCGAGACCAACCGTGGCCACGGCACTCAAAAGAACTTTCTTCATGGTTATCCCCCAACCGTTAAGAGTTCATTGGGGATAATATCACACGGGCGTTGGAATCAGGTAAGAATTTTCTTTGTTTACCTTAACTTAGGTCCGTCTGTTTCGTGCGTCGTCAGTCGTAGCATTAATTGCATCAGTGGACGTAGATATTTGTTTCATTCAATTCGTTGGCAGAACGCAAAACTACGTTCTCCGTTTCGCCTAGCGGTGCGGCAGCGGGGTCTCTGCCCTTCTCGGCGAGGACCCCACCGCTGTCGACGTTAAGCGCTTTCCGCGCCCGCGAAACGACGCTGCACAAATGCGGCGAGCAGCCCAGCGGGGAAAAGAATAGCTGCGCCTGGAAGAGGGACTTCGCCCGCTTCAACAATCGCACCGTTTGAGGTGAACACGATCCCCATATCGCCCCGGCGTTCGAAAAAGACCATTGCGAAGCTGTACAACCCAGCACGCTGAGAGAACGTCCCACTGGTGGTACCCCCCGGCCGAACTCCGTCGAATTGCCCCGCGATGACGCCATCAACGATCAAGCGAAATCCGTCATCGGACGATACCGTCCACCGCTCAAAGTCGTCTTCCAGTTTGATTTGTCCACTGAAGATATAAGCTGTATTCTGTAAATCGAAGAAGTTGTTGCCATTCAGCGTCGCGGCGTCGGGGCCAATAAAGTTTGACAGCGTCGCTGAAGCCGACCTGATTGTAAACGCCGCGCCACGCGGATAATCGAGCGCTGAGACGTCCCAAGTCGCTTGCAGCGGCGTTGAGTTCACAACCTGGAACGCCTGACTGATATTGTTGATGCGGAAACCTGGAGATTTCCAGACCTGCCCGACGACGTCGCGCAGGACCGCGGCCTGGGCATTACTTGAGATAAGACACAGTGCAACGATGATTATTCTAAACATTTTCGGACTCCCTCGTTTTGTCCGGACGGGACATGGGAAGCCAATTTACGGTAAACAAGGCCTAGCGGAGCGCTCCCCCAAGTCTATGGGAGCGCTGTCACAGATCCGCTCAAACAGAAACCACAAAGTGCAAAGAAGACGCCCGGCTGGCTTTCGAAGTTTGAGCTACCGCTCCATCTTGCGATACTGAATTCGCCGCGGAACGTCTGCGTCCGGACCAAGCCGCCGCTTTTTATCTTCGATATAGTCTTCGAAGTTGCCTTCGAACCATTCGACGTGGCTGTCGCCTTCGAAGGCGAGGATGTGGGTGGCGATGCGGTCGAGGAACCAGCGGTCGTGGCTGATGACCACGGCGCAGCCGGCGAACTCGTCGAGGGCGGCTTCCAACTCGCGGAGGGTGTCCACGTCGAGGTCGTTGGTCGGCTCGTCGAGGAGGAGGAGGTTCGAGCCCTCCTTCAGCATCTTGGCGAGTTGGACGCGGTTTCGTTCGCCCCCTGACAAATCGCCGACCTTTTTCTGCTGGTCGCCGCCTTTGAAGTTGAACCAGGTGCAATAGGCACGGGAGTTGACCTCGCGCTTCTCGCCGAGCTTGATGATGTCGAGCCCGCCGGAGATCTCTTCCCAGACATTGTTCGTGTCCGTCAGATTCTCGCGGGTCTGGTCAATGTAACCGAGCTTCACCGTATCGCCGAGGCGGATCGAGCCCTCGTCAGGCTCTTCCTTGCCCGTCAGCATCTTGAACAACGTTGTTTTGCCCGCGCCGTTCGGGCCGACCACGCCGACAATCCCGCCTGGCGGGAGTTCGAAATCGAGCCCATCAATCAAGAGTTTATCGCCAAAGGCTTTCTTCAGGCCCTCGGCCTGGATGACCACACCGCCGAGGCGGGGACCAGGCGGGATCTGGATCTGCGCAGTACTGACGGTATCGTTCGCGGCTTGATCGCGCAGCTTTTCGTAAGCTTGGATCCGCGCCTTTGATTTGGCCTGGCGGGCCTTTTGGCCCTGGTTGATCCACTCGAGCTCGCGGTCGAGGGTCTTGCCGCGCTTGGCTTCCTCACGCTCCTCCTGGGCCATCCGCTTGGCCTTTTGCTGGAGCCATCCGGAGTAGTTGCCCTCGTACGGAATACCTTTGGCGCGATCGAGCTCGAGGATCCAGCCGGTGACGTTGTCGAGGAAATACCGGTCGTGGGTGACGAGAACCACCGCACCCGGAAAATTCCTGAGGTAGTTCTCAAGCCACGCGACACTCTCCGCATCCAGATGGTTCGTCGGCTCGTCGAGGAGGAGGAGATCAGGCTTGGACAGAAGAAGCTTGGCGAGGGCGACTCGGCGCTTCTCACCGCCCGAGAGATCCGTCACCGGCCAATCACCCGGCGGGCAGCGCAGGGCCTCCATCGCCATCTCAACTTTGCTGTCGATGTCCCACGCGTCGAGAGCGTCGATCTCTTCTTGGAGAGCGGACATCTTCTCCATCAGCTCGTCGGAATATTCCTCCGCCATCTGCATGGAGACGTCGTTAAACGCTTGGACTTTGGCTTTGATCTCGGCCACGCCCTCGGCGGCGTTCTCAAAGACGGTCTTTGTCTCGTCGAGTTCAGGCTCCTGGGGCAGGTAGCCGACTTTCGCGCCGTCCGCCGCGTAGCTTTCGCCGGTGAACTCTTGGTCGACGCCCGCCATGATTCTGAGGAGGGTCGACTTACCCGCACCGTTCACGCCGACGACGCCGATTTTTGCGTCAGGGTAGAACTGCAAATGGACGTTATCGAGGATCTTTTTCGCGCCGTAGGACTTGGTGAGACCTTGCATGAAGTAGATGAATTGGCGGGCCATGGGGTGTCCTCTTCAAGGGTGGGATGGCGTTGGCGCCGATTAACCCTCCCCGCCCGGAGGTTCAACCGGGGGATGTCCCCTGGCCGCGCTGTTTCCCCGTAGGACACAAAGAAAAACCGCCCCAGCATGTGCCGGGGCGGTCTCTCACCGGTGGGGCGGTGGGTGCGTTATGCGGCCGTCTTGCGGCGGCGGGTCGCGAGGCCTGCGAGACCGGTCACGAGAAGGAGGCCTGCGGCTGGGACGGGAACCGGATCAAACGATGCGGCAAGGTTGGTCAGGCGCACGTCATCGATGAAACCGCCAAGCTCATTCTCTGTGCCGAACGCTGAGAACATGATGGCGTTGTCGCCTGGACCGGCCACGAAGTAGTAGCTGACGATCTGCCAAACGGTGGAGGCCGTCCGAGCGGTGCTCATTTGGCCAAGGTTTGCCGAAGCGGAGAACGCCCGGTTGCCGTAACCGCCGTCGGTGAGCGCGCCGACGTCGACGCTGATGCCGTTGTCGTTGGCTTGCGACGTGCGCGGAAGATAGGCGAAGGTCAGCTCGTAGAAGTCGCCATCGATAAGCGGCACAGACGCCGCCATGGCCGAATTCGAGCCCGCGCCGAGGTTTGCAGAGACTTGGAAGTCGCTGTCGAGCTCGACATATTGGTTGCCCTCATAGGCGTTAACAACGGTTCCTGACTGTTGGATTTCGATGCCTGCGCCCGAAACGGTCACGAACGCGCCGAACGTGTCGTAGACGTACCAATTTTGACCGATATCTGGGCCTTCGAAGCCTTCTTGAAGGACGACAGAGGCGTTGGCTGCACCGGCGAGTGCGACGGCTGCGGTTAGTGCACTGCAGAGATTTTTCATGGTGAGGTTCACTCTTTTGCTGTGGGGTGACCACACCAGTGCAGAGAGCGTGCCAGCGCTCGTTCTCCGCAAAAGTGTACCGTTGAAACCTAGGCATTATGCGGCTTTGCGGGTTTTCCCGTGGAGCGTGAAAAGCATGCCAAAAAGGTCATCAGTGTGCTTATTAGAATGGTGAATTGGTAAACTCCGTCCCAAGATGATCAGATCAAAGAAAAACCCCCGCTCGGTGGGAGGCGAGCGGGGGTTCTTCAGTGAGGAACGTGGGAGTGAGGAGCCCCACGCAGGTTAACTTGAGAGCGAAGCCATCGACGACGGTTTCGCGATGAGCGTTGCAAGGCCCGTGCCGCGGCTCGTGTCCACCGGGTCTGATTGGCGCTAAGCCAAGCCAACCGGGCGTTTGCCGCCGAGAAGATCTCCGATCGGATCGGGACCGAGGGCGACTTCAAGCGAGACAGGATCAACGTGAAACGCTTTCAGAGAGTGCGCCTTGGCGAATTCTGAGACGGATGTCTCAGGATCGTACGCAGCCGGGAGCGTGGCCGGATCGGGAACCGCCCGCACGGCGCGGTAAGAGCACTCCAGGTGATCAGCCATTTGGCGGAAGAACGGGGTGACGTGGCTGGCCGAGAAAATCTCAATGAATTGGAGGGGCCCTTCCTCCTTGCGGCGGAACAGCAGCGGCGCCAGGCCAGCACCGTGGATCGCCACGATCCGCCGGGCGCGGTGGATCATCGCGAACTGCTCTTCAAGGCTGTGGTCTTCCATATAGACCGTGGTGAAGCCATCGGCGGTGAGCATCGGCTCGATTTGGTCGATGTTGGCGATCATCCGGCCGTCCTTGCGGCTGATGAAGATACTGTCTCCCGTGCCGGGGTCGGTGTCGCGGATGCTGTCCGCGATGAGGCCGAGATGCGGTTCTGACCAGGTTCGGTTGAAGAAGCGCAGGACCGTCCGGTTATCCTCTGTGTACACAACTTGCGGTGCGGTGAGCGGATCGTCGGTGACGATGGTCTCGAACCCGAGCCGTTCGAAATAGGCTGTGACCTTGGAGAAGCAGGCGGTGGAGAGGACAATGATAGGATCCGCCCCGCCATGGTCGCGGAGGAGGTCGCGCACCTTGAGGCTGAGGACGAGGCCTTGGTTGAGCGCGTGGGACCAATTCCCGAGGCCCCTGCCCCGGATATCGAAGAGATAGCGGCCTTCGGGGATGGACGGCGTCTCCTGAGCCCCGGACTTCCAGGGCAAGAGCTTGTCCTTGCGGCCCCTGTAGTCGCCGGTAGGGCGCGGCTCGGGCGCTGCGTCGAAGGAGCCTTTGAGCGGCGGGAAGGTCCGCGGCGGCGTGGCGATGAACTCGACATCCGCGCGCATGCGGTCAGCGAATAAACTCCGTGGACCGATCATCCAGGAGGTTGGATCCGTGAGCGACGGGACCTCGAGCGGGATATGAAAGCGCGGCAAGGACATGGGGCAGTACTCAGTGTTGCCGCCCGACGCTTAAAGTCACGTGAGCGCCGCAGCAAGCTTAAGCGCAGCGCCGAAGCACTGGCTGCCCGCTCGCGAACGCTGCGGCGAAGGCATCGCCGGCGCCATAAGGGGCGCCGAGGAGCATCAGGCCGGAGCCGGTCATGCCTTTGCCGCCCTTAAGATCAAACGCGACCTCATCGACGAGCGGTTCGGCATCGGCGCACAAGCGCAGGAGTTCTTCGTGGCGCGCAGCCGGGAGAAGCGGGTACCAGACGAGGATCGCTGCCTCGGGCCATTTGGTGTGGAGATCGCGCGCGAGCTGGGCGGCGGCGGCGTACTCAGTTTTGACCTCATAGGACGGATCGATCAGCACCAGGCCGCGGCGGGGGTTGAGCGGCGCCAGCGCCCGGGCGCCTTCGTACCCGTCACGACGATGCACCTCGGCCCCGCGGCGGCGGACGGCGCGGCGGAGCGCTGCATGCTCCTGGGGGTGCTTCTCCATCAGCACGACGCGGTCCTGTTCCCGCAAACTGTTCAGCGCGACCAGCGGCGAGCCTGGATAGGCGTGCTCGCCATGCTCAGCCCGCACCCGCGCGATGATGTCGGCATAGGCGCCCTCGCCTCGCGCTAGAAGGGAAACGCCCTCGGCCGCTTCGCCCGTCTTGCGCGCTTCGTCCGAGGACAGATCATAGAGGCCCCGACCGGCGTGGGTCTCAAGATAGCTGATCCCCCTGTCCTTCTTCGTCAGGAGGCGGAGGAGTTCGACCAGTGCCCCATGCTTATGGACATCCGCTGGGTTCCCCGCGTGGTAGGCATGTTGATAAGACAGCACGCGCGCTACGGGCTCTCCGCCTCAGGCTCGAGAAGTTCGAAGGTGACGCGGAATTCAGCGCTTACGGTTTGCGTCGGTACGTCGATTTCGATCGTCTGTTGGGGAACGCGGCTCGCCGTTACCGAGATCCTGTCCTCAAGAGGTGCTTGGCGATCATAGAAGTACTCCCGATCATCGGGAAGCAAGACGGCTTTTACAGGTCCAAGCTTTAGCCCAGAGGCTTGAGCAATTTGTTGGGCCTTGGCCCGAGCATTCGCGAACGCCGCTTGGGTCGCCTGGTCTTCGGCGCTCTGCTGATCTGAAATGGTGAAGCGATTGACCTCAGCATTTCCTGTCGTCAGCTCCGTTGCGAGCGATACGATGTTCCCCGCTTCTTTTGCGGGGGATCCGCTGACACCAACGTAAATTCGTGCCGTATACCGAACGGGGGGACACTTATCTATCGTGCGATAAGAATCGAAGTTCTCCGCACACGCCGGATCAGCGATCCCCGTAACTTCGATCTGGTTGGCATTGAATTTGAGGCTCTCGATACCCTCAAGCTTGACCAGCTCACTGCGAAGATCCGTAAGTTGTTGATTGAGGCTTCCCAGCGCTTCGGCTTGCGTTTGACCGTACCCCACCGAAACGATGCCGACCGAAAACGAGTCGACCTCCACTTCTACCGCGCCGTAGCCGGTGACGGTGACTTCGACGGGCTTTTCGGGCCAGCAACCTGCGAGGCAGAGGGCGGCTGGAACCATCAGTGTGAACAATCGCGCCATTGGGCACTCCCCCAAAACTTACGCGGAGACCCTAAACGCGCGGGGAAGGGATCTCAAAGCGTGGCGAACACATCGGCGACGATGGTTTCGAGCCACTGTTTGTCGACCTCATCGAAGGTGCCCTCGTCGGGGCTGTCGATGTCGAGGACGGCGATGAGGTGGCCCGAGGCGTCTTGCACGGGGACGACGATCTCGCTGACGGAGCGGCTGTCGCAAGCGATGTGGCCTTCGAATGCGTGGACATCGCGGACGACTTGCGTCTCAAGCTCGGCGGCGGCCGTCCCGCACACGCCTTTGCCAAAGGGGATCCGGAGGCAGCCGAGCGTGCCTTGGTAGGGGCCAACGACCAATTCGTTCGGCTTGTCGGGATCGACGAGATAGAAGCCGGTCCAGATGTTGCCGGGGAAGGCCTGAGCCAGGAGGCACGCGACGGTCGCCATCCGCGCGGTCTCGTTCGGCTCACCTTCGAGGACGGCGGCGATCTCTTTAGCGGTCTGGCGGTAGGTGTCGGCTTTGCTCATGGCGCGAGGCTAAAGCGCAAAGGCGGCAAGTCTGCAATCTCGACTGCGACGTAATCCCCACGCTGGAGGGGACCCACGCCGGACGGGGTGCCGGTGAAGATCAAATCGCCAGGCTTGAGGGCAAAGAAGCCTGAGAGCTTGGCGATGATTTCGGGCACCGACCAGATCATCGCGTTGAGATTGGCGCTCTGCCGCTCGGTCCCGTTTACCGATAAAGTCAGCGAGCCTTCACGCAAAAGACCTGTATGTGGACGAATGAGGCCGAGCATGGCGCCGTTGTCGAGCGCCTTGGCGAGGTCCCACGGTGCGCCGGCGTCCTTTGCCGCTGCTTGCAGATCGCGGCGGGTGAGGTCGCAGCCGCAGGCATAACCGAAGATCGCGGCTCGTGCGTCTCGTTCGGAGAGGTCTGTCCCGCCAGCGCCCAGCGCGACGACCAGTTCGCCTTCGTAGTGGAGGTTTTCTGTCGCGGGGGGAAACGGGATGATTTGATCGGTACACGCTGCATCGGCGGGCTTGGTGAAGAACACCGGCGGAACCTTGCGCGGGTCATCGCCCATTTCGACCACGTGGTCGGCGTAGTTTTTGCCGATGCAGAAGATCCGCCGCACCGGGAACTGGCGGCCATCCTCCATGGGCACCATCGCCTGGGTGACCTCGTGGGTGATCATGAAATTTCTAAGAAGGCCGCCGCTGCGGCGATCACGAGACCGATGGTGAAGAAGAGGTTGTAAATCATCCCCACAAAGATCGTCATGGCGATCGTTTTCCGCTTGCTCCGGCCAAAAGCGCCCCGGGCACTGATGAAATAGTAGATCGGAACGCCGAGCAGGAACAGCAAACCTCCAAAGCCGCCAAGCCCTGACGTCACGAGGGAGATGATCAGCAGGACAATGGCGAAGGCGTGGGTTTGGATCGACAACAGCAGGTGATCGTAAATCAGCGCGTCTCGGCCGCGGATGAAAACGGCCCCGAGGATCGCCATCAGCGGGACAAACAGCAGCAGAAGGACGGGAACGGCCTCGTTCAAGGCGTTGTTGAACGCTGCGGGATTTTGCATTGTGAAAAGGATGGCCTCGGTGAGGCGCTCGCCCGACAGGTTTCGGTTGAAGAGCGAGATTTCCCCGTCGAAGCCCACCTGACTGCGCACCCATTCCTTTTCTTCATCGGTGTACGTCAGATCGCGCGCCTCTAAGAAAAAGCCGCCGTAAGGGACAATCTTTGGGGCCCCCTCTTCGCGCGCAAACACCTGTTCAAGCGCAGCGAGGCTGTCTTCGCCCAGAGCGTCGCGCACGTCTTCTGGGAGGTCCTCGAGGGTATCGGCATCGTCGAGGGCTTCTTGGACTTCCTCGGGTAGTGACTCGAGGACGGACGCTAACACATCGTCGACGACATCCTCTTCACCGATCTCGACTTCGGCCGAGACGCCGAGGATACTCCCGCTATCCTCTTCGGTCTGGTCGTATTCAGGGATCAGCTGGAGAACCAGAATGTTGCGGTCCATCACCCAGAGGGTTGCGAAAAAGACGAACAGCACGACGAAGAAAAAGCGGACGGGAGGCGTGAACGGCGACCGGACGCCGTGGGCATAGCGCTGGAGATGCTGGCCCGGCTTGGTCAATGACTCCCGGCAGGTCCGCACGAAGCGGCCATCGAGCGCTGCGGTATCACGGACTACCTCGACCGCGAGGCTGAAAATGCTGCGGCGGCAATCGTCATCCCGCTGGCCGCAGACGTGGCAATAGGGACCGACGAGCACAGCATCGCAGGCAAGGCACGTCGCGTGCGACGGGCTGCCTTGCTCAGGCGCGTCTCCAACGCGACGGATTTCCTGCGCGGTCATTTTTGCGGCAGCCCCTGTTTGCTGACTATCGATATAGTGCCCCAGGAATGCGCTTAGAACCAGGGGGGTCCAGAAACACCGCGGCCCGCGTGCAAAAAAGGCCGCGTCGATCACGCGGCCTTTCTTTGTGATGTTCTGTTTTGTTAAGCTTATTTCTTGAGGCGACGCCCGAAGAAGCCTGCCAGCGCACCGCCGAACAGCACGGCTGCGCCTGGGACCGGCACAGGTGCGGTGTTGTAGGCGACATTGTCGATACCGAAGACGTCGTTGGACCCTACGCTGTTCGAGAGAATGACATACGACGCAACGTCGCCCATCAGATCGATGCCGAGGAACGTTCGCGAGCTGTTGTCGCTCGTTTGCTCAGAGATGGTGCCGATGACGTTATCACCTGCGTCGTAAAAGACGATGTCCGTGGCGCGCGGCTGGTTCGAGAAACCAGCAAAATCCGCGCCCCAAGCTGTGACCCCAACGTTGAAATCGATCCGCAGCTCTTCAGGTGAGGAGAGGTCGCCAAGAAGATACGTCGTATTATCGAGGGTGTAGGTGTCGCTGAATTGGGCAACGCCTGCATCGATGAGGTTCGATCCATTGCCGTTCGCGCCTGGCTCGCCGGTGATCGTGAAATCGCCGACAACGACCGATTGGGTGCGGAACTGCGTATCCACCGTAATGGAGTTAAAGTCTTCAGCGGCGTTCGGGTTGATCGCGGTGATGAACGTGGCGCGGTCGGTGAAGACCGTGTTCGCCGATGCGGTTGAGAAAGCCGTCAGTGCACCGAGTGCTAAGACAGAGATTGCGGTAAGTTTTTTCACGTGTTGTCCCCCTAAAATGTGGGCTTACTAGACCGCGTAAAATTACGCCGTGCAATGAAAGGTTTGATTAAGCTTAACGTTTGCGCGAGCGCTAGGGCTTCGGCTTACGTCCGATGTAGAGGGTCTGGCTGCATGCAGGGATGGGCCCGCGGACTTGCTCGAAGGGCGCGAGCAGCACGTTTTCGACGTAGGGCTCGGGGTGGTAGGCGAGGAACGTACGGCTTCCCTCGCGGACGCCGCCTCGGACCACAAGACGGCCATCCGTGAACGTTGCTTTTTCACTGTCCGAGAGACCAAGTGCCTGGTCTGTTCCGTGCACGGTGAAGATGAAAATGCCGCCCGGTTTCAAGATACGCGCGACCTCATCACGCCAAGCCTCGTGTGCTGAGGCCGAGAGATGGGTGAAGATGGAAACGGCAAAGACAACATCCCACGTGTTGTCTGGGAAAGGAAGCGGCGGGTTGGACCGATTGACCGTGTACCGTCCTTTGAGATTATCCGCACACCAAGCAATCGACTGGTGGTCGATGTCGACGCCGGTATAGGCATACCGCTCGGCCAAATGCGTACCAATGCGCCCGAGGCCGCAGCCCCATTCCAAGACGTGCGGGTCGGGACATGGTTTGAAACGCTCAATCTCCGCCGCGATATGGGCGGCGTTGCGCTCTCCCCACCAATGGAAGGAGCGCAAAGACGCGGAGCCGTAGGTGCGCTGGATCAGCTCAGGCGGCGGGAATGCGACCGAAGGATGCTCCGCGCGATAAGCGGCATTGTCAGCGGCGGCGCGGCGGACTCTCCCGACGCCATAGACGGCTTCCGCCAAGGGCAGGAGCCGCGTCGCACGCAAAGCGGCAACGATTTCCCGCTTGAGCGGAAAGGCACGTCCTGGTCCTACGTTCACGGACGATTTATGCTCCGAGTACGTCTTTCGTCGCCTGGGCAAAGATATCGAGGCCCTCATCGATCAACGCATCGGACGCCACGAGCGGCACGTGGGTGCGGATCACATGCGCCTTGCGCCCAGCGGTCAGCGTGATCAGGCCGAGCTCGCGCGCCCTGCCCTGGATCTTTGCAGCGGCCTCGGCATTTGGTTTGTGCGGATCACCGTCGTGGACCATTTCTACAGCAGCCATGGCGCCAACGCGGCGGACATCGCCGAAGGTGCCTTTGGCCACGCCTTGGGCCAATTCCTGCCAGCGTTTCTCGACCTTGGCACCGATTTCTTCGGCGCGTTCGATCAGGCCCTCCTCCTCAATGACGTCGAGGACAGCGAGCGCGGCCGCGCAGGCCACCGGGTTACCGCCATAGGTGGAGCCCATACCGCCCGGCGTGATGCTGTCGAACAGCTCAGCTTTGCCGATAACGGCGGAAAGCGGCAAACCGCCTGCGATGGACTTGGCGCAGACCAAGAAGTCAGGCTCTACCCCCGCCTGCTCGATCGCGAACATGCTGCCCGTTCGCGCGAAGCCGGTTTGGACCTCGTCCGCGATGAACATTATTCCGTGGTCGGTGCAAATCTGGCGCAGGGCTTGGAGGTATTCCTTCGGAGCCGGGATGAACCCGCCCTCGCCTTGCACCGGTTCGATCAGGATTGCGGCCACGTCGGAGGGCGCAATCGACGTGTCGAAGATCCAGTGGAGCGCTGTGATCGCGTCATCAACAGAGACGCCTTTGTAAGCGTTGGGATAAGGCGCGTGGTAGACATCGCCGGGAAGCGGGCCAAACCCTTCCTTATACGGACGGGCTTTCCCGGTCAGGGCGGTGGCCAGGAGCGTGCGGCCGTGGAAGCTGCCCTCGAAGCTGATCAAACCAGGGCGCCCCGTGATCCGGCGGGCGAATTTGCAAACGTGCTCAGTCGCCTCAGAACCGGTGTTCATGAACATGGTTTTGTAGGCGCTTTTTCCGCCGCCGGCTTTGCTGACCAAGCCATTGAGGCGCTCAGCCAGTTCAATGTAGGGCTCGTATTGGGCAACGCCGAAGCAGGTGTGGATGACCTTATCGAGCTGCGCCTTTGCAGCAGCGACGACCTTCGGATGGTTATGCCCCAGGTTGAGAACGCCGATCCCAGCGATGAAATCAATATAGCGCTTGCCCTCGATGTCCCACATCTCGGCGCCAAGGGCGCGGTCGGCATAGATGCCGGACTTAGACGGAAGACCCATCGGGCACGCCTCGTTGCGGCGGGCCACCATGAGCTCATTGGTGGGGAATTCGTTCGTCTTCGCGTATCCGTCCGCCATCGGGTCCTCCTCAACACACTGCCCAGCTGCCTTCTGGGTCTGCTCCGGTTAGCCCTTGGGTTCAACCCACAAGCGCTTTGCCGGGGTCCAGCTGTCAGGTTTTAGCGGATGGGTTATATCGGTCGAATAAACGTCGCGCAGGGGTCGGCGATCGCCTAAAGACCAACGCCATGACGATGCCTCCGCCCCTTGGCCCCCTCACCGGCTGCCAGTCCTACGCCACGGCCTGCCGGAGCGTGCGCACGGCCCTGCCCAAAGAAATCGACGTGCTAGGTCACGTCAACAACGCTGTTTATGTGCGCTGGATCCAGGACGCGGCCGTCGGGCACTGGAGCGCGGTGGCCGGAGACGGCGTTCCCGAAACGTTGATCTGGGTCTGCAGCCGTCACGAGATCGACTATAAAGATCAAGTCCGCGAGGGCGACACCGTAGAGATCCGTACATGGCTGGGCCCGCGCAAGGGGGCCCGATTTGCTCGGCATACCGATATTCGGTGTACGGGCGCTGCAAAGCCTGCGGTTGAAGCCCTGACCTGGTGGGTGCTCTTGGATCGGGAGAGCGGCCGGCCGAAGCGGGTTGACAGCGCGATCCTGAAGCTTTTTGGGCTGGCCTAGTGTGGGCTTGAATTTGCCCAGCGAACGCCGGTGGGCTAGTCTTACCGTCTACGGACGGGAGGCGTTGCTATGCCGAGTTCTGAAAACGATTTAACGTTGGCTTTTCAGCATCTTGAAGAGCTTTGGAGGCGCGTTCGGGACACGCCGATCGATGATGCGGAGGCGTCGTTTTCGCTCACAATGCGCCTGTGCCGGGAGAACAATTGGAGCGCCGCTTTTGCCATTCGTGTGGTGGCAGAGTACCGCAAGTTTTGCTTTCTCGCGGTCACCCAAGGGCGGGAAGTCACCCCCTCGGATGAAGTTGACCAGGCTTGGCATCTGCACCTTCTCTACACGCGTCACTATTGGGGGCCCTGGACCGAGGCATTGGGCACAAAGCTTCACCACGGCCCGACCAAAGGGGGGCCTGCGGAAGGTTCGCGGTACCGGAACAATTACGCGGAAACGCTTGCTCTTTATGAAGACGTTTTCGGGTACGCTCCGCCTTCTGATCTTTGGCCGCCGAGCGAAGAGCGCTTTGGCCGCGCACCGCACTTCAGGCGGATCGATACCAGCAGGGTGGTGATCGTTGATCGCGGCTTTGCGATAATGAGCGGCATCGCAGCGTCGATCTTTGGCGCGGCGGGGGTTCTCGGGTTCTCCAGTCCAGGCCTCGCCGGCGAGCCCTTGGCCATGGCGGGGCTGGACCCAGCGATTGTTAGGGACAATTGGAAGCTGTTCACGTTCGTTGGACTGATCGCCCTAACGTGCATGTTTATGGCCGTGACAAGCTTCAGCCGAGGGCACACGAGCGGGCGCAGGGGTGGCCATGGCAGCGGCGGGTTTGTCGGCACCAACGGCGACAGCTCCGACGGCGGAAGCGGCGATGGCGGCGCATCGGGCTGCGGCGGCGGGGGCTGTGGAGGCTGCGGCGGCGGATAACGGCGAGCGGGACCGCCCGTGGGCGACCGTTTCACCCGTTGCAGCCGCGCGCGGAGCCTCGTAACCGAAAGACATGGGCTTTGAAACAACCTCCACCTATGTCGCCACCGCGGACCTCAAGGTCGCGGTCAACGCCGCCGTGACGCTTGAGCGTCCGCTCCTGATCAAGGGTGAGCCAGGAACCGGGAAGACCGTCCTCGCCAAAGAGGTCGCCGACAGTCTCGGCGCGCCGCTGATTGAATGGCACGTCAAATCGACCACCAAGGCTGCCCAAGGCCTTTACGAGTATGACGCCGTCGCCCGCCTGCGCGACAGCCAGCTCGGCGAACAGCGCGCGACGGATGTTGCGAACTACATCAAGCGCGGGAAGCTGTGGGAGGCCTTCACGTCAGACGTGCGGCCGGTGCTGCTCATCGATGAGATCGACAAGGCGGACATCGAGTTCCCCAACGACCTTCTGCAAGAGCTCGATCGGATGGAGTTCTTTGTCTACGAGACGGGGGAGACGGTGAAAGCCGAGCAGCGGCCCGTCATCATCATCACCTCGAACAACGAGAAAGAGCTTCCGGACGCGTTCCTGCGCCGGTGTTTCTTCCACTATATCCAGTTCCCTGATGCGGACACGATGAAAGCCATCGTCGATGTGCACCACCCGGGGATCAAGGAAGGCCTGGTGCGCGAGGCGCTCACCCGGTTCTATGCCCTGCGCGAGACGCCGGGCCTCAAGAAGAAGCCGTCAACGTCGGAACTCCTTGATTGGCTGAAGCTTTTGATGGTTGAGGATGTGGATCTCGCGACCCTGCGCGAGAAGGATCCCCGCAAGGCGATCCCGCCGCTCCACGGTGCGCTTCTCAAGAACGAACAAGACGTTCATTTGTTTGAACGGTTGGCATTCTTGGCACGCCGCGAGGGAGATGCTTAACTCTCCTTAACGGTTGAGGTGGGTGCGCACGGTATGGCTCGATTTTTAGCTTTTGTCCTGGGGATCCTGGGCGCGGTGGGGGCTAGCCAAGCTCCTGAATTTACGCAGCAATATCTGCAAAACCTAACGGGACGTGTTGAGGCGCTAACCGAAGTGGTGGAACGCTTTGACGAAGATGCGGCGCGTTCGCGTATGAGCCGGTCCCAGGCGTTGGACGTCTGTTTGAACGATGCCCAGCCTGACGGCGCGATGTCCTGCCTTGGTCGCGCGGAAGACGTTGCCACCTATGAGCGGCTGAGCGACCAGCTTGCGCTCCTCGAGGCGACCGATGATTGGCAGCGCCCGATCTTTCTCGCCAGGAACTTTGACGAAGACGTGTTCGCGAGCACCAAGGACAAGTATGAGCCTGCGGTGCCGACGACGCTTGTTGGCGGCGGTTATGCGGCGGCAGGCTTCGCGGTTTTCTGGGGCGTCGCTGCCGTGATCTTCGGGATGATCGGGAGCCTTTTTGGCCGCGATCGCTACTGATCGCTAAGCTCTGTTGCACAGCGCGCAGGCCCGTCCCCGCTGCCGCCGGCGTCACTTCCGCTAATCGTCGAGCAACGGACGGACCGCGTGCCCCATCTTACGGCCGGAACGCGGCTCGCCTTTGCCGTAGAGGGTCAGTGAGACCTTGGGGTCGGCGGCCAGTTGGGGCCATTCCAAAATCTGTGGGCCGATGAGGTTGAGCATCTCGTGGGGCGCAAGGGTGATCGGCTGACGCAAGGGCCAGCCTGCGACGGCGCGGATGTGCTGTTCGAATTGACCAACCGTGCAGGCCTCCACCGTGTGATGGCCTGAATTGTGGACCCGCGGCGCCATTTCGTTCGCCAACAGACGATCGCCCATGTCGAAGAACTCAACCGTCAGCACACCGACGTAATTAAGGTGCTCCATAATGCGCTGAACCGCGTTGCGGGCCTGCGCCTTGATCGTATCCTCGACGTCCGCGGGGATCACGCTGCGCGCAAGGATGCCGCCGCGATGTTCGTTTTCGCAGAGGTCGTAGAAGACGATGTCCCCGGTCACCGAGCGTGCAGCGACTTGGCTCAGCTCCCGGCGGAAAGGCGCCAAGGCTTCGAGGATCCACGGGCCGCCGCCGAGGTCTGATAAAACCTGTGCCGGGTCTTCTTCACCTGCCAGTTTTGCTTGGCCCTTGCCGTCGTAGCCAAAGCGCCGTGTTTTCAAGATCGACGGGCCTGCTGCGTCGAGCGCACGCGCCAAATCGTCCGCATCTTGAACATCCCAGAAATCGACGGTGTCGATCTTCAGCTGGCGGAAGGTTTCTTTCTCGCGAAGCCGTTCTTGGCTTACCGCGAGGGCTTGGGCGTTCGGGGCCAACGGCTTGCCCGTCCGCGCCACCGCTGCTGCAGTCTCGGCAGGGACGTTTTCGAATTCGTAGGTGACCACGTCGCAACCCGCAGCAAAGGCCTCAACGGCGGCTGCATCTTCGTAAGCGCCGCTGATGGCGTGGTTGGTGACTTGACCAGCTGGCGAACGCTCAGCATCCGGACCGAATATCGCCGTATGAAAGCCCAGCTGCTCAGCCGCAGAAACCAGCATTCGGCCTAACTGGCCGACGCCCAGGATGCCGATCGTGCTCGCGGGAGGGAGCATCACGTGAGAACCGGTTCATCCGTAGGCGGCGCTTCGAGCACGGCGTCCGACTGCTTTTGTCGCCAAGCCTTGAGCCGCATCGCAAGGTCCGTGTCCTGGAGCGCTAAGATCGACGCGGCCATGATGCCCGCATTCTTGGCGCCTGCCTCGCCGATCGCGAGGGTGCCGACGGGAACACCGCCAGGCATCTGCGCGATCGAAAGTAAGCTGTCGATGCCGCTGAGCGCCTTCGATTGGATCGGCACGCCGAGCACCGGAAGCGTGGTCATCGACGCGACCATGCCGGGAAGATGGGCTGCACCGCCTGCCCCGGCTATGACCACAGCATATCCTTGGTCCTCCGCCTGGGTCGCAAAACGCACCAAACGGTCGGGCGTCCGGTGGGCTGAGACGATCAAATCCTCGTGACCAACGTTCAGTTCGTCGAGAATGCTCGCCGCAGCTTTCATGGTTGGCCAATCACTGACCGACCCCATGATGATGGCTACAGGCCGCGTATCGTGCACCATGGCGTGCCTCCGGGCTGTCGCGGGAAAAGCGGCGCCTTACCTTTCGGCGGCAGCGCCCGCAACAGCCAAGGCAGCGGAGCAGCTAGCTGGTCGCGCGTGATCCCAGGGACGAGGCGCCGGCATCACGGGTCGTTGATGGTGCGCCTTGCCGGGTCAGCGCATCAGCGAAGTCGTGGTTCGTGTCGCGGTGCCGCGCTTCATCTTCGCGGACGACTTCGACCACATCACGGAGCCGCGCACTGGCGGGGAGGTTCCAATACTCGATCGCGATCTTCGGCGCTGGCGGGTTCTCCAAGAGACCGTCGTCAATCGCCTTGAGGTAGCTGGTGTAGCTCACCACCGCCTCTTCCTCGAGATAGGCCACGAAGCGGTGCGCTGTGCGGGGCATGAAGAGGTAGAACAGGAAGTAGAGGTTATAGAACACGCCCTGGGCCGCGAGAATCAGGAAGCGCTCAAGGCGGCTCGGCTGGGCGACATGCACGAACGTCATCAGGTGCATCCGCTCGTTGTCCGCTTCGTCGAGCAGCTCCTTAATCCAGCCACGGTCGTCGCGCAGCAGGCGCAGGGCCCGGAGGTGCTGGAGCGCGCCGCCAACCATGCCAGGGACCGCTGCGACGGTCTCCAAGACAACGGCGCGGTGGCCGTAGCGGGTGCGGAAAAAGCTGTCGGCGAAGAACCGCATAAATTTGACCATCGCGAGGGCCACGCGGTCTTTCTTCGTCTCGGCCGCACGGCGCACCACAATGGTGTCGTCAGCGGGAACTTGTGGATTACTCTCGGTCATACGCATACCCATGCACGTTCGTCTTTGTTGCGACGCAGCACAGATAATGCCGCGGCATGGGGAGCGGGAGAGCCAAGACGTCGCTGGGAGCAGTATGCCGCAGCGTAGGCTTTCCAACGGGTTAGCTTTGATTTCCGGCTGTTAAATCAGTGCCTTGAAAGGCTCTCTCAGCGGCCAGCTACTCGGGCCGATCCCCCGGCGGTTGGGGCAATTCAGGGTCATGCCGATGGTTCCAGATCTCGACGATCTTTCCTTCGTCGTTGAACCGGAAGACGTTGATGATCGCCACGTCCTCGAACGGGAAAAAGCCCATGGCCCGCGCTTGCTCGTTCGGTTCTTGCGAGACGAACCAACGCGTTGCGACCTTGTCGCCCTCGGCAATTTGGTAGTCGATCCGTCCGCTCATCTCCCCAAAGCTGTGGAAGAGGTCCGCGATGTTTTTCTGCTCAACCGCTTGTTCGGTCACGCCTTTGCGTGGGCCCAGGTCGTGCACGACATATTCGTCCGCGACGTATTCGGCATACCGGTCCGTGTTCTGCGAGAACCAAAGGTCTTCGTAGAATTGCGCCGCCAGTGCTTTGTTGCGCTCTTCGACATCGACCGTTTCCGCCTGCGAACACGCAACGACAACGGCGCAAGCGGCCAGCGTTATCCCTCGTATGGTCATGCGCTATCCCCTCAATACATCGCCGCGACAGTACCGCCCACCAAGACCGAGACCAAGCAGCAAGCGCAGAAGCGTTACACCCCCGACCGCAGGGTCCGGATCCTGGCGATGAGGCCGCTGGTGGAGCGGTCGTGGTCGGTGTCCGTTTCGCCCTTGAGCTCGGAGAGGATGGGTTTGGCGAGAACTTTGCCGAGCTCGACACCGAATTGGTCGTAGGAATTGATGCCCCAGACCGCGCCTTGCACGAAGATTTTGTGCTCGTAGAGGGCGATCAGTGCACCGAGGGTTTGCGGCGTGAGCTTGTCCATGAGGATCGAGATCGACGGGCGGTTGCCGGGGAAGGCCTTGTGGCCGGCGAGACGCTGGGCCTCGGTATCGTCAGCACCCTGCTCTTTGAGCTGAGCGAACGCTTCGTCCTCGGTCACGCCGAGCATCAGCGCCTCGGGTTGGGC
The DNA here is from genome assembly GCA_038749595.1 of Pseudomonadota bacterium. GTDB lineage: Bacteria > Pseudomonadota > Alphaproteobacteria > Caulobacterales > Parvularculaceae > Parvularcula. The sequence goes on from JBCDHW010000002.1 coordinate 38,060, forward strand.
GAGAAAGTTGGCAAGCAATTTCTCGTGGTGATCGCTTAGCGGGTTGTGGGACAAAGCTGGCGCGATGAACTCGCACAGCATTTCTGTGGTGCCCTGATGAATGAGCTGGTAGAACGCGTGCTGACCATTGGTGCCTGGCTCACCAAAGACGATGGGGCCGGTCGGGTAGTCAATGCGCGATCCGTCCAGCCGACGCCCCTTGCCATTCGACTCCATATCCGCCTGCTGAAGATAGGCCGGAAGTCGGCTAAGCGATTGATCGTATGGGAGTACCGCAACCGCTGGCATGTCCAGAAATGTCCGATGCCACAGGCCAACAAGCCCCATGAAGACCGGGAGATTGTCCGCAAGCGGCGTATCTTCGAAATGCCGATCCATGGCATGCGCGCCCGAGAGCAAATCCTCGAAAGTGTCCCAACCGACGGTCAACGCAATCGGCAAACCGATCGCCGACCACAGCGAGTAACGGCCGCCGACCCAGTCCCAAAAGCCGAAGACATTTTCCGGCGCAATACCGAAATCAGCCGTGGCTTGGTGGTTCGTGGACAGAGCAACAAAGTGCTTTGCGATGTCCGCTTCGCTGCGTCCTTGCGCGAGGAACCATTCCCGCGCGGAGTGGGCGTTGGTCATCGTTTCTTGGGTGGTGAACGTCTTTGATGCGATGGTGAAAAGCGTCGTCTCCGGATCAATCGTGCGGAGCACGTTGGAAAGGTGCGTGCCATCGACGTTCGAGACGTAATACACCGTGCGCCCCGGCAGATGATATGGCCGCAGCGCTTCGGTCACCATGACGGGACCGAGGTCAGAACCGCCGATCCCAATATTGACGACCGTATTGAGGGGCTTACCGGTCGCGCCTGTCCGCGTGCTGCTGGTGACGTCGTCTGAGAAGGATTTCATCCGCTGACGGACGGCTTCGATATCCGGAAGGATGTCGTGACCATCAACGATGTATTTGCCGGGGCGGTTGTCGCGGAGTGCCACGTGCAGCACCGCGCGGCCCTCGGTGGCGTTGATCGGCGCACCCGCGAACATGGCGCTGCGCTTTTCTGGAAGACCTGCTTCTTCCGCAAGCTGAAGAAGCGCCTGCCAGATTGCGGGTGTTATCCGCGTCTTGGACGCGTCAACGAACAGGCCCGCAGCCTCGCGGCTGAAGGCTTCAAAGCGGCTGTTATCGCTTGCAAACAGCTCCCGCAGCGACGCTTGGCCATCGGTTCGGGCGAGCGCGGAGAGGGTTCCCCACGCATTGAGGTTCGTGGGGTTCATGGGGCGCCCTCTCGTGCAGATTAACTGTCAGCGTACTTCACAGAACAGCCGTAGGGCTTGGACACTGTGGTCACCACTTCCCGTCCATTTTTCATATCACGGAGCGCAGCCGCGACGTAGTTCTGGGCGTTGGGGATATCGTCAGCGTTCGCCGTGGGGATGGTGTCGATCGCGCCGTTGTAGCGCACGACGCCGTCGCCATCGATGATGAACATATGCGGTGTCGTCTTCGCAGCATAGGCGCGGCCCATCGAGCCGTCAGCATCGAGCAGCGTATCGGCGACGACCGCGCCGCGTTCTGCGTTGAGGGCCATGGCGCCATCGGCATCGACAAAGCCTTGCTTGCCCGGCGCGGAGCTAATGACTTGGAGCCAGACGATGCCTTCGGCGGCAGCGCGTTTCTGCAGCTGCTGCATATTCTTTGCGCCGTAGTGCTTTTTGACGAACGGGCAGCCGTCGTTGGTCCATTCGAGGACAACGGTTTTGCCCGCATACTGGTCAAGGCTGATGGTCGCGCCCGAAGCACCGGTCTCGGTGAACGACGGCGCGGGTTGGCCAGGAATGGGTGCCGCGAGGGCGAGAAGGCTGATGACGGTTCCGATCATCCACGTTGCTCCAGTGTTTGCTTCACGCGATCCGGAGTAAGGATCTGAGGAAGAATCTCCGGGTCGTCCTTCCCGTTATAGTACAGATAGAGGGGGACGCCACTGCGCCCTTGCCGCTCAATGGCAGCGCTGATGACCGGATCAGGGTTGGTCAGGTCAGCGACCATGAAAACCGTTCCGGTGTCTGCGAAAACGCCTTGAATATCAGGCGTATCGAGCACCACGCGCTTGTTGTATTGGCAGGTCACGCACCATGCAGCGGTGAAGTCGATGAAGACGGGCGTGCCCTCGGCGCGGAGCGACGCGAGGCGGGCTTCGTCGTAGGGCTCCTTGGTCAGCGCCGCAGTGCTGGCGAGCGCGGTGGGGGCTGCGGCGGTGGTCAGGGTGGTGACGGGAACCAAAGCGCCGATGATCGCGGCCAATGCCCCGAAGCGTAGGCGCGGCGCGGTGCCTTTCTCCTGGGCCAAACCAAAGAGCCATGCAGCGAAGGCTGAGAGGACGAAGGCGATACCCAGGATCAGGACGGCTTGCGGGCCAGCTTGAATGCTGACGACCCAGGCCAACCAGACCGTGGTGCCGAACATGGCGAAGCTGAACACCTGTTTGAGCCGGATCATCCAGGGGCCAGGCCGGGGGAGCTTAGCCGCCAAGTCCGGGACCGCGGCGAGCATCAGGTAAGGCAGCGCGAGGCCAAGGCCGATCGCGAGGAAAACCGCGATCGCTGCGATCGCCGGTGCGCCGAGGGCGTACGGGATCACCGCGCTTAGAAAGGGACCGATACACGGGGCTGCCACGAAGACGGCGAGGAGACCGGTGAAAAAGGAACCTGCGGTGCCGCCCTTTGCGGCCAGGTCGCTCCCCACGCCTTGGACGGATGTTCCGACCTCGAACAGTCCCGCAAGATTGAGGCCAATGAGGAAGACGACGACCGCCGCGAGGCCGACGACAATCGGAGACTGGAGATGAAAGCCCCAGCCGATTTGCGCTCCTGCGCCGCGCAACACCAGGAGGAGGCCCGCCATGGCGGCGAACGTCAGCAAGACCCCGGCGGTGTAGGCCACGGCGTCAGCTTGAACTGTCTTGCGATCAGCACCGCCAAGCTTTGCAACGCTTGCGGCCTTGAGGAACACGATCGGGAAGACGCAGGGCATAGCGTTGAGGATTACCCCGCCGAGGAGCGCGGAGAGGAAGATCAGGATGATGTTGCCCGGCGCGCCGGCGGAGGCCGTCCCCGTATCGGCCCCAGCGGCAGCGAAATTGCCGGGAACGGAAATCGCATCGGTCCGCGCAGCTGCAATCTCCACGCCGATCTCTTGGCCTTCCATATCGAGCACCAGCAGGCCATTAAGCTCCGTAGGCGGATCGACTTGGTAATCGATCCCAGGGGTCAGCTGGAGGTAGAGGGTTCCCTCCTCGCGCAGCGCAGCTTGAGGCGGGGTTGGCTCGGTGGTGCCTTGGACGTTTGGGTAGAAATAGGCGTCGCCCTCCGGCGCGCCCGCGATGGCGACGACAATGGCGCCGTCCCTATCGGTGAATTCGGCAGAGAGACCGAGATCGCGCGGAAGCGCGCTGCGAGCGGTTTTGATGCGCTCCGCATTGCCAGGTGCATCACCAGCCGCCTCGGCAATCGGCAGCGACAATGCAAGCTGCGCCATCTCGGGAATGCACACGTCGAGGCAGATCAGCCACTCGGCGAAGACATTAAACTCGGCATTCGTTCCGACGGGAGCGTCCTGGGGAACGGTGACGGGTACGAGAAAGGTTGGGCTGCCTTCGTGACCGAAATTGGTCAGCGGGCCGAGCGGCAGGCGATGGGGCAGCGGATAGCCAATCGCGCCCGCCTCAAACCCCCGCGGCAGGGTCCAGTTGAGCATCAACGGCAGGCCCGAATCGCCGGGGTTCTTCCAGTAGACGTGCCAGCCCTCGTCGAGCTCCTGGGCAAGGGCGACCCAGAGCGTCTCGCCGGGCACGGCGGCGGTCTTTTCCGCGATCAGGCGGCTTTCGGCATGCCCGGTGCGCACCGCTTCTCCGGTTTGAGCGTGGGCGAGGCCGAAGACGGCCGTGAGGGCGAGGATGAGGCGAAACATAGCCATCCCTTCGTTGATGGGCCCCGTTTGGTGACACGATGGGATGAACACAAGGTGCCGATGATCAACTCACGAGAAAGCAATGGCCGCATTGCGCGCCGGGGCTCAGCGCAGTTGCGATGGACCCCCGCCCTGCTGGCGGATCAGGTCTCGTCATTCGGAGGGGAGATTCTCCATGAAAAACCGCACCGTATTGCCGCCCATAACCTTGCGGATGTCCTCATCCGGCACGCCGCGGTCCATCAACGCTTGGGTCAACGCCGCCATTTCGGAGGCGTCGAGGGCCGTGGTCACGGTTCCGTCGAAATCGCTGCCCAGCGCGATGTGATCGACGCCGAAGTTCTCGATGCCGTAGATGATCGCGTCAGCGATCCCCGCGGGGGAGGCATCGCACACCACATCGGACCAGAACCCAACGCCGATCAGGCCGCCATCCGCTGCGATCTCAGCCATCAGCGCGTCGGAAATGTTCCGCGGGCTCTCGCAGTGGCCGTTGAAGCCCGTGTGGCTGATCACCACCGGCCCGGCGTCCATGGCGAGGACATCACGCGCGGTTTGCTCCGACGAATGGGCCACGTCGATGATGATGTCCCGCTCCCGCATCATCGCCACCGCCTGGCGGCCAAAATCGGAGAGGCCCGCCCCGCTCGTCCCATGCAGCGAACCGCCGAGCTTGTTATCGAAGAAATGGTGGAGGCCCATGAGCCGGTAACCCGCGTCGTAGAGCCGGTCGATGTTGGCGAGGTCCCCATCAAGCGCATGCAAGCCTTCGATGCCGAGAATGGCGACAACGACAGGTGTTTCCAAATAACTCGCTTCGATGGACGCGAGTGGACCCATCTCCTTCGCCCACCGCTCCGGATCGCCATCCAGCTCGGCAAAACGTTGCTGATATCGCCGGAGAAGGACGAGTTCGTCTAATATGATACGGTCTTCCGCTATGACGAAGAGGTCGTCTTCGGCGGCAAAGCCTTCCATCTTCTCCGCTTGATAGAGCGCGCGCTCGACGCGGCTGTTCCAGGTGCGCATGGGCCAACGCTGGGCTTTGGCGAGGGTGGTGATTCGGTCCGGCGCGTCAGCGTCGTTCTGGGTATAGTTCTGGCCCGCGGGCGACGCGGTAACCGCCGTGAACACCTGGAGGAACATCCCGCCTTCGCGCATACGGGCGAGGTCGACGTGACCGCGGTTGTTCTCTTTCAACAGGTCGCGGTTCCAAAGGAGCGAGTCGGCATGGAGATCGGCCACCGGGATCGTGGCATGCAGCGCCCTCGCCTCCGCCGACACCGCGTACGGATCATGGGCGACGACCGCATTCATTTTGTTGTCGAAATACGGCGGCGCAAACGCGAGAAATCCCGCCAAACCCAGCGCAGCCAAGGCTAGCAACCCGCCGCCAATCCAGAGAACAAACCTCACCATCGCCAAGCCTTACCACAGCGGCGCACGTCAGCCTATCGGTCGACCGCTGGGGTGCGCGAGCGCGGGTTAATTCGACGCTTCGATCAGCTCGAGGAACGCGGCAGCGCGTTGGTTAAAGAGCACAAACCGCTGGTCGACCAAAGGCGATAGCACCTCTTCGGCAACGGTCAGACGACTGATCACTTCGTCGGTTGCCTCGCCTGAAGCGAACGCGTCGACCACAGCCACATACTCCGCGAGGGGCTCTTCAATCGCGCGATTGACCTCGTCGATTTGCTGCAAGAGCCCGCAGGCTTTGTTAAACGCGGCCCGCTGTTGACCGGTCGGCTTTTGCTTGCAGAACGTCCGGGTCTTCTTCTCAGCCATCGACAGATTCCGCCGATAGGCCTTCATCGCGTCGGCCGCCTCGTCCGCTCGCGCGCGATCCTCTTCTTCCGTACTCGTCTGATATTGAGAGAACAGCTGGAGCATCGCGATAACGACATCATTGGCGTCTTGCGTGGCCGTCATATGGTAGAAGATCGGCAGCGCCTTGTCTTGGATCGCGGTATTGAGCGCGATGAATTGGTTTTCCGCTTGCAGCATCAAGACTGTGGTATCGGCTTCTTCCAAAATCAGCGCGTCGTAGGCCCCCTCGTCGCCTGCCTCGAGCGCTGTGAGTTGCCGCTCGTAAAGCCTGAGAGCGCCATCGGCGCGTTCGCGCAAATCGCGGACAAACGGGCCGACATTCGCAACCGTCTTGAGAGCACGCTGATCGTCGAGATCACTCGATACGGACAGATCAGCATTGGAGAGCTGGCGGGAGAGCCGCGCGAGCTTGGTCCGAGCTTGGGCTAGCTTGAGACGCGCCTGGGGCCGGAGCTCTTCAACGGAAGCAGGGTCATCGCTCATGGCTTCGAGCAGGGCGTTCAATTCTTCGGCGATGATGACGTCCGTGAGCCCCGCGATCAGCGGCTGGCTGAGCGTGTTGAGCCTTGAAAGCTCTTGGGTCGCCTCGGGCGATAGCGTTTCAGAGGCCTGCGTCGGCGCAGGCGCTAAGGTGACCATGGCCGCTGCCGCGACCGCCAGAAACAGTGTCTTCATTGAGAATTCCCCACACAAAACAACCCTCGCCACGGTCTAGCGCAGTGAGCGCCAGGGGCAACCTTCCGCGGCAATAGGTTTCCTCATCGAGATTTTCTGCTGCAGATTAAGCGAATTTGTCCTGTAGCCATGGGCGTTGGTGCTGCGAACACCATCGGGAGAGCTGCGCAACCTTGGGGGCACCATGGCGAAGAAACGTGATCCGAAACCAGTCCGTCTGCGGATGTACAAATGGGAAGGCAGCTGGGGGCCATTCAAGATTACCCTGCCTTGCGGAGAGTGCGCGCTGACCGAGGACGTGATCGAAGAAACCCTCGCCAATGAGCTAGGCCACGTTCCAGTAGACTTCGTTTGTAAGCCCTGGCTCTCCTATTGGTGGGAGCCGCTTTTCTTCTCCGGCGGGTGGCATGCGCCGATTATCCTGGTCGAGAACAAAGTGATCGCTCAGGGCGATGCCTTGAACCGGGGTGTACTTACGGAGATGGTTATCCGCGCCTATGCCAAGCGCTTCCCCGTTGAGGGCAACCGGGTGTTTGGGAAGCCGAATTGTCCGTACTGCACCAAAGCGAAAGAACTTCTGGATGAGGCGGGGATTGCCTACGAGTATTTAGACGTCGTCGAAAACCCTGCGGCGATGTACGAAATGCTTGTTCGGGTGAAACCGGAGATTGGGCACTTTACACCCGTCACGACACCGCAGATTTGGCTGGACGGAAAGTATGTCGGCGGCGCCGATGAGTTGGGGCAGCTCCTCGATAGGGACGTGGAACCCGACCCGCGGCGCGGCCAGGGCTCGATGTCGCCGCCGCGCAAGCTGAAAGGGGACGGCAAGGAGTGGCGCGGTCCGCGCACCCGTTATGCCTGACGCCTACTGAAGAACGTCCTGCCACTCCGGATGCTTGGCAATTTGCGCCTTTGCAAACGGACAAAGCGGCAGAATCTTCTTGCCCTCAGCCCGGGCATCTTCAACGGCCCGTTGGACGAGGGCCACACCGACGCCTTTTCCGCGGAGGGCACCGGGCACGCCGGTATGGTCGATGATGATGAGGGCGTCGCCAGCACGGGAGTAGGTCATCTCGGCCTCGTGGCCCTCCTCGACTACGTGGTAGCGGCCTTTGCTTTCATCCTCTTGACGCTGAATATCCATCAGTCTGTGTCCTTCACAGATTTCTCGAACACCATGCGCTCATCGCGGAACGCTTTGAATTCGAGCGCGTTTCCCGCGGGGTCCAGGACGAACATGGTCGCCTGCTCACCGGCTTTGCCTTCGAAGCGGATATAAGGCTCGATGACGAAATGGGCGTTGTGAGCGACCAAGCGGTCTCGGAGGCCTTCCCAGTCCTGCCAGTCCATGATCAAGCCCGCATGGCGAACGGGCACGGATTTTCCGTCCACGTCATTCTGCGCCCCCGCTTGGCATTCCTCTGGAGCATAGTGCGCAACAATCTGGTGCCCAAACAGGTTGAAGTCGATCCAATGGCCGGGGTCTTCTCGCCCCTCAGGACACAGAAGAACCTCGCCATAAAATTGGCGCGCCGCATCGAGATCATCGACGGGGAACGCGAGGTGGAAACGGGGGCGTAGGCTCGTCATCAGGAAACTCCGTACGTGAACCCGGCAAAGATCACGATGGCAATAACAACAACCGAGCCGAGGTGCCGGATCAGGTTGAACCTCGTCGAACTGGTAGCAAATATGGATCCCATCAAGCCGCCGCTGAGTGCAAACCATGATGAAATCAGAGCACAGAGCTTCAAAGCTGACTCGAACGTTCCGCCAGCGCTAGAGACAGTGATATAGGCGCCAACCAAAACGACGGCGGCCCAAATCAACAGGCCTAAGACGATCTCGATGAAAAATGCTCTCAGACCTGCCACCATGTCAGCGGAGCCTAGCCACGCTCTGTAATAGGCGTGACTTCGCGTTGGGACTCGCCGTTGTAGTTGGACAGCGGACGGACGAGTTTGTTGGCGCCCAGCTGTTCAATTACGTGGGCGGTCCAGCCGGTGATCCGTGAGCAGACGAAGAGCGGAGTGAACATGGGGATCGGGAAACCCATGAGGTAATAGGACGGGCCCGCTGGGAAATCGAGGTTCGGGTAGATCCCTTTCTCCGCGACCATGGTTTCGTCGAGGGTCCGGCTGATCTGCCAGTACTTCTTGGCTTCGTCGGTGCCCATGACGTCGACCATTTTCTTATACGCGTCGGTCATCGTTGGCACACGGCTGTCGCCAGAGCGGTAGACCCGGTGACCGAAGCCCATGATCTTCTTCTTGGTGGCCAACGCATCGAGCATCCACGCTTTCGCCGTTTCGGGGGACTCCACCTCTTTCAGCATATGCATCACCGCCTCGTTCGCCCCGCCGTGGAGCGGGCCTTTGAGCGAGCCGATCGCGCCGGTGACGGCCGAGTAGATATCAGAGAGGGAAGACGCAATCGTCCGTGCCGTGAAGGTCGACGCATTGAAGCTATGCTCCGCATACAGCGTCATGGAGATGTCGAAACACTTGACGACTTCTGGCGCGGGGACTTCGCCGAAGAACATGTGGAAGATGTTCTCGGACCAACCAAGATCTTTGTCCGGAGCAATAACGGGCTGACCAATACGCCGGCGATGGTCGGCGGCGACCATTTCGGGGATTGCCGCGAACATCTTGATCGATTTGTCGTAGAGGCCCTCCGGCGAGCTGTCGTTCGCGGTGGGGTCAGCTTGCCCCATGAAGCTCACGGCTGTCCGAATGGAATCCATCGGGTGGGCGTCGTTGGACAGCATACCGATGACCTTGTGGACGTCCGCGGATATGCCGCGTTCGCTTTTCTCTTGCGCAACGAAAGCGTCAAGCTGGGACTGCGTAGGGAGTTCCTTGTTCCAGATCAGGTAGGCGACTTCTTCGAAGCGCGCGTTGACCGCCAAGTCCTGGACCGCATAGCCGCGGTAGGTGAGCGAGTTGGTCTCCGGTACGACTTTTGACACCGCCGTGTCGTCAGCCATGACCCCAGCAAGGCCGTACTTCACCTCGTCTGACATAGAATATCTCCCAAGCTGTTGCGGCGCAGCTAGCACGCGTATCGGGAGGTCGGAAGGGCCTTACCGCTCGAAGGAAATCACCGCCCGTCGGTTGCGCGGTTCGCGGCGTTCGTCCTCGTAGAAGACTGCGGGCTCGGTCTCGCCGGCGCTGTCCACCTCAACATTATCGGCGTCAAAACCAGCATCAATGAGGATCAGCGCGACGGCTTCCGCCCGCTCCATGCCGGTCTCGTAGTTCTGGTCGGCTGGACCGGCGCGGTCAGCGTGTCCCATGACGTTGGCCCGAGTAAATCCCGCGGCCAGGGCCGTTTCGGAAGCCTCGCGCACCAAGAGCAGCCCGGCTGAGCCCAAAGTGTTGCTGCCATAGTCGAAATAGACCGTCGTTTCGACGTCTTCAGCCTGAAGCTCGGTGACATCAGCGGCTTCGGTGGGGAACAAGAAAGCGGCGGCTACCAGCGCAAGCACAGTCATGGATCTGCTCCTTTCAACGCCGCATCCTTAACCCAGGACGGAGGGAGTTTCAAAACCTCTGCCCTGACTTTTACGAAGACTTACGTGTTCTCTCCCCGCCGACGGGTCGAGGCCGACTGGGGCGCCCGGGGTGAGACCACGGGCGGCGGGGTGCTGATCGTCCTCCCCGCGACCGTGTCGCGCTGCAGGAAACTGCGGATGGTGGGCACCACTTCGGAGCTGTCAAAGAAAATGTCGTGACCGCCATTTTCGACCGTGACGATAACGCGGTTTTTGCGGAGGCCCCGGGTCGCTTTGCGCACCGCTGGCTCGGGAGCGTAGCCGTCCAGTGTTCCAATGAAGACCAAAGTCGGCACATTCGCAGAGGGGCGCTGGCGCACACTGTTCCGGCCGCGGTACATGCGGCCTACCGATGCGATATGCGGCATCGGGAAGCTGAGAGCATCGCCCATCGGTGAAGTCCGGGCCTGCTCGCGGACGCGGCGGAGACGCTTTTTGTCCGCCCCCTGATGAAGCGCGAAGAGCGTCGGTGCAGCTTCGACGGTGATCCGATCGGGAATGAGCCGTTGGACCTGCCGCTCAAAATACGAAAAATCGTTGTTCTCCGAGGCTTGCCACAGGCCTTCGAGCAAGGTGCGGAGCTGGTCAGGGTTGCGCACTGCATCGGCGATGGCCCGCTGGATGTAGTAGCCCGAAACAACACGCACTGTCTCAGCGCGTTTATCTGCTGAGACAACAGTGATGGTCTGCGGGTTCTTATCGAGGCGTTCCGTCAGCTCACGGATGCTCTCAGAGATATCGGGAAACCGATTGAGCGCGCCGCGATCCGCATCGATGACCCGTTGGAGCCGGTCGAGATAGGGGTCGAATTCGTCAGGATACGCTACAGTTTGACCAAGACCACGCACGCCGGTCAGGGCGATCCGCTCGACCTTCTTTGGGTGGTGTTTGACCATCGCCAACGCATGTTGGGACCCTGTGCCTGAGCCCAGGATACTGACCTTCCCGCCGAAGATGTCGGCAATCGCTGCAAGGTCGTCAGCGCTCTCGTGCAACGTATAGCCGCGGAGGTCTGTTCCGAGGGCCTGCCAGAAGGCCTGGCACTCGCGGAAGGCCTGGCGGTGGAGCTTGACGAAATTGCGGCGGCTGGTGATCCGGCCATCCCAACGGGCACTTGAGACGCAATCGAGGGGTTTTTCCGACTGCCCGATGCCCCGCGGATCGACGAGGATGACATCGGTCACCTCGCTCAAGGCGCGGTAAGCGGCCCACCGGACCCCCCGCGCCCGCTCAATGGCCGAACCATCGGCGAGCACCAGAACCGGCGGCAAACCGCTCGGCTCGCGGGCAGGCACACGCACCATCCGGACGGCGATCGGCCGGGTGTCACGCCTTGATCTGTTCTCAGGAACGGTGATGGTGATCAGCTCGCTCTTCACCCGTGCGCCGCCCAGGGTGGTGATTTCCCAGGGCTCGCGCTCAACCGAGATGACCATGACTTTGCGATCGAACCATCCGGCGTGACTCGGCGCGGCCCAAAGGCCGGTGAGCACCGCCAGCAGTGTGATCAATCGCAGCATCGCCCTTCCCGCGCGCTCAGCCGACCCTGTCTGCGGATTGCCGTGGCTCAGCGCAAGCTTCGCTCCCATTCTTTTCATGACTTCGCGCGCCGAGGATTTCATGGCAAACGGCCTGCAGATTAACTTTAACGGGTGCACTATGGGATTTGTTTTTAGGCTTCTGGCGGCGCTGGTGATTTTGGCGGCGATCCCTGTGCACGCTTTGGTTCCGGGGATAATCGTCCTCGGGTTCGTTGACCAAAATTACTACGAGATGCTGGCGGGCGCTGATCCCTTGATCACAGCTTACGTTGACGCCGGATGGATGCCGGGAGGGCTGCTCGCGCTGTCGACCGTTTGCTTGATCGGTGCACTCATTGGCACCCTGCGCGGCGAGCGCTGGGCCGCGAGCCTGATCCTCCTCACAGCCGTTGCGAATGCAGTGTCGCTCTACCTTGCGAACACGCTGGGCTTTACGACCCTGCCGCTGTCCTTGCTGCAGATCGCAGGCCTCGGGGCCGGGATCGTGATCCTGTTCTTCTGGGTCCGCGCGGTTACGCGTCCGGTTTAGCGGACCGCTTGCCGCTCCGGACCAGAGGTCCGTTGAGCGGCAGCGTCCGCGCCGCGACTAGAACAGGCCCTTCGCCTCGTTCTCTTCGAGGAAGCCTGCGGGGACGACGGGGTTGAGGGTGAGCACCTCTTCTGGGGAGAGGTTGGGGAGGCGCTGGACGAGGTCTAAGAAGCGGTCGGCCTCGGACCGATCGAGGATCTCTTCGGTGAGCGTACGAAACTTGCCGATATATTGTTCACGGCCGAAAGGGCGGGCGCCGTCGGGGTGCGCGTTGGCGAGGGCCTTCTCGTCCTCAAGCACCGTGCCGTCCTCCATGGTCACCACGACCTTCGCGCCGAAGGCTTTCTCCTTCGGGTCTTGGCTGTGGTAACGGCGGGTCCATTCAGGATCCTCCGTGGTCGAAATTTTGTGCCACAGGCGGACCGTGTCTTCGCGCTTCGCCCGTTCTGGGGCATACGAACGAACGTGGTGCCATTCTTGGTCCTGAAGCGCGACCGCGAAGATGTACATGATCGAGTGGTCGAGGGTCTCGCGGCTGGCGTTCGGATCCATCTTTTGCGGATCGCCGGAGCCGGTGCCGATGACATAGTGCGTGTGGTGCGACGTGTGCAGAACAACCGACTTCACCTTATCAAAGCCGCCCGCGGCCTCAATCTTCGGACCCATGTCGAACGCGAGGTCGATGAGCGCCTGGGACTGATACTCGGCTGAGTGTTCCTTCGTGTACGTATCAAGGATCTGCCGCTTCGCCTCGCCCGCGCCGGGGAGCGGGATGGTGTAGGTGGGCTCATAAGGTGAGCCGCCCTGGTCCCGCGCCGTCCGGCCGTTGAGAATGAAGCTGATGATCGAGTCCTCGCCTTCATAGATCGGCGAAGGTGCCCCCTCCCCGCGCATGGCGCGATCGACGGCTTCGATGGCTTGCTTACCAGCATAAGCCGGCGCGAACGCCTTCCACGAGCTGATCTCGCCTTTGCGCGACTGGCGCGTGGTGACGGTGCAGTGGAGCGCCTGCTGCACGGCTTGGAAAATCGTCTCCGCAGGAAGCCCCATCAGCGTACCGACGGCCGCGGAGGCTGACGGACCGATATGGGCGATGTGGTCGATCTTATGTTCGTGGAGGCAGATACCTTTCACCAGCGCTACCTGGATCTCGTAACCCGTGAGGATGCCGCGGACGAGGTCCATTCCGCCTTTGCCCGCCTGTTGCGCCACCGCAAGGACGGCCGGGATGTTGTCGCCCGGGTGGGAATAATCCGCGGCGAGGAAGGTGTCGTGGAAGTCGAGCTCACGTACAGCTGTCCCGTTGGCCCAGGCCGCCCACTCAGCGTGGACACGAACGTCCTGGGGCGCGCCGAAGAGGGTCGCGCCGCCGCTGCGCCCATGCGCTTTCGCCATGGCGCGCGCTGATTTGATCGGACCACGGTTGACCGAAGCGATCGCAACAGACGCGTTATCGATGATCCGGTTGATGACCATGTCCGTCGCCTCGTCATCGGGCGCGACGGCGTCGGCAGCCACTTCAGCGATCTTCCAAGCGAGCTGATCCTCGCGGGCAAGCTTGTCTTTGGACGGGTGGGCGCGGACCTGATGGTCGATCATCGGCGGGTTCCTCTTTGGATGCTGCGCCGCCGCTAGCGCATTCGCCACGTCGCGCCAACACTCCGCCGCGAGCGAAGTCAGCAAGGGCGAGCGCGGTGGTAAGCGCGCTCTTAAGGTTACTCGTTCAGTTAAGGTAAATATCTGTTATTAATAAGTTTTCTGTCGAATAATTCGCTTCGCCCGATTGTGATTAGACCCCATATCTGTTACTGAATCGCATACAATTTTAGCTAACGGGGTCTTTCCATGCTCAAGAAACTGCTTCTCAGCGCTGCGGTTGCATCCGTCGCGCTTTCCGCTGCACACGCATCAAACGTGACGCCCGACGTCATTTTCGGGTCAGGCAACGCCAACGGCAGCTTCACCATCGCTCAAGACGCAACCACCGGGGTCGAACTCGGCTTGCGGGCGAAACTGCGCTTTGACGCCAACGGCCAGCCGCAAAACCAGTTCAACTATGACGGCATTAAAACGTACACGTTCGACGCTGGCGCAGCGGTGGGCGGGTTTAGCGCCATCACGCCGGTTTGGAATTTCGAGTGGTCGATCAACGCCGATTTTGACGACAATGGCGGTTCGCTCGCGGACTACACCTATCTGCTCGAAGTCGACGGCGATCCGAATGGGGTCGACTTTGGCCTCACCTATGATCCCGTCAATCCCTTCGGCGCTGGGTTCTCGTGTACGGACAATGCGCTTGGCACCAACACGACCGGCAATGGCGGCGGAACAAGCGTCAACTGTGCGTCGTTAACCGGAGTTATGGACTATACCAACGCTCTGCAGGCGAACAATGTTGCACAGAACTCGGTCAATTATGACTTCCTCGACGGCATCCTGCCACAACTGGCGAACTTTGATCCCAACGATACCGGGATCTACACGATCCGCTTGTCAGCGTTCAGCGGCATGAACCTGATTGCGCAGACGGAGATCGATGTTGAGATCGAGTCGAACCCTGTGCCGGTTCCGGGCGCAGCGGCTTTGATGGCTGCTGGACTTGCAGGCATGGCGGGCCGCCGCCGCCAGAAAAAGGCATAAGTGGACGCACGTTCAAGAACCGAGGAGGCGTAGCGCCACGCGCTGCGTCTCTTCGTTCATTCAAGCGCGAGCGGCCCGCCCTCGGGCTCGGTGAAGTACCAATCAATCCGGGCCTCATCGACGGCATCGAGCTGCGCAGGCTGCCATTTCGGATCGCGGTCTTTGTCGATGATTTGTGCTCGGACACCTTCGAGAAAGTCGGGGCCCTCCATGAGATGGGCCGTCACGCAAAACTCGCGAGCGATGCATTCCGAGAACGTTGAGGGCGCTTCGTTCAGCAGACGGAGGGTCAACGCCATAGACGTTGGGCTTCCCGGCGCCATTTGCTCGAGTGCTTTCTGCCCAAAGGCACCGCCTTCCGCCTTCAGCCTCTCCTGAAGCAAGACCACGCTCGAGGCCTCGCCAAACAGTCGGTCAACATCCTCGCGGATGATGGCGATGCGGCCAGGATCGCGCTGGGCAAACGGTTCGAGCGCGCTATCAATCGCCGCCAAGGGGTCCGTATCGAGAGGGGTACGGAGCAGTGCGTCGTAAACGTCCGTGTAAGCATCATCCTCGATCACGTGGGTCGCAAGACCAGCCTCTAAACAATCCCGGCCTTTGAGGCGGTCGCCTGTCAGCGAGAGGAAGAGCCCCAACCCGCCGGGCATTTGTGACAGCACGTAGGTCGCGCCGACGTCGGGGATTAGCCCGATCCCGCACTCGGGCATCGCCCAGGTGGTGCCGCGGGTCATGATCCGCCGATCGGCCATCGCCGACACCCCGACGCCGCCCCCCATGCAGACGCCGTGGACAAGAGCCACATACGGCTTGGGATAATGCGCAATTAGATTGTTGAGTTTGTACTCTTTGCGGAAGAACGTAGCTGCCTCGGTAGGGCTTTCTTTGGCGGTGGTCGCAAGCCAGCGGATATCGCCGCCAGCGCAGAAGGCGCGCTCACCCTCACCCTTGATCAAGACGGCCTTGACGCTCGGATCATCCGCCCACGTCCGAAGCTGGGTATCCATAGCCACGCACATTTCGGAGGTTAGGCTGTTGAGGGCCTTCGGCCGGGCAAGCGTGATCGTGCCCCAGCCGTTCTCTATGGAGAAACGGACATCTTGGTCTGCCATAACAATCTTCCCTATACTGCTCGTTATCCGGCGAGACGTGCTTTGATGGCGTCGAGGGCCGCCTGCCCCGCGTCGGCATTGGGACCGCCGCCATGGGCAAGGTCCGGCTTGCCGCCTCCGCCTTTTCCGCCGAGCGCCTCAACCATCAGTTTGACAAGATCGGGAGCGGGGTGATCGGCGACCAACGCCGCCGAGACGCCCACCGACGCGGATGCCTTTCCGTCGTTGACCGCGACGAAGGCCGCGACGCTCTTCTCGTTCGCCTTCAGAGCATCGCCAATAAGACCGCGCAGCTCTTTCGCGGGAATGCCGTCGAGAACCGCGGCGGTGAAGTGGATACCGCCAATATCCTCTGCCTGCGGAGCACCGCCTCCAGTGGCCGCTTTCTTACGCGCGGCGACGAGCTCCTTTTCGAGCTTTTTTCGTTCCTCCTGCAGCGCTTCGATGCGGGCGGCCAATTTTTCGGGTGTGGTTTTGAGGCTTGATGCAGCCTGCATTGCCGCCGCGGCTTGCTCTTTTAGGTATTGCCGTGCGGCCTCGCGGGTGACCGCTTCAATCCTCCGTATACCCGACGCGACGGCGCCTTCTGAACCGATCGCAAACAGGGCAATCTCGCCTGAGCGCTCCACGTGGGTTCCGCCACAAAGCTCAAGCGAATAGGGCTCTTCTGATCCGTCGATGGGGTCGCCGAGGCTGACCACGCGCACTTCGTCATCATATTTCTCGCCGAAGAGTGCCATGGCGCCTGTCTCGATGGCCTCGTCATAGGGCATGACCTTCGTGATGACTTCAGCATTCTGACGAATGACTTCGTTGACCTCCGCTTCGACCGCGTCGATTTCCTCGCGGGTCATCCCTTGGTGATGAGAGAAATCAAACCGCAACCGTCCGGGTCCGACAAAGCTGCCTTTCTGGGTGACGTGTTTGCCAAGCTTGTTCCGCAAGGCGGCATGCACCAAGTGGGTGGCCGAGTGGTTTGACGCGATGAGATCCCGGCGCCGGTTGTCGACGATGAGATCGACGACATCGTCCGCCTGCAAAGTACCTTCATCGACCTTAGCGAAGTGGACGTGCAGGCCATTCTTCTTTTTGACATCGATGATCGTCAGCTTAGCACCGTTATCCGCGACGGCGGTGCCCGTGTCACCGGTCTGGCCGCCGCTCTCTGCGAAAAACGGCGTTTGGTTGGCGACGAACATAATCTCGTCCCCGGCCGAAGCCTGCGGAACTGAGGCGCCATCTTTGACGATGGCTTGGACTGCGCCAGCGGCCTGGGTTTGGCTGTAGCCTAAGAACTCTGTGGCTGGCAGCGCGTCAGCGAGGTCGTACCAGAGTTTTTCATCGCCCGCCTGCCCCGCAAACTGCGACGCGGCACGCGCGCGTTCCTTTTGCGCAGCCATCGCCTGGTCGAATCCGTCTGTGTCAAGACGATAACCCTCCCGGCGCAGGGCATCCTCGGTCAGGTCGACGGGGAAGCCATAGGTGTCATAGAGCTTGAAGGCAGCGTCACCCGGCAAGGTCCCGCCATCGGTCAACTTTGCGGTCTCTTCGGACAGGAGCTTGAGCCCGCGATCGAGCAGCCCGGCAAACTTGTCTTCCTCGCGGCGCAAGGTATCCGAGATCAATTGCTCCGCACGGTGAAGCTCTGGGTAGGCGGCACCCATCTCAGCAACCAGGTAGGGCACCAGCTGATACATCAGCGGGTCCTTCGCGCCCAGGGTTGCCGCGTAGCGCATCCCGCGGCGCATGATCCGCCGGAGGACATAACCGCGGCCCTCGTTTGACGGCGTGACACCGTCAGCGATGAGGAACGCTGAAGAACGCAAATGGTCGGCGATCACCCGGTGCGCAGCCGCGTCTGCGCCCGCTTCCGGACGACCGGTGATGTCCACCGCATGCTGAATGATCTTTTGGAACAGGTCGATTTCGTAGTTGGAGTGGACGCCCTGGAGGACCGCAGCGATCCGTTCGAGGCCCATCCCGGTGTCGATGGACGGTTTGGGAAGGTCGATCCGCTCACCGCCAGGCAGCTGGTCAAACTGCATAAAGACCAGGTTCCAGATTTCGATGAACCGGTCGCCGTCTTCATCGGGGCTTCCCGGAGGCCCCCCTGGGATCCCTTCACCATGGTCATAGAAAATTTCCGAGCTCGGGCCGCAGGGTCCCGTATCGCCCATTGACCAGAAATTATCATTCGTCGTTATACGGATGATCCTATCATCGGAGAGACCCGCGATCTTTTTCCAAAGGTCAGCGGCCTCGTCATCGGTGTGGTAGACGGTGACCAAGAGCTTTGCGGGGTCAAGGCCATAGTCCCGCGTGACCAACGTCCAGGCCGCTTCGATCGCCTGTTCCTTGAAATAGTCGCCGAACGAAAAGTTGCCGAGCATTTCGAAGAATGTGTGGTGCCGCGCGGTGTAGCCGACATTGTCGAGGTCGTTGTGTTTGCCGCCAGCGCGCACACACTTTTGTGAGCTGGTGGCACGCGGCGCTGGCGGCGTTTCTTTGCCGGTGAAGATGTTCTTGAACGGCACCATGCCCGCGTTGACGAACAGCAAGGTCGGATCGGACTGCGGCAAGAGCGGTGCAGACGGGATGATGCGGTGGTCACGGCCCTCGAAGAATTCGAGGAACGCGCGGCGGATATCGTTGACTGAAGCGGCCATAGCCGTGGCGATTAAAGCCCCTCGCCGAATGCCGCAACGGTTTTAGGCGCAAGGGCCGCCGAAGCTGCCGTCAACGGGGTTGCGGGGCACGGTGTAGCGCCGCGGCGGCGGCCTCTGCGGAAAGCGCGGCCGCGGACGTTTTCGCAGTGATCGCCTTTCGTCGAGCCGGTTACTCGCGTTCTAAAACGACGCGGTTGCGAAAAAGGAACACGTCGCGGCCATCGCCTTCGGGATCGACGGTTTTCTCGGCGGTGAAACGATCGCCATCGAGCTCCATCACCATACGGATCATCGCAGGCGCGTTATCGTCCTCGCCGCGACGCAGGGTGGTCACCCGCCATCCGCTTTTGGTTGGCTCAAATGTCACGTCGCTGACGCTCGCCTCGGCTGCGTTCGAGGCCGCGTAGGTCTCGTAGGCTTTCCCGGCTTCGAGATCGACGGCGATTGTCCCGGCGCGCAGGACTTCCCGGCCGGGGTCGGTGAAAAAAGTCTGCTGGATGAGGATATCGCCGTGGAGGCGATTTTCCGTGCGCATGGGGAGAGCAACAAGCGCATCAGACTGATAATCACGGTACTGAAGGGACCCCGCCCACGCGCCCTCAAGATCAGCGAGGGGGCCCGCACCTAGGGTTGCAACGACGATCATCAGCATAGCGGTCTCCTCTGCTCATGAGAGATGGAGAGCCGCTAAGGCGAATACTAGTCCCCCGTGGCGGCGAGGCGGGAAATTCCGTTCCCCATGACCTGATCGACGGGGATTGCGAGGCGATCAAGCCCAGAACCGGGCGCGCCGACAACCCGGTGGGTCGACGTGATCAGCGTTCCGCCGCCTTCCGCATCGCTCAGGGTGATCGTCCAAATACATCGCGCGCCAGTACCCGCCAGTGGGCCGAACGGCGCTGATAACATCAGCATACGTTGGTCGAGGACTTGCATGATTTCTCCGTGCACGACGGAGCCGCCTTCCCAATCCTCGCGCCATGCCGAACCCGCGGCGCTGTCCATCGAGAGATTGCTGGCATCGCCAGAGAAGGTGTGCGCACCGTCCCACCACGCCGCCGGATCCATCAGACGCTGCCAGACTTCGCCTCGCGGGGACGCCGAGGCAGCCTCGTGCGCGAGCATAAATCCGTAGTTCGACGTTTCTATCACCTCAGCCGAAGCGCATCCTAGCCCGGCCGCGCAAATGCAAAGGAGGTGGCGGACCCCAGGCATCTTCAGCCGGTCGCCGCGGGGACGATCGTCACACTCTCACCGCACCCGCAAGCGTCGGTCTGGTTGGGATTGTTGAAGACGAACCGGCTCGACAATTTTTCGGTCACGTAGTCCACTTGGGTGCCAAGCAGGAACAAAATCGCCTTGGGGTCGATCAGGATCGTGACGCCATTATCCTCGACGACCTCGTCCAGCGGTGCAGCCTCTGTGGCGTAGTCGAGGGTGTACTCCATCCCCGCGCAGCCGCCCTTCTTCACGCCAATCCGGACGCCGATATAGTCTTCTTCGGCGCGCGCCATGATAGCCTGCATCTTGGCTGCGGCCTTGTCCGACAGGGTAATCGCTTGGATC
Source organism: Pseudomonadota bacterium (assembly GCA_038749595.1). Classification (GTDB taxonomy): domain Bacteria; phylum Pseudomonadota; class Alphaproteobacteria; order Caulobacterales; family Parvularculaceae; genus Parvularcula. The sequence goes on from JBCDHW010000002.1 coordinate 58,133, forward strand.
TTTGGTCGTGCCATTTACATCCACCCGAGTTCGAGCCGGGCCTCCTCACTCATCCGCTCAGGAGACCACGGCGGCTCAAAGGTCATGTTAACAGACACGTCATCCACCCCGTCAACGGTAAGCACCGCGTCTTCGACCCAGCCCGGCATCTCGCCCGCTACCGGGCAGCCAGGCGCCGTTAGGGTCATGTCCACCGTGATCTTCCCGCCCCGAGCCGTGTCGGGGTCGTAGTCGACCCTATAAATGAGGCCGAGTTCGTAGATATCAACAGGGATCTCGGGATCGTAGACGGTCTTGAGCGCCGTAATCACCCCTTGCGTGATGTTCGCCATCTCGATCTCGGAAAGCTCTCTTTTGGGGTGTCCTACAGTTTCGCTGTTTGAGGACTCGGTTGGCGTCCCTGCCGTTTCACTCGTGGAGGGCTGTTCGCTCTTAAACGGTGCCTGGCTGGATGTGGCCTCATCAGGCGAAGGCGCGGGTGCAGAGAGATCAATGATATCTCGTGCGCCGGTTTCTGGATCGAAGGTCACGTCTTGGTTTGGTGTTTCACTCATGAGAAGTTCCGGAAGTATGAGAATGCACGCGCTGTTCAGCTTTTGCTCTGTTCCCCGCTCGCAGCATCAAAAGCAGAACTGGTAGGATGATTGGAAGCGCTACAACCGGAAACAAGAGCTCCGACTTTTGGCCAGGGGGCCCTAGGTAAACGTACATCTGAGCAGCCATCGCACACCCGACAATCAGGCCCGCGAAACTCGCAGAAAGCAGCTTAGCTCTTTCAAATCGAACGATCGACGACCACCAGAACAGCAAGCCCATCGTGGCAGCGATCGACAAGCCCAGCGCCATGCGCACGATATCCTCAACGCCCATCATTCAGCTCAACATCTCATGGGCTTTTTGGCAGGCGGCGACGAGGGCTTCGACCTCGTCGTGGGTGTTGTAGGCGGCGAAGCTGGCGCGCGCGGTCGCGGTCACACCGAGGCGCTTCATCAGCGGCTGGCAGCAATGGTGCCCCGCGCGAACCGCCACGCCGGACCGGTCGAGGATCGTCGAGACATCGTGCGGGTGGACGCCCTTTAGGTTGAACGCGATCACGGGGCCTTTGTCCGGCGCTGAGCCGTAAAGCTCGATGAAGTTGGTCGCGCGGAGCGCTTCCATCGCATGGTCCGTAAGCGCCCTTTCGTGCGCCTGAAGGCCGTCGATGTCTTGCTCCATCACCCAGCGGAGAGCGGCGCCGAGGCCGATTGCCTCGAGGATCGGCGGCGTGCCCGCCTCGAACCGATGCGGGGGCACGTTGTAAGTGATCCGCTCTTCCTCAACGATATCAATCATCTCGCCGCCGCCGCGGTAGGGCGGCAAACGGTCGAGCACAGACCTTTTCCCGTAAAGGACGCCGATGCCGGTGGGCCCGTACGTCTTATGTCCCGTGAAGACGTAAAAGTCCGCACCAAGATCTTGCACATCAATGGGCCCGTGTACCGCCGCCTGGCAACCATCGACCAGGAGGAGCGCCCCGTGCTCATGGGCAATCGCCGCGAGCTCTTTGATCGGCGAGACTGTACCGAGAACGTTCGACTGGTGCGTCACAGCGACGACCTTCGTGCGTTCACTGAGGAGTGCGCGGAAGGCATCAAGGTCGATCCGCCCATCCTGGTCGACGACCAACCATTTGAGCACAGCACCCTTCTGCTCACGGAGGAAGTGCCAGGGCACGATGTTCGAATGGTGCTCCATCGTCGTGAGGATGATCTCATCACCCTCGCCAATCTCTCCTTGGCCAAGCACGTTCGCAACGAGATTCACCGCATCGGTGCCGCCCATGGTGAAGATGATTTCGTCCGTTGACGAAGCATTGAGGTAAGCACGAACGCTCTCCCGCGCATCCTCAAACGCCTGGGTCGTCTCATTTGCCAGCGTATGGAGCCCGCGGTGAACGTTCGCGTACTGACCAGCCATCGCGCCGGAGAGCGCATCGATCACGGCCTGAGGCTTTTGCACCGACGCAGCGTTATCGAGATAAACCAGTGGCTTACCGTGCACCTGACGGCTGAGAATTGGGAATTGATCCCGCAGCTGAGCAACATCAAAAGACAAGACTACGATTGCTCCTTAGAAGCTTCGGCGCGCTGGGCATTTTCGTTGAACAAGGCGGCAAGCTGGTCACGCATCGCTTCGTTTTTGATTCGCTCCAACACTTCGCCAGCGAACGCGTCAATTAAAAGAGCGCGTGCTTCGGTTTCTGACATTCCCCTCTGGCGCATGTAGAAGAGAGCTTCCGTATCAAGAGCACCTGCCGTGTTACCGTGGGCGCACTCGACATCGTCCGCATAGATCTCAAGCTCGGGCTTGGCGTTGATCTGCGCACCTTTTGACAGCAGCAAAGCATGGTGCCCCATCCGGGCATCTGTCTTCTGCGCGCCCCGTTCGACGAAGAATTTCCCCTGAAAAACACCGCGAGCCCGATCACCGGCGATGCCTTTGACCATTTGATCCGTCTGCGCCTCTTCACCGCTGAACGTGATGTGCGAGGTCATATCCGTATGCTGCCGATCACGCAGCCGGTAGAGACCGTCAATTTGCGCCTCGCTTCGACCGAGATGCGTGACGCGGTTCTCATGGCGAGCCAGGGCTGCGCCGAACGCGAGGGTCGCTTGTTTGAGCGCGACGGCCTGACCGTCCTTTTCCTCGTCAAGACGAAGAACCGACGTATGCACGAGGACAGAGTCAGGCGCCTCAGGCTGGACCACATACCGTTCGCATACCGATTTTGCGTCGAGTTCGATCTCTGAACGGCTGTTGATAAAGGGTTTGCCCCTAATTTCATGGGTTTCGACGAGCGTTGCCCGCGCGCCCTCGCCGACAGTCACAAACACATTGTCGCTGTGTCGCCCGTCGCCATCGGAGAGCCGCCGCAGCACAACGGCGTGGGAAAACCCTGGAAGAATGCTGATACTCATCAGGGGACGGAGGGCCGCAATGACCTCCAGCTCGTCTCCCGGATTGACTGTTTCATCGGCTTCGCGCCCTTGATTGTAGTGGCTGACGACGAGGCCGTCATCGACCACATAAGTCACGCCGATTTTCTCTCCAGAGACGACGATCGGTTTGGGTTCGACACCACGCGGGGGCTCGAGCACGCCGTTCTTGAGGACGAGAACCGTCGCGCCCGTGACAGCGATCGGCGCGTCCGGAAGGTCTGAGGCATAGTCCTTAGACGGTGCACGCTCATCACGAAGTGCGCCGCGCAGGTCGGACCACTTCCAGGTCTCCGTTCGCTTACTCGGCAAACCACGCTCACGGAGCATCGCACTCAGCTCCGTGTCCGGTAGGTCAGCAAAGAGACGGTCTTCGAATGCCGTCAAGGTGATCGGTGCACTCATCCCTACGCAGCCTCGGACGCGAATTGTTCGTAGCCGGACTCTTCGAGCTCGCGTGCGAGCTCGGGGCCGCCGGAATGGACGACCCGGCCGCCGGCGAGGACGTGGATGCGGTCGGGCTTTACGTAGTCGAGGAGGCGCTGGTAGTGGGTGATGACGAGGAAGCCGCGATCGGGGCCGCGCAGGCTGTTCACGACTTCGCCGACCATCCGCAGGGCGTCGATGTCGAGGCCGCTGTCGGTCTCGTCCATAATGCAGAAGCGTGGCTCGAACATTGCCATCTGCAACATTTCCATACGTTTTTTCTCGCCGCCGGAGAAGCCGTCATTGAACGGACGTTTGAGCTTATCGGGGCTGAGACCAACCGTTTTCGCGTGGCCGCGGAAGACTTTCAGAAACTCAGCGGCGCTCATCTCATCTTCGCCGCGGGCAGCGCGCTGGGCGTTGAGGGCGGTACGGATGAAATTCATTGTCGCGACGCCGGGGATGGCCGGAGGCGACTGGAAAGAGAGGAAAACCCCCTTTGCCGCGCGTTCGTCCGGACCCATCTCAAGCAGGCTCTCGCCGCCGAGAGTAACGTCACCCTCCGTAGGCGCATAATCTTCGCGCCCGGCCACGGTGTAGCTCAGCGTCGACTTACCCGCCCCGTTCGGCCCCATAATCGCGTGCACTTCGCCCGCAGGAACCGACAGGTTGAGCCCATCGAGAATACGGTTGCCACCAAGCGTGACAGTGAGGTTTTCAATGTTCAGCATAGTGATAAATTCTCAGCATGTTCTCAGTGCGCCCATGAACGCACGGGTTGTAGTCCAGGCTCTTTCATGAAGACCGCATCGAGGAGAGCGAAAACAGTCCGAGCAAGGTCCTTTCCGATCACGTCATCTCGCCGGCACATCGTCGAAGCGAGTGACGAGAAGTCCCGCCTTCCTTCAGCGTCGACCACCATGAACGCACCATTTCCGTCATGGATTTGGTAGTCAGCTGACACTGCGGAGCGGTCATCTGGCGATGTACCCTCGCCCCATGCCCCGATGATAAAATCGAACGAGGCGCCGAACTCTGGGCAGTCTACTGTGTAGCGAGCAAAGTAGGCAGCGATGGCTTCGTTACCACGTCGAACCTCGCCCCACAGTGAAAGGGTATCGTCAGCATGTTGCTCACAAGGGATCACTTTCTCGCCGGTCCGGATCGGCTCCAATTCCTGCCAGTTCATCATCCCACACTCCCTTCAAGGCTCACCTCGATTAGCTTCTGCGCTTCTACAGCGAACTCCATGGGGAGTTCTTGCAACACGTCGCGGACGAAGCCGTTGACGAGGAGGGCGACGGCGGCCTCTTCATCGAGGCCGCGCGACTGGGCGTAGAACAGTTGGTCCTCGGACAATTTCGAGGTGGTCGCCTCGTGCTCGAGGATGGCGGAGTGGGACTTATCCTCAATATACGGAACAGTGTGCGCGCCGCAGCTTGAGCCGATGAGCAGGCTGTCACACTGGGTAAAGTTGCGCGCGTTGTCCGCCCGCGCGTTGATCGATACGAGACCGCGGTAGGTTTGGTCCGAAACGCCAGCTGAGATGCCCTTGGAGATGATCCGTGAGCGGGTATTTTTGCCCAGGTGGACCATCTTGGTGCCGGTGTCCGCCTGTTGATGGTTGTTCGTGATCGCGATCGAGTAAAACTCGCCCTGGCTGTCGTCGCCGCGCAGCACGCAAGAGGGGTATTTCCACGTCACGGCTGAGCCGGTCTCGACCTGGGTCCAGGACACTTTTGAGCGGTCGCCGCGGCAGTCGGCGCGCTTGGTGACGAAGTTGTAGATGCCGCCTTTGCCGTCTTGGTCGCCGGGATACCAGTTTTGGACCGTAGAGTATTTGATCTCCGCGTCATTGAGCGCGACGAGTTCGACCACCGCGGCGTGGAGCTGATTTTCATCGCGCATCGGCGCTGTGCAGCCCTCAAGGTAGCTGACGTAAGATGCGTCATCCGCAACGATCAGCGTACGCTCGAACTGTCCGGTGTTAGCCTCATTGATACGGAAGTAGGTGCTGAGCTCCATCGGGCAGCGAACACCCTTTGGGACGTAGACGAACGTTCCGTCGGAGAAGACGGCGCTGTTGAGCGTGGCGAAGAAATTGTCCGTCGTCGGCACGACGGAGCCAAGATATTGCCGCACAAGGTCGGGATATTCGCGCACCGCCTCGGATATCGACATGAAGATCACGCCGGCTTTCTTCAGCTCTTCTTGGAAAGTCGTCGCGACACTGACGGAATCGAAAACCGCGTCCACGGCAACCTTGGGCTGGGACCGCGCTTCGCTCGCGCTCGCCGCCGCGCCTTCGACACCGAGCAGCACCTCCGCCTCGCGCAGCGGGATGCCGAGCTTTTCGAAGTCCTTGAGGATTTCCTCAGGCACGTCGTCGATCGACTCGTACTTCGCGCCGGTTTTCGGCTCAGCGTAATAGTAGTGATCCTGATAATCGATCGTCGGATAAGCGACCTTGGCCCAGGTCGGCTCGTCCATCTGTTGCCACCGGCGGAACGCTTCCAGCCGCCATTCGAGCAACCACTCCGGCTCTTCCTTCTTGGCACTGATGTATCGGACTGTCTCTTCCGATAAACCTTTCGGTGCCTTGATCGACTCAATGTCGGTTGTGAAGCCGTACTTGTACTTCTCAAGCTCGGCGACTTGTTTGACGGTTTCGGCATCAATGCCGTCTTTGTACGCTGTTTCGCTCATTATGCGGCCTTTGCGAGAATGCGTTGGTATTCAGAATTCCACGCAGCGAGGAAGCGATCCGCCGCGTCGTCGGGGGTGTCCCACCCTAAAGAGATGCGCAGCGCCGTTGCGGCGTCTTCGTCGGAGGCGCCCATGGCGGACAAGACGCCCGAGCGCTTGACCTTGCCCGACGAGCACGCCGACCCGGCGCTCACGGCGATCCCGGCGAGATCCATGGTCATGACTTGCGCCTCGGACCCGAAGCCAGGCGCGCTGAGGGCCGTGGTGTTCGGCAGACGCGGTGCGTCCTGGCCGTAAACGACCGCAGACGGATCAAGGCCTTCCTCGATCCGGTCGCGGATGCGCTGAAGGTCTTGGTACGCACTAATGGATGCGGTCTCAGCGAGGGCCCCAAAGCCTGCAATCGCCGCGATGTTGTGGGTGCCTGCGCGCCGGTTTTCTTCCTGGCCGCCGCCGCCGAGCATCGGCTCAAAGCCAAGGCCAGGGGTGACGACCAACGCGCCGATGCCGACGGGCCCACCTGCTTTGTGGGCCGACAATGCGAGCATATCCGCGCCGAGCGTGGAGAAATCGATGTCCACTTTGAAGAGCGCCTGAACAGCATCAACCAGGGTGTAGCCGCCTGCCCTCCGCGCGATCATCGCAGCGTCTTGAACGGGTTGGATCACGCCCGTCTCGTTGTTGGCAAGCATCAAGCAAAGAAGGAAGGGACCGTCCGCATGGAAATTATAGTGGGCCAGGCGTTTTTCCAGCCACGCAAGATCGATGATCCCGCTTTTCAGTACAGGGACAGTCTCGATCGGGAGACCTGCTTTTTGCGCGGCGGCCGTGACGGCTGGATGTTCGATGGCGGACACGAACAGCCGCGTCACCCGCGGTCCTCCCCGGGCAAATCCGAGCACGCCCAAATGATCAGCTTCTGTGCCGCCAGAGCAAAAAACAATGCTCTGCGGTGGGCAGCTGATTGCCTTGGCCAAACTTTTCCGGGAGCGCTCAAGAAGCTGCTTCGCCGCGCGGCCTTCGGCGTGCACAGACGATGCATTCCGCGGTGCGGCCATGGCGTCGAGCATCGCTTCGCGGCAGGCCGGGCGCAGGGTCGATGTGGCGTTGTGGTCGAGATAGAGGCGCGTGGTCATGCTGAAACAGTCTCCTCCGCGGGGAAGCGGTGGGCAGCGTTGCCCACATCAGCGAGGGTTTTGGTGTTGAGCCAGCTGTCAATGTGATCGTCGAGGTCCATCCAGAGCTGGTGGGTGAGGCAGCGGGCGCTCGTTCCCGTGCACCCGAGCCCCTTACCGCGCTGGCAGGCCGTGGTGCGCACCTCTTCTTCGACGGCGGCGACAATTTCTCCGAGCTTCACCTCATCGGCCGCACGGGTGAGGATGTAGCCGCCGCCGACCCCGCGCTTGCTTTCCACCAAGCCAGCGCGGCGGAGTTTTGCAAAAACCTGCTCGAGAAACGCCAGCGACAGCCTCTGGCGCTCCGCGATCGCGGAAAGCGGCACGGGCGCGTCGTTCCCGAAGGCGGCCAAATCGGCCATCCCGGTCACCGCCATGCGCGCTTTCGCTGCGAGTTTCACGTGCCTTCACTCCGTAGAACGCGCCGCTTCTCTTGGCTTCAGCGCCGAGCGGCTCAACTGTGGACAGGCGACCCGAATGTGGTAACCGCCCTATTCCTGACCGCGGACGTAGGATTTCCGACCGCAGAGGTCAACTTTTTCACGCGGTGGTGAATAGCCGCGCTCTAAGGGCTTCGAGTTTTCATGGCAGAAGTGATTTTTCCCGGTCCAGACGGTCGGCTAGAGGGACATTATAGGAAAGCACGCGAGGATGGTGCACCTATTGCTCTGATTTTGCATCCACATCCGCAATTTGGCGGGACGATGAACGACAAGATCACGTACGAAATGTACCACATGTTTGCCCGCCGCGGGTTCGCGGTGATGCGTTTCAATTTCCGCGGCGTTGGAAAATCTGAAGGCGAATATGATCAGGGCCAAGGGGAGCTGTCCGACGCAGCGACCGCGCTCGATTACTTGCAGCAGCTCAACCCCGGCGCGCCTTTCGCCTGGGTCTCCGGCTTTAGTTTCGGAGCCTACGTGGGCATGCAGCTCCTGATGCGGCGACCGGAGATTGTCGGCTTTCTGTCGGTTTCTGCGGCGGCCAATCTCTTTGACTTTAGCTTTCTTGCCCCCTGCCCCTCCTCAGGTCTCGTGATCCACGGCGAGGCAGACAAGATCTGCCAGCCGCAGCTGACCAAAGACGTGATGGCCAAGACGCGGACGCAAAAAGGGCGGCGGATCGAATTCGCCACGATCCCCGGCGCGGACCACTTCTTCAGCCAGCACCAAGACGCTTTGATGGAGATGTCAGCGGCCTATCTCGATCGCAGGCTCGAGGAGCCGCCAGAAGGTATTCTGTTCGAAGACTAGGCCCTGCAGCCGCCGGAAGGACGACACCATGACCGACTATCTCGATCCCGATCGCGATGCCTTCGGAGCCTTTGCAAAGCTGGAGATCACGGGGCCGATGCATATGCTCAACTTGATCAAGCTGCGTGAGAAGGCTGCGTATGAGGATGGTCGGGACGCCACAGGGCTGGAGGCTTACACTGCCTACAGCAAGGAATCGGCACCGTTTTTCACTAAAAATGGCGGTGAAATTGCTTGGCGGGGGAAGCCGCGATTTCCGCTGATCGGACCCCAGGACGAGACATGGGACATCGGGTTTGTCGCCGCCTACCCGAGCAAGGACGCGTTTTTGGCGATGGTCCTTGATCCGGGCTATCAAGCCATCGTCTTCCATCGGCAGGCCGCGGTGAAGACCTCGCGCCTCACCTGCTTTGAGGGTGCACCAACGGGCGGATTGTTCGGCTAGCGACAGCGCCGCCTCTAGCCTGCAGGCACGGCCTCGATGTGAAAGACGACCTCCACGTCAAAACTGACCCATTTTCCTTCTGCAAACTCGCCGGTGCCAACTTGGAAATCCGAACGGTTCAACATGACTGAAGCGTCGGCGACCGCGCGGCCATCGGGTCCGATCTCGAGGGTGAACGGCACGCTGACGGGTTGCGAAAAGCCTTTAAGCGACAGAGAGCCCTGGGCTTCGTAAGTGCCTGGGCCCGTGGCGGTGATGGCGTCCGAGCGGTAGGTCGCGACCGGGTGCAGATCGATATGGAACCAGGTCTCACCGGGAAGTGCGTCGGTCTTTTCTGAGTCGTTGGGCACCGATGCGGAGCCGAGGTCGAACTGCGCGTCGATCGCGCCGTCTGTTTCCGGTGCTTCCGGGTCGAGAACGATCGCGACGGCGAAGTTCTCGAAAGAGCCGGAAAACGCATTCCCGTTCATCGTGCCGTTGAAGCCTGCTGTGCTGGCGCTCCGGTCGACAATCCATTGCGCCGAGCCATCCAAGACAGCTGGCGTCAGGTCGAGGGGAACCCGCTCGGCCGCGGGCTCTCGGCCCTCGCCGCAAGCGACGAGGGTCAAAGCGGTGGCAGCGAAAAGTGTGGCGCGGATCATGGGGTTACTTCCTTCCTTGCGTCCCGGCGGAGCAGGGAACGCTCGAGAATCGTCGACACTGGCCGCGGGCACATCCGCACCAGCGTCACATCTTTGTCTTTGATATGGTGCTTCAACGCGGCCGCCACATGCAGCACGATTAGAGCAATGGTGGCTTTCGCCATCAGCGCGTGGGTGGTCTCCCAGAAATTTTCGGACGCGGAGGAGACCGGCACCGGCCAATGCGGGACGGGAATGACGTAGAAAATCTTCGTATCGATCCCCAGCGTTGAGGCCGAGACCATCAACCAACCGGTCAGCGGAATCCCGATAATGACCACATAGAACGCCACATGGGTGAACCCAGCCGCAGCGTGCTGCCATGCAGGCGTTCCCGCGGGCGCTGGCGGTGGGCGATGGGTGAGCCGCCAACCCAGCCGGAACAGCGACAATGCTAACACAATGAAACCAAAGCTCTTGTGCAGCTGGTACAGCATGAACTTCGTCTCTGAGAACGCCATACTGACCATGAACATCGCCGCTGGGATCTGCACGATGATCATCAGCGCAATCAGCCAATGGAGGGCCTTAGCAACCGAGGAATAGTGGGACGCTTCTGTCATCCCCGAAACGTTGCGCGCCAGCGGCGTTAGAACAAGTCACGACTGCGCAAGGCTGCCTTACCCCAACGTCGCATGCGGTTCTTTTCCCCACAGGGTTCTCGAATCAGGCATCTTTACTCCCATGAGGATAGCCAAACGGCTCTTAAGCGGCTCCGCGCCCCCTCGCGCTCCTTGCGCCGCCGTCCTCTTCTCCCCGTTTTTCTGCACTGCTGCACCGTAAAGGAGATGCGTCATGGCTCGTCGTTCAGCGAAGAAAACGATCAAACGATCAGGAACCCAACGCCAGGAAGATCGACGCGCCGCCGGGGATAATGTCCGGGTTTTGTTTGATGACGGATGGTCTCCTCTGAACGCAGACATGCCGGAGGGGGCGCCTAGGGATCAAAGCTATCGCAAAACGATCCGAGCACAGAATGAAACGCAGGCGCAATTGTTCGAACAGATTGATGCCCATAACGTCGTCTTCGCCTGTGGGCCTGCGGGCACGGGCAAGACTTACGTCGCGGTCGCCAAAGCCGTTGAAGCGCTTGAGGCCGGTAAAATCGGCCGCATTGTTCTGTCCCGGCCAGCGGTTGAAGCGGGGGAAAGCCTCGGGTTCTTGCCCGGCGACATGGAGGAGAAGCTCTCCCCCTACCTTCGGCCCCTATACGATGTCCTGACCGATCGGCTGTCGGCCAAGAAAGTCCGTCAACTGATGGCCGAGGGGGTGATTGAGGTGGCGCCCATCGCCTTTATGCGTGGCCGTACACTGAACAACGCATTCGTGGTGATCGACGAGGCGCAGAACTGCACCTACGCGCAGCTGAAGATGCTGCTGACCCGCCTTGGGTGGCACTCAACCATGGTGATTACGGGGGACCCGGAGCAGTCGGATCTGCTTCCCGGCGTTTCGGGCTTTGCTGATATCGTGGATAAGCTTGATCCCGTGGAAGAAATTGGCGTCACGCGCTTCCTTAGCGGCGATATCGTCCGCCACCCCCTTGTCGCGAAGATGGTCGAGAAAATTTAAGCGTCAGACGCCATGCTCTCCGCATGACCTCAGGTGATGATGATGATGAAGGCGCACATTCTGATCCCACGAAGGCACGGGCGTTCAACCTTGGAGCGTTCGTGATTGGCTTCGGGTTCTCTTGGGTCGTTTTCGATAACATCGTCATTGCCTTGATGATCGCGCTGGTTTTTTTCGGCGGCAGCACGGTGGTGCAGTCGCGGAAACAGTAACACTTCTGCGGTAGGGACGCGCGACCGTTGACAAGCGGGCCGTTGATCGAGAGATCGGCGACGACTGTTAGACATCCGCTGGGGCGAAGCCGGAGAACGACCATGTCAGACAATACCGAGACAACAGATCCCGCGATCACGAGCTGGACCCGCGGCTGCATCACGACGGCGGTTAGCGCCATTGCCTTTGGCATCCTTTGGGTCGCGCTCAGCAGCCCGGTGATCGCGCTGTTCATCGCGGTGCTCATCGGACTCGTCGTCAACAAAGCGCAGCAAGGCTGAACAGACTTCTGCTGATGCTGCGCTTGAGGCTGCGCCATCGTCCGGGTTCTGATCACCTGTCATCGGGAATGGAAAGCTGATCTGAGTGGCGGCTGGCGACAAGAACCTTGCCTTCTGCGCCAGTCAAAGCTTGGTTAGGGGCCCAGGCGAGAGGACATTCGACCATGGCGAAGCGCAACCGGCGCGACAGCTATTCGATTGGCGGCGAGGAAGTCCGCGAGGAGTCGGGTTGGCGCTACCCGCTGATCATCTTCGTCGCGACCCTGCTGCTCTCAGCTTTTGTGCTGGTCTATTATTTTGGTCCCAGCCCCGAGGAAATCGCTGGCGACGTTCCGCGACCGAGCCTCGCTGAAGATTCTGTTGTTATCACGGTGGGCGGCTTAAGTTTTGATATTCCTGCCAAACACACGCTCTACCCTCGCGACCGGCGCCCTGGCGAACGGCAAAGCCTGGCGCTGTACGCCGCTTGGCCGCGGATGGATGGGTATACGCCGTCACGGCGGTCGGATTTTGTCGAGAACCGAGCCAACTCGCGCCGGATCGATGTGATTATCGAGACGAACAACACCCCGTTCGAAGAGCAGCAGCGGTTTGACATTCTCTACAAGCGGCACGTGACCGACGCCGGCGGCGTGCCGTTTGATCACGGCTTGACCAAATACGAATTTGCCAACGCATCGAGCCTCGCTCCGGGCGCCGGGTACGAAGACCGCGTGATGTTCGTCGGCGAGACAGAGGCGGGGGATAACGCGGTGCTGTTCTGTTACGATTTCGGTGACGATGAGCTGATCCCGAAGGATTGCTACCGGACCTACGACATCACCGAGGAAGTTTGGGTGCGCTACTTCTTCAAAGAGCCGTTTTTGCCGGAGTGGCGCAAGATCGACGCGGCCGTGCACGAATTCGTCGAGGACCTGCGCCTGAACGGCCGTTAGTCCGCTCCTCGCGGGCGGGAATTTCAGGCGTTTACCTCCGGCTAACCATGAAGTCGCCACACCAGTCGGATGGACGCCTTGGTCTATCTTCTGTCGCTGGGCTTCTCGGGAAGCGATGCGCCAAGAGCAGCGATCTTGCTGCTGATCGGCGCCTTGTTCGTGACCCATCGGTTTAAGCCCTGGCGGATGACGCTTTTGTTGATCGTCATCGACCTGGCTTGGCCCTTCATTGCTATGGCGCGCGAAGGCGCATCCCCGGCGATGGTCAACGCAGCGATCCGCGGCGCTTTGGAATTCCCCGAAGACGCTGTCGTCGGGTTCGTCGTCCGTGCGTCAGGGTTTTATCTGTTTATCCGCGGCACCTTTTCGATCCGCCGAAAGCTGCAGTCGGCGTTCCCTGACGATCAGAGCAAGCCAGGTTTGCTGCCTTTCTAAGCCTCAATCGTCGAGCAGTGACTTGTCCAAATCGACGGCGGTCACCGGTGTATCCAGCTGCCGCAGCTTGACGGCAATCCGGTTGGCGTCTCCTTCAAAACGTTCAGAAATCAGCCGCACCACCTGGCGATCGTCTTGCCAAAAGACGCCGGACAGCGCGTCCAGGACTGCCTTCGCGATGTTGTCGACGTCGTGATAGCCCCGCTTATCGGCGAGAACGCTGGTCCAGATCCGGACTTCGAAGGGGCCGTGGTGCGGGCGCACCTGACGCGCATCTCGGCGAACGGACGCCGCTACGTATTTCTTCAACGCCCGGGTTTGGGTGGTGGCGGTATCGATGAGCACGAGCGCGCGATCGCGCTCGGCAAACACCTTCACTTTACCGCTGCCTGACGCCATGCGTACCAGCTAGCAAGCACCGCTGAGGAAGAGACACGCCGTCTTGTCGCGGCTCAATCGAAGGCAACTTCCAGCGCCCATGGGCTGAGCCAGCTGTCACTGTAGTTGGTGACACTCGCGTCGAACGCACCAACGTGATCGCGGGTTACGGCGAACGCTCCGCCAACGGAAACCGGCGCGGGTTCGCTGGGCGCTCGGGTGAAAAAGGTTGGCTCAGCCGCGCCTGGAAGCTGATCACGCCGAAAAATGGCCGTGGCTGCAATATCCAACCGCGACGTACCGATGAAGACCGGGTCATCGCTGAAGCCAAGCAAGAGGCTGTTCACCAAACGCCCGCCGGTGTTTCCATCTGAAACCAGGGGCGCTGAAGATGGCAGGTCCCCGGTGACGAGGTCATCCTGGGAGATGATGGTGGCGTTCGCGAGCACTGGCTCCGTGAACAGCGTCGCGCCGCTCCCGGCATCAGCTGCTGTGATGTTGATCCCGTCGCTCGATGCACCCGCGGTTGCCCCAACAAAGCGATCGATCTCGCCTTGGTAGCCAAAAGCCAGCGTCAGCGCGTGGCGGAACGTATCGGGGTTCAGGGTCGATGCCAGCTGGCGTGCGTTCACGGTGCCGCCCGTGACGTAGATCCCGCCGCCTCCGCTGCCGTGCACTTGAACATTCTCAATCAGATTTCCGCGGCCGAGCGCTCCGAGCCACAAGCTTGGCAGTGACGCTTCACCGCCAAATTGAAACCGCGTGTTGCGCAGGATGTTTTCGCCATCATTGGCGTCATTTCCGCCTGCCGGGAAGGTCTGGAAGTTGAAGGCCACGATGCAATTGTCGGTCGGGTCCCCATCGCAAAACTCCGTAGGCGCACGACCGAGGAGAACCACCGAACCCCACTGTCCAAGTTGTGTGAAGGCGCCTGCTTCGGCATTGCCATCATTGATCGCGGCGCGGATGTCGGCCTGGCTCTCGCCGGTAATGTCGTCGATGTCGCTGAACGCGGTGAAGACGATCGGATCACTCGGTAAGCCCTCGGCGCGCATCGACGAGTCAGCGTTGACCACAATGCGCGCGTCCCGTGTCGCAAGGATGACGGCCCCGGCATCGATGTCCAGCTGGCCCGTCGCGCCTGAAGGGTTGTCAAACCGATCCTCACCAACAACCAGCGGGTCACGCAGGATGTAAACGTCGTCGCCGGAGAGGCTCAGTTGGCCGGTCACTGTACCGCCGGGGATCTCACAGACCGCCACTGTTTCGCTGCGCGAGGACATCTGAAGCGCGACGGCCGTTGTGCCTGTGGGGCACGACCCCGTCACCAGACTGAAATCCGCGGTGGGAACGGGCGGCGGCGGCGGAGGTGGCGGCGGCGGAGGTGGTGGCGAAGGCGTCCCGCCGCTTGGCGGTGTATTCGGCGCGCTTGAATCGCTGCTGCCGCCTCCCCCACAACCTGCGAGCCCCATCAGACTCGCAGCCAGCAACACGCGCGTAACCGAACGCATAACGCCCCCAACTTTCCCAACACTATGAACGTCGTAACACGCAAACATCAGGTGTCGAGGCGCAATGGCCAGCGAGGCTGCGGGCACATCAGCAGCGGCGTACCGCTGAGCTATCCGCTGTTTGGCTGATTGCCTCCCGGCCCGTGCTCGCCTAACCGGTGCACCGCACAATGAATGGAGTTCCCCCATGGTTGAGACCCGCACTGAGACGGACAGCTTTGGTCCCCTCGAGGTCCCCTCGGACAAGTATTACGGCGCCCAGAGCGCCCGCTCGCTGATCAATTTTGCCATCGGCACTGAGACGATGCCGGCGCCTCTGATCCGCGCGCTCGGGGTCGTCAAACGGTCTGCCGCTCGGGCGAATATGCGGCTCGACAATCTCGAAGAGAAGATCGGCAACGCGATCGTCGACGCAGCGACGGAGGTGGCAGAAGGAAAGCTGGACGATCACTTTCCGCTTTCAGTCTGGCAAACGGGGTCCGGCACCCAGTCGAACATGAACGTCAACGAGGTGGTGGCGAACCGCGCGATTGAAATCCTGGGCGGTGAGATCGGCTCGAAGGACCCGGTACATCCGAACGATCACGTCAACCGGGCGCAGAGCTCGAACGATACCTTCCCCACGGCGATGCACATCGCGGCGGCCGAGGAGGTCGTCCACCGGTTGGTCCCTGCGCTGCAAAAGCTGCGCAACGCGCTCAACGATAAATCGGAGGCGTTCGCCGAGATCATCAAGATTGGTCGGACGCACCTACAAGATGCAACGCCGCTGACACTGGGTCAGGAAT
The DNA here is from genome assembly GCA_038749595.1 of Pseudomonadota bacterium. Taxonomy (GTDB): domain Bacteria; phylum Pseudomonadota; class Alphaproteobacteria; order Caulobacterales; family Parvularculaceae; genus Parvularcula. The sequence continues at coordinate 73,906 of JBCDHW010000002.1, forward strand.
TCTCCGGCTACGTTGCGATGCTCGACTACGGGATCCAGGGCCTGGAAGCCGAGCTGCCGAGCCTCTACGAGCTGGCGCAGGGCGGTACGGCGGTTGGGACAGGCCTCAACACAAAGCCAGGCTTTGCCGAAGCGTTCGCAGAAGAAGCAGCGAACTTCACCAAGCTCCCCTTCGTCACGGCACGGAACAAGTTTGAAGCCTTGGCCACCCACGACGCCCTCGTCTCGGCCCACGGTGCGCTCAACTCCATCGCCGTGAGCCTTTTCAAAATCGCCAATGATATCCGTCTTCTGGGCTCGGGCCCGCGCTCAGGTCTTGGGGAGTTGCGCTTGCCCGAGAACGAGCCGGGCAGCTCGATAATGCCGGGCAAGGTCAACCCAACCCAGTGCGAAGCGATGACCATGGTCTGCACCCAGGTGATGGGCAACAACGCCGCCGTCAGCTTTGCCGGCAGCCAAGGCCACTTTGAGCTCAACGTTTTCAAGCCGGTGATGATCTTCAACGTGCTGCAGTCCATCCGCCTGCTGAGCGACGCATCGGTGTCCTTCACAGACAAATGCGTGGTCGGCATTGAGGCCAACGAAGAGCAGATCAAAGCTCTGATGGAACGTTCCCTGATGTTGGTCACGGCCCTGGCGCCAACCATCGGCTATGACAACGCCACCACCATCGCGAAGACCGCCCACAAGAATGGCACCACGCTGCGCGAAGAAGCGATCGGCCTCGGGTTCGTTTCCGAGGAAGACTATGACGCGATCGTCCGTCCCGAGAAGATGATCGGACCACGCTAAAGCGTTCCTCGATAACGCGTGAGAAAAAGACGCCTGCAGATGAGAATTAATCGTCTGTGGGCTGCGTAACCTCCGCCCGCGCCCTCCGAACAAACGCGCGGGGTATGATGACCCCGTGTTCATCAAAGGAGGAACGCATGAACACCAGCATGAGAAAATCTGCTATCGGACTACTTTCGGCGACAGCCGCGATGGGGTTGGCATCTGCCCATGCCGTGTCGTTGACCATCACGGTGGAAAACACCCAGACTGTCAGCGCGAACGGTAACGGCTTGTCCCTAACCCCTGTGTGGTTTTCGTTCTTAGACACCTCACAGACGTTCGACGCCTTTGATGTGGGCGCGAACGCAAGCGCAGCAGTGGAAGAAATTGCTGAGGTTGGAAGCTTCGGGCAATTGGACGACGCAGTGGATGCCGCGCAAAGCGATGGCATTACGGGTGCTGTAATTGCGCCAGGCGGTGTCGCCCCGACCATCGATCCGGGCGAAACCGGTGTCTTCGTGGTGGAGGTCGATCCGTTCGCCAACGACTGGTTCCAATTCCTGTCCATGGTCGTCCCCACAAACGATACGTTTGTCGGTAACGATGCGCCGGTCGACTTGTTCGATGACGACGGTGTTTTCTTCGGCACCCAGACGTTCGATCTGACGCTAGCGAACACCTACGATGCCGGTACGGAAGATAACGTCTTCCTCGAAGGCGCAGCATTCCTTGCGAACGTCGACGGCTCGACCGGGATCACGACCTCGGATCCGATTGGCGCGGCCCAGGCAACGGACTTCTCGGCTGAGCTTTTGGCCGATGGTCTCACGTTCCTTGACCCGGTGCTCGCTGCAGCGTTCTTCAGCGGCAACACAACGCTCGGCACGGTGACGATTTCACTGACGCCGACGGCTTCACCCGTTCCGGTTCCAGGCGCAGCATTGCTCTTCGGCTCGATGCTGGCCGGTGGCGGCATTCTCCGCCGTCGCCGCAAAGCAGCGTAACGCAGACTGATGGTTCAGCTGGTCGGGGGGCTCACCCCGACCAGTCTGATGGCCACCGCTTGGATCACCAAGACCCCGAGCCAGTGGCCCGCGTTGATCGCGAAGAGGCTCAACGGACGCATCTCGTAGCGATTGTTCACAAGCATCGCTGGCATCACGAAACCGATCCACAAAATGATCGGTGTAATGATCGTTATGGCCCAAACTCCAGCGTCGACCGGAGCCAAAATCAGAGCGCCCGCAAGGATAGACGCCATCCAGAACTCCGCTCCGAAGGCGATGATGAAGGGCATTGGAGAAGCCTTCCCGGATGGGCCTTTGATCATCTCTTCGGTCAGGCCAGCAGCCGCCATCCAAGGCTTGCCAAGAACGCTGTACCACAGCGCGCCGAAGGAGAAGCCTGCCACTGTCCCCGCTAATATCGCGACAATGTTCTGTATAATGTAGATCACGTTTGGTCTTTCCCTTGATGGAGCCGCAACGACACAGGGTGGAGCAAAAGTGCCGTTGCGCCCTTGTCCCAGCCTCCGTTCACTATCATGTCACTGGCCGTTTGCCACGTTTTCGTGTATTCGGTCAGGCTGCCTCACATCCAGGTAGTGCCGTGCCGATGAGGCCTGTTATGTTATTCGAAACGTTCGAAAATTTTGTTGACCCACTGAAGGATCGCGCGCCCCCGAGACCGCCGCAAAGCCTGTGGGCGTTTATCTGGTTCTACGCTAAACCGTTTCGCTGGCTGTTCGCGGCGACGATCGTCACCTCTGTGATCTTGGCGTTTCTGGAGGTCTTTGCCTTCGAGCGGATCGGGCATTTGGTCGATCTGGCATCGAAATCGTCGCCCGAAACTTTCTTCGGTGAGCATGGCCAGACACTGATCGCCGTGGTCGTGATGATCGGCTTGGTTTGGCCCGTCCTTCACCTGATCGACTCGCTTCCGCTGTTGCAGGGCGTCATGGGCAACATGCCGATGGCGATCCGCTGGGATGCCCATCGGTATATGCTCCGTCAGTCGTCGTCGTTTTTTGCCGATGATTTCGCCGGACGTGTGGCGACGAAGGTTATGCAAACCTCACTCAGTGCGCGTGAGGTGGCGGTGAAAATTACCAACCTCTTCGTCTGGGCCTTCGTTTATTTCGGCTCCGCTTTGCTGCTGTTTTTCAGCAACGATTGGCGCCTGACGATCCCGCTCCTGGTTTGGATGGCCGCCTACGGCGCGACGATGCGCTATTTCTTGCCGCGCATGTCGCAGATCTCGAAGCAGCAGTCGGATGATCGTTCGATGCTCACCGGCCGGATTGTTGATGCGTATACGAATATCGGCACCGTCAAACTCTTCTCCACGGGGCCGGCCGAGGACGCTTATGCCCGTGAAGGCATGCAGAAAATGCTGGGATCTGTTTATCCGCAGATGCGGCTTGCAACCAGTTTGTCCGTATGCCTCCACACAATGAACGGCCTGCTGATTGCCAGCACGCTGGGCCTCGGGATGATGCTGTGGTCAGGCGGATTGCTCAGCATCGGCGCTGTTGCGTTCGCATCAACGCTGGCCCTGCGGCTCCAGGGGATCAGCCAGTACTTCCTGTGGGAGGTCGCCAACCTCTTTGAGAATATTGGCACGGTCCAAGACGGTATGGAGACGATCGCCCGCCCGCTGACAATCACCGATCAGAGCGCCGAAGTGCTGGCGGTTGATCAGGGAGAGGTGCGCTTTGAAGACGTGTCTTTCCACTATGGGAAAGAGGACAAAAGCGTCATCGAAAGTCTGAGCCTGCGTGTCGCTCCTGGCGAAAAGGTAGGCCTGGTCGGCCGCTCGGGCGCCGGGAAATCGACATTGGTGAACCTTCTTCTGCGGCTGCACGATGTCGAGCGCGGCCGTGTGCTGATTGATGGAACAAGCGTCAGCGCGGTGACCCAGGATTCGCTCCGTGCCCAGATCGGTGTTGTCACCCAGGACACGGCGCTGATGCACCGGTCGATCCGCGAGAACATCGCCTACGGACGTCCTGACGCTAGCGAAGAGCAGATCATTGCCGCGGCGAAAAAAGCCGAGGCATGGGACTTCATCGAAACCCTGGAGGACAAGAAGAACCGCAAAGGCTTGGACGCCCATGTCGGGGAACGCGGCGTGAAACTGTCGGGCGGCCAGCGTCAGAGGATCGCGATCGCGCGGGTCATTCTGAAAGATGCGCCGATCCTGATCCTCGACGAGGCCACATCCGCCCTCGACAGCGAGGTCGAAGCGGCGATCCAAGACCGCATGGCCGACCTCATGGGCAATAAGAGTGTCATCGCGATTGCTCACCGCCTCTCGACCATCGCAGCGATGGATCGCTTAATCGTGCTCGACAAAGGCGAAATCGTCGAAGAAGGACGCCACGACGATCTTCTGCGCCAGGACGGTCTTTATACGTCGCTTTGGAAACGCCAGTCGGGCGGCTTTATCGATGCAGAGGATGCCGCGGCGTGAAGCGGCTAGCGGGCGTCGGCCTCCTCTGCGCAGGGATCTTCCTGGGCTTAGGTCTCGGGGGCTGCGAAACGACCCAGAGGTCCCTGCGACCCCTCCTCGAGGCCCGAAGTGACGATACGCTTTGGCGGTATAAAGACGAACCTGAAGATGTCGTTTACCTGACCATCGATGACGGGCCGTCGCCGCAAACCGCAGCGCTGCTCGATGTGCTCGCCGACTTCGATGCCACCGCAACACTCTTTCTGCATACGGAGGGGATGAGCGATCCAGCCGTTATCCGCCGCGCGCTTACGGAAGGGCATAATTTGGGCAACCACATGCCCGCGGACAAAAGCTGGGCGGGCGAGCGCGCCGACGTCTTTCTCGCTGCCGCCCAAGAGAGCCATTGCGCCCTTGCTCAGTTCGGCGACGGCTATTCGGGACACTTCCGGCCACCGCACGGCAGGATCAACCGCGAGACGATGGTCCCCGGCCTTGCCAGCCTAGGCATCGACGGGCCGCAAACATTCGTGATGGCATCCTACGCTCCCTGGGACGCTGGCGGAGTCACAGAGCTTGAATGGCGCTCCGCCGCGCGCTGGTTTGCGCGGCGCTACGGGGCGGGTCTCGGCAAGGCCGTTGCTCCTGGCGACATCGTCGTCTTCCATGATGGCCCGCGCTACACGCGCACGGAAAACACAAAAATCAGCTTGCGTCTCTTTCTTGAAGAAATCAGGGACAGGGGCCTCCGCGCCGAGGCGTTACCCCCGCGGGGCTTCGCCGATGAGGTCTGTTCCTTCGACAATCGCCCCGTTGAGACCGCCTCCCTCGAAGGAATGCCCAAAAGCCACTTAGGCGCCGAGCCCACGGATCATGATAACGATCAATGAAGCGACAATGGACACGATGAACCCAAGCATCGAAGCTAAAAAGGAGAATCCGGCGAACACAGCGGCCTTCGTGATCTTTGCGATGCGACCAGCGGCATCAACGCCTCCCCGATAAGCGGTGAAAAAGTCAAAGAGCGCGACAATCGCCACGGCGCCGCCACCCAGATAGTTCAATGTGTCGGGGGTCAGCGGAGAGATCAGCACGAGTAGGAAAGACGCCGACAGTCCCGGAATGAGCGCGAGCATATAAAACCGCACCCTCTCAACTGCAGCGGTGCCCTTCCCCCAGACCCTGATCGACCAAGCCATCAAGCCGTGGACGAAAAGCATCGTGAACGGATAGCTGACGCTGTAGTTGGCCAAAATGGAACGACCGAAAGCAACGCGCTCTTCTTCGCTCTCGAAACTGGTTTCCTCCTGCATCGTGAAGCCTTCGATGAAGCCGTCCGATACCGGCGTGTTGTCGCCGGCCACAAAGAAACTGAAAAACGCGTGCAGGGTGAAGAGCGTCAGCGCGAACCGGATCGACGGCGTGAACGCATCGCCGTCCCAGTTTCGCGTGCGCGCAGCAACGAAAACGGTCGAAGGCGTCTGCAACAGCAGCCGCAACGTGCGAAAAGCTTTGATGTTGAGCCCAAAAAGATCACCGAACAGATCATCGAACCGCGGTCTCGTCTGCTCTGGTTCATCAAGATCTGTCATCGCCGATTCTCCCGCTCCTCTTTTGGACCAAGAGGGTTGCAAGGCCGTTGCCCGTCGTCAGCCGCACATGGAGCAACAAAACCCCGCTTGACGAACACGGCCCCGGCGCATATCCGACGCGTTCCCCCTGGGGCTATAGCTCAATTGGTAGAGCGCTTGCATGGCATGCAAGAGGTCGGCGGTTCGATTCCGCCTAGCTCCACCATTTCGTTTTTCGGCCCCTTCAACCCCATCAGAAGCCGCATAGGCTCTGCGATTCCGGCGGTTCGATATCCCTCAGATTTCGAGTACTCGACACGCTCCGGAAACACCAATCTGAGCACCAATCTCTGCAGGTCATAGTCGCCTGTATCCCAGAGCCTGCCTGGGTTTGAGAGGAAGGTGACAGCGGTTCGATATAGCTCCTCAAAGGACCTTGCCGGTTTGGCCTTTTTTGCAGCCTTTTCGAGCAGCGCGAGCTTCTGAGATTCGAGCATTTTGATCTGATCTTCGTAGGCTGCGATCAGCGTCGGGCTATCCGTGGCAAGCACGCGGTCCATCAGCTGTCCAATCTTGCGATCTAGCTGACCGGCTTTGACGTTGGCCTCGGCAGCACGTTCATCGACGCTATCGATGCGGGCTTGCCAGAGGTCTGTCAGCATCGCCCGGACAGCGGCGAACAGCTCACGCGTCGGCGTCAGGCTGTTCAACAGTTGGCTCAGGTCACCTTCGATCGTTTCCTTACGGATGTTCTTACGGTGCATGGAGCATTTGCGGTTTTGACACCAATAATAGGCGTAGCGCTTTGATCGGCCTTTTGACCAAGCGCCCGTCATCGCCCCGCCGCACTCTCCGCAATTGACGACGCCGCGCAGCGGGAAGTCGAGATTGAGATCGGGCCGATAAGGCGCGACCGCAACACCATCCAAACGGTCTTGAACCGCTTGGAACGTCTGCACACTGATCAGTGGTTCATGCTTGCCGGGAAGAAGATGTAGATTCCACTTCGGAACTGAGAGCAGCCCGGCGTAAAGCGGACGGCGCAGCATATCGTTGACCTGGGACACCCTCACCTCACCCCATTTGGCGCGGGGTATGCTGGCGTGGCGTTCGAGAAAGCGCTTCACCTCGCTTTGCGATTGGAACCGCCCAGATGCATAGCCTTCAAGCGCTTCTTTGACGATCGAAGCGTTCGGCTCATCGGGAACAAGCATTTTTCCGTGCCCGGAGACATTTTCATAGCGGTAGCCCCAAGCTGGGTAGAACAACCAGTAGCCCGCCAGAACACGAGCCTTCATCCTATTGAGCACTTGCTCTGCATTTTTCTGGCGTTGGTGTTGAGAGACCGAGGCGAGCAAATTCTCCACGAGGATCGAGTCGCTATCCTCACCAAACTCAACAGAAGGGCTTTCGAGCTCCGCGCCAACGTCCGCGATCCTTTGGCGAAGTTGGATATGGGCATGAAGGTCCCGTGCAAGACGGCTGATATCGTCGATGATTACTACGCGGCGTTCGGCGCCATCCTGCTTAGCGAGAAAGCTCAGCATCGAGAGCATTCCCGGACGGTCGATTAAACCGCCGGAGACGCCTTCATCGCGGAAGCTCTCCACCACCTCGTAGCCTTTGGCTTTGGCAAAGTCGCGGCAGCGGGCTTCTTGGCTATCGACCCCGTGACCACGCCTCACCTGCGCTGCGGATGAGACGCGCGCATAGGTAACAGCTTTGACGGAAGTCGCTGATCGGGATCGGGAAACTGTGGTCGCGCTCATTGCGGGGTCTCCTCAAACTGTGGGGTTCGAGGGCACTCTACCGCATCAGGTGCATCGGATGCGAACTTATGACTATTGTTATCCACAGGCCCACCATTCGCTTCATGGGCCATAGGATGGATATCGAAGCCAAGATCGACGAACTGAACGAGGATCGCCCACAGCGTTTCAAGAAACGCGCGCTTGTCCTCCTCGCTCATATCGGTATCCGCAAGAAAGTGCGTGTAGCGATCAATATCGACTTCTAGAGCACTTCTTGGACGTCCGTCGTTTTGCTCTTGGCTTCGATCCATACCCCGCACCTATCGTGTCCGTGCGGGACGCTGGCTGCGTTGGAACTGACGACCAGCCCTTGAGCGTTCACGCTCAGGCTCGCCATCTCTCTCATTGGATTGATAGTATTCGCGCTGCAGCTCTCTATCTTTGTGATAGGCTATTTTGTGAAGTTCGGCAGCTCTGAGATGGTCAGTACCCGACATGCTGTGCGTTTCGCGGTAATTGCCTTCCGCGTCTTTGTAGACTTTTGACACAACTGAATTGACGAACGGTCCATTCTCGCCTTGGTTTTCCCAGAAGACAACTTTCAAGTTGCCGTCTCTAATTGTTTCGATGGGTTTGTTTGTGGCCATTGCGGCTCCTTTCTCTTGGTTTCAGAATTGAGAACAAATATAGAACATAGAGAAGAGGAAGTCTAGGAAAATATTCCTTAGACTGACTTCTCTTCTCCTTTGTCGTCAGTCGCCAAGCTCAACGTCGCACTCAGCCAGGCCTTCGGCGTAGAAGTTCTTTCGCTGCCACGAACGCTGACGCCGTCTCGCTTCGACGATCGCCTCGAACACCCGGCGCGCAGTGAGGCTGTGGGTGATGAACATCCGGCTCGCCAAACCTTTTGCGTTGACTTCGAGCACCGAGATTTGGGTTCCGATGAGCAAGGCGATCGCGATGACAATCGAGAACGTCAAACGTTCGGGACCGGTCCAAAGATCGAAGTACCGCCAAAGCGCAAAGCCTGTGATCCCGGCAAAGCCGAGCGCGAAGAACAAAAAGTCCTTCCGTACACGCCCAGTTGTCTCCGAGATCGGGTAATAGACATTCTTGGTCCGCACGTCGCTTTCGGTGACGATGAAGCGCCCATTGGCGAAAAGTGTGTTTTCTTTCTTGCTGCGCTTCATGTGTGCGCCTCCCAAGGCTTGGGGCCGCACTGCCCGCCACTCAGCACTTTGGTGACATCCGAGCCGAGCCTCTTGATCTCATCAGGCTCCCAAATCCGAAAGGTCGCGAGCGAGATCGCATAAGCCGTTCGCTTGCCCCCAATGGCATCCGCGGTGGCGCATGCGCAGGTTTTAAGGACTTCAGCATCAGGCACAGGCGGGATGGTGAACTCAGGGATCTTCAACCGATCCATCTGGTCTTGCAGACGATCGCGGCGCTCTTGAACCACATCAGCGCTGATCCCGAGATCGGGGATTTGAAACAGCATCCCTAGGCTCGATTGGTTGATCATTTGCGTGGTCATTTCCACCGCCTGCGCCTCACCTTGGAGCGACAGCAAACGGCGATCTTCAGTGCGCAAGCGATCACGCTCGCGGCCCAGCTCGTATTCAGCGTTTCGTTTGAGGTGGGCGATCTTCGCATCGATCGCATCGGCCTCTTGAGCGCGCAGCGTCGCCATACAAGACGGTGTGACGCGGGCATCCACATCACTTTGCAAAACGCGATCAGCCAGAACCGAATGGCAGACGCCATACCATGTGCCGCTCGCGGCAAGCACACCAACTCCCCAATCAGGAATGTCCCTTAAAATACTCAGCATGCTTCTCTCCTTTCCTTGTTGATCATGGGCGACGGAAGAAGCGGCTACGCTTCTTCTCTTCTCGCTCTTTGGCCTCGCGAGCGCGCATCTCTGGTGTGCCAGGGAAGGCATACTCCCCAAGAGACTTGCGCCGTTTTCGAATGCGGTCACCGACACGGTGGCGGGCTTCATCCTGAACACGCTGGGATTTGGGATCGGCGCGTACAGGGTAGCCCGGCGGCTTCAGCATCGGTTTGAACAACCCGAAAAACGCACGAAACGGCTGGCGCTGACGGATCTTTCGCTCTTCAGCATCGACCCAATCGTCACGGTACAGCTTAAAGTGCTTCTCTTGATTGAAGTAGATTTCCCGTGCCTTGGCACGCCTTCTGAAACTGCCCGCATCACGTATCTTCGCTATGATCATGACCTTGTCCTCGACCGGCTTCGGTTGTGTGATTGAGACTGCTTGCTCACTTGGTTTCGCGACCACGCGAGGTTGCGGATGTTCTCCATCCGCTTCTGGCACCGCGCATGAACCAGCGTATAAGCCATCGCCTCAATACGCTCTGCACGGATGGTTTTGCTGGGCACAGCCCCAGGCGGCGGTTTCGGGCCACCGGCTCGGGTGAACCGATGGTGCTGAGGGATTTGCCGGTTGAGCTTCCTCGCCTCAGCAGCCACCCAATTGTGCTTGTTCTTCTGGATATGCGTGCGCAGCTTCGAGGCTAAGCTCTGAGCACGGAGTTGTTTTTGACCATAGTCCATCGCTTTGGGGTTTCCTTTGACGCGCGCATAGGAGCGCTGAAGCATGCCTTTGAGTTCAGGGCGGTAGCCATCACTGGCGTCCATGGCGGCGCTCCCTGTCTTCAGGGAGCAAGGTCAGAACCTCGCACCGCGCGCGCGTATCGTGGAGTTTGAGACCGCCGAATCCGACATAGAGACAGCGGTTTTGCCGCTTCTCCGGCAACCATTCAGAGGTGAAGAGAAAGTGCGGCGTGCCAAGCGTCAGCATCGTGGAGACACCTGCCACCGCAATCGGCAGCCAGAGGAGCGCATGCAAATCGAATACTGGCACCTTCGGTATCCGGCTCGCCTTCTGGCTAAATGCCAACGCCCGGCGCAGCAGTTTCCGACCACCAACCACGCGCGGCGTACGCCCAGGCGTGTAGTCCATCCGAAGTCTCGTAATCGGTGATGGTAGATGGCGCTCTTGAGGATTGGTCCCAACCCAGTGTTTTAGTGGTTCCTGCTCAAAGTAAGGAACCTTCCGACCACGGATCGGTCGTATGCCCGGAACAAAGAGGATCGTCTCCTCAGGCCCCATCGCCAAGACTTCGTCCACGGGAAGCAATCGCTTGGCTTGATGAGAAATTGACGTGCTCGCCGTGCCTTCCGTCATCGAAAAGCTCTTTCCCGTCACGGAGACAGTGTGGTCACCCACCCGCTTGGAAATCGCCTCAGCGGTCTCCAGATCACCGCAGGACAGGAATTGCTCGCAGGCATTGCTTGTGATCGTCGCAGCGTTTTTTTCGCCATAGACTTCCTTAAGCGCGCTAATTGACTGATAAAGAAGGGTTAAGTTGATACCGCGTGAACGTAAAAGGGTTATTTCCTTTATAATGTTCCTATACGGAATATTTGTACACTCATCCAAAATGAGTGAGATTCGACGTCCCGACATCCGCTTCCATTTATGAAGGCGAGCGAAGTTCATCAGTGGCAAAGCACGGCCGTAAGTCGCCAGGGACTCTGAGGGCACAATGTCGAAGTGAGCAACCGGCGGGAGCACTTCGTCACGAAAGGCAGCTGGATCAAACCCCATGGTTCACCCCCATCATTCCGAGATCAGAGCTTGGACGGAAAATATTCAGAGCGTTCGCAAGCCCTGACCGCGCGCCCTCGTAATGGCTTGGCTCGTCTTTCTTGAGAGCCAGGAAGTTTGCAGCCTGAATTCCAAGATCACCGTGCAGCGCATCGCTCTGTTCAGCGTCGCGCAGCAGCGCTTCGCACAAGCGCGGATCAGCAGCGTGGGTATAAATCATGCTCGGTAGGCAGGCGTCAGGATCAAGGACCGCCAATGCAATCACGATCGTCTGGAATAGAGCTCGTTCGAGATCGCGGAAATACTTGTTCTTGCCATCGCCTTCCGGTTCAGGCGTGATCTCGAAGGACATTTCGCTGGCTGTAATGAAGGCTCTCGCCTGAAGCTTTGGATCAGCTACTTCTTCGATGACGATACTCAGCGGGTTGTAGTCATCACACGGAATGTCTCCGATCCCAGCGTAGTTCGAACAGGTCACCCGAAAGCCGCGCGCTATCAAGAGATCGCGCATCATATAGACCAGCTCCGGCTTGATATCCGGCACCACGACAGACCGCCCAAGTTCTAACTCGTGAAGGATCGCTGGAACGATGATGCTCGTCGTTTTCATGGTCCCGGTTGGACCTTGCCCGACGTGATGCATATCCGGGCCAAAGACCGGGACACCATCAACAAGACACCGCGGCGGTCCCGCTTTTGGGTCGAGCATCCCGCGCTTGGCTATCTCAGTGAGGGTTGCGAAACGCCCTCCACCCAAAATGTCACCTGATCGCTTGGCAGACTCAATGTTCTTCCGAAACACATAGCGGTTGCGCATGCCGCGGATGCCTGTGAGGCCACCAACGGTCCCGAGGAAGGTATACGCCGCCGTCGGAAACCATTCGACGAGGGGCGCGCCAACATTCGGCATCGTGAGCCAAGCCATTGCGCCACCAACCGAAGCCAGCAGCATAGGCCGGTTCACCGATAATCGCGTTTGGGGTTGAGCGGACATCTTCCGTCTCCGAATGAAGAGTGAAAGTGGAGGTGACCGGCGCGCGAGAAGACAAGGCTCAAGGGTTCGCGCAAATCGTGATCCTTCGCGCGCCGATCAATTCGTGTTGTCAGGGGGCAGACGACTTCTAGAAGCGCCGCCGGTTTTTCTTGCGAAGGACACCTTTCCAGGGAGAGCGCAGCTCGCACGTGCAAGTGCAACTCACTGAGTAGGGTCCGAGGCCAATCAACTCGTCATCTGGGGCAATGCCTAGTTCGCAGAAGGGGCAAAAACCGTTGTGAATCTCGTTGGTCATTGAAGGAGCCGAAGAACGCTGCCGCCGATATCGGCGGCAGCGCAGCTTCTCTTACTTCTTGCTGCCAGCATTATATCCAGCGCTGATGTTCTGGTTCACCATCCAATTGTTCGTCGTTGGACGGGGACGGCCCGATTGCGCCGCTTGGTAGCCTTGGTAGTATCCGGTTCCAGTACGCAATGTTTTCTTCCTTTCTGAGTTCAGCACCTGTTGTTTGGTGCTCGTCCCAGAAAGCTGAAAATTCTGCGGGAAACTAGGCACATTGTTAAGGGAGATCGCGGGAAAGCTGTACACATTTGCAGGGCGCTACCTCTCCCCATTCTTCTCGGTAGTTGCTATCCATTAGCCAAGCGTAGCAATGCAACGTCAGCCGCGGTTTGGGCGGCAGCTTAAGTCGTCTGGTATCGACCCTGATAAAGTCTCGAAGCTGAGTGCCGTTAACACCGGGTACAACGTACGCCAGCAAGCAACACTCGGAGACGCCACTTTGCGCTACGCGGCTTACTGCCTCTGCTGTTTCCGAAAAGCTACACCCAGCCTCTACGTGACGGCGCCAAATGACTTCTCGCAACCTTGAAAGGGCGTCTTGGTAACGCAGATTCTCAAGCGCAATGGCGGGTTCTTCAAAATACGGCACAGCACCACCTCCCGTTTTCGGAAAAGGTTAACGCTGTACATAGATGTTAGAAAGGACTGATTCGCTCGTTAGCGCGCGAGATGTTTAGGCTGCCGCCCGGGCTTCTTTGATCGTCGTGCGTAGTCGACCTCCTGCCGCTCGACTTCGGGCGAACGCAGCGAGTCAGGGTTTGCCAGAGCAGCCATAAGACTTTTACGCACAAAATCGACGTAATTCATACCGAGCGCCTTCGCCTTGGCTTGTACGGTTTTGTGGAAAGTGGGAATTAAGGCGACTGGCGCCCGTATCTGTGTTTCCTTTATATTTGGATCATAGTCTTCTTTTTTGCTTTTCACTCTCCCATTTACAAAATTATGTATTTGGCTGTCAAACCTTTTTATATAGGAATTGCCTTGTTGTTTTTCTTTTCTATGAAGCTTCATTTGAAACTACCTTGATTATTCTGAACATAAGGGAATTCTCTTACTTCATAGACCCAGAGGCCGGTGCTGTGCCTCAACCCACCCTGAAGGTAGGCCTCGTCCTCATAAAGCAATTGGAGAAATTGGCTAGATGTGCCGATCCCGAAAAAGTCTCGATCATCGCCCAGCCAATGATGAAAGCGCTCAATACACTTCCCAAACAAAAATGGGGCTTTTTTAAGTATTGATCCGCCCAGAACAATACAATTCGGCCTATGGGCCAAAAACATATTGAAACAGCCTTGCGCCATGTAGTCAGCTTGGAGCTCCCAGATCTCATGCTGTGGCTGCTGCACAAGATGCTCAATCGGGACTCCAAGAATCTCTGCCCTTTCAAACAGCGCTCGCCAGCTTGCTCGCCCAGTGAGGCAACCACTATGGAACTCACAATTTGGGCCACTAAGAATCTCGTTTTCGGGCTCGTGAACCGTGATGTGGCCGTATTCGGAGAACGTGCAGACAGCCTTTCCCATGTTCAAGCGTGATGCAACCGCACCGCCTACACCTCGGCCAAATATCATTCCACCAATAGCTGCAATGTTAGGCTGGCCAAATTGAAAGGTGGACCATAATCGAGCGGTTGCAAGAGCGGCGCAGTCACTAATTAGCCTAACTCGATCAATATTCATTCCGTTTGATGTTTTCTCGACAACAATTCTTGATATCTCATTATGTACAGAAATACCTGAAAACGGTGGATCGGCTAAGTCGTGAACATAACCGTAAGTCTTATTCGAAGTAGCCCGATCCGAAACAGGTCCATAACCGATAATAGTTGTAAATATCTCATCATCTTTCAAGTCTGTAACAATGAAATCGACGATTTCCTTAATCGCATCAGATATTATTTCTCTACTTGCATCGATATCTACGGGAACGATCTTGAGATTTTTCTCGGCAGCCTTTCTAACATCCTCGCGGATGTCTCGCGTTGCCCCTTGCAACTCTCGCTTTTCAACGCTGGGCAGCTCTAAGTAGGAGGCCTGCAAGCCGTCTGAGGAGTAGCGAATAACTGCAAACCTCGTCATTTCCCGATCCCTGATAAGAGGTTCAGGGTAAATGGATGAAGGCCCCAGCGCAATATGGTGTTGTTGATGACGCGCTCAGCGACCTGAGACAGTCTGGAATACCTCGCGTTTGAAACCGGTGGCATTTAGAGATCGAGTCTCAGGAATAAACTCGACACTTCTTCAGCCTGTAAGCACAGGTAATCTAGGGTTTGTCGTTGTGTAGAATGTCCATAAGCATCCATAAGTAAAGGCAATATCATTTGCCGATGCGACGACGCGTTGGTACGCAATTGGTGATAACCCCAAGTTTTGCGCATGGTGTGCGAGCCAAAATTTCCGTCGATCCCCGTAGCAGCGCACCAACCCTTTACCAGATGAACAACGGAGCTGACGCACAGCGCAGCACCAGTCTTTTCGGAGCGAAAGAGTGGTGCGTGTCCTCTCTGGTCTGGGTGGACGGCGAGCCAGCTTCGTAGCCCTTCGTAAGCAGCACGGTTGATCGTTGTGACCCGATCAGTTTTCGTCTTGCGCTGGAAAACAGTGAGTTGATCACCGATCTTGAGCTCGGCCACATCCCCAACGGTCAACGATAGGAGTTCGCTTGCTCGATAAGCAGTGTTGATCCCAAGAGAGAAGAGACAAAGGTCTCTCGGCTTATGAGCAATCAGTCTACGGATCGTCACGATGTCCGCGCGGGACCTGATCGGCTCGACCTTGATGCGCGAACCCGGCTTTGGGTGATTAGCGTTGCGGACTGGACTCTTCTTTTTTTGCGCTTTCGTAGCTTCCATTGACTGAAGGAGCCACATTCAAGCATTGATAGCAACTATTACGGATAAGTTGGCTTATTCTCATAGTGGATTATCAGTCAAGGCGGTTTCGCCTCGTTCCAATACAACATCTACGCTTAAAACGTGGTCTGGAGGCCGCACTATCCCTCACGATCCCAACTTTTCCGTAGATTTTGGGATTGGGGTGAACATGAACACGAAAACGCATCTGGTTGCTGGGCTTTCCGCAATCGCACTTATCGCCATGGCTGGCGGCGTTGCCGCCGCCGCACCGGTTACGATCACTGGCATCGCCACATCTGGCGAACAGGCTGGCGACACCGGGCAGACCTTCACAAACTTCAACAACCCCTACCTCAATGAGGCGGGGCAAACCGCGTTCATTGCGCAGACCACGCCTGATGCAGATGGAAACAACGGCGGGATCTTTCGAGGAGATGGGACAACCGTCGCTTTCGACGGTCAGGCCGCAGGGGACACCGGAGAGACCTTCACCGTGTTCAGAGCAATGGACTTCAACGATTCCGGTGAAATCACCTTCCTCGCAACCACGACCGATAACTTGAGCAGCAATGACCAAGGAAGCTTCAGGCAAGACGGCTCGACAATTGCCTTCCAAGGCCAGCTTGCGGGGAACCCCGGAGAGCGAATCTTAGCCCCGGCCAATCCCATCCTCAATGATCAGGGTGACATCGCCTACAGTGTACTGACGAGCCGGGCCTTTCCCAACTTTGGGTCAGGCATCTTCCTTGGCGACGGTACGACGGTTGTCCTTGGCGATGACCCTGCAGGAGACACGGGCGAGTTCCTTCTGGGGAATGGAATTGTCAGCTTTGGCTCGCCGCTTCAATTGAACAACGCTGGACAAATCGCTTTTGGTGGACTGACCACCCCGGATGCCGGTGGGAATGACTCCGGGTACTTCTTCGCGGACGGAACGACGATCGCTTTTGAAGGCCGCGCTGCTGGGGACACTGGTGAGACCTTCCAGTCATTCGAGGCGATCGATTTGAACGAGGCAGGCCAAGTCGTCTTTGGCGCGAACACCACCCCGGATGCGGATGGTGACAACTCAGGGATTTTCATGGCCGATGGGACGACGGTCGCCTTTGAAGGTCGCGCCGCTGGGAGTTCAGGAGAGACCTACACGTTCTTCTTCGACCCAGACTTGAACAACCAAGGTGAGGTCGTGTTCAGGGCCTTCACGACACCTGATGCCGACGGCAACAACTCAGGTCTGTTTCTGGGTGACGGCACCACCATCGCTTTCGAGGGTGATGCTGCGCAGGGCACAGGACAGACCTTCACGAACTTCAGTGACCCAACGCTCAACAATATCGGCCAGGTTGTCTTCACCGCCGGGACGACACCAGATGTTGATGGCAATCGATCAGGGCTGTTCGTGTTCGATCCCATGGATGGAATCCGGAACCTCGTTTTCCAAGGAGACGTCCTCACCGACAGCCTGGGGATTGCGCGCACCGTCCTCGCCATCAGCTTCGACCCTGACGGCGTCTCTGACAACGGCGTTGCGTTTAGAGCTCTCTATGCAGGCGGCGGCTCAGGCTTGTTCTTCGCGCCGCTCACCAGTGAGATTCCTCTCCCGGCGGCAGGCTGGGCGTTCTTAGCCGGGCTTGGTCTCATGCGGACCGTTCGAGGAAGACGTTCTACATCGTAACGATCAGCATAATGACTTTGTTCTACAAGGTCGTCCAGGGCTGACTTACGCTGACCGCAAGGTGTGCGGTGTAATACACCGCCCCTTGGCAGGGGGAGGCAAGCCTCCCCCGTGCACCCCCTCCACAAAACACATAAAAAGGTTAGAAAACGCGGAACCCAACACGCCCGTAGCAGTCCCATCCAGCCGGCGTTTTGTGCTTTTTCAGCGCGGTACTCGCTGTCTTTCGAGTGAATACCTTGCCGCAGCTTGCGCACTGAACTTTGTAGGTTGTTGCATACGGATTAGGCACAGATCGGGTCCGCCGAGCTGAAGGCTTCCTACGGCCGATGTTTCCGATCCCACGCGAGCTTTGCTTTGAGAAGTACCCATCGCCGGAATGTTCACCCGCTTTGCCGAGTTCAATCTCAAAACGGGGATCAAACGTGTCCTGTCCCGCTTCTACGTTTTCAATTTTCCCGGGAAGGAAGGCTTTGATCCCTTCCCCGCTTGTTCCACCGGTTCGGTCATAGCCGTAGAAGTACTCAAAAGCCTGGCCGTCCTTGCGGCGTTTAAAACTGAGTGCGTAAGGCTCAACCTCTCTGCGCACGCCACCGTAAGTCACGAAAAGGAGTTTTTGGGCACTTCCAGCTTCAAGAATCAGGTTGCGGAACTCTGGGCCGATAAATGCAGCGCTTTTTCTCTCGATCCCAAAGGTCTGGAAAAATGATGCGATGATAGTCTGAAATGCATCGGAGACGGATTCGAAGTCTATTCGGCTAGCAATAGGACACACGATGTAACGATCCCAAGCGCCCCGAAAAAAGTCCATTGGTATGCCCAAAAGTGTCTCCCGCGCTGAGCCCGGACTACCTTGAAAAATCGTTTTTCTCAGGAAGGTACTTGTAACGAGCCCACGATCAAAATCCTCAGGAGGCTGAACGTAGGTAGCATAAACTAGGTCGAACAGATCATTAGTGTGGCGTCGTTGGATGAGGCATTTAAGTTTGTTCGCAACCAACTCCTCAAGCGACATACAAAAGACTTCGCTTTGACAATCGCTTCCGTCAGAATAAGGATGGATTAGCGGCTTCCATCGAGGCTCAATCAGAAGCTTGTCGAATTCCGTAATATCCAAACGTATACTGATTGTTATCGCGTTTGGATTCCCGTAGAAGTCCTTGAAATAGACTTGTCCCTTGTACGATTGGCGATCCTTGTCGATAGCATAGGCATGTTTCAAGCGGTTGCGTTCAACATCAAAGTCAATACCTGAATACACAGAAGCATAGGCACAAGCTTCGTTTATTGCCGTCTGCATATGATCGATATCTAGCGCTTCTCGCAATGAAAAATCTAAATCACGCGAGAACCTCGTTTCAGCGAAATACGCTTTACGAAACGCATTCCCTCCTTTGAGGATGAGTCGATTTCTCAAGTAGTCATTCTCAAAGACAGCCTTCAAAAACCATCCGAAGACATAGTCTCGTTGAACATCAGATGTCTTGACGTCAAACTCCTGAGACTTTTGGTCAATTTCTTCGCGCTCGATCATAATGAATAGTATGTCTGACGCTCCTAGCCCCTGGCAAGCGAGTAGCGTTGCCAGTTCGGCGGGTTTTCTCAACAATTTCAGAGAGACCCGGAAGTTTTGACATATACCCCCCTACCCTATATACTGGTAAGATGAGATTTGAAACCAAATCAGCTGCGCAGAAGCGTCTGGCCCGGATTGAGGGCCAGGTTCGCGGTGTGGCAAAAATGGTGGATGACGACCGCTACTGCATCGACATTGTCCGGCAGGTGCAGTCGATCAAAGCCGCTCTTGGCGGGCTCGAAGCAGTCATTCTCGATGATCATCTTGGCACCTGTGTTGAGCAAGCGCTTGCAGGCGATAGCCTGAACGCGCGCCGTGAGAAGGTGGAAGAACTCGTCGCAGTACTCGGTGGGAGGAAGAAATGAAGCTTCTCCTCACCGTTCTCTTCCTCATGAGTTCCGTGCTCAGCGCACCGCAGCCTTGCCCTCACGCAATGGGCGCGATGGAGAAGGCGGAGGCTGAGACTCATGCGGCCATGGCTGCTCACGATCGCATCGATCATGAGATGCACGGCGATGAGCCGCCATGCGAACACACCGATCATAAGGGCGATTGCGCCGATGATTGTGATGGCGGCGCGGACTGCGCAAGCTGCTTCGCGTTGACGTCGATCGTTGCGCCTATCGCTAGCATCTTTCTTCCCGATACCCCGCATACTGACGAACAGCTTTATCTGGCATTCGCTGTCACCCACACGCCTAGTGTGGACGGTCCCCCGCCGCGATCTGTCTGAATTGACCTGCGCGAGCTGAGTCTCGCCCTCAATTCAACCAATCGCGAAAGGACCGATGATGACGATGCGATATCGCACGTTCATCGCCGCGACGATCCTCGGGCTGAGCGCCATAAGCGCAGAAGCCAGACCGGTATCGTACGAAGGTGGATGGACATTTATAGAAGAAACAGACCGCCAGATGAGCGCCCTGTGGGTGCACTATACGGTCAATCCAAAACTATCCGTAGGCTGGAGAAGTGAGTGGGATCGGCAGGACGACTTCGTTCTGCATGCCCCGCAAGCCACCTATCTGGTGAAGCGCTGGTTTGGTGAGGACTACCAAGCCAACATCTACGCGTTCGGCGGGGCGGGCGTCCTCAGCGGCGTTGATGACAATCAGACCGAAACGGAAGGCGCTGGCTTTGTTGGCATCCTTGCTGACTGGGAAACCCGCCGCCTGTTTACCTCTTACCGTGCTCGGCTTCTCGAAGCTGACTCGGTCGATAGCGGCTTCATGCAAGCGGCTCGAGTGGGGTTTGCACCCTACGAAGGAGACACAGGCGACCTTCACACATGGCTGATGGTCGAAGTCGATCACCGCCCAGACAATGACGACAAGATTGGGGTCACCCCGTTGGTGCGCTTCTTCAAAGGCGCAGCTCTGTTCGAAGCCGGATGGAGCGTTACCGACAACGAGCCCCTGATCAACTTCACTTACCGATTTTAGAAAAGGACACCGACATGAAACGTATCTTTCTTTTGACCGCCTCTCTCCTGTTGATCTCACCAGCTTGGGCACAAGACCATCATGGTACTGATCATCATGACCATGATCACGATCACCAGCATGAACATCAACATGAGGGTCACGGTGAGGAACACGCGGAAACACAAACAACGCATGTCCGTCTCACACGGACACAAGAGATCAACGCAGCGCTTGACGCTGGCGGTGAGCCCGTTGTGGCAGAGGTGCTAGGCGTCGTTTGCGACTTCTGCGCCAAGGCGATGAACAAGACCTTCGGCAAACGCGACGAGGTGGCCGCGGTCTATGTGGATCTCGACACCAAGGCGCTCAACCTTGTCTTCCAACCGTCACAGACGCTCTCCGATGAAATCATTGGCAAGCTCGTCGAAAAAGCAGGCTACAAAACCAAAGCCATCCACAGAGGCGATGGGATTCTGACGGAGGCGTCCGATGAATCAGACCCTTCGTGAAACCCTAGCGCCAACACTGGCTCTCTTCGCGAGCCTATCAACGCTCCTATGCTGCGCGCTTCCCGCTCTTCTGATCACCATCGGAGCGGGCGCCGTCATGGCGGGTCTGGCTTCCTCCGTACCCGGCCTTATTTGGCTCACGGAAAACAAGGTCGGTCTCTTCATAGTCTCCGGCCTGTTGCTCACCGGAGCCGCCACGGCGAAATGGCTAACCAGAAATGCGCCATGTCCGATCGATCCAGCCCAAGCAAAAGCCTGCATGCGCCTCCGACGAACGGGCACGGTTATTCTGTCTGTCGCAGGCGGCGTGTACGCCATTGGTGGGTTCTTCGCCTTCTTCGCCGCCGACATACTTCTCTGACAGGTGGTATATGCTGTCAGAGCAGACAGATATAGTGCTATGAATTTACACTGGCAGTAGCATCGGAAACCTAAGTGACAAAATCGTCCTAGATGTTGTTCAGGTTCTGGCTTCCGGTGCAATAATAGTCTGGTAAATGAATACAGTTGCTCTCTATAAGAAGAACATGAGTCCTCACAGAAGACCAAGATCCAAACCCCTCGTCAGATATGTCCTACCATCAGACAATCATGATTTTGTGGGAAGGGTGATGGACCTTGGGATCGTTGCTTATCACTTTGAATCCTACGAAGACTTGTCTCAGCATCATGATTGCCGATATGCGTTCGATGTGGAGAACTCCGTAGGACTACTTTCACGTCGGTTTGAATCTCTCAACCTCGTCGGTGATCTGCTTTGGCCAGAACCCTTCCCAACAAACTTTCAAGACTTCCCTATTTCTAGATACAATTGGGTCAATATAGCAGCAGACGTATTTCTGATGCGGTATATATCAATTGTGGATTGCCTGCTGCTCGTTTGCAATGAAGTCTACGAGATCGGCTTCACGCCGAAAAACTGCACATTTACAAAGCTTAAGACGCAACTCCCCGCTTCGATTATCGTCACGATCCAAGATCTTTACAACTCGCAGACCCAACTCAGGAAGGAGAGAAACTCACGTGTTCACCATGGGCTTGAACGAGCATTCACTGACGACGATCAGACATTCCGTATGGCATCTCGGATTGAAGAGATAAGCGGGCGTGTTCAAGGCACTGACCAATTCGGAAGAGAAATCGATCTAGACCGTTCGTTCAAAGAAGCGCTGGTGGAACTCCAGCGTGACTTCAACAAAGAGTGTAGAAAATTAATCCGACAACTGAATAATGCCTACGATGAGCTACATCGCGAGTTCGAGGACCGCTTCATCCCTCGAATTCGGGCTTCCACACATGGGCTAAATAGCTGACCACCCTCACAAACCAGTAGCCTCGCGTTCAAAGTTGTGATCGAACCGTCAGATATTTACAGAATTGATCGATTCGAGGCTCCGTTGTTAAAGCAGAAAACCATCAAACTCTCCGACCTGCAGGTGAATTCCGCCAACGACCGCCATGGCGACTTAATAACTGAAGATGCAGCGATTGAAGAACTTCTTCAGAACAATGCCACACACATGCGTAACCTCACGAAGGATATTGTTGCTTCGCGAGAGGTCTACGAGCTACCGCTCGTTCGGAAGACTGGCACAAAATACACAGTCTACGATGGAAATAGACGAACGACAGCACTTAAACTTCTAGCTGACCCCCAGAAATCACCAACTCAAGAGTGGGCGAAATTCTTTCAAGATCAGCGGAATCGTTGGGGTGATGATTTTATCACCGCGGTAGACTGTCAGATCGAAGACGACCTCGAACGTCTCGATGCAATCCTTTATCGACGCCATACTGGTTCACAAGCGGGCGTAGGACAGAGCCCATGGGACCAAGTCGCAAAACGGAACTTCGAGCGTAGAACCGGCAAATATGACCGTATTGATATTGGAGAAGAGGTCGAAGAACTTCTGCGGCAACATGGAGAGCTCGACGATGAAGACAAAATCAAGCGCTCGAACCTGAATCGACTTCTTTCGTCCGAGAAATTTTGGAATCGCGTAGGTTTAGCGGTCGAAGACAGTAAAGTTGTCCTGACTCACAAACAAGATGTTGTTTTGAAATCTTTGAGTCGAATTGCCCACGACCTTCTGAGTGGGACCATTGTACTGAAAGACATTTGGTCTAATGCCGACAAGACAGCTTACCTAGATAAGTTGGATAGAAAGAATATTCTGCCCAAACCAGCTGACACCTTGACAAAAAAGAGAGTGCCCACAAAGCCGAAAGGCTCAAAACCAAAAGAGGCAAAGAAGAAAAAGTCGAATGCTCGAAAGTCTCGACCAAAGGCTGACCGTAATACGCTGATTAGAAATATAGACCTTGGAATTAGCGAAACACAATCCAATAGACGCGCTTTGGATATCATCGATGAGTTACAGCACGACCTTCAGTTTGGAAGCCATGACAACGCAATTGCCGTTTTATTCCGCGTGTTGATCGAAATATCGATTGATGCGTATCTCGATGCCAAAGGTCGAGCCCTCGTTAATGTGAACGATAACCTCGCCAAGCGTTTCTCAAAGGTGCATACGCACATGTTTGCCAACGACTTGATCGATAAGAAGTACCACCAGGCATTGAAGAAGTTTGAGCAAATGGAGCCCATATTCTCTGCACACACACTGAATGCGTACGTTCATAATCCGAACTTCTTTCCATCGGATCATCACCTCAAAAGTATGTGGGACACGGTAGAGGTGTTCATCGTACAGTGTCTGACAGCTGCCAAGAAATGAAAACTGACACGTTTTCACCGAAGGCGTTGACCGCTCCAAGTCGATGGGAAAGTGCACCGTGGATTGAAAAGTTCGGTGTTGTCGCTGAAGATCCTGGTTACGTTTATCTCATCAAAAATCGATCTGAATTCAAAATTGGAAGGTCGGTAAATCCCTCTAATCGGTTGAGGGAGGCCAAAACTTGGATACCCGACATGGAAATTGTTGGGGTCAAACCGTTTTGGGGCCACCATTTCATTGAACGTGCCATGCATCTAGGGTTTGCTCATATTTGGAACCAGGGCGAGTGGTTTAGGCCCATCGATGAAGGTTTCAGAGATACGCTCGTAAACGGCTTTAGCGCTTTCGACGACTGTGACGCTAACAGAAATTCTGTAGACTTCATTTACTGGTTCAACAGCGAGGGAATGGCCGAGTTTCTGCACGAATTTGCCGACACTGAACTCTCGGTTCGCGAGTTCCAAGAAGTAGAGACTGCTTTAGGAGCAGAAACCCAAGAGAATTAGAATCGCTCCGCGGGGAGCGACCTCAGCTAAACCCTCCGATACCCTTGGCAGGGCTGGGCTGATCATCGGCCCCTCTTTGTGTGAGGACCGACGCTCATCCCATCCGATGCCAGGGATCTCTGTCCGCACCGGCTTCAGGCGTCAGAGAACCAATCCTCTCGGCCATGCCGGACGCGGATCACGTCGATCGTCTCGCCGTCGATGCGGTAAAGGATGATATGTGATTTGAAGGGCTTAATGCGCACGGATGGGTTGAGTTCCTTGCGCTCTGGGTAGAGTAGTGGATTCTCTGCCAACCGATCCAGCGCTTCACTTAGAGCCCTCAAGTAGGTCTCTGCTTGATCAAGCGACCAAGTCTCGGCGGTGTAGTCCCAAATCGCTTCTAGGTCTTCCTCGGCTTTCGGTCTCAGCTTGATGATGTAGCTGAGCTTACTCGGCATTCGTCGCCTTCATGCGGCTGACAAAAGCGTCGACGTCGAAGCTTTGGGCTTCGCCGCTTGCAATGCCTTCATCCACCATCGCTTGCAGATGGGCGATTTTCGCCGTGCGTTCCTGGTCCTTCCGGATCAGATCACGGACGTAATCACTCGCGTTCGCGTACCGCCCTGTTTCAGCTTGCGCCTCGACCCACGCCTTCATGGGATCGGGCAAAGAGACATTCATCGTTGCCATGGCGAACCTCCTTTCATCTAGCCCATTATGACATAAATTGCCAATTTTTGCCATCATAATCGGGCCTGCCTTGAGCGCCTACGTTTCCGATCCTCATCATACCGCTCGGGCTCCCGGCCCATGCGATTGTAATCGCTCGCATCACGACGAAGTTGGCGGAGAAGTTGCGCTTGCGCCTCGCGGTCAGACTGGCGCCGTCTTTGGAGTGATCGCCGCTCAATCAACTGGGCAGTCTTCAGCTTCCGCCATTCCGTGCGATCCCGATCCATCGCAGCACGGGCATCCGCTTCTAGCTTTGCTTGGATGGATTTCTGTCGTCCTGTCACGCGCGCCCATAACCCCTTCAGGCCCGTTGGCAGCGCGCTGGCCCGCTGTTTCGCTTCCTTATCGGCGCGCTCAGCCTGCGCCTGCTTCAACGCTGTCCGTTCGGTTCTTTGGCGCTGCACCATTTCCGTGCGCTGTCGTTCTGCAATGATTGTTCTTGCTTCGAAGCTACGTCGAGCACTTTCGATGTGCTGACAGATGGTTGGGGTCATCCTTTCAGCGATGCGGTGCTTCGTTTGCGTGACGCTGAGAAGCGCGCCTTCATCGCCCAATCGTTCCCGTACCACCTTCGTCTTGAGCCCCAGCACACGCGGAACCGAGCGAACTTCCCCAGTGTAGTCGATCACGACAAAACCGCGCCGGTCGCCACGTGCCAACCAGAAGCCGCGCTCTTGCAAAGCGTGCTCAAAGCTAGCGCGGCTATCGGAAACCGCCCAGCAGTCTTGAATGGCTGACTTTACCTCGCGCGGGTCAGCTCCAGCGCGTTTGGCTTGTTGCCATTCCTCCAAAGTGAAATTCGTCGGATCACGCTCGGCGCTGTGCATCAGCCCACGGGGCATTTTCCAACTGTGTTCGAGGTAGAGTTCGCGGGAGACATCACAGAGCTTGCGCTTGAAATGGGGCAGCGGCTTTGCCCTCAGCTCTTCGCCATCAATGCGTGACCAGACGCAGTGCGCATGGCGGCGTCCCTCCTTCTCATGGAAGACAATCGCGCGCGGTTGGTCTTGAAGGCCGAGCTTCGCTTCGATCTTCGCGATGGCTGCTTCAAAGTCCTCAACCGGGACATCCTTTGTTTCCGGAGGGTTCAGGCTCAACGAGAAAAGGTACTGCTGGCACTTCGTAGCGCGAGAGATGGCATGCGCTTCTTTGAACGCTCCGCTCAGCGTGTCCGATGCAAAGCCGCGAAGCTCGTGAACTTCAACATGCTCATTTTCATCCATGCGCATCAGATGAACAGCTAAGCTCTGCCCGCCCGCACGTTGCGAGCCATTGAGGATCATTGCGCGCCTTGGTCTTGAAGACCGAGCGCCTTGATTAGATCAGCGCGCATTTGATGGACTTCGGCGCACGCGCGATGAAGGTCCGCTTCTAAGTCAGGCGTTACAGCCAGCACGCCGATATTGGCTGCCTTCGCAATTTGGTTGAGGTTTGACGAAAGGCGAGACTGACCCAAAGCAGCAAGGACGCGGCCCAGCAGCTGGGCGTCAGCATCGCGGCGACGGGATGGCAACCGCTTCCGGGCTTTCGATCCCAAAGCACACTCGCGGATGTACGTCCCCAAAGGCTGCTCACCGGCCCGGCGTTCTAGCACGGCACGTTCATCCGGACTGAGACGAATGGCGAAAGGTGCGGGTTTGGGTTTGCGCCCTATCGAAGCTGCTTTGAAATCACTGCGAGCGCTCATTCAAGAAGCTCCTGGATGCGCTCTTCATACTCGCTCAGGCAGATGGTCCAGTTGTCGAGAGTATCCAGAATCCGGTTGGACCTATCCTGATCCAGCTCCACCATTTTCGATATCTCACGATGCGCAGCATCTCCGATGGGGCGGACTTTGTACGGGCCGCGGTTGCGACTTTGTCGCTGGTTCGGCGTCAGCCGATCCAGCTCCGCCATTTTTTGGCACTACCGCTCGCTCGCGCTCGCTATTTGAGTGCTGTTTCGGGTTTTATATTCCATCGAACCACTCCACCATTTTCCCTGTCTCATGATGCGTAGCATCTCTGATGGGGCGGGCTTTGTACGGGCTGCGGTCGCGACTTTGTTCCGGGTTCGCCGGTTTCTTCAGCGGCATTGGCGCGACTGTTTGCGTTGCGGTCCCTGTCTAAAAAATCTTGCTGCCGCACTTGACCGGATCGGCGCGGCGGAGGTGCGTTCAGATTTCAGGGCGGGGGGTCCTTAAGGGCTTCTCGGACTGACTCCCCGGCGCGCGACGGTCGTAGGCAAACGCCGTAGCTTCTGCTCAATGCACTGTATTGGCGAGAGCTTTTCTCCTGAGAGATCCGTGTGCGGTAGAATCCGATCCGGGCTATTCGAGGCGCACGCGTAAGGACTGTTTCACCCAGATTACCGTAAACCTAAATTTACCAAGCATTTTAGTGAGCTGTTACCAGATCACGCCTCATTTTCGCCGCTTCGGTTCACAGCAGAGGCGCGTCTCGCTTTATGAAAACGACCCTGAAACTCAGCGCAGCATCTGCGCTCGTCGCCACAGGTTTCTTGAACGCAGCGCAAGCGCAGGAAGAAACCGCCAGCGCCGTCGAATTCTCGCCCGAGCTCAGCGTCCACCTCGGCGAGGTGACGACCGGTCCATTGACCCCGCAATCAGACCTTGTGGGCGATTATGGCAGCCTCGACGCGTTCTATGGATCGCTTGATGCATTTTATGGGTCCCTCGACGCCTTCTACGGCCCGCTCGACGCTTTTTACGGATCACTTGACGCGTTTTATGGATCGCTCGATGCCTTCTATGGCTCGCTCGACGCCTTTTGGGGAAGTTTGGACGCGTTCTACGGGTCTCTCGACGCTTTCTACGGATCGCTCGATGCATTCTACGGCAGCCTCGATGCGTTCTCGGGTGGCGACCGATCGACAAGAGGATTTGATCCGTCATCGGGGCTCTACGATTTGTTCTCCCAGGCGGAGAGCAGCTTCGGCGATGTGGTTCTCGCCAAAACAGGACGCTCGTTCCAGGACGAAGTGATCGCTCCCCTGCTGCAAAAGTATGGCTGGAGCATGGACGCCTATCTCAGCGGCGAAATCAGCGGCGATAATCGGTCTAGGGACGATTATGCACGCCTGATGATCGAGCTCCACGACAAGCTGATGACCTTCACCGGTGTCGATCATATTGACCATTGGATGGGGTCCATCAACTGGTCGCCGAAGGTCTCGCAAAGCGCCAACGGCGGCGCAGGGGTCGTTGTCGGTCTTCTTGATACGCCCATTCTGTCATTGGATCTTATTGGCGGATCTGTTCAGGACACGAACGGGTTCGGGCTGTCGTCGGTTGATCATGGTGCCGGCGTGGCCAGCGTCCTGGCAGGGGCCCATGACGGCCAAGGGGTGATGGGCGTTGCACCGAATGCGGACTTTTTAGTCTTCAATCCGTTCAATGAGACATTTACGGCAGAGTGGCGGGATGTCCGCGTGGGCATCCAGTCGCTATCGATGTTCAGCGATGCAAGTGTCATCAACATGTCGCTGGGGGTTGCCGGTTGGACCTTCAACCCAGATTGGGTTGAAGTCTTCTACGATTGGCGCGCAGGATTTGGCACGACGGACACTGTCCTCGTCAAGTCGGCGGGCAATTCTGGTATATCCCAGGCCATTGACGTCGATTTTGGCATCAGCGACGTGTTCCGCAGGTTCATTATCGTAGGATCAGTCAACCCCAATAACGAGATCTCGACCTTCTCTAACCGTCCGGGTACGGCATGCTTTATCCATTGGGGTGAATGCCGTGAAGGCAACCGGTTGATGGATCGGTTTATTGTTGCCCCTGGGGAGATGATCCTCGTTCAGGATAACGCCGGCAACCTTTCGCGCGCAACAGGGACGTCGCTGGCCGCACCGCAAGTGGCCGGGGCAGCGGCGTTGATCCAGTCGAAATGGGAGTGGCTCCAGCACGACGCCTATGCGACCACAGAGATCCTTTTGGAAACGGCAACAGATCTTGGCGCGCCGGGTACGGATGAAATCTATGGTCGCGGCCTTCTCAACGTTGAGGCCGCATTAGCCCCTATCGATCCGACGGCGCTCTACGTTCAGACCGCGGACAGCCGTATCAATATTTCTGATGTCGGCGGACTTGGCTTCGATGCCTTGGGGCTTGTCAGCAGGGATACGTCCGTCACCGCGTTTGAAGATGTTGGCGGGTCTCGGCGTGACTTCGAGATTGAGCTTTCCAGCCTCAACATGGCCGCGAATTTGGAGGCAGCGAACCCCCTCGCCCTCCCCGACCAATATATGAACAGCCAACTGGCAACTGCACCAGCTGTTCAGCAGACTGAGAAAAAGGCGAAGAAGGACAAGAAAAAGAAACGTCGCAAGAAACGGAAAAACCGCGACCGTGACGATTTCGCGTTCACGAACAATCTCACAGTCGGAAGCTTCAGCCTCGGCACGGAGTCCTCGCGCTGGACAGCAACGTTCACCACAAACCGTCGCGATCCGAACGAAATCGTCGAGGCGGACGCATTGCAGTTCCAGACAACCACCACATTGGTCAACAACGAGACGGGCATGCGCCTGATGTTCGGTGAAGGACAGGGCGCACTGGCGTTCTCCGGCGGGTCCGAGTTTGGACTTTTGTCCGACCACAACCTCCTCACCGGCGGCGTCAACCCGCTCTTGGGGCTTGCCTCAGGCGGTACCTTTGCTGGCGCGCAAATCCCGTTCGGCAACCGGCTGAGCTTTGATATCGGTGTTACCCAGGATACGGATCGTCAGGGTGCAGTGGACCCGATCTCGCAAGAGTGGCGGGAAGCGTTTTCCGGCCTCGCCGATCATGAGGCGAGCGCCGTCGACATGAAAGTCGGCTATGTCCTGTCGCCCAACCTCGACGTCTCGGTTGGCTACACCCAGGTCAACGAAGCCACCGGCTTGCTCGGCCTCCAGGGCACAGGCGCCTTGGCGCTTGAAGGCGGTGCACGGACGGATGCGGTGACCTTCGGGGCGAACGCCGACTTGGCGCGCGGCATGAGTGTCTCGTTCTCGGCGACCGGCGGGCGGACCCGGGAAACACAGTTTGACCAATCGATCTTCGCGGTCGGCGACGAAGGCGTTCAAACCTCCGCGTTCCAGATTGTTGGATCGAAGCAAGGCGTTTTCGGGGAGACGGATGCTATTCGCATGTCGTTCGCCCAGCCGCTCTTCGTCGAAGGCGGCGCGCTGACCCAGGCGACGATGCAAGTGACCGACCGGCCCACCGGCGCTGCTGAGTTGGTGACCCAAACGGTGGCTCTGGGCGGCCAAACGCGGCGCTTCGTCTCGGAGATGGTGTACGCGACAACGCTCCAAGACGGTCGCGCATCGCTCTCGACCTTCGCCCAGTATGACACCGACTTGCAGGACTTGGCTGGCCCGCAAGGCGCAGCGGTCACCGCTGGGTTGCGCTACACAACGCGTTTTTAAGGTCACGCAACGGGCGGGTGCTCTGACCCCCAACAGGGCGCCCGCCCCGATTTCGGTGCACCGTATTTTAAGCGGACGTCGCTAAGCATTCACTCCAGGACGCTTTGAGCAAGGGGGGACTCGGGTGCGCGCGCTCCTCAACAGGTCAGCTTTCGCCGCGCTTGCTGCCTTCAGCCTCAGCGTTAGCCTCGGTCATGCCGACACGCAGGCCGCTGAAGCGGACCCAAAGGATTTCCCTACTCTCCTCGCCGCAGCGAAGACGTCGATGGCCGCCAATCCCATCGAAGCGCTCCGAGTTTCCGAACTTGCCGCAGCAACCGATGACGCGGCCAGCGATCCGATGGCGATGGCGCAAGCGCTGTGGCTGCAGGGCGAGGCGCTGACCCGCCTCAATCGTCCGACAGAAGCGCAGCCGATCGTCGAGTTGGCGATTGAAACGGTCGGGGCAGAGACGTCCAAGCTCGCTGCCGATCTGCTGGTCGCGCGGGGCCGGATCGAGCGGGTCTTGAGCCAAGAAGGCCGCGCGCTTGCCAGCTTTCAAAGCGCCTACCGGATGTTTGAGGAGCTGGGCGAAGAACGCAGTCAGGCGATCGCGCTCCAGAGCATCGGTACGCTCTACGACAGTGCGCACCAGTACGAGCGCGTCATCGCCTATAACGAGCAAGCTTCTGAAGTTTACTCCGACGGGGGCATCCTTGACCTCGTGTCGCTCAACAACCGGGCCAATGCGCTTCGTGAGCTTGGGCGCTATGAGGAGGCTGTGGACATGTTGTCCCGTGCACTGACGATGGCCGAGGCCTCGGGCAGTCCGCTTCTTCAAGTTCGCATTCTGACCAATATTGCTGTGCTGGAAATTCGCAACAATCGTCTCGCCGAAGCGCGCGCTGCGATCGAGCAAGGCTTCGCTCTCTCAGCGGACGAAAGCGCTCAGGGGTGGCGGCCCTTCCTTTGGGGCGCCCAAGCGCAATGGGAGGCAGCGCGCGGTGACGTAGAGGCTTCTGCCGAAGCGCTGGATCAGGTTTTTGATGCGCAGGACATCACCGCAACACCTGCTCCGTTTCGCGACTTCCACGAAACTGCCTACAAAGTCTTTAGGCAGACAGGTCGACAAACGGAGGCCCTCGCGCACTTGGAGGCCTTCAAACGCCTGGATGATCAAGGCCGTGCCGTCGCGGCGTCTGCCAACCTAGCGCTCCTCAACGCTGAGTTCGAAAACGCCAACAAAGAGTTGGAAATTGAGAGGCTTCGCGCCGAGCAACTGGAGAAAGACGCGGCGTTATCGGCAGCCCGCGCAAGACAGCGGCGGACCATCACTGCGGCCTTGGTCGTCGCTGGTTTCGGCATTTCAGGGTTCTTCGCGTTCTCCGCGCGCGCCGCACGGCGGACCGCGGTAGCCGTTCGTACCTTGAACGATGGGCTCGAGGAGAAGAACAGCGCGCTCGCCGAAGCCAATATCGCCCTCGAGGCGGCGAACAATGCCAAACTCGAATTCCTCGCGGTAACAAGCCACGAAATCAGAACACCGCTCAACGCCGTGATCGGACTATCTGATGTCGTCCTCAGCGATGGCGCGCTGAAAACGGCGGACCGTGAACGGTTGGATTTGATCAACAGTGCCGGCAAACACCTCCTGACCATTGTCAGCGACATCTTGGACGTGTCGAAAATGGAATCCGGGCAACTGGACGTCTCCAAGAAACCCCTGAATATCGAAAACTGCGTTGCGAGCGTCGCCGAAGTCTGGCGCAAAGCGGCTGAGGACAAGGGCGTCAGCTTCGACGTCGCAATCCCCGCAAGCACGACAATGCGGCTCACTGACGAACGCCTGATCCGGCAAGTTGTCTCCAACCTTTTGTCGAACGCCGTTAAGTTCACAACGAGCGGACGGATCGGCATCAAGGTTGAGACGCACACGAACGATCACCTCGCCATTATCGTCGAAGATACAGGCTCAGGCATTGCGCCGGAGAAACAAGCGGAGATTTTCGAGCCGTTCCGACAGGCGGATGGGAGCGTGCAACGGGCGCATAGCGGCACGGGCCTTGGCCTCGCAATCGTCAAACGCATCGCGGAGGCCCTCGGCGGCACCGTCACACTAACAAGCTGGCCCGACAAAGGGTCGCGGTTTTGCGTCGAGATCCCCGCTGATCAAGATACTGACCAAAGTGCGCCAGCCACTTCAGAGGGGCAAGAACGCGATCGTCAGGGTTCCGATGATGAATGCTTTGACCTCAGCACCCTGCGAATCCTCATCGCCGAGGACAACCCCACCAACGCGATGGTACTGCAAGCTTATCTGCAGAAAGATGCCGGCAGTCTCACTGTCGTTGAGAACGGCGCCTTGGCCGTTGAAGCCGTTGAAACGGGCGCATTCGACCTTGTACTGATGGATAAACAAATGCCCATCATGGATGGCGTCACCGCGACGAAGATGATCCGTGCACTTTCCGAACCTCTCGCACGGATCCCGATTATCGCCGTCACAGCCGACGCGTTTGCGGGCGCCGAAGAAGCGCTCCTCGCCGCGGGCATGGACGCGTATCTGAGCAAACCATTGGACGCAAAAGAGCTGCGCAAGGTCATCGCCGAAACAATGCATCGCTGCACAGCAACCACGCCGCGAGCGCAAGTCCAGTAGACGGCGCTGTCGGGTGACGCCGTTGCGCTTGCACGGCTTCACCTCAGAGCGCCTTGCTCCGGTTAGAACGGAACCGTTGCATTCACTGTTACCGAACCGGTTTCACGGTTTTCCGATCGGCGCTCGCGGTAGGCGAACGACATGGACGCATCGCCGCTGGTGATCAGCTGCAAGCCGCCGCCGAACAACGTATGCCCCGTATCGAATGCCGACTCGGCCGCGAAAACGTCGACCATCTGCGGCGCGCCTTGCAGTCGGGCCTCCACCACGGATTCAGGGTTGCTTAAGAACACGCTGTAGCCAATTTCACCGAACGGACGCAGCTGCAGTCCATCGCCAAGCTCGAGGTTGGTGCCCAGAGCCAACGATGGCGCCAACCAGCTGTGGAACTCGCTCTTGTCCTCGACCAACAAGTTGAGTTCATCCGCACCCGTCTCATCGGTAGCACTACCGTGGTGGTAGCCTACGCCAAGCTCGGCACTGGTGCGCAGCCATCCACGCGGCCCCTCGAACAGGCGTGAGACATCGTAGGAGAGTGACGCAAAGCGCGTGTCGCGATCAGAAGACGCAACGTAGCTGTCGGTTACATCGATCAGCCGGTCCGTTTCATGTTGGGCAAAGCCAGCCGTCAACTGCACCGCATGCTGAACGAAAGGACGATTGAAGCCAAGCGAGACACCGAGCTGGAGAGCGTCCGTTTGAGAACGCCAGCGCCCGCCAAAGCCGTTGGTCCGTACCGACCGCTGGTTGAGGCCGAAACCAACTGTTGTATCACCGTCAATCCCGTAACGCGCGCCGCCGAAAAATGACGGGCCTTCGTGTTTGACCGGCGGGAACCCGAGGTCGAAATCGCGGTCGGCCTCGGTGTAATCCCACCCGAACCAAACGCAGCGGTCCGAGCTTTGGCGGCGGGTCCATCCGTTTCTCTCACCGCACCCAACAAGGCTTTGCGAGAACCTCTGCATACCGATGACCGATTGCGCCTGTTGCTCTGCATAGACCTCAGGCGTCAGTTGCGTCAGAGCGTCGGCATAGGTCGGCAGATCAGGGATTGTTACCAAACGGGTGATCAAATCAGCAAGGGAGGGATCACTTCCCGCTGTCTGTACACGGTTGATATAGTCACCGAGACGGATCCTGTTGCCCTCAACGCCGTCGGCAATGAAATCAACATTGTAGACGAGGTTTAGCGCCTGAGGCACCGTTTCGAGCGCATAAGTGATCACGACGGACGCATCTGTCTCAAGCGCTGCTCCCGTGTTGGAGAGCATCGTCCCGCTGGTGACCAGCGGAGCGGTGTAGTTTCCTGGCCGGATGACCGGAATGTTGAGAAGGTCAACGTCGAAGGTGCCGTCAACCACGGCATCCCCCGATGCAAAGACCGCATCAAGAATGCCAGGCGCGGTGCCGAAGTCGAGTTCGGCTTCAAACTCGCCGCCCGCAGTTTGTTCGAACGCACCATTCAGAATAGACGGCTGCACCAATCCTGTGCCGCCAATTGTGATCAGGCCCGCATTGAGGAACAGACTTTGCGGGCCACCAAGATCAAGCGACGCACCAGTGATGAACGTGCCGGTGTTGCTGTTGGTGACATTGTTGATGCCAGAACCCAGCGCGAGGTTCCCGATGGTAAAGCCGTTATTGAGGAAACCGTCATTGCCCGTCGTTCCGGTGAAGATCGTACCCGCCAAACCGTCTTGGGTCGTGATCATACCGTTGTTCGTGAGCAGATTATCCGTACCGCCCTCAAATGCAGCGCCGATGCTCGCGAAGATCATTTGGCCCGTCGCGAGAGTGACGTTGATGTCACCGCTGGCGGCCGAACCAATGCTCTGCGCCAGGACACCTGTCGTGCCTTGACCGGTCGCGACAACGTTGCCGCCGAGGATCAAATCGATCGCGCCGGAGCCGCCGACGCCGCCAGCGCTTCCCGCGAATGTCCCGTCAATGAGACCACCACCGCCGCCAAGGCTTTGGGCGACAATACCAAAAGCACCGTCACCCGTGGTAAGAACATCCCCTTGCTGATCAAGCGCAATGTTGCCGCCGCTTCCTTGTCCATCAGCAACCAGGGTTAAGGTGACGTCATCGGCGTCGGTGAACAGGACACCGCCGCCGCCGCCGATCGACTGGAGAACGACGCCGTGGGCGTTTTCACCTGAGGTGCTGACGGACCCAGCATTGGTCATCGTCAGTGTACCGCCATCACCAGAACCGCCGCCACCGAGGATCACGTTGAGGAACGGGATAGTGTTGATCCGGGCCTCGCCGCCGCCGCCGCCGATCGACTGCGCCAACATGCCGATCGCATTCGCTCCAGTGGTGAAGATATTCCCTGTAAAGAGGTTTGTGATGGCTTTACCACCCCCTTGGCTCGATCCGCCAAGGGTTACATTCGCATCAGCATCGCCGGCGTTCTCGGCCATAACAGAAAGCGATCCGCCGCCGCCGCCAATGCTCTGGAGCATCATCCCGTGGGAGAGATCGCCGTCGGTGGAAACATCTCCCGTATGCTGATGACTGATTACCCCGGCCATTTCACCAAAGCCGTCATCACCGCCCAGGGTGTAGCTCATCGGACCGATGGGGGCATTCGTTCCATCAACAGAAATCGAAGACTGTCCGCCCCCGCCGCCAATGGTCTGAAGGATAACCGCGGGCGCATTCGCACCGACGGTCGCAATCATTCCAACATGGGTACTGGTGATGTTTCCGCCCATGTTACCCTGGCCACCTATGCCGCCAATCGTATGGTCGATGCCGATCAGACCATCCGTTGCCGGATCAAAGGTACCAAGGTTGAGGTCGAGGTCGAGATCACCGCCGCCGCCGCCAATAGCCTGGAGCCCAAGGCCTGTTGTGCCTTGTCCCATCGCCACAAACATACCGTTTGTGGTCGAATTAACGTTGGCAGCGGACGTATTCTCGTTGCCCTGGCCGCCACTGAAGATTTCGAAGACGATCCCCGACTCATCATCAGCACCCGCACCAAAGTCAGCAGGTATGAATGGCACACCCGGTAAGCTGGTGACGCCTGAGAAATCAAGCGCCAAGGCGCCGCCGCCGCCGTTAATGGCGTCCACTTTGACGGCTTGCGCACCGTCACCCATGACAACGATTTTGCCGTTCTGATTGACAGTCACTTCGCCCGGGGCGCCGCCACTGCCGCGCTGGACGGTGCCGCCAAGAACCATGGCCAAGGCGTTGCTGAGCACCACCGTCGGATCGATGCTAGCGGTAATCGCCATACCGGCGTTCCCGCCACCGCCGCCGATGGATTGCGCGAGGATGCCGTAGGCGTTGGCGCCTTTGGTGGTGATCATGCCGTCATTGGTGACCACCACGTCACCGCCATCGCCTCCGCCTCCGCCGCTTCCGCCAATAGCGATGAAGGGCGAGAGACTGTCCGAACCAATGACCACATTGGCCGTCAGGTTGATCCCGCCATTTCCGCCGCCGCCGCCGATGCTCTGGGCAAAAATGCCGTGGGCGGAGGATCCCATGGTCGAGATTGTACCGGCGTTCAGGGCCGTCACATCGCCGCCAGTGTTTCCATCACCGCCCGAGCCGCCTAGCGACAGCCCTGCAGAAATACTGTTGCCGGTGCTCGAGCCGCTGAAGTTCGCCGAAATGACGGACGAGCCATTGCCGCCGCCGCCGCCAATCGACTGCGCGAACATGCCGTAGGCGTTGTCACCCATGGTCATAATTGCGCCGGTATCGACGGGGTCACCGTTGGCATCGACAAGAGCGGCCGTACCCGGACGGTTGATGACAGACACATCGCCTGCCGCGCCGCCCTCTCCACCATTGCCGCCAATATTCAGCGAAACACGTTGGCGGGTGGCGAAAGGTGTGGGGATGAGCGCTTGAATGACAAGACCAGCATCGCCCCCGCCGCCGCCCACGCTCTGGGCATAGATGCCTGCGCTGCTCTCGCCCTGGGTAGCGATAAAGCCCTCGTTGGTGACCATCACGTCGCCCGAGGTCGCACCGGTGCCGCCAAAGCCGCCGATATTGACGTCGAGGCTTTGATCATCGCCCCCGCCGCTCAGGGTCCCCGTCGCCGCCATGCCCCCGGTTCCACCGCCGCCGCCGATCGACTGGGCTTTGATCCCGTGAGACCGGTCACCGCCCGTGAGGACAAGCGCCGTGTTCTGAATAGTGACCGCGTCAGAGATGTTCCCAAGGCCGCCAGTTCCGCCGACATTCATGCTGAACGTCATGCTGCCATTGCCTGGCGGATCACCCAGCTGGGCACCTACCGTAAAGGCAGCACCGCCGTTGCCGCCGCCGCCGCCAATCGACTGGGCCCAAATGCCATTGGCATCGTCACCCATGGTCTGAAGGTTCGCGGTGTTTATAAGATCGACCGTACCCGAACGACCGCCCTCGCCGCCCTGACCACCGATCCCGATGCGGCCGGCATTTGACTGCGAGATGATCGTGTTCAGGGCCATCCCGCCGTTACCGCCGCCGCCGCCAATCGATTGGGCATAGACTGCGTGCGAGGCGTCGCCTTCGGTCATGATCAGACCCGACGTATTGCCTACAACATTGCCGGCTTCGCCGCCTTGGGCTCCAGCCAAGCCGACCGCCATCTGGAAGCTGTTCGCCTGGGCCGAGGCGCCCATACCGGACGACTGGCTCAGGCCGACGCTGACAGCACCGGAATTGCCGCCGCCGTTACCGATGCTCTGGGCGTGGACGCCAGAGGAGTTGTCCCCGGCCGTGCTCAAGACACCGTCACTGGAGACAGTGACGTCGCCGCCACTTCCGCCGACACCGCCGGTTCGGCCGATATTGACCGTCAACGCTTGCGAGGTCGCGAGATTCAAAATGGTACTGGTTGCGGTATTCCCCCCGCCGCCGCCAATCGACTGGGCGACAAGGGCGCTGGATCCGTCGCCGTTGGTGGCGATCATCCCTTGATGATTGACCAGGACCTCACCGCCGGAACCGCCGTCGCCGGGTTTGCCGCCGAGAGTGAAATTGAGCGCCGTCGCGCCTTTGTTGCGGCCAACACCAAAGTTAAAGTTGGCGTTACCCCCTCCTCCGCCTACGGATTGAGCGAGGAGACCAATACTCTTGTCGCCGCCAGTGGTGATGTCGCCAAAGTGGTCGACGCGGGTCTCTCCGCCGTCACCTGTGGCACCGCCATCGCCGCCGATCGCGATGTTTGCGTTAAAGTTCGACGAGTTGCCGGTCAGACCGGAGACCGACGCGATTGCGTTAATCCCCGCTTGGCCACCGCCGCCGCCAATCGACTGAGCCGTTAGACCAGCGGCGTTGTTTCCCGTGGTTTCAAGGGTGGACGCCATCACGTCACCACGCGTGACGTGTACGGATCCTGCGTGGCCACCGCCGCCGCCTGATCCGCCAATGCCGATGGCAAATGGATTGCCTGATGGCGTAATAACGCCCGACACATTGATCCCGCCTTGGCCGCCACCGCCGCCAATCGACTGGGCGAGGATGCCATTAGCTTGGGCGTTTTGGTCCAGGAACTCTGCAGGCAATTCGTCCGGAATGTCGGGCGTTGCCACTTCCTGACCCATCACCGAAACGCGACCGTTGCTCCGTAAACTGACAGATCCTGCGTCGGCGCCATCACCGGCGTTACCGCCAAAGCCAAAGGCTGCGGTATACCCGTCGCTGCGGCTGAAGTTGCCGCTGACGTTCAGGCCCCCTGCCCCGCCGCCGCCGGCTACGGATTGTGCGAGGACACCGATTGAATCAACGCCAGTGACCGTGACGTTCCCCAATTGCTCTGCATCAACAGCGCCTGAGATATTCCCCGTACCGCCAAAGCCGCCAATACCAAAGGAAAGCGACGGTGCGTTGCTTTCATCGACACCGATGCCAGCAGACACGTTGATTGCGCCGGTTCCGCCGCCGCCACCAATCGACTGAGCGACAAATCCGCGGGCTGAACGTCCCTCGGCAACGATGTTTGCGACCACGACAGCATTTACCGCAGCGCCTGAACCGCCATCGCCGCCAAAGCCGCCGACACCGCCCGTGATCGTGCCATCCATGGCAATCCCGCCGGCCACATTGAGGGCTCCGTTACCGCCGCCGCCGCCGATCGACTGCGCCGAAACAGCGGCCTTTCCATCTCCGCGTGCAGCAACGACCGAGGCATCGACGTCAAGACCAACAACGCCCGCATCGCCGCCGCTGCCGCCGAACCCGCCGACGCCCAGCGCAAGCGCGCCGGAGAATGTGCCGCTTCCCGTTTTGGTCAGGGATACAGCACCGGACACGTTGAGACCGCCCGTACCGCCTGATCCGCCTACGGATTGAGCAATGATACCGTTGGATCCGCCGACCAATTCACGCCGGTCCGACAAGCCATCATCTGAGACGAACTGCTCGATGACGAAACCGCGAGCGATGACATTACCGTCTACGGATAAATTGACATCGCCAGCGTTTCCGCCGCCGCCGCCGAACCCGCCCAGTCCAAGCGCCGCGGAGACAGCGTTGCTGCCTGTGGAAACGGCGAAGTTGCCGGCCACATTGATCCCGCCGCGACCGCCGCCGCCGCCGATCGATTGAGCGACAACGCCGTCCGAGCGTCCTCCCTCGGTCGTGGTTGCACCGGACCGAATCAAAGTCACAGCAGCTGCATCGCCGCCGTCGCCGCCAAAGCCACCAACGCCAGCCGAAGCTCCGACAGTGCCACTGGTTGAGAACGAGACACCGCCGGTGACGTTCATTCCGCCGTTGCCGCCCTGGCCACCAAGGCTCTGCGCGAGCACCCCGCCGCTGTTGTCACCACGGGTGTCAACGGCGCCGTTGACGATCCCGTCTACCGTGCTGCCATTACCGCCGCCGCCGCCAAAGCCGCCAATGCCAAGCCCAAGAACACCAGAGGCAGATTTCGAAAACGCGATATTGCCGTTGACGTTGAAGCCGCCATTCCCGCCGCCGCCGCCGAGGCTTTGGAAAATCAGTGCACCCGCATTATCGCCCGCGGTGACGACGTCGCCGTCAAATTCCCCAACCACAGCGCCTGCGTCACCGCCGGTTCCGGCAAAGCCGCCGACGCCAACGCCTGCGGATCCCGCTGCGCTCTGCGCCAGCGCCAAATTGCCCGTGACATTGAAGCCGCCGTTACCGCCGCCGCCGCCAAGGCTTTGAACGATCATCCCACTGGAACGGTCTCCCGCGGTGTTCAGTGATCCAGCAAACCGGCCAGTCGCGGTGGAGCCATTACCGCCGCCGTCACCAAAGCCGCCGATGCCCAGACCCAATGCTCCGGCTGCGGACGATGACAGCGCGACGCCGCCCGTGACGTTAAAACCGCCATTGCCGCCGCCGCCGCCCAGCGACTGCACGACAAAGCCGCGCGAGTCGTCGCCCATGGTCATGATGTCGCCAGCGATCGTCCCCTCGGCAGCGCCGCTGGATCCGCCGACACCGCCGAAGCCGCCGACACCGACGCCAAGACTTGCAGCCAGACTTGAGGAGGCCGTGCCGGTGGCCGACACATTGAAAGCGCCGTTGCCGCCGCCGCCGCCAATCGACTGGACAACGACCGCATCGCTCATATCGCCGTTGGTCAATGTAGAACCATCAACCGTGAGGACAGAAGACGAGCCGCTGCCTCCATCACCGCCAAAACCACCAACCCCGACAGCTAACGCACCAGAAATGCTCGACGAGACGCCAATGCCCGCAGAAACGTTGAAACC
Source organism: Pseudomonadota bacterium (assembly GCA_038749595.1). GTDB lineage: Bacteria > Pseudomonadota > Alphaproteobacteria > Caulobacterales > Parvularculaceae > Parvularcula. Next base: position 114,172 of record JBCDHW010000002.1, read on the forward strand.
GCCATTACCGCCGCCGCCGCCAACCGACTGAGCGAGAATACCGCCCGACTGGAAACCGTCCGTCTGCGTCATTCCGGTGACATTGGCGTTGACCGTGCCGCCGTTGCTTCCGCCGCCACCCGCGCCGCCGATGCCGACGGCAAGGGCACCCGCGCCGGAGGACGCCGCAGAAATTCCGGCAGAGACGTTGAAGCCCCCATTACCTCCGCCGCCGCCGACCGATTGGGCAACAAACGCGCCAGACTGGTCGCCCCGCGTCCATAATATTCCGTCTACACCCGCAGTGACGTTTCCGCCCGCGCCGCCGGCAGCGCCGCCGCCGCCAAGACCGATCGGAACGGCGATCCCCGCTGCCGAGCCCACCGCGAGACCCGCAGAGACGTTGAAGCCGCCATTACCGCCGCCGCCGCCAATCGACTGGGCAACGAAGCCCTGGGCCTGCTCACCGAACGTGTCGATCCGGCCGTTGAGAAACGCGTCGACCACGGAACCGCGGCCGCCCGCACCGCCTCGCCCACCAATGCCGACGGGTACGGAGAATCCAGCCTGTCCGACACCGAGCGCGGCGGAGACATTGAAACCGCCGCTACCGCCGCCGCCGCCAATCGACTGGGCAACGACACCATCCGAGTCCTGACCAAGCGTCAGAATATCGCCCGCATAGTCGACCTCGACCATACCGCCTTGGCCGCCCAACCCTGCTGAGCCGCCGATCCCAACACCAACGGACGCAGCAGCGCCCGTCGACGCCGATGCCGCCACGGAGACAGCGAAGCCGCCGTTACCGCCGCCGCCGCCAATCGACTGAGCAACCAATCCCTCGGAAAAGTCGTACGTTGTCTGGATCGACCCGCCGGAATTGACGTCAACGGTGCCGCCGTCGCCGCCGCCCGCGCCTGTTCCGCCGATCCCAATCGAAGCGGCCACCGAACCAGCAAAGCCCACGACCGCTGCGATCGAGGTCGCAAAACCGCCATTGCCGCCGCCGCCGCCAATCGACTGCGCCACCAATCCCTGGGAACCCAGGGCATCAGGGTTGAAGTTCGGATCTGCCGGATCGAGGCCCGTGGAGATATCGGCAAAGCCATCCACAGAAACGAAGCCGCCGGTCGATTGGCCACCACCCGTGCCGCCAATGGCGAACGAAGCACCGCCAAAGAGACCGACCGTGACCTGGGTCGAACCACCGCCGCTTCCGCCGCCGCCGCCAATGGACTGGGCAAGAACCCCCTTCGCGTGGGAGCCCGTGGTGCGGATCTGTGCTGGGGTTGGTGCCAGAATACCGTCGGGAGAGAAATCGTCGAAGTCGACATCAACCCGATCGCCATTGCCGCCGCCGCCGCCGGAACCACCAATCGCTGCGCCGAAAAATAGGCCAAACGATCCTGTGCTCCCCCCATTTCCGCCGCCGCCGCCGATCGACTGGGCGAACAGGCCGTGGGAATCGTTGCCTGTGGTGAGGATCGAATTGGCATGACGGACCGAGACGGAACCCCCGCTCCCGCCCGCTGAACCCGAGCCGCCAACCGTTACAATACCGATGCCAAGACCGCCGTCGCCGCCGCCGCCGCCAATCGACTGCGCCTGGATGCCGTGGGCTGCGTTGCCGCCGGTGACGATCAAGCCAGAATTGTCCACCGAGACAACGCCGCCGTCGTCGTCTCCGTCACCTCCGGTTCCGCCAATACCGCCAAAGCCTGAAACAGTAATGGAACCAACGGCCGCGCCGCCAGCACCGCCGCCGCCGCCAACACTTTGGGCAAAAATCCCGCGGGCACGGTCGCCTTGGGTGGTGATGCCGCCACCTGCGTTGAGAACATCGACCCGTCCGCCGTCGCCGCCTGCGCCGCCCGCGCCGCCGATGCCAAGCAAGCCGGAGAAGACGAAACCAGCGCCGCCGCCGCCACCGCCAACCGACTGAGCGTAGATGCCATCAGATGCGACGCCGGACGTTTGAATGGTACCGCGGTTATTGGCGACAACATCGCCCGCATTACCGCCTGCGCCGCCGCGCCCACCAATCGTCACCACACCGGACAGGGAGCCAAACGACACGCCGCCGCCGCCGCCCACGCTTTGCGCGAAGATCCCGCGCGACGAGACGCCCGTTGTCGAGATGAAGCCAGCGCTGTCCACCAAGATGTCGCCGCCCTGGGACGCTGTACCGCCGCTGCCGCCAACCGCGACAATGGCGCCGACACCGCTCGCGCCTGAGCCGCCGCCGCCGCCTACTGATTGCGCCAAGATCCCTTGGGAGAAGTCTCCGCCGGTGAAGATTGAAGTCCCCGTGTCGGTGGCTGCGGTGACATTGCCGCCCGTGCCGCCGCCAGCGCCGCTGGCGCCCAGACCGACGATGCCGCCGCCAAAGCCTGCGTTGCCGCCGCCGCCGCCAATCGATTGCGACAGCATCCCGTGGGACTGGAAGCCCGCAGTGCGGACCGAGCCCGTGCCTTCGAGGACCGTTTGCGCGCTGCCGCCATTGCCGCCTGCGCCGCCCGAACTGCCCATCGCGAAGATCGCCGAGACAGCGCTGCCGCCAAGGCCACCGCCGCCGCCAATGGACTGGGCAACAACGCCGATAGCGCCATTGCCGCGGGTTTCCACAACGCCCGCGTTCAACGCATTGGCTGAGCCGCCATCACCGCCAGCCCCCGCGGTGTTGCTGAGCGAGGCGAAGAGGCTGGCCGACAAGCCCGATGTACCGCCGTCGCCTCCAACCGACTGGGCGACCAACCCATTCGAACCGCTGCCGGTGGTCAGAATATTGCCTTCATTACGGGCAACCGCTGTGCCGCCGTCACCAGCTTGCGCCGAGCCGCCGCCGCGCCCACCGAGACCGACGAGGACACCGCCTGGACCTGAGTTGCCGCCAAGGCTCTGGACAAGAACGCCGTGGGACTCGATCCCATCCGTGCGGACATCCGCCTGGTTGTTACCGAATGCGAAACCGCCATTCGCGGAAGGGCCGCCATTCCCCGCAACGCCGCCGGTGCCTCCGCTGAAGCCGCCTGATCCGCCATTTCCAGCGAGGCTCTGGATCAGCATGCCGTCTGAGCCATTGCCTGAGGTTGCGATGTTGCGCTGGTTTGTGACGCTGACGTCGCCCCCCGCTCCGGCAGCGCCGCCGTCGCCGCCGTTCGGAAAAATCGACGCGACGGTGACAGCGTTTCCGCCGTTGCCGCCATTACCCCCGAACGAAGCGACCGTCAGTCCGGGAACATTTGCAACAGTCGACGAAAGCTGGGCACCGACCGTCGTCAGGTTGATGTCGGGGCCGCGGCCTCCGGGGCTGCCGTCACCTGCGGGGAAAGCAAAGATTAAAAATCCGCCGCCGCCGTTGCCGCCCGCACCGTTCGGTCCCCGCGCAATGCTCGAGAAGACATTTTGCCCCGAGGCGCCCGGGATATTGAGCGTGCTGCCCGTGTCACCGGGATCACCCGCACCTTCGCGCGGAAAATCCGTTGCGACGTCAACCGTGTCGCCGTTGGTCAGGAGCAACTGGATCGGCAACATCGTCGTGGGGTCGATGATCGCCATGTCGACGGTAAACGTCAGCGGTGGGCCACTGGGATTGGCAGGGTCCGGGGTCATGAACATGTCCCCCGCCATGGTGTTGAGGATCACCACCACGTCCTGATCGGTTAACGCGACACCGCCGCTGATAGCGGTGATGATCAGAGGATCGCCGGTGCGCGGATCGGTAATCTGGTCGCCCACCATCTGGGCCGCAGCCTTGGTCGTCAGACCGCCAGCGACGTAGAGCGCTGAGACGGAGACCCCAAGCAAGCAAAGGGCATGCAGGCGTGCGCGGCTGCGTCGTTTACGCGAAAGTTCCATGGTGTGCTCCCCACACCCTCAACGCGCTCGACCAAGCACCGCCAGAGGGTGAAAATTTTACGAACCGTTCACCATTAAAGTGTCGCGCGCAAGCAAATGGGCCAGCGTGGGCGTAAGAACGACAGAACTCTGCACAGCATGCTGCAGGTGCGTCTGCACGAAAAGTGCTGGACGATTCTTCGTTTTTAGAGGGAGATCAGCGGGTTAGGCACCAACCCACAGCCCGTGAAAGCTAAGGGGAAGCGGCGTTGAACTTTGCCACGTCGCGAGGGGTCCGTCATTGATCCGTTGCGCATCAAAGACGTGCAATTGTGTGGCGCTGGCCTTCAAGTTGAGGGTCGGGGCCAACAACCATCCCCCATCAGCGGTGCCTGGCTTCGGCACAAAAATCGGCTCCTCGGCGAGCGTATTCGCGCCGAAATCGAAGCTGGTCCGCTTCCCGGTCTGCCAATTGAACCGCATCAACGCGTTATACGGATGACCCCAAGGAGGCCGGACGGCGCCTTCAGTCACGCAATAGACGTCACCGCGGGGCTGGCTTCTGAGGCGTTGGTCAATGACGGGAAATTCCGCCGTGTACGGTGTTTTGATCAGATCAGCGCTGCCATCAGGGCGCAACACAGCCATCGACATCTTCACTTCCGGTCCGGTGCGCGGGACACCGCGGAGGATCGACGCGCCGCGATCGGCATCGAGAACTGGCTCCTCGGAAAGGCACAGGTCAAAGCGAATGGTGCCGTCGGCCTCTTCGTACGCGTCAGCGGTATGGAAGAAGGCTCCCGCCGGCAGGTCATAGAGCTTCTGTTTGGTAAAGTCGGCTTTGTCGATCACCAGCACCTGAAGGTCGAGCTCGGGCCGCCATGCAAGGCTCTGGGCAAAGGGTGGCGAATATCGTCCGACCACCCACGGCTGAAGCGGCAAGATCAGCTTCGTCGCAGTGACCGCCCAGTCGTGCAGATACGACGCACGCGGAAGCTTGATCAAACCAGAGGCTTTGACACGACCGTCCGGCGCCAACGCCCAGAGAAACGCTGCAGGCTGACCAAAACCGGGGCCGAAGTTCCAAATGGTCCCGTCCGGAGAGACTTTGGGATGGGCCGAAAACGGCATCTCCGCCAAATCATCGCGCAGGGTCACCGGGCCCCGGGTGCTGAGATCACTCGGGTCGATGGCATAAGGGCTGCCGCCCTCCCAGAGCGCCCAGAGTTGATCCTGCACGGACAGAAGCGCCGTACTCGCACCATTTGCATCGTCCGGGCTGCTGACGGGCGCGCCTGGAGCGGCTGGTGTGCCGAACCCCGGCATGACGAAGGTCCCCGCCTCTGCATCTCGGCGGCGCTTCACCGTGTCGACGAAGCGCCCCGACAATGTGCACTGCCCCTCACTGATCCGGAACGCACGGACAAAGCCGTCGCCATCGAACCAATGGCCGATCGTGGCATCGCCGCGCCGGAACTGTGCCGGTCCATTGCGGAAAAGGGTACCGCTCAGCCCAGCCGGTGCCCGGCCTTGCACGAGCCGCATCGGCTCGCGATCAAGACCTGCCGCCGGTGCATTGTGAAAGCCGAGCGGCGCGCGTTGCTGGGCTTGCGCCGCCGCGGGCAGAGCAGCACCGGCGAGAAGCGCAGCGCCGCCCCGCAGCAGATCCCGCCGGGTTGTCACCGGCGGAAGTCCAGCACGCCGCTGGTTTCACCAGCGGGAACATCGATCGCCGCATCGGCAAAGCTCGGCGGACCGAATTGCGCCTGGGCACCGTTTGAAAAGGCGAACGGCTCAATCGGTCGGCCCATGGGGTTAGTGTTGAGGTCGCCGTCACCATTCAGATCGTGAAACGCGCGCGCCGCATATTGTCCGGGCTCAAGATCGGTGAACGTCGCGCGCATGCTGACACCTTCCACAGGGACGCGAACCGCGCGTACAGGCTCCCCGCCTCCGTCATAGGCTTCGGCGCTTCCGTAAAGGGCGATCATCACAGCACCCTCGGCCACATCCATCTTCAGCGAAAACGCCAGCGTGGCCGTCTCTGGCTGATCGGAAACAGCCTCACCACGCGGTGTTGTTGTACACGCTGCTGCGGCGATGATCAGCGACGCGACAATGCCAGCTTTCAGTCGGAAATTCTGATGGGTTGGGTAGCGCATGGATGTCTTCCTCCTTCTAAACATCTGGGAACGCTGAACTAACGATGGCATCTGACGTTTCGAAGAAGCGGCTTCGTGAACCGTTGTTTGGCTTCGCGGAGCCCGCTAATTCGTCAACCACGATGCGCGAACGACGAAACAAATGACGAACGGACTACGCCAACGACTGGCCTTCGTAGGAGTCGTCGGGACGCTCTTGGCGCTCTCGGGCCTCTACGGGACATCGAGCGTGCCGTTCTACGGACGGTGGCTTTACTGGACGAGCTTAATTTTGGTGCGGACGTGGCTCGGGGCAGCGATCTTCAATCAACTTGGACCGGCCACGAGGACCATGCCGTGGATCGCGCGATGGCTGGTGTTCTCGTTCGCCTTGACGGTGCCAATGATCGGCATGGTGAGCATCGCCCAAGCGGCCATCGGTGCCCCGATCGCTTTTGCCTACTATCCGGACGTTGGGGTAAAGGTATGGCTGGTCACGGCAGCCGTTTCGGGGGCACGCCTCGTCCGAAACCCTGATCCTCTCGAGGGCGATCGGCCGGATCCACTGCCCGCGGCGTCAGCCGCGCTTGCAGAGACGCCTCCAGAACCTCGCCTCGACACCACAGCTGACCCACAGCTAACATCAGATTCAGTTGAACCCGCGCCGCAGCTTGTATCCCGCCTGAAGCCAAGCCTGCGGGACAGCGCGATCCTCGCGCTCTCGGCCGAAGACCATTACGTGCGGGTCTACACGGCCGACGGCGATGATCTCCTTCTCCTCCGGCTTTCCGACGCGATCGCGCAAACGCGAGGACTCGATGGCCAACAGATCCATCGCTCTTGGTGGATCGCCAGGGAAGGCGTTTCCGAGATCCGGAAACGCACCGAGGGCGGCACGGCGATCCTGAAAAACGGCGTCGAAGCGCCGATCTCTCGCGCGCGGTTCAAGGAACTGAAAGCAGCGGGCTGGGTCTAATCACCCAAGCCTCGCCGCTGTCGATCAAAGATCCGTGGCTTCCCTATTCACTGAAACGCCACAGTCGCCCGTAAGCCAAACGTTCGCGGCTCAGGCAAATAGCCCACGACCGCGCGGCCGGGCGCAAAGCCCTCAGGATTGCCAGGGTCGACTTGACGCTGCGCCGACTGGATCGTGTCGTTGTCGGTTAGGTTCCTGACGAACGCTGTCACGGTAAAGCGGTTCACATCAATCCCCGCCGCAGCGTCGAAAATCGCGAGTTCCGGCATCCACGACAAGTTGGCTTCATCAACAAACCGGCGCGACGTGTACCGACCATTAAGGTCAACAAACCAACTGGCGCCGGAGCTGCCGAAGTCCCTGCTGTAGAACGCGTTGACGTTGAGCGCGTGCTCAGGGCTTTTGGGCACAGCGTTGCCGGTATAATCGGCGCACAGATTACCAGCCTCGGCCCGGAATTGCGGCGACGAGGTTTGGCCGTCAGGTACCCCGCAGAGGGCAAATTGCTCCGGAGACGATCCAGGCGGCGGTCCTTGCACAAACTGGGCGAATTCAGCGTGGGTGAACGCATAGCTGAGGCCGAGCGCCAGTCCGCTGTCGAACCGCCAATCGGCATCAAGCTCAAACCCGGCCGTTTCGACAGCCGCAGCGTTGGTAATTCCCGGCACGGCCAGCACCGAACCGCCCGAGCCTGCTTGGTTACGCTGCACACCGATTTGTTGATCCGTGTAGTCGTTGAAATAAATGTCCGTGTTCACCACTAAGCGGCGATCGAACCATTCACTTTTGAGCCCAATTTCGTACGCCGTGACGAATTCGGGACGGAAGCCCTGCCCGGTGAACTCACTGACCTCGTTGACGTTAAAGCCGCCCGGTTTGAAACCGCGGGCGACACTGGCGTAGACCAGGAGCGCGTCCCTCGCCTGCCAATCGATCGTGGCGCGGGGGGTGAATTTTGAGAACGTCACGGTCTCGGTTCTTGGGCAGGCGACAACCGTCCCCGGCGGCGGGACATTTGGTCCGGGTACACCCATAAACGTTGCGCCTTGGGGCAGATCCGGCAGGCAAACGGGGGTGAGGCGCGAAAGCGACGTATCCTGAAGCCTCCAGCCCGGCAGGGTGAAGGTCAGCTCATCTTCGTTCTGGCGTGCCTCGAGCCCAAGACGCACCTGGTCGGTCACACTCCAACGCAGGCGGCCGAAGACGGCTTGATAGTCCGTATCCCGGGTGAAAAATGCTGGGAAGTCGTTTTCCTCTGCCATATTCGCCAGGAAAAACGGGGGGCCCGCAAGCGGAGACGCGGGGTTGCGCAGCCAAAACTTGCTGTCGTTCAGCAGCGTCGAGTCCTCGCGGAAAATCTGGGCGCCAAGCAACAGATCGACACGATCGAGTGACTTGAGCCACATCAACGTATGATCCGTATGCTCATTTTCATAGGTGAGCTGCTGCAGCGCAGACAGCGAGAAGACAAAACCGGGAGGCCCGGGGAAATCGGTGAAATCGCCATCGGTTTCGATGAAGCTTTCGTTTTTATGGTAACCGAAGAGATACCGGAACTCGCCGGCATCCGTCTCCCACCGCGCGTCAATCGAGCCGACGGTTTGATCGACATCCATGCCTTCCGGCGGCCTGCCGGTGAGCGGGTTGAGGCCCATCTGGACATCGCTGATGCTCGCCTTGATCGGTCCACGGATTGTCCCGCGGGTACATGCCGTAACGACCGGCGGCGGCAAGCCATTTAAGTCGGTGGGACAAGGAGTTGGCGGCGTGCCAGGAGGGCCTGCGGTGAACGTTCCCCCAGGCACCGGGATGCGCTCATCGGCAAATAAGAACGCGGTCGGGAGGTCGGATTGGTCGGTCTCCGAGACTTGGATCCGCCCGATAATGTCGAGGCCATCCAGGGGGGTAGCGCGCAGAGACAAGGCCCCACCGACAAAGTCCTCCGCACCCAGACGGCCGCCATTGACGGGGTTCTCAAAGCGCCCGTTGGTGGTCCTGGTGGCGACGTTTACGCGGTACGCCAGAAGATCCGGGATCAGCGGTCCTGTCAGCGAAGCCCGCGCCTCGCGCGTTTCACCTTCGGCAATCTCGACACCAATATTCATCGCCGTCTCGAACGAGGGTTTCTTCGTGATATAGTTGATCGCCCCGGCGAAGGCATTTCGTCCGTACAGGACGGATTGCGGTCCCTTGACGATCTCAATCCGCTTAAGATCGAAGAGGCTGGTAATAACGCCCGCTGTCCCGCCAGCGATCGCTAGGTTCTCGCCCGACAAATCAATGCCGTCGAGCATCACCGCAACACTGGGCCGGCCCCGCTCAGCCTGCATACCGCGCAAGCCTGGGCGCGTGTCATTCGGGAAGCCGCCGATGTCGAACGTCAGCCCGGCGGTCAGGCGCGCAACATCGTCAATACTCTGAATATTGTTGCGGATGATTTCGTCTTCACCGATCACCTCGATGCTGAGCGGCACCTCCTGGAGGTTTTCGGTCACACGCCGCGCGGTCACGAAAATCACGTCCCGCACCGGCTCTTTGGCTGCCGTTTCCGCGCCGTCCTGGGCGGAGGCGCCCCCTATGCCGGTCGACAGAGCCAGCGCGATTGCAAAGAGCGAAACAGACGGCCTACGGATGATCTTGGCCAGGTTTTGTGCGGACGGCGCATACACGTATTTCATGTCTTCCAAACTCTACTGACTACTCGACGTTGAGCGCGAAAAAGGCCCGCGCTTCCGTGAGTTAGAGCCGGGCTGACACGCGCCCAGAGCAATTGCAGCTCCGTCTGCAAAGAACCGAAAAACCCCAGAATATCGCGCGCGAAGCCGCGCATTTGGCACAAACCCCCAAAACGGATGCAAGCCGAAACGCAGCCGACGCGTCCGCCTCCTGGACCCTTATTTGGGTCCAGAACCGAGCTCTTCGCGCACGGCGTCGAGCGTCCGCTGAAGGAAGACATCCTCCGCCGCAAACGGCGCTGATGGGATGCTGATGTCCGGCCGGACACCGCGGTCGGATCGATCGCCCGATGGCCGAATGATCAGCGCTTTCGGGAACCCGACGGTGAGGCCCGAATGGGGCAGCGTGAAGGTTTCCATAGCGCCATAACTGGTGGCGAGGTCAGACGTTTCTTCCCCCGTGATCGTCGCGAAGCCGTAGTCTTGCAGGATCGCGGCGACATTCACGGCGTTGGAGTAGCTGTAGCGGTCGATGATCGCATAGACCGGACCTTCAAAGCGGACGCCAAGGCGCGGCTCTGTCAGCGGGATCTCGAACGAGAAGGTTTCACCATACGGGGTCGCGTTGTAGCCCTCCGCTAGCTGGGATGAAACGCCACCGGCCATGTCTGGGTTGAGATCAAGGCGCGCCTGATTCGACGCCTGCGCTTGCGGGCTTGAGCGAACCTGGAAGTCTGAGACGAAGCGGAAGGGCTCGTCGGCAAACCAAGCGATCATATGGTCTGAGAACGAATTATCCCCACCCGGATTTTGCCGCAGGTCAATGATCAGTGCACGGGCGCCTTCGGCGAGGAAGGTGTCAAAGCTCTCATCAATAAATGCTTTGAAAGCAGAATTGTCCCAAGGGTTCTCCGGATTCTCGATCCCGTAGAATGGGCCGGGTTGGAGATAGGCAATCCCGTCGTCGAGCATTTCGGCTTTCCGGCCTGACGCATCGAAGACGAAGACGTCACCCTGGTCGCTCTCCGTTGCGGTGCGTGCACGGAGCGTTTCGAGGTTGATCGTCTCGACGGCGACCTCTCGGGAAGCTCCGCCCCCACGAGAAAGGGTCAGGGAGATTGTATCGGCGGGCCCTTGATCTTCCAACAGGTGGAACGGGAAGGAAAACTCTAGGAGGCTGCCCGCGAGGTAGGCGTTGTCCGCTGAAATCTGTCGGTAGAGGCGCTGAAGGAGCGGGCCGATCGGTTCCCCGTTGACCGCGATGATCTCATCGCCCGGCGCAACGCTCGGGTCATAGCTGAGCTGGACAAACATCCTGTCGCCGCGGACGCGGGGGAAGACCGGGAGCGCCTTGCCGCCCGCCTCGCGATACCGGGACCAGACGGCGGAGACACCTTCGACCCGGGCATGGGCGATGTTTCCAAACGCCGTGAACCGCTGGAACAGGAACACCGCTTCACTGGGGCGGAGCGGCTGATCGAAACTGTTGAGTGTTGCGTCGAATAAACGGTCATAAGCCGGCTTCGTTTGCCGGGCATAGAGGTCAAAGTGGGCCTCTTGTAAGCCCTGATAGAGACTGGTCAGATCCTCGCGGAGCTGGCCCGGCGATAGGATGGGTTCATCGGGCGCAAACGCGGCCGCGGGGAGATCAGGAACGGTACCGAGGGATGTGATGGGATCAGGGCCACTGGCGCAGGATGCGATGCCAGCGCAGGCAGCAAGTGTGAGAGAAAGACGACGCATGGAGACGATCCTTGGTAGCGGTGATTAATGGCGTCGGTCTTCGTGAAAACACAGGGCTGGACCGATGACCCGCGCCTCCTTTTCTCCTGACGAAAACCTGATCACCTTGTCGCGCTTCACTTTTTTGAATGCGTACGCATGTCTGACGCTATGACCAATCTCCCCGTGACAGCACCCTTTCGGCTCGGCTCCTGGACAGTCGATCTGGCGAGCGGAACACTGACCAATCCGGAAGGCGGATCGGAGCGGATGGAGCCGAAGGTTTCTGATCTGCTCAGAATATTGATTGAGGCAGAAGGACATGTCGTGTCGCGCGACGCCCTGTTTGAGCGCCTTTGGCCGGGGACTATCGTCGGTGAGGACACGCTCAGCCGGACGGTTTTCAAGCTCAGAAAAGCGCTGGGCGATGCCCCGAAGAGCCCCACCTTTGTCGAAACGGTGCCGAAGCGGGGATACCGCTTGCTGCAAGCGCCGCAACCGTTGCAACAATCCGTGCCACCGCGGCGGATGCGACTGGCAGCCATTGCAGCATCGGCTGTTTTGATCGGTGGGGTCGCAGGAATGCTGATTGTGACCAACCGCGGCAACGTTGCAGCGCCTTCCGCCGCGATAACAGCCGCGCCGATTACCGACATCGAGCGTGCTACGGCGCGGTACATGCACTTCACGCGTGCGGATAACGAAGCCGCAATCGAGCTCTATCAGCGGGTGCTCAGTGGCCCCGCCCCCGACCCCCGGGCCCAGGCGGGTTTAGCGGGGGCTCTTGTTCAACGCGTTGTACGCTGGCCACGGGCGATCGGCATCGACGCAGACGGCGCCACGAGCATTGAAGAGGCCCTGCGCCGCGGCCTCGTCGATCGAGCGGCCGCCAAGGATGTCCTGGCGCAGGCAAGCCAACTTGCCGAAGCAGCAACCAGGCGGGCACCCGATTATGTCGACGGTTGGCGGATAGTCGGGCTGGTGCGCTCGGCGCAACGCGATATCGATGGCGCTATGGCGGCCTATCGCGAGGCCTTGAAGCGGGATCCGGATAATTGGGCTGTGCAGATCAACGTCTCGGAGCTGCAGCATATCGAGGGGAATACGGAGCAATCCTATGCGACGCTTTCCTCTGCATACGATGCAATGCGCAGCGTTTCAGGAGCAGAGCGAGACCGTGCCTTACCCTGGCGGGCAGGCATCGGCCTGATCATTGCTGAAAAAGACCTCGACGCAGGACGCCTTGACGCCGCTGAACGATGGTACCGCCGGATCCTCCGGGATGAGCCATTCCATGAGGAAACGACCCAGAAGCTGGCAGCATTGCTGGAGCAAACTGGGCGCGAAGAAGAAGGCAGAACGCTCTGTGCGACCCACGAGGAGCGCACCGGCGCGCTCCTCGCGTGCGCGACCGACTAGTTCTGCTGGAGATCGTCGTCCGCCTTCGCCTCAGCCTCCGCACGCTCCTTCGCCTTCACCGCACCCTCTTCGGCTTGGCTTTCCGTCAGTGCAGGGAGGATAATCCCTGGGGCCTTCGCTTTGGCGTAGGCCGCCTGGTAGTCCGCCATCGCCCCCGCCATGAAGGCGTCCCGCGCCGACATGGCCTCGTTCCAACGCGTTTCCAGATCGGCGAACCGGTCCCGCATCCCCTTGGTAAGGCCCGTGGTCGTCTCGTCCACGTTTCCATAGAGGAACTGAAGGTCCGTAGCCAGACGATCAGGGAAGTTGAGGACGTCTTGGAAGCCTTCGCGTTTGAAATTCGCAACGCTTTCACGCCACGCGTCCGCCTCCTCGATCAGGGATTCGGCCGCAGCGATCAACGCTTCGTCGCCGCTGGTGGCCTCGAGGCTCGCCTTGTGGGTGGATGCTTGCGCCTTTGCGGCGTCCACCGCAGCAATCGAGCGGTGAAGGCCGTCGATCATGCCGCGCAGCGCACCAAGCGTTTCTTGCTGCTCAGCAATTTGCGCATCGGATGTCTCGAGCCGCGGGTCCCAAGCGACGGTCAGCGGCGCCTCAGCAACCTCATCGCCGAGGCTGAGCCGGACTTTGTACGTTGCCGGACCAACGCGGTGCCCGGTGACGCCGTCATCGTCCCCTGCGACGTGGTAAAGCCCTGGTGCCGGAGCAGCACTCTTCACCCGGTGGTCCCACGTGAAGACGTTCAACCCCTCCGCATAGGGAAGGTGTTCACCGCTCCCCTCTTCGCCAGTCTCTACATCTGCCTCAAATTTCCGAACAACCTCGCCATCGGCGTCGAGAATTTCTAGAACGAGATCGCTGTCCTCGAGGTCAGGCACGTCAGCCAAGCGGTAGAAGATCAGTGCACCGTCGTCTTCGGCGGGATTGGACGCATCGCTGCCGCCCGCGCCGCCACCTGTCTCGCGGCGGACCGAGGCCTCCGGCTGATAAAGCGCGAGTGCAGTATCAGCCATCTTCTCCGGATCGCCTTCGCGGATGACATTGAGGCTATCGAGAACGTAGAAGCCGCGCCCCTGCGTAGCGACCACGAGGTCGCCGTGATGCACCTTCATATCGGTAATCGGCGTATGCGGAAGATTGAGCTGGAGCGCTGACCAGTCGTCGCCGTCGTTCCACGAGACGTAGAGCCCCGTTTCTGTGCCGGCGTAGAGCAGCCCCTCAACCTCAGGATCCTCGCGGACGACACGGACGAAAAGCGCATCGTCGGGCAACCCGCTGTCAATGCGTGACCAGGTCCGCCCGAGATTGTCTGTCCGGTAAATATGCGGCGTGCGGTCGCCGAATTTGTAGCGGGTGGCCACCACGTAGGCGCTGTCTTCATCGTGCGGAGACGGATCAATCGCGTTGATCAGCGACTCAGGCAACGCGGCTGGCGTCACGTTATCCCAGGTCTCACCACCGTCTTTCGTGACGTGAACAAGGCCGTCGTCAGACCCGGCCCACATCACATCTCCCGTATGCGGACTTTCGGCGAGATAGGCAATTGTGTTGTAGTTCTCCGAAACTTCGTTCGTGATCGGCGCGCCCATGGGCCCCTGTTTCTCAGGGTCGTTTCGCGTGAGGTCTTGGCTGATCGCCTCCCAGGAATATCCCCGATCCGTTGAGCGGAACACCGCCTCGCCTGCGTGGTAGATCACATCGGGGTTGTGATCTGACACAACGATTGGCGCGTTCCAATTGAACCGATGTTTGCGGTCCTTCGGATCGACTCCGAAAGCGAGCTCGGGGTAACCGTTCACATCGCGGCGAATGTTCGTCTGCAGATCAAATTCGCTGATGGTCCCGAGATAGCTGCCGGCGTAAATGTACCGCATGTCCTCAGCATCAGAAAAATCGACGAAAGCGCTCTCTCCACCGCCGATCGACTGGAAGTCTTCGCGGCCCAAGCTGCCGTCAAGGCCGCGGCTGGCGATCGCGATCGTCGAGTTGTCCTGCTGGCCCGCGTAGATACGGTAAGGGAACCTATTGTCCGCGTTGATCCGGTAGAATTGGGCCGTTGGCTGATTGTTTTGCGTTGACCAGGTGCGGCCCGCATCATAGCTGACTGTGCCGCCGCCATCGTTGCCGAGGATCATGACATCGGGGTCGTTCGGATTGATCCAAAGATCGTGCTGGTCCGTATGCGGATTGCGAATGTTGGAGAATGTCTTTCCGCCGTCCACGGAACGTAGAAACGGCGCGCTGAGAACATAAACCGTGTTCGCGTCTTGCGGGTCAGCGAAGATATCCATGTAGTACCATGAACGCTGCTGCACGGCGCGGGTTTTGTTGACGTGGGACCAGCTCTCGCCGCCATCGTCCGAGCGATAGACGCCCCCTTTGCCATCGGCCGCTTCGACAACCGCAAAGACCAAACCCGGCTGGGCGCCGGATGGCGCGACGCCGATCTTGCCCATCTCGCCCGGCAGATCGTCGGTAAGCTCCGTCCAACTCGCGCCGCCATCGGCACTCTTCCAAATCCCTGAGCCCGAACCGCCCGAACGGATCAACCATGGCGTACGCTGATGGTCCCAGAGCGCGGCGTAGAGAATGCGCGGGTTGCTCGGATCCATCTTCAGGTCGACCGCGCCCGTTGTCTCATTTTCGCCGGCAAGAACTTTCGTCCAGCTCTCTCCTCCGTCCTCGGTCAAGTAGATGCCCCGCTCGTCGCTGGGCGCCCAGATATCGCCCTGCGCCGCGACGAACCAACGATCAGGATCGTTGGGATCAATCACCACGGCAGAGATTTGACGCGTGTCTTCGAGGCCGACATGCCGCCAGGTTTCACCGGCATCGGTGGAGACGTAGACGCCGTCGCCTTGAGAAGACGAAACGCCGCGGAACGGGGACTCGCCCATCCCGACGACCACAACGTTCGGATCGGACGGCGCCACGGCGACAGCGCCTACGGATCCCGTTTTGAACGTCTCGTCAGACAGCACGGACCAGCTGGCACCGCCGTTTTCCGTCTTCCAAACGCCGCCGCCGGTGGCGCCCATGTAGTAGGTCATGGTGTCCGAGGCATGGCCGGCAACGGCTGTCACCCGACCGCCGCGGGATGGGCCAATGCTCCGATATTCTAGCGCTTCACCGTAGAACGCATCGAGCGGCGCTTCGGCTGCGTCAGCACCGTGATCAGCCTGCACCGCAGTGATGGGCAGCGCCGCCGCTAAGGCCGCTATTCCGCAAGTCCGCAAAAACCAACCGCTTCTGGTGCTCGCCATGATGTCTCTCCCATGCGCTGCGCGCTTTCGTCTTCACCGACGGCAGAGCTCGGGCCCTGCGTCTCCGCCGCGAAGCTAACACCAGAAACCACAACATGGATACAACATCGCGCGGTCATCGGCAGTAGGCCGCAGCGTCGCTTGAACAGGCCGCGGCGGCGCTCTACGGCCATTGGATGAGCTGGACAAAAGAGCTTGAAGAGCTGCGTCGCCGGGAAGCGATGGCTGAAGAAATGGGCGGCGCCGAGAAGGTGGCGCGCCAGCACGCGCGCGGCAAGCAAGACGCGCGCAAACGCATCGCCGACCTCCTCGATCCCAACAGCTTTCGCGAAATCGGCAAGACCGCGGGGACCGCGTCTTACGACGCGCAAGGCGATTTGCAGCATCTCGCGGCGTCGAATTTCATCTTCGGACGTGGCCGGATCCAAGGTCGACCGATCGTTGCGACCGCGGATGACTTCACTGTCCGAGGCGGCGCGGCAGACGCCGCCATTCACCGCAAGTTCGTGCAAGCCGAGCAGATGGCGCATGAACTGAAAATGCCCCTTGTGCGGATGATCGATGGGACCGGTGGTGGCGGTTCGGTCAAAATGCTTGAGGATATGGGGTTTACCTATGTTCCGTTCGTTCCGGGCTGGGACCATGTCGTCGAGAACCTAAACACCGTACCCGTTGTATCGCTGGCTTTAGGGCCGACGGCGGGTCTCGGCGCAGCGCGGGTGGTCGCGTCCCATTATTCCGTCATGGTCCGGAACGTTGCGCAATTGTTCACGGCTGGGCCAGCCGTCGCCGCGTTTCTGGGCGAAGAGCTCAGCAAAGAAGAACTGGGCGGCGCCGACATCCATACGCGCAACGGCGTCGTTGATGACGAGGCGGATACCGAGCTTGAGGCAATGCTCCGTTGCCGGACGTTTCTTTCGTACCTTCCGTCTCACACCGGCGCACTCGCGTCGCGCCCGGAACCCACCGATAACCCGGATCGCCGCGATGAAAGCCTTTTGACCACCGTGCCCCGCGATGCGCGACAGACCTACTCGATGCGAAAAGTGCTCGAGGCTGTGATGGACCACGGTTCTGTTTTTGAAATGGGCAAAGCGTGGGGCAAAGCGGCGATCACCGCCTTTGCCAGGCTCGACGGATGGCCGGTCGCCATCATCGCCAACAATCCCTCCTATCTAGGTGGATCGTGGACCGCCAAAACGAGCGAGAAGGTCGAGCGTTTCGTTCAGCTTGCAGAACAGTTCCACCTCCCCGTTGTCCATTTCGTCGATAATCCGGGATTTATGATCGGTCTGGAAGCCGAGAAATCAGCCGTGATCCGATACGGCGTCCGGGCGATGAATTCGATTTATTCCGCAACCGTTCCGTGGGCAACGATCATTACCCGGAAGGCTTACGGCATCGCAGGATCCGCGATGTCGAACCATACGCGTTTTCAGTATCGCTTCGCGTGGCCGTCAGGTGACTGGGGGTCGTTGCCCTTGGATGGCGGCATCGAGGTCGCCTACAAGTCCGAACTCGGAGCGAGCGCCGACCCCTCGGCTACGCTCAGTGCTATTCGTGAGCGGCTCGAGAAAGTCCGTTCACCGCTTCGCTCCGCTGAAAGGTTTGCGATCGAGGACATCATCGACCCGCGGGATACCCGACCGCTGCTCTGTGAATTCATCGAGCACGCTCAGCGTCAACTGGTAACGCGGGTCAGAGTTTCTGCAGGATAGTCGCCAGTGGCAGTTTAAGACGTCGCCACGTAGGCGTCACTCAACTCAGCGGACGTCAACACTTTGTTCCATATGGCCAAATCGCGACAACAACAATTCTCCGCAGTCCGACCGTTCGCATACCCACCAACGCTGAACTGATAAGTTGGAGACGGATTAAAAACGAGCCCAGAAGGACCGTTGTAAGATGCAACCGCAACCCCGTTGAGACACAATTGGCTGACGCCAGTGCCGCTATCATAAGTAATCCCCACATAAGCCCAGGCGTCCTGAACGATTGGCGCCGACATTTCTTGGACGAAATTATTGCTGACCACTGATCCGCTTACGGTATTTTCGTTCGCCCGATAGCTCAGCATAAAGCGGATTTCGTCGGGATTCGACCGGTTATTCGAGCGCATCCCGAACGCGGCACGGTCAACCCCAGCGGTTGTTGAACTGGGTTTAAACCACATCAGCGCCGTCCAATCCCCCGTGAAGGATGGTTCCGTATCCGGCATCAACGCCTGGCCTGCGCTGCCAACTTCAACGACGTTGCCAAAAGTCGCATCACTGACAATCGTATTGCCTGAATGGGCGAGATGATTGGTACCAACACTATCCGTGCCCGACAAATCCGCTAGGGCATAGCGATGCAACAACAGGCTTGTCGGGAATGTGGCACTGACGCCGGGCACGGAAACTGTTGGCGCCACGCCGAGTGGGCCCTCGCCTTTTCCGTTCCAGGCAGTAAGCGCGTAGTCGAGATCCTCCCCTGGCGGCGGCGATGCGTCGACGTAAGACGGCGTCGTCAAAACATCCGTATTCAGCTTCGTCCAAACCGAGGATACAGCTAACTTTCTATAGACATCATAACCGAAAATCACCGATCCGTTGGACCCGCCCGGCGTACCGGTCACAGTAACGTCGCCATTGGCTGAGGAGTAGACGGACGAGACTCCACCTGGTGCATTTGGTACGGACGCGGACGAGCTGCCGCTCACATGATAGCGTCGGGCGTGAAGCCGGGTGCCGATGGCTTGCATCGTTGCGGCGCTGTGATGAAGGCCATCGCCTCTGCTGGTGAACGGGCCGCCAGATGGTCCATCGGTATGCGCACTAATCGCCGCGGTGTTGGCAATGCGATTGGGTGTATCAGTCCAGATCTCTGATAACGTGACGAGATCTGGATCATCGGTATACCCACTTGCACCAGGCGGCGTAATCAGTACCGCGCCAGTGGGCTCACCAATCGCGGTCTGAAAGGCGGTGATTGCAGCATCGTGCCGTTGTCCAGCAAAACGAACATCATCAGCAGAGGACCGTGCCTCTTTCTCGCCATTTCCCCAAATTGTCGCATAATGATCGACAGTATCACCCAGAGTCTCTAGCGCAGCCTTCGCTGCGATGTATCGAGACACCTGATTGTTGAATAGAGAATCCCCGGCGTTCCATTTATTGTCTGCATACCCGCTTCCGCCCTGTCCTCCGTGGACGAACACAAGCTTTGCCGATGGATGTTGCGCGCGGAATGCGACAGAAAATGTGCGCGCAAACTCTAGCCCATCAGGGTTATCATTTCCGCCATAAAGATCCATGTCGTCGGATCCGGATAGCTGGTTCAGCGCGCCGGCTTGGGTGTATTCCCAGGTGTCGCTGGCCCAGGTTTGTCCAAGATCCGACGCATCCTGTCGGCGCGTGTTCGACTGACCATTGATGACAACGATCTGTGTATTCACGAGTTCGACAGTTGTGACTTCGGGTACCACACCCTGAGAAGTTAACGAGAGGCCTAAACCAAGGTTCATCAGTACTACCCCATTTTCCTAAATAGCATCGTGATCAGTCGTGAGCGGTGTCTTCGTGCAAAAGGGCGACGTAGTCGCGACATGCCTTTGGCACGGAGGACGAATCAGTTTCTGGTTCGTACCAAGGCGCACACAGAACTTCTTGCAGCTCACGTCTGTCTTTTTGCGCTTGAGTGTACGTATACCGATCACCCACAAGACCGACGGCAATGAGCAAGACGATAAGAAGTGCCACTGCCCATTCTGTTCGGCGTTCCGCTTTTGACCGCTCACCAATCATTCTATTTCCCTCGTAAAGTCAGAGATTTAAGCAGCTTGATCATGGATCCGCTGAGGTCGAGTTCGCCGTTTGCGATCCGTTCAACCAAGAGCGCTCCGCTGAGCGCTGCACACAGAAACGCGAAAGCTTGGCCCTTGCCCGGAAGATAATGGGCCATCAGCGAACCGGCCGCAAAACCCATCAGCATACCGCCGATAATATGCGCAAACCAATCCGTAGGCCGAATGGTACCTCGGCGTGCGCGCAGATATGTGGCGAAGAGTGAGCCAAGAATGACAGGGATCACCGTGGTGAGGACGTCAGCACGCATGACATATTGCCAGACTGCCGTCGCGCTGATCATGGTCAGCGCCGATCCGTACTCAAAGAAAGGTGGCGTCGGCTTCATTGCGCCATATTACTTCAGGCGCAGCGGGCGTGAGTAAGTTCCGTAGAAGGTTAAAAAAAATTGGCCTAGGCGCGCTCCACGCCGCTTTAGCCGATCCTCATCTCTAGCCACCACCGGACAGAGCGGTCAACGCGTGGGCACCCTTAGCCGAGTAAGCTTATCCGCTTCAGTTTACTGCGGTTTCCGCGTCGATAGCACTCTGGACCGCGCGTTGGAAGACTTCGCGCGCTTCACGCTCCCCGCCTCTTACGCCGAGTGCTGACGACCACGAACTGTTCATGGCAATGACCAACTCACGGTCAGGATCAATGAAAATCGATTGGCCAAAGATGCCTCGCGCACCAAATGCGTTGCCGTCGTACGTCCACCATTGATAACCGTATCCCCACGGATCAAAGCCGATGTCAGCTTGCTTCGTTGTTGCTTGATCGAGCCAACCATCGGGCAAGATAGCGGCGCCATCGATCCGTCCACCTCCTAAGATGAACTGACCGAAGCGAGCGAAGTCGCGGGTTGTGGCTTGAATGCAGCAGCCACTCATTTCGACGCCGTCGGGGCCGACCAGCCACGTCGCCTTCGCTTCCATCCCGAACGGTCCCCAGATCTTTTGTGAGAGGTAATCCGCTAACGGTGTTCCTGTTGCTTCGCTGACGAGGATCCCGATGAGGTTGGTCTCGCCCGTGGAGTAGTTCCACACCTCCCCGGGCGCGTGCGCTTTGTCTAACCCTCTCATATAGCTGACGATAATTGGAAGGCCGTCGGAGGGCTCATGGGCGAGAAACCGAGCAACGTCCGACGTCGGATCTTCGTAGTCCTCATCCCAACCGACGCCAGAGGTCATGGTGAGAACTTGCCTGATCGACACGCCTTCATAGGCGGAGCCGCGCAGGCCTTCGATATAATCCGTGACAGGATCGTCGATGCTTGCAATTGATCCATCTTGGATCGCGGCGCCTACGAGCGTCGAGGTCAGGGACTTTGCCACAGAGAAGCTGGTCCACCGCTCGGTTGCATCGAACTCGAGCCCATAGCGCTCCGTACGGATCTTTCCTTTGTGGAGGACCACAACCGCGGCGGCGCGGCCTTCGTCGAAGTAGGTTTGTAGAGCGTCGTCAATCGCGAGTGTTGGTCCTTGGGGAAGATCGTAGACTGAGGAGCTTGATTTAATCGGGCGCGTATCCACGAGAAACGGGACGCGGTCGAGCATCTGAAAACCGGTATCGCGCTGGCTCTGGCTCCAGAACAAAACATCGGTGTTCGACGGCGGATCACTGATCAATGCGCGCCAGTCGGGTCCAATCATGACCCACCCGGCAACGAGCGCTGCCGCGAACGCTCCCAATCCAATACCGATGCGTTTGATCATTGTTCCGAGAACCTCTTCTTCCGTTCAGGTGGCAGACTTTACGATCGCCCTCTGCTGTCGCTTCCGTGCTTCTTCCGCTGCTCGACTATTTGCGATCGTCCGCACACGCCATTATCTCATTGACAAGTTCAGCAGCATCCGCATCCGTCATCCAAAGGCCCTCGGCGATGAGACAGCGTTCCTCCGCTGTGAATGCGTCGTCTTTCGATAGATCGCTGATAATAGACCGATAATTGTCGCCGCCCGTCTCGATGCGGATCCCTTTGTCACGGCTGCTGTCAAGGTGGAGGACAGCTGCGCGTTCGCCGTAAGGCGTCCACACAGGCGCGCCCTCCACAGCGGGGACACCAGTTCGGGCAAAGCTTGCCCAATAGCCGGTGATTGCCTCGGAGAGTGCGACCCGACTTTCTTCGGTCTTCTTTGTCCAGACGAATGCGTCGGCTTCGTCGAAGAATTCAAACCTTCCGAAGACGAACGGAATTTCCATTGCGTGGGCAGCTCCGAGGAGCTTGGAAAAATCCATAAAGAGGAAGCTGCCCTGTTCGTCCCAATCAAACCGGTATGCGTAGACGTCATTGCGTCCGGCAGCGCGCATTTGCGCCGCCGGCTGATCAACCGCGGCAACGCGCCAGGCACGGCCCGAATAATAGGCGAGCGCATCGTAGAACTCTTGGTCGCGCGGGACACGGAACAAACCGAAGCGTGTCGCCGTCAGGCTATCATCGAAGGCGTAGAACAGCTTCATCTCGTCCCGATTGGTCCCGGTGATCAGCGGCACGTCGTGAAGCCGTGCCGGATCAGAGATGGCTTCGCGCAGGGGCACCTCGGGAATAGAGACCCCATCTTCGATCATCCGCGGAAGCTCCATCCATACACCGCCGTCCACGTCGTAAGCCTCAAAAACTTCATCGAGACTGGCTTTGCGCAGCATCTCCGGACCGCCGAGACGGCGTGATACTTGATCTGAGGGGTTTTGCTCATCGCCCGTTGCACCTTGGGCGTCAGATATGGAAACACTGTCCGTGAGGCCCGATTGGATGATCGCGCGGTGGAACAAACCCTCCGTCAACGGACTGACGAGCAGCGCATAGATATTGTGACCGCCTGCGCTTTCGCCAAAGACCGTGACGTTGTCAGGATCACCGCCGAAGGCCGCTGCGTTGTCGCGGATCCACTCCAGGGCGGCTGTCTGGTCCAGCAACGCGAAGTTCGCGGCGCGATCGCGCTCCGTCTCAGCGGAGTTGGCGAGGGCCTCGTGCGAAAAGAAGCCGAGTGGACCCAGCCGATACTGCGCAGCAACGACGATGACGTCCTCCCGCGCGGCGAGGACATCGCCTGAGTAAAGCTGGGTCGTACCGGAGACATTGGCACCGCCGTGGATCCACAGCATGACGGGCAAGTCTTTCCCTTGGGCATCGGCCGGCGCGTAGATATCGAGGACCAGGCAATCCTCGCTGCCTTCTAAGGCGCCTTCGACAAAGGAATCGACCGGCGTGAATGGGGTGGCGATCTGCGGGCAGACCGGGCCGTAGTCCAGCGCCTCTTTGATGCCTGACCACGCAGCCCGCGGCTGTGGCGCACGCCACCGGTTTTCGAAGCCCGTGTCTGCCGCAAAGTGAATCCCGCGCCAGGCATGGGCTCCACTTCGGGCAGTGAATCCAACGACTTGGCCGGACGTTGTGGTCCGCACCGTTGCGTCATTGCGAACGGGATCTGGCTCGGGCTCGGGCGCCTTTGCGCAGGCCGCGACCGCGATGAGTAACGCGGCAATATTGCGCGCAGCGTTCAGCCAAGGTTGCATGTATGGGCCCTCACCTCTTCAGTCTCCGCCCTTTCTTTGGCGCATGACACGGCGGTTAGCCAGCGCCGGTTACCGCTGGGCGCGAGACAGGATCCACGGTTCGAGACGGCGGAGCGCTTCGGCGAGGTGATCTTCTGACACCGCAAACGAGAGCCGCATGAACCGGTGCCCCTCGACTGGATCAAAGTCTACACCAGAGGCAGCCGCGACCCCCGTATCGTGCAACAGCTGCATACAGAAGGTCCGGCTATCATCCGTGAGGTGATCGACCTGCGCGTAGATGTAGAATGCACCATCGGGTGGGGCGATGTTGGTCAAGCCTAGCCGAGGCAGGGTATCAAGAAGCGTCGCTCGGTTGTTGCGATAGACCGCGATATGCGCGTTCAATTCCTCCGTACACCCAAGCGCGGCAAGGCCCGCGGCTTGACTGAGCGAGGGCGGCGTCAGGAAAAAGTTGCTCATGTAGGCGTGGGCCGTCTCTGCCAAGTCAGTAGGCATCACAGCCCAGCCTAAGCGCCAGCCTGGCATCGCATGAAACTTGGAGAAGCTTCCGATCAAGCAAGCGTCGCTAGTCAACGTGCCGATACTCGGCGCGGAGCCGACATAGGTGATCCGGTTATAGATCTCATCCGCAATGATCCGGATTTTCTTCCGTTCACAGACTTGTACGATCGCCGACAGCTCCTTGGGCGGAATAATCGAACCCGTCGGGTTCGCTGGGCTGGAAATGATGACGCCCTGGGGAGCGGGATCGAGGGCGTCGAGCATCGCGGCGGTCAGTTGGAAATGCTCGTCCGGGCCGCACGGTAACTCGACGGCCTCCATGTGAAGCCCGGTCACGCAGTTTCGATGGGCGACATAGCCGGGCCGGGACATGGCCACCCGGTCGCCTGGTTGAAAGGTCGTCATCAACGCGAGCGCGAGCGCCGGGGAAGCGCCGCAGGTCAGAATGATCCGCTCAGGCTCGACCTTAAGGTCGTCGGTCTCCCGATACATCGCGGCAATCGCTTGCTTAAGCTGAGCACTCTCCCAGTACCCCTTCACCCCATCGCGCAACATGGCCTCTGCCGCAGCGCGTGCCGCTTTCGGCGGCGGCGCGGTGGGCTGCCCGAACTCCATGTGCAGAATGTCGCGGCCAGCCTCCTCAAGGCGATGCGCTGCATCGCCGATCGCCATGGCATGAAAAGGTTGGATCGTTCTCGGCGTCATCGCGCAGTCCCATCGTGATCAGCAGCGACGGTACACCAGAACGGCGCGTCGGCGAGAGCACCATGTTTCGCCCCGCGGAGCGCTCGCGACTGCACCAGAGTGTTGGCAATAGCTAAGAGATTGTGTGGTATCGTCACACAACACGGGCGCCCGCCCGCCACTCATTTCCGGAGAGAATGATGAGCCGTTCCCAGCGTTTTCTGCTTGCCTTTGCGAGTTCTTGTGCCGTTGCGTTGTCCCTGCAGACCTCAGCAAGCGCCGACCATAATCCGCTCTCCGCCTTGCCGGTGCGGGAGCTGGGGCCAGCAATCACGAGTGGGCGGATCTCCGACATCGCGATGATGCCCGGCGGACATCACCACTACCTGGTTGCCACGGCGTCTGGCGGGATTTGGAAAACGGAGAATGCCGGTACGACCTGGACGCCTGTTTTCGACAAGTATGGGTCTTACTCAATCGGCGTGATCGAGATTGCGCCGTCAAACCCGAACGTGGTCTACGCTGGCTCCGGTGAAAACAACGCCCAGCGCTCTGTTGCTTACGGCGACGGGGTCTACCGGTCCGATGACGGGGGCAACACGTGGACCAATATCGGTCTCAAAGACTCCGGCCACATCAGCCAAATCTGGGTCCATCCTGAGGATGCCGACGTGCTTATCGTCGCAGCCCAAGGGCCGCTGTGGAACAAAGGCGGGGATCGCGGGCTCTATAAGTCGGTCGATGGCGGCGGATCCTGGGACCAGATCCTTGAGATTGACGAGCACACCGGCATCAACGAATTTGTGGTGCATCCGGACAATTTTGACCGGATCATCGCATCGAGCTATCAACGCCGGCGCCACGTTTGGACCTTGATCAACGGCGGACCGGGCTCGGCGATCCACATGACCAGCGACGGCGGTGCCAGCTGGAACAAAGCGAAAGCGGGCTTGCCGTCAGGCGAGCTAGGCCGCATCGGACTGGCCATGGCGCCCTCTGCGCCCGATATGGTCTACGCCATTATCGAGGCTGACGATAAGAAAAAGGGGGTGTACCGCACTTCGAACTTCGGTTCGAGCTGGGAGAAGCGCTCGTCATTTATGACCACCAGCCCGCAATATTACAACGAGCTGGTTGTCGACCCCCAAGAACCAAACCGCATCTACGCCCTCGACACCTTTACCTCAGTATCTGAGGACGGGGGCAAAACCTTCTCACGCATCTCCGCCGAGGCGCGTCACGTGGATGACCACGCCCTTTGGATTGATCCTCAGAACACGGCACACCTTTTGATCGGCGGTGACGGGGGCGTCTACGAGAGTTATGACCGCGGCGCGAACTGGCGGCACATGCGCAATCTTCCGATCACGCAGTTCTACCGCGCAACCCCAGATAACGACTTCCCGTTTTACAACGTATGCGGCGGGACCCAGGACAACAACTCTCTCTGCGCACCATCGCGGACGGCGACGAAGCATGGGATCACCAACGCCGACTGGACGATCATTCTCGGCGGCGACGGCTATAAGCCGGTCAGTGATCCCGAAGATCCGAACATCATTTACACGCAATATCAATATGGTGGCCTCGCGCGGTATGATCGCCGCACACAAGAGCGGGTCTATATCGCACCGATGGCACCCGTCGGGGAAGATCAGTACAAGTTCAATTGGAACACGCCGCTGCTGATCAGCCCGCACGATAAGAACACCATCTACTACGCCGCTGAGAAAGTCTTCCGGTCGCCGGATCGCGGTGACAGCTGGGAGGTGATCAGCCCTGACCTCACCCGACAAATCGATCGGAACGCCCTCGAGGTCATGGATCGCGTCTGGAGCGTTGATGCCATTGCGAAGAACGACAGCACGTCGATCTACGGCTCGATTATAGGGTTTTCAGAAAGTCCATTGGTATCCGGACTGCTTTATGCCGGTACCGACGACGGTGTGATTAGCGTATCCGAGGACAACGGCGCAACCTGGCGCTCAGAACGCTACTTCACGGGCGTCCCGGATATGGCGTTAGTCGAGGATATCATTACGTCCGTACACGATGGTGATACGGCCTATGCGGTTTTCGATAACCACAAGAAAGGCGACTTTGCGCCCTACGTTTTCAAAACAACCGACCGCGGAAAGACCTGGACGAGCATCGGCAAAGGGCTCCCTGACCGTGGCTCGGCGCATACGATTGCGGAAGACCACGAAGATCCGAACCTTTTGTTTGTAGGGACAGAATTCGGCCTCTACGTCACCTACAACGGCGGCGATTCCTGGGATCAGATGACCGGCGGCCTCCCGACAATTGCCGTGCGTGACCTTGAGATCCAACGCCGGGAAAATGACCTCGTGATCGGCACTTTCGGGCGCGGCATCTTCATCCTCGACGACTACAGCGCTCTGCGTGCGGATGAAGAGACGCTTGCAGCGGAGGCGACGCTCTTCCCCGTGAAAGCCGCTTGGCAGTATGTCGAGGGCGACATCTGGGGACCATCGGGCGGGCCGAAGGGTTCGCAAGGCGATGCGTTCTACCATGCTGAGAACCCCGCCTTCGGTGCAGTCTTCACGATGCACCTCAAAGATGGATACAAAACCACCGAAGCGGAGCGGCGCGCCGCCGAGGCGAAGGCCCTGAAGAACGGCGAAGATACGCCGTACCCGTCTTGGGATGATCTGAAAGCGGAGGATCGCGAAGCGGCACCGCAGGTGATCGCGGTGATTGCTGACGCGGACGGTAAGGTCATTCGGCGCCTCAACGCACCGACATCAAAGGGTGTGCACCGGATCGCGTGGGATCTGAAGTTTGAATCCCCGAACCCTGTCTCGCTGAAACCCCAAGGGCGTTCGCGTTATGGACGCGGACCGAGCGGTCCGATGGTTCCTCCCGGTACATACCAAGTTCATCTGGTGAAACGCATCGCTGGGCAAGACATCATGCTCACGGATCCGCAAAGCTTCGAAGTCAAAGCCCTCGACCGGAGCCCCGAAGCCGCAGACGATCTCGGCGCACTCGCGGAGATGCATCTTCAAATGCGTGATCTGTCGATGGCCAGTGCGGGTGCCTCGCGGCGCGCGCGTGAGCTCCGCGAACGGCTTGATTACGCCGCAGCCGCTTTGGACCGCACGCCTGGCTCGGGCGATAGCCACCGTGCAATCCTCGTTGAAGCCCGGGCGAAACTACAGGACACGGAGGACATGCTGTTCGGTGACCGGACTCGGAGCCGGCGCAATGAGCCCGCGCCAATGGGTATGAGCGCACGGGCGAGCGCCGTAGCGTGGCATACGTGGGATAGTATGGCGCCGGTCGGACAGCACCATCAGGACAACATGGAATTGGCCGCCAAAGAGTATGAGACGATCCGCGCCTCATTGTCGGAGATCGGTGATATGCTTGACGGATTGGAAACCACATTGGCCGAGCTCGGTGCACCCTACTTCCCGAACCAAAGGCTTCCGACGGCTCCTTAAATCCGAACTGCTAATGCGTTCAGCTGGAATGCAAAGTTCCGGCTGAACGCAATACAATTCAATTCTCCGCCTTGCCGCTACAACGCTGGTAAGGACTGATACTCCATCACAATCCTCGGTTACCGTTAGCCGGTTCGCGCGCGCCGCGATCTGGTCACATCGGAGCCACAATTGTCCGCACACTTCCCGCAGCAGCGCGGATGGTTATGCGCGGCATTGGTATGAGGATGTGACGGATGCGGACGATACGCACAGCGTTAAGCAGCTTGTCATGCTGCCTGCTTGTCGCCTGTTTCGGCGGGCAAGAGAGCGAAGATAGTGGCACGCCCCGCGCGCCCGATGCGGTTGGCAATGAGCCCAACACGCTGAGCGACCGCGATGCCGTTCGATTCCTTCAGCAAGCGTCGTTTGGCGGCTCGCCGAACGATATCTCGTCACTCAAAACACAGGGTACGGACGCTTGGATCACTGAGCAAGTCGATTTGCCAATCTATCCGTATCAAGAGCGGGTCGAAGAGCACGCCCAAACCAATTGGGTCAGCGAGGGCACACTCCAAGCGCTGTTCTGGGAGCGCGCCGTCCACGGCGACGATCAATTGCGCCAACGGATGGCTTATGCGCTGTCGCAGATCGTCGTCGCGTCGATGCGTGACCCGCAGCTGCGCAACAATGGCCGCACGTTCAGCACCTATCTCGACGTCATTCAAAACAACGCACTCGGAAATTATTGCGCCCTGATCCGCGAGGTCTCTTTAAACCCGGCGATGGGCTTGTTTCTGACGCACCTCGGCAATCCTAAAGCCGACCCCGTCACAGGCTTTGTCCCCGACGAGAATTACGCCCGAGAGGTGATGCAGCTGTTCACGATCGGGATCGAAGAACTGGACGGCCAAGGCCGCCCCCAAGGCCGCGAGGCTTATACCGGCGCCGATGTTCAAGGGCTAGCCGCTGTCTTTACGGGATTGTCTTGGGCGGATACGGACTTTTTCTCACCGCGGGTAACAGACTTCAACCGGTATCTGCCGATGGAGAGTTTCCTTGCTCAGCATGAGGATGAACCGAAGACGTTTCTCGACACGACGGTCAACCTCGGCAATGACGCGATTATCAGCATTGAGGCGGCGCTCGACCATCTCCTCGCCCACCCCAATGTCGCGCCATTCATCAGTAAGCAGCTCATCCAGAAGCTCGTGACCTCCAATCCAAGCCCCGCCTATGTCGGGCGTGTCGCGGCAGCGTTTGAGGCTGGTCAGTTTCGGCTCAGCAACGGAACCACGATTGGATCAGGTCAACGCTGTGACCTCGCCGCGACCGCTGCCGCTATTCTGTCAGATAATGAGGCGCGGTCTCTGCCTACGGACGAAACGGCGGGTAAGATCCGTAACCCGCTGTTGCGCCTTGCCAATCTTATCCGCGCGTTTCGTGTTGAGCAGAACGTGACGCGATCGGGACCGATCCCCAGCGCGCGCCTTCTGGATAATCTCGAAGATTCCGACAATCTCAATATCAACGCTTTTGTTTCGCCCTCCGTCTTCAATTTCTTCCGACCCGGCTACGTCGGTCCGGGTACGGAGAGTGCTGAAGCAGGCCTGGTGACCCCGGAATACCAAATCGCAACGACCCCGGCGATGGTCGGCTATATCAACGTGATGGAAGACATCATCGATGGGCCTCCGCTGAGCAGTGATCGCGAAAACGTTGCCGTCATGAACGCGTCAAGCTTGCTGGTGCTCTCCGATAACGAGGTCGACCTCGTCGCGGAAATTGACCGCATTCTGACTGGTGGTCTGATGACGGACGAAAACCGTCAGTACATTGAAGAGACTGTCGCTCTTGTTGAGCTGCGCGGTGACGATATCGACAGCGATCGTCGGCGGCGCATCGAGCTCGCGCTTTTGATGACAGTGGTTTCACCCGAATACATGGTTCAGCGCTGAGGTATCCTTATGAATTTGTCTCGACGCAGTTTCTTGCGGAACTCAGCCCTCACCTTTGGCGCAACCAGCTTGGCACCGATGGCGGCCCTCGCCGCGGACACAAGCGGGTATAAAGCACTCGTCTGTGTGTTCTTATACGGCGGATGTGACAGCCAGGATATCCTGATCAATTATGATCAGCCTTCCTATAATCAGTGGGCTGAAGCGCGCTTGCCGATCCTGCAGCGCTATGCCGGTGGTGCCTCTGAAGGGGCGCGGGCTCGCAGCAATCTTCTACCGCTCGACCTCGTCAACAGCCGCGATTTCGGATCGCAACGCTTCGCTCTGCCGCCAGAAATGTCGGGGATCAAGTCACTCTTCGACGCTGGCCAAGCAGCCATCGTGCCGAACGTTGGTCCACTGATTGAACCCACAACGCGGCGCCAGGTTGAAGACGATACCGCGATCCTGCCGTCGCGCTTGCAATCGCACAACGACCAGCAGTCCACCTGGCAAGCGTTCTCGGTTGAGGGGGCTGGTCAAGGGTGGGGAGGGCTAATCCTTGACGCGGTCGAGCAATCCTCTCCGTATACGGCTATCTCAGTCACAGGCCAATCGGTTTTTCTTTCAGGGGCCGATACACGCCAACTGCAACTGTCGTCTTCAGGCAAAATCGAGCGTGCATTTGGCACAGACCGCCGCGTTTACCGGTCAGACGATGTTACCGATCGGCTCCGAGCCTACTATCGGCAGAGTGCGGATCACTTACGCAACCCCATGATGCGGGACCTGGTCGGTGCCCAAGCGAAGGCTATTGACGATACCGAGACGCTGGCAAGCTTGTTGGAACAACAACAACTTGGCGCAAGGGTTCGGATTGACGGAAACCGTTTATCGAACCAGTTTGCCACCGTCGCTGATATGATCTCTGTACGTAGCGCCCTGGGCCTCAACAGACAGATCTTCTTTGTCGGCATGGGCGGTTTTGATACGCATAATGATCAAGCCTTCCGGATGCCCGCTTTGCTCGGAAGCTTGTCAGACGCCATCGCATCCTTCCAGTCCGTGATGAACGACGCGGGGCTGGGGAACAACGTCACGACTTTCACCGCTTCGGATTTCGGAAGGACGTTTACGTCAAATGCGAGCGGTACGGATCATGGGTGGGGCGGCCACCAAATCGTTGTCGGCGGCGCGGTCCGAGGCGGTCGGGTGTTGGGAGCAGTGCCAGAACCGACAGTTGACCATGACCAAGCCTACCGAAACCGCGGCTCTCTCATTCCGACAATCTCGATTGATCAGTATGGATCAGAATTAGGCAGATGGTTCGGCCTAAGCGGTTCGGAACTTGATGCGGTGTTCCCTAACCGCAACCGCTTCGATCCACTTGCCCTTCCCCTGTTCTAGACGCGACTTAGGATCCACCGCCGAAGTTGTAGACGATCGACAGCGTGTTCGTCGTATCCGTCGTCTCCGCGCCAACAGGGGCGTCAGTCTCGATGTCGAGCTCTTGGGAAATGCGGAGCGCAAGGTTCTTATAAAGCGTGGTCTGAAGAAAGGTCAGGATGTTGATGATCTGGCCGTTACCAAACGATGCGTTGAAGTCATTACCGAGAGACCAGTTTCCCCACAGATTCTGACGGAACTCGCTCTCTACACCGAGAATTGCTGTCGTCGTCACCTCTGCACCAGGCTGCGCCAGTTGGTCAAAGCGAACACCGGGCCCAATAGATGTCCGCCACTTGGTGTTCTCGTTCTCGATGATTTGATAGCTGGGACCAAGGCCCAAGGCGATACGGTAGTCAAAACCAGAAAAGAGATCGCGCTCAGCATTCAGGAATCCGGCCCAGGACCACTTCCCGCCAAGATCGCGGCGGATATCCGTTCTGATCAGATATTCTTCTTCCACCCGGATGGTGTTGGCACGGCTGAAATTGTGTTCGAGCCGGTAATCGGACTCCCACTTGCCGATCGTCTTCGTCGCATCAACCGCGAGGTTAATCTCGGTTTCTTCCGTATTGCCGCTTTCGACCTCGAAGGCGAAGTTCACGTTGCCGGTCCAGCCTTGCAAGATGCCCGATGGTTGCGCGGGAACGGATGGAGCCTCGGCACTTTCATCAACAGTGGCCGCGACGGCAGCATCGGGCGCAGCGACCGCAAGAACCGCTTCGGTGGGATCGCTACCGCTGATTTCGGTGTAGAGAGACCTGACTTGCTCAGCCAAGTCTGGACGCGCAGAAATGTAAGCGTCTGCTACATTCTGCACGACGAACGCGTTGCCTGACGCTTCGGCAGACGCGAGCGCCGCTCGGGCGCTCTTGAGGAAGGCTTCGTCGTCTTGCGCATGAGCCGAAGCGGCGACTAACATCCCAAGTGAGACTGCAGCAATGATATGAGTCCGCACGGCATGCTCCGACCTGTCGAAAAAATCAAAGTGTTCCCGGGCGATTAACCCTAAAAGTGGTCAAGGCGAGATTAAGGTCTACCCTCGCCCCACCCGCGCCGACTCCGACGGGAACATCGCGCGCGCCGCGGCAAAGGGCCTTTTTTGATACGGAGCTCCAATGATGATCCCGCACCTCACCAAACGGTTGATCGTGGCGTTCGGCAGCCTCTTGTTGCTCTCCGGCTGTGTGCGGATGACCGTTGCCTGGGCGCCGTTAACGCCAAAGGGACCACCGGCCGACCCACCGATCCTCACCAGTCTCGCCGACGGATCTGCAATCGCCGATGCGGACCGTTGGGAAGACGAGCGGGATTTGCTCAAGGACATGCTGCAGCGCGAAGTCTACGGATATTTGCCGCCGAGCGGACGCACCTCGGTGGTAGAAACACGGATGATCGACCCCGCGGCGCTCGAAGGGAAGGCGCGGTATCAGGAATATGATATCGCCGTGACGCCTATCTTCGCCGAAGACGTTTCAGCGGCGTCTGCGCAATTCACCATGGCGGTTCTGAGCCCCACCGACGTCGAAGGCCCGGTGCCTGTGATCATGACCGAGACGTTCTGCCCGCGCTGGGCCGCACTTCCGCACCCCAACGCAACGAAACCGAGCGGAGCGGGCGAAGCCGAAATGCCCGGCTTCGTCTCCTATCTCTTTGGCCGGTATATCTGCACACCGCCGTTGGAGATGATCATCGATGCCGGGTTCGCGCTCGCGGTGGCGGAGTCGACGGAGATTGTGCCCGACAGCGGTGATGCTGGGTTGGCAGCGCTTGATCGCTTAGCCGTGGGCTACACAGAAAAGGACACCCGGTGGGGGGCGATTGCCGCGTGGGGCTGGGTTTTCTCGCGCATGGCCGACGTTCTCGCGGCCGAAGAGGCGTTTGATGGCGAGCGGCTCGCAGCATACGGC
Source organism: Pseudomonadota bacterium (assembly GCA_038749595.1). Classification (GTDB taxonomy): domain Bacteria; phylum Pseudomonadota; class Alphaproteobacteria; order Caulobacterales; family Parvularculaceae; genus Parvularcula. Next base: position 147,451 of record JBCDHW010000002.1, read on the forward strand.
CATTCGCGTTACGGCAAGGCGGCGCTTTTTGCTGGAGCATTTGACGAGCGGATCGCGGCGGTGATCGCGCACCAGTCGGGCACGGGCGGGGCATCGCTCAACCGGCGCAAGGTCGGTGAAAGCGTTGCGGCAATCACGAAAAGCTACCCCCACTGGTTCGCGCCCAGCTACGCAGGCTTTGCGGGCCGCGAAGAGGACATGCGCAGCGATCAACATCATTTGATCGCACTGATGGCACCGCGCCCGCTGATGCTCGGGAACGCGCGGCGTGATGTTTGGTCCGATCCGAACGGGGCTTTCAAAGCGGCTCGGGGCGCCTCCCCGGTCTACAGCATGCTCGACACGTCAGGCCTGACCGTTGACCGGCTGGACCGGTTCGATCCCGAGGCTGGCCTCAGTTTTTGGATGCGACCAGGGACCCACGGCGTCGTAGAGGAAGACTGGCCAGCATTCCTCGCGTTTCTTTCGGCGCATTTGCAGGCACCCGGCGGCCGCTAGGCAGGCGTTACGGGGTTGCGCCGTGCGGCGATCACTTTGATGCCGATCACAACCACGACCGCAGCGATCGCGGCGAGCGAGACGTAGAGCACAGCGCGCTCACCAACGAGGTCTCCAAGCACCTTCAACACGCCGAACAGTGCGCCGATCAACAGGGCTGCGCTGAGCACGATAAACAGCGCAAACCGCTGAAACGGCGCACGAAAATAGCCAGCAGCGATGTAAAGAGCGATGCGTGTGCCCGGAATAAAGCGCGCCGTGAAAATCGCGGAGCCCAACCGCTCGCGCACGACATCACCAGCAGCTTTCACCCGCGGACCCTCAGCAAGACGGCGGGCCCAAGCGCTGCGCTGCGCCAAGGCGCCGATCGCGTATTTCCAAAGGTCGCTCGCGCTGAGCCCGATCAGCGCCACCGCCAGCACCGCCGCTGCATTGTGCATTCCCGACGCAGCCAGCGATGTCGCCCCGATCACAGCCGCATCTTCCTGAATAAATGGGGCAATTAGAATTCCTAAATAGACTGCCCAGAGGTTTTCCATCATCACGGACTGGGCGGTATCAAGCATGAAATTACCTCATCTACTGCGTCGCGACCTTTTCACGTGAGGTCATCCGTCCGACAAGGGAGGGGTGTAACAAAAGCAGCGGCTGATCGCGAACAAGGGTGCAGCAGCGAGAGAGAAACCGATCGTGACCGCAATGAACCGACAAAACTTCCGCAACCTCGTCAGCGACGTCCGCTTCACCCCGCGCGGATTGTCCGTAAAAGCAACCGGGCACGATGTGCCGATGACCATCGGTACACTGGTCGATACGTGGCGGTGGGTCGAATTCGACCGCGCTCTGCGCAAGGCACCAAGCGTTGGCCGGGAACAGATCAAAGTCTGCTTTACGCCGATGGAAGCGCGGCCATGGTACTTCGCCAGGGCGATCGTTGATCTTTACGGAGCTGAAGTCGTCGACCGCCCGGAGGATGCGGACATCGTTTGGTCTTTCGACGATGCAACGTACACCGACGAAATTGACGTTTCGGGCAAGCTGATGACGGTCAATGCTCTGTGTAACGACGTTTCAAAAACCACCGTGTCACGCGTAAGCGGCGAAGTGTTCGGAACCGACCTTGCTGTCGACCCCCGAACATTCTCGGGACTGATGGTTGAGAAATCTGAGATCAACGGTGCCCATGACGGGCGCAAAGTTCAAGGCCCTATCGAGCCGAAAGAAGGCTTTGTTTACCAGCGGTTGATCGATAACGAAATTCCGGGCGGCATGGTCGAGGATCTCCGTACCACGATTATGGGCGGCCGCCCCGTTATGGTCTTCCGTAAGCGCCGCCCTATCGACCAGCGGTTCGCCAACGCCAATCAAGATGTCATCCTGACGTCACTTGAAGACGTATTCTCTGCGCAAGACATCCGGCAGATTACCCGTTACGCTCGCGAGATCGGGCTGGATGCCGGCGGGCTCGATGTGTTGCGGGACCGGCACACGGGGCAACTGTTCGTGGTGGATGCCAACAAGACCGACATGGGCCCACCGATGGCTCTTCCGCTTGCGGACAAATTGCGCGCCACGCGTATGATGGCCGAGGCGCTGGAACGCGTGATTGACGAGGCCCGCTCCATGCGCCGCGTCGAACCCTTCGCAGCGGCGATGTCGTTGGGCGGTGGCTTGGAGGCAGCCCTCTAAAATGCCGATCCCGTTCGTCAAAGACATCGAGTTTGAGTACGGCCGATCAGAGCAGCTCACACCCATGATCCGGCGCGTGATCGCGCGCAACCCCGGCTCGTTCACGTATACGGGCACCGGGGTCTACATTATCGGGCACGGCGATGTGGCGATCATCGACCCCGGGCCGGTCATCGACGAACATATCGCAGCCGTCAAAGCGGCCGTCGAAGGAGAGCGCATCACCCATGTTTTGGTGACCCACTCGCACATGGACCATTCTCCCCTCGCGCGGCCGCTTGCGGAATGGGCAGGCTGCAAAGTCTACGCGCGCGGACCTGCGATCCCGACATTTAGCGCGGTCCGCATGGAGGCTGGTGACGACTTGGAGTTCAAACCGGACGTGGTCATCGGTGACGATTGGACATGCTCGGGCCCCGGCTGGACCGTCGAGGCCATTGAAACCCCAGGCCACACGTCCAATCACCTCTGCTACGCTTTGCTCGAAGAAAACTCGGTCTTCTCCGGCGATCACATCATGGGGTGGTCCACATCGATCGTTTCGCCGCCTGACGGGCACATGTCGTCCTACATCGACAGTCTACGGAAGGTCCAAAAACGGAACTTCGATACGATCTACCCAAGCCACGGCGCACCCATCAAAGAAGATACCGGCGGATTTATCGAAGCCTATATCGAGCACCGGCAGGCTCGCGAGAAAGCGATCATCACCGCCATCGGCGATGGCCACAGCAAGATCACACAAATCGTTCGCGCGGTGTACACGGATATTTCTCCGAAGTTGCACCCCGCCGCGTGTCATTCCGTTCTTGGGCATGTCATCGATCTGTTTGAACGCGGCATCATCACGTCGTCATCGGATAAGGCAGAAATCAATGCCTCGTTCCGGTTGCGGATCCCCAGTAAGGCGGCGAGCTAAGACTTCATGTGCACGCTGACGGCCCACCGCCAGGGAAATGGGCGGTGGCACATCACCATGAACCGCGACGAGCTACGTTCCCGCGCCGACGGTGAAGCGCCGTTCTTGTGGCTGAGCCCGGAGATCCTCGCGCCGCGCGATCCCGTTGCCGGCGGAACCTGGATCGGCGTCCACGCCGATGGCACCTGGGCCGCGATTTTGAACAGCTATAGCGACGATAAACGTGTGTGGAGACAGGGGGTTGAAGCCCAATCGCGCGGTCGTCTGATCCCACTCGCGTTAGCGTCGGCTGACCCCGTCGGTGCGATCGAAGCAACCGACCTTTCCGCCACGATGGGCTTTCGGCTTTGGATCGGTAGGGCCGATGTGGTGGCCGAGCTCTTTTGGGATGGCCAGACGCTCCGGATACAGAGAAACATTGAGGACGGACCTTGGTTTTTCACAAGCTCCTCCTCTCTGCGCCAACCAGAAATCGTCCGTAAGCGCCGCGCCGTGTTCGATGCGTGGCGACGTGATGGGGCGCCTCTATCAGTGAACGGAATTCCATCACTGTTCACGGACCCCCATGGCTTGGGCAAAGAAGAAGCCATCTTGATGGAGCGGGATTACGCGCACACGAAAAGCTGCACCCAGATCAGCGTGGAGGAAACCGCGATCCGGATGCAGCACTGGGACGCAACGCATATTCACGGTGCTGCGCAGACGTCAATCGAGATGCCGCGCAGCGTCTAGGAAGATCACGACAGGGCCTGGCCAAGACCGCGTACGACCGATGCCAATTCCCGTCGGCGGATGATCAACATCACCAAAGACAGCGTCCACACCATCACCGCGGCCATGAACAATCCGCCTCCATCATTGTTGGGGTCGATCCCCAAAGGAGTGAAGAGGTGAAAGCTAATCGCTCCGGTCATCACGCCGACGGCAATCAGTGCGCCGACGGCCTGCAATTTTCGGAAGCGCGGCAAGATACCGACTAAGAGCAAAGCCGATGCAAAAAGCTCCGCCGTCCCGATGACGTGCTGGCTGAAGAGGCCCGTCTGAGCGAAAAGGCCCTCAGCACCAAGCGTTGCGGCCCACCCGTCAAGGCGTCCGAAGATTTCTTGAGTGTTGGGGTGGTTGGTGAACTTGTAGCGCAGGGAGTCCAGAAAAATGATGGACGTGAACCCAGCGATAGCGACAGGGATGAATTTTTGAACCCGGGCGACAATCGACATAACCAACTCTCCTTCGGTCTTCGGCGCCGGCTTTTCTTGGTCTTCACATTGGGCGCCGACGCGCTGTGTCTGTTGCAGCTTTTTTCGAGCAGCCCTGCCCTTGGGTTACAGAAATTCTCACTGCCTTTGCTGCTCGCACCCGTGAGCTCTTTCGTGCACTCTTAAGGTTGGGGGCCAACACATCCTTTGATGACTATGGAGACAATGAGAATACCATCGCGATTTCAGCGGCCTACAGCTTTAGACACAGAACAATGGTCGCCGACCGCGCGCGGCTTACCTCTAGACCGGTACTTCGAATGGGCTCGCGTAACGTTTCAGCCGAACGCCAAGCTAGGGGGCGCGGATGACGCTGCTGAACACGCATGACGCCTGAACTCGCGGGCCAGATATGGGTCGGCATCGGTGCCTATCTCGGCATCGGGTTTATCTTCGCCGTCATTTTCGCCGCGCTCATCGCGCCGCGGCTCGACCCCGCAGCTGCTGGCATGAAGCTCAGCGTCAGGGCCCTCATTATTCCCGGAACGATGCTTCTTTGGCCCCTGATGCTCGGCAAGACCGTCCTTCGGAAAGGGCCGCCCGAACAATGAAACGTGCACAGATCAATCGCCACCGTTTGACCTGGCTGATCATGGGTCCAGTGCTTTTCAGCCTGATCGCGGCAGCCGTCATGGTGCGGCCCGCAGAAGATGACGCGACGAACGGCGTTTTACCCACGTTCCTGACCCAGAGCGAGTAATCCATGAGCCACGACTACCGCGCCGTTCAGTGGACGCCCTTCAAAAAAACCTACGATCTTTTCTTAGGTCTGGGCATTGTCGGCTTCATAGCCGCGTTCGTTGTGTTGTCCGCAATGACCCAGCCGGCGGGTGAGAGCTTCGCACCGATCCAACTTTTGATTGCAGCGACGGGTACCCTGGCGTTCAGCCTGCTGACATTTGTTCTCTCCATTGGCCCGCTAGCGCGCCTGACTGACCGTGCAAAACCGTTCCTGTACAACCGTCGGCACCTCGGCGTGGTTACGTTCCTGCTTGGACTGATGCACGGCGGCCTGGTTTTGCTTTGGTACCACGGATTCAGTGAGACCAACGCTCTCGTGTCGCTGTTGGCATCAAATCCGCGCTACGACTCTCTCCAAGGGTTTCCCTTCGAGAGCCTAGGCGTGATTGCGTTTTTCGTCCTCTTCGTAATGGCGGCCACAAGCCACGACTTCTGGAATGCCAACCTCGGCCCGGGGCTTTGGAAGGCGATCCATATGAGCGTGTACGTCGCGTACGCATTACTTGTGGGGCACGTCATGCTCGGCTTCATCCAGTCGCAAAAGAGCCTCATCTATACGGCGCTGATGAGCATGGGATCGGTCTGGCTTGTCAGCATTCACCTGCTTGCGTCGTTCAAAAGCAGCCCAGCAGTAGGGCATACTGACGGAACCTGGCTCAGCGTCGCGCCCGTCGGTGCTTTCAAAGAAGGGCGCGCGCAGATCGCGACACCTCCCAAGGGAGAGCGGATCGCTATTTTTCTCCCTCGCGGCGCACTTTCTGCCGTATCAAACGTTTGCCGCCACCAGGGCGGCCCATTGGCTGAAGGAAAGGTGATCGACGACTGCATCACCTGCCCGTGGCACGGGTTCCAATACCGCTTGCGGGATGGTCGGTCGCCTGAGCCGTTCACCGAGAAAATCGCCACCTATAATGTCAAGGTTGAGGCGGGTGAGGTGTATGTCGATCCGCACCCCAACCCTCCTGGTACAGATGTTCAGCCCGTACTCTTGGGCGAGGCGCGGACAGCATGAGTAAGAAAGACGACTTCTTCGTCGGATGGGCAGCGAAACCCCCTGTCCTTGATCGTCGGTTTTTCATCGGAAGCGGCATCGTAGGCCTGGCAGCCGCGGGAGGACTGGCGTCTGTTTTGGCATCGCGGCAAGACGCCGTCGGCCCAGGCACGTGGGATCAGGGCACGATCCTCACCTGGCGCGGGAAGATCACGTCTGATCCCTACCCGATGCTCCGTACACGCGACACCGACGGAACCATCAAGACTGCACTTCTGGGCTGCATGGGAAAGTGTGCCGTACGCCCACGGATTGATGCCATGGGCACCCAGACCGTCGAGGTCCAGGGTAGCGCGATTAGGCGCGGTGCACATTTGATGATCGCGACGCAGGATGACGGATCCTGGATCAGCCAAGCAGAAGCGGATGAGCCTGGGGATCTCGATCTTGCGTTCCCTGCCGCGAAACGCTTTGGGACAATCGATCTCAAGGGCATGATCGTCGACAGCAAGTGCTGGTTCGGTGCGATGCGGCCCGGCGAGGGTAAAGTGCACAAAGCCTGCGCTGCCCTCTGTATTCGAGGCGGCCTACCCCCGGCGTTCCTTGTCCGATCCATGCGGGGCGAGGAAGAACTGTTGATCATCACCGATGAAGACGGCGGGCCGGTGCGAGACGATATTCTCCCCTATGTCGCTGACCCTCTTCGCCTTGTGGGCGAGGCGCACAAGTTGGGGGAGATGTTTTTCGTCCGTACAGGGATTAGCGCGATGACTCGCCTGTAACGCGGTGCGTTAGAACGGCATCGAGACGTAGCCCGCCGCCGATAAGCTGGCGTGCGCCGTCATCGCCGACAGCGCAATCTCTACTCCGGGGAGGAAGAGGTCGGGGTCGATCTGAAGAGCCGCCATCGACTGGCCGCAGACAACAAAGCGGACATCGTTGTCGATCAGAGCACTGACCAAACCCCGCTGGGCATTGGTATCCTCGTCAATAAGATCACCCAGCGCCCTTCCGTGCACCACGACGATAAGATCGAGAGGACGCGGCTGGAGCCCCTCGGGGCCGTGCATGTTGATCAGGCGGGCCAACTTGCTGATGTGGATATTCTCGCCCGTCTCAACTGTTTCAGCGACATCGAACACGGCCTTGAGGGTCTGACCTTCTGGTGGGCTGAAGCTGACTGCCACGTCGGCGACAGGGCCATAGTCTTTGATCACATCACCGGATCGAAATTCGGATGGAAGCTGCGCCGAAGCGCAAGCAGAAAGCGCCAGTCCTATCATCACAGTACGGATCATCGTCATCTCTCTCCAGCCCAACGAAGGGCGTTTCCAACGTGACTAAAAATCAAACAGGGCGCACACGCTTTCCATTCGCATCGATAATCACAGTTCCGTCTTCCTTTGTGTACGGACCAGCAGGCCATGGGTCGAGAAGATCCAGGACAGCCTCTGCGGGCCTACACAACCGAACGCCCAGCGGACTGCAGACGATCGGTCGGTTCACGAGAATGGGGTGCTCGACCATGGCCTCGATCAAAACGTCTTCGGGAACGTCGTCTTTGAGCAGGCCGAGCGCCTCAGCGGGAGACTTCGTCTCCCGAAGCGCAGCCCTGGGTGTGAGCGAAGCCGCAGCAAAAAGGCCCAAGAGCTGCGCCCGTGTCCAGCCCGTTTCCAGGTAGGGGATAACGTCGACCCGCGCGCCCGAGTCTTGTGCGATCCGCACGACATTGCGTGACGTGCCGCAGTCTGGATTGTGGTAAATGACGATCATCGCGCCCCCAAGCTCAGGCACGCACTATCGGCCAATTGCGAGGACGTGCCTAGCGCCGACCATACACCGAAAGCAGGCACGCTCTGTCATCGCTTCAACGCACGCTGAACTATCGGAAAAACCTATCCCGCTTGCCCATCGCGCCGCGACGCGACAGGAAAAACCTATGGAAAAGACCGACGACGCTCTTGTAAACCAATTAAGCGCCCTGGCGCAGAGCACGCGCCTCGCCGTCTTCAAAATGCTCGCGCGGCGCGGGGGTGAGGGAATGGCAGCCGGACGGATCGCTGAGGCATTGGACGTCGCACCGAACACGCTCTCGGCGCACCTGAACATTCTCCTCCGCGCGCAGCTCATTGATCAGCGCCGTGACGGCCGTAGTATGATTTACTCGGTGCGGCGCGAAGATGTGGCAACGATGGTGGAAACGCTCATCACCGACTGTTGCGCAGGCCGCCAGGATGATCCGTTGCTCGTCGCCGCTCTTGAGGCACGCGGCGTCAATCACCAGCACCACGGCCAGCACTCCTAAAGCGCGTTCAGACTATCGAATGGGGGAAAGCAACCGCGCCCCAGGCCTAGCGGGTGAAGCTTGGCGCGCGTAGACACTTGCAGATGACAGTTCTCATCAGCCCCTCCATTCTCGCCGCCGACTTTGCCCGCCTCGGCGACGAAGTCTGTGCAATTGATGAGGCAGGGGCGGATATGATCCATCTGGACGTGATGGACGGACATTTTGTTCCCAATATCACCATGGGTCCCGCCATCATCAAAGCGTTACGTCCGCATAGCGCCAAGCCGTTCGACACCCATTTGATGATCGCGCCGACGACGCCGTTCCTCGAGGCCTTTGCGGAGGCAGGCGCGGACATTATTTCCGTCCATCCGGAATGTGATCCGCACGTTCACAGGACGCTGCAAAGCATTAGACGGATGGGGAAAAAGGCAGGCCTGGCGATTAATCCTGGCACGGCCCTGAGCGCGATTGACCCCGTCATCGAGCTTTGTGACCTCATTTTGGTGATGTCGGTGAACCCAGGCTTCGGTGGACAATCTTTCATTGAACAGAGCCTGCCGCGGATCGAGGCGATCGCGAGCAGCATTGCACGCCTTGGTCTCGACTGCATCCTTGAGGTGGATGGCGGCATCAACCGAGAGACGGCGCCCCGGGTGACTGCTGCAGGAGCGAGCGCCCTGGTCGCGGGGACCGCGGTTTTTCGCTCAGGGCTAGACAGCTACCGCGAAGCTATCGACACTCTGCGCGCGTAGATAACAAAAAATTACACGACCAACGTTCGTGCTTTAGAAAGCACACCCCCCGCAAGTATTTGGTCTTTTTGTATCAAGGCCTTTCGCCAATTTCGGCAAAGTGTTACGCCGTTAACGCAGGCTCGGGACCGGGACGATGTTCAGAAAGATGTTTGGTCGCCGCACACCGGAAGCGGCGGAGCAGGTTTGTCTACCGACGTGCAACCTAGATTGTGAAAACCTCCTCGGCCGGGCGCCGCGATCCGTGAACCTCGACGGCGCAGCGGACATGGTCGCCGGGCGATCCGTGCTCGTTACCGGTGCCGGGGGCACAATCGGAAGCGAGCTTTGCCGCCAAATCGTCAAACTCGGACCAGAGCACCTCATCCTCGCGGACAATGGCGAGTTCAATCTGTACACGATCGAGCAGGAACTTCGCGAGGCGGGTTATGGCGACCTTCTCATCCCGCAACTCATTGATGTTTGCCAGCGTGACCACGTCATGGGGCTGTTTAAGCTCTATCAGCCCGCCCTAGTTCTTCATGCGGCCGCCCTAAAACACGTGCCGATCGTTGAATATAATCCGTGTGCAGCGGCGATGGTCAACGTCCTCGGGGCGAAGAATGTCTTCGACGCCGCTCTCGAATATGCATCACCGAAAGTCGTCTTTATTTCAACGGATAAGGCGGTTAATCCCACCTCATTCATGGGCGCAACCAAACGGATCGCGGAGCTCTATGCCCAAGCGCTCGACGTGGCGCAGAACGACACGCGGTTTGTCACCGTTCGGTTTGGTAACGTGCTTGGTTCCACGGGATCGGTTGCGCCGCTGTTCCAGCGGCAGATTTCCCAAGGTGGTCCAATCACCGTCACCCACCCAGACGTTCAGCGCTACTTCATGACCACCCAAGAAGCGGTGAGGCTTGTTCTCTCCGCGGCGTCTCTCGATAAAGAAAGCGGTGTTTTGAGCCATGACGGCCGCATTTTCGTCCTCGACATGGGCGAGCCGATCCGCATTGTGACGTTGGCGGAGAAAATGATCGAGGCGTCGGGTCTCGTTCCCTACAAAGACATCGACATCACCTTCACGAAGCTCCGTCCGGGCGAAAAGCTCTTCGAAGAGATTTTTCACACCTTAGAAAAGCTGCTGAAAACCGGAACCGACGGTGTCCTCCTCGCGTCGCCGACAATGATCGACCTGCCGCTGCTCGAACCACGGTTCTCCGATGTTGTGCGCCATGCACGGGTTGGAAACAGCGAAGCGCTGCTCGATGCAGTGCACCACTTGGTGCCCGAATTTAAGCCGTCGGAAGCGGTCAGCGTGACCGATCCTGCTTTAAAACAAGTCAGCTAAAGCACGCGGCACCAATCACGAAGGACAGTGTCGACTCAGCTTGCGGCGCGTAGCGTGCAGGCCGATAAGCAGGGCATTTCGTCGCCGACACGAGGACTGCCCCCAACCCATGACCGATCGGTTCCAACCGCGCCGCGCCCTCCTCTCCGTTTCTGACAAAAGTGGGCTTGTCCCTTTTGCGCAAGCTTTGGTCGATCACCGGATCGAATTGCTCTCAACAGGCGGAACGGCAAAAGCCCTTCGGGAAGCAGGCCTTCCGGTCACAGACGTTTCCGAGGTAACCGGCTTCCCTGAAATTATGGATGGCCGGGTTAAAACTCTGCATCCTTCCGTCCACGGAGGCCTTCTTGGCCGGGAAAGCGTTGATGCTGACGCCATGCGGACGCATGACATTGTACCGATCGATCTGTTGGTCGTGAACCTCTATCCCTTCGAAGAGAGCGTTCGTAAGGGTGCGGACGAAGACGGCCTTGTCGAAACAATTGACATCGGTGGACCGGCGATGATCAGGGCGGCCGCAAAGAACTTCGACCGTGTTTGCGTGATCACGGATCCCGAAGACTACACCCCTTTGCTCGAGCAATTGTCCGGAGGCGGAACGACCCGGAGCTTCCGCAAACAGCAGTCGTCAATCGCCTATGGCAGGACGGCCCAATACGATCTCCTCATAAGCCAAACACTTCACGAAGGCGATGCCCCGGCCCGAAGAAACGGGGTCGTGGGCCAGCTGAAGCAAAACCTGCGCTATGGAGAAAACCCACACCAAGCGAGCGCTGTCTACGCTACGGCTGAGCACCGGGATGGCGCTCTGTCTGCGGATGTTCTTCAGGGCAAGGAGCTTTCATACAACAACCTCAACGACACCGACGCAGCGCTTGAACTTGCCGCGGAGCTCCAAGCCGATCCGGGCATCGTGATCGTCAAGCACGCCAACCCTTGCGGTGTGGCAACCGGCAGCACGATCAGGGAGGCCTATCAACGGGCACTTCTTTGCGACCCGGTCTCTGCATTCGGCGGTATCGTCGCGGCCACGCGGCCGCTCGATGGCGCCGCGGCAGAGGAGATCACAAAGATCTTCACCGAAGTCGTGATCGCTCCCGGGATCGATGATGAAGCTCGGGAGATCTTCGCGAAGAAGAAGAACCTCCGTCTGCTGCTGGTTCCGCACCTCCCTGATCCGAAAGCCCCGCGCCAAGCACTTCGGCCGATCGCGGGCGGGTTTCTCCTGCAAGATGACGACAACACGGTTTTTGATCAAACGACCCTCCGTACAGTGACCAAAAGAGCGCCCTCTGATACAGAAATGGCCGACCTGCACTTTGCCTTTACGGTCGCTAAGCATGTGAAGTCGAACGCCATCGTTTACGCCAAGGATGGGGCGACCTTAGGGATTGGCGCGGGGCAGATGAGCCGTTTAGACAGTGCCCGCATCGCCGTGCGCAAATCCGAAGATGCGGCCGAAGCAGCCGGACTAAGTGAACCTCTTGTCCGCGGTTCCGTCGTCGCATCCGACGCATTCTTTCCGTTTGCAGACGGTCTCCTCGCAGCAGCAAACGCTGGCGCTACTGCGGTGATCCAGCCCGGAGGGTCAGTCCGGGACGAAGAAGTCATCGCAGCAGCCGATGAGGCCGGCCTGGCCATGGTCTTCACCGGAATGCGCCATTTCCGACACTAAAAGAAATAACAACGAACACTGACAAAGCGAGGAACGCCCCATGGATATTGCCAATAACGAGCGCGAGACAACCTTCCGCGAAAGCGTCGACATCATGTTCGAGCGCGCCGCCGCGCATCTCGATATTTCCGACGGCCTGAAAGAGAAAATCAAGGTCTGCAACTCCGTCTACACGGTTCGGTTCGGCGTTCGCCTCCGGGGCGATATCCATACCTTCGTCGGCTACCGCGCCGTTCACTCCGAACACATGGAGCCGGTCAAAGGCGGCATTCGCTACGCAATGTCAGTCGACCAGGATGAAGTCGAAGCACTCGCCGCACTGATGACGTACAAGTGCGCTCTGGTGCAAGTGCCGTTTGGCGGATCGAAAGGGGGCCTACGGATCAATCCTAAGGACTGGGACGAAGAAGAGCTTGAGCGGATCACCCGCCGCTTCACCTATGAATTGGCAAAGCGCGATTTGATCCACCCATCCCAAAACGTCCCTGCGCCCGACATGGGCACCGGCGAGCGGGAAATGGCATGGATGGCCGACCAGTACCGCCGCATGCATCCCACGGACATCGACTCAGCGGCCTGCGTCACCGGGAAGCCTCTCGGCGCAGGCGGCATTGCAGGCCGGGTCGAGGCGACAGGACGCGGTGTTCAGTATGCGCTGCAAGAGTTCTTCCGTCACGACGAGGACGTCAAGGAAGCCAACATGAGCGGGACGCTGGAGGGCAAGCGGATCATCGTTCAGGGGCTCGGAAACGTTGGGTATCACGCAGCGAAGTTCCTCTCCGAAGAAGACGGCGCAATCGTTGTCGGGGTCGTGGAGCGCGATGGTGCGGTTTGCGATCCGAAGGGCATTAACGTCGAGCAGCTCAAGACGTTCATTTCCCAGACCGGCGGCGTCAGCGGTTACCACCACGGCACCTGCATTAGCGATGGCGTGAAAGTCCTCGAGGAGGAGTGCGATATCTTGATCCCGGCGGCTGTCGAGGGCTCGATATGGCGCGGCAACGCCCACGCGATCAAAGCGAAGCTGATCATCGAAGCAGCGAACGGACCGATCACCGCAAGCGCAGACACCATTCTGCGGGAGAAAGGCGTCGTCATCATCCCGGACATGTACGCCAACGCGGGCGGTGTGACGGTCTCCTATTTTGAATGGGTCAAAAATCTCAGCCACATCCGCTTCGGTCGGATGCAACGCCGGCAGGACGAAAAACAGAAAATGCTGCTCGTCAAGGAACTTGAAGGTATGCTGAAGACCAAGTTCTCTGAGAAGTTCATCGAAGAATTTGGTAAGGGTGCGGACGAAATCGATCTGGTGCGCTCTGGCCTCGATGACACGATGCGCGGAGCGTACCAACAGATGCGTCACTACTGGCGCGAGGTCGACGCGATCGAAGACATGCGCACTGCCGCATACTTCTGTGCGTTGAAGGATGTCGCCGAAAGCTACCGTTCGCTCGGCCTTTAAGAAGACAAAGGAGACCGGCGATGATGCCGATCATCGCCGGTCTTGTCCCGATCGCAGCATCGATTGCCCTCGGCTGGACGGTGCGTCGAACAGGGCTGATCCCAACTGAGCTTTGGAGCGGGGTCACCCGACTCTCCTATCTCGTTCTTCTCCCGGCCCTGCTCTACGTCACGATCGCCCGCGCCGACGTTGGCAGCCTCCCCGCAGCGCCGATGCTCGTCACGGCCACTGCAGGCTTTCTCGCGATCGCAGGCATCGCGCTCCTGCTCAAGCCGATCCTCCGTACCGACAGCCCAAGCTACACCTCCGTTTTTCAGGGCAGTGTCCGGTGGAACGGGTTTGTCATCCTCGCCCTCGCGCAAACGAGCCTGACACCCGATCAAGCAACACTCACCGCTTTGGTCTTTGCACCGACAGTTCCTTTGATAAACGTCATGTGCGTTGCTGTACTATCCGTATGGGGCGCAAACGGCGACGGCATCCGACTTGATCGGGTGCTGTTCCGTATCGTGACCAATCCGCTGATCATTGGATGCGCCGCCGGAACGCTTGCGAGCCAAGTGCCGCTGATGCGGGCTCCACTGCTTATCGAGACGCTCGAACTGATCGGCCGGGCTGCACTACCCCTGATCCTTCTCACCGTCGGTGCAGGGCTGAACTTTTCGGCCATCGGCGCACGGCCCGGACTGCTCGCTATCGCAGTCTTTATGAAGTTGGTCGCTGCGCCCGCCGTCTTCATTGCGCTTGCGATGGGGTTCGGCCTCGCCCCCGATGTCGTGGTCATTCTCGCCGCCATCGGCGCCGCACCCGGGGCTGCTTCAAGCTACGTTCTGGCCCGTGAGCTCGGCGGCAACGCGGACCTCACGGCGGGCCACGTGACCATCACGACGATCCTCGCGTTCGTCAGCCTCCCGTTGTGGATCAGCGCAGCAACGTTTCTCGCGAACCAATGACGGCCAGAGACCTGCGGGACTAGCCGTCTTTGAACTGCTCGCCGGTCTCATCCAGCTCGAACCGGTAGTTTGTCCGGCAGAAATCGCACGAGACATCAATCGCGCCGTCTTCAATCATGTCGTCAATATCGGTCCGGGCGTATTGCGAAAGCACCGAGGCGATTTTCTCGCGGCTGCACGTACAACCAAAATGCACCGGAGACGGATCAAACACTCGAACCCCGTCTTCATGATAGAGCCGATAGAGAAGCTGCTCAGGGGAAACCGTCGGATCCAGCAACTCGTCCGCCTTCACCGTTTCCAGCAAAATTGCTGCGCGGTTCCAGGCCTCACGGTCGTCCTCAGCCATCAGAACTTCTTCGCCGCGTTCGCGTGTGCCCCCTTCACCGGGCACGAACTGCGCCATGATACCACCGGCGCGCCAGGTCTCGCGGCCCTCTTGGTCGGTGATCCGGCCGACGGCGAGCTCAATCGCTGTGGGGATTTGTTCGGACTGTGCGAAGTAACTGATCGCAGCCTTTGAGATGGTCGGACCATCAAGCGGCGTGACCCCCTGGTACCGCTCCATGTCCGCACCCTGATCAATTGTCATGACCATGTGGCCTTTGCGCAATAGATAATGAAGCTCCGGACCCTGCGCTTTGGCAGCGACTCCTTCTTGGCCGTCTTGAATTTTCGCCGTGGCGCGCAAGGCGCCGCCAGCCGCGTAATCAGCGACGATCATCGACACCGGCCCATCGCCTTGCGCCTGCAAGATCAGCTTACCATCAAATTTCAGAGCCGTGCCGAGCATCGCAACAAGCGCCGCGGTTTCGCCCATCAACTGTTTTACCGGTAGCGGAAAACTATGCCGTGCAAGGAGATCATCGATCGCCGGGCCTAGCCGAACCACCCGTCCGCGGACAGCCGACTCGCCGACTTGAAAAGGGATGACCACGTCGCTTTTCGGTCCACCAGGTTGAGGCGCTTCGTCAAACATCAGGTTTATGCTTTCAATTTATAGCCGCGCTTGAAGAGCAAGTAGGTGATGAAGAAGGCCGCCGCTGACAACCCTAACGATAGGAAAGCTCCGAAGACGATCGGCGAGTCGGCGGCCCCTATAAAACCGTACCTGAAGCCATCAATCAAATAAAACAGGGGGTTAAACGCTGACATATCTGCGACCCACTCAGGCAGGCCCTCGCGGCGTACGGAGTAGAATGTCCCCGACAAAAACGTCAGCGGCGTGATGACGAAGTTTGTAATCAGCGACAACTGATCGAATTTATCCGCCCACATGCCCGCGATCACCCCGATGGCGCCCAGCATCACCGAAGCAGCAGTACTGAAAAAGAGGACTGCGGCGAGGTTTGTGATCGCGAATGGACCGTCTGTGGCGGCCATGAAGATCGCGATCGTTACGGCCGTGATCACACCGACGATCAGACCTCGCGTGGCCGCGCCTGCGGTGAATGCGATCGTCAGCTCAAGCGGCGAAAGCGGCGGCATCAGAATATCGACCAAGGACCCCTGAACTTTGCCAATGACGAGGGAGCTCGATGCGTTCTGAAAAGCGTTCGACAGGACGGACATCATGATCAGCCCAGGCGGTAGGAAGGCCGCGAACTCGATCAGGCGCCCTTCCATCGTGACGGAGCGGTCAGCACCAAACGCCACCAAGAAGACGGTCAAGTACAGCATCGTTGTGATGATCGGTGCAAAGACAGTCTGGGATGCGACTTTCATGAACCGCATGACTTCTTTTTTGTACAAAGTCCAAAGACCGAGTCCATTAAACACCCCGAATCGGCGTTCACCAAAGTCGTGAGTTTCTGAGACCGTAAGGGGGCCACCATCCAGGGCCATAGCGCAGTCCTCAATCATCCTCCGAGCGACTTAGACGGGGTTGGCGCTCAGAGCATCCCTCGGTTTGGACAAAACACCCGATTGTGGTGTGGACAAATATCGCGCCCCAAGATGTGGACGTTAATAACTCCTTTCAACTTGATCTTGTGCGCCGTGCATCAATGCGCCACAAAATCTAGGGTCGGCTGCGTAAGGGTCACAAGATCTGGTGTCCGACAATTTGGCTTTGTTAGAGCGGGAGAAAACCATGGCGTGGACCGATGATCGGGTCGAAGAGCTCAAGAAACTCTGGGCAGAGGGGCACTCCGCAAGCCAGATTGCGGCCCGAATGGGCGGGGTCACACGCAATGCCGTGATCGGTAAGGTTCACCGTCTTGGGCTGTCGGGTCGGGCTGCGCCTGCGAAACCGAAGTCCGTCGTCACCGAGAGCCCTCGGCTTGCGCAATCGGAGGACACCGCCGCGCCCCGTGCCGGCCTTGAGCGCAAACCGGTTCGCAGTGTGCTGCGCGACTTACCCCCGATCACCGATATTGGGCTGGGCCGCGCCACGGTGAGTTCGATCGGAAACAATCAGTGTAAATGGCCCATCGGTGATCCGGCATCGGACGATTTTCACTTTTGCGGACAGCCTACGACCGGTGGAAAGCCCTACTGCGCGTACCACGTCCAGCTCGCTTTCCAGCCGTCGATCCCTCGTAAAGAGCGCAAACGCAGCGAAGCACCCGCGCTCCCTCGCCCAAAGCGCGCGGTCAGCTAAAACCCGCAAGCGCCGCATCCCTGAGATGCACCGCTGACGCCTGGTTTAGTCATTTGTTCCTGCAAGAGCAGCCGCTTTCCGCCAGTCGGGGAGCGGCGCTTTTTTATATTCTCCGTCGACAAACATTTGTGCTTGATCGGCATAGTGAGCGGAGTCGGGTCGTCCCATCGCCGCGCCATACGGGTAAATCGTCTCGGCACTGAGTTGACCGTCGGCGTCCCATGAGATGATCCCGATATAACTGTCTCCCGCCGTGCCCGCCAACCGTCCATCGACCTCGTCGATATCCCAATAGATGGCGCGGAGTGCGTCAGGCCCGCCGACCAAAGGAAGATCAACATCCCCTCGGCGCAAGCGCGACAAATCAGTGAGCGTAGGATCCAGTCGACCAAAAGACGTACGCAGACGGTCAGTTGCTTCTTTCAACACATCAGCATGGGGACGCTCTTCGTAGTAGCCACGCATGCCGAGATAACGGTCATAAATAATCAGCGCCGCAAGGCTATCCGCTGCACCGACGCCGTCGAGGGTTTTGTCCCATGTCCGCAAGAGCGCCATCGCGTCCGCGTCGACAGCGTCAAGAGACGGGTCGGATACGAAGGCTTCAAAAAGCTCTCCAAGAGGCGACCCAAACGTATACCCCACGTCCGATCGAATGCGGTGGAGATCATCCATTGAAAGGCGCCGTCCCCGCTCTGCCTCGAAGAGCGCGAGAAGCCTCGCAATACGGTTGGTCGTGATTGTCTCGATACCCACGAGTGAGGCAAACTCTTCCGCCTGCAAATTGTCCTCATCGGCGGTGGCAAGGAACGGCGTGTTGTTAGCGTTGAGCAAATACCCACTATCAGGGTTCACATAAAAGGGTTGCGCTTCAAAGGGTTCGTAGGATGTCCACAAAAACTCCGAGCTGGTTCCCGGGAGCACGCCAGACCAATCGATAGAAGGATCTCGCTTCGGAAATGCCGCGTTGTAGAGATAGGCGATGTTGCCCTCATGATCCGCATAGATAAAGTTCGTGGACGGAATAGCGCCCATGCGCATCACGTCCGTCCACTCCTCAAACGACGTCGCGCGGTTGAGGCGATAGTATTGCTCAAAGTGCTGAATGCCGCCCATCCCCGCGTAACGAACGGCAAAAGCACCTTTGTCGTTTCTAATGATTGGTCCGTGCACCGACCGCTCGACTTTCTGGCGAACAGGCACCACCAACGGCCCCACCTTCACCCGCAGCCAGAAGGATTCGACATCGATGGAACGCCACTCTCCATCGAACCGATAATTCTTTCCGCCCTCGTCAAGTTCGAGCGCATAAACATCAACCAAGTCTGGGACATTCACTGTATTTGTCCATGACAAATACTCGTTGTACCCCATAAGAATGAAGGGAACCCCAGGGAACAGCGGGCCCGCCATCGACCAACCCTCACCACTGGCGATGCGCGCTTCCCACCACGCGGCAACGCCTTCCCATGGCTGGTGCGAGTTCGAGATCAAGACCGTCGATCCGTCGGCCATGCGGTGCGGCGCAACCGCAATCGCGTTCGAACCTCGGCGATCGGTAAGCGGAGCATCTTCCGGAAGCTCGCCGTCGTTCAGCTTCGTCAGCACATCGTCGAGCCCATAGAAAAATGGAGATACCAACGCGAACCCGGCGAGCACATCGTCCTCATCCACTGGGAACAATTGGTGGCGCAGCATTTCGTCTGGGTGCTGAGCAGCATATGCGTTCAGGCCAGCTGCGTAGCCCCGCGCCATCGCCAACGCCTCGGGAGAAATCTTGCCCTTGCCCAGCGCCACCGCCTCTCGGCTGCCAACAAACCGGTTGATGTAGTCAATCACCACGCCTTCGCGCCCGGTGATCGCGCCCATCTGGTTTTTCACCGGGGCAATCCGCATCTGGATGGTGGCGAAGTCATCCTCCGCATGCGCATAAGCAAGACCAAAAGCGACCGCCTCATCGGTTAAGCCGTAAATCGATGGCACGCCGTAGTCATCGCGCTCGATCCGATAAGGCGCAGGCGGCTCCACCGCCTTGAGAACGTTCATTGTTTGGCCGCGGAGATAAGCGTCGGTACCTAACAAAACGAAAGACAAGACAACGATGAACGTGGTCGCTGCGAGGAAGAGTTTGCGCGCCATAGGCCCCCCAAAGAGAAGTCGTTCCCTATGGTTGTACGCTCAGTTCCTTCGGTGCAAGCGTCGTGAACCGCGGGGACGCAGCCACGCTCCGTCTATTCTGCCGCGAGGAACTGTTCTGCCGGTCCGTCCGTAGGCAGATGGCAGGTCACGGTGGTGCCTTCGTCTTCGCGACTGGAGAGGCGTACGAACCCGCCGTGCAAACCCACAAAGCTGTTGACCAACGCCAGTCCGACTCCGGCGCCCGCGCCTGGGCCAGCCGCTTCGTACCGCTCGAAGACTTTCGCTTGATCCGCAGGCGTCACACCGCGTCCCGTATCCGACACCCAAAGACGCACCATTTCCCCTTCACGCTCTGCGCCAAGGGTAACCGTTCCGCCTGCTTCGGTGAACTGGAAGGCATTGGACAACAGGTTGAAGAGCACCTGCTTGAGGCGCCGCTCATCACCGCGGAGCGCGCCGATATCGCTGTCACACTCGATCACCAACTTGATCTGGCTGTCTTCCGCCTTGAGTGCCGCGTACGTCTTGGCATTGTCCATCAGTGCACGGACGTCGACAAGGTCCATATCGAGGTCAAGCTGCCCGGCGTCGACGGCGGCAAGATCAATGATGTCGTCGACCAGGTCCAAGAGTTTCAGCGACGAGGCAACAATCCCGGCGGTGTAGTCTTTCTGACGGTCAGACAGAGGACCCGCGAACTCGTTTTCAAGAACTTCGGCGAAGCCTTTGATAACGTTGAGCGGATCACGCAGCTGATAGCTAATATGGTTCGTAAACCGCGTTTTGATCCGGTCCGCTTCCTCGAGGATCTGATTGCGAACCTCCAGCTCCTTTTGGCGCTCTTGGCTATCCGTCACGTCAATAAAGCTAACAAGGGTCGCCCCATCGGGAAGCGGCGAAGTGGCGAAGCCGATCCAGCGGCCGTCCTTCAACTTGAACGGCCCGCCAGTCTCCGGCTGGCGGTCCTGAGGTGAGAAGCTGACAATCCGCCGCTTCATCGCCTTGAAGTCATCGAGGGCACTGGGCGCTAGCGCTGCAAAATCAGCACTCAGACGATCAAAATGCGGCGCATCACCGAGCTGCTCCTCAGGCAAGCCCCACATTTCTTCAAAACTGGCGTTGAAGAGAGCGAGCCGCCCGTCCGCGCCGAAAACAGCGACTCCCTCCGCGAGATTGTTAAGGGTCGCCCTCTGAACCTTGATCTGGGTCTGATAACGGGTCTGCAGCTCGACAGTTTGCGTAATATCCTCGAACACGGCAGCAACACCGCCGAGTGCGTGGCGGCGCATCGCGACGCGGAGAGTACGGCCACTAGGCAAGTTCCAAATATCGTCCGGCTCTTGATCATCCGAACCCTGATCGGTGTAAACCGCGAGCTGCCCGTGCTTCCACGACGTGAAATCGGCCTGGGCCGGAAGCTTCTCAAGATGGCGGAGCCGGTCGAGAACCTCCGCATGGCTCGGCTTATGGCGCAACTCGGCTTCTTCGAGGCCCCAAAGCTCAACGAAACTTTGATTATAATATTCAAGGGCTTGGTTCGGCCCAAAGACGGCCACCGCGGTGCCGAGTTGATCCAGCGTCTGGCGCTGAGCCTCCTGGTGACGCCGGAGCTCCTCTTGCGCTTTGTCTTGCCGGGTGACGTCGATGGCGAGACCAGCCATCGAGACTTTGCCGCCCGCCGCGTGCATCGGCTGCTCGATAATCCTCAGGACACGGCGCTGCCCGCGAATATTGACCCGAATGAGGTCGTCGACGGCTTTACGACCGGAGCGCTGGTTTTCGGATTTCGCCTTTTCGGCGACTTTGACGCAGGTGGGATCAATTTCCTTCTGCTCACTGATCACCTCATCCATGTTGATGGCCTCGACCATCTCGACATAGGCTTGGTTCACCCACTCAAGCTTCAAATCGGGCGAGCGGCGCCACGCGGCGAGCGGCGCGCGATCAAGATGATTGTACGCACCGTGAAGATCGGAAGCCCGGTCACGCGCCTGCCCCAGAACGCCCGCTTCTTCGGCTAAGCGCACTGCAGGATCGGTGAGCCAGAGGGTCACTTGATCACCGGCAACCCGGCCGTCGCATTCAATCGACCGGCCTTCCTCAGTGACAAGCGTGCCCGAGAAGCTAATTCCCTCCGCACGCAGAGCGCTGACGCGTTCGCGCAGCGTTGTTGGCTGCATCCCAGGCCGGTCCTCCGTCACCGGAAGATCGCCGAATGCGTCGAGCAAACTCTCTGCAGGCCGAAGAAAGGCTTCCGGGTCACGTGATGCGAAGGTAATCAAACTGGCCAGCGCCGCAGGACCGCCCAGCACCCGGGGACGTCCCCAGCCTGCCGTCACATCGCCGTCGCCTTCCTCCCATACAAGGACAAGGCCAGGATGGCTGGCGAGGATCGACTCGGATTTTTCAACCCGAGCTTCCATCGAAGCCAGCGACTGGGTCCAATCGCGGGTGAGGTGCCGCGAGGCCGAAGCCGTCCGTACAGCCCACAACAGCGCTGCGAGAGCGAAAGCCACGGCGCCGCCCGTGACGGCCCACGTCGGGTCGATCACAGCCAGCTCTTGCTTGAAGGCACTGTTCGATGGGGTCTGCGTCAGAAAAAACGTCAGGCTCAGGAGGACGGCCGCGGCCATCGCAAAAACGCTTCCCTGTACTGCAGCTTTCATGCGCAATCGTCCTCTTTCCCGCAAACCGGACAGCGCTCTTGCTGGCGTCTCACGGGGAACGCTAACAACTCGTTAACCCTACTGTTGACTGTTTACGGGTGTTTCGCCGGAGAGAGGAAGGGCCAAGTTGCCCCCAACTCTTCAGGTACTGAACATCTCTCTGTAGTCGCCACGCGCTTGTGCGCGATAAGCCCCAGTCAGGCGACGATCTCTTCGCGTAGAGCCGCAAAAAGCGCTCGCATCGTCAGGACCTCTCCGCCCTTTGGCCGTCCGGGGCGTGCGCTGGGCATCCAGGCAAACGTATCAATGTGCGTGTAAGGAATGTCCGCCGCGAAGCGCTTGAGGAAAAGCGCCGCTGTGATCGAGCCCGCAAACGGTGTGTCCGCAGCGTGGTTCACATCAGCGATATCGGATCGAAGGTAGCTCTCGTAGCGCTCCCAGAACGGCATCGGCCAGAGCGGATCGGCGACGTCGTTGCCCGCCTGGATCACACGATCCTGAAATCCGGGCTCGGTGGAATAAATCGGTGGAAGGTCCGGACCAAGGGCGACCCGCGCAGCGCCGGTAAGGGTTGCGAGGGTGATCAACCGGTCGGGCGCCCCCTCTGCAGCGAGCGCCAGGGCGTCCGCGAGAATGAGCCGACCTTCGGCGTCGGTATTGGAGATTTCGACCGTCTGACCGTCGCGCGCACGAAACACGTCGCCCGGCCGGAAGGCATTACCTGAAATCGCGTTCTCCACCGCGGGAATAAGGAGCCGAAGATTGATCGGCAGCTGCTCTTCCATAATCCGGCGCGCTAGGGCGATCGCCGTGCCTGCGCCGCCCATATCCTTCTTCATCAAGCCCATGGCTTTTCCGGGCTTGAGGTTCAGCCCGCCGCTGTCGAAGCACACACCCTTGCCGATCAACGCGAGCGCCGGACCGGCGCCGCCTGACCACTGCAGCTCCATCAACCGAGGCTCTTGATCGGCGGCGCGCCCGACGGCGTGGATCAAAGGGAACTGGGCGTCGAAGCCTTCGCCCTTAAACACGCGAAAGTCGGCGCCGTGCGCTTCTGCGAGGTCAGCAACAGCGCCTTCGAGAGCATCGGGGCCCATGTCCTCGGCGGGCGTGTTGATCAGGTCCCGGCCAAGCGCAGCCGAAGCCGCCTCACGGCTGATCCGTTCGGCTTCATCAGCGTCTTCGACGAGCAAAACAGGCGGCGCCGGTGCTTCGCGGTACCGCGTGTAACGGTAAGCGCCGAGGGCGAACCCCAGCAGACAGAGATCGCGCGACATCCCGTTCGGCGAGGCTGCAAGCGTGTAATCGCCTGCCGGAAGCCGCATACTAGCAGCGCCCAGCGCAAGCGGATCAGAACCGTCGCCCGCGCCGACCAAAACGCCCCCTGAGAAAGGGCAGACTTGATCGAGTTCACCGGAAAACTGAGCAAGCTCAGCAGTCCGCTGGGCGTGCTCAGGAAGAGGCTCGTCGCGGCGGAGCAAGTGAATCGGGGTGGCTTTGGCTGCCCGCTCGGCGTTCGATTGAATCGGCGCGACCAGCATCGCGGGCTCCTCGGTTGTGGCGCTGGCGGAGCTAGGCTGCGTCTAGGCCGAGGGCAAGTTAATCCGCGCGCGCCCGCGGACCGAGAGGTTTCTCATTCATGCGCAGAACCATCACCTGGCCACGGCCCAGCTGATCAAGGCCCTCGGCAGCACCTTCAAGCGCCATCTCAGCCAGCTCAACACGCAACAGCGAACCGCTGCGCATCGCGAGCAACGGATCGGCTTGCTCGCGGCTTGCGGCGAAGGTCATCACCACGCCCAGCTCATCTTCAAAGACCGAGGGTTCGATGGAAGCGACGGCCACTGGCCCGATGGGCGCAGCACGCTGCACACCGTCGGTCGTCACCATCACCTGGTCACCGGGAAGAATGAGCGGCCCAAACCGATCGACGGCGACGCGCGCCGAGACCAGTTTCTCGCCTTCCGCCAAGGGCGCGTGGAGCGGCTTGATTGGGCTCAACGCCATGCCGGTGTCGATCGGGTCGGCGCTCTCACCGCCGGAGCCTTCAGCGACACGCATGATCGCCATCCCAAGGATCGCGAGGGCCACGAGGAACACAGCATCTGTTACGAGAATGCGAAAACGACGAACCACGGCAGACAACCATCTCGAAACTTCACTGGTGACCACCGCTAACGCAAAACCCCGAAAAACAGAGTTAAGCCACCGCAGAAAAGAGTGCAATGCTCGCCAAAAGAGCCGAAACGGCCAATCCCCAGTCCATCGCGTTTAATCTAAAGCGCACGGCAATCCCCCTGGCGTTCACCGGGAGACGCTTACCGAAATCCGCTTACGTTTCGGTCAATTCGCGGGCGCTGATCGGAACCGGTAGATCCTCGGGCGTTCCGCCGGGCGCAGGCGTTCGCGGCACCACTCGTCGACCTCCCAAGCCATGTCCTGGTCGGGTTCAACGCCAGGGTGGACCTCGACGTCAGCGATCAACCGATCCAGCTGACCCGGCCGACGGCTTAGGCGGACTTCGCAGCTAGTGACCCCCGGATGCTCACTGATGATCGCACTGATCTGATTGGGAAAAACGTTTACCGCCCCAATCTGCACAGCGCCGTCACGCCTGGGACCAAGGCGGAAGCCGCGCGGACTCTCCCAAAGCACTTCATCCATCGGGATGAGCCGCAGTTGACGCCCATTTGGTCGCTGCCGAACGATTGCCTCGCCGTCACGATCCCAATGATCAAACAAAACAAAGGGCTCACTCTGACTGTCCCGCCAGGCCACCACGCCCGTTTCCGTCGAGCCGTAGAGTTCCCGCATCGCTCCGAGCCCACGTTGGCGTAACTGCTGGGCCAGATCCATCGTCAGCGCTTCGCCGTAGCTGAGGGCGATCACGTTTGACGGGATACTCGGCAAGGTCGCCGCGAGGTAGCGCCACAAGGTCGGGGTCGCGACCACCACATCGCCAAAAGCGAGAAATTCTGACAGCTCGTCCGGCGTCTTCGTCCGGGCGTCGACGATCGGGATGCGCTGAAGATTGGGGGCGATCAACACCGCCGTGAGTCCGAGCAGCGAGTGCGGCGCGACCATCGACACCGCCCGTCGTCTCCCGGCGAGAAGCGACGCAACCGCCGCGGCGTCCTGAAAAATATCATCGGCAGCATGGCGGGTCGCTGCCTCGCCCGTCTGCGTGTGCGGATAAAAGGTGAAGCAGGTCAGCTCTTGCCGCGCCGCGGTTTCGAGCACGCTTGCCCAATCGCCAATCGAGGTCGCGGAAGTGTCCGAAAGTATATTGCGATCAAAGCCGAAGAGCTCGGCGGCCCGCGCCGCGCAGTCGCTGCGCTGCTCAGGGGTCATTTCGATCCCGCCGCGCCCCAGCGGAGTCTCGCTGTTCCAACCGGAATGCACCAAGCTCTCCGTATAGCGCGCATGACGACGGGCGAGCTCATCAGCGATGAGCGCGGAAAGCACCCGGCAGATTTGATCGTGCGAAAAAGCGAAGCTCTTCATAGCTCCCGTGCTTCGGCTGTCTCAAGCACCTGCGTCAACTCCCATGCCGCTTCGGGTTCGCTAGGCACGCCGCAGGGGAGCGTCATCGCTTGCACGCCCGTGAGGCTGTTCGACCGCGCCAACGGAAAGCGGAACAGGTCGTCCGTAGAAAGATTGTCTTCACGGACGCGTCCGCTTTCGATGAGAACAGCCCGGACGATACCCGGCAAGACACCGCCAATCGCGGTGGGAGGCGTGACCCAGCCATCATCCCTCCGGACAAGGATGTTTCCGATCGTTGTACACGCAGGCAAACCCGCCGTGTTCAGCATAATGGCATCATCGCGATCGGGGCCAGCTTCCTGACGCGCCAAAATGTTGTCGAGATATTGCAATGATTTCATCGATGAAGCGGGCGACCCTGCATTCCGCTGCGTCGTTGCAAGTGCAGCCCGAACGATCGTCTTGTCACGCGGGTTCGCAGGAGACACGGCCGTAAGGATCGTCGGTTTGGGCGTTTCAGGAGGGAGAAGACCGCGCGGCCCTGGCCCTCGCGTTATCGTCAGGCGCATCGCATAAGGACCATCACTACACGGAGCAATCGCGTTTTCCACAGCTTGACAAATGTCCGCCTCAACGTAAGGAATGGCCAACGTTCGACAACTCGACTGTAGGCGTTGCAAATGCCGCGTTAGCAAGAGCGGCCTATGGTTCTCGATGCGGAGCGTTTCGAACAGTCCATCGGCCAAGAGAAGGCCCCGATCAGACGGGTTGATCGTCACCCAACGTGCTCCAAAAAATTGCCAAGAAGCGCGCGACCACAAGGCGTTAAAACCGACTCCGGATGGAACTGCACACCAAAATGCGGACGCTCCGGATGTTCGAACGCCATCAACGTCCCGTCGTCCGCAACGGCAGTTTCGTGCAAAACTGTGCCGGAGATAT
This sequence comes from Pseudomonadota bacterium, assembly GCA_038749595.1. Classification (GTDB taxonomy): domain Bacteria; phylum Pseudomonadota; class Alphaproteobacteria; order Caulobacterales; family Parvularculaceae; genus Parvularcula. The sequence continues at coordinate 173,848 of JBCDHW010000002.1, forward strand.
CAGCAGCAAGCGCGTGATAGCGGCCTGCTTCGAAAGGGTTCGGCAGACCGCGGAAGATACCGCGCTCGTTGTGCTCAATAGGGCTTGCTTGGCCGTGCAGCGCCGTCTGTGTACGGCGCGTTTTGCCGCCATAAGCCTCAGCGATCGCCAGGTGGCCCAAACAAACGCCTAGAATTGGCGTGTGCGGCAGCGCGGAGGGAAGCGCGACACAGACGCCTGCTTCTCTCGGCGTGTAGGGTCCGGGGGAAAGAATGATGGCTTCGGGACTGAGTGATGCAATTTCATCCGTAGTCAGCACATCATTCTTTATGGTGCGCGTGGCGTGCCCGGCCTCGCGTACGTAACGCGCCAATGTCTCGACGAAGCTGTCGTAATTATCGACGATAATAATCATGGGTATCCGTTAGTGCACGGAAGAGGTAGGCTTTATCAAGCGTCTCGTCATATTCAGCCTCAGGATTTGAGAGAAGGGTCACCCCGCCGCCGCTGCGTACATCGACCCGGCGAGTGTCCTCATCGATCATCGCTGTACGGATGGCCACCGACGCTCGAGACTGCACACGCGTGCAGGTGAACACGGTTCCGCAATAGGCCCCCCGCCCTTCACCTTCGAGCTCAGCGATGGCATCCATCGCAGCTTGCTTTGGTGCGCCGGTGATGGAGCCACACGGAAAGGCCGCTTCCAGGGCATCAGCGAAGCCGCGTCCAGGCTGCAACTGCCCCTCAATGCGTGAGTAGAGATGGTGGACCGCAGGGTACGAACGACTGGCGCAGAGCACGGGCTCAGTGATGCTTCCGTCCGTACACACTTTCGCAAAGTCGTTGCGGATCAAATCCACGATCATAATATTCTCTGCACGGTCTTTCAGATCATTCTCCAGCTCACGGAGCAATTGCTGGTCAGCATCGGGATCAGAAACCCGCGGCCGTGTCCCCTTGATTGGTTCGCTGGCGAGTATGGTCCCATCGAGCGACAGGAACAATTCCGGCGAAGCGCTCAGGATACTGTACACGCCCATATCCAGCATTGCGCCGAACCGCGCTGAGAGCGCTGGATCAAGCGGGAGGGTGTCGATCAATCTTTCCTTGCCCGGCGCGTAGAACGCACTTTGCCGGTGAGACAAGTTCACTTGGAAAAAATCGCCCGCGGCAATCCGATCGCGGATATGGTCAACCTTGGCGCAATACTCTGCACACGTATGACCGTGGTCGATGGACGACAATTCCGGCACATGACGATCTTCGATCGCCCCTAGAGGAAACGGCTGGCGCTGTTGAAAAATCGCAAAGCATGCAGCTGGGGCGTTGATCGGCGGCGCCAAGAACTTGAGCCTCGGCATCTGGGCGGCAGCGCATTCGTAGCCGATGTAACCCGCCAAGATTTCATCCGAGGAAAGACTGTTTTCGGCCTCACGAAGCAGAGCGAAAACATCCGTGCTCCCCAGATCGTTCTGCAGCACCGTCCAAATGCAGCGCGGGGCGCTCAGTCGACTGAGCGCCCCGCAAAACCCTTCGCCGAAAACGGCGTCGATGATCATGGTCTCGTTACCGTTGGATCGCTCCTGCGTCGGCCAGCAATTGACCGAACTCCGACTGATCTTCGAGCAAGTCCAGGGCGCGGTTGAGCTGGCAGTCTTCGCCAACAGGACACTCCACCGGCTCAATAAAGAGCGCGGTGGCGTTCTCTTCTTCGCGCTCTTTCTCGGCGAGCGCTTCCTGACCTTCCATCAGGATCTCCTGCACGGATGTCGCTTCGCTAGGCTCAATTTCTTCGACTTCAACGTCGAGGGCGCCTTCAAGATCGCGCTCAGAGCGCCGCTTCGTCGGCTCTTCTTGCCCAGGACGTGTGATCGGCATGACGATATCGGGGACAATACCCTCTGCTTGAATAGAGCGTCCCGACGGCGTGTAATAGCGCGCGGTTGTCAGACGGAGAGCTCCAGACCGGCCGCGGTCGAGCGGCAGAATGGTCTGCACAGAGCCTTTCCCGAACGTCTTGGTACCGAGGACAAGACCGCGGTTTCGGTCTTGGATCGCGCCCGCAACGATTTCCGACGCGGACGCCGATCCACCGTTCACAAGAACCACGATCGGGCGGCCATCGAGCAAGTCGCCGCGCTCACCGAGCTCGCGCATGGAATCTTTCGAGCGCCGACCCTTGGTCGACACAATTTCGCCGCCGTCGAGGAAGGCATCGGAGACAGCCACGGCCTGATCGAGCAAGCCGCCCGGATTGGAGCGAACGTCGATGACCAAACCTGCGAGGCCGCCGCTTTCTTCTTCGAGCTCTTCGATCGCCTCGAGCATTTTGCGCTCGGTCTGCTGGGTAAACCCTGCGAGGCGGAGGTAGCCAAACCGGTCGCGCTCAAGGCGCGCGGTCACCGGGTTCACGACGATGATGTCACGCTCAAGCTCAAACTCCAGCGGCTCGTTGACGTCTTCGCGCGCAACCCGGAGCGTGACCGAAGTCCCCTTCTCGCCCTTCATGAGGTCCGTCGCCTCGGTCAGGGACATGCCGAAGACGCTCCTCCCATCAATTTCGAAGATGAGGTCACCTGGCTCGATGCCCGCGCGCGCTGCAGGGGTGTCATCGATGGGCGAAATGACACGCACCAATCCGCGGCCAATGCCCTCGCGCTCCTGGGTGACTTGGATGCCGAGCCCGCCGAACGTCCCGCGGGTGGTCTCTTGCATCGTGTCGAGATCGTCCGGGGGAAGGTAGCTGGAATGCGGATCGAGGCTGGACAGCATTCCCTCGATGGCACCTTCCATCAGGCTTGCGTCATCGGGCTCCTCCACATAATTGCGGTGGACCGTTTCGAACGCCTCGCCGAACAAATCGAGCTGACGGAACGTGTCCGCGTCAAACGCTGAACGGGCAAAACCCGCCGTCAGCAGTGCTGCGGTCATGACGCCGCCAAACAGCGTTCCGATCGCCAACATCGATGTGTTGCCGAGGGTTTTCGAGGTCGAAGGGGCTTTGCGGCGCGTCATTCTGAATCCCTGCTCACTATTTTTCCGAACCAACACCAAAATGCAGGCCGTTGGTTCCCGTCAAGGTGGCATCAGGCGCCACCCGTTTCCAAGCGCTGTTTTCTTTTGGACCGTGTTTATGGAGAAATGCTCACCGGCTTTCGCTTTCGATCCAGGCCGAGGGGTCAACGGGACGGTTATTTTTCCGCACTTGGAATTGCAGGCGCGGGGCCGCTGTTGCTGTTGCCATGACGCCAACGGGTTCTCCCGATGACAAGCGTTGCCCTTTTCTCACGATAAAGCGGTCAAGGCCGATAAGGATCGTCGTGTAGCCGCCGCCGACGTCGATGATGATGACGTTGCCTAAGGCGCCAAACTCTGACGCCCATTGAACCCGACCAGCGAACGGGGCGGTGACGACAGCGCCCGGCCGGGTGACATAATCGATCGCGTCCCGCCTGCCTCCCGAAGCGTCGCGGGCGCCAAATGCGCCTGCAACGACGCCAGAAACCGGGCTCTCCAAGAGGCCCCGGGCTTCTTCAAAGGTGTTGGGCAGGTCCCGATCGCGGCGACTGAGCCTGTACCGCTCAAGCACGTCGTCACCGGACGGCAGATCGCGCAAGCGCCGGATGAGGTCGCGAATGCTCGATGCTTCCTGGGCCAGCCGACGCGCCTCGCGTTCAACGCGGGTCAGCTCAGCACGATCTTGGTTGAACACCTGCTCGCGCTCGGCGAGCAGCTCTTGGAGGAGACGCCGCCGTTCAGCCAGCGCGGTGTTGGTGTCTTCAAGCTGCTGGCGCGCTTGGCGCTTTTCTTCGCGCACGGCAGCAAGGCGGACGATCTCCGCTTTGCGCGCTTCGACGATTTCCACCAGCCGCGGGGTGAGGGACGACAAAGAGATCGCAGCAAGAGCAGCAGCTTGCGCATCTCCTGGCGAGACGACCAACGCTGGCGGCTTTGATCGTTCAAGGTTTTGCAGCGCAGCAAGAACTTGGCTCAGCTCCGCTGATCGGGCGTCACGGACTTCGAGCGCAATGGCTTCGCGCGCCCCGATATCGCTCAGTTCGCGCTCCAACGTCGTCGCACGACGTTCAGCGGCCTGAAGGGCAGCCGCGGTAGAGACAATCTGGTTGCGCAGACGGTCAAGACTGGCGCTCATCTCTTCGGTGCGCTCGCGAATCTCAGCCGCAGACCGCTCGCGCTCATCGATTTGGCGCTCAAGCGCTTCGAGCCGCGCAGCTTCCGCCGGCGGAACTTCTTGAACGCTGAGGGCGAGGGCAAACGCGAGAATCATCATCCGCCGCGATGATACGGATGTCGGGCGAGGATCGCGAGGGCGCGATAAATCTGTTCGGCCAGCATCACACGACAGAGCGCATGAGGCCAAACGGCGCGGCCAAATGCCAAAAGCGCGCCGCCCGCTTGCACGACTTCATTTCTAAAGCCCGGGTCAAAGCCGTCGGCGCCGCCGATGCAAAACGATAAACTGCGGACACCGCTATCGCGCTGCGATGCCATGAAGGATGCGATTTGCGGCGACGACATCATCTCGCCGCGCTCATCGAGAAGCACCGCGGCACCTGAGACAGCGCCTCGGAGGCGATCGGCTTCATCGGCTGGGTCGCCACTCTTCGATGGCGAAATGAAGTGGTCATCGGGGCCCTTGAACCCAAGCGGGCGCGCTAAGCCATTCGCGCGCTTGAGATAATCAGCCGCAGCTTCGGACAGCACGTCCCGCTTTGCCGGACGCGCCACAGCCAGAAGCCTCAGATGCACTTAGGTGCTGGCCGGTGTGAACCGCTCCGGCGCCCAGATCCGCTCGAGGTTGTAAAACTCGCGAACTTCCGGACGGAACAGATGCACGATCACATCGCCCGCATCGATCAGGACCCAATCGGCCGACGGAAGGCCCTCGACCTTCGGCGAGCCTAGGGGGGTTTCCTTGATCATCCGCGACAGCTTATCCGCCAACGCCGCCACGTGCCGCTGGGAGCGACCAGAGGCGATAACGAGGCTGTCCGCGACGTCCGATTTTCCAGAAAGGTCAATGGTAACAACGTCTTCAGCTTTCTCCTCACCAAGCCGATCAACGACGAGGGAGACGAGGGCTTCAGGCGTCAGTTCGGACCCTTTCGCCGGCGAGTCGCCAGCGTCAACCGGGTTCAGAGGGCGATTTGCACCCATACTCTGCTGAGATATCAGCGTTTTTCTCCAAACAGCACTCCCCAACCTGGGAGCCTGAAGACGGTATCACCTTTGTTGGCCATTGTGGAGCCGCGTTGAGCGCGATGGTAAAATTAGCGCTTCAGCAACCCTCCCTTCCGAACGGCGCGGCGACGTCGGATCCGAGCCTTTACGTCGCGTGTTCAAGCTCACGCGCCTCACGGATGGCGGTCGAGCTTTCCGGCCGATTGAGACCATCGATGAAACACCATGCGGGCGCCTTAGCGCGCACTAAGGCGGGTGCATTCTCAGCCGGGATCCGGTGCTTCCAGTAGGCGCGCGCTGCCACCGCTTTGAGCGGCGCGAGCCGATTGGCCGGCCGTGAAACCACCGCGATGGGTATCGTTTGCATAATTTCGCGCCAGCGCACCCAACGATGCAAACCGACAAACGTGTCGGCACCCATCAGATAAACGAACTGTTTGTGCCGCTCTTTGCGGATCAATCCGCGGATCGTGTTGATCGCGTAAGTGGGCGCTTCGTCGGCCTCGGGCTCCACACTCACGGTAGGCAAGCGGGAGAAAAGCTCCTGCGTCGCCGCCAGGCGCTCTTCCATTGGCGCGTAATTCTCTGGGTCTTTCAACGGGTTTTGCGGCGAAACCAGAACCCGAAACCGTGCGAGCTTCAACCGCCGCATCGCGTGGACCACGAGTGCGCGGTGCCCCTCATGGGGCGGGTTGAAGGATCCGCCCAGAACACCGATAGCAGTTCCATCAAGCATGGTCTTCCTCCCTCAACGCAGCTAGTTCGGCGGTGTGTGGTTAACGACCGACGACGTGGGCACATCGGCGCAACGGAATACTTATGTCAATTCTTGTCACCGGCGCGGCTGGATTTATTGGAGCGCATGTCGCGCAGGCCCTGATCGCCCGGGGCGAGACCGTGTTCGGGATCGATAATCTCAACACGTACTACGACGTCTCGCTGAAAAGGGCCCGTCTTGCTGCGCTGGTAGACGGCGCTGGCTTCTCGTTCGTTGAGGGCGACATTAGTGACCGCAGCGTCATGGAACGGCTGCGCGGCGAGCGCGCGATCAAACAGGTCGTGCACCTCGCCGCCCAAGCGGGCGTGCGCTACTCGCTCGATAATCCAAGGAGCTATGCCGAGAGCAACTTGGTCGGCCACACAGAAGTGCTTGAGCTGGGCCGCGCGCTGAACACGGAACATATCGTTTATGCGTCTTCTTCATCCGTCTACGGTGCAAATACATCGATCCCTTTCAAAGAGGCGGACCGCACCGACGCGCCGGTCAGTTTTTACGGCGCGACGAAGAAAGCGTGCGAAGCCTTAAGCGCCAGCTACGCACATCTCTACGGCCTACCGCTAACCGGGCTTAGATTTTTCACTGTCTATGGTCCGTGGGGTCGTCCCGACATGGCGTATATGATCTTTGCAAGGAAGATCCTTGCTGGTGAGCCTATCGATGTCTACGGCGACGGCGATATGGGGCGTGACTTCACCTATATCGATGATGTCGTCGCCGGCATCTTGGCAGCGTTGAATCATCCGCCCACGACAGATGACGGCGCGCGGCACCAGCTGTTCAACATCGGCAACGATCGCCCGGAGCGGCTGGCGGACCTTATCAGCACCTTAGAGGGTCGCTTGGGCATGAAAGCGGAGCAAAATTTGCTACCGATGCAGCCTGGCGATGTCCGCGAGACGTGGGCGGACATTTCCAAAGCACGCTCAACGCTCGGCTATAACCCGAAGGTCAGCCTCGACCAAGGCATCGAGCACTTTGTTCGTTGGTATAAAGACCATTTTGCAGCCTGAGCTATTTGGTTGCGCTCAAGCACCGCCCTGGGCTAGCGTTCGCGAGCGCCCTTGCGCGTTGCTTTTTTTGCGAGGCGAGAAAGATGAACCAGGATTTTCTTGAGGACGTTCAGGCGGGGCTTTCTGCTGAACGCAAATCGCTTCCGCCCAAATGGCTCTACGACGAGCGCGGCTCGCAACTCTTCGAAGACATTACAAAAACGGAAGACTACTACCCCACGCGTACAGAAGCCGCGATCATGGAAATGGCGTTTCCAGAGCTGGCGAAATACGCACCTCCGGGTGCTGCAATTGCCGAGTTTGGTTCGGGCGCGGGTATCAAATCGCAACGGCTGATCAGTGTACTGAAGCCCTCCGTCTACATCTCGATCGACGTAGCAGAGGACTTTCTCAACACATCCTGCGCAACGCTGACGCGTCTTTTTCCTGACGTCGAGGTGTCAGGTGTTGTCGCCGATTTCTCCGGGGACGTCACCCTTCCGTACAGCTTCTTCGACGCCGACGAACGCTTAGGCTTCTTCCCAGGGTCAACGCTCGGTAACTTTGACGACGGCGGTGCGGAAGCGTTCCTCCGCAAGAGCCGGAGCAGCCTCGGTGATGGCAGTCAGTTTTTGATCGGGATTGATCTTGTCAAAGATGAAAACGTGTTGCTCGCCGCCTATGACGACAGCGAGGGGATTACCCGCAAGTTCACGTCAAATATCTTACGCCGTATGCGGAGGGAACTTGACGCCGTGCTCGACCCTGAAGGCTTCGAAGCAGTGGCCCTCTGGAACAGCCAGGCAGCGCGGATGGAACTCGGCCTTGTCGCACGGGGAGCGCAAGAGATCGCGATCGGCAACGACGCATTCACGTTTAATGACGGCGAAATGGTGCTCACGGAGTATTCTCATAAGTATACGGAAGAAACATTCGGTGCGCTTGCTTCCCGGACCGGATGGTCCGTTGCGTCCACTTGGACGGACGCGAACAAATGGTTTGGCGTCTTCCTACTGAAAGCCGATTAGCGCAGGGTCTCAGGCAGCGGCAGGCCTTGCCGCGTCGCGGCGGCGACAACCGTATTGCGCAAGAGACAAGCAATGGTCATCGGGCCGACACCGCCCGGTACCGGTGTGATGTGCCCGGCGATCTCAGACGCCGCTGCAAAATCGACATCACCGACGAGCTTCTTCTCGCCGTCCACAACCACCCGATTGATGCCCACGTCGATCACAATGGCGCCCGGCTTGATCATGTCTCCAGTGACGATGCCAGGGCGACCGACGGCGACGCAAAGAACATCCGCTTCGCGGCAGACGCTGGCAAGATCGTCAGTGCGGGAGTGAGCGATCGTGACCGTTGCGTTGCGCTGGAGTAGCATCAACGCCAGCGGCTTACCCACGAGGATGGACCGCCCAACAACGACCGCATGTTTGCCTGAGAGATCAGGGATCAACGCATCGATCAGGCGCATGGATCCTTGGGGCGTACACGGTGTTAAGCCGTCCCGGCCGAGCAACAGTGCACCCGCGCTCGGCGCCGTTAGTCCGTCGACGTCCTTTTCCGCAGGGATAGCTGCGATAACGGCGTCTGAGTCGAGGTGACCAGGCAGCGGGAGCTGGACGAGGATCCCGTCCACCGTATCGTCAGCTGCGAGATCTTTGACCACGGATAACACAGCGTCCTGGGTCGAGGTCGCCGGGAGGCGATGGACTGTCCCGCGGATGTTCGCTTTGCCAGCAGCCTTCTCTTTCGAACCGACATAGACCTGGCTCGCCGGATCATCGCCGACGAGGACAACGGCAAGTCCTGGCGGGCGCGGCAACGAAAAAGCGGCCTCGCCCACCACGCTCCGGAGCGCGGCGGCCGCCGCTTTACCATCGATCAGACTTGCGCTCATGGAGCCGTCACCGCCCCGTCAAAAGGGGCCGAAGGTCGTCTTGGATGAAGACCTCAAGGAAGATGATGCCGAAGAAAACGACCAGCGGTGAAAGATCGAGACCACCCAAGCTAGGGAGCACATTGCGGATCGGGCGTAGCACCGGCTCGGTCAGCGCATTGCAGACGTTCCAGATGGCATCGACGACTTGATTATAGCGGTTGATCACACCGAACGTGAACAGCCAGCTCATGATAATGGTGACGATCAGGACGAGGCGGAAAAGGCCGAGTACGGCCAAAATCAGTTCAAAAATCGCGTTCAAGGACGGGCGCTCCGACTTGGGGAGGATGCCCCATAGAGGCAGTCTGCCCGCCCGACAAGGACACCCCTGCCCGCCGCTTGATCTCCGCTGTGCTTAGGCGGCTGCCGTCGTGGCTGTAGCCCGGCGGTGCGAATGCATAGCGGAACCGCTCCAGCGCAGTGAGCCCTGGCTGAGTGATGTCGCGGGCAATTGCGGCGTATTCGTGCGTCGCAACGTAAAAAGGGTTTTGCGAGGGCAAGTTGCTCACGATTCCAAACGTGCACGGCTCAGCCGCATCTTCTTCGGCGAACGTCCCAAACAGCCGATCCCAGATGATCAAGATCCCCGCGTAATTCGTATCCAAATAGCGCGGGTTGGTGGCGTGGTGCACGCGATGGTGGCTGGGTGTGTTAAAGACATTCTCGACCCAGCGGGGCAGCTTACCGACTTCTTGGGTGTGCACGAAGAACTGGTAGAACAGGTTGAGCCCGCCTGCGAAGGCGTAAAGGCCGGGATGCACCCCGAGCATAATAACAGGAACGCCGAGCAGATAGGTCCCCGTGGTGACGCTGAACCAAGGTTGCCGAAGGGCCGTCGATAAGTTGTAGCCGGTGGATGAGTGGTGGATCACATGGTTGGCCCAGCACCAGCGGATCCGGTGCTGGAACCGGTGCACCCAGTAATAGACAAAATCCTTCGCGACCATCGCCAACACCAAGGTGCCGACCGAGACCCCGAGGTCCCACACGCGGTTTTGCCAAGCAAAGAGCATCAGCGCGCCGACGCCGCCGTAGAGGGTCAGGCTGGCGATCACGTTCCCCGTCCCCATGGCCAGGTTGGTCCAGAGATCGCGGCGCACAGCCTCCCGCGCTTCCGATCCTTTGCGCCCCGCGACATAGATTTCGGCGGCGATCAGCACCAAGTAGATGGGCGCCGCAAACATCGACACGTCCGGCAGAGAAAGCTGTTCCATCCAAGTGGCTTAGGGCTTCCGCGCGCGATCGACAAATCCCGAGGGCTGTCCGAGCACCCCAAAACCAACAGTCGGCTACGTTGGAGCCTCGCGCATCGTTTGATGCGTTTGCCCAACCCTCTGGAATGCAATCCTTTTTTGCGGCGCGTTGTTCTCCGTCTGAACAGCGGTTCGCAGTGCGCGCGATACGACGCAGGGAGTTCCCTGTCTCCTCATTCTTTGGCACAAGCTCGGACGAGGAGATCCCTATGCCCAACGCCGCATTCTACGACCGTATCAGCACAACACTCGATGAAATCGAGGCCGAGGGGCTGACCAAGCCCGAGCGTGTGATCACGTCGAAGCAAGGGCCGGAAGTCTCGATCAACCACAATGGCAAGGAAATTCGCGCACTGAATTTCTGTGCCAACAACTATCTCGGTCTCGCCGATCATCCCGCGCTCATTCGCGCCGCCCAAGCTGGAGCCGAAGAGCACGGCTACGGAATGGCGTCCGTCCGCTTCATTTGCGGGACACAGTCCATCCATCGGAAGCTGGAGCAAGAACTCGCGGCTTGGCTGGGCTTTGAGGACGCGATCACGTTCGCCGCATGCTTTGACGCTAACGGCGCTGTGTTTGAGCCACTGCTCGGGAAAGAGGATGCGATCATTTCCGATGCCCTCAACCACGCGTCCATCATCGACGGCGTTCGTCTGTGTAAGGCACAACGGTTCCGGTATGAGACCAACGACATGGCCTCGCTGGAAGAGCAACTCAAAGCCGCAAGCGAAGCGGGTGCACGGACAAAGCTCATCGTAACCGACGGTGTGTTTTCGATGGACGGGACGATCGCACAGCTCGGCGCCATTTGCGATCTCGCAGAGAAACATGGCGCCTTGGTGATGGTCGACGATTGTCACGCGACCGGCTTCATGGGGGCAGGCGGCCGCGGGACCCACGAGCACTGCGGTGTGATGGGGCGAGTCGACATCCTCACCGGTACCCTGGGCAAAGCGCTTGGCGGGGGGATGGGCGGCTTTATCTGTGCACGTCAGAACGTGGTGGACCTCCTCCGCCAACGCGCGCGGCCCTATCTCTTCTCCAATGCCTTGGCCCCTGCTCTGATCGAAGGCTCACGGGCCGCGTTGAAGCTCGTGCGCGAGGGAGACGATCTGCGGAAGCAACTTTTCGGCAACGCACACCTCTTCCGCTCACTGATGACAGAGGCTGGGTTTGATCTCTTACCCGGTGAACACCCAATTATCCCCGTCATGCTCTACGACGCGAAAGTGGCCCAACGGATGGCCGCCGATCTTCTCGATGAAGGTGTCTTCGTCACTGGCTTCAGCTTTCCTGTGGTCCCCCGCGGCAAAGCCCGCATCCGTACCCAGATGAACGCCGCCCACAGCGAAGACCAAGTCCGCCAAACGGTGGACGCCTTCGTCAAGGTGGGGCGCGAACTGGCAGTGATTGACGCTTAAGTCGAGGCAAAAACGCATCGCGTGATGGCTTGGTTCGCCGCTTTGCGCGCGGTCGCTCTGTATTAACCCTCTCGTGTTAGCACTCCTGCCCATGGCAGATCTTTTTGAGGGGCGCTGCCATTGCGGCGCGGTACGTTTTGAGGTGGAGCTGGAAGGCGGGCTCAGCAGCCCCCAACGCAGCAACTGCTCCTATTCACTGATGCACGGCGCGGTGACGCTGTCAGGCACTGAGTCGTCGTTCAAGCTCCTGAAAGGGTTTGACTTTCTGAGGGTCTATACGTTCGGCTCGCACACGGCGAAGCAGTTCTTTTGCGCTAAGTGCGGCACGCACACCCACCATGAAGTGCGCCATGATCCGCGATTGGTTGCGGTCAACGTAGCCTGTCTCGAAGGGCTCAGCCCCTTCGACTTCGAGGTTGTCCCGGTGATTGATGGCGCACGGCTTCCGGACGAGGTCATCCCGGTTGAAGAGCCGCCACAGGTGGGCTCCATCACGTACGTTCCCGATTTTGGAGACGGCACCGGAAGTCTCTAGACCGCGCAACGGTCCCAGGCATGGCGCAGGCGGCAGATCGCGCCTAGGTTTTCCAAATGACCGACCGACCAAGCATTGACGCTATCCGCGAAGCCCTGATTGTGCCGCCGGGCGGGAGCTTTGATCTTCGTGAGCGTGCAACCCGCGACAAGCGCTTTTTTGATGACAAGGACGACGCGCTCTCTTCTATTGAGGAAGACGGGCAGCTGATCGACGACTTGCAAGACTGTCTCTATGCAGAAGGACAGCGCAGCTTGCTGCTGGTGCTGCAAGGCATGGATACAGCGGGCAAGAGCGGGACAATAAAGTCCGTATTCCACGCAACGTCACCCCTCGGGATGGAAGTGAAGGCCTTCAAAAAACCCTCAACGAACGAGATGGCACGGGACTACCTTTGGCGGGTGCACGCAGCGGTGCCCCAGCGTGGAAACATCGGGATCTTTGACCGCTCGCATTACGAAGACGTTCTCGTGGTCAAGGTGCACGATCTCGCGCCGGCTGACGAAATTGCTCAGCGTTACGAACAAATCAATGCCTTTGAAAAGCACCTGACGGAAAACGGCGTCACCATTATCAAGTGTATGCTGAACGTCTCCAAGGATGAGCAAGCAGAACGCTTACGCGATCGCCTGGAAAAGCCGCACAAACGGTGGAAGTTCAATCCAGGAGATCTACGAGACCGCGCGCACTGGGATGATTTTATGAACGCATACCAAGTGATGCTTGAGCGTTGCTCGACACAGCATGCACCGTGGTACGTGATCCCCGCTGATTCAAAGTCGCGGCGCAATGCTCTCGTCGGGCGCTTAGTCCTCGGAACCTTGCAGGAGATGGACCCGCGTCATCCCGAGTCCGAGTACAAGCCTGGTGACTTTTCGATTACCTAGAGCTTTTCGCTCATCGTACACTGAAGACACCGGCCTTCTCGACGACTTTGCCCTCGGACTTGAGCGCGTTGAGGTGCCGGAGGACGTCAGACATAGGCAGTGTACACCATCGGCGGACATCATCGGGCGTGACCGAGCGTTTTCGTTTCACCGCTTCCAAACACGCAAGCCGTTGAAAACGATCGACCATGCCCTGTGCTTCTCTCCGACCCACCATGGGAAATCCTCCGATGACGCGGCCTGTGCCGCTCTGTCCTTCACCTTCGGCCGGGTTAACACCGGCGGCTAAAGCGCGGTTTACAGGTTCAGTGAAAATTGTTCCGTAGACGGTATAGGTTTGATTAAGCCTGACGGGCGGTTAACACTCGATCACGTTGACGGCTAAACCGCCTTGGCTTGTCTCTTTGTATTTGTTCGACATATCGAGACCCGTCTGGCGCATTGTTTCGATGACCTGGTCCAGCGTCACTCTGTTGGGTCCGCAAGCGTTCAGAGCAAGCCGCGCTGCGTTCACAGCTTTCACCGCGCCGATCGCGTTCCGCTCGATGCAAGGGATTTGGACCAAACCGCCCACGGGATCGCAGGTCAGACCGAGGTTATGCTCCATGCCGATCTCTGCCGCGTTGCAGCACTCGTCCGGACTTCCGCCCCACACGGCGGCAAGACCAGCCGCCGCCATCGAACACGCGACGCCCACCTCCCCTTGGCAGCCCATCTCTGCACCCGAAATCGATGCACGCTGTTTGTAGAGCAGGCCAACGCCGCCTGCCGTGAGGAGAAAGATCCGCCGGGCCTCATCAGAAGCCTCATCGACACCGCAATATTTTCGTAAGACTGCTGGGATGATCCCGGCAGCACCATTGGTGGGGGCCGTGACCACCTTGCCGCCAGCTGCGTTCTCCTCATTCACCGCCATGGCGTAGAGGTTGAGAACATCGAACAGGCGCTCGGGCTCGTTCGCGAGCGGTGTCGCCACGATTTTATCATAAAGCGCAGGCGCGCGTCGGCGGACATTGAGCCCTCCCGGCAATATGCCTTTGGTCGTCAGCCCACGGTCAATGCAGTCGAACATGACACCGATAATGATGTCCAGCTTCTGTTCGGTCTCCGCGCGCGGCCGGTACGAGCTTTCGTTGCGCATCATAATCTCGGCGATCGTTGCCTTTTCGTCCGTACAGATTGCCAAAAGCTCTGCTGCGGACGTGAACGGGTGGCTGATATCTTTCCGCATAGGGATGACATCATTCTCCACCGGCTTCAAAAGCTGCGCTTCGGAAGCGATGAAGCCGCCGCCGGTCGAGAAGTATTGCTCCTCGCGGATCGGCTCGCCGCTTGTACCGAGAGCACGTAGGCGCATGCCGTTCGGGTGGAGATCGGGAATGATATGGCCGGCCAGATCGATGTTGCGCTTCCACGTGAACGGAACATCGTGTTCGCCGAAGAGCTTGAGCTTGCCCTCTTGGTCAATGCGCGCTAGGCCGGCGTTCCCGGCGTTTGCGTCATATGTCTCGGGATCATGACCAAGCAGACCGAGGGCGGTGGCGGTCAAGGTGCCATGGCCCTCCCCGGTCAGCGCGAGCGATCCCTGAAGCTCGACAAACACCTCAGCGATCTGCGCCCGGCGATCAGGATCGATCTGTGCCAAGAATTTCCGGCCAATCCGCATAGGTCCCACGGTATGCGAACTCGACGGCCCAATGCCGACGCGGAAGAGATCGAGGACGGATAGCATGAGCGGAAATGACCGAAAACGAACCGGTTCCGCAAGAGACTTTAGGCAAAACCGTGGGCGCGGAGGAGCGACCGCACGTTGACCTGGGCTTTAAGCCGGGTCGCCAGCAGATACATGCCGCCGATTTTGCGGTGCAAGAAGAGCGCGACCGGGTTCGGCTTGTGGCTGTACTTGGTCTCGCGAAGCACGAGGCCCGCGTCCCGCATGCGGATGGTCACGTCGCTCGCGGCAAAATCATAAGGCGCGTCGGTTTGCAGAGGTTCGATCGCGGCCGTGAAGATCACCTTGAGGGCCTCTTCCTGTTCAGGGGTCATGTCCCCGCCGTAGAGATTGATCGCCCGCGCCGCTTCATTGATCGCTGGCCAGTCGCCGTCGAGGTCGGCTTGGGTGAGACGCCGGTAGCCCTCGGACAGTTCCGGATCGATGTCGCGCGCTGCGCCAAAATCGAGCAGCACAATTTGCCCTGTCTCCGGCCGGTACCGGTAGTTGGCGAAGTTCGGATCGGTTTGGATCAGCTTAAATTCAAACAGTTCGCGGATCACCAGCTCAAAGAGATGGGTGATGACTTTGTTACGCGTTTCGAGGTCCGCCTTGGCCAAATCGTCAATAGGCTGACCTTTTTCGAACGACATCGCGAGGACATCAGGCGTTGTGAACTCCTCGAAGAGCTTGGGCACAACGAACCGTTCGTCACCGTCAAGCGTTTCGGCGAAGCGCACCATGTAGGAGCCCTCGCGGAGGTAGTCGGCTTCCTCGTGCAGCTGCCGTTTCGCCTCACCAAAGACCGGATCCATATCCACGCCCTTCGGCAATTGACCCGACATTTTGATCAGTGTCGCAACATTATCGATATCGCTGTCGATGCTTTCCCGCACGCCCGGATATTGAACCTTGATGGCAAGGTCCTCACCAGATTTCGTCCGTGCACGGTGGACCTGACCAATCGAAGCCGCAGCGATTGGACGTGGATCGAAGCGGTCCAGCCGCGTCCGCCAATCGTCACCCCACGCTTCGTTCAGCACACGGCGGAGCTGAGGCGGCGGCATATGGTGGGCCTGCTCGCGCAGTTTTGATAGAATGTCAGCCAATTCCGGCGGCAGCATGTCATCTCCGCCCATCGACATCAGCTGGCCGAGCTTCATCGCGGCGCCGCGGAGCTTTGACAGTTGCTCGGTCACTTTTTCGGCATTGCCCGGCGTAAACAGCAAGCGATCGAGCTCGGGCCGCTCTCCGCGCGCCAAGGTTTTTGCGCCCTCCACCAACACGTTACCCGCAATGGACGTGCCGAGGCCGCCAAACCGCGCCAAGCGCCCGAGACGACGGGTGGGAACCGCCAGACTTTCTTTGCCTTGCTGCTGCTCAGCCATGACTCGTCCTCAATTTCGCTCACTGCCAACTAAGCGTGACCGGGAGCCCCGTCACTAAGGCACATGCGCGCGGGAGTTGCGCCGCCGCGGTTCTGGCCTAATTTTGAGCGACCAAAAGGTTTGGAGAGACCATGACCAAAGCAGACCGCGCACAACCGAACGACCGGGATGCGTTCTGGCTCGAACAATCTCAGCGGCTGCAATGGATCAAGTCTCCGACCGAAGCCTCTGATGTATCGTGGAACAGTGACGACTTCCGGATCCGGTGGTTCGCTGATGGGGTTCTCAACGCCAGTGTCCAGTGTCTCGATCGGCACCTGCCCGAGCGCGGAGAGAAGACCGCGATCATCTGGGAAGGCGACGATCCTGAGACGAACACGCATCTCTCGTACAACACCGTGTACGCCGAAGTTTGCAGGATGGCGAACGTACTGAAAGCACGGGGCATCGGCCGCGGCGACAGGGTCATCCTCTACATGCCGATGATCCCCGAAGCGGCTTACGCCATGCTCGCATGCGCGCGGATCGGTGCCATTCATTCCGTCGTGTTCGGAGGATTTTCACCCGAAGCCCTCGCCAGCCGGATCGACGATTGCGGCGCCGTCGCTGTGATCACAGCGGACGAAGGCCGCCGCGGCGGTAAGGCGATCCCGCTGAAAGCCAACGTCGATGCGGCGATTGCCAAAGCTGGGCAAGCCGGCGATGTCGTGCGCCTTGTGTTGATGGTGCAGGTCACTGGGGGAGCAGTGAACTTCCAGGACGGTCGCGATATCTGGTGGCACGAAGGGCGAGACGACGTCTCGCCAACCTGCCCACCGGAACCGATGAATGCGGAAGATCCGCTTTTTATTCTGTACACCTCGGGGTCAACGGGTAAGCCAAAAGGCGTTGTCCATACCACCGGTGGGTATATGACATATGCCCAGTACACCCATGAACAGGTGTTTCAGGTCGCGGATGACGACGTTTATTGGTGTACCGCTGATGTTGGATGGATCACGGGTCACAGCTACATCGTCTACGGACCCTTAGCGAACGGCGTCACAACCCTGATGTTTGAAGGCGTGCCAACATTCCCTGACGCATCTCGCATGTGGCAGGTGGTCGACAAGCATAAGGTGACGCAACTCTACACCGCGCCAACAGCCATCCGCGCTCTGATGCGTGAGGGCGATGACTACGTTACGAGCACGGATCGATCCTCCCTTAAATTGCTGGGTACGGTCGGTGAGCCGATCAATCCTGAGGCCTGGCGCTGGTATCACGATGTTGTTGGCGACGGACGATGCCCGATCGTCGATACTTGGTGGCAAACGGAGACCGGCGGAATTTTAATCAGTGCCCTGCCCGATGATCCGATGACCAAACCCGGGGCCGCGACAAAGCCGATGCCGGGAATTGGCGCGGACCTCGTCGACCAGGACGGAAACGCGCTTCAGGGCGCTGCGGAAGGCAACCTCGTTCTCACCGAGAGCTGGCCTGGCCAAGCGCGCGGCGTTTGGGGGGATACGGAGCGCTTTATCCAAACCTATTTCTCGACCTACCCCGGCCGATATTTCACCGGCGATGGCGCGCGGCGGGACGAAGACGGCGACTATTGGATCACCGGCCGCGTGGACGATGTGCTCAACGTCAGTGGTCACCGTATGGGGACGGCTGAAATCGAGAGTGCCCTGGTTGCCCACCCCGCCGTCGCGGAAGCCGCGGTCGTTGGCTATCCCCACGACATCAAAGGCCAGGGGGTCCACTGCTACGTCATTCTTAGACAAGGCGTCCAGGGTAGCGATGATCTGCCCACCGCGCTTCGCAACCACGTGCGCGAGGAAATTGGCCCGGTCGCGACGCCTGATCGCGTTCAGCTGTCGCCGGGCCTTCCGAAAACGAGGTCAGGAAAAATCATGCGGCGGATCCTGCGAAAAATCGCTGAGGGCCACCCTGATCAGCTCGGCGACACATCAACTCTCGCCGAGCCGCAGGTGGTGGACAGTCTCATCGACGGCGCGCGGAATTTTAAGCCTGGCGCTTGACCGGCCGTTACGGCGAAGGATCGGCGCTCCCCATACAGACGACATGGGCTGCCAATGAGGCGAGCGCCTCGTCATGGGTGACAAAAACAATAGACTTGTCAGCGCATCGCTCAAGGACACGGGCGAAAATCTTCTGCGCTTGCTCCGTATCAAGATGTTCACCAGGCTCGTCGAACAGGATCAGCTCTTTGCTCGACAGCAACGCCCGGGCCAAAGCAACCCGGCGCATCTCTCCGAGTGATAGTGTGTCCTGACGGATTTCAGCGTCCAAGCCGCCGACTTCTACCACCCGCGGAACCAACTCGACGGCATCTAAGGCAGCCAAAAGATCTTTGTCAGGAGCATCTGAAAATAGATTGTGACGCATGGAGCCTGCGAGGATAGCCGCGTCATGGAGCGACAGATGCGAGGTCGCCCGGGCAATCGCTTCGCGCTTGAGCGGATGGGGGCCTGCGCGCCACTCTTGCCATCCAGCGAGGCGCTTCAGGAGAGACGTTTTCCCGCACCCGCTGGGACCGAGAAGCGCCACTGGAGCCCCCGGGCAAACGTCAAAAGTGATCCTTCCGCCGAGAGACTTACCGAGCGGGTCCAGCAGCGGCACGTCGCGCAGCGCAAGATGCGGCGCCGGCTGAGCGGGTGCTTTTTCGTCGGTCGATGCAAAAGCATCCAAGGCCGCGCGCCCGCGACGCCCTTCCGCGGCGGCAAAGTGAATTCGTGCGATCGGAACAAAGAGCTCCGCCGCCGCAAGCCAACAGACGGCGACCAGAATGACCGGCAGAGCCTCGGCTCCCCCGCGCCCTTCGAAGACACCCACAGCCATGATAATCAGTGCACAGACGGGGCCCACGGCGGCAAGGAACCCCTCAGCAAGATGGAGGCTGAGACGGGCGGTGCGGTGCACCGCCTCCGCCTGCGACGCCGCGCCAAACGTCTCGCGCATGACACGGCGCCGGGTACCCCCTGCCTGGAGGCTGACCATCCCGCCGTGGGCGAGCCCTAGCCTTTCGCCGAAAATCTGGCGCAGATCCGCCGCGCGTTCGGTCTGTCGTGCCGCACGACGTGCAAGAACAACCGCGCCGGAAACAGCAACGGACGCCAGAACAGTAAGCGGAAAGAGCGCGCTGGGGGTAATCGCAACCGTTGCCACAACCACGAGAAATCCGACAACGGCGAGAGAGAGCAAGGGGAGAACGGCCCGCAGCCGCTCAAAGTCGACAGCCTCAACGTCGCTGATGAAATGCTGCAGCCGATCCGCGCGCGCAAGCTGCCAACCACCGACGCGCACCGACCGAGCGCCGGCCATTTGGGTGAAGACATGCTGGCGATGGGCGACTTGATCGTTGAGCGCCGCCGCGTGACCGACACTGCGTTCCGTATACTTCCCACCGATGCGCAAGAAGGCCGCGATGCGGATAGCAAAAACAAGCGCTGGCGGGCTCCAGGCCGTGGCAATCGGCGCAGCCGCGGCGAGCATCGCCGCGCCGAGGAACCATGCCGACACCCCGACCAAGACGACCGCGGAGACAGCAGATAGAACCGCAGCGCACAAGGCGATGAGCCATCGACGATCCCGCATAAGCTCGGTCACGTGGCGATCCTTTCGCGATGCTCCAGGGCCACTTCGACATCGGCTGCAGCAATCAACGCACGATCGTGGGACGCAGCGATGACAAGGCGTTCCTGTGCGACCTCTTTCAGCAGATCACGGATGGACTGAGCACCAAAATCGTCGAGTTTGGCCGTCGGTTCGTCGCAAAAAATCGTTTGTGCACGGGAGGCCAATGCCGCTCCGACGCTGAGGCGCAAGCGCTGCCCGCCAGAGAGGGCCACCGCGCCGAGCCCTATGCGCGTGTCCCCGCCATCGGCGAACCGCGGATCACTTTGCATCGCAAGCGCTGCTAACCGGTCTCGCGCCGAGCGACCAAAGACGTCGCGAAGCCGGTAGCCTCCAAGGTATCCATCGGCAGCGGCCCAGGCTTGGCCTCCGGCCGCGCGGAACACTTGCCCGTAATCGGCTGGCTCGACTCCAGCGAGAAGCCTGAGCAAACAGGTCTTGCCGCATCCAGAGGGGCCGGAAATCACGACCAAACCAACTTTAGGAAGCGTGATATCCGGGTACGGACCAGCGATCGAAGAAACGGCGCCGCGCAACGCAAAGTGCTCTGCCGGAATGCGCGCGTCGTGACTGGGGACAGCCTCCACCAGCGGATCCACAGCCTCAAGAGCTGTCTTGCCCTCGGACATTTTATGGTAAAACTCAGCATACTTACGAAGTGGCGCATAAACTTCAGACGCGAGAACCAAGACGATCAGACCTTGCGTAAGGCCAATTCCCGCAAAACCTACCAGTGTCGGTTGTCCGAGGATCCCCAACGCGGTGGAGATCGCAAGCACCGCGATCCCGATGGCTTGAAAGGCGTCGAGCACCGTGGAGTTCATGAACGCGAACCGGAGAACGTCGGCCGCGCGATCGCGGTAGGTTCTGAGATCGTCGCCCAACCTGTCGCGCTCGCGCGCAACAGCATCAGCTGACAAAATCGTCGGAAGACAACGGACCTTGTCGGCAAACCGCGCTGAGAGCTTATGGAGGGCTTCCTCCTGCCGATCGGCTTGGCGTTTCGTCAGTTTACCAACGATGATCATAGCGACGATCATCAGCGGCAGGCTGCTCAACAGGACGATGGCGGACGGCCAGTGAACACATGCGATAACCGTCAGCGTAAGGAGCGCACCGAGGGACGCCATCGTTTTTGCGTTGGGGATCGAAACCAGGGCCGAGGCACACGCCTCCGGGTGCCGCTCAACCCGCATCACCAGTTCGCCAGCTGGCATGTCGGCCGCGGTCGCGACCGGAGCACGCGCCGCGAAACCTTCGTAGATCCCGATGACTTCACGAGCGGCCACTTGCTCAGCTTGGGAGGAAAAACGGGCAGCAATCAGTGAAGCGGTCACCGCACCTGACAGGGAAACAAGTGCGAAACTGAGATACGGCAGAATACCCGCTCCGCCCGTGAGCATGATGCCCGCCGCTTTGGCGAACACGATCAACGCCACCAGACGCAACGCGAGTGCCGTTCCTTGGCCGACCAACGCAAGGCGGCGAAGCCGCTGGATAATAGGCGTGAGGTGGGCAGCCAATGGCGCCAGCTTGTTCTGCGCTGGCTTCTTACGGGAACGACGCATCATCCTGGGTATATGGCGCATCCGGGCGGTGGGGCGCATGATTTTGGTCAAGATTCTGCTGATGCGTCGCCACCAGCCGAAAATCCGCGAAACGATCGCCACAGACTTGAAATCGTTTTACTGATATTCGATATCAACGAGAGAGGTTGTACAGGGAGGACGCCGCATGTTGACCATCAGAGGGCTGACCAAGACTTATCCGAATGGAGTCAAAGCACTCCACGGCGTCGACCTGGAGATCGGGCGCGGCATGTTTGGTTTGCTGGGCCCCAACGGCGCTGGGAAATCCTCACTGATGCGGACGATCGCGACCTTGCAAGGGGCTGATCGCGGCACCATTGCGTTTGATGGGACCGACGTTTTGTCCGATCCCGATACCGTCAGGCGGCAGTTGGGCTACCTCCCCCAAGACTTCGGCGTCTATCCGCGGATCTCAGCCTACAAGCTCCTCGACCACATCGCCGTTCTCAAAGGCCTGACGAACGCCCGGGAGCGCAAGGCCATCGTCGAGGAACTGCTGCGCCAGACGAACCTCTGGGATGTGCGGAAGAAGGCGCCCGCAACCTACTCCGGCGGGATGCGCCAGCGTTTCGGGATTGCGCAAGCCCTGCTCGGCGATCCCAAGCTGATCATCGTCGACGAGCCGACGGCTGGTCTTGATCCCGAGGAACGCAACCGTTTCCACAATTTGCTATCGGAGATCGGCGAGAACGTCGTGATCATCCTTTCGACCCATATCGTCGAGGATGTCGCTGACCTCTGCAGCAACATGGCGATCATGAACCAGGGCCGGATTGCCGCAAAAGGTCAGCCCACGGCGCTTGTCGAAACAGTCCGCGGGAAAATCTGGCGCAAAGTGATCAGCAAAGCCGAGTTGGAAGACTACCAGGCGCGCCATCAGGTCGTCAGTGCACGGCTGGTCCAAGGGCAGACCGTGATACGCGTCTACGCCGACGGAGACCCAGGCGACGGCTTTGAGGCATCTGAACCCACGCTCGAGGACGTCTACTTCGCCACCATCCGCGGCGCCCTCGCGCCATCGAATACACGTGAAGCGGCCTAACCATGTTTGGTTCAATTTTCAGGTTCGAACTCGGATACCAACTCCGGGGCGCAGCGTTCATCGCCATCTTCGCGATCTTTTTCTTGATGAGCTACGGATCCATCGCGTCCGATCAGCTTCAAATCGGGAGCTCTGAAGCCACCAACATCAACTCGCCGTTCGTCGCGATGCAGACGATCAGCATCATGTCTGTTGTCGGCATCTTCATGCCTGTGGTCTTCATGGCAACGGGCGTTACGCGCGACCAAAGTCTCCGCACGGACGAAGTGTTTCGCGCAACCCCAGTCGGCCGTCGCACGGTTCTTTTGGGCAGGTACTTTGGCGGATTGCTGGCGACGTTCTTTTGCTTTGCCGCGGTGCCCCTCGGTCTGCTCTTCGGATCGCTGATGCCCTGGCTCGACCAGGAACAGATGGGACCGTTCAACCCTGGTCAGGTGGCCTACCTCTACGCGTTGTTCGGTGCACTGAATTTGCTCGTCCTCGGCACGATCCTTTTCACCGTCGCCAACCTGACGCGATCCATGATCGCCGTTTGGGCCGCGTTGGTGGCGCTGTTCATCGGCTGGGTGACAGGAACGGCGCTGTCGTCAGACCTTGAGACCCAGAACCTCGCCGCGCTCCTCGAGCCCTTTGGCCTCGCTGCGTATTTTGAACAAACCCAGTTCTGGACCGCCGCGGAACGCAATGCCGACCTCCCGCAGCTGACAGGTCTTCTGCTTCAGAACCGGCTGCTTTGGGGAGGGGTCGCAGCACTTCTCCTGTTGATCAATGTCGCGCTTCCGAACGGCGTCACCGGCGTATCACTCGCGCGTTTTCGCAAACGGACGGACAGCGCCCCAGCGCCTGCCGCACTGCGCGCCGTCTCGCTACCGCGCGCTGAACCGGCGCCTGTTGGCAAGGCCTGGCCTCAACAGTTTGCCCGCCGCGTGCGCTTTGAAGCCTTCGGCATCATGCGCTCGGTTGCGTTTTGGATTGTCCTTGTCCTGTCGGTGATGAACACGTTGGGCTCACTCCTCAACCTCGGTAACCTCTACGGCACCGAGAGCTATCCGATCACCACACTGATGATCCGGGCGATCGAAGGCGCCTTCGCTTTCGTCCCCCTCGTGATCGCCGTTTACTACACAGCAGAACTGATCTGGCGCGAGCGTGGCTTCAAATTCAACGAAATCACCGATGCCGCCCCCACCCCGTCGTGGGTCTTCGTCTTGGCGAAGTACATCGCGGTGCTCGTTGTCTTGGTGCTGATGGCCGTCGTTGCGGCGGGTACCGCAATTGCCACCCAGCTTTTCCGAGGTTTCACGTTCTTGGAAATTGACCAATACGTTGTCCGGCTGGCGATCGATTTTGTGGGATTCTTCGCGCTGCTGACGGTCCTGGCTCTGTTCATCCAAGTGCTTGCCAACAACAAGTGGCTCGGGATCGGCGTGTTCCTGGCCTACGTCGTGGTGAGCGTCGTGATGGATAATCTGGGTGCTGATCACATCCTCTATAATTACGGCGGAGGGATCGACCTCACCTATTCGGATATGAACGGCTACGGGATGTCCCTCGGCATCTCGGCGTGGATGCTGCTCTATTGGGGCTCGGCGGCGGTCATCCTCTCGGTGCTGACATTCGCCTTGTGGAGCCGCGGAAGTCTCGATCCGATGTTCCTCCGGCTGCGGCAGGTCCCCAACCGGCTCCGCGGCGCCAGCGGTGGTCTGTTGCTGGCATCGATCGCCGTCATGGCGGCGACCGGATCGTGGGTGTTCTACAACACGAATGTGCGCAACACGTACGCCAACGCTGAGGCGTTGCGCGACCGGTCCGAAGCATTCGAACGAAAGTGGCGCAAAGACGAGTTCGCACCGCAACCGAAAATCACTTCGGTCGACTTGAAAATGGATCTGTTCCCGAAGGAACGAAGGGTCGTGGCCTCGGTCGACTACGTGCTCCAGAACAAGACGGAGACAACACTCGATCAAATGCGTGTGGACTACGATTACGACGTGGACGTCGTAAGCCATAGGATCGAGGGCGCCTCGGTGTCCGTTGCCGATGAAGAGTTCAACCACTTCGTCTTCGCGTTTGACGACCCCATGGAACCTGGGGAAACCCGGCTGATGACGGCTGAGGTCACGTTGACAAACCCTGGCTTCCGCAATTCGGGAAACAACCCGCCGATCCGCGCCAACGGGACGTTTCTCAATTCGAGCGGCCTGCCGCGCGTCGGTTGGGGCATCGACAAGATCCTCACCGACCGCGCCGAGCGCCGTAAACGCGGTCTTCCGATCGATCCGCGGCTGCCGAAACTCGATGATGAGCGCTATTGGAATGTGAGTTTGCTTGCGGCAGCCTCGAACGCCGATTGGGTCGACTTCCGAGCCGAAATCACCACCAGCGCTGACCAGATTGCCATTGCGCCAGGCTATTTGGTGAGTGACACAACGACGGGGGATCGCCGAACATTCGTCTACGAACAAGACGTGCCGATCCAGAACTTCTACGCCGTCCAGTCAGCCCGCTACACGGTGGCTGAAGACGTCTGGGAAGCGCCAGAAGGCCAAGACGATGTGAAGCTTCAGATCTTCTACGATGAGAAACATCCGTACAATGTCGATCTGATGATGAGGGCGATGAAGCTCAGCTTTGATAAGTTCACGGACGTCTTCACACCCTTCCAGTATCGTCAAATGCGTATCCAGGAGTTCCCCTACTCACGATTTGCACAGAGCTTTCCCAACACCGTTCCGTACTCTGAGAACATCGGCTTTATTCTGAAGCTCGACGACGAGGACGCGGAAGAAATCGATGCCGTCACCTACGTGACTGCGCACGAGCTCGCGCACCAGTGGTTCGGTCACCAGCTCTCCGCATCGGCAGTGCAAGGGACGACGATGGTGATCGAAGCGTTTGCCCAGTATGGTGCGCTTTTGGTCATGGCGGATCTTTACGGGGAGGAGCATATCCGCCGGTTCCTAAGGTATGAGCTCAACAGCTATCTTTCAGGCCGTGCTTCTGAACCGCTTGAGGAAATGCCGCTCTACCTGGTGGAGAACCAGGGCTATATTCACTACGGTAAGGGCAGCCTCGTCATGTGGTTGCTGCGCGATCAAGTCGGTGAGGAGACGGTCAACCGTGCCCTGCGCCGGATGATTGAGACCTGGGGCTACAAAAGTGACCCTTATCCGCGCTCGGTCGACTTTCTCGCGATCCTGCGGGAGGAAGCAGGGCCTGAGCATGAGCAGCTGATCCAAGATCTGTTCGAAAAGATCACGCTTTATGACGTGGACGTCAAAGATGCTGTCGTCAGCCCCCGCGATGATGGCCGGTTTGACCTTACCGTCACGGTCGATGCGAAAAAGCTGTATGCTGATGGACAAGGAAACGAGACCGAAACACCGCTCGACATTGCTCTCGACTTCGGCGTTTTCTCATCGCATCCGCGCGATGTGAAGGATGGAACCGAGCACATTATCGCCTTTGAACGGCGCAACGTTGTCTCGGGCGAGCAGACCTTCACCATCATTGTGGATGAACAGCCAAGCTATGCCGGAATTGATCCGTACAACAAGCTTGTCGACCGACGTCCGGAGAACAACATCAAAGAGGTGGATGTCAAAGCAGCGCGTTAGGCACAAGGCTGTCGCCAGAGGATGACCAAAAGTCCTCAGTTTCCGCGATCGGGTGACGTTTGTGACGCAGCGGGCAAGGCTGCTTTCTTCTGAAAATAGTTCTCAGAAGCAACCGAACCTGCCATATGACGGTGTCGTCGCGAAAAGGACACCGTCATGCTCGAAAAGCTGAGGCAGTTTCTCGAAGGAAGCCGTTTCGGACCCGCCGAGGTCAAGGCAGCCGAGAAGATCACGCCGCACATGGTCCGCGTCACACTGCAAAGCGAAGTCGCCCGGGAATTCTCGCCTGATTGCGCCGGTGCCCACCTCAAACTGGTGGTCCCCGCGAAGGACCAGAACCCGTCTGCGTTTGAGGCGTTTGTAGAGGCGGGCCAGTACCGCCCGGAGATGCGGACCTACACCATCCGCCACGCGCGTCCTGACCAAGGCGAAATCGATATCGACATCGTCACCCATGGCGATCTTGGCCGCGTCGGTCCCTGGGCGCAGCGGACAAAAGCCGGCGATGCGCTTGTCATTTCGCGGTGCGGCTCGCCAAAGCTGATCACGAGCGGCGCGAAACGCATCCTGGCCGCAGCGGACATGACCGGCTTTCCCGCCCTCGCCGCAGGCCTCGAGACCTTAGGCGACAACGTTGCGATCGACGCCTTCGTTGAAATTTTGAGCGACCACGACAAGCAACCGATCAAGCTTCCAAGCGGCCAGTCTGTCCATTGGATCGTGAAGACTGACCCTTATGCTCCGTCGACAGATCTTATTGACGCGATCAAAGGTGCCGCAACGCCCGACGCGAGCACAAGCGTGTTCGTTGCTGGTGAGTTCACGGCAGTGGCTGAGCTTCGGCACTACTTTCAAAATGAGCTGAAGGTCGACAAGACGATGCGGTATATCTCGTCATACTGGAAAGCCGGGCTCGACGAAAACGGCCACAAACAGGCCAAGGCCGCCGCCGCGTAAGTCCTTCGACGGCCGAATGGTGCTTTCTCATTAGAACGGGGACGCGTACCCACGCGCACAGAGCGTTGCCGCGCCAAGCAAGCGACCTATTCGGCTTGTTTCAGGGCTGGTGAGGCCGGCTCCGCGGGCCCTTTGCCATCCTGTTCGACCTTGAAGAGGACGACGCCGAGAAGCGCAGCCACGACAATCAAGAAAAGAGAAACCGGCAAGACGGCTGCAGACCCCAGCTCATCAGGGTACCGCATTGTGTGGGCGACCACAGCTGCGGTGAGGCCGAATACGGTGGATCCGATGCCGTAAAAGCGGATCCGTTCCTTACCAATCCACCCG
The DNA here is from genome assembly GCA_038749595.1 of Pseudomonadota bacterium. Taxonomy (GTDB): domain Bacteria; phylum Pseudomonadota; class Alphaproteobacteria; order Caulobacterales; family Parvularculaceae; genus Parvularcula. Next base: position 201,113 of record JBCDHW010000002.1, read on the forward strand.
CCCGCGCCTGCGACGCCGATGAGGCCAAGCCAAAAGGCAGCAACGAGCGCCGGACCCTCTCCGCCAGAGACAGCAAAGGCAAGCGTCAGGCTGAGCATCGCGGGCACGCCCCAGACGACGCCTTCCCAGCCGCCCGCAAGCCGCGGTGCAGGACGGCCCTTCTCCTCACGCTTTTTAAAGTACATTGAAAGCCCCGAGCAGGTTATCGTGCACAGTATCAGGCCAAAAAGTCCGTATGCGATCTTAATCGGCGTGCCGCCCCAATTCCCAAAGTGCACGTTATAGACAGAACCCGCAATCTGCTGACCGATCGACCCGTCAGAGATCCCCGTATTACCCTGAAAGTTGCCCTTTGCATCGTAGACGTAGTAATCTCCGAAAATCAGGCGATCCGTATGCGCACCTATCAACTGGACATGCTGCCCGTCCGTGCCAGGATCATGCATGATGGCATAGGTCATTCTGAGGTCAGGATGGCGGACCGATAGGTCGCGGATCGACTGGGCAATGGCAGGGTCACCTGCCTGGCCCTCTAGGGCCGGTTCTTCACCGAAAACAGGGGTGTAGACGGCCTCCAGATCGCCATCATAGCGAGCCGCCGCCAACGCGATAGCCAGAACCGTAGCAAGCCCAAGCATGGCCCCGGTCAACGCGTTTGAGATATGAAATGGCGCGGTCCAAACGCTAAGGCGGTTGTGCAAGTCAGCGAGGCTGACGCGGTCGTCTCCCCGGCGGAAGGTGAATGCGTCGCGGAATATCCGGGGATGCGCCAACAATCCCGACAGCGATAAGCCGACGAGAAAGACCCCCATCGCGCCGACGACCGTTAATCCCAGAATATGCGGCAGATGCAGATAGTAATGCAGATCAAGGAGGAACTGCGTCCAAGGAAATCTCTCAGGTCCTCCAACGGTCCCATCGGCGCGCGCATAAAAGGCCTGGGTGTCCGTGGTAATCACCGTCCGCGGAAGATCAGGCTGCGGAAAATTGATATACAGATGGGTCGAAGGCTCGGCTTCGTTATGGAATACCAACAACGCGGCCCGCTCGGCGGCTTCTGCCGATATCGTTGCCATCTCAGGCGCGTCGGGTTGTTCCCAACGTTGGAACTCGCGATTGAAGACCGAAAGCGTTCCGGTGACGATCAGAATGTAAATTAAGACGCTTACGGATAATGCCAAGACGGCATGCGCTTCGAGCGAACGCCCGACACGGCGCGACGATGCCTTTGGCCAGATCGATCTTCCCATGGGGAACGCTAACCCGAAATCGCGAGCAGCGGCAACGGGGCGAGCAGGGCAGCACCGATCACCGCCGACTTCCGCCACAGAATTTCGTCAAAGCCAGCCCACACGGCCAATCCTGCCCAGCCCAAAGGGAAAGCAAAGAACGCAACCACCAAATTGTTGCTGGCGGAGAGCCCAGCGTTGGCGAGGCTGACGTAGAGCAACGCTGTCACCGATAACGCAGCGAGCCCGGCGATCGGCCCAACCAAAAAACCGACAAAGACGCGGCGTCCCCACCAAGCGGGGGTCAGACCAGACCGCTTTTCAGCTGTCTTCGGCTCCCGCGGCTTGCTCTGCCGACGCGGGTTTCGAAGGGCTTCGAAGCTCAAGAAGCCAGCGGCGCACGCGATCACCGTCACGATGCCGAGTGCAGCGCCCTTATCGGCACCCGTTGTGAAAGCGGCGCAGATCGTTGCCGCCAACAGCAACAACCACCCTAACCCGACAGCGAAACCGCCCGACCTCTTCGTCTTCCAAGCCGCGTACAGGCTTGCTGCTCCGCCCAAGGACAGGGCGAGGACCAGAAGACGAAGAGGCCAGAGCGCTTCCCCCATCAGAACTTGCGGACGGCGCGGAAGACGACGGTCCGCTGCTCACCCGGGAAACAATCGCCGCGGGCAAGGCAGGTTCCAAAATATTCCTCGTTGGTGATGTTCCGTGCGTTGACCGAGAAATCCCAGCCCTCGTTCTCATAACCAACCAGCAGGTCACCGAGGACCACGCCATCGGTCACGATGGTTGCGAGCACGTCACCCGTAGGCGCCACAAAGTTGCTCTGGTTCTCACCCAAAGCGCGAACGCCCGCGCCAAACCGGAACCCCGCCAGCGGACCGGTGCTCGGCTGGTATTGCACCCACGCTGAGCCTTGCGTTTCAGGGATCGAGTCGATCGGCACGCCGTTGACGTTCTCGGTATCCAGTGTGCTGAAGTTCCCTTCAAGATAGACATCACCGAGACGCGTCTGCGCTTCAATTTCGAAGCCCTCGACATTCGCGGTGCCTTGTTGCTGACGCGAAGTGCTGGCGGGCGTGGCTTGCGGATCAATCAAATTGCTCTGTTCGATTTCGAAGTAAGCGGCCGTGATGAAGGTCTGGGTCCCGGCGGGCTGGAATTTGACGCCCACCTCGACTTGGTCACCCTCCTGCGGCTTAAGCGGGCCGCCGGCAATTCCGTCCGTACCCACCACAGGCTGGAACGACTCTGCGTAGCTGACATAAGGCGAGAGCCCGAACGGCAACGCATAGAGTGCGCCGACGCTGATCGACGTCGCATCGTCTTCGGCGGAGCCTGCGGCCGTGGTCGTCTCCACTTGGTCCCAACGCACACCGAAGTTGAGCTTCAAGTCGCCGATGGTCACCTGATCGTTCAGGTAGAAACCAAGATCGTCGGCCTCGAAAGACCCAAAGTCTGCCAGATTGTCATCGTCCAGGGCGAACGCCGGTGGAGCGCTATAGACCGGATCAAATGCGTTCAGGACCACGCCGCTGAACGCGCCGGGCAAGAATAGGCCCAAGTCGGTCGTCTCAACGGTTTGGATAGCAAATCCGCCGAACAGCTCGTGGTTGATCGCGCCCGTGTCGAATTCGTACCGGGCCCGGACGTCGAGCGCCGTTTGCTCGGACGTACGATCCCCGCGGAAATAGGTTTGCGGCCCATCCCCAGTCGGCGAAATGCGCGGCGTCCCGTCTCCAGTGAACGCAATCCATGCCTGGCGATAGTCAGCCTCACCGTCCTTATAGCGGAAAATACCGTCGACCGAGAATTGATCGGTAAACTGATGGCTAGCCAGTAAGCTGACAAGCGTCGACGAGGTGTTGAAGCGGTTGAACTCAGGATTGCCGTGGTACGTCGACGGATCGATTTCCTGACCCGTAGACCCCGCGCACAGAATAGCCGGGGTCACCGAAACGTCGCCGCTTGGGCACGCCGTCCCCGTGTTGGGCAAGAATTGGTGCGCTGAGTCCCCGTCACGATCCGCGATTTCCACCATTCCGGTCAGGCGGGTCACACCGTTGTCGAACGTCAGCGACGGCATGAAAATAAGCGCGTCATCTTCGACGAAATCAACTTGCGTGTCAGCGTCGCGGTAGAGCGCCACGAGGCGGAAGTAGAGGTTTTCGGCGAGCTCGCCGTTCAGATCAGCAGCCGCCTGGTAACGGTTGAAGTTGCCGATATCGACCAACACCTCGCTGCCCTTGTCGGGGCCAGCGACCTTGGAAACGGCATTCACGATGCCGCCCGGCGCACCTTTACCGAAAAGGACCGAAGCTGGCCCTTTGAGCACCTCGACTTGCTCCAGCATATAAATGTCAGAGCGCGTGTTGTTGTAGAAGCCAAAGAGAACCTGCTGGCCATCCCGGTATTCTGCGGCGTCAAAACCCCGAACCTGCGGGAAGTCTCCACGGGTCGAGAAGCCAAACGTATCGCCGACGACCCCAGCGGAGTAGTTCAATGCATCGTCAAGCGTCAGCGCGCCCTTATCGCGGAAAAGGTCTTCGGTCTCGATGGAGATCGACCGCGCCGTTTCCACGATCGGCGTCGCCGATTTCAACGCGCCAAAGCTCGTCAGCTGGCCGGTGACGACGATGGTATCTTCAGGTTCTTCGGATGTTTGTGCCTGCACGTTAGTGCACACGGCCGCGAGGGCCGAGGTGATAAGAAAGAGATTGCGCATGCCCCGCTCACACTACTGGTTACGCGCCCGCTTGTGACCGCGAATGTTCCCTTTGTAAATAAGAATTAAACGCAATCACATGCCAGCGCGCGCGGCCTGCCAGCCAGCTGATGGGAGAACGAAATGTTGCTCACCAACAGTACCGTCCACAGTGCGCGCGCGAAACAATCGCAGCCTCAAAAACAAATGATGACGGCGCCAACCCAAGCTCGAGCGGCAATCTCCGCGCCTTCCTCGCTACCCAGCTAGGCGCAAATCATCAGTCTCGAAGGATCCACTTGTTTGCTCTTGATACGGATCGATTCGGAATTGCCCGACCAGCTCCGTCAGGCGCACCGAGCCACTGCGGATCGAATGGCTCGCCGCTGTGGTCTGTTCCGCCATCGCCGCATTCTGCTGGGTCACCGTATCAAGCTCACTGATCGCCTTGGTCACCTCTTGCAGCGCGATCGACTGCTCTTCCGATGAGTTAGCGATCTCGCCAGCGAGACCGCTGATCTCACCAATACGCTCAACGATATCGCGAAGCGACGCACCCGTACTTTCGACGAGCGTGACGCCATCAGCGACGTTCTTGGCGCTGGTGGAGATCAGTTCTTTGATTTCCTGCGCTGCGCCTGTGCACCGCTGGGCGAGGCCACGGACCTCTTGCGCAACCACAGCGAACCCGCGGCCGGCATCGCCCGCCCGCGCCGCCTCGACACCGGCGTTGAGGGCCAAGAGATTGGTTTGGAACGCAATGTCGTCGATCACGTTGATGATCGAATTGATCTCGCTTGAAGAACGCTCAATGCGCGTGATCGCCTCAACGGTCTCTTTGACAATGCGGTCGGCCTCGCGGCTCTGATCCTCGGTCGCTTTGACGATGCGTTCGACATCTTTCGCACCTTGCGTGCTCTGCTGGACAGTTGCCGAGACTTCAGTCACAGCCGCCGTCGTTTGCTCTAGCGTTGCCGCTTGTTGTTCCGTACGCTGCGAAAGATTATCCGTCGCTTGACTGACGTCGAGCGTGTCATCTTTCAACTGGGACGCGGCACTCATGACATCCGACATCGCGGCGCTCAGCGCTTTGACCGCACTGTTGAAATTCGAACGCAATTCCTCGTACTCGGTCGGAAATGGCTGGGTGAAACTGAACGAGAGATCTCCCCGCGCCAGGGTGCTCAGGCCGTCCGCCAGTTGGGAAACAACCTCTTCCTGCTGGCGCTGTGCTTCGCGCGCAGCCGCGGATGCCACCTCAGCCTCTTGCCGTGCCACCTCGGCCTCTTCTTTGGCGGTTTCAGCTGTCCGCTGAGCAGTTTCCGCCTCGCGCATCGACAGCTCCGCACGTTCTCTGGCATCCTCGGCCCGCTTGCGTGCCTGCTCTTGCCGCTCTGCCGCGGCGGTCCGCTCCTCTTCCATGGCCCGCTCTTGATCCAGACGTGCCGCTTCAGCATCACGTCGCTCGGCCTCAGCTTGTGCACGTTTGGCGTCGGCCTCAGCTTCTAGGCGCTCTTTCTCGATGATCGCGTCGCGAAGAGCCAACACCTCCTTCGCGACCTCGCCAACTTCATCCTCGCGTTCTGCAGCGTCAACCTTGGTGTGGGCTTTTCCAGAATGGAGCGCGCGCACCGCATCCTTAAGTGTACGGAGGGGATGAACGATGCTGCGGTTGATGAATTGCGAGAAAATCATGGAGATCGTCAGCAACAGGAAGGCGCACGCAATCAGCTTGACCGTTTCACTCATGATGAGGCTATCGACATCATCAGTGTACACCCCTGTTACAACGATCCAGTCCCAACCGTTGACCTGAGTCGCGAAGCTCATTTTCGGGAGGGGTTGGGCTGTTCCAGCGCGGGGCTGTTTATAGCGCACGAAACCACCGCCCGCGCGCGCCGCCTCAAGCATCTCAGCGTAGTGGAAAACCCCGTTCGGATCTTGAATTTCAAGCGCGTTGGTGCCGACAATGGATTGATCCGGGTGCACCTCTAAAACACCATTATCGGTCAGAACAAAGATGTAATCGTTGTCGCCCCACCGCATGGCTGCGAGTGCTTCTTTCGCACGGTCACGCGCTACGCTGTCCAGCATAACGCCCCGCTCAACTTGGCTATGGAACGCCTCGACTATACTGGTTGCGGCCTCCACTTGGTGCATCAGTTTGGTCTCACGCTCGGTCCAAATGAACCCAGCCGTCGAGATGACCTGCTGCACACCAAAGCCACAAAAGAGGATCCCGGTGACCAACAGGTTGATGCCAAGCCTCTGAGCAATCGTCGTTTTCATCTGCACGCGCTTCCCGTGTTCAAGCGTTTCAACCGCATTGGTTCCGCAGTTCCTGCCGCTCGAATGGTGCGGCGAGCCTCATCGTCAGAGGCCAGTGAACTACTTTTGCGGGCGTTTTCGTAGGTGACATCTCCTAAGTTGTGGTTACGAAGTTTCTATTCACCGCGCTGCGGAGGGAAAACGCCTGATCACGCGCGCCGGACGACGAAGGGCAACGCGACCATCTTCACGGAAACATGCCAGCTCGGCCTGAGCAGCCTTCCGTAAGCTGATTGTATCGAACGCAGTACTGATGGAACCCTCGCGAAAACGTGTCCATGTCAAGTGACACAATGTGCGACAATTTGGCTTGACGGGTGCGACATCTCGGCCGTATTGTCAGCAGACGCAGCACTTTCCGTGTTTAGATGCGTTGAGCGGCGCCTGTCGCGCGCTTGCCCGAGTAGCGTTCCGGTGCCGAGTTCGCGCCGACAGCCTTTTTGTAAACATCGAGAGGAGGGACCGTTCATGGCCCAAGACACTCAGACCTATGATATCAACGATCCGGATCGGGTTTGGCCCACCGGCCTGACCATTCGCGAATCCGAAGAAATTCACAAGCACGTCATCGACGGCTCACGCGTGTTCTTCTTGATCTCGCTAATCGCCCACGTCCTCGCTTACGCTTTCACCCCGTTTGGCGGGTAACCCCGGAGAATTAAACCATGAATCAAGGTCGCATTTGGTGTGTCGTGAACCCCTCGGTTGGTCTTCCCGCATTTCTCGGCGGTGTTGCACTGATCTCATTCACTGTGCATTTTGCTATTCTGCGGAACACGGAGTTTTTCAGTAACTTCATGTCGGGCGCAGCGTTAAGCTAGGCTGGCCTGATAAAGGCTGACCGGCATTGCCCCGGTTTCGATAATGTGAACGCGTCATTTCCCACGGCGGCGCGCGTATTCTCGCGCGTCGTCGTGCTTTAAGAGGAGCGCTGTGATGATACCGTATGTCGGGGTCTATGCATCGGAACAAGCTGCGAAAAGCGCAGCAGGAAAGCTCGATGAAGCGGGCTACACAGATTTTCGGGTAATTCTAGCAAGCGATGTGACGGACGGTCCCGCCGCGCCATTTCCGCGTGAAGAGCTGTCGGATGTTCCGATGGCGGAGGCTGAACACGCTGCGCCGGAACCCGCCGCATCGGGCGGTTCGCCAAGCCTCAACAAAGCCCGCGAACTGGTGGCTGAGATGGTGGCTGCCGAAATGATCCCAGGCGGATGCTCCGCTGCAGCCGTTCGCGGTTTGATGAACGGCCACTCAGTCGTCGGCGTCGCAACTGCTTTCGGCTTCGGCGAAGCTGCAGTCGAGCTGATGTCCGAGGACGGCGACGTTCTCGAACCGGGACCAAGCTCAGATCCCGCGCCACTATCGGATTGGTTTGGTTGGAAAGTTCTTTCTGACACGCAACCGAGTGTGAAACTCACCAAGCCCGGATGGAGCTTTTCCGGAATGATCGGAATGGCTCTTCTGAGTAGTGAGGCCGCCCCTCTCTCGAAGATGATCGGCTTCAAACCGCTCACACCGAACAGAGACGGCATTTGGCAGAAGAGCCTCGGATTTCCGATGCTGAGCAGCAATGCAGCGCCTCTCTCTTCACTCCTCAGCATGCCGACGACGGCTTCCCGGCCTGAGGTCCTGTTGTCGGACGATCCTGCACCGCTTTCCTCGCTCTTCGGATTGTCCGTCCTAAGTCGTCGGGATGGCGAGCCGTAAAACTGGCGAGTCGAAAGGGGATCCGTCGGCGGGGTACGCTTTCACTTCGCCCGCGGGCTGTAGCGGTTGCAGCGAGCAAACTGCACCCGCTTCGTTGGGCTGGTTCTTAGGGACAGGTGTGCGTTGATGTTGAGTGTTGGCAAGAAGCTTGGTTCAATGTGGACTTCACTGGGTCCGCGATACATGCCGTTCGCCGATCTCGCGACGCCCGACCTGCCGCTCCACCGGCTTCTCCGTTTGGCACTCTTTCAAGTCTCCGTCGGGCTCACCCTCGTCTTACTCGTCGGCACGCTCAATCGCGTCATGATTGTTGAGATGGGGGTACCGGCAGCCGTCGTCGCCTTAATGCTCGCACTCCCGCTCCTCTTTGCGCCGTTTCGGGCACTGGTCGGCTACAAATCAGATACGCACCGGTCGGAATTGGGCTGGCGACGAGCGCCTTTCATCTGGAAGGGAACACTCTACCAATTTGGTGGGTTCGCTATCATGCCTTTCGCGTTGCTGGTGCTGGCGGGCATGGGACAGTCCGGTAATGCTCCGGTGTTGCTCGGTTATGGCTCGGCCGCACTCGCGTTCCTCCTCGTTGGCGCCGGTGCGCACGTTGTCCAGACGGCCGGTCTCGCGCTGGCCACAGATCTCACGCCGCCCGAGTCGCATCCCAAAGTTGTGGGATTAATGTCCGTCGTGTTGCTGCTGTCGATGATCGCCTCAGCACTGACATTCGGCGCATTGCTCAAAGACTTCTCGCCAGGCCGGTTGGTTCAAGTGATCCAGGGCGCAGCCTTGGTATGCTTCTGCTTCAATATGATCGCCATGTGGAAGCAAGAGCCTCGCCGCCCCCCGCGCGGGCAAAAACAAGCGGGAACAGAGCATTCCTTCCAACAAGCCTGGGCACATTTTTGCGCTGGCGACCAGACCATCCGGCGGCTCCTCGTTGTCGCGCTTGGGACACTTGCGTTTACGATGGCTGACGTCCTCCTTGAACCGTTCGGTGGCCAAGTACTCGGTTGGTCCGTATCCGCAACAACACAGCTCACGGCTTTGTTCGCACTCGGCGGATTGATTGGCTTCTGGGTTGCGTCTCACGTTATCGCAAAGGGAGGTAACCCCTATCGAACTGCACGGCTGGGCGCTTTTGTAGGCATACCAGCATTTCTGTTGGTTATCCTCTCCTCACCCATTGGGCACCCCGCTGTATTCATCATCGGCAACGTTTTAATCGGGTTTGGCGGCGCTCTTTTTGGACATGGTACACTGACCGCAACAATGGTTCGTGCCCCGCATAATCAAGTCGGACTCGCGCTTGGATCGTGGGGTGCCGTGCAGGCAACCGCCGCAGGTGTTGCGATGGCCTTGAGTGGTGCGTTGCGCGATGCGATCAACGCAGTTTCGGCACACTTATCAAGTACGCACACGGAAAATGCCATCGGATATGTGTCCGTTTATACGATCGAAATCATACTGCTCGCCGTGACGGTCATTGTCGCCATCCCACTCCTAAAAAACGATAATGGGAAAAAAGCCGCGGAAGAGACCCCCTCCACCGCGTCGCTCAGCGACAACCGCCAGTGCGTAGGAGCAGAGCGGCCCCAATGACTCCGGCAGAAATCCTCGAGTATCCTGACGATCGCCTGCGCAAACAGTCGGCACCCGTTCGTGATTTCGGAGCCGAGACCGAAGCAATCATCGAGCTTCTTTTCGACACCCTCTACGCGACATCCGCCATCGCGCTATCAGCACCACAAATTAATCAGCACCAGGAGATCTTTGTCGTGGACCTTTCGGAAGACCGAACAGCGCCGCAAGTCTTTATCAATCCGCGGATCAAGGCAAAGAGCGCTTGGGGGTTTGTCCAGGAGAGTTGCCTTTCCATTCCGGGCGTCACCGGGAGTGTGCTACGCGCGACCCAAGTCGAGATGGATGGGCAAAACAGGCACGGCGAGCCGATCTCTCGGACGCTTTCTGGCATGGAGGCTGTCTGTCTTCAGCACGAGATGGACCACCTTGTTGGCCGCCTGTTTATCGACAAAATGTCGCCGCTTCGCCGCTGGCAGATAAAAGCTCAGGCAAACGCACGGCGCCGCTCGCTTCAGTCCGCATGATTCATCAGACCACCACTTTACAACCCTCGCCGCTCACGAGCTTGGCAACTTGAAAAGCGCTTGTCTTTTTGCAGCCCGATGGCGGGCGACCTACATCTCTCGCCATTGGGAGCGGGCCCCCACGTCTCACTCGAAACCTTTTCGTCAGGAGACGAACTCAAAGTCTACGGCCTCGGCATACTAACAAACCGTGAGGTTCGCCCGTTTGTTGGAATCGCAGGTCGTGAGGACTTTCCGAGAACACGGTGGGAACATACGTGCTCAGTACACGCCTCATTGCAGGCGCACGAAGCCTGACCCAAACGGATTATCGCGGCTGCATGCGGATGGCTCCATCAACGCGGATCGTCTCGCCGTTGACGTAATCATTCTCTACAATGAACATTGCCGTCCGCGCGATCTCAGAAGGATCGCCTAAACGCTTGGGGAACACGGGTTGCTCAGACAAAGACTGCACGGCTGCCTCGGGTAAACCTTCAAAAAGTGGTGTACGGATCAAACCTGGAGCGATCGTGTTGCAGCGAATGCCGTCCCGCGCCAAGTCACGGGCAATGGGAAGCGTCATACCAACAATCCCGCCTTTGGATGCGGAATACGCCGCCTGCCCCATCTGGCCTTCGAACGCGGCAACCGACGCAGTATTGATGATGACACCGCGTTGACCATCGCTCATCGGCTCATTATTCATCATCGCGACCGCTGCAAAACGGATCACGTTAAACGTCCCGACGACATTGATATCGAGGACCCGTTTGAACGCATCAATCGGGTGCGGACCATCTTTACCCACGGTCTTTTGGGCCCACGCAATACCGGCAAAGTTGCAAGCGATATGTAGCCCACCGAAGGTTTGCTGCGCCGAAGCAACGGCGGACGACACCGAGCTCTCGTCAGTCACATCGACATTACGAAAGTGGACTCGATCACCGAGCTCCTTGGCAAGCGCCTCACCTTTGTCGGGGTCACGGTCGAGGATCATGACGTGAGCGCCGCGGTCCGCAAACATGCGGGTTGTAGCGCCCCCTAGACCTGACGCACCGCCGGTAACAATCGCGCCTTTTCCTTCAATATCCATGGTCAACATCCCTTACTCTCGCGCCCCGCAATGGGGCTGTCGCTCGAGCAAGTAGCGGGACAAAACCTAAAGGAAAAGGGCGGTGATCATCGAAACTATTCTTCGATCGCTTCGTACGTCCCCGAGGGATTCTCGATCAGTGAGCTGAAGAAAATCGCGTTCATGAAGAGCTTATTGGTGCCCAAAAACGTTCCGCGAAACAGCGGGTTGTCAGCAAAAAGAACAACCTGACCCCGGCCCACCTCTTCGGCGATGACCGCGGGTGTACCCGCCAACTGGTCACGCCGCTTTTGGGACACGTAGCCGCTCAACACGAAGTCTGTTTCTGGATAAGCGGAGACAACCGCATACGGATTGCTCTCTGGCCAATCGAGTACAGAAGTCGTGTTGCGTTGAACGGGCACAAAGCGGTCCGAATATCCAAATCCAAGCGGATGGCTCACGTCGAGATCGGTCGCAACAATCGCTCCGCCGATATAATGCTCGGCATCACGCGCACCCATCTCGCTGTAGTTGAGCCGCATACGGTCGCTGTCATCGGCCTGCCCAGAACGTCCGCTTGCTGATGGCTGTATATCAAAGAATGCATCCTGCGCCCAATACGCAGACTGACGAAGTGCTACAAGTGTGCCGCCTTCACGACGCACCCAGTCCGACACACGCTCGGTCGTCGCCTTATCGAGGGCGACCCGGCGACCGCCGACCATGACGATATGCGTGTACCGAGACAGGTCGAGCGCCCGAAGCTCCCCCTTTGGCCGAAGCGTCACGGGGATCCGCATTTCGTTGTCGAGCAGATGCCAAGCCTCGCCGACATCATACCGCGCAAGCCCGTCATCAAAGACGAGGAGGACGCTTGGCTTTGAGATAGGGGTAAAACTCCGTCCACCGACTGATCTGGTGGCAACATCGCTGGCCCCTGACGTGGCGGCATGGACCACGATGCCTTCCTCGCGCGCAATAGCTTGAACCAAACGATGAATGTCGCTGGTCGGCATATCCTGGCGGATGAGCGGAACAAAAATTGCTCCGGCATCGAACGATTTCACACCTTCCGTTGTTGCCAACTCAAACGGATCGGTTGCGACACGAACGAGGACGTCCTCCGAAAGAAGGCGATACAGCGCTTTAGGCGCATAATAGTCCTCCCAAGAAAAAACGTAACCGTAGGTTGCTTCCTTCGGCTTTTTGGCCTTTGGCCGGAGATCCGCAGCGGAAACGCGCTCACCGATGAGCCCAGCATTGAAGCGGCCCGCGTCCTCGTCACGTGCTACGCGATCTTTCAGCGGCGCGTGATCGATGTCGTATGCCAGCGGGAGCGTCCATCCGCTTACGTCGTAAAAGACGGTCTCTTCAAAGCTCGTCACCCGGTCAAAGACGCCCCGCAACATGCGGTACTGCGGTTGATCAAGCGGAACAATAAAGGCATCGCCTGGGCGGTAGGTGATGCCGCCAATCTCAATTGACCCGGCGAGGGCGTGTACGGAGATCTCGTGCCGCTCCACCACTTCGATAAACCGTTGAAGCCGTGACCGGTCTCCTTGGGTGGTGATCACATAAGCCTTAACCGGATGCTCCGCCGCGTCGGCTTCGGCCCGCGCGAAAAAGCTGCGCTGGTACCGCGCGATGGCGGCCTTGTTCTTCAGTGCACCGCTGATCGTGGTGAGGGTCGTCCGGAAGTGCATACGGACGTTGTCACCGTACTCGCGACCACCCGAAGGCGTCTCAATCTCTCCGCCTCGAGCGGCACCCAGCTCGAAAAGGATGCCCAGGCCGCCGTTGACTTGGGGGTAAGTGGACCCCTTACCGATGTAGAAATTGTCGAAGCCCTGTTCGGTGAAATAAAGGCGGGCCTCGGCGTCGAGAAACGATCGGTGCTCGTTCGCAATCGCCTTGGTCAGATCACGGGCCTCGTCAGGGATGAGCGGGTTCTTCCGCTTGGGCTCGCCGGGGTGGAAATAGTACGTCGAGTTGCTGCCCATTTCGTGGTAGTCGGCTGTAACCATTGGCTTCCACTCTTGCCACTTCGCGACCCAGGCTTTGCTCTCAGGCTGGGTGGTCAAGAGCCACTGGCGGTTGAGGTCGAACCAGAAGTGGTTCGTACGCGCCTCAACCCACAATTGATGTTGTTCGTGCGCAGGATCGGTGACGCGGACGTTACCGCCGAACGTTTCGACATGGTTGGTCCGCCGCGCATGACCATCAGGGTTCAGCGTCGCGACAACGAGCATCACAGCATCGTTCAGTTGCTGCTCAACCACATCCCCCCGCGCCGCAGCAAAGTGATACGCAGTCGGAAGGACAGCATCCATACTCGCCGACTCTGATCCGTGGACGCCGTAATTGATCCAGATGATCGCAGGGCTTTCGGGATCTGCCGTCCCTGTACGGAGCGCTTCGCGATGTTTTGCCTTAATGTCATCAATCTGCGCGTGGTTCTCGGGTGACGTGATCGTCAGGAACAGGATCGGACGCCCTTCATGGGTATAGCCGATGACCTCGTGGTCGATCCTGTCGGAAGCACTGGACAAACCCGTCAGATAACTGACCATTTGATCGTGCCGCACCGGCCGATCACCGAGCCCGTGCCGAAAATGTTCATCCGGGGTTTCGATGTTCGGGTCATAGACAACGCCCGGCAGCTGGAAATCCTCAATCGGTAGTGCTCCCGCTCGGCCTACCAGGGATAGGGCGATCGCCCCCGCAATCAGCGCTCGCAACATCGGCGTCTCCTTAAAAAAATTGCGCCGGTTGGAGCGCATAGGCTCCAGGCGGTCAAATCAGCTTCCCGTGGGTACCAGGGCGCTATTCCTCCGCGGTCTCTCGGTAGGCTGCAACGACGCTGCGCGCGAGATCGCGCGCGGTGCCCGACCACCCGGCCTCTGCCGCAAGCCGGACAATGACCAGCCTCTCTTTCGGCAAAATGTAGGTGCTCTGGCCTTGGAAGCCGTCCATCACGATTGCGTCTTCAGAAAGCCCGGTCAGCCAAAAGCCCGCGCCATAATTGCCGCCGCTCTGCGCCGTCGGCTCAGCAACATAAACCGGCCAATGCTCAGGGATCAGCCGCGTACCGTCCGGCGCGACACCGCCAGCAACGTAAAGCTGTCCGAGGCGTGCCCAGTCCCGGGCGCTTGCATACATATAGCTCGACCAAACGAAATTTCCCGCTTGGTCAGGTTCGAGGACCGCGGTGCGAATTCCGAGCGGCTCGAAAAGCAGGTCGCGAACCGCTTCCACCTCAGCGACTACATCGCTTCCAAGGACTTCACGGTAGGCTGTCCCCGCCAAATTGGTTTGGCCGCTTTGGTAGTCCCACACCGCGCCAGGCTCAGCGACTTTCTTCCGCATCGCAGCAAACGCAGGCATGTCCGCCTCGGTGAAAAGCATGTCCGAATTGGGGTCGAAACCGTCGTTGCGTTCGTCGATCGCCAGACCCGCTTGCATCCGCAGGAGGTCGTTGACCGAAATATCCGGGCGCCCCGCCTGAACGAGCGGCGGCACCGCGCCTGCTGCGAAGACATCGAGCTCCCCGCGCAATGACAAGACCCCCGCCATGGTCGCCGCGGCTGACTTCGTCATCGACCAGCCGTGGAGCGGTGTCTCTTCGGAAATGCCCGGTGCATACCGCTCCGCCACGAGCTGCCCATCGTGAAGAACAACCACTGCAAGCGTTGACGCGGACCGGTTCGCAAACGCTGCGTCGACAGCGGCGTTCAACGCCGCGCGGTCGAAGTTCTGGTCAAGATATTCTTCGTCAATGGCCATCGGGACAGGCGCACCACGCGACGGGACCCGCGCTGATCTGTCGAAACCTGCACCTCGACCGTGGACCAGCGTACAGCCGATGCCGTCACGGTAGATAGCGCGGCTCTTCCAACCGAAGCCAAAAGCTGCCGCAGTGACTTCTCTCGACGCATCATCAACGTGGTAGCTCAAAATCGGCGTAAAAGGTTGCAGGATGGGCTCGAGGTAAAGCTCCCAAGCTTCGTCGGGCGTGAACCCGGACACGAACGTTAAGGAGCAGACTTGCTTGGCTGTTATCCCCGTTCCGGCTTTGAGGAACGGCGGTACGAAGAAGTGGACGCCGACCGCCACCAGCGCGAGGGCGCCAACACATGCAAACGCAAGCCGCCGAAATATCATCGTATTCTCCCCTCGCGCCTGTTTAAGTCGCGTTCCCTAACAGAGTGTCGAAGAAATCCCGCCCGCTGGTCAACGGAGAACGTCAGCAATATTTTGAACGCGGCGCTCAAAGCACGACGTAGGCAGTTCTCCGCAGCCGCACAGGTCTCTAGATGCCTCGCGCTTGAAAGTTGTTTCGTCGCGGTACGGATAAATTTCGAGCTTTGCCAATGTCGTCGCGGTGGATAGTCGGATACCACGGCATGGTGTTCGCGGAACGTAGCACCGACGGCTCTCGACCACGCGAGTGCGAGCAACAAACGCCGGATCCTGAAAACAATTCTCATTATTATTAATCAGCACGCCGACCGATTTTTCCGCTCGAAAATGATCAACCCAGCATGCTCTCTGCCCGCGCGGCAGAGGCGTGCGCGCGTGATCTGTTGCAAAAAACACGCACTCGAGAACGGATGGCCCAAAAGGTTAACGTTCAGCGTCGCCGAAATTGCATCCGAATGAGAAATGTGTCTACGCTTTCGAGCACTCGCTATAACGGGCTAAGGGAGAGGTTTTATGAGGCAGAAACGTCTAGAACGGCTGCTGCTGCTGAGCGGCTCAATCGTCGCAGCGTCAAGTTTTTTGACTTCGAATGCAATCGCACAAAGCGCTGAGGACGAAACCCTCGATATTATAATCGTGGAATCGGCGCGCCGGACGGAAAGTCTGCAAGATGTCGGTCTGTCGGTCTCCGCGTTTGACCAAGATGGGCTGGCCAAAGCTGGTATCCAGGACGTCTCCCGCCTCGAATTGGTGGTGCCTGGCGTCAACTTCGCCTTCGCCGGCAACGACGCGAAGTTCAACGTCCGCGGTGCCAACTCCACCAACACGTTTGGCGACAACTCCTCCATCGTTGGGGCGTTCATCGACGGCGTTTATAAAAACCGCGCCAGCCAACAGACGCGCGCGTTTTTCGATGTGGAACGCGTTGAATTCCTGAAGGGACCACAGGGGACCCTGTACGGTCGGAACACGTTCGCAGGCGCGCTTAATCTGTTCACGAACAAACCGCAGATCGGTGAGTACGCAGCAGGTGGCTCGCTCGGTTACGAGCGCTTTGACCGCTCGCGCTACGAGGGCTTCGTCAACATCCCCGTCAACGACCAGCTGGCGTTCCGCGTTGCAGGCTTCTCCGATGTCTCCGGCGGCTACATCGAAAACCTAGCAGGGCCGGATATTGGCGCCCAGGACGACAAAGGCATCCGTCTCAGCGCACTCTTCGAGCCATCTGACCGGGTCAACTTCATCGCGCGCTATTCGCACATCCAAGAAGATGGGCGCGAAGCCGGGCTCTTCGGCTACACGTTCATTTGCCGCAACGAGACCCCTGATGGCCTGACGGACGCCTTCGGATCGGTCCAGGACTGTAACAACCCCGTTCGCGGCTCGGGCGGTGTTCCAAACGCGCGAGAGCTTGGTCCGTATACGGTTTCCCAAGACTACGTTCCACCGGTTGTTCTGCGTGAAGACGTCTTCCAACTCGAAGGAAACTTCGACCTTGGCGCAGTCGCGGTGAAGACGATTACAGCGTACACAGACTTTGAAAACGGTATCGGGTTTGACTTTGACTTCAGCCCCAACCCGAACTCCAACGGTGCCTACGATGAGGAGCTCGAAGCGTTTTCACAGGAGATCCAGTTCTCGTCCCAACTCGATGGCCCACTCCAGTGGACGGCGGGTATCTACTATTCCGACGAAGAGTTGTTCCAAAGCTTCTCGATCTACCAAGAGACCGTGCGCGATGACAGCACCCGCGGCTCGGTGACGGTTGATGGCACGACTTTCACGCTCCTCGACGGGACGGACATTGTCTCTCGCGATCGTTCCTTCGGCGGGTTCTTTGCCGATAGCCAAATCATTGAAACAACGGCTTTGGGTATCTTCGGTGAGGTGGAGTATTCCCTATCGGAGGTCTTCCGGCTCATCGGAGGCTTGCGCTACAATGCCGAAGACAAGAAACTGGTCGGCGGCGGCAGCAACTTCACCGGCGATGTGAATGGCGACGGTACCGTTGACCGTGTCGTTAATGTTGCTCCGGGTGCGGCAGGCTTTTCACCGAGGGAACTCCCGCCAAGCTCTCGCGACGTGTTCACGTACAATTTCGATGCAAGCGATGCGATCATCGTTGATCCGGACACGTACGATAACATCTCGTGGCGTGCCGGTTTTGAGATTGATGCGACCGACGATGTCATGCTCTACGTCAATGCGGCAACCGGCTTCCTCTCCGGTGCGTTGAGCACTGGCGCAGGCGCTACCGACGAGCAGACGTCGCGCGTTATCGAGGCTGGCTTCAAGTCAACGCTGCTCGACAACACGCTGCGTCTGAACGGTGCTTTCCACTACACCACCTACGACAACCTGCTGACTCAGCTTCAGCGCGAAGAAGGTGGGATCGTCATCACCGAGTCGATTAACGGCGGTGAGATCGAAGCCTACGGCATCGAGATGGACGCCGTCTGGGTACCGATTGATGACCTGACGATCACCGGGAACATCTCGTTGCTCAATTCCGAGTTCACGGAGTTTGGGCAAACCAATCCGTACCAGTTGTTCCGCGGTGAGGTGCAATCGTTCATTGACGTCAGTGGTGAAACGACACCGTGGTCGCCTGCGGTGACGATTGGTGCATCGGCAGCCTACGACATCGATATGGGCGACAAGGGTGTTCTGACGCCTGTGGTCCAGTTCTACTACAGCGACGATTACAACACCTCGAACCTCCTCGCGATCGATCCGGCCCAACAACAGGATGCGTTTACGAAAACAGACATCCGCTTGGTTTGGGAAACGCCGGTTGAAGATCTCAGCCTCGAGATTTTCGTCGAGAACCTGGAAGACGAAGCGGTGCTCACGCGGGGGAACAACAACTCCGACGACGTTGTGCAGACGGCCTTCCAGTACCCACGAAACTATGGCTTCCGCGCACGATTCCAGTTCTAACGGGCCCGTGGCGGACATCTCAACAGGCGAAGGGGAGCACCTTGTGCTCCCCTTTTTCTGTACTCAAATGAAGTGACTTTGCTGGTAGGCAATCAGCGCAAGGAGTAACGCGCCATGGCGGCTTTCGGAGTCCTCAACTGGGGTATCGTCCTCGCCTACCTTGCAGGAAATCTCGGCTTAGGCTGGTTGCTCGGCCGGAACGTCGGCACGGCGAAAGAGTACTTTCTAGGTACCGGGACCTCGCCCTGGTGGGCCATCGGCATCTCGGTCGTCGCGACTTATGTCAGTGCTCTGTCGTTTTTAGGCGGTCCCGCATGGGCCTACGGCGACGGCATGGCGGCGCTGGCGATCCACATCAACTACCCGTTGGTGATTTTCGTCGTGGTCGTGTTTTTCATGCCCTTCTTCTACAACTCGGGCGTCGCATCGATTTATGACTACCTTGAGCGACGTTTCGGCGTGGCCTCACGTACCGTCATGGCCAGCATCTTTTTAATCACCCAACTGATTACTTCGGCATCGATCCTCACCGCAACGGCCGTTGTCGTCAGTTTCGTCACCGGCCTTGATCCAAAACTCAGTATCATGATCATGACCGTCGTGGTCATCGGCTACACGATGCTCGGCGGCATGAACGCAGTCATCTGGACCGATGTTTTGCAAGGTTTTATCCTCTTCATCGGCGCGGGTATCGTCCTCTGGGCACTTCTTGGTGCCGTCAGTCCACTCAGCGGCGCGCTCGACGAGCTCGCCACAGCCGGTAAGCTCAATCCCATCAACACCGATCTCGATTTCTCCGTGGCGCCGACCGTCTGGGCCGGTGTTTTCGCGATGACGCTCTTCCATATTACCGTCTACGGAACAAACCAGATGATGGTGCAGCGCGCCTTAGCGGCGAAGACCCTTGGCGATGCTAAGAAGTCCTATCTGATGATGGGGTACGCCGCGTTTTTCATCTACTTTCTGTTCTTCTTCATCGGCGCGCTGCTCTACGTTCACTTCCGCGGCGAGCCGTTTGACCAGCCCAACGAGATCATCCTCGTCTTCGCGAAAGCGCTAGAAATTCCGGGGTTGATGGGCGTCCTCGCTGCCGCAGTGTTGTCTGCATCAATGTCGAGTTTATCGTCAGCGATCAACTGCTTAGCCACTGTGTCTGTGACGGACTTCTACCAACGGTTCTTCCGCAAAGCAGCTCCAGATCAGCACTATCTCAGCCTATCACGGATCTTCACCGTCTTTTGGGGGCTGGCGTGCATCCCGATTGCGTTCGCTTTCATCGGCAGCGGCGGTTCCATTTTGGAGGAGCTGTCACGGGTTGCTTCGTACTTCGTCGGAGCGAAATTAGCGCTGTTCGGAATGGGCTTCTTTTCAAAGCATACGAATGAACGAGGACTCCTCATCGGTGTCGTTGCCGGCTTCGTCGGACTGTTCGTCGTCGTCCGCGGGGTGCCGGTCTTGGGCGTCCCGCCACTCGATATTGCGTGGCCGTGGTATGTGGTCGTCGGCGGCGGCATCAACATCTTCGTCGCGTGGACAGCCAGCGTGCTCCTCGGCGGCTTCCAGTCGCAGTGGCATGAACAAACCGTCCGTGGACAGCGTGAACGGTTTGCGGCAGAGGGTCTTGCAGAGCGTCACGACGGGTGGTTTGTCGTGCCCGGCCGAGTCGACCCCATCGCATGGGGCCTCCTCGTCTTTTTCGCCTTCATCATCGCAGGTTTGTCCTGGTTCGGAACACTAGGAGGATAAATTCGTGTCCCAGTCCCCCACTGACATCGTTTCGTCTTTTGCCGCCGCCCTCACCTCGTCAACACCGGAGGACGCGCGAGCCTTCATAGCCGATGGATTTCATTGGCACGCGGCGCATCCGGTCAACGATCTTGTGGGGGCCGACGCGTTCTTCAGCGCGTATTGGCAGCCACTGCGCCGCGCGATCCCCGACATCGAAGTCCGCCCATTCATCGAGGTTTCGGGCGATTACGATGGCAAGATCCTCGACGGCGACGGCGCCGCGGGAACATGGGTGTGCTCGACCGGATACTTTGCAGGCACATTCGCAAAACCGCTGTTTGATGTTCCGCCCACGCATCGACCTATTTTTCTTCGGTACAGCGAACTTATTCGCGTGGAAGGTGGAAAAATCGCTGAGGGATACATCATCCCCGACTTTTTGGACCTGATGGTCCAGGCTGGAGTCTGCCCGCTTCGCCCAAGTCTCGGGCACCCAGGCCCCGTCATGCCGCCGCGCAGAATGGACGGCCTGTCCCGGCCTAAAGCCGACCCCGCCGAGACCGAGGCGACAGTAACGCTTGTCCTTGACATGTTGGACGGCCTCGGACGGTTCGATGGAAAGTCTTTGTACACCATGGACCAGGAAAGATATTGGTCCGAGAATTTCTTATGGTTCGGACCGGGCGGGATCGGCACCAGCCGTGGTCTCTCTGGTTTCCGTGCGCTCCACCAAGGCCCGTTCTTGAAAGGCTTCCCAAAACGCGGCGTGGACAGAACAAAGGCGTTCGTCGCCGACGGGCCCTACGTCGCCACCGGCGGCTGGCCCCATATGACCGCCGAGCACCTGGGCGGCGGTTGGCTTGGCCTGCCTCCCTCCGGACAGAAACTCACCATGCGCGTCATGGACTTCTGGCGCCGTGAAGGGGATCGCTTGGACGAGAACTGGGTCTCCATCGACATCCTCCACATCCTCGATCAGATGGGCCTCGATCTCCTGCGGCAGATGCGTCAAACCCTTGGAGATTATGGAGAAGATATCAGCGACCTGTAAATTGCATTCGAATGCAAAAGGGCCTAAAACGTGACCGAGAGTAAGGAGAAATGCTGTGGCGCGCTGGCTGAAAGAGGGCATCGACCCGGAAGTCAAATTGCAATCGGACCGCAAAGTCCGCGAGACGGTCGAGACCATCCTGGGCGATATCGACAAGCGTGGGGACGCAGCAGTCCGTGAGTACTCAGCGCAATTCGATAACTGGAACCCAGAAAGCTACCGCCTCACCCGCGAGGAAATCGACGCCTGCTACGAGCAATGCAGTGCACAGATGATCGAGGACATCAAGTTCGCGCAGGAACAGGTTCGCAACTTCGCGCAGATCCAACGCGACTCGATGCGCGACGTCGAAGTTGAAACGCTTCCCGGTGTTACGCTTGGCCATAAGAACATTCCGATGAATTCCGTGGGCTGCTACGTACCCGGAGGAAAATATCCCCTGATCGCCTCGGCCCACATGAGCGTTGTCACGGCAAAGGTGGCTGGCGTGAAGCGGATCGTTGCCACAGCACCACCTTTCGAAGGCAAGCCCCATCCCGCGATTGTGGTCGCCATGGACCTTGGCGGCGCCGATGAGATCTACACAATCGGCGGGGTGCAAGGAATCGGCGCTCTTGCTCTCGGTACAGAGACGATTGCCCCGGTCGACTTCATTGTCGGGCCTGGCAACGCATTTGTGGCCGAAGCCAAACGCCAATTGTTCGGAAAAGTCGGCATCGACCTCTTCGCAGGCCCCACCGAAACAATGGTGATTGCTGACGAAACCGTTGACGGCGAGCTTTGTGCTGCTGACCTGCTCGGTCAAGCCGAACACGGGCCCAACTCCCCTGCGGTTCTCATCACCAATTCAGAAAAGTTGGCGCGTGAAACCATGGCGGCGGTTGAAACACAGCTGACCTGGCTTCCAACCGCAGACGTGGCGGGGGTTGCATGGCGCGACTACGGGCAAGTGATCGTTTGCGACAGCTACGAGGAAATGGTCGAGGTCGCCGACGACATCGCCTCTGAGCACGTCCAAGTGATGACGAAAGATCCAAAATACTTCTTAGATCGCATGACCAATTACGGCGCGCTGTTTTTGGGCCCAGAAACAAATGTTTCCTACGGCGACAAAGTTATCGGCACCAACCACACACTGCCAACGATGAAGGCCGGGCGCTATACGGGAGGGCTTTGGGTCGGTAAGTTCCTCAAGACCCATACCTACCAGTGGGTCACGGAAGAAGCCTCAGTGCACGTCGGAGCGTATTGTTCTCGGCTCTGCGATTACGAAGGCTTCGCAGGGCATAAGGAGCAAGCGGACATCCGCGTACGCCGTTATGGGCAAAAACCAGCCGCCGAGTAGTCAGCTCGCCTCCGTTCGCAGTGAAGATCGTCGCCGGGTCACGTCCTACGACGTGGCCCGCCTAGCCGGGGTTTCTCAGTCGGCCGTGTCCCGCTGCTTCAAACCAGGAGGCAGCGCTTCGGCGAAAACACGCGAAAAAGTTCTCGCAGCTGCCAAAGAACTCGGCTGGCAACCCAACGCCCTCGCGCGCGGCCTCATCACGCAGCGGTCGAACATCGTTGCTGTACTGATTTCTGGCAGCGTGAACCTCTACTATCCAGAAGTACTCTTTACACTGACACAAAGACTGTCGGACGAAGGGCTTCGGGTCATGTTGTTCACCGTCGATAGCGAGGACGATGTCGAGCCGTTGGTGGATCAGATCGCCCAATTCCAGGTCGATGCCGTGATCTCCGCCTCGCACATGAACCGTGAGCACGCGGAACGTTTTGAAGAAACCAAAACACCGTTGGTGTTTTTCAACCGATTTTTCCGCGATCGCTCATCGGATGTCGTTTTCTGCGATCCAGAGCCGCAAACAAGAATGCTCATCCAGCGGTTGACCGATCTCGGGCACCAACGCTTTGGAATCTTGGCAGGCCCCCCCGCCAACATGGTTTCACAAACCCGCGTCGCAAGCGTGCTCGCTGCAATCGAAGCGTCGGGCGGCCACGTTTCTGCGGAAGCCAACGGCGATTACACCTACGAAAGTGGCGCGAAGGCGGTCCATGACCTGCTTGATTGCAACAATCCGCCTACGGCCATTATTTGCGCAAACGACATGATGGCGCTTGGCCTCATCGATGAAGCGCGCACGACGCTCCGCCTCGACATCCCTCGCGACCTCTCAGTCACTGGTTTTGACGGCATCGCAACGGCACGCCTTTCGAGCTATGACTTGACGACAATACGCCAACCGATCGGGCGGATGTGCGACGCAGCAGTGGCGATCTTGCTTGAACAGCGCGAGCGCCCCGAACGGACCTACGAAAAGCGCGTTTTTGAGGGTCTGCTCATTGACGGTGCCACGATTTCCTCTCCGCGCAGCATTTGACGATATTTGGACGCCAAAGATATGAAACTCAGCACAGATCGTATTTTGACCACACACGTTGGGAGTCTCCCCCGATCAAAACCCGTCACCGATGCTGTCTTCAGTATAGAGAACGGCGAGGGGATGAGTGACGAAGCCTTCGATGCAATCGTCAGGCCTGCAGTGAAAGACGTCGTCGCTCGCCAAAACGCTGCTGGCGTGGACGTGGTCAGCGACGGCGAAATGAGCAAAATCTCCTACGCGACGTACATTAAAGATCGCATCACCGGCTTCGACGGGGACAGCCCGCGACGAGCACCAGCGGATCTCGAAGAGTTTCCCTCGTTCCTTGAGAGGCAAGCCAAAGGCGGCGGAACGCCAAGCTATCGGCGTCCACGATGTGTCGGCGCAATCGCCCCGAAGAGTGACGAACCGCTCAATGCTGATCTTTCGCGGTTTGCGGAAGCGCTCGCCGAGACACCAGCAACCGACAGTTTCATGAACGCCGCCTCGCCTGGCGTCATCGCACTCTTTCAACCGAATGATCATTACCCGGACGACGACGCCTATCTCGAAGCCCTCGCCGAAGCGATGCGTCCAGAATATGAAGCCATCGTCGCTGCTGGCCACTTGCTCCAACTGGACAGTCCGGACCTTGGGCTCGGTCGACATATGATGTTCAAGGACAGGCCGGAAGAGGAATATAAAGCCCGTGCGGAGCGTCATGTCGAAGTCCTCAACCATGCGCTGCGCAATATCGATGGCGAAAAAGTCCGTATGCATATTTGCTGGGGAAACTATGAGGGCCCCCACCATTGTGATGCGCCCATGGATACGGTGCTGCCCATTGCGCTCAAAGCAAAGCCGCAAGGCCTCCTCTTCGAAAACGCCAATCCTCGGCATGCGCACGAATGGACCGTATTCGCAGAGGAAGCTTCAAAGGGCGGCTTGAAAGACAAAGTGCTTATCCCCGGCGTGATCGACTCGACGACCAATTTCGTCGAACACCCCGAACTCGTCGAACAACGGCTCACACGGTTCACAGAGATGGTCGGACAAGAGCGGGTCATCGCGGGAACGGACTGCGGCTTCTCAACATTCGCGGGCTTTGGCGCGGTTGACGAAAGCATCGTGTACGCGAAACTGAAATCTCTCGCCGAGGGTGCTGAACGCGCATCGAAAGCGTCGTAAAATGCTGAAAAAACGACTCAATTCAAGAGAACCGCTTCTCGGGACGTTCATAAAAACGCCGTCACCAATTATCTGTGAAGTGATGGGAAGGACGGATCTGGATCTTATTTGTCTTGATGCGGAGCATGCGCCGTTTGATCGTCGAGACCTCGATCTTTGTCTACTGGCATCACGGTCAAGCAACATTCCAGCAATCGTACGTATCCCGTCCCTTTCGGCTGAGCATATCTTGAA
Organism: Pseudomonadota bacterium; assembly: GCA_038749595.1. GTDB lineage: Bacteria > Pseudomonadota > Alphaproteobacteria > Caulobacterales > Parvularculaceae > Parvularcula. Next base: position 225,950 of record JBCDHW010000002.1, read on the forward strand.
CGCGCTCGATTGCGGGGCTGAAGGGGTCCTTGTTCCCCACGTATCATCTGCAGACGAAGCATCAAAAGCCGTCGCATTCTCAACCTATGGCCTTGGACGAGGATTTGCTGGATCGTCGCGCTCGGCGGGATATATGAAAGCGTCAATGGCGCAGCACATTCAGTCATCGAACGACCGAGTGTGTATCATAGCGCAAATTGAAGACGCTGCTGCGCTCGATCAAATCGACCAAATTCTGTCCGTGGACACCATTGATGCATTTTTTATCGGTCGCGCCGATCTCACGGTCTCACTCGGCTACGATAATCCGAACACCCCTGAAGTGATCGAAGCCGTTTCCGAAATCTGCCGCAAGGGGAACGAACGTGGCCGGACGATCGGGATGTTTACCGCAAATCTAGATGAGATCGATGCTTGGCGCGGCAAAGGCGCGAGCCTCTTCCTGCTAAGCTCCGAACACAGCATGATTTTAGACGGCGCTAAAGCGCTTAATGAGAAAGTGCGATCGCAATTTTAAGAGGAACGGCTAGCGGCCAGCTGAAGACGGAAAGGCGTGGCTTCCCGTCACCGCTTTTCTTGAACATGCTCAAATGCGGTAAAAAGCTTCTGCGTTCCCGGCATACATCATAGCTCGCTCTTCATCCGAAAAATCGGCCGTTGCCTTAAAAAACGCAGACCAAACGCGTTCATACGAAGCATAAAGTCCATCTACCGGGAAATTTGAGCCGAACGCCACATGACTCGGCGAGAAAACGTCGATCACTTGCAGCACCCAAGCACGCACGTCTTCATCAGTCCACTGATGCTGGAACATGCCGAAGCCAGATATTTTACAGAGAACATCGGCACTGTCGCGAAGGTTCTTCAAACCATCTGTCCAATGCTTGCGCCCAGCTGCTGAATACTCTTGGAGACTTCCCGCGTGGCAGAGCGCTACGCGAGCGCCTTCGACCTTCGAAAACAGCGATGCCGCAGCGCCCAAGAAAGGCGGCGTTAGCTGAAGATCAAAGGTCAAACCATGCTGAGCGAGTGTCCCTTGCCCGGCCAAAAACCGGTCGTCATAAAGCAAGTTAGCGGTACCTGTTTGCTCGTCTTCATCCGTACTTCGACTAACAATCTGCCGTACACCTCTCAAGCGCAACGAAGCACCAGCGTGTTCCGCCAATTGATCTTCAAGGTCAGGTGCTGTGAGGTCCGCAAACGCGACAATACCAGCCGGTAGCCCAGTTGTCTCCGCTTGCTGATCAAGCCAAACAGTCTCAGCAACCGATTGATCCGGAGCGGCTCCGACTTGAATATGAACGGTTTTCTGTATCGGCAACGCACCCGATTGATCTTTCAAGTCAGCAGGTAAAAAGTTCTTTTGGATGGGCGTCGGATCACCGAAGAACCGTTTTTTACCCCGCTCCATCAGCCACGGGTACCGCACTGCACCCAAATCCCAAAAGTGGTGATGCGCGTCTACGATCCGTGAGGGTATCGTCATGTGAGAAGACGCGCTGTCGCGATTTGGCGATGCAAAGCGAGATCGTCCCAGATCGTCGTTTCCTCCCGTATACGGCCATTCATGATACGGAAGTGTGACACTGCAAGGATGAAGATCGGAGCACCACTCGGAGCGCCGTACGCTCCATCTCCATTATGATGTCCACGGACCGTCCAGCGGGCGGCAACATCGACCGCTTCACCAAGATAGGGAATTTCACAAATGTGGTCGATCGACAAAACCGCATCCGGAAGCGCATCCAAGATCGAACCTAATTGCTCTGATAACTGATCGTATCCGTACGCTTCTCGACCGGACGGATAGTGTGTCCCCACACGGAAATCGTAAAATTCTGAAAGTCTTTCCAGTTCTTTGGCACCCCAGATGGCCTCCAAAGCACCGACCGCAATACGCGACGCCTGCGTCTCAGCCGATACGGCACGGTGCTCCGCACCCGTCCGATAATGAGTGAGCTTATCGAGCAACGAGGCGTTTGCTGCAATGTCCGCTTTTGCCTGCCGCTCCGCAGTCTCTTCCAGCGAGAACCCTAATTGCAGGCAAAGTGCGCCATTATCGCGAACCAGCCACTCTTCAACAACCTGGTTTTCCTTGCACAGACAATCGGCAATGGTTTGCACCCGTGCACGTTTACCTGTGGCTGCTCCGAACTCTGACGGTCCGTGATTCGTCATCTTCGACGTGATTAAGTGCGAGGAATAGAACACGCCAGGTGCATCTTCAGACCAAATGACGTTGTCGCCATCCAATCGCCTATCGGGAAAAGACGCCAACGTCTGATTGGTGTTATCGACGACGGTTTGCGCGCCCGAAATTGGGCCGGCCATCGTGTGGATAACACAACTATCAGCGTAATACTTCAGACACAGATCAACGTCGCGATCATGCCAGATCCGTTCGGTTATCCGAATGATATAGTGAGGGAAATCGACAAATTCGGGATCAAAACCGGGAAGATCCATCCGTCGCTCCGCGCCAGGGTTCATCATCTCGCGAATGTCGGTAGTCGCAACGTGGGTTACTGATTGTTTGCTCACTGAACAGTCCATCCACCATCGACCAAAAGGCTATGTCCAGTGATCATTCGTGCTCCATCAGAACACAGATAAGATACCGCGCTCGCAACGTCTTCGGGCTTTGCAACTTGACCCAGAGGGATCATTCTCTTCACAAATGCCGAAAACTCGGGATCGTTGAGCATAGGCGCGGTCATCGGTGTTTCAACGAACGTTGGCGCAACGGCGTTCACACGTATTTGGCGGGGAGCAAGCTCGACCGCCATTGCTTTCGTAAGGCCTTCAAGGGCATGCTTTGTCATACAGTATACGGTACGATTAGGCGAGCCAACGTGCCCCATCTGCGAGGTCATATTCACGATGCTCGCGCCACTTCTCATACGCGTCAACGCCGAACGAGCGATCCTGAACGCAGCGCGGACGTTGAGATCTAAAACACGATCCAGCGTTTCATCAGTTACACTTGTCATCGGCTCTGGAACATTCGTACCCGCATTATTGACCAAGACATCAAGCCTTTCGAGGTTTTCGATTTTCGCTAAGAACGCGTCGCTCGTCGCATCGACCGGCCACGTTTCTCCGTCGTCGGAAAGCGCGTCGTTGAGAGCATCGAGGTCGGAAGATGGCCTTGCCACGCCAATAATATAGAATTTATCCCTCTGTAATTGTTCGGAAATTGCGCGCCCGAGGCCACGACTCGCACCAGTGACCAGCGCCACTTTTTTCCCCGCTTGCGCCACTAAATGCACGCTCCCTTTGCATCGCGAAGGTGATCGCCCCCACGTACAGCGAGAACTGTCGTATCCGTCTCGGCGTACAGCCCGCGGATACTGTCCGGATCAAGACTAATGGTGTCGCCAGGATGACAAAGTGGTCGCGACGAATGTCCGTCTACGCATAGTTGGCAGGTGCCCTCTTGAACAAACCATACTTCCGGTACCGAAAGCGGCGGTGCCGAGATCGTTGTACCCTTCGCAACCCGTAACTCCGTGATGGTAAAGCCGTGTCTCCAAGCCAATGGCTCGGGCCCGATAAGAGGGCGTGCGAACACACCGTTCGGTGCGGGAACGTGAGGAGATATCTCATCTCCGGCGCGGATAACGAGCTTTTCGAGATCGCTACTCGTTGCACGATCGAGGGCGGCCACCTGCGCGCTTGTCGTACGTGGCATCGGGTTGACGTCAGTTGGCTTTTCCTGACCGGCAGCAAGATCCACCAACGACCCATTCTCAAGCAAAAGCAGACCGTAATCCGTAGCCAGATCGAAAACGCAAGGCGCCCAGAGAACGCGACCCGGATCATCGCCGCCGAGAATAGCAAAGAGAAAACCGCTTTCGTCGCCAACGTTTTCAAACCCGCGGAAGAGATTCGTCGGTAGAGAGATTAAGTCGCCGGGGTTCAGGAAGACCTCCCCATCATCAGCATTCTCGCCGCTCATAAACCGCCAAGTTCCTGAATGAACATAAAAAACTTCGGCAGTATCATGGCTGTGCTGAGAGTTCAGACACCCCGGCGGTTGCCGCGCGCCGCCAATGTTGAAACCGTGCGGCTGGGCAATGTGAACAAACTGGTCCGGATTTTCAGACACGCCCGGTCCGATAATTGTGAAGTTCTCTTTTTGATCAGAACCCGGACTGCGCGTGTCGATGAATGCATTCTTGCAAGGAACCAACTCATCGTAGCGCACGATTTTATGTGGGAATTGGGCGACGTCCACAGAACGGTAGCTGGCGCTCATCGCTTATTCCTCCCAAGGCAGCTGAAGCCGCGGCTGCCCACGAAGGTGTGCGAGACGTTCGAAAACATCGTAGCCGATTTGTTTCAGTACATGGACGATATCAAGCGGCACCCAGTTTTCGACGATTTTACCACGATCAACGCGATAGAAATCCATAACACGCATACGAACATTCCTTCCGGACGCGGCGAGCCCTAGCCAACCATCGCCGGTATGGGTTGCGGTTACGCTTGGCCAACCGCCAGTGACCGCAAACATTCCGTCGCCCATGCGGATGAGATGCTGACCGCCTCGGCGATCGGGAAAGGCTATCAAAAACGGAATTTGATGGTGGGCTTGAAAGCCCTGTAGCCCTCGCGTGGTGCCAATACCGCCCGGACCGAACCAAAGAAACGTAGGCGACCAATATCGCTCTTGCTTCATTGATGCCAACGACTTCCCGTCGAATTGCATCAACGTTTCTTGCATCTCTCGGGAGAAGCGAAGAGTCTCCGCACCTTTTTCACTGTCTACGGAGTATATATCAACACCGCTTCCGTCACCCGGCGGCAGCCATAGGCCCTCCGCGCCTAAACTGGGAGGCGTGAGAGCCACGCCAGCCTGCCGCAGCACATCGATGACGTCGATGATCACCCATGTTTCTGTGATGAGCCCATCCTCAACACGATGCGTTTCGCCAAAGCGTAGCTGGGTCACTTTGTGCGTCGCCGGAATACCCAGCCAGTCATGCGCGAACGTACCGACATAATGGCCGGTCGTTGCGACCATTTCTGCGCCATCGCTTTCTCCCGACAACACGATGGTCTCCGCACGCGCCAAGTCGGGAAAGCTTTTTTTCAGTGCACCGAAGAAATTTTCGGAAAGACTTTCTCGGCCGGCCAACTCGTTGATGGGCTCAAAAAAGTGCGCGCGCACTGTTGGAGCAACAAAGTCGGACAGTACGCTGATCGTGTCGGCGGTGCTACACGATGCAGCGCTGCGCAAGCCTTCGATAACCCGGCGTTTATTATCGACAAATCGGTTGTTTGAGGAACTTGTCACGGTAAAGATCCTACGATTTTCGGTGGCTCGTCCAGTGCATCGTGCTCTTGCAAGAGCAAAGAGATGAGATGCGCAGAAACGGCATCAGCCTGCTCGAGCACGGAGAGATGTCCGCACCTGGCGACAATTTTTAAGGCGGCGTTTGGTATCTTGGCCGCCATTTCGCGATGCAGATGCGGAGGGCAGACTGAGTCCAATGCACCAGTCAGCACCAAAGTAGGGCATTGGATTGCTTTTATGTGCTCCGTATACGCTTCACGACCCATCAGCGCGACGGTCTGCGTTCGGAAAACATCAGGACCGAGACGACGCCCCATACTGAGGAGAAGCTCTAACCGCTCCGCCGTGCGGTTCGTCTCGGCCAAGTATTGGGGCTTGAGCTCTTCACGCAAAACATCCTCAAACCCGCCCTCAATCACCCGGCGCATCTGCCGGACACGAACCGCGCCAGATCGATCCGCAAGAGGCGTTGTGTTGAGCAGACCCAGATGAGAAACGCGCTCCGGCGCCCGGCGCATGATCTCCATAGCCACGATGCCGCCCATGCTGAGACCGACGAGCGCGAAGCGGTCTGGGGCTGCACGCAAAACTTGCGCAGCAAGACGCTCGATCGACGCTGCGCCGGTGAGATCAGCAACAGACGACTGGATTCCTTGCGCAAAAAGCGCTTCCCGCTGGCTCGAGAAAAGCCGCTGATCACATAGAAAACCCGGTAGAAAAACGACATGGCGCCGGTCATTGGGCATAGGTGAAACACTCCCTGCCCGATCATCCCAAGGCTTGCATTCGAATGCAAGAAGGTTTTGCGCGCTCTGCGGCGTGTGCGCGACCGGCCAACTCCCTTCAGTCGGCTCGCAGCTGAAATAATGAAGGGACGCGCTCAGGGGATCGCGCTTGGTGCGCAAGACGCTTTGGTGAACTCGGTACCAGCTGATTGCGATGATACGGCGCAAACCGCTCGGTTGATCCTCATGCATGGTAACAGACGGCGCCAACGAACCACCGCGATCGTCTCAACTGATCAGCGTGCTCGCTGTTCTCACTGATCAACGAGTTTTAGTCCAAACCGCGTCCTGAACATCCGCACACACGGTTCGTGAAGGTGAGAGAATTAGACCAACGGCCTCGGCTCTTGGGGACGCGGGCGCGAAAGCCGTTGGTATACGGTGTTTCCCCGCTAGGAAGCGCGAGCGAGGAAACACCGGAGCGCGCTGCCGTTACCCCCGCGCGCGCTTCTTGCGAAGTGCTCCAAAGCCAGCGGCAACACCGCCGAAGAGAAGCGCCGCGGCAGGCACGGGAACTTCACTAAAGTTATCGGCTCCAAACGTTGGCAGCGCTGCGATCGCGTCTGCTCCCGTCGGGTTCAGGATTGCAGCGATAATCTGAAACGATGCGTCGCCATCAGCGAGATTGGTCGAGTAGACCAGCCGATTAATCTGCAAAGCGCTGTTGTAGTAAACGAAGAAGCCATCGCGGTCTTCGTCCGTGTTCGCGCCGATCAGACGCGCAGCGCTCCGCGCGTTAAACACCGTAGACGCATCATTGTCGTCGTCGAAATCCTGCAAGACGATAATGTTCGCCAGATCGTCGACACCGCCGGCCTCCGTATTCAGAAACGCAAGCCGCTGATCAAACCCAAATGAATCCGTCGCAATGCGAAATTGATCCTGGGACGTATCAAATCCAGGCACCTGGAGATTGGTTCCACTCTTCACCTTGAACTCTGCCGCGTGCGCCGCGGTCGCCCCCACGGCCAAAAAAGCGATCACAGCGGTTACTCGTTTTTTCAAAGACATCGTCGGTTTCCCAAAAAAGACTACGTGGCGTCATTGCCAATACGTTAACCGACCGAGGCCCCCTTTTATTCTCCGGCTACCGAAGATTTTTTGACTTTTTTCGTACGATCCTACTGACCTTGCAGACACGCAGCCAGCAGCTTCTTGGCATGAAAGATCCGTGTCTTGATTGTCCCATCGGGAACACCCTCGACCTCAGCCGCTTCTTTGATCGTGAGCCCCTCAAAGAACGTCAGGTGGATCGCACTTTTGTGGGGCGCAGATAAGCCGTCCACGCACGACCGCATGCGATCCGCATCCTGCGCTTTTTGCAGCACGTCATCCGGCAAGGGCGCCTGATCGACGAGATCCATACCCTCTTCGCCGTACTCGATCCTCGAGGAACGACGAACCGCATCGATCGTCTTGTTACGGACCAATATATAGAGCCAAGTCCGAAACGACGACCGTCCCGAATAATTCTGTGGTTTCCGCCACACGTCGAGCATCACCTCGTGGGCAACATCAAAAACGAGGGCCTGATCGTTAAGCCGCGTTTTGGCGAACGCCACAACCGATCCGTGGTGCCGTTCGTAGATCAGCCGCATGGCCGCCTCATCACCGGTGGCAATCCGGACGAGCAATGCTTCGTCCGAAATGTCCGCTTCCTCCGTCACGCTCGGTCTCCTCGTCCTAGCGGACAGCTTTAGCGAAACATAGCCTTAGACGACAATTACTGATCTCCCCACCTGTTCGAACAGCGACATATCATCTACTCGGCGAGGTAAGCGAGACGGGCTTTTGCAGCATACAGACGGCTCATGACAGTGCCGATGGGAATGTCCAATTCCGACGCCGCCTCCTTATAGGCAAAGCCTCGGCCGTAAACCAAAACAACAACGGACTTTTGGCACTCCGACAGCTGATCAACGGCATCAATCACCTGCTGAACGTAAAGCGAAGCCTCAGGATTAGGGTCAGACGACGCAACGTGATCAAGCGCATCATCGTCCGCCTCATCAATCTTTGCGCGCTTAAACCGCGAGCGCCAGACGTTCATCATCACCATAAAGCACCAGCGATCAAGATGCGTTCCAGGACGATATTTGTCCGCATAATGAAGAGCTCGAACACAGGTGTCCTGGACCAGCTCTTCGGCGAGTGCGTTGTTTCGGGTCACGGTCAAGGCGAATCGTGACAGCCGCGGAAGCAGTTGCTCAAGGCCTACTTCAACCTCATTATACTGATGTTCCATGATTGTAGGTCGTCAGCGGCCCGAGAATGGTTCATTCATTCGCCGGATTTTTTGACCTAATCATCAGTTACAGGATAAATTTGCCTGCAAAGCACCGGCGCCAAATTCTCGGTCCCACCCGACAGCGCCGATGTCTCGCGAATGCGAGGACAGGACGCCCCGCGCTTGATCAGCAGACAACTGATCATCACTCCGTAGAGCAAAGAACAAAGAGACAAACGGCGAGGCAAAAGACGTGCCCGATTGGTAACGTCCGCCTTCGGAGCTAATGAAAATATCCACGCCAGGCGCTGCAATATCAACATGTTGGCCCCGCACAGCACGCGCGTAAAGCTGCTCTTCGGCGTCGATTGCCGTCACCGCGATGACATCGGTGAAGGCTGCGGGATAGCGAGGGGGCGCCGAGGCACCGTCATTCCCAACAGCCGCAATCATCAGTGCACCGCGGTCATGCGCACGCTGCAAGCCGCGATCCAAGATCTTATTGTAAGGACCAGCGAGGCTGATGTTGACGACACGGACGTCGTTTTCCACCATCCACGCGACCGCGCGGAGAATTCCATCCACGCTGGCCACGTCCTCACCGTTCGCTCGCAAAAAGACATCTGCGAGAAAAAGCGTAGACGGACCAATCTCAGCAACACTAGCGATAAGCGCAACAATGTCGGCGCCATGCCCAACACGATCGGTCTTTTGCCCGCTAAAATAGCCAAGCTCTATCGATGGAGCCATTTCGCCAAAGTGCCCGTCGATTACGCCAAGCGCATTGGTGAGCGGACATCGTTCATCAGACCACGCCATAAGAGCGCGTGCATAACGGCGCCCGGCCTCCGCACGCTGCGGCCGATACGCATGGTTGACCCCCGCTGTAACACCGCCCTGAAGCCCTTCCAGTTCCGCAATGGCCGCTGCTCCCGTCCGCCCCGCAGGAATGATGAACACGGATTGAAACAGGCCCAGCGCGGCCAAATCATCCGTCCGCTGATGCTCATAGCCCAGCGCCTGCGCTTTGATGCGCAAGTTCTCCGACGCAATTCGGTTATCCGCTAAGACGACAATCTGCGCCGGATCAACCACATCATCGCGATCAGCGCGGATCGCGGCGCCGCTTGGCGGCTTTAAAACAGCACTCTGGCAGCCAAAAAGCACGAAGCTCGTCAGAAGCAGCAGAAGCCCCGTCCAGGTCCGGTGAAGTATGCGCGTCACAGTTCTCATAGGCGTTCGTCGCTCGCCGGACACAAACGGTTCAAAATGAAGTGGCTACAGTCAACCACCAACGCGTAACGTCGTCGCCAAAACCCTCGGCAACATAAGCGGCCCGCTCGGTCGAGAGCGTGAAACGCCGCCACTGCGCCGTCGCGATAACGTCCAGCTCATGGCCATACCGCGGCCCTGCGGTGGTCGGATCGAAACGATGGCCCCGCACCGACAATCCAACCCGTCTAATCGGCCCAAAGTCGCCGACCTGATACCGTATTCCCAGCGCTGTATCCGCCAGTCCTGTGGCCGGGGTCACCAGAAACACATCAGCATGCCCTTGAAACGCCCGGTTGGTGCCAAGCGGGGTTTGAAAAGCCTCCGTGCCCGCCGCAAAGCGATCGTAAGACATATCAAAAGCAACGCGTTCAAAAGCAAGTCCGAGCTTGGCGCGCCCGAACGCAACGGTCTCGCCGGTGGTTCGGTTCTCTTGTTGCGCCAATTCGCCGTGGTAGCTCAGCGAGGCCGGGCGCTCTCCAACCTGTCCCTTCACCGCCGCGCCATAGGTGATGCTGCGCCCACCGGCGAGCGGCGTCGGGCTTTGATCCTCACCCAGATCAAGTCCGTAGCGGTATCCGACAACCGATCCATACCGGAACGGCAGCGCCGCACGGATCAGCAGGCTTTCGCTCTCCAAACGCCGCGGCGATCCCCGAGCGCCGAGCGGGCGGGCGACACCCACCACCTGCGCAACGTCAACGCTGAGGCCGCCCGCGCCGGACAGTGTGGTCCGGATCGCATCGAAACTCTGGGCATTCTGACGAAATGCGACAGCACCAACGAACCGCTCATCGTCAAAGGACAGCGTCTGACGACCAATCCGAACACGGACGCCGTCAAGCCCACGATATTCCGCAAACAATTCATTGAGATTGAGGAGAGAAGGATCAGGGATGACACCCCTGTTCCGCGGCGCCCCTTCCCCATCATCGAACCGCCCGGCAATCTCGCCGACAGCCTCTCCGGTGGCCGCAAAGCTCAGCGATGATGTGGGCTCCCATACGGCCCCGATTTGCGCAGCGATGCTGACGAGAAAGCTGTCGTCCGTAAACCGATCATCATCGACATGCTCGCTCCGTAGGCGCGCCTTGCCAGACCAGTCCACGGCGGGGTCTGCATCCGCTGGCGAGACGCTGGCCGCCAACCCTATGCCGCAACCTGCAAACAGGCATTTGAACCGTAGCCGCAGCTCGCGCGACAAAGCCCTACGAACTCCAACGAGATCCCCGATGAGCAAACGCACGATCGATCACCTTTCCCCCGACCTGACCAGCGATAGCGGGCCAAACGCACAAGATGTAGCGTTTTTTGAGGCGATCGCAGCCGCTGCGCCCGAGGCGGAGGGTGTTGATGAGGTGGCGTGGGCGCGCCTCAAACGGTCCATGGCCGCGGAAAAGGCGGATAACCGCCCCCTCTGGTGGCAGCGCCCCGTGGCATCGGCATGGCAGATGGCGGCCTGCCTGACCGCGGCTTTGGCGCTCGGTTTGGTGGTCGCGCAAACGGGACCCGGGCCCGACACCAACCCGGCCTATCTTCCCGCGAGCGAAGAGCGCGCGTCGGACACGCTTCAAGTGACATTCGTTCCCAGCGCAACCGAAGAAGAAATCCGAACACTTCTGCGAGCATCGTCGCTGCAGATTATCGAGGGACCGAGCGCCCTCGGCGTTTACCGCCTGCGCTTCGTGGAAGGACAGAACCTAGATGACGTGCTCGGTAAGCTCTCCGCATCGGAGTTCGTGGAGTCAGCCGCTGCTGATCAGTAAACGGAGCCGTTCGTAGCCGTCGGGCTGACGGTCCGCCGCGGCTGTGAAGCGACCTCCCCACCAATGTCGACGACCACACCCAAAGCCGATCCCCCCCAATTCGCGTGGGGCGCGCCGCGGAGATTGAGCGCTAGTATCGCGCGGGGAGCGAGGTGTCGTCGATGGGTCTCAGAAGTAGGAAAGCTGCAAGCCTCGCGGTCGCCGTAGGTTTTGCAATGACGTTGTTGAGCACCGCAGAAGCGAGCAACTTCTCCGTCGAGCGCTCGCAGCATGTCGCCGCTACGACAGATGGGCGCCTCCTCACCTACCATATCGAGCGACGGGCCGATGCAGCCGCCCTGCCAATCCTGATCGTCATCGACGGCTCGGGGTGCGTTGGCGCTCTGCGGTCCGGGTTTTCCCAACTCATGGCGCCCGCCAACAATCCAGAGCTGTCTTACGCGCGGTTGGTGGTCTCCAAATCAGGCGTGCCCGACGATCAAGAACGCGGTGCTTCGTGTAGTGACGAATATAAACAGCACTACGCCATGGACAAACGGGTCATCGACCACATGCGGGTTCTGCAGGACATCCGGTCGACCCTCTCCTGGTGGGACGGAAGGCTTTTGATCTTCGGATGGTCCGACGGCGGAGATATTGCAGCGCAATTGTTCGCATACACACCAGATGCAACCCGTCTTGCGTTTGGCGGGGTCGGCGGCGGCTTCTCGATGCAGACCCACTTCGAGGACTTTTGGATTTGCCCCGAGGGATCAACCGACGACAGAGCGGGTTGCCTCTCGGATCTCCGTTCGCAGTTTGACGAGATTTTTCAGAACCCTACCTGGACAAAGTCCTGGTCGGGTGAAGACAACACCTACATGGCCTGGGAAAGCCGCCTGCGCACCAGGCTCCTTCCGCTCTTCATCCAAGAGCGTCGCCCCGTCCTGATGATCCACGGCCAAGAAGATGACGATGGCGCTCCGGTTGAATCAGCGAGAAAGCTTGTCAAAGGTGTAACGTCGACGGAAGAAAATCAATTTCAATACTGGGAAGTCGAAGGCATGGGCCACGGCATCTGGTCCCTCGACCCATCCGAAGCGCTTCTGCTGGAGACTAATATTCTGAAGTGGCTGCTCGACGTTGACGCTGAGCCCCATCCACGCATCTCCGTAGACTGACTTTCCGGCCGCTCGCGGGTTCCGAAAAGGAAGACCCTTCGTACCCCCCTCAAGCGACGCCCTGGAGCACAAGAAATCACTTAGAGTCAGAGCCTGCCTTCGAAAGATCGATCAACCCAGCTTGCGCAGCCCGCGCCACCGCTTGGCTCCGCGACGTGACCTGCAGCTTCTTGTAAAGCGATTTTACGTAGTCGGTGACCGTGTGGTACGAGAGGTCGTACTGCCGCGCCACATCCTTATAGCTATAGCCCTGGGCAAAAGCCTCAAGCACCTGGAGCTCTCGGTTAGAGAGGCCCACGTTTTGCGCCTCCGGCGTCTTCGACGTGATCCCATCACTTTGCAGCATACGGAGAAGATGGCGCGCAACAGCTGGGCTCAGCGGTGCGTCGCCCTCAAATGCTCGCTCGATCGAAGCCGTCAAATCCGTAAACGCGTCATCTTTGAGAATGTACCCATCCGCACCCGCCTCGATCGCGCGGACAACATTCCGCTCGTCGCCTAAGACCGAAATGACGAGGATTTTCGCCTTCGTCCGTGCACGGCAAGCACGAATAACCTCAACCCCGCTGCGATCCTCAAGTTGCAGATCAACCAGCAGAAGATCAAACGACAGGAGCGGAAGCTTTTTTATCGCAGTCGGCACATCAGCAGCCGTTCCGGCAAGCTCGAGCGTTTCCGCCTCCCGCACGCAAGACGACAGAACGTCAAGCATTTCAGGATCGTCTTCGACGACAAACGTTCTGATCGGCACAGGCAACTCGCGCATGGCTTCGGACGCCTGCTGTTCTAGTACGCGCACGCCTTCTCTCCAACGTTCAAAAACGATCCCGGGGCGGCGGCCGCAGAGCAAAGCAATGCCCTGCGGCCGCCAGGGACTGAGGGACCCGAAGAAACCGAACGCTTTGACCAACCGACGTCTACGGAACATGGCCAAGGGTGCGATTTAATAACACACTAACTGTTTTTCAGCGGGAAAGCTGCCCCCAAGTCCTCGGGGAATGCGCCGCAAACTCCCGTGAATTAGGGGGTTTTTGCATCCGCGAGACTGTGACGCCGCGTGAGCAGTCACGCGTTTTACACCCGGCGCTGCTAGAGAGCGCGTGTCGTGCGCGGCCAGGCGCACTGCTGCGCCGATGAACCGAGGGACCGAGCACGATGATCCAATGGCTTCGCCAAGCCGCATCTGCGACAGACAGTGCGGTACCGACAAGAACCCTCCGTACACTGGCGTATTATGTTCTTCTGCCCATCGCGTTGTTTTGGGTTTCCCTCGCTCTCAGCGAACGGCTCGCCCAGCCAAACCTGTCGGACGCACCCACTCAGGTCGACCTCTACTTACCCGAAGGGCGCCTCGATTACCGTTGGACACCAAGCCCAGACGAGGAAGCGATCAAGGTTGGGCTCAGCAAAGACGGAAGTTTCTACACGTACTTTGACAGCGAGAAGCATCAGGGCGGTTATTTCGTTCTCGACTTCGAGCTTCAAGAGATCCCCCGCCAGCTCACATTATTCCTCGGCTCCGAGAGGCAGATTATCGGCGTCAAGCTGAACAACGAACTCCTCTATTCGTATGCGGCCGATCGGTCGTTCTCTCCGCGCGGCGGCTTTGAGCCAGCCATTTATGTCCTGCCGCGTGGGCTCCTGAAGGAAGGCAAGAACCAGATCATTATCGGCCAAGGCGGCGTGTACTGGAAAAAGCTGCCGCGCTTCTCGATCGCCCCCGGCGGAGACGTGATCCGCGCGTACGAGTGGGGGCAGGCACTCTCCGTACACCTTGTTGGCGCGGGAATTGCGCTCCTGTTGGTCGTTTCAGCAATCTATGCCGTGATCAATTGGCCTCGGCAAGAACGCCGGATCGCCGGGTCATTCATCGGCCTCATGATAACCTGGGCGGCCTATAATATGTATGCGTCCTACCTTCCTTTCCACATTGAAAATCCTTGGCGGGAAATCATTGGCTATTGCCTCCTTTTCGCCCTTGTCACAGCCTTCGCCTGCGTTGCCGCTGTGTGGGCCAACATTGCAACGCGGTTTCAGGGCGCTCTCCTGCTCGCTGGGATCACCGTCATCGTCGGCATCGCCGCGCTGGGTTTCGTCGTACCTGACGGCGAGGCGCTGGGCGTCATCGCAGGTCCGACCGAGTCGGTAGCGAAGCTCGTCATTGCACCAATTATTTTCTTCGCAATAGCGTTTAAAACCCACAATCGGCCGGGCCCAGGCCCCATCGCCCGCGGCGCCGTGCTCGTGTGTTTATGCGCCATCATAATGGAGGGGTTGGACGGAACATTCCTACCGCACGTACCGTTTCTCTCAGACACACCGATCATCCATCCGATCATCCCCCGCTTCGCCGGTGTTCTTGCGCTCGGCCTCGTTGCCTCGGTCGCCGCTGAAGCCACCCGTGCACGGACGATCATCAGTCACCATGCTGATATTCTTCAAAAACGCCTAACAGAGCGCGAGCGTGAGCTGCGCCAAGCACTTGATCGCGAAAGCGAAACCTTGGTCCGGGAAACAATGATCGCCGAACGTGAGCGGATCATGCGGGATATGCATGACGGCCTGGGTGGTAGGCTGACGATCTTAGCGGCCCAGGCCGATAGCGGAAAGTCATCGCAAGAACGCCTGGCTGGTGGCCTTCGTGACGCGCTGCACGAGCTCCGCCTAATCGTCGATAGCCTCGACACAGCGGGTGACGCTCTGGCCACCGCGCTCGGTGCCTTCCGCTCACGGATCGAAACGAGCCTGACGCAATCTGGGATCTCGCTTGACTGGCAGATCGACCCGATCGTGAAAGATGTCCGCCTACCACCGAACCATGTGCTGCATGTCTTCCGGATCCTCCAGGAAGCCGTCTCTAACGCCATCCATCATGGCAACCCTGACACGATCGGTATCCGTCTTATTCCGTCAACAGACGGTCGCGTGAGCATTGAGATCGACGACAACGGATCCGGGATCAACCACGAAGCCCCGGTCGGCCGTGGCCTCCGGAACATGCAACGTCGCGCGAAGGAAATCGGCGCGGCGTTACAAATCGATCAAAATCCGAGGGGTTCAGGAGTCTTGGTCACCCTCAGCCTCGAAACGCAGGACACGGAGGAAGCGGTCGCTTAACCCCCCTATCACTGCAATGAAATTTGCGGCAAAAGGAGCAGGCAAAACCAACCATTCTGCTCAAAACATTGATGTTTTTGATAACTCTTTCAGTATAGCGAACACTTTGTGCTACATGCTGCGCGCTGTTTCGGACGGACCGGGCACAAAGGCGACCCGCGAGGTCTGGGGGATACCGCGCAGGTCGCCATCGAACATAAGTACCGTGTACGGCGGATCAAGCACGCACCCTTCTGAACCGGCGCGCAGCGAGCAAACCGCCGCCCATCAATAGTGCTGCCGGAGGCACGGGAACCGCAGAACTCACCGGCGTGTCGTCACCAAACACCACCTCCCCAAGAGCACAAAGACCCGTGGGACAGTTGCTCATCGAAAGCAGAACGTAGCGCACCAACGCCGGTTGAGAGAGCGTGACAACATCAGCCGTAACCGGGCCGGTTGACGGGCTCAAATACGACGGGCCCGTCGCCAAGCTATTGAAGACTTGCGGATTTGCGTCCGTTGCGCCGGAAATGTCGAACGCATTCGTTGTGCCAAGCTGTCCTTCAAAAAAGCCAATTCTTGTGAGCGAAACATCCGTACCAAAATCGAAAAGAACGGTCGGTGACGTATCCGCTACAGTCGATACCCAGCCAGCCCCGTTGTGGGTCACCCCGGAATTGACAAACGCATCAAAGCTGTCGCCGACGGAGTAACCCGAAGAGAGGCTGCTCTGGTCGATCAATGATCCGTCCTCAAACGTTGTCATGAAGAAGCCACTGACAAACTCGGACGAGGCCGTCACATCAACGGGAACGATCAATTGAGATGCGCTCGCTGACCCTGCGGCGAGTACGGTCAAAACTGTCGCTGTACACAGCGAACGGAGGTTGCTGATCATGAGGAATGCCCTTCGAAACTCTCAACCCGGTGCGGATTGCCTGGTTGTGATATTATCGCGAATTAGAGTCTCGTGTTACCCGCCGAGATTAGGGGGTCGACGTCAGGCGAAGAGGGAACAGCGATGTATTCTGGGAGCGAACGCGTAATTATTTATCGTCGAAGCGCCGCTCGAAATGCACTTTCTCCGTTATAGGCAACAAGTTCGAGAGCCGCTACCGTCTGATCACCCGTCTAAAGTGCGACCATGTCTCGACACCGAAGTGCAGACCGCCGGTTCCTCCAATATTTCGATATCGTGTTCAGTGGGATTGCTCTTACATCGAGAAGAGCAGCCGAAGGAGGTCGTCGATAAAATCCATCCCTCCGCTGCAAATGGCTTCAGCATTAATAGCTTTTGTGACGTTCAGTACACATCTGATGTGTCGAAACGCGGAACTATATACCTACTCGCCGTTCCGTGTACGTTTTATCAGACCCACTCCTGCTAAAGCAAAGAGACCCATTGCCGGAGGGAGCGGGACTTCTGCGCCGGTAAGCGTGGAGAACGTTTGCCCGACATTCGCCGCGCCGGGCGTCGCGCCCATGCCATTGGAGGGCTCGTCAAACAGCGCCCAGACAAAATCGGATGTACTGCCGCCCGTACCCGTTAGTCCGAGCGACGAATCGATTGGCGTCGACGAATCTTCCGCGACGCCAATGTCGAGCAACACAACGCCATCGGCCACGCCTCCGACCGCGGTGAACGACCCTTCGTAGGCCAGGCTGTCGACCACAACACCGTTGGCATCTGCGAGAACTAACCCGTCGGGTTGCCCGTTTTGGATGCCGTTCACTGGTAACGCGACAACAGAAAATCCGTACCCGTCAGACTGGTCCGAAAGAACACCCGACAGCTGTTCGGTTCGATACTCCGTACCGTTCGATCCGTTATAGAACGTCACCGTCCACCCGGTCAGATCGAGCCCGGCCGAGCCTGCAATTTCCACAAACTCATTCACGTCTCCCATCGCGTTATCATAATGAAATTCATTGATAAACGCGATCGGTGCTGCCATTGCGACTGACTCAATGATCATCACGTGAGCGATTGCCGCGCCTGCGGCGTAAAAGTGTTTTTTCATCTTCCCAACCCAAATGTTCTGCATCGAGATCATCCCTCGGTGCCCAGGCTTTTGCATTTCCCAAGAGTTTGGGGGTCGGGCCTGCCGGCGTCTCCTACGGCGGCGGCGCTCTGCGTTGCAGGTTGGCCTATGTTTCCCGAACCGACTGGCGGTTGCTTAGCAACTTCGAAGAAGACGATTTGATCGGACGACCCCGACCGTCCTCCGAATGACCGCACCGAGCGCCTAGCAAACGGCAGTCTCAGCATCGAGCGAAGGGTGTCCGGCAACAACCGCAAAGACTTTATAGTGCATACGGATGGTTCGATGAATGCATGATCGCGTTCACCGCAGTGTACATCTTTGGAGAAACGCAAGCCCCTCAGTACACGATTGAAGACTGCCTATCGGCCAAGTCATCAGTGTGCATCACTCCGCCGGGCTTGGCTGCATCTGCGCTTCCAGCCTTCTGGCTACGTCGCCAGGTGCAGAGGTACGCCGTGCAAAGAGGTTATAGGCGATCGGGATCAAGATCAGCGTCACGATGACTGCCGCGACAACGCCGAAACCAATAACAATCCCAATGGCCTGACGGGTCTCGGCCCCGGCACCGGAAGACAGAAGAAGCGGAAGCGTCCCCGCGGCTGTGGTCAACCCCGTCATCAAAATCGGACGTAAGCGCGCGAGAGAGGCTTCGCGCAGAGCGGCGTCGAAGTCTTGACCTTCGTCGCGGAGCTGATTGGCGAATTCCACGATCAGAATGCCGTTCTTGGCAGCTAATCCCACGAGCATAATCAGACCGATTTGGGTGTAGATGTTGAGGGTCTCGCCCGTCACCCACAGTCCAAGCAATCCGCCGCCAAGTGTCGCCGGAACGCACAGCATAATGATGAACGGATGGACCCAGCTTTCAAACTGCGCAGCAAGAACGAGGAAAACGATCAATACACCGATCAAAAACACAAAAGCGATCGAGCTTCCTGACGTTTGGTAGTCGAGCGACGCGCCCTTGAAATCGACGGTCGCTTCATCGGGGAGAACTTCGCTCGCGAGAGCCTGCATATCCGCTAGCACCGTGCCTAGTCGCGCGCCGGGAGCGAGCCCTCCTTGGATCGTGATCGCGCGAACGCGATTATAACGATTGAGGCTTGCGCTGTCGGCGATCTCGCTGATCGTGACCACGCTGGAAAGCGGAATGAGCGCACCGGTTCGATCGGATCGCACGTAAATGTTGTCGATGTCGTTGGGCGAAGATTGTTCATTACGCAGACCTTCGATGATCACGTCATATTCTTCGCCTCGGTCGAGGAACGTCGTGACCCGCCGCGAGCCCAGCATCGACTGGAGTGTGCTCCCAATCTCATCGACAGTAACGCCGAGGTCGGCTGCGTTGTCATAATTGATCTCTACACGGAACTGCGGCTGCGTTTCCTTATAGTCCCAGTCGATCTCAACAAGCCCCAAATCACGCTCTTCAAGGGCGGAGACAAAGGTATCACGCCACTCGGTGAGCTGTTCATAATCCGGCCCGCCGATGACGAATTGCACCGGGTTGCCCGTGCCGCCGCCAAGACCCTGACGCATCCGTGCGAAGGCACGCACGCCGGGCAAGTCCGAAAGGCTCTTGTTGATCTCCGCCATGATTTCCGTCGCAGGCCGCCGCTCGCTCCAGTCGGCAAGCACAGAAATGACGAATGCCTGATTGAACGCGGAGCTGCCGAAACCCGGCGCACGGATCAACAAGCGGTTGATTTCGCCAGACTCCGTATAAGGAAGAAGGCGCCGCTCAATCTCATCGACATAGCGTTCCATAAAGGCATAGGACGCACCTTCCGGGCCCTGAACAAAGACGAAGAATGCGCCGCGATCTTCCTGAGGCACGTACTCTTCTTCAACAGCGCCAAAGAGCCCCCAAGTCCCGGCAACACTGGCGACGAGCGCAACCAACAGGATCACGGGCTGCCGGATCGTCTTGTCGAGCAGCCAACCATAGCCGCGGCGAAGGCGCGCAAACGTCCAGTCGACAAAGCGGGGAATAACCATCAGCACGCCGCTGCCTTTGTCGATCCTCAACAACTTGGACGCGAGCATCGGCGAGAGGGTGAGCGCAACGATGCTCGAGAACGCCACCGCTGCCGCCATGGTCACCGCAAACTCCGTGAACAGACGACCCACATCGCCTTCAAGGAAAGTGATCGGCACAAACACGGCGATCAGGACGAGGGTCGTCGCCACCACCGCGAAACCAACCTGACGGGCACCGCGGAATGCTGCGACGAGCCCAGTCTCGCCGTAATCGTCCATCCGTCGACGGATATTCTCCAACACAACGATCGCATCGTCGACGACGAGCCCAATCGCAAGCACCAACGCGAGCAAGGTCAACAGATTGACGGACAGCCCAAGGGCATAAAGCACTGTGAACGTGGCCGTAATCGAGATCGGAACGGTAATGGCAGGGATCAACGTCGAGCGCACATCGCCCAGGAACAGGAAGATCACCAGCGTCACCAGGATCACCGCGATAACGAGGGTCGTGTAGACTTCCCGGATCGACGCCTCAATGAAAACAGAGCTGTCGAAACTCTGATAAATCCGTACACCCTCAGGTAGCGACTCGTTGAGGCGCACGCCGAGCTCGCGCGCCTCGCGCGCCACATCCACGGTGTTGGCCGTCGATTGCTTGACGATGCCAAGGCCGACCATCGGGATGCCGTTGCCGCGGAAGAGGTTGCGGTCTTCAACAGTGCCAAGCTGAACCCGAGCGACGTCCTCGAGCCGGACGAGATACCCATCCTCACCCTCGGCCAGAACGAGATCATCAAAGTCCGCAGTCGTCATGAACGGCCGGTCGATACGAACCGTGTAGATACGACGCGACGATTCAATCGACCCCGCGGGCGCTTCGATGTTCTCCCTACGGAGCGCATCCTCCACATCGGAAACAGTGAGGTCGCGCGCGGCAAGGGCTTGCCGATCAATCCAGATCCGCATCGCGTAGTCTCGCGCGCCGCCGACAACCACGCGGGCGACGCCGTCGACTGCCGAAAATCGGTCGACGAGATAGCGGTTGGCATAGTCCGAAAGCTCCGGCGTCGTCATCGTCTCCGACGCGAGGTTCAGCCACATGATCACGTCGTCGTTGGAGTCGGCTTTCTCAATTTCAGGGGGATCGGCCTCGGGCGGCAATTGATCGAGTACAGAGGAAACCCGGTCGCGCACATCGTTTGCGGCGGAGTCGATGTCCCGGTTGATGTCGAACTCGATCGAGGTTTGCGAGCGTCCGTCGGTGGCGCTCGAGTCGATAAACCGGATCCCCTCCACCCCCGCGATGCGATCCTCGATGATCTGTGTAATGCGCGTTTCCACCACCGATGCGGAGGCTCCGGGATAGCGCACATCGACCGTGACGATCGGAGCGTCGATATCAGGATATTCCCGCAGCGGAAGGCGGTCGAAGGACACCATGCCGAACACGATCAACAGCAGCGAGAAAACCGAGGCCAGGACCGGCCGCTTAACGGACAGGTCGGAAACAATCATGCTGCTACCGGCCTTCTGCCGCGCTGTTCGGAGCCTCTGGCGTTGCTGCCCCTTCTGTCAGGGGTGCGCGGAGAATACTGTCGATCACCGACACCGGCTGACCATCCCGCACACGGATAATCCCCTCGCTAATCACGCGATCACCCTCGGAAAGACCTGTGAGGATCTCCACCAAACCATTGTAACGTGCACCGATTGTCACCTCACGCCGCCGGGCGACATTTTCACCGTCAACGGCGAAGACATAGCTCCGCGGCCCAACAGGCTGAATGGCTTCCTCCGGGATCGCCAGAGCCGTCCGTTGGTTCGCCTCGACAACGACGCGCATGAACATCCCCGCCTTCAGCTTCAGATCATCGTTCGGCAGCGAGGCACGCACCCGGACGGAGCGAGTCGCCGGGTCAATGGTATTGTTGATGCTGGTAATGGCTCCGGTGAACGTCTCGCCGGGCAAGCTATCGGTCTCGGCAACGATCTGTGTACCGCTCCGCACCGATGTCAGGCGCGTCGCGGGCACCGCAAAGTCGAGACGCAAAACGCTATCGTCAATAATCGTCGTCACCACGTCGCCGGGCTGGATATAGGAGCCAACGCTGACCTCGCGGAACCCAAGGAGCCCATCAAACGGTGCCACGAGAACCCGATCACGAAGCTGCGATTGCACTTGCCGCAATTCTGCGCGCGACGTCTCCACATCCCGACGGGCGGCATCTTCATCCGCAAGCGACCCCGCATCAAAGGCGACGAGCCCCGACAGGCGTTCAAGTCGGGCGCTGGCCTCCCGAAGACGCGCTTCGGCGGCCTCCACCTGCGCCAGCTGCTCCCGCTGAACGAGGGCGATGAGCGTTTTGCCTTGTTCAACCCGTTGGCCGTCTTCGAAATAAACCGCAGTCACCCGATCGGCGGCATTCAGCGTCAGCTCCGCCATCTCGTTTGGCTGAAGCGTGCCGAGTGCCTCGATCCGTTGCGAAAAAGGGCGCTTCTCGACGACTTCAACAATCACGGAAGGAGCGGGCCGGGGTTGCGCGACGGCAGATGCGAAAACTGCGGCGGAAACGGAGAGGCCAAAAACCAATGAGCGGACAAACATAAAATCTTACCTGATCAGACGGCGCGCGAGGGAGGTCAAAGCCCTGCGGTGGCCGAAGCGTTGCGGGAGCGATAGCACCAAACCTCTGGGTTGAAATCACAAACGCCGCAAAACAGTGTCCATGCCACAGCATGAATGCAATGCCGCAAAGTGTCGGAGCCGACGGCTCGCGATCACAAACGCGTTCCCTCGGTTGGCGCACGGTCATCAAAGCGGCGGCGTCTTTTTCTAGCGGCGAGGACCGATGGAGCGGAGCGGAACCGAGGCATCAGCAGAGCATGGCTGGCGGCGCCTCAACCAGCCATCGCCTGCGGTTCCGTGATTTGATAGGCTCCGCGGATGGACAGCTCGCCTCCCCTTCAAACGCCGACCACGCCCCCTCAGCCGTTGAAAGCGCTCTGGACCTCCGCGCCTGAAAAGGTCGTGGCGGGGCTTTCCGTCATCGTTTTGCTCTTCAGTTACACGACAGTTTTCTGGATCACCGGAGCAGCGAACCCTGCCGCCGCTCTTGGAAAAGCTCTGGTCAACGTGGTCCCAGCAGCGCTGCTTGGCTGGCTATGCTTCCGGCTCATCCTCGGGTTTGTCGTCAAGAAAACCGCCCGCGTTCAAGTGCTTATCCACGGCGTGCTGTCGCTTGGGTTCAGTGTCGCTTGGTATCTCGGCATCTTGGTCGTCTATGGGCTTGAGGCCGGATGGATGACCAATGGGCTTGAGCCGCGGGCGTTTTCCAGCGTCGCTTTCTCCTGGCAAATCTTCCAGGGCGTCACGCTCTACACCGTGGTGGCCGCCTCGTCTTACGCCGTTTTGTTCTGGCGCCAGACGCAGGACCTTCGGGCAGCGTTGACCGCCGCCGAGCGGAAGGCCGCTTCGAAAGACCAGACTGCGAAACCCCGGACGGACAGGCTGCTCCTCCGCCGCGACAGGGAAATCGTGCCCGTTGATGCCAAGGATATTGTCCGGATATCCGGCGCAGGCGATCGCAGCGAGGTGTTCACGCGCACCGGGCGCATCGAGACATCGAGCACCCTGACCGATCTCGAAGCGGCTCTCCCCGAAGGCTTTTTGCGGGTCCACCGCAGTCATTTGGTATCCCTCGCCGCCGTCCTCCACGCAGAGCCCGCAGGGAATGGACGCCTGACCCTTCACCTTCCGGATGGCGACAGCGTCACCGCAAGCCGGGCTGGCGCGAAAGCGTTCCGCGAGGCCGCTCTTTAAGCCTCGCCGACTGTGTCGATTGACCGACGGGAATGTCCGTTCACCGACGCAAAAGCAACGAGCGCGTAAGGCCGATAAACAGATGGTCTCGTCAAAAGGGCTTCAAACTCATGCGCTTCAGTCATCTTCTCCAAACGGCCGGGCTCGTCCTCACGACAGCAGCCTGCACAACAACGCCGACGCTCATCGCCGAAGCTCCTGAGCGCAGCGATCAACCCGCAAAGATCATCGTTAGCGGCATCGAGCCGGGCGCGCAGGTCGATCTCATCGTCGAGCGGCCTTACGACTGGGTCGCCAGCGAAACCCTGCGGTCAGTGACGGCCTACACGGCGAATGCCCGCGGCCGCATCGACACCAGCGTCCAGGCTCCCGAAGGCCAGGGCGAGGCCAACCCCTACACCGTCTTCACCAGCCAAAAGCGGACGGATCAGACGCCGTGGGATGGCGCCACCCCCAGCGACGTTCGCGTTTCAGCCGATCTCGATGGCGACGGCGAAGTCGACCTTAACGCCGAAATGGTGCTTCCTTTGGGCCATCGCTCCACCGTCGAAATGCCCTTCGATCCCGAATTCGAAGGAGCCTTCATCACCCGGCCCGAAGGAAGCGCAGGGAAACGCCTTCCCGTCATCGTCGCGCTGGGTGGTTCAGGCGGCGGCGATGCCGCTGTCCGCTTCGCCGCTCCCCGCTTCGCCGCCCTGGGCTATGCCGTTCTTGCGCTCCCTTATCACTCCCCCGCCTATTTCGGCGGCGAGGCGCAGTTCCCCAGCTTGCCGGGGAATTTCATCAACCTGCCCGTCGACTACGTCGAAGCCGCCGTGGCTGCTTTGAGGAAACGCGACGACATTGATCCCGACCGAATCGCCCTTCACGGCGTTTCGAAGGGCGGCGAGCTCGTCCTTTTGGCCGGTAGCTTAATCCCCGACACCAGCGCCGGAGGCGGCTTCTGCGCAGTCGCGGCGATCGTGCCCTCTGATGTCGTTTGGGAAGGTTGGGGCCGCGGCATGCCGCCAGAAGGCGCACCAAGCTTTTCCTGGCGCGGTGAACCACTCCCCTTCGTCCCTTACGAAGGAATGGGCGCAGCCATTGCCTCGCTGAGCACCGCAAACCCAACACCGCTAAGGGTGCCCCACGACGCTGGACGTGCCGCAAACCCCGATCGCGTCGGCCCCGCCTCGATCAACGTGCGCGCCATCGACGAGCCGGTCTATCTGCTCGGCGGCGACGCTGACCAAACCTGGGACTCGGGCGGCATGGTCAAAGTCATTGCCGAGCGCCGCAAAGGCCTCCCCACTCTCGCCCTCACCTTTGAGAAAGCCGGACACGGACTATCGGGCGACCCATTCGCACCGGCAGCGACAGCCTCAGCAGAGGCTCGTATCAAAGCGTGGCCCGCCTTGGTCAACTTCCTCGAAGAGAACCTGTCCAAAACCGGCTGCAAAAACCCGAGGCAGTAACTTCGGGCGCTTCAAACGCCTTACCCGGCAATACAGAGGGCGAAAGCCCTCGCCATCGCGCCAAACGCTATCTCGGCGCACCGGTCGAGAACCCCGCGGTGCCATCGCCTATCCCATGGCATCGCGACCATTGAGGGTACCTCCCGTTACGACCATGAGACTTTCGTTTTCGTCCTAGAAACCGAGCGCACAAGCTTCTAAGCCACGGCTCTCAGAAGGAACCTCGGAAGGTCCGTTTGGCGACGTGAGCTCAGATCAGCCATCTGATCCGATTTGTAAGATGTCGGACGTTTCCTTTTCTTACCCGGGGAGCGCCGCCGTTTTCCGCCTGAAGTCTCTGACGATCGAAGCGGGCGAGGCGGTTCTGCTCACGGGTTCGAGCGGCTCCGGTAAATCGACCCTACTCGGCTTACTGTGCGGCATCTTGCAAGCATCCAGCGGCGAGATTTTCATCGCCGGAGAAGCCATGAGCCGCGCATCGGGAAAACGCCGAGACCGCTTGCGCGCAGACAATATTGGCTATGTTTTCCAGAGCTTTAACCTCATTCCCTTCCTCTCTGCGCGCGAGAATGTTCTGCTCGCTGGCGAATTCTCCGCACGCCGATCAAAGTGCGCCGGCAGGACGAAGAAAGACCGCCAGAGGTATGCTGAAAGTCTTTTGACTGAATTTAACGTTGAAGACACCGAGCGCCGCGCGTCATCACTCAGCGTTGGCCAGCAACAACGGGTCGCCGCGGCACGTGCTCTTTTCGGTGAGCCGCCTCTTCTGGTCGCAGACGAGCCGACGGCAGCCTTGGACACCTCGAACCGCGACACGCTTTTGGGGGCCTTCGTCGACAAAACGAAACGCCGGGGCTCAAGCCTTTTGATGGTTAGTCACGATCCTGACGTGGCAAAGTTTTTCGATCGATCCATCGAAATCAGTTCAATTGCGCGATGGGAGTGATTGGTGTGCCGATGATACTTTCATTTGCTCTGAAGAGCTTGATGGACCGCAGACTGACCATTGTCTTATCCATGCTTGCCGTCGCTACCGCCGTCGCCCTTCTTGCGTCTACGGAGAAAATTCGCTCGGGCGTTCGCGCGGGGTTTGACAACACCATATCCGGCGCAGATTTGGTCGTCGGCACACGGACTGGCTCACTCAATCTGCTGCTTTACAGCGTTTTCCGCTTAGGCGATCCGCTACAGTCCGTCTCTTGGGAAACGTTTGAACGTGTTGCTCAGCATCCGGACGTTGCCTGGGCGATTCCGCTCTCGTTGGGGGATAGCCATCGCGGTTATCGTGTACTCGGTACGGATGACACGTACCTTGCCCACTACCGTTACGGGTCTGATGTTCCTCTCAAAATCGCCAATGGGCAATGGATGAGCACGCCAAGCGACGCCGTGCTCGGGGCTGAGGTTGCGCGCGCCCTCAACTATAATGTCGGTACAGAAATCATCCTGTCCCACGGCATTGTCTCGGCAGGCTTCGCCGACCACGATGACGCGCCGTTTCGGGTGGTCGGCATCCTTGCTCCAACCGGTACGCCTGTCGACCGCACCGTACACGTTACACTAAGCGGGCTGGACGCGATCCACGGTGGGGACACGGACGAAGGGGCCACCCCGCAAGCCATCACGTCGTTCCTCGTCGGTATGGAAAACCGCCCCGTAGCCCTCCAATTTCAGCGTGTACTGAACACCTACCAAGGGGAACCGCTGACGGCGGCGATACCCGGCGCAGCGTTGTCGCAACTTTGGTCTGTTATTAGGCCTGTTGAGACCATCCTTCGCCTCTTCACAGCGCTGGTTTTTGCCATCGGGATGGTGGGCTTGTCGACCACTCTGCTCGCGAGCCTCGCCGGCCGGCGCCGCGAGCTTGCCATTCTGCGGGCCCTGGGCGCACGACCGAGCGATCTCATGTTCATTCTTACCGCCGAAACAGTTTTGACCAGTGTCGGCGGGTTCATCATCGGGTGGTGTACCGCCTATTTTGGACTGCTCGTCTTTGGACCGACGTTGCAGGAAAACTATGGACTTGTTCTCTCCGTAACCGGACCAAATTCCTTCGACGGGCTTGTGTTCCTTGCGGTGCTGGCAAGCAGTTTCCTGCTCGGCCTCGTACCCGGAATTGCCGCTTATCGATCAAGCTTGAACGACGGACTGTCCCCAGGCTGATCACGTCCCGATCTGGGCTTACGGGTTGGCGTACTCGCCCGTTGTCGCAAACAAGCGTTCATCCATCGTGCTCATCGAACCCCGCGTGATCTTCTTCTGTCCACGGCGGTTTTTTGTCATGACGAAATCGTCGTAAAGTTCGCCGGTGGCCGTGCGCGCTTCATAGATGAGCTTATCATCATCGATCGTGATCACCTGGAAAAACTGGGTGTTTTCAGCTTTCCGCACGAGGACAACATCGTCGTCCGCGTATCCATCCCAATCGTTCTCGCGAAAACGATATTGCTTTGGTCCGCTTACGGAGTTGACGAACATCGTATCAACTTTCCCGCCCCGCGCGCCGAATGCGATACGTTCTGGGGTCTGCCCAATCACCCCGCGTGCATAGGTGTGGTCGTGACCCTGGAGCACCAGGTCGACCTTGTGCTTGTTGAGCACCGGCAGCAAAGCGGTGCGCCGCTCCGGGCTATCCCGATCGGCACCCGACGAGAAAATTGGATGGTGCATCGTGACGATCTTCCACTTCGCATCACTCGCCTCAAGCTCGCGATCAAGCCACTCGGCCTGCTCTGCAATGCGCAGGCTCTGGGTGGACAAAACGAAGAGGTGGATATCATCCGAGTACCGCACATCATACGCAACCTCTTGCAGATCAGCGTGGAGCGTTGGCTCCTCCGGCAGGGTGAATTGCGGCCGCCACATGATCGAGAGAAGGCCATCCTGGGCGGTCTCCGGCACACGCAAATACTCGTATTCGTGGTTCCCCGCCAAGGGGATAGCTGGGATCATCCCGTGAATAAAACCGGTCGCCTCAAACCACTCCGCCCATTCCAAGTCGCGCGAAGCACGGTTGATGAGGTCGCCAGCATGGAGAACAAAGTCCGCTTTCGGAGCTTCCTGAAAGCCCGCGCGGATCACACGTGACCAATGCGATCGCACCGCGTTTTGCGCATCGCCAAGATAAAGAAACGTCACCGGACCCTCGGCTGCGGCGGTACGCGTTTGCAACCATTCAGACCACAGACCATCACTTCCCTGAACCCGATAGGCGTAGATCGTATCGGGCTCGAGACCCGTGAACACGACCGAATGGAAATGCGCAGGCGGCAGGCCAGCATTGACCCGCAGCGCCATTTTTTCGTCGAACCCGTCGCGCTCGGTCAGGTCGAGACGCTCCGTACGCGCAGGAACTTTCTTTGCTCCAAGATCGAAGCGCGCGTCATCGGTCGCTTTGACGATCTCGGCATGGGTGGCCCCGACACTGACGTCCGTCCGCCAGGTCACGGCAAAGCTCGTTTGCGGATTGTCAGAGAGTGTGATGACGATCCGGTCGGGCCAGCCAGACGCGGCTTGCCAAGGCGGCTGCTTGGCCTCCTCCCCATCTGTAGGGTGGAATGCTACGGCACTTTCAAAGAGACCGAACAGGATAGCGACGAGTGGCAAAAAAGAGCGGCGCATGGGGGTTCCATCCGAGGTTGAAGCAGAATGCTGGCAAGAGAGTTATTCGTAAGGGCGCACGTCGACAACATTCAATGTATACGCGGCGTTCCCTAAATCTGTGTCTTGTCGGCCCGTGCGCATAACACCCTCAAACCAATAGGGGTAGAAGGTATCCTCAATCGCGATCGCTGGGTCCGCTATTCCGTATACAACCTGGTTTGGCGGGGGCGGCGGTGTGTGGATGCAAGCGCCAAAGTAAGGCACGACCAGGAATGATGCCAGCGCACCATCCACAACGTCGAGCGGAACGATAAATCCAGGAAGTTCAATGCGTTGCTCATCCAGGGAATCGACTGTGTTGAATGTTCCCAGCTGCGGCATCGTATCGAGTGCGGAACCTTCGGCAATCCCGCCCATACCATCCATCCCGCCCAAATCACTCAGCATCCGCGGTTGCGCCGACATGTACTGCTCTTCCAGAGCGGCGTAGAAATCGTCGTACGCTTTGATGATCCGTTCCTCTTCGCCTTCGGGCAGCAGGTCATCCCAGGAAATCGTCATCGGGGCTTCGGCAACGCGTTCTGAGACGCTCGCGCTTCCTGGTCGGAAAGTCCCGCTCTCTCCGCAAGCGGAAACAATCAACCCAAAAAGGACCAAAAACCAAAGCTGCGCTTTCATCGAAGCCGCCATACACTTCGGTTCGACGTCAGCACCCGCTCCGCTTGGTTTGTCTGTGTAAGGAGCGTTGTCGTGACTTTCTCGAGACCGGGGAAAGTCTCAAACGCCGTCACGGCAATTTGCTCGATCTTTGGTTCACCAGGACACTTGAGCGTGAATTGGACCGATACGTCGCCATGCTCATCGTGATCGCCATGATCGTCTCCGTGAGCATGATGGTCGTCGTCATCGTGGTCATGATGATCTCCATGATGATCGTGGTCATCGCCATGACCGTCGTGGTCATGGTGGTCGTCACCTTCGTCCGCACCAACACTATCGGCCAATGGCGAGAGCGGCCGCAAGCCGCCGAGACCCGCCTCAACCAAACCGCCCGAAAGAACGGCACAGGAACCCGAGGTTTTGATCGCGACGAGCGCGGCAAAGTCTTCAAGCTTGCCCCGCCCCTCGGCTTGGGACGCTCTTTCAAGATCGGTCGAGGGCGTTCCTTCAAAGCCGTACACGGTATATTCGTCGACGGAGAACGAAACAAAGACCTGGTCGCCTTCCGTCGCGATCCCCAGCCTCGCAGCGCCGTGTTCGTGCACGGAGTTTTGCGCTGCCGCGGTGCTAGCCACCAGGCAAATCACCCCAACTCCCCAATAAGCTCTCATCGTTCTCAACCACTCCTCTGGCGGGGCTTCGCCACCCATTCGCCCCCCACGATACTACGTCTTGTGATGACCGCCACAATGTTGCGCGACGTTCACGGCTTATTTTCCCTTAAGAATGCGACCGTCCTCGATCGTGTAAGCTGAGCTTGCCAAAGCCGATCGCGAGGACTTGAGCGCGATTGACCCGCGCACGGTTACTGGAATGTCTTGATTGAACAGCCTGATGGGACGCGCAAGCGTCACGTCAACCACTTGGTTCGGCGGCGGCGGCGGCAGATGAATGCACGCTCCAAAATAAGGAACCAGCAAGAAGCGTTGCAGCTTGCCGCGGCTGAGCTCGAGCGGCACGACAAACCCGCGCATCGCAACGCGGCGGCCTTCAAGATCGGGGTTCACCCGGAAATCGTCCGCTTGGCTCACAACCTCAAGTTCGAGCGATGTCCCCGGATGCCCGAAAAGCGGGATCGGTGCGCGTTCGCCAGCAGGCATGAGATCATCCCACGACACTTGTGTCCCGGTGCTTTTTCTAGCGGCTGACGCCTCGGGCAACGCAAGTGCGAGGAGGCTAGCAACCACACTGACCATCAGGCCAATCAACGGGCCCCGCGCGCGCTCACTGCGCAGCGCTGCGGAGCCAACGCTCGATTCCGTCGCTTCCGGGAAAGTGGTCAACGCGCGCGGCGGGCACTGTGGGCGCGCCACCAAAACAGGTGCGCACAAAAGAGGATAAGCGCCCCAGTGATCGTCAGGGGTTCCTCTAGAGCTTCCCAGCTCTCCACGGCGAACGGGGCCAGCAGAAACCCAACCCCCACCAAAGAGACCCCGCAAAAAACCAGTCCCCAACGCTGACGAAACCGCATCGCCATCGCCCAAAACGCAATCGGCAGAGCGGCGAGAACCAGCGCTTTATGAATCCACTCGGCCTCAGAAACGACCCCGATTAACGGGAGCAACGCAGCCAAACTCGGCAAAGCCAAACAATGGATCAAGCAAAGACCAGCGACGCCGATACCCGCTTGGTCAAGCCGACCGCGAAAGGGGCTGTCGGGCAGCGCTCCAGCGGACGCTGTTTGTGTCGGGCACGTTTCATCAGTCATCTAGGCGTTCTGAACTCACGGCGCCCAGCTGTCGACCCTCTAAGCACAAAAGCCCGCCGCACCAGAAAGCAACGCCCCAAGCCGTTGCTGGAGGCACGCTCAAATCGGATGCAGGCTGTTGGACGAAGAAGAAGGGGCGGACAAGACGTCCAACCCCGAACTCCGCCCGCGCTCAAAAAGCTGGAGACGACAGCCCCAACGAAATAGCGCACAGCGCTCAAATACCTGAAGGCGGTAGCGCCGCTTAAAAGCGCTCAAACAGGCCGGAAGGCCGTTAGCGTCACTAAAAAGCGCTCAAATAGCCGAAGGCGGTAGTGCTACTGAAAAGCGCTCAAACAGCCGCAGGCGGTAGCGCACTAGAGATGGTGCGGTCGAGAAGACTCGAACTTCCACGGGTTTTACCCCACAGCGACCTCAACGCTGCGCGTCTACCAATTCCGCCACGACCGCACTGATGCGAGGGCGAGACGCCCTCAGCGAGCGCTGCCGGTAGCAAAGCCGCACGCCCGGTGCAAGCGCTCGGTTTATGGTTTTCTTACCCTCCGCGACAGCCCAAGACGGCAAGGCTTATGTCGATGCCAACGCCTCCCCTCGCCATGCCGCCCGTTCGTTGGACCCGGTCTGCTCAAACCGTGCTTTACCCGGATGCAGAGCGCGAGATGGAGCGAGAAGTCCAGCACATTCAACAAGGTGGATCGGAACGGGTTTGGCTGCTGGAGCACCCTCCTCTGTACACGGCGGGCACCAGCGCAAAGCCCAGCGACCTCATCGCGCACGATCGCTTCCCCGTTTTTCCAAGTCCGCGCGGCGGGCAATATACCTACCACGGCCCAGGCCAGCGGGTTGCGTACGTCATGCTCGATCTCGGGCGCCGGACAAAGGACGTGCGGAAATTTGTCCACAACGTTGAGCGGTGGGTGATCCTGGCGCTTGCAGAGCTCGGCGTCGAAGCGGGCCCGCGCGAAGGCAGGGTTGGCGTTTGGGTCAATCGGGGCGATGGCCGCGAGGACAAAATCGCCGCGATCGGCGTGCGGATCCGGAAATGGGTGACCTTCCACGGTGTCTCCATCAACGTATCGCCAGATCTCGAACACTTTTCAGGCATTGTTCCTTGCGGGATCGACGACGCGCGTTTCGGTGTCACCAGCCTCGAAGCGTTGGGGGTGACCACGGATATGAACGCCGTCGATGACGCGCTACGGGCGGCATTTGAAGAGGTCTTCGGCCCCACCGTTGAGGCCGCCGCGGAATGAAAGTGCTTCCGCTGCTCGCCCTGGTTCTTTTGGCGTTCGCGGGCAACTCACTGCTCACCCGCGCAGCCTTGGGCAACGAACTGATCAGTGCGGGGATGTTCTCGTTCATCCGGCTTGCGGCGGGCGGCCTTGTTCTCGGTATCATCGCCCGGCTCAATGGTCGGCGCGTTTTGCCATCGCTGGGCGATCTGCCGGGGATAGCGGCGCTGCTGGGTTACGTAGCAGCCTTCTCGTTCGCGTACCTCAGTATGGACGCGGGGCTGGGCGCCCTCATCCTTTTTGGGTGTGTACAGATTACCACCATCGGTTGGAGTGCTTGGAAGCGCGAACCGCTCGGGCCATTGGCCATCGTTGGCCTACTGATCGCCGTGGGCGGATTGATTTATCTCTTGCGGCCGGGCGGGGCAGACGTTGCTCCGTGGGCGGCGGGCTTGATGGCTGGGTCAGGCGTCTGTTGGGGGATCTACACACTGCTTGGTCGCGGCGGCGGTGATCCCACCGCGCGCACGGCGCGTAACTTCATCGGGGCCGCGGTCTTGGCGTGCGGCCTCGCGCTCGTCACCGGGACGGGTACGCTCAACAGCGTGGGCGTCCTGATGGCGACCATCAGCGGCGCGGTGACATCGGGCCTCGGCTACGCGCTGTGGTATCTGATCCTGCCCAAGCTCGCCGCGCTCACGGCAGGCACCACCCAATTGTTGGTGCCGCCCGCCACCGCACTTCTGGCTGCGCTCCTCCTGGCCGAGCCGATAACGGGCACACTGATGATCAGTACCGTGATCGTCCTAGGCGGCGTGGCGCTGACGTTCATCAAACCAGCAAAAAAAGAGCCGCGCTCGGGGTCGAGCGCGGCTCCGTAAAAACGGGGGTCGAAGCTCTTAACGCTTCGAGAACTGGAAGCTCCGGCGGGCTTTCGCCTTACCGTATTTCTTCCGCTCAACAGCCCGGCTATCGCGGGTCAAGAAGCCGCCCTTCTTGAGCACCTTCCGCAGGCCTGGCTCGTAATAGGTCAGCGCCTTCGAGATGCCGTGCCGGACAGCGCCCGCCTGGCCCGAAGGGCCAGAGCCTTTGACCGTGCAGTAGACGTCGAACTGGTCGAGACGCTCAGCAGCCTCAAGCGGCTGGCGCAGCACCATCTGCAAAACCGGACGACCGAAATACTCCGTATAGTCCTTTTTGTTGACGACGATCTTGCCAGAGCCTGGCTTGATCCAGACGCGCGCAACAGCCGTCTTCCGGCGACCAGTGGCGTAGGAACGGCCAAGCTCATCAATCTTCGGCTCGGCGAGGACGACTTCTTCTTCCGTACCGAGATCTTCCGTCACAACGCCCGCGTCTTGGGCGAGGTCTTTGAGGCCATCGAGGCCTTGGGTCTCACTCATGCTCATTTATCCTTAGCCGCGGGGCGTGTTTTTGGGGTTGAGGGCTGCCACGTCGATCGTCTCGGGCTGTTGCGCCGCATGCGGATGATCAGGACCAGCATAGACGTGCAGGTTCTTGAACTGCCGGCGGGCCAGCGGGCTATCTTTCGGCAGCATCCGCTGCACAGCTTTCTCCAGCACGCGCTCCGGGAACCGGCCGTCGAGCACTTTATCCGCGGTGCGTGATTTGATGCCGCCCGGATAGCCCGTGTGCCAATAATACGTCTGCTGGGTCCGCTTGCGGCCGGTGAAAGCCACTTTCTCAGCGTTGACGACGATCACATTGTCGCCGTCATCGACGTGCGGCGTGAAGGTCGGCAGGTGCTTGCCGCGCAGGCGCATGGCGATAAACGAAGCGAGACGGCCGACGACGAGGTTCTCGGCGTCGATCACGATCCACTTCTTCTCCACGTCTGCGGGCTTGGTGTTGTAGGTGCGCGAGGCGTTCGTTTGCATCGCTCTCCCCTTCTTGTCCAAGTGCTAAAGCGAGGGCGCGCTCTCGTTCAAAAAACAGGCGCTGTCAACACACCCTAAAAAAGAAACAAACTATCAGTGACTTGGGTGTGCGGTATCTGATTACCGCAATTTGGGTATCGCTTTGGTAAGCCAAGCGATTTCTCCCTGGCCAATCCCTGCTTGCTTCGCTCATATGCCGCGGAAAGCGCCATCCACCAGCAAAGAGCCTTGTTATGAGACAGCACCTCAACCGCGCCGCGTGGCTGCCCCTCGCGCTGCTCGCCGCGTGTAATCCGCCGGCCGAAGACCCGTCGGAAAGCGCACCCGCGGACAATGTCACGGAGGTGACCGAAGCGCCAGAAATCCCGACCGTCGAAGTCACCGTGACCTTAGGCGCGTTCGACAGCGAGGTGACCGACATCGCGGCGATTGAGGCGAGCCCGCTGGGTTTTCAAAGCCGCATCCTCGCTGCCAACGGTTCGGCAGGCGTCCAAATGATCCAGGTGGACGGCACCTATCTCGGCGTCCTGCGATCGGTCCTCGCCGTGTCGGGGCGCCAGGCAACACAGGTGAGCTCCACCTATGCCTTCGGGCCGCAAGGGCGAGCCGTTCAGTTCGTTCCCAATGCGGATGGCCTCAACACGATTGAGCTCGTCAAGGTCGACGCGGGGAATGAGGAGCCCGAACGCACCTGGTTCATCGACGACACCCTCGCCGATCTCTGCGTCTCGGGCACGACAGGCCTTGTCGTGACATCCCGGGGAAAGGTCGGGCGGTTCGAGATCAGTCCCGACGCGCCCAAGGGTGCGCCTATTCGCACCGATGCCGATATCTCTGATGCGAATGCTTGCTTCGAAACCAGGAATGCCCTCTTCGTCCGCACACAGACGGGGATCGTCAAACTGGGCGCGGAAGGCCCTGAAGCAACGGACTTCCCGCTAGACGCAGTCGATATCGTCGAGACCGAAACCGGGTTCACCGCCATCCGCGTTGCGCAGGGGACGCTCTTGGTCAACGGCAGCAACGTGCAACTGCTCGACGGCAACGATAACGCAATCCTTCCCCGCGAAGTCGAAGTGGAAGGCGGCAATTTCGGCGGCATCCTGCGCGACGGCGTGGTGGTCGTCCTGGGTGAAGACAACCGCATGCACCTCGCCGCTTGGAGCGCAGTTGCGAACATCGCCGGTGTCGAGAAAGAAGCCCTCAGCCGACGGATGGACGACGAACTCGGCGAGAGTGCCCTGTCGGTTGAAGAAAACCTGGACGCGCTTAAGCCGCGTGAGGCACTTCCGGGGTTTGAGGAGACGGAGCTACCGCAGCCGCCTTCGGTGCCCGCTGACCCTGACCGCTAAGGCCATAAAGCGATGTGACCGTGACGGCGAGGATGGCAACCGCTCCGGCTTGGTGCGCCAGGCCGAGCCACAGCGGCACGATCGCCAGGATTGCCCAAATACCGAGCACCACCTGAAGTCCAATCGTCGCGCCGACAGCGGCGGCCACCTCCCGGTGCCCATCGCGCCAAGCCCGCCAGACGAAGACCGCCGCTAGAGCGACAATGACGTAGGCGAACGTTCTGTGATTGAATTGTACCGCTTCAATGCGCTCGAACAGATCGCTGAACCGCGGGACCTCGCCAAAATAGCCCTCAGGCACAAACCGTTCGTTCATCAAGGGCCAGGTGTTGTACGCCGTGCCCGCGCGCAGTCCCGCCACAAAGGCTCCCATAACGATCTGTGCACTGACCGCCGCTAACAGACCCACACCGAGCCGCGGCAGCCACGGATCGGACGGCTGTAAAAAGCCCCGCGGACGGAGCAACGCGGCCGCCTGCCAAACGATGAGGGAGAACAAAATAAGCGCCGTCGAAAGGTGCAACGCCAAGCGATACTGGCTGACATCAACCCGCTCGGACAGGCCGGAGCTGACCATATACCACCCAATCGCGCCCTGCAGGCAGATCAGAAGAAACAGCCCGCCTAACTTGAGCTTCAGAGCACCGTTAAGACGGCCGGTCGCCCAAAAAACAGCATAAGGAATAAGGAACGCCAGCCCGATAAACCGGCCGAGATTGCGATGCCCCCATTCCCACCAAAAGATGAACTTGAAGTCCTCAAGGCTCATCCCAGCATTGACACGCTCATACTCAGGGATCTGCTTGTAGAGCGCAAAGGCCTCTTGCCAATCCGCCGGCGACAGCGGCGGTAGCGTCCCCATCACCAGGTCCCACTGGGTGATCGACAGGCCCGAATCGGTCAGGCGCGTCGCCCCTCCGACCACGACCATCACGGCAATGAGGGCGGCCATGATGATGAGCCATACCGCCACAGGACGAAGCGAGGGGTTCTGAACTTTACGCACGGCGCGCATATAGGCGAAAACTGACCCTGGCCCCAAGAGGGTACGTCGCCGCGGAGAGGACCAATATGGAACCCAGCACGAAAAAGCTGATCTTAGCGCTCGCCTGCGTTCCCTTCCTCGTTCTTTACGCTGGGCTCGCCCTCGCAATTTGGGACTGGCTTCCCGAAAATCGCCTCGTCGATCTCGTCTTTTTCATCCTCGCTGGCACCGCTTGGGCGTTCCCCCTGAAACCAGTGATGGGATGGGCCAACAGCCCAAAATCCCATTAGCCCCGTGGACTCGACCAAATGCACCCGAGCGTTTACCATGTTTAACGTCAGGTAAATCGTTCAATTGGGGACCCTATGAAACGTATTGCTATACTTGCCGCTTCCGCGGCAACCCTCGCCTTTGGCTTCCAGGCCCATGCCGTCACTGTCGGCGTCGGTGATCTGCCAACCGATGGCACTTCCGTCAGCTTTGATGGCGCCATTACGGCCAACAACGCCGTCGACTTCTATGAGTTCTCGCTGCTCGGCGACGTATCGAACGGTGACGGAACGTATCTCAACCTTCAGACGTTTGGCATCACTGGCGGTGATCTCATGGACACGATCATCGCGCTCTACGACAGCACGGGCACGCTGGTCGCGATCGATGACGACGGGAACGACGACGGCACGCTGACGATCCTCTATAGCCTCCTAAGCT
This sequence comes from Pseudomonadota bacterium, assembly GCA_038749595.1. GTDB lineage: Bacteria > Pseudomonadota > Alphaproteobacteria > Caulobacterales > Parvularculaceae > Parvularcula. The sequence continues at coordinate 263,069 of JBCDHW010000002.1, forward strand.
TTGGCGACAGCGACCCGCTTTTCTCCGTTGAGGACACGCCCGCCGGCACAGACGGCCTCGTCTCCGCAGGTGACTTCACTTTGGCCGTTGCTGGCTTCGGCACAACGTTCACAACGCTGATCGGCGATATCGACGCTGGCGGCAGCCAAGGCGATTACACCGTCCAGCTGACGTCGAATGTCGACGGCAACATGGAAATTGTGCCCGTCCCGGCTGCACTACCGCTCTTCGGTGCAGGCCTCGCTGCGTTCTCCGCGCTCCGTCGCCGCAAAGCACAAAGCTAAACGTACGATCCAGCGGAAGTGCGGGACCGCACTTCCGCTGAGATCACTTTGAACAACAGCTCAAGTTTATTCGGGCTGCTCCTCTTGATCCTCGTCCTCGTCGCTGCCGGGCACCCGGAAGATCTGGCCAGGGTAGATCAGGTCAGGATCACGGATCTGATCCTCATTCGCTTCGTAAATCACCGTGTATTGGAAGCCGTCGCCATAGGCGCGCCGGGCAATCACCCACAGGTTGTTGCCAGGCTGAACGATGACATTGCCGTCGCGGAAGACGATATCATCCTGATTGGCTTGCTCGAACGGCACTTCGATGGCGTAGGCCGGCCGCCCATCGGCACCCAGCTGAACAATCTGCAAGGTGTAGCGCCCGGGCTGCAGCGTCCCAGTCACCGACCACACGCCGTTGCCATCAGCCTGGGTCTCCGCAAGCGGCTGCCCGCTGGCGAAAATCTGCACGACCGAGCCGGGTTCCGCCCGCCCCGCCAAGATCACGTTCCCCTCGCGGTCGTAATCAATGGTCTCAATCGTGAGCGGGCCGAGCGCGGGATCAAGCGGTTCAGCGCGCTGCAACACCTCCGTCGTTCCACCGGGCGTGGTCCGCAGGACAACTGGGCCTTGGTTCGGTTTTTCAGGAACATAGACGATGACCGTCTCCTCCCCGACGATCACCAACCCGTCTTCGGTGGTCTGGCGCAGCGTCAGCTCCACCGGCCCCGTCGATAATGGGGTATCGACGTTGGCAGCAAAGCTTCCGTCCGGCCCCACGGGTTCCGTCACGATGCTTATGCCGTTCGCCAGAAGCTCCATCTGCGCGCCGGGTGCGCCGCGCCCTGCAACGGTCGCAAAGCCATCGCGCGTGACCCGCACGATATCGAACGTCGGCGGCGCAATCGCCTCATCGGCGTCCACCGTTTCCACTTCCGCCGTGTCTGCGCTGCTGGGATCCTCAGCGCCGCGCTGTTCCATGCCGAACCACACGCCAAAAGCGACGGCTATCAACAGAATAAAAACGATAATGACGCGCATAATGGACCCCTGGGCTGTCTGGCCTTGCTGCACGGTTCTGCTACGCGTCCAGGCCCGCTGCAAGCGGGAAGGCCGCTGAGAAGCCGTTGATGGATGAGGAGATCGTCATGCCCACCCCTGAGTTGAGGTCCGTTTGCGTTTATTGCGGGAGCCGTTTTGGCGAGCGTCCGAGCTACCGTGCAGCCGCAAACGTGGTGGGAACAAGCCTTGCCAAAGCCGGTATTCGCCTGGTGTTCGGCGGCGGAACCCAGGGGCTCATGGGCGAGTCCGCGGCGGCCGCGCGGGACGCAGGCGGTGAGGTCTTGGGCATCATCCCGACATTTCTGATGGAAAAAGAAGGTCTTCTGGACGGCATCGAGCACGAAATCGTCGAAACGATGCATGAGCGGAAGATCAAGATGTTCGAAGCCTGCGATGCGTTCTGCGTCCTGCCGGGCGGGATCGGCACCTTAGAAGAAATGGTCGAGGTCATGTCATGGTCCAGCTTGGCGCTGCACCAGAAACCTGTGGTCCTCATCAACACCGACAATTACTGGGCGCCATTCATCGAATTGGTCGAGCACGTGTGTGAGGAAGGCTTCGCTTATCCGGGCCTGCGCAGCATCCTCCACGTCATCGATGACCCGGCAAAGCTTGTCGCCGAGGTCACGACACAGGCACGCCCCTCGATGGACAAGGTCTAGGGCTCGGGCTCAGGCTCGGCTTACTCGGCAGCCGAGATCTGATCGGGACAGACGGGTACGCGGGGGCTCAGCGACACCACCTCGTCGAGGACCTCGATCTGAACCGTGGTCCTGACAGCGCCAAACTCCTCGCGCAGGATCTGCTTGATCTCGACCATGACGCGATCAATCGCCGTCCGCGCGGGGACCACCGCGTGCAGCGCGATCATCGTCTCGCCCGGCGTGAGCTGCCACGCCCGGACCGCGTGCACATCCACGGCCGGAGTTCCTGCTTGAACAGCTTCCTTCACCGCCTGCGGCGTCACGTTGGGGGGCGCCGCCTGCAGCAAAATTGCGCCTGTCTCGAGCAGCAACGGCAGCGCCGTCCGGACAATCAACGCACAGACCAACATCGACAGCAGCGCATCCACGAGGACGAAGCCGGTTGCCATGATGATGACAGCCGACACAATCGCAGCCACGGAGCCGAAGATATCCGCCGCCACATGCAGCATCGCTCCGCGAACATTAACATCGTTCGCCGCACGGGGATGGAGAATGAGAAACGCCGCGATGTTCGCACCGAGGCCAGCGACCGCAATGGTCAGCATCAGACCCGCATTGATCTCAGGCGGCGCACCAAAGCGCCCCACCGCTTCCACAACCAAAAAGACAACAATCGCGATCAAACCAAGCGCGTTAACGAACGCCGCGAGAACCTGGGCCCGCTTAAAGCCAAATTGAAACCGGTCCGAAGGCGCCTTTTTCGCCAGCCAATGCGCCGTGAGCGCCAAGGCCAAGGCCGCTGCATCGGTGATCATGTGCCCCGCGTCCGCGAGAAGGGCGAGGGACCCAGAAATCAAACCGCCGACGACTTCGACTCCAGCAAAGCTGGCGATGACAACAAAAGCGAGGATAAGGCGCCGCGCACTGCTGCCCCCATGGCCATGCCCAAAGCTGTGGCCGTGGTGACCGCAAGAATTGTCAGAGCTGTGCGTGTTACAGTTCACGGGCACCGTTAAGATTGCGGCTTGTCGCTATCCAATGACAGGATTTTTCACGCTTTGCACCCAGCAATCCCAGCAACAGGCAGAACTCGGCCCCAACCGTCCGCGCCGCTCACCGTTAAAGTCCCGCCGCGGACATAAAGCCCACCAGGGAACCGGTCACCCCACTCAAGTTTCAGCTCAACGTGCTCTGTTGTTTTGTGATCACTTACCGGCTTGAAGACTTGGCGGGCGCGCATGCCGAGCTGAATAGGACCTGACTGTTCTTCGAGCTGCAAGGGCGCTGCGTTGCCGTCGAGGTTCATCGTCGCCGTGGTCACGTCAAGGGACTGGAATATCGGCTCGATCCCAGAACCCGACGCCATCCAGAGGGTCATCCCGCATCGCCCCGACGGGATGTTGATCGACGCCAGGGGTTGCGGCGATGGCGCCTCGGGCGCCGGCTGCTGGGCCGCTGGCGGTCTCGCGGTGACGTTCTCTGCGTCCGGTACCGCTGTGCAAGCAGCCGCCGCAAACACCGCGACCCACGAAAGAATTGGGCGGCTCATAGGTTTGCCTCCAGCAAGCCGCCACGCTCGATCACAAAAACGCCGTCGCGTTCTTCAAAACCATAGCCCCGCAACACGAATTCCAATTCCTCGACTTTCGGCTCAACGGCCAACCGCGAGAGATAACGACCGCGCTTATCGAGCCGCAACTCGGCCCGAAGCGCCGCCTCGTCCCCCTCGCCCTCGAGCGGCAGCACCAGCACATCGCCGTCGCAATAGCCCGTGCCCGCCATCAAAAAGCCCCGGTCCGCATAGACCCCGAGGCTTCGCGACAACGCATCCGTTTCCGCCGTCAGGCGGGCTTCCCGGCACCCTTCTTCCAGCGAAAACGCCAGCCGCTCGATCTCGGCATCCACCGTTCCGCGGAGCGTCTGATCAAACGCATCCACAAGGCCAAAACGCGCCAGGTCCGCCTGACCCGCGGCGTCCTCCAAGACGATGAGATCGCCGTCAAAGCTCGCCGTACCGGATCCTTCCAATCCGCTGCCTGAGAAGCTGAGTTCGCCTTCTCCGCGGCCTTGCAGCAACGGGAGGAATTTGAGCTTCACCGCCGCGTCACCGACCGGCTGCCCGTTGACCCGGATATCGCGGATCTCGCCGTCCCAAATCGTTCCGCGCACCTCGCCAAGGTCCACCACCTGCCCCAGCGGCGCGACGACAAAGGCCAGCGGCAGCTGGCTTACCACCCCAGCGATGAAGACGATGATGACCGTCACGATGATAAACAGTGTGCGCATCGCTTATTCTTCTCGCACCAAGGTCAGCCGCGCCTCAACACTGCCCGCGGCGTCACCGGCTTCCACAAACGCCTCGACCACGACGATCTGCTCCTCGTTTTGCAAGGTTTCAAGCCAAGCGAAGAACGCGCTGTGCGGAACGTTGGCAAGGTCGATCTGCACGCCGCCTTGCGGGGTCTGATTGATCCGTGTGTAGGTCAAGCCGCTGCGATCAGCCCGCTCGGTTATCACCGACCGCAGAGCGCGGTCCTCGGTGCTCTCCTGACCTGGCGCTTGCAGGCCGCGGGTCAGGCGTTCCAGCCGTTGCGCTTGGGCATAGTCCGCCACCGCCTCCGACCGAAGCGTGAAGATCGGCATCACCAATCCGTACACGACGACCAACAGCGCCAATAACGCTCCGAGCACGGAAACAAGACGCTGCTCCCGCGCGCTCAACTTGTCAAAGTATGCGCGCATCAGCTTGCCCTCAGCGTCAGTTGCGCGATGAACGCTCCGTCACCATCAGACCGAACCGCACTCCGCTCTTCGGCGATGACCCCGCGCCCGTCGAGCTTCGCGGTAAACGTCTCAAGATCCCCAATCGAACGAAACGTCATCTCCGCCGTCAGCTCGCCTTCCGGCTGATACGTCATATTGGTGATCCGTGTACCGTTTTGATCGGCGATCACCTCTGCAACAATTGCCGTTAGCGGAAGGAACGTGGACTGAAGACTTGGCCGCCCACGCCGGCTGCGGATTTGTCGCTCAAGGTCGACCACTGGCGTCCCGGGGAAAGCCCGCTCAAACGCGGCTTCCGCCTCGGCCACAAGCGCTTGCGAGGCGCCGCGATACCGCAGGCCTTCCGTCAGTGTCGCAACCAAAAACAAGATCCCCGCTGCAAGCGCCAAAACAGCAGCAGAAGCAAAGGGCCGCAAATTCGGCAACGGCTTCCTCTTCGCCAACGCACCCGTTCGAAAGTTCGGAACAGCGTTTGCGTCAACAGCATCGGCCAACGCAATCCGCCGCTCTTGACGTTCACCCATCAGAGCACGGACATGCTCAACAAAACCGTGGTCCGCGGTAAACGCACCCTCGGCGGTCATGACCGCTTCGCGGCCACCAAGCGCAAGATACACCATCTCATCCTCGTCCGTAGACGGCAAAAGCGCATGATCAACCGTCACCACATCGGGATCGATACCCTCCGCGTCGAGGATCTCCAGCCATTCAGCTACCGAAGAACGGGGGAGAGCCGTCACCAGACGACGGCCATCGGTTTCCGTACCCAGAGCAATCAGGCGATCCTCAATAACCTCCGCCTGCGCATCATCGAGCGCCAGCGCGGCGGCGCGGACGACATCCCGCTGCCGCTTCATCGGCAGGCGCATCACCCGGCTGATCGCTGCGTCCCCGGGCAACGCCGCAACGACGGTGGCTTTCCCCGCGGCCATGCAGCGGCGCGCAACGTCCTCAAGCGGCGTGTTCTCACCGCCCTCACCCGACGCCTGGTCGAACCACATCGCAATGCGCGCCTCATCGCCGGGCGCTAAAACGAGAAGGAAACTCACGGCAGGCGCTCCCCTACCCAACGTTCACGCACGACAACCCCGCCGCTCGTCCGCTCCAGCAACGTCTCCTGCCGCAGCCGCCCAACGGGGCTTTCGAGTACCATCTCCATCATCAACAGGCGGCTTTCGGTCCCGAAAAACGTGCTGGTGTCCGACGGCAGATCAAGCCCCTGCAACAGTGGCTGTTCAAGAAATTCCTGAACCGTTCCAAAGCCTTCGTCCGGCGCCTCGTCGATCAAGCGCACCGCCTGCGCAAGGTTCAGCGCATCGCCCATGATCGAGACGACAAGCGGCGCCTGGGCCGGGGTGAGCGTGTTGACATTCAAGCTTTGCGGTCCATCGGTTGGCAACGTGCACAGGAACGGTGCCAGGGATCGATAAACATCCCGCGAAAATCCCTCGATGACGCGCAATTCACTGACCGACGCCATCGGCGCGCCCGGCGTCCGATAAGGCACCGCGCGGCGGGCATAGTCGTAATCTTCCGCGCCGCCGGGCTCGGCCCGCTGGTTGTCATCGATGAAGTCGATGATCCTGCCGCCCACCTGATCGGCCGCCGATCGCGTTCCGCCCAAGGCAACGATCAGGCTTCCGAACCGCGCCACCGCCGCCTCGTCTTTGACCGGCCCGCTGCCCTCGCCGCCCTGGTCGACGAGATCGTTGATGTTGAAGCAATTCGTCCGCTCAAAGAAGGAAATCGTCGCCACACCGCCCTCAAACGGCAGAGTCACGGGCTCCCTGAAAAGGGGGGTACCCGGCTGATCGATCGCCTCGCCCTGCTCCTCAAGGTACCCAATCGCCGCTTGCTCCAGCCCGTAGAGCGCCCAAAATGCCTGATCGCGCGCCTCCCCGGCTGACGCACGCCCCAACGCGCGAGTCAGCGTATCAGTCATCGTCACCGCGAGCACCGCAATGATCGCTATAAAGATCAAAACTGTGAGGAGTGCCGCCCCCCGCTGATTATTTTGCGGCGTCATGGCGCTTCTCCCAAAAGGAAGACATGCTCCATCGCACCGTAATAGGGATGCGCGAACCGCAAGCGCATGGCAACGGCGCCATCGTCTGTGTTAGGACGACCCGTCTCATCGCGCCACCGGCCCCGGGAAAGAAACTGAACGTCCAGGTCAGTCAGGTCTTCAAGGATGACATCATCCCGGTACGGCGTTTGCGCCGCCGCATCGAGAAACGGCCTGTGGCGCCGCACCAACGCACCATCGCGGACAAGCCACGTCACAGCCTGGAGCTCCGAACGCGGAGCAATGGCCTCAGGGTTGGTCCAACCACTCCGCACCAATACAATCAGCGCTTGCCCATCATCCGACGGCAAGAGGTCCGATAACACCCGCCCGCCCATAAAGGGCGGTCGGGGCTCGGCTGCGTCCCGCTCCCGTACCGGCCGATCGATCACTTGGTAAAGGTCTGAGCGGATCAAACCGCGGAACCGTTCGACCGCGGCAATCCGCTGGTTGGCCTCCTCAAGCTGCGCCGTGCCGTTCGCAGCTAGCGTCAGTGCACCAACGCCAAGCGCACTGACCGCGGCGAAAATCGCCAGCGCGATCAACACTTCAACGAGGGAGAGGCCGCGTTGATTCATCTAAATTTGCGCCCGCTGTAAGGTCGTCAGTGTCGCGAGCACTTGTCCGTCGCGCCCTTTCCGCACCTCAGTTGTCACCAGCTCAAATCCTTGGATCGGCGCGCGGCGCCGGTCGATTTCAAACCGAAACGACACGCCCGAGATCTCTGCATCCCCCTGCAGATCCGCGTCGCGATTCGTCTGCCGAGCGGCGATGAAGCTCGCCAAGCTGTTCTCCGCCACGATGCGCGCCAGCATCCGCTCTTCCAGCCGCGCGGCCTGGCGCGTGTGCTGGCTCGTCAGCACAAGGAGGGATCCAATCACACCGGCAAGGATCGCCAACGCAATCAGAACTTCGATGAGCGTAAACCCGCGCGCGTCACGCATCGTCATCGACCTCCACCCGCCCAAAAGGACCGACACGGATGATCACCGCCGCGCGCCGATCGCGCAATGTCACGACAAAAGGCGTCACGCTCCCCTCAGGCCCAAAGACAACCAACGGCCGGAAAGGCTCTTCCTCCGCTTCCGGATCATCCGGCGAGATCCCCAGCACGAGCTCCGTTTCGTGCTCAGGCAACGCCCAACCTTCGACGGGCGCCAGATCGATATCAACATCGCCAGGTAGGCCAACCTGCGCCGCCACTTGCCAAGCCCCCGCCGCACCGCGGAACCGCGTCAGCACCTGACCGTCAGCATTCAAACCAAACAGCGCCACCTCTGTGACAGCACGGTCCCGCAACGCGGTAATATCCCGCTCAACAAAGCGCGCAGCCTTCGACAGGTCGCTCTCACCGCGCGGCACCGCCAACGCCGCAAGACCCGCCGTCATCCCGATGATCAGAAGGACGACCAACAGCTCAACCAGCGTGAGCCCCGCTTGACGCGCCCTAGTTCTGCCAGCTTCCAATGTCAGCATCGATGCCCTCCCCGCCGGGTCGGCCGTCAGCGCCATAGGAGAGCAAATCAAACTCTCCGTACTCGCCGGGATAGATGTAGACGAAATCATTGTCCCACGGATCGCGCGGCAAGCTCTCAATATACCCGCCGGGCTGATACCGGTCCGGTCGGCGCAATCCGTTCGGCTGCTCCACCAACGCAAACAGCCCTTGGGCCTGGGTTGGGAACGTCTGGTTGTCCAATCGGTATTGGGTCAGCGCGGTTTCCAGCCGATCGATCTGCGTTTTCGCCGTTTGCACCTTGGCTTTATCGAGTTGCGGCAGCAGGTTGAACGCCACGATTCCACCGATAAGACCAATGATTACAATCACAACCATTAGCTCGATGAGGGTGACGCCCCGTTGTTTGCGTTTGCGGTCCGACATCATGGCCTCCTATCCCAACGCCAATTGGTTGATCTGTAAGATCGGCAGCATGATCGATAGGACAATAAGCATCACGATCAAACCGAGGAAGACGATCACCGCGGGCTCGAGCAGGCGGAGAGCCGTCGTCGTCGCCGTTTCAAAGCTCGCTTCCATCTGCGCCGCCGTGCGCCCCAGCATATCCGCAAGCGCGCCAGACCGCTCACCTGCCGCGATCATCGACGCCATGATCGGCGGGAAAACGCCCGCCCGGCGGATCGCAACCGCGAGGCTCGCGCCTTCGCGGACAGAGACCGTCGCCTCGGCAATGCCCTGCTGAATATACGCATTCGTCAGGGTACGGCGCGCCCCATCGAGCGCTTCAAGCAGCGGCGCACCAGCAGCGAACAGCGTCGACAGCGTCCGAGCAAATCGTGCAGCATCAAGCTCGCGCATCAGCCCGCCCAAGATCGGCAATTTGAGCGTCCAGCGGTCAATCACCAAACGCCCCTGGGCCTGTCGGCGCACCTGCCAGAACGCAACCACGAGCGCCGCCACCAACAGCGCGATAAGCCAGCCCCATGCCGCCACAAAATCCGATGTCCCCATAACGATCCGTGTGGGGAGCGGAAGGCGTACACCATTGAGGCTCAAAAACTGCTGCGCCATTTTGGGGACCACGAAGGTCATCAATCCCCACACGACGCCAATCGCCACCACAAAAATACACGCCGGGTAGATCAACGCCTGCTGCGCCTTTTGCGCCATCAGCTGATTGCGCTCTTGCATATCTGCCAGACGCGACAGAACTGCGCCAAGATCGCCCGACGTTTCACCCGACGCAACGATGCCGCGATAGAGGCTGCCAAACGCTTTCGGGTGCTCGCCGAGCGCACGGGACAGCCGCCACCCCTCTACGACCCGTCCGCGTACGGAGGTCAAAACTTCGGACACCGCGCTGCCCTCCATTTGCGCAGCAACCGCGGCGAGCGCCTCTTCGAGAGGCATGGCCGCTTCGACCAGCGTTGCGAGCTGACGCGTTGCTGCAATGACATCGCGGCGCTTGGGTCCCCTCTTCGATAGACTGACCGAAAAGAGCGTGTCATCCGTACGCTCACCAATCGACAACAAGGTGAGGCCAGTCGCCGCGACCTCGCGCCGCGCACGCCGAAGGCTCTCCGCCTCCACTGTGCCGCGTTTCTTTTTCCCTGCGGCATCAACAGCTTCGTAGCGAAACGCGGTCACCCTTGCTCAGCCTCCTGAACAACCTTGAGCACTTCCGCGACGGACGTATGCCCCGCGAGGACATGCCCATAACCCGATTGCGCCAGGGTCGGAGCATCTTCAAAAGCTTTCGCTTTCAGCGCTCGTTCGCCAGCATCACTATGGATCAGCCTACGGATCTCTTCGTCGACAATCACAAGCTCGTAAAGCCCGATCCGACCCTCGTAACCCGTGTGGTTGCAAGCAGCGCAGCCTTTCGCCCGGTAAATCGTTGCGTCTTCCGCGACGCCCAGCATCGCCTGCTCTGCAGTGTCAGGATGATATCCCTCCTTACACGTCTCACACAGGCGACGGACCAAGCGCTGAGCCAGGACACCCGCAATAGTGGGCGACAACAAGAAGGGCTCAACACCCATATCGCGAAGACGCGTCACCGCGCCAATCGCCGAGTTGGTGTGGATTGTCGACAGCACGAGATGCCCCGTCAGCGATGCTTGAACAGCAATCTGCGCCGTTTCCACATCGCGGATCTCCCCGACCATGACAATGTCAGGGTCCTGACGAAGAATAGCGCGCAGGCCGGTCGCAAAGGACATCCCAACCTTAGTGTTCACCTGGGTTTGTCCAACGCCATCAAGGGCATACTCCACAGGGTCTTCGACAGTGAGGATGTTAACACCCGGGTCATTGAGCAGCGTCAGCGCCGCATAAAGCGTTGTCGTTTTGCCTGATCCCGTCGGCCCAGTGACGAGAATAACCCCATTCGGCTTGCGCAAAACTGATTTGAACCGCTCACGGATGAGTTCCGGCATTCCCAGCGCATCAAGGTCGAGCTGCGCCTGCTCTTTGTCCAAGAGACGCATCACAATGCGCTCGCCAAACCGGCTCGGCAGTGTCGACACCCGCACGTCGACCAGGCGCCCGCCCATGGCGAGACTGATCCGGCCATCCTGCGGCACCCGCTTCTCAGCAATGTCCAGCCGTGCCATGACCTTCACCCGGCTGGTAAGAACCGGCGTCATTTTAGGGGGGAGGCTGAGCACTTCACGAAGGACACCATCGATCCGTAGACGAATGGAAAGCGCCCCCTCATAAGGCTCAACGTGAATATCGGACGCCCGCGTCTTCACAGCTTCCGCAATCAATGCGTTGATCAGCCGAATAACCGGCGCATCATCTTCTGTATCAAGAAGATCAGCTGTCTCCGGGAGCCCCTCGGCTAGGGTGGAGAGGTCTTCGACGCTATCATCCTCTTCAAAGGTCGCCGCCGAAAGGCCCTCTACGGAATAAATCTCCGACAGGCGCCGCTCGAACACCTTCGCACCAAGACTCTCTAATTCAATAGCTTTTCCGGCCACCCTACGTGCCTCGACCAGGGTAAGCAGGTCTTGCTCAGCGCCGCTGCCCTCGCGCACACCGACCAGGGCTGTCTCGCCAGCATGGTCGAGAAGGATGAGCCCGTTCTCTTTGGCGAACGCATACGCAAAGCGCGGCGCTTCGTCCGTGCGCGACGCTTCGACCATTACTCACGCGCCCCGGACGTCGCATCAGTATCGCCCTCAGGCGACGCAGGGATCATCGGCGTCCCCTCGGGAAGTCCAAGAAGCTCTGTCTCAAGACGGTCCAACCGCGAGGGACCTTTTTTGCGCCGCTCTGCCGCAAGCTGCCGCTGCCGCGCAAAGTCATACTTCTTCGCAGTCACCTCGTTCGCAGTGATCGAGTCGCGAATGATCGTTGGACGGATGAACACCATCAAGGTGGACTCCTCTTCGGACCGCTCCTGTCCACGGAACAAATAGCCAAGCAGCGGAATATCCCCAAGAATTGGCACCTTTGACTCGGTGTTGCGCTGGTCGTTATCCACCAAACCGCCGATCACAATCGTCTGGCCATTGTCTGCGACGAGCACCTGTTCGCTCGAGGACTTCTGCAAAATCGGACTGTCTGAATTCGCCGTCAAAGCCGTCAGTGAACTGACTTCGAGTTTGATCTTGAGGGTCACCGCGTTCCCGTCATTAATCTGCGGCGTCACTTCCAAAATCGTTCCGACGTCTTGCCGCTCAATATTCCGGAAGCCCCCTTGGAAGTCCGTACCCACCGCTTCGCCGGTAACAACCGGGATTTCCTGACCAACCTGAAGGCGCGCAGGCTCATTATCGAGGGTCATGGTAAAGGGCGTAGACAGAACGTTCGAGCGGCTGTCCGACTGAATCGCTGACAGCAAAACTCCGTACACACCGCCATCGTCGGTCACGTCACCAAAGCCAGCGAGAAATCCGTTGAACGACAGCAAATCCGCCACCGCCGCCTGGACCAGCGATCCAGAAAGCGCTGAAACATCAGCATCAACGTCGTCTTCCTGGGTGATCGTCGTCACCCCGTCGATCGTCGTGGAGACGTCGCGGGTGCCGTCGTCTTCGGTAAGGAAAAACGCTGCGCCCGCAGCACTGATCAAGTTTGGCTGGGTGTCGTTGAACTGAGCACCCGTGATCGGCAACCCATCTCCGCCCGAAAGATACTGGACGCCGAGCTCACGCGCTGTGTTGTTCGCAATCTCAACGACGATCGCCTCGATCAACACCTGGGGCCGCCGGATATCCAGTTGACTGACCAATTGCCGGATCGTCTGCTGGATCTCGGGCGGTGCATTCATCAGGATCGCGTTTGTCGGTTTGTGGAAGGTGACGATCGGCCCGCCGCCCGCTCCGCCCGGCCGTGCGCTCGCTTGGCCGCCCGCTTGCCCCGGCGTCTGCGCCTGACCAGTAATCAATTGCGTGATGATGGGGACAAGCTCTTCACCGTCAGCGTGGTTGAGATAGATCGCCCCGAAATTGCCGCGCACGCGCCCGGCTGTGTCCAGTTGCGTAATCACTGGGAGCAACCGTGCGATCTGATCCGCCGCGCCTTTCAAGACAATTTGGTTCGTACCCGTATTCGGGATGACTTCGACCCGGCCCGCCGTACCGCGCTCGCCGCCTGCCTGGCCAACGATCTCCCGGACGGTCTCCGACACCTGACCCGCGTCAGCGTTCTCAAGCGTCACGGTACGGACGATTGAGTTGTCAACGTCAATGGTCCGAATGACCTCAATGACGCGCTCTACATTGCGCCGCGAATCCACAACCACCAACGCGTTCGACTCCTGAACCGGCGTGATCAGCCCCTGCTGGCCAACAATGCCGCGCAGCGATCCGGCAACCAACCGCGCATCAACGTTCGTCAACGGAACAATCCGCGTCACCGTGACCCCGTCATTGTCGCCCGCGCCGACCGGCCCCGCATCGCGCATGCCTTGCTCGATCGGGACCAGCTTAAAAATGCGGTCACCCACAGGGATCGCGGTGAAATTATTGACCTGCAGCGTCGCCAAAAAGACTTCAAAAATTTCATCAGGGGTTAGAGCGACACCTCGGGGAGAGATGATGTTCACCCGCCCCTGCAGACGCGGATCCAGGACGAACTGGTACTTCGTCCGGTCGGCGATCTCCACAGCAACAGCCCGCAGATCGGCATCCTCATAATTGAGCACCGTGCGCTCGGTCTGCGCGAAAGCAACCGAGGCGGTGAGCCAAGTCGTGAAAGCTGCGGCGGCGAACAGGAAACGCATGGGAAACTCTTACCGGCTGCGGAGTTGCGACAGGGTGAAGGAAACGTTTTGCGGCCGCCCATCCCGCGCGACGGTGACGATGACGGTGTCTTGAGACCGCGCCTCTGCGAGGAGAGCCGTGATCCCCGCGGTATCGCTCGGAATAATCTTCCCGTTCACCGCGTAGGGGATGTCATCGCCCTGAAATCCTTGCGCTTCCAGGCTCGGTAGCATGTCACGCGCGAGCGATCGCAAGGTCGCCGCCGCCCCGCGCCGATCGATATCGTCCGGAACGGGGAGCAGCGTCACGGCTGGCCGTCGCCGGGTGGCGGAGGCAGGCGGCGTGGCGGCGGGACTGTTTGTCGATCGCACCGCCGTCGGCGCCGCGACCGCGTTGGGTTCATCGGGATCAGGCCGATTTTTCAGGGTCAACGCTTCGCGTCGTCCGTTTCGTGAGATCACCGCGCGGAACGTTTGCACCTCAGCCAACGTCGCACCGCGAATGATCTCCTCGCCTTCGCGAAAATAGCCCTGCTTGCCGTCGGGGGTCTGGATGGTGGCGCCGCTGACGCCCCCATCGGTCGGTGTGACACCTTTCAGCACAAGACGAAGCGTGGTTTCCGGAAGCTCTTCAATAGCTTGAAAGCTCTCGGCCTCGGACTCCTGCACGAAAAGCTCGGCTGTTCTGAGCACCGCAAGTGACGCTTCAAGCTGTGGTCCCTGCTCCCGTTGCTGCAGCGGACGAAGGTCCGGCGCCTGAAGAGGAGCAACGAATGCAAAAAACAGACGCACGCCGGCCAGCGCTAAAAGGCAAGCGCAAATGAGCGATGCAAGCGTTGCTGGCCACGCTTGCCCCCCTCGTGCCTCTGCTTGACGTCCCTGGTTGCTCATCCACCTGCGCTTTCGTTCCACCGCGAACCAACCCCTCCATAGAAGCACGGCGCAAAGGGCCAAGCGCGCTGGGGGCCGGTCGCGGTCGAATTAACGCTAGTCTATAACCCTTAGGCTTCAGTAACAGCCGAGAAACGCGCCGCAATCTTTACAACAACATCAGAAAACGGACGCCGCGCGCAAAACACGCAGCGTCTGATGCTCAAGGTTGAAGGACGTCGCCTCAGAAGTCGCGGCTCAACGACACCGAAATCACCCGGCCCCGATCAAACTGAAGGTAAGGGATCTCGACGCCCGCTTGGTCTTCGCGGAAGGCGCGGAAATCATCGCCGAGCAGGTTACCAAGCTTCACGCCCAGCTGATATTCACCGCCGCGCACCTCAAACGGTTGGCTCATCACCAAGTCGAGCGACAGCGGTGGCTCTTCAATCACCGCTGGGTTGATCACCCCGCCAGCGCTCGTCGGCTCTTCTGCAAACAAGATCCGCTCCGCCGCCCAGTTGAAGAGCAGCGTCGCGCGCGCCCCGCTGTTCACATTGGTCAGGCCCAACTGAAGGTTCACCAGGTGGTCGGATTGCCCTTGAAGCGGGCGCCCGTCGGTAATCGCACCAGCAGCCGGCAAAATGTCGGGCGTGATCGACACGGCCGTCGTCCGCGAGACGATGATGTCGCCGTCGGTGCCGACCTCTGATTGGGCATAGGTGTAGTTCGCCCCGACGAAGAGTTCGTGGTTCTGGAAGAATGCGTTCTCACCAAAGTCCGCCAGATCGAACGTCTTTTGCGCCTCAAGCTCGACACCCCAAAGCTCCGCTGACGGAGCATTCAAAAAGCCCGTAGCGCCGCCCTCTCGACCGGTTTGAAATTGCTCGATGGGGTTTGTGATCTCTTTGTAGAACAGACCGCCTGTTATGAACTCGCGGGCACCGAAGTACCACTCCGCACGCAGATCGAAGTTGTCGATCTCGGAGTTCACCAAAAACGGGTTACCGGTCAGGGTGACGTTCAAGTCAGGGTCCAGAAAGTCCGTGGCCGCAAGCTCACGGAACTGTGGCCGGGTGATGGTCTGTGAATACCCTCCGCGTACCTGCAGGTTTCCCAACGCGTTCCAGGTCAGCGTAACCGCCGGCAGAATGTAGTCGTCGTCGATCGCGTCAAACTCGGGCGCAAAACTTGGGTCGGACGTCAAAGACACCGAAGAGTTCTGTTCACCCTGCTCATACCGGAAGCCCACCGATGCGCGGAGCGCGTCGTTGAACTCAATATCCGCGAGCGCATACGCCGCAAACGTCTCAAGCGAGGCATCCGACGCATCCGGGAACAACGCGTTGGCGTTCGCACGGAAATTGATGATGTCAGAGTTGAGAACGTCCGGCGAGTAGATCAGGTCGATGCGCGACGCAGCCAAGTTTGCCGGAACACCCGTCGCGCCCGACGCTCTGTTCAGGGCATCAAAGTCACGGCGAAGGTTCGTCCGGCTTCGATCCGCATACGCGAGACCCCATTTCAAATCGAGCGAACGCCGGTTCATATTGATTGGCAATACAAAATCCAAATTCCCGTAGAACGTTTCGTCCTCGAGGAATGAGAAATTGATCGTGTTCTGGTTAGCGTCGCCTTCGAAATATTCGAACACACCCGTCTCGTCGTTCAGGAGACGGACGATATTCCGCTCATACGGTGCATCGCGATCGGCCAATCCGTAGGCCACGTTCCACGACACTTCGAGGTCATTCGCGCCAGGGAAAAGGTGCACGCCTTCAAGCTGCGTTTGGAAAACTTGGCGCTCAACCCAATCGAGAAACTCCGTACGGAATGTTCCTTCGTTGACATCCTGGTCGATCGACTCGCCGATGCGCGCGCGCTTCAACGAACTGCGCAGCAAAAACGTGGTGAGCGTCAGCTGATGATCACCGCCCGCAAACTCAAGACCAGTTGTGTTGAGGGAATTGAGCTGAACCTCTTGCCGCGTCTCGTCATACTCGTTTTCCACGCGCACCTGGATCGAGCCAAAGTCGGTGTCCTCGGTCCGGTTCTCAAACGCTTCGCGGAGTGCCCATTGGTTTGAGTACCCGATATACGTTGTCGTGCCGAACCGCACATCGCCGTTGTCGACAAAAACGCGCCCAAACGTGGTCGATAACGACCCGTTGAAAGGGATCGGCTCGTCACCGGTGATCAACAGCAACTCGTTTTGGTTGAAACTCAGGTCGAGCGAGGATTGCAGCGAAGCCGGACTATCCTGCCGCACGTACTGATCTGCCGATGACGGAAGATTGCGAATTCCGTCATCGATCCCCAACCAATCAGTATCCCCACCATCGTAGAAAAGCCCATCGCTCAGTGTCGTGACCGAATCGTAGGTGACACTTCCCGAGACGTTGAAGAAGTTATCGTCGGGGATCGACAAGGTCCGAAGATCAATGGCAGCCCCGCCGAACTCTCCTGATAATTCAACTGAGTAAGTCTTCTGCGCAAGCGAACTCTCAAGTACCCGTGTGGGGATGATATCGAGCGGAGCCGTTCGGCGCAGCGGCTCGGTCGAAGGCAGCGGGATCCCGTTGATCGTCGCGCTCGTATACCGCTCATTCAAGCCGCGCGCCACGGCAAACCGTCCGCCAATCACCGACAGACCCGTGACGCGGCGGAGTGCAGAAGCGATATCGCTGTCCCCCTGCCTGGCGAAGGCCTCGGCGTCGAGAACCTCAGCGATCTCTGATGTGGCCCGCTTCTCATCAGGGACGAATATACCGCGTACGGTAATCGTGTCTTGGATATCGTCCTGCGCCGCGGATACCGAAACCATCATAGCAACGGCGAGTGCTGCGGATGGTGCGATAACGGATAATCTCTTCATGACAAAGCCCCAAGCGCTGCGCGACTAGTTGAGATCAATCGTCCAACCGGCGATCCATGCGTCAGCCGGATCAATGCTCGGATCTTCAGCACCCAGATAAGTTGCTGCCTCGAAGAAGGTCTCGCCGGTCTCGTTCCACGTCGTCGGGTCGAACGCACTCACGCCGTCCAACTCAGCACCCGGAAAGAGCACGACGTTCCCCGCGCTGTCGCGTCCAACCACCGTGTCAATGTTGGTCGTAACGTTGGAAGCGGTCGGCAGGGCTGCCGCAGCACTGTCCAGCGCGTCCCCGCCGGTATCATCGACAACGATCGACACAAAGCTCGGCCGTAAGCTGTTGTCTTGCCCATTCGACGGCTCATCATAGTCGAGACCGTTGCCGACGAATTCGGTGATGATCCCGTTGCCGAAGCGGCCAATCGTTCCCCGACGGAGCTTAATCCCATCGTCAGCATCAGCCGCATCATTGGTGCCGATGAACGTGAAGTTAGCGATGTCAGGAGCGGATTGAGGCTCTACCGCATTGTCTCCGTTGCGGTTATCGCCCTCAATGCCGCGGTTCCCTTCGCCAGGACGCTGCAGAACAATCGCGTACTGAACATTGCCCTGCCAGCCATCGGTCCAATCAAGACTGTCATCGCCGGAGCCGGTGATCACGATATGACGCGCATTCGTCCGTCCACCGAACCATTCAATCCCATCATCGGCCGTATCCGCGACTTGAACGAAGTCGACATGCGTGCCGGACCCCGTTCCTTGGAACGCAATGCCGTTAAGCTCATCATCCGTCGAGAACAGGAACCCCGCATACTGAACACGAACGTAGCGCAGGGAGCCCGAGCTATCGGTCGGCACACCTCCGCCGAAGAGGCCGGAGCCGCCCTCGCCTTCTTTCTCGCAGTTGAAGCTATCGGTTGGATCAAGACAGTCCGTACCCGCATCATTGATCGGCGCGGCGCCGTTCAGCACCAACCCGCCCCATTGGCCGCGGGCGACGTTCAGACCAAACACATCCTGCCGCGAGGTGAAGACGATCGGCGCGTCGGCGGTTCCCTCAGCAATGATCCGCGAGCCCCGGGTGACGACGAGAGGGTCGTCACCGGTCGAATAAACCGTCACGCCGGGCTCGATCGTCAGTGTGCCGACTTCACAAGCCGAACCGCCGCAGGCTAGCGGGTTATCGACAGGATCCGGGCCGCGATCAAATCCAACAAACGTCGCGCCTGCGAGGGTGTAGAGGTTCCCCCGCGTCAACCGAAGGTCGCCGGTAATCCGTGTAGGGATCTCGCAGATATTGTTCTCGATCCGGCCGCGAGGCACGGCTTCGCCAGTGTTCGATGTGCCCTCCGGACACGCGACGGCGCCAGCGTTAGGGAGCGCCTGAACGAGGATCCAATCGGCGAGCCAGCTGTCCTCCACCGACTGTACAGAATCTTCGAATGCACCAATGTAATCAACTGTTTGGACCGTGTCCCCACCCGGATCCGTAAACGGCACCGCCTGCTCCGCAGGGCCGGAGAACACACCGTTCAAAGTCGGGGCTGCGGCGGACACAATGTTCGTACCCGCATCAATCAGCGCTTGGGCATCGGAGTCATTCACACCGCCGACGTTGGAC
The DNA here is from genome assembly GCA_038749595.1 of Pseudomonadota bacterium. GTDB lineage: Bacteria > Pseudomonadota > Alphaproteobacteria > Caulobacterales > Parvularculaceae > Parvularcula. Next base: position 281,930 of record JBCDHW010000002.1, read on the forward strand.
GCGAAGAACATGGAATTGACGGTCGGGCGATCGCTCGAGTCCTGGCCAGCCGATGGGGCGTCGTAGTCGAAGCCCTGCCCGGCAAAGTTCACCACAATCCCGTTGGCATAATCGCCGACCGTTCCGCGGCGCAGCTTCACACCATCGTCCGCACCCGCCGCATCGGGATCACCGATGAACGTAAAGTTGGAGATAATGGGATCGGAGACAGGAGCGACAGCGTTGTCACCGTTGCGGTTGTCGCCTTCGATCCCGCGATTTCCTTCGCCGCCACCTTGAACGACCAATGCGAATTGCACCTCGCCTTGCCAGCCATCGGTCCAGTCCAGGCTGTCGTCGCCTGAGCCGGTGACCACGACATTGTTGGCGTTCGTCGTGCCGCCGAACCATTCGATGCCGTCGTCGGCGTTGTTATGGACCTGAAGAAAGCGCGCCACGGTCCCGCTACCGGTCCCTTGGAACGCGATGCCGTTCAGTTCGTCATCAGTCGAAAAAAGGAAACCGGCATACTGGACACGGACATATTCGAGGAGCCCCGAATCGTCCCCCGGATTGTTGCCCCCGTAAAGACCCGAGCCGCCCTCGCCATCTTTGTTGCAGGTGGCACTACCCGGCGCGGCGCCGGCGTCATCGCAGTCGTTGATGGGTGCGAGCCCGGAAAGGACCAAGCCGCCCCACTGGCCCCGGGCGGTTGAGACGCCGTTCGACAGCCCGTCGCTGGCCGCGGTGACCGCGTCGCGCGCATCGCCAAAACGGTTGCCCTCAGGAATGTCGGCCGCGTCGGCAACATCAGCAGCGGATGTGAAGATGATCGGCGCCGTGGGCGATCCGTCAGCGATCAGGCGCGAGCCAGGAGAGACGACCAGGACGTCTTCCCCGTTAAGACCGAAGATCACGGTGCCTTCATCGATCGTCAGCTGCGCCGTCGCACCGTTCGGGTCCGTGATCACGTTTTCCCCAACAAAAACAGCGCCATCAAGCGCGTAGGTGTTATCGGATGTCAGCGTAAGGTTGCTGGTCAGAATGCCGCCCGCGATCACACAAGTCGTGATGTCGACATTGTTGATTTCAATCACGTCCTGGAAAGTTCCTGTCGGGCATGTTCCGCCAACGAAGTTGAGCTGGACATCGGAATTGTCGTTGCCTTGCCCGCCGCCAACAACGGTAACCGCGCCCGTGGCACCGGAGTTTTGGACTTCGCCGCTACCCGAACATGCGGCGAGGCCGATGGCCATCGCGGATAGGAGAAGGGCAGCGCGTGATGCGTGTTGGAAAGTCATGACCATGTCCCGAACGAAATCTTTGTCGACTTGTGGTCCGGAGGCCCCCTCCGGCGCGCGCTCGATAAGCACCATTTGCAACAGAGAAATGACAGATCCGCGTCAGTCTTATTACACGCCGTACACGGATGGTTTTCTTTCGTCGGCGCTTCACGCTAAACGCGCTGTGAAAGCTCTCCAACACCTCGCGAACACGTGTGGTTTGTGACGCTTATATGTCAATCTTTGTACTGATCTTTTCGGCGGTGATTGGTGCCATACTCGGCAGCTTCACCAACGTTTTGATCAGCCGTGGCCCTCGGAAATGGGGGCTGGTGGAGGCTGGGGAAAAGCCGAAAGGTCTCCTGTTTCCAGGCTCTCAATGCGAAGGTTGCCAGCGGCGACTGAAGCCATGGCGCCTCGTCCCCGTGGTCAGCTACCTCGCCGCCCGGGGCCGCTGCGCGGCATGCGATGTGCCGATCGGCGCGCGGCATCTGATTGTGGAATGTCTTGGAATTGTCATCGTCGTCGCTGCTGTCGCCATCGATGGCGTGACCCTCGACGCCGCCACGAAGGTACTTCTTTTTTTTACACTCACAGCCTTGGCGGCGGTGGATTTTGAGAGCGGCTTCCTCCCAGACGCGCTAACGATTCCCCTCATCGCCTTCGGGCTGATCGCTGCGGCCTGGGGGATCGGACCGTCGGTTGCCCAGTCTGCCCTGGGCGCGATGATCGGCGGCGGAACGCTTTGGCTCATTGCTGCTGGCTACGAAGCACTCCGCGGGCGGATGGGGCTGGGCGGCGGCGACATCAAATTGATGGCTGCTGGCGGCGCATGGTTGGGGCCCTTCGCGCTACCCTTTGTGCTCCTCGCTGCCAGCGTCAGTGGGCTCCTCTTCGTGGCCTTCACCGCGATCCGCGCCGGGAAAACGCCGGATCTTGCAGCCGAGCTGCGGTTTGGCCCTTTCCTCAGCGCTGCGATAGCGGCAGTGGTTTTGCTCGCGCCGCGCCTGGGGCTCTTTTAGCTCCAGCCGCAGCACTTTCACGACGGGAGCCCTTGAAATGACCACCAGCCGCTTGATCGAATGGACCGCCGACGGACAGACCTTTGAGGGCAAACTCTGCGTGCCCGATGGTCCGGTGAAAGGCTCCGTCTTGATCTGTCACGCCTGGGCCGGACGCGGCGCGCACGAGGAAGCGTTCGCCGAGCGCCTGGCCGGGCACGGATACGCCGCGATGGCCGGAGACGTTTACGGCAAAGGCGTCCTCGGGACATCGGTGGAAGAAAACCAAGCGCTGATGAACCCGCTCGCCAGCGATCGCGCCGGAAAGCTCCAACCGCGCCTGCGCGCTGCGCTCGCTGCCCTCACCGAACAGCCTGAGGTCGATCCCGCCAAAGTCGCCGCAGCCGGCTTCTGTTTCGGCGGCCTCTCGGTGCTCGACATGGCCCGAACCCACGCGCCCGTGGTCGGCGTCGCGGCGTTCCATGCCATTGTTGGCAGCATGGGCACCGAACCCGCCGATCGCATCACCGCCAAGGTCATCGCGTTCCAGGGGTTCGATGATCCGATGGCTGGGCCCGAAGACCTCAAAGCGTTCGGCGAAGAAATGACCGTCCGCCAAGCCGACTGGCAGCTCGTTAGCTTCGGCGGCGTCACCCATGCTTTCACCAATGTCGATGCCGACGCGCCGGACATGGGGCTGAAGTTTGACGCCGCCGCACGGGATCGGAGCTACCGGATGTTCGACGCGTTCCTGGGCGAACTCTTCGGCTAAAGGGCGCCGTCAGCCCGCGGAGGGTTTGGCGTCTTTGGTGCCAATGCCCAAAGCCTTCAGCTTACGGTGGAGTGCCGAGCGCTCCATCCCCACAAAGCCTGCCGTGCGTGAGATATTCCCGCCAAACCGGCCAATCTGAGCAATCAGGTACTCCCGCTCAAACCGCTCCCGCGCTTCACGGAGCGGCAGAGCAATGATCTGCTCCATCTCCGGACCAGCAGGCAAAGCGGGTCCCGCACCGATCACTTCATCGGGCAAGCTTTCCGCTTTGATCTCCTGACCGTCCGGCTTTCCCGCCATGATCAGTGTACTTTCCAAAACGTTGCGAAGCTGGCGGACATTCCCGGGCCAGTTGTAGGCTTGCAGCGCCGCCATCGCATCATGGCTTAGCCGCGGCCCGCGCTCGGTCGAGCCCCCGGTCAGCTTGTCCAGGAAGAACGCGACCAAGTCGGGAATATCCTCACGCCGGGAGCCCAGCGAAGGGATCTTCATCGAAACGACCGACAGGCGGTGGAACAAATCCTTCCGGAACCTGCCCTCTTCGGACGCCTCCAAGAGATCCTCCGAAGACGTCGAAATAATCCGCACATCGACATTCACCGGAACCGTGCCGCCAATCCGGCGAAACCGTTGATCGATCAGCACACGCAAGATTTTCCCTTGTGTCTCCATCGGCATATCGCCGACTTCCGAGAACAGCAGGGTTCCGCCGTGGGCTTGTTCCAACAGACCAATCGTCCGTGGACGTCCTTCGTCGCCCTCGATGCCGAACAGGGCCTCTTCCATCCGGTCCGGCTCAATCGCTGCCGCGGCAACCGTCACGAATGGCCGGTCGGAGCGATCAGACTGCGCATGGATCGTCCGCGCCGCCAGCTCCCGCCCCGCACCCACAGGACCCTCGATCAACACCCGGCTGCGGGTCGCCGCCAATTTCTCAATCGTCGACCGCAGCTGCGCCATCTGCGGGCTCTTCCCGATCAGGCTCAGCTCACGGGTCTTCTCTTTCAGCGCGCTGTTCTCCCGCTCCAGCTGCGCCCGCTCCAGCGCCCGCTGCGCGGTGATCACCAAGCGGTCAGCTGAAAGTGGCTTCTCAAGAAAATCATAGGCCCCGCGCTTGATCGCCGAGATCGCCGTTTCAATCGTCCCGTGACCTGAGATGATGACAATCGGCAGCGCCGGATAAAGCGTCTTCATCTCATCCAAGACGCCTAGGCCGTCGAGCCGCGAGCCTTGCAGCCAAATATCGAGGATCACCAGCGCCGGAGGCCGCTGCGCCGCCACCTCAAGCGCTTCGTCACTGTTCGACGCGGTGTGCGGAGCGAACCCCTCGTCTTCAAAAATACCAGCGATTAGCTCGCGGATATCCGGCTCGTCGTCGATGATCAGGACATCAATGGCCATGGAGTGCCGGTTCTCCTGGGGACGCTGTTGCAGAAATGTCTCTATCCACCGGATCGGCAGCCTTTTGCAAGCTCGGAAGGAAGAGAGATGCAATTGCACCGCCACCCTCGCGGTCACGGATGTCGAAACTGCCGTCGTGGTCTTCAATCGCCTTGCGCACGATGGCGAGGCCGAGCCCGGTGCCCTTCTCGCGGGTCGTCATATAGGGCTCGGTCAACCGGTGCTGCAGCTTCTTGGGCAGGCCCCGGCCATTGTCCCGCACCTCCACCCGCGCGCCCGTGCGCTCGCTGGTGATCTCGATCTCGATGCTTCCGTCCTGGCGATCACCGTCCTCAGAGATCGCCTCCACGGCATTTTTGATCATGTTGGCCAGCGCCTGGACGATCAGTCGGCCATCGCAAAGGACCAGCACCGGGTGGTCCGGTAGATCACTGACGAACGTGATATCCGGGTTCGCCACCGGGAACGGGAACAGCGCTTCGCGGGTAATCTCGCACAGATCGCTCTCCGCCATAATCGGCTCAGGCATCCGGGCAAAGCTCGAAAACTCCGTAACCATCCGGCCGATGTCGCCAACGTGGCGAATGATCGTCTCCGTACACTGATCAAACACCTCGCGGTCACGGCCCTCAAGCCCCTTCGCGTACCGGCGACGCAGACGCTCTGCCGACAGCTGGATCGGAGTGAGCGGGTTTTTGATTTCGTGCGCGATGCGCCGCGCCACGTCCGCCCAGGCCGCCGTCCGCTGCGCCGTCACAAGTTCGGTAATGTCCTCAAGCGTCACCACAAACCCGACCGCGCCGACCCCGTGTTCAATTTCAGGTGAAATCTCAACGATCAGGGAACGGACATTATCACTGCGCGACCACTCCAAGCTCTCGCGCATGCCGTTCCCGGTGCTCCCGGCAATATCCAAAAGCCGCCCCATCGCCGGGATCACGTCGGCCATCGGTCGGCCCACCAGGTCCGCCGGTTCCTCGCCAAGGATCGCCGCGGCCGATGGGTTGGCAAGCCCGATCTCCCCTTTGCGGCTGACGCTGACGACCCCGGCCGGGATGACGCCGAGCATCGTCTCGATAAAGCGGCGGCGGTCCTCGGCATCTTCATTCGCCGCGACAAGCTCGTCCCGCTGCGCCGACAGCTGCTCGGTCATCTCGTTGAACGCATGGCCAAGGTCGCCGAGCTCGCCGTCGTTGCGGCGAACCTCCACACGGCTCTCAAGGTCGCCCGAGCTCACCTTCCCCGCCGCAGAGGCGAGGCGGCGCACCGGCCCAACGATCGCGTTGGCCACCAACAGGCCGATCCACGCAGCGGCAAGAAGCAAGACAATCGACAGAAGCAAAAACCCGGAGTTCGCCACGGCGTTGAGCTCCTGCGCCCTTGCCGTCAGCACACGGTTCTCATTCCGCAAGGTGGTGATGGCCGCCAGCTCATCGGCAATGCGGGGGTTCTCGCGGCGATAGCCAATCAAAGCGCCCCGCGCGCCGCCGTCGAGGGGGATCACCACGAAATAGGTGTCGAGCGTATTGGGATCGACCGCGCCAAATTTCGCCCGCGCGAAGCCGTCGCTCCCCGACGTCGCCAATTGCCCCGCGGGGGGCAGGGCCGGGGCGTCGAGCCCGCTCATGCTGATCCGCGCGACCACCCGGCCGTTCTGGTCGATTTCCGTCAGCTCACTGAATTCATAGATCGACGCCAAGCCCGTCAAAAAGCGGCGGTAGCCGATGGGCGCCGTCTCCGGCGAAACGCCGCCCAGCCGCGCGCGGCTTAACTCGCGCTCGACCAGCACCAAGTTAAAGCCCATTTGCCGACCAACACTGTCGGCATAAGCATTCGCCAGGTTGCGCGCGACCGAGGCGTTGGTCTCCATCCGTTCGACAAAAAACTCATCCGTGAGCGCATTAAGAAGCGCGCCCGTCAGCGAGAACGCGACAGCCGCTGGCAACAAGGCGACCACGGATAAGATGACAGCCAAGCGCCGGTGCATCTTCGCACCCGAAAGACGCTGCTGCTGTGTACGGAAGAGATCGATCAGCCGGTCGATCACCAAAATCGCAAAGATAAAACCCGCCGCAGCCAGGGTCCCGAAAATCAGGGGGAGACTGACGGGCAAACCCGACACCCGCTCCATGATCATGTTGCCCGCAACGACGTAGCCGACAACGATCGCGCCAATCAACGAAGCCGCGATCACCACCAGCACACCGATGATCTGGGGGAGGCGGTTTCTCCCCGCCTCGCGCGCGTTGGAAGGCTCCGTCATGCCGCCGCCCTCGCTTCGCCTTGCTCCACAAGGCCCGCAAGATGCACGCGAACCACTTCCGGATCACGCGCGCGGCAGAGCACAGCCTTGGCGCTCGATTTTTGCTCAGACGACCAGCGCGCAACACTGTCAACGAACGCCGCAAGGTGCTTCCGGGCCATCCGCACACCGAGATCTTCGCCCGCCTCGCGCGATTGTCCGTGTCCTTCTGTATAGTGCGCAACCGTCGCATCATAATGCGCCAACGCCCACGCTCCGCGCTGCTCGAGCGGCGGCACCTCCAGCGCTCCGCCCGTGCGCAAAGCGCTATCCATTGCTGCCGGAAGCCACGGCCGTCCAACGGCTGCCCGGCCCACCATCACCGCATCGGCCCCCGATTGCTCGAGCGCCTCCCGCGCCTGGTCAGGCGTCTCAATATCGCCGTTCACGACCAGCGGCAGGCTCGTCGCCTGTTTCACCGGGCGCACAGCATCCCACTTGGCGGTGCCTTTGTAAAAGTCGCACCGTGTGCGCCCATGCACGGTCAACATTTTGACCCCAGCCGCCTCCGCCCGCTCGGCCAACTCCGGCGCGTTGAGGCTCTGCCAATCCCAGCCGAGCCGCATCTTCAACGTCACGGGAACCGACGCCGCCTCGACCGTCGCGCGGATCAGGCTCTCGGCATGATCAAGGTCCCGCATCAACGCCGACCCGGAAAGCAAGCCGGTCACTTTGCGCGCCGGGCAGCCCATATTGATATCGATGATCTCAGCGCCCATCGCCTCCGCGATCCGTGCCCCCTCGGCCATCCAAGCCGCCTCCCGGCCAGCCAGCTGCATCACCCGCAGGCCATCGTCATTCATCGCGGCCCGCAGCACCACATCCGGCCGGCTCTGCGCCAGCTCTTGGCTCGCCACCATCTCCGACACGACATACCGGCAGCCGAGCGCCTGGGCCTGCCGCCGAAAGGGCAAGTCGCTGATACCCGACATCGGCGCAAGCAGCACCTTCGTGTCGATAGAATGAGGCCCAATCTGCAGCATGGCCCGGGTCTCTAGCGCAAAATGTTACGTTGTGCACGTGAGGAGAGGGAGAGGGTGAAGAGCTCTCTTCAGAGCTTCCCGGGCAGGCGTTCCCGCGCCTCCGGTAGCGCCCGGCCAATAGGGTTCAACAGCCGCTCAACGATGAAATGGCCCGTCAAATTGAGCGCTGCTTTGACGTCGCCCTCCATCGGCTCACCCATACCAATCAGGAACGGCGGCAGGGGAAACAGTTTATCCTTATACGGCAGGCCCGCTTCATAGCTGACGGCGCCGCCCGACTTTGGCGACACAAAACAGAGCTCCGCCCCGTCCTCAAGCAACGTGTCCGTCGCCACGCACCGGTCGAGCGTGAGCCCCCCGCCCAGCGCCGCTAAAAGCCCCAGCTCCCAACGCGCCAAGACAATCGGCCAGATCTTCCGCTCACCGAACGTATCGAAAAGAACCGCACTCGCCTCATAAAGACCGGGGACCGCCTCGCCTTCGGGTAACACATGCAGCAACAGCTCGGCCGTCGCGGTCATCGCAGAAAGCGCTCGACCGTCGCCAAACACCGACGAAGCGCGCGGCTCGAGCAGATCAACGTCGAAACTGCCCAGGCTGTCGGGCGTTTTCCCGCGCCACCGCACTTCAAGACCGTTCCCGCACTGAAGCACGGGCACCTTGCCGCGCCCTTGGCCACCATAGACCAGGGCCGAGACCTTTCCGCGCTCCGCCGTAAAGACCGTCAGTAGGCTGTGGTTCTCACCCTGCCCTTTGTTGGCCAAAACAATCGCTTCGTCGCGCCAATCCATAGCTATCCCATGCGCCCCGCGCGTTCATTCGCCATCTTTGTTGTTAACGACCGATACGGTAGATGTCGCTGCTATGGACAACAAGACCCCGGCGCGGGGCGATCAACTGGGCCTCGATGAGCTCGTCGATGATGTCTTCGGACTGAACGTCCGCGGGCTCAAGACGATCATCGATACACTCGTCCGGCCCCGGCTTGTTTTCGACGCGGCGCGCCAGGCCGATTGGTCAGGGGCGTATACCCCGTCTCTGAGACTGGTCTTTTCGATCCTCACCGTCTTGGGGTTCTTCACCTTCTTCTGGGCGGGAGAGGACACCGCATTCTACCAGGTGCTTGAGAAGGCCATCACACTCAATGCCGACACGCCGCTCACTGCCGAAGAAATGAACGCGCAGATCACCCGAACGTTCGGGATCTACTCCGCGGCTCTCCCGTTTGTGTTGATCATCATTCACGGCCTCTTCTCACAGATCATCCGTGTCTGGGGGCAGGGCACGCCAGGAGTCGCTCGGCTGCGTTTGCACATGACCGCCATCGTTCCCGGCCTTGTCCTCACGTTGCTCAGTACACTGGCCACGCCTTTCGTCCCCGATCTGATGATCACCCTGACACTCGTGCTGCTGGCCGCCGTTCTCTTCGCGGATGCTGCGACGGCATGGCGGGGCAGCGTGGTCGCTCAAGGGAAGGGGAGCAGGCTCATGAAAAGCCTCGTTTTCGCCATCGGATCAAGCGTCGCCACGGCGATAGCCTCGAGCATCTGCATCCGGTTGCCCGACCTTCTGCCAATCGCTGGCTGAGGCTAAATCTCGAGGCCCATGTTCCGTAGGCGTTCTTTATCTTCGGCCCAGCCTTCACGCACTTTGACGTACAAAAACAGGTGCACCGTCTCGCCGAAGTTCTCTTGCATCTCCTCACGCGCGGCTTTGCCCACCGCAGCGATCGATCGGCCTTTATGTCCGAGCACCAACTTTTTCTGGCTCTTGCGATCAACGTAGATCGTCTGCTCAAGGCGCAGCTCGCCCCGTTTCGTCCGTTCCCAGATGTCCGTTTCCACCGTCAGACTGTAAGGCAGCTCTTCGTGCAAGCGCAGAAACAGCTTCTCTCGGGTGATCTCGGCAGCCATCATCCGGTCATTAATGTCCGACAGCTGATCATCAGGATAAAGGAACGGACCCTTCGGCATCTTTTTGATCAGGTAGTCCCGGAGGTCATCAATCCCCTTTTTCTTCTTCGCCGACAGCATGAATGTCTCGCGAAAGATCCCTTCTTCGTTCATCACCTTGGCAAGGTGGAGGAGCGGCGGACGGGACATCCGGTCAATTTTGTTCAGCACAAGGACCGCTTTCGTCTCCGCCTTCCGCAACGCTTCGATAATCCGATCCGTGTCTTCCGCAGAGCGCAGGGCGGCCTTGTTCGCTTCGTCGTTAATCGTCGCAAGATAAGCGGGCGCATCGACTAGCAACAGCACCACATCAGATCCGGCCAGGGCATCCCACGCCGCCGTCACCATCGCTTTGTCGAGCTTGCGCTTTGGTTTGAAGATGCCGGGCGTATCAACGTAAATAATCTGTGTACTGTCGTGGACGGACACCCCCCTGACCCGCGCCCGGGTGGTTTGCACTTTATGCGTGACGATCGACACTTTGGCGCCGACCATTTTGTTCACGAGCGTTGACTTACCGGCATTGGGCGCACCCAAAACCGTGACAACACCGCAGCGCTCTTCGCTCACCAGCACACCCCATATGGACCCAAACGCGACCCGGTCCGACCCGGTAACGATAGCGCTCTTTAGAAAAAGTACCAGCGACTTTGTGTGGACAAATGCCGGGTGTTACCCGCGGGCCGCAGGCTCCCAAACGCCTTCGCGAATGAGAACTTTTCGCGCCGCTTCCGCCTGGGCATCGCGTTTCGATGGCCCTTGTGCGCGCTCCGCGGCCAACCGGCCCACCGCCACCTCTACCGTGAAGGTCGGCGCGTGGTCAGGACCCTTGCGGCCCACATCGTCATAGCGCGGCGTACCGTGCCCTTCGGCCTGTGCCCACTCCTGAAGCGAGGTTTTCGGATCGCGGTGCGCATCGGCGATGGCGTCGAAACGTTCGCCCCAATAGGCATCGTACACCCCCTTCGCCGCGCTCAGCCCCCCGTCGGCATAGGCCGCGCCCAGCAGCGCTTCCATCACATCGCCAAGGATCGCCGTCCGGTTCCGGCCGCCATTCTTTTCCTCACCCGGGGACAGCCGCAACGCAGCCCCCAAGTTGAAATAGCGGGCTGCATCGGCGCATGTTTCCTTCCGGACCAGCTGGTTGAGCCGCGGCGCAAGCTCGCCCTCGCTCATCTCCGGGTACCGCCGCCACAGCGCTTCGGCCGTCAAAAGACCGAGGACCCGGTCGCCCAGAAACTCTAGCCGTTCGAGGTCTTTCTCACCGTCCGCCGCAAGGCTCGAATGGGTCAGTGCCCGCTCCAGAAGCGCCGCATCACTGAACCGATAACCGATGGCAGCCTCAACCGCATCGCGCTGGGCACGCCGATCGGCCATTTACTCGACCTTATCGCCAATCCGTCCGTAGCGAATGGCGAACGGCCATTTCCAAACTTCCCACAGCCGCGCGCGTTTGCCGTCCACGGAAAACGCAACCCGGCGGGCCCGGCCGACCAACTGGTCATGCGGAACGAAATTGACCTTCAGCGAGCGGCTGTCTGCGGACCGATCGCGGTTGTCGCCCATCGCGAAATAGAACCCTTCGGGCACAACCCGCAGGCCCGTATTGTCTGAGGCCCCGCGGTCACCGTCGCATTCCTGGACCAGGTATGTCGGGCCATCGGGCAACGTTTCATAATATTGCCGAGCGAACGGGCTGACACGCGTGCAGGTAAAGACGGGGTTCTCGACCAGCTCCCGCTCCACCGCCACGTCGTTGACGTGCAGCACACCGTCGATCACTTGCACCCGATCACCGGGCAGACCGATGATCCGCTTGATGTAATCCTTGTTCTTATCGCGGCTGTTCTTGAACACCGCGACTTCCCCGCGGTCAGGCGCATCGGAAAACACGCGCCCGCCAACCGGCATCCGGGTCAGCGGAAAGATCAACGACGCCCGCGAATACCCATAGTCGATCTTATCGACGAGGATGAAATCGCCAGTCATCAGCGTCGGTTCCATCGATGCTGACGGAATATTGAACGGCTGAATAAAGAAGAACCGCACAAACAGGGTGATGCCAACAGCAATCACCACCGTCTTCGAGACATCCCACGCCTCATCGGCCAGTTCTTTGAATGATCGTTCCTGACCGTCCATCATGCAGTGGATCCCTTATTTCCCACGCCGGACCGCGTAGAGGATGACGAATGCCTGCGCCAGCGGGAAGTCGTCCGTTATCGTCAAGTGGATTTCAATTTCGTGTCCTGGCGGCGTCAGGGCATCCAGTTTCTCTTGCGCGCCGCCCGTTAGCGTCATGGTCGGCTTGCCCGAGGGAAGGTTGGCAACGCCCATATCGCGCCAATAAACGCCCTGGCTCAGCCCCGTGCCGAGCGCCTTTGAACACGCCTCTTTCGCCGCGAAGCGCTTGGCGTAGCTGGCGGCACGGTTGCGGCGCCGGTCGGACTTCGCTCGCTCGATCTCGGTGAAGCAGCGGTGGGTGAACCGCTCGCCGTGATTCTCGAGGGTCTTTTCGATCCGCCGAATGTCGATCAGATCCGACCCGATACCGATGATCATCGCGTTATCGCCCTCCGCGCTGGATCAAGAAGACCCCGGCCGCAAGAAAGGCCACGCCCGCGAGCCGCGTCACATCAAAACCCCGTGCCTGCACCCCAAGCCAGCCGTAATGGTCGACGACCATCGCGCCGACCAACTGCCCCGCAATGATCGCGGCTACCCATGTCGCAACGCCAATCTGCGGCACGAAAAAGGCGGCACCCGCAACGACGGTCGCGCCGAGCATTCCGCCGATGAGCGTCCACCAAGGCGCCGATGTCACGCCGCCCGCGCTTGGCAACGGCTGACGAAAGACAAGGCTGACCGTCACCAAGGCGAGAAGCCCGACAGAAAAACTCACCACCGCCGCTGGCAGCGCACCGCCAAGATGCCCCGCGAGTTTGCCGTTAATCGCCCCCTGGCTGGAAAGTGCAGCACCAACGACCAAGCCGAACAGAAGCCCCCACTGCGCCTGCATCTTAAAGCAGCATACCCGTGCGGGCGTCGCTGATCAGGCGCTTCATCTCTTTGATCGCGCCGTCGAGGCCCATGAAGACGGCCTCTCCAATTAAGAAATGCCCAATATTCAGCTCACGGATCTCTGGAAGCGCCGCGATGTTCTGGACATTGAAAAACGTCAGTCCGTGCCCGGCATGGACCTCAATGCCCAGCGCGTGGGCATGCTCCGCGCCGCGTCGAAGCTCTTCAAAACTCTTCACCAGCGCCTCTTTGTCCGTAGCCAGAGCAGCCTCGGCATAGGTTCCGGTATGCAGCTCGATCACCGGAGCGCCGAGGGTTTTCGCCATCTCGATCTGCTCTTCCACCGGGTCAATGAACAACGAGACGCGCGCACCGACACTGGCGAGCTTCTCAACCGCCGGAGCGAGACTGTCCTTATGCGCAATAAGATCGAGCCCGCCTTCGGTCGTCCGCTCCATCCGCCGTTCAGGGACGAGACAGCACGCATGCGGACGAATCTTCTCGGCGATCTCTACCATTTCCGGCGTCGCCGCCATTTCAAAGTTCAGCGGCAAGCTAATTTCGTCGCGCAGCCGCCGCATGTCATCGTCCCGGATATGCCGCCGGTCCTCGCGCAGGTGCGCCGTGATCCCATCAGCTCCGCAGGCTTCAGCAAGCTGCGCCGCGCGCACCGGATCAGGGTGCGGACCACCCCGCGCGTTCCGGATCGTCGCGACGTGGTCGATGTTAACCCCTAATCGGCAGGGCGGTGCGTCCTTCGCGGGGTTTCCGCCCTGCAATCGCTCCGCCCGCGGAAGGCCTGACCCTGAGAAAGGCGTATCGCTCATGCGAGACCTCGGCTTCCTGGCTTAACGGCGGGCACGTCCTTGAGGTGGTCGGGCAACGCGGTCGGCTCGTACGTTGGGATCGAAAGCTCCGCCAACGGAAGAAGCGGTACGCCTAATTGCGCCTTGCCGCCCGACCGGTCGATTAAACAAGCGACGCCGAGGGGTTGTCCGCCCGCGGCCTTCACCGCGTCCACGCACTCCCGCGCGGAAAGCCCGGTGGAGACGATGTCTTCGACGACCATCACTTTTTGCCCAGGCTCCAACGCAAAACCGCGCCGGAAGGTGAACACGCCGTTTTCACGCTCCGTATACATAAACGGGAGGTCCAGCGCCCGCGCTGTCTCATACCCAAACAGGATCGCGCCCATCGCCGGTGCAACGATCGCGGACGGCTCCTCAGGCAGCTCTTTGATCAAACCCGCCAGCGCCGCGCCCAATCGCTCCGTAGGCTCAGGAAACCGGCTAACAAGCGCTTTGTTGAGATACGTGTCAGCGTGGAGGCCCGACGACAAAATAAAGTGCCCGCGCAGCAGCGCACCGCATTCTTCGAAGATCTTCAGAACGTCGTCCGTTTTCACTTCATCGCCTCCGTGCGCTCCGTCGCGACGACAAAGTCTGAGCCGCGCAACGCCGTCAAGACGTTCGCCAGATGCCGCGCATCGCGGACCGCAAATTCAAGCCGCAGGTCGGAGAATTGCACCTCGCGATTCTCGACATTGAGATCGTGAATATCGGCATCATACTTCGCGAGCAACGAACCAATATGTCCAATCGCGCCCGTCCGGTTGGTCACCGTGACAACCACCTCGACGACATAGGTCGCATCCGGATCATTCCGCCACGCAAGATCGATCCAGTCCTCTTCAGCCTTTTGCGCCAAGGCCTTGCAATCAATGCGGTGAATTGCGATCGGCCCATCTTCGCCCTTGATGCCAACGATCCGCTCCCCCGGGAGCGGCTGGCAGCACGAGCTTAGCGTGATCGCAGCGCCGCGCTGCAGGCCCTCAATCGAGATGGCCCGCCTGTCGTAACTTTCGTCCGTATCAAGAGCGCGCTTAGGACCCGAGTGGGTTTCACGAAGGTTGGGATAGACCTCATCCAAGATCCGCGTATCCTCAACCTCAAGCCGACCAACAGCCTCAAGCAGCGGCTTGAGCCCCCGGAAGCCCAAGCGTTTTGCTGCTTCGCGCACCGCTTCCGCCGAGTACGGAACATCGTGGACGGAGAAAATGTTGCGGACAATCCGCTCACCGAGAGCATGTTGCCCCTTCGCAGCCAGCTCCCGCGTGCGCTTGCGCAGGCCAAGCTTCGCTGATCCGGTGACGACGTATCGCTCCCAGTCGGACGGAATGCTCGCGCCTTTGGCACGGTGAATTTCAACGACGTCACCGTTTTTGAGCTTGGTTCGGTTGGGTACCGGCCTTCCGTTTACGCTCGCACCCGTGAAGGTGTTCCCAATATCTGTGTGCAGAGCATAGGCGAAATCGAGGGGCGACGCGCCAACTGGCAAGCTGATGACGCGGCCACGCGGCGTGAACGTGAAAATCTGATCGCGATAGAACTCAAGCTTCGCCTGCTGCAGGATCTCCGCAGCGTTGCCGCCCTTTTCCATCTCCGCAACCGTCGACCGCAACAATTCGTAGGCGTTGTATTTGCTAGCGTCGTCCATCTCCACGGTGCCGGAGTCCGTGGACTTATAGCGCCAGTGCGCCGCGATCCCGCGTTCCGCCGCGTCGTGCATCTCCTTGGTCCGGATCTGCACCTCGGCTTTCTGCGCGTTACGCTCTTTGTCCTTAGACAGAAGAACCGCGGTATGGATGGATCGGTAATTATTGGCTTTCGGGGTCGAGATATAATCGTCGAACTCTCCGGGAATCATCGGGAAGTTCCGGTGGATCACGCCCAGGGCCTTGTAACAATCCTCTTCACTCGGAACGATGAGGCGGAAGGCATAAATATCGGCGAGCTCTTCAAAATGCACATTCTTCCGCTGCATCTTCCGCCAGATAGAGAACGCGCGCTTCTCACGGCTATAAATCTCAGCCTCGATACCTGCGTCTGCGATCTCTTTCTTCAGGATCTGGCTAAGCGCCACCACGTCGCTGACGGACGTCGCCGAGACCTTATCAAGCGCGCGGGTGATGGCCGCATAGTCGCTTGGCTCGAGGTAGTAGAAGCTCAAATCCTCAAGCTCTTCACGGAATTTCTCGATACCGATCATCCGTGCAAGCGGCGCGAAGATCTCCATGGTCTCCTGCGCAACCCGCCTCTGCTTCTCCGGCCGCGTGTAGTGCAACGTCCGCATATTGTGCAGCCGGTCAGCAAGCTTAACCAGCAGTGTACGGACATCCCGCGATGTGGCGAGAATGAACTTGGCAAAGTTCTCGGCTTTACCGTCCGCATCCGGACGAAGCTCGCGTTTTGAGATCTTGGTGACGCCGTCCACCAACTTGGCGACCTCATCACCGAACTGGTCACGAATATCCGCGATCGACGTCTTCGTATCTTCCACCACATCGTGCAGCAGCGCCGCGACAATCGTCACCGGATCGAGCTTCATGTCCGCAAGGATCGCGGCCACCGACAGCGGATGGGTGAAATAGGGATCACCCGACTGGCGCGTCTGTCCACCATGGGCCCGCATCGCGAATACGTAGGCGCGATTCAGAAGGTCTTCGTCCAGGTTCGGGTCGTATTGGCGGACCAGTTCCGTCAACTCGTACTGGCGGACGATGCGGGGCGCTTTGCCTACGGGTGGCGGCGGGAAATGCGACGGGCCATGATCCGGAAGATCCGCGTTTGGGATCGCAACTTGCGCATCCTGAGGAAGGCGCGCTTCCGCCGCACCCTTTTCAGCCGCGCGGCGTGCGGACTCATCATGCGCCTGGCTGTTGGCGATCGTCTCTGTCTCAACCCTGCCATCGATCGTCATCGTCGTCCGTTCTCCACCCTCTGATGTTGGCAGTTCGGATCGCGGTGACAAGAAGAAGAACGAGCAATGCGCCAATAAGGAGCGGCAGGAGGAGACCACCCTGCCCGGCGCTGGGCAGAACCAGCGGGAAAGACAGGGCCGCTAACGCAAAAATGATCAGCGCGCGCGGCCCAGGCCGGGTCATTTGTTCGACGGCGACAAGGGTGCCATCCCGCTCTGCTGGAGAGCGGCGAGGAGTTCGTCCTCAGACACCGTATCGTGCTCAGGCAGGTCCGCTTTATCCGCGGCAATGCCTTCAGCCTCATCAGGCTCATCAACATCGAGCTGCGTCTGAAGCGAGGTCACAAGGTCTTCGGTGATCGCATCCGAGGTGACTTTATCAGCCGCAAGCTCGCGAAGGGCGACAACCGGGTTTTTATCGCGATCCCGATCCACCTCAGGCTGCGCGCCCGACGCGATCATCCGCGCCCGGTGGGCGGCGAGAAGGACCAGGTCAAACCGGCTTTCAACCTTATCAATACAATCTTCGACGGTGACGCGCGCCATGCAGCTCTCCGAATTGCGGGTAGGCGCGGGGAGTAGCTCTATCCCCCAAAAAGCGCAAGCTTTGGGCAATGTCCGTTCGTCAATGCTTTTGCGGAGGGATTCCATCAGTTCCGCGGCCAACGCGCTGAGCCAGCAAAGCCGCGCGAAAGGCGGCAGACCGCACGCTTCATGCGGCCAACGGCGATTGCATCGCAGTGACGTGACCGTTAGCGTCGGAACGAGATGCACTTTGGGGAAAGCATCGGTGAGGGGTTTCTGATATGGCACGCTTTTTCATGGGCTTGGGCTTAGTTCTCCTGGCCGCAATCGTCGCCTTGATTGGCTGGCCTCTCACTCCTGTTGTCCAAGACGCCGCCACCGCTGGCAAAGCCAACACGTACCTTGATGAAAACGCCGTCGCCGTTGACCTCGATGCCGACGGTGCAGAGTTCCCCCTGCCCGACGGGCTCGCCACGGCGCAGTTCATCATGCTGGCTGAAATCCACGGCTACGCGATGCCGCAAGCGATCGATCTGATGATGGTGAAAAAGCTGGCTGCCGAGCGCGGCATGCGCGCTTACCTCGCCGAACTCAGCCCTGATCAAGCGATTGCCTTTAATGCCATGGTCCTCGACGGCGATGACACCGCGGCACGCGCCGTCTTCGACGCCTGGGGCGAACGCTCGGCGCAATGGGGCAACAAAGAGTTCTTCGCCAAGCTCGAAGCGATCACTGCATTCAATGCCCAGCGTCCGGACGACCAAAAAATCGTCTTCATCGGCACCGACAAGCCAACTGATCTCGAGTTCGCAGAACAAATGCTTGGGCAGCTTGATCCATCCGTGGATGCAAACTTCTCAAGCCTCGCCAATGTGCGCGCCATCAACGGTCTCCTCCTCGACGAGGCGATGACGCGCCCAGACAATGCCAGCCGTTACAGCCACATCGTCCCGGGGATGGCGATGGTCGCCGATCTTCCGGGTGCTGAGGATGAGGTCTTCTACGCCCTTTGGGGATTGTTCCACGGCTCCAAAGTGCTGGTAAATGGCGCAAAGCCCTTGGCCCATCGGTTGATCGAAAACGGCACCTTCGCAGGCGTCGGGACAATCTCGACCCTCTGCTTAGAGAATTGCTTCAACCTCCTCCCCGCTTACGGTTTGCCGGTGGAACAGCTTCGCGGCCCCGACGGCGAGGAGTACACGCTGCTGCCGATGAGTTACGAAAATCCCTACTTCGTCCGTATACGCGGCGCGAGTGAGCTCCGGACGGTCATGGACGCCCGGTCCTCCGACAGTGTATTTGTTCCGCTCACGGAAGAGGGCTCGCCCTATCTCGAAGGCGCTCGGCTTTCGGTGACGACCGGGTATCTCGATTTGCTCATCCCGACGTTCGATTACGAGGGCGCTGCGGGCGAGGCGTCAGATGCCGTCTTCGTCATGCGCAACGTCCCGGGCCTCACCCCTTGGTCCGGTTCCGCGTTCGACATCTCTGGGCAAGCTCTCGCGAACTAGCCCGAGGCGACGCATCTCAACGCTGGACAAGCGCCGCGGCGAAGCCCAGCCTTCTAGCCCATGCGCCGTGATCCTCCCCAGCCCGGTGAAATAGCCTTCGTCGCAAGCGATCGGCCCGACGCGCAGAGTGCGCTGCAGTCGCTTTCTGAGCGGTACGGCAATGTCGACCGGCAATCGGCCAAGGTCATCGTTGCCCTGGGCGGTGACGGCACCATGCTTGAGGTGCTCCGCGACAGCGTCCACCACAACGCTCCCGTCTATGGCATCAATTGCGGAACCGTCGGGTTTCTGATGAACCCGCTCGGCGAGATCGACGACCTTCCCCGCCGGATCGCGACGGCCGACCGTGCCGAGATCAATCCGATCGGCATGGATGCCAAAACCGTCGACGGCACAGTCCACAGCGCCGGCGCCATTAACGAAGTCGCGCTCCTCCGCCAGACCCGCCAGACCGCGCGCATCGCCATCCGGGTGAACGGCGACGTGCGGCTGCAACAGCTGATCTGCGACGGGATCCTTCTCTCCACCCCCGCGGGCTCGACAGCTTACAACCTCTCGGCCCACGGACCGATCCTACCGATCAACGCCAATCTCCTGGCGCTCACCCCAATTTCCGCCTTCCGCCCGCGGCGCTGGCGCGGCGCCCTCCTCCCCTACGACGCCGAGGTGACCTTCGAAGTCATCGATGCCGATTTCCGCAAGTGCTCCGCTACCGCCGATAACGTCGAAGTGCGGGACGTGGCCGAGGTCACCTGCCGGGTCCTTCCCGACCAAAAGATGACCATCCTCTTCGACCACGGCACAGGCCTCGAAGAGCGGATTTTGCGCGAACAATTCGAGGATTAGCGCAACCCGCGCGTGGTCCATTCCTGCTAACTTGCCTTTAAAGGCCGTTAACACTTTCTCGCCAAAAGGACCAAGTGGGCGTGAGTCGTGCGTCCAGCGAGGGATTGGCCATGGCAGCCAGAGCGCTGACCTTAACGAAGCTCGACATGGACGAGGCCCTCGCCTCGGGCCAAATTCAACTCGCCTACCAACCAATTTTTTCGCTCCATGACGGGCACTTAGCGCGCATTGAAGCGCTTGTGCGCTGGGAGCATCCACGGCTGGGGACGATGCTGCCCGATGCCTTTCTCCCCGCCTTCGAAGCGGAGAATCGGCTCCTCGCCCTCACGCGCCGCGTCCTCGAGCGCGCTGCCGCAGAATTCGCCAGCTGGGCCTTCGCCGCGCCCACAGCGTTATCGATCAACCTCTCGGCGCGGGACCTTTGCGACCCGTCGCTCCCTTCAGCGGTGCGCAGTGTCATCGACGCCGTCAGCCTCGACCCCGAAAAAATCACCTTCGAATGCCCGGTCAGCGGCATCGACGAAGACGCAGCGCGCCAGGTGCTCTCCGGGCTGCGCGACCTGGGCGTCCTGCTTGCAGCAGAGATGATCCGCGACGAAGCCGACATCGCCGACGCCTTCGCCTTGGCCCCGTTCAACGAAGTGAAGACCAGCGGGCGCGGGATCATGCGCGCCACGCGCAACAACCATACCGCGGCGCTCACCGGCGCCGCTGACCTCATCGCCTATGCCCATTCCCAGGGCGCCATCGTCACCGCCCTCGGCGCAGAGGATGAAACGGAGTGCCTGGCGCTCCGCACCGTCGGCTTCGACCAGGCCCAGGCCAATGTCCTCGCCCCAGCGCTCCCCATTGATGGGATCACCGCTGGCATGGCCGCCTCTGCGCGCTTGCACCTTGGATTCGACGATGGCCAAAACAGCAGCGCTGCCGAAGACAGCGTCGACGCGCCCATCCAGGCGACCAGCAGTTTCTACCACGAGCGCCGCCGCGCCCAGGGCGAAATCCTCCGCCGTGCCGCGGAAAAGCGCATTGAAGATGAAGCCGAAGCGGCGCTTTTATCGGGCCGCGGCATCCGCGCTGTTCAATCCGCGCTTGGAGAAAGCTACGGAGAAGAGATCGAATCGGACGATGACGCCGCAGACGGTCTCAGTGTTCGGGAACAGCAGGAAGCCCTCATGCAAGAAGCAGAAAGCAAAGCTGGGCTTTTGATGCGCCCCGATCTCGCGGCGGCATCCCTCGGCTATGGCGCCAGCCCTCTGCGCCCAGCGCCGAAGAGATCCGCTGAAGACACGCGCAACGACGTCGCCCGCGCTATCTCGGATGTGCTCGAATCTTTGCCCGCCGAGATCTCCGAACGGGAAGACGCCTTCGAAGACATCGATGCGCAACCTGAGATCAGCCCCGAAGACCAGCTCGACGCCGAAGTGGCCAAGCTCCCCGCGCTTGATGACGACGACATCGCGATCATGTCCGGCAATTCGCCGGTCCACGATGAGCTGCACGATCTGGCGAGCCGCCTGCGCGCCCAGCCGGTCCGTAAGAAGAACTTCCTGGAACGGAAGTATAAGCTCCGTGTGACGCATTTCTGGCCCAAGCCGTGGAAGCGCGCCTACCTTCGCCATTTCGGTCCAGCGGCTGGCCCCGCGTCAGCTGTCCCTGAGGATGTCCTCGAGCCTTTGAGCGGTAAGAGCGGCGAGCAAGACTCCATTCCGATGGTGTCCCTGGGCGCGGATAACGCCACTCCCCTCGTCGTCACGGTGGATCAACGGCCCACCCCGCGAAAGAAACGGTCGAGCTCCTGATACGCGCACTTTAGACCGTACACGGCTCAACGCAGGCAGCAGCCTCACCGCATCTCTCCACACCTCGTCCGCCGTGCCCGCAATAGCGCCCGGCCATTCCTCTGTCGCCCCGACGTAAAGGCTTCCGTCACGACGCGGAACAAAATAGACCGTCGGTGACCGCACCACGGTTGGGACGCATCCCGCGTCTTGAGGATCGAGCTCAACCACAAACGCTTCACCGCGCACCGCCTGAAGCGACTCTGGCCCCAGGCCAGAAGACGCCCCAGTCGCAATAATGACGTGTGCAGAAGAAATCCGTTCACCGTTAACAATCACCGCGCCAGCCTCAAGCCGCGCGCGCCCTTTGATCAGCGTGCCGCCCTGACGTTGCAGCACGCCAAGCGCCGTTTCGATGAAGGGGGCCGGTTCAACCGCGCCTTCCTCCGGGGCAAAGGCCGAGGGCAACGTTGTGAACCCATTGAGCGCCTGACCCGTCTCAGGAACAACCGCGCCCTGGGGCACCGCGTGGTAGCCAATCCCGTACACCCCGCGCCGGTGATAGCCAAACGCCGTGTAAGGATCATCGGCAAGCCGGTAAGCAAAGTCTTCCCACGCCGCGAGCCCTGCGCGCAGCATCGCGGCGAACGTTGGATCCGCCGCATCGTGGCCAATCTCGAACGACGGGCTGAGCATCCCCGCCGCGGCCATGCTGCCGCCTCGCGCGCCGTCACTAACCAACGCCACCTTGAAGCCGCGATCCGCCAAATGGAACGCAGCGGCGGCGCCAATCACGCCCGCGCCAACAATCGTAACGTCAAAACCCATTTCCCCTGCGCCGCTAAGACCTCCGGCACAGCAAGTCTAGCACGCCGGACAAACTCAGCCCGAGCGGCGGCCCTCAAGCAGCTCCGTTTTCACACGGCTCCCGGCCGACGATCCGAAGTAATAGTTCATCACAGCCGCCGCCATCGTCGCCAAAGCGCCGAGCATGATCGAAAACTCGGTCTCAGCATCGGCGGGAACGTCGGCCACCAGCATTGCTGCGAGCACACCGAAGAACCCTGCGACGACGGTGAACGCAAGACACCCTGGGATGCGGTCCTTCAAGGCACGCTGCCGCGCCCGGGCGTCGGCGCGGTCGCTCGCGGCGATGCGGGCGCCTTCGTTCGCCGCATCCAGCACAGCTTTCTGAAACGACATGTTCGCCTCGCGCAGGCGCACCAAAGCCTCCGGCGACGCGGTTTCAAGGGCCGCTTCGAGGACATCAGCGTCATCTTCCTCGCGCCCAAGCAAGGCTTTGCTGATCAAACCAACCGCGGCTCCAGCCAGCGGCCCGCCAAGCGCCCGCGCCAATTCCGGGGCGGCGCGCCCAAGGGATTGGGCAAACCGTCTGCGCTTATCGGTGACCATCGCTCGACTCCTTCGAGAATCATCCGCAATTCTATGGTGCGCGCTGGACGGGAGGATAAGTCCAGCCAAAGTCAGGGCTTCACCCAAGCCGTTAAGCTCCGCTTAACCCTCGACCCGGAGGGCACGGCGGGCAGGGGCGTGAAATGTTCAATGTTGTGAACCGATAGGTTTGGAGATGCCCATGGCCGGCTTGGAGAACAAAGCCGTCCTTGATGACGACACCCCGCCCCTGCGCGCAGGGAGGGAAGAGCGTGTCTCCACGCCCCGAACGCCAAACGATACGCCGGAAACCGGCAACCCACTCCGCGCCGACCCCATCACCGAACCGAGCAGTCGGGCACGCTGGCTCCCGGATCCGGAGCAAGTTTGGCTCGCCGCGCGAATCCTCGGCGTTTTGGTGATCCTCGTATGGCTCATCGCATGGCCCATCGGCATGACCATGGCTGCGAGCGAGACCACCGGCACCTTCACCCTCCGCTTTGGCTATTCCGGCGCCGTGGTCATTCTCGCGCTGACGACAGCGGTGCTGATTGTCGTCGGCGGATACTGCCTCCGCGCAGGCTTACGCTTGGAGGCAACCGCCGACCGCTTGCGCCAAGCCGTCCGCTCGATCGAACCAAACCTCCGGGCCGATGCCCTGCGTGAAGACGTCAACGTCCTGGGCGGAGAGATCGACCGCGCTTTAGGCAAACTGGTCGATGCCGAGCGCCAAATCCGCGAGCAGGTCGGCGCCATTGATGCCGCCACCGAGACCATGCGCGAGGGATCAGGCGCGGCCACCGACCGCTTGGCCAAGGAACGCCGTGCACTGATCGACGCCACGTCGGCGATGAACGCCGAGGCCGAAGCCTTCGCCACCGCCCTCGCCTCCTCCTCGCAAAAGGCGCAAGCCGATGCCGCCGCGCTGGCACCCGACCTCGACCAAAAAGTCGAGCGGCTCGAAAAGGTCTCGTCCGAAAGCGCGTCCCAGTTCGAAGCGCTCCGCGAAGCCATGGCCGAGAGCCTGGAATTGCTCCGTGAGCGCCCTGCCGAGATGGCGAGCGATCTCAAAGACGGCGCCGACACCCTGCGCGCAGCGCAAGACGCCCTGATCGCCGAGAGCGAAAAACTCCGTGCATTGATCGATCAACAAAAAGAACGGGCAGACCTCCTCGGCCGGACGCTTGCCGAGCAATCTGCGAAACTCACCCGGCGGCGTGAAGCGACCAAGAGCATGGGCGGCACCTGGCGGCGCATCTTGGACAAGGTCGAGCAGGAAGCGCCCGCGCAACAACCTGCACCGGTCACCGCGAAGCACGACGCAATTTCCGTCTCCGACGACGAGCGCGCGCGTTTGCAGCGGCTCCATCAGTATACGTTGTCCGCGCGCAGCCAGCTCTTCGGTGCGCCCGACGAAGACACCATCGCGCGGTTCCGCAGCGGCGATCACCAGATTTTCATCCGCGATATCCTCAGCCGCGAGAAGATGGAGGTGAAAGCCCGCCTCGCCCTCGCCATGGATGCCGACGCCGCGTTCGCTTCCGAGGCTGAGACGTTCCTCACCGATTTCGATGCGCTGCTCGCGCCGCTGGTCGACGGCGAGCCCGCAGAAACCGAGGCCGCGCTGAACGAAATGCTCGGCTCGCCGATGGGCAAGCTCTACGTCATCACCGGCAGAGCGCGGGGGCACTTCCGTTAATCAGCGACCGACCTGATCCTTCGCGATCAACTCCATCGCCCACGATGCCGCGTCCCGCGTGGCCACGGAAGCCGCGTCGTTGATCGCCTGCGCCGCCATTTGGGTGGTGTCCTCACGGACCTCCCGGCGCTCAGCGAACCGCTGGGTCCCCAGGACCCGTCCGCGTCCACTCTCAAGGCGCACACGGAACACCACATCCGCCTCAGGAACCGTTCCCGTACGGTCCAAATGCATCGCCGCCATATCGATGTACACGGTATAATCCGAAATCGGCAGCGACACCCGATCCGCCACGGCCAAAAGCTGCCCGCGCTCTTCAAAGCTGCGCTCCACCAACAGCGACATCAAGAGCGGCGCACGATCCGACCACTCGCCCTCTGGCAAATAGCGGAGCTCGTTTGGCGCCGTCCGCACGGCAATCCGTGAGCTGTTGAGGGCACCCTCCGCCCGCGCGTCGGCCACGGCCAACGTCGCGAAAATATCCGCGCCCCGCTCGGTCACCGGCGCCGCGGTCAAGGTGTACCGCGGCGGCAAGTCCTTGGCCGGAGAAATCAGCGAAATGCACCCAGACAGGCACAACGCCGTCAGCACGAAGACGAATTTGTTCATTGCCGCGACTCCGGACGGTTCTCGCCAAGTAAGAAGCGCGCAGGATCACGTTCAAACTCTTGCAGGATGGCCTCCGTGGTGGCGAGCACACGGTTGGCCTGGGCAATCACGCCGACACTGGCGCCCAGCCCTTCTTGAGCAAACGCGTCAATCGCCGGCCGGTTTTCTTCGAGGATATTGTCGATCTGCGCCATCGCCGAGCTCAATTCCTCGGCTGCGACCGCCGCTTCCTCCAGCGTCTTGCGGAAATCGTCCCGAAGCAGATCATCCATTTCCGTCAGGATCGCATTCACTTTCGCCGTGGTCTGATCAAGCGCCTCGGCTTGTCGGCGCAGCAAGATCGCCGTCGTCGCCGTCTCTTCGATGATCGTCCCAATCGCCTCGTCACTATCCGCGATCCGGTCGGTAATCGCCTCAATATCTTCGAGGATCCGGTTCACCCGCGCGATATTCGCCGCGGAAACAAGGTTGGTGATGTTCTCCGCCAGCGGCCCAGAACTCTCGATCACCGCCGCGAGGCCACCGGCTGAGCCTTTAATCTGCGGCACCCGCTCCCGGCTGATCGCTTTCAGCAGCGGTTGGTCCGGCGATCCGCCCACGAACTGAATGACCGCGAGGCCTGTGACGCCCACAAGCTCAAGCTCCGCACGCGTATCTTCTTTGATCGGCGTATTCTCATCAACCCGCACCACCGCGCGCGCGAGGTTGGGGTTGGCCGGGTCGAGCGACAGGTCCTCAACCTCGCCGACCCGGATGCCGTTAAACAGCACGTTGGCACCGACCTGCAGGCCCGATATCCGCTCTTCGAACGTAATCTCGTACTCATCATACTCACGCTCAGCATTGCCCAGCCACAGCGCGAACAACAGCGCCAGCACCAGGGTCATCACCACCGAAGCACCAATCAAAACGTAATGGGCGCGGGTTTCCATAGCCTCGTCTCCTAGGCGTTTTCTCTTGCAAGGCTCGCGCCTTGAGCAGCGCGGCCGCGAGGCCCGCCGAAATAATCGCTAATCCAGGGATGGTTCGACCGCTCAACGTCTTCGAGCGGCGCGTTCACAATCACCTTCTTGTCGGCCAGCACCGCAACCCGATCACAATCGCGGTAAAGGCTGTCGAGGTCGTGGGTGATCATAAAAATCGTCAAACCCAAATTATCCCGCAGACTGATAATCAGCTCGTCAAACTTTGCAGCACCGATGGGGTCAAGACCCGCCGTCGGCTCATCAAGGAACAGGACCTGCGGGTCGAGCGCCATCGCCCGGGCCAGCGCCACCCGCTTTCGCATCCCCCCCGAAAGGTCCGCCGGCATCTTGGTGCCCACACTCTCATCAAGGCCCGCCAGAGAGAGCTTCATCCCCGCAATCTCTTCAGCCAGCGCGTCCGAGATCTCGTGGTGGTGCTCCCGCAGAGGCGCCATGACATTCTCCGCCACCGTCATCGAGCTGAACAACGCACCGTCTTGGAAAAGAATACCGATATCGTCGTTGAGGCCGCTCGTGTCGTGCTCACGGGGAAAGATCTGTTTACCGAGGATCGTCACCGTCCCCGCCTGCGGCTTACGCAGGCCAACAATCGTCCGCATCAGGACCGACTTGCCGGTACCCGACCCGCCGACAACGCCGATAATCTCGCCGCGATGGACATCGAGATCGAGATTGTCATGCACCACGTGGTGGCCAAACTGGTTCAGCACACCGCGCACTTCAATGACGTTTTCTGGTGAGGAACTCCCGTGCACTAGTAATCGAGCTCCATGAAGAAGATCGCGAACAGCGCATCGGTGAGGATGACGAGAAACAGCGATTGCACCACCGCCACCGTGGTGCGGCGGCCGAGATCCTCGGCGGAGCTTTCCACCATCATCCCGTGGTAGCAGCCGACAACGGCAATCGCGAAACCGAAGAACGGCGCCTTCGCCATCCCGACCACGAAATTGCTGATGACGATAATTTCCTGGGTACGGGCCATGAACAGCGCCGGCGGTATGTCGAGGAACGCCGCGCCCACCGCGCCGCCGCCGATCATCCCAAGGATCGCCGCGAAAAACGCCAAGCAGGGCAGCGCCACCACGAGCGCGATCACCCGCGGAACCACCAACGCATCGAGGGGGTCGATCCCCATCGCCTGCATGGCATCAATTTCTTCGCGGAGCTTCATCGAGCCTATGGCGGCGGTAAACGCGCTGCCCGATCGCCCTGCGACAAGGATCGCCGTGAGCAGCACCCCAAACTCGCGCAGAACAGAAATTCCGACCAGCTCGACGGCAAAAACCTCTGCCCCGAACTCCGCAAGCACCGTCGCGCCCATAAACGCGACCACCGCCCCAATGAGGAAGGACATCAGCCCCACGATGAAAATCGCGTTCAGGCCTGAGCTCTCCATGTGGTGGACCACGGACGTGGGCCGCAGGTGCCGCGGGTGGCGCACCATGTCCGCCATCCGCGCCATCACGGCCCCAACGAAGCTTAAAATGTGGAGAGCTTCGTCAAGCATTCCCTCGGCAGTTTTGCCGACACGTTCCAAAACGATCAGAATAGACTTGGGATGCGCGTGCACTTCGCAGGACGACAAATTGGCTGCGGCCTGCGCCAGGAGGACCTGATGCCGATCGTCGACATTTTCGAACCCGCGCAGCGGCTCGGTCGCAACCGTCCGTGCGCCGCAAGCCTGCATCGTCCGCTGCAGCACCATCGCGCCAGAAGTATCAAGCGCTTCAATATGTTGAAGGTCGATCGTCAGAGGCTTATCCAGCGTGGTCGCAGCAAACTTGCGGACCGCATCGTCAATCTTGGTGATGCCGTCGCTGATCGTCCAACGCCCCTCGACCACGAGACGCGGCGAGGCCGTGTCATCGATCGTGAAACGCGCGTTGGTCATCTGCTTGAAAGCCTTCCCGTTTACCTTGGGTCTGAATGCGAAAACCCTGCCATAAAGTCTTGAACACCGCATGAAGCGGCCTGCCGACTCCCCCCACCTGTTATAGCGTTAATAAGCACGGCCCGCGCAAGAGTGAGAAGGTTACCAAAGCCCGATGAGTCTTTTCGAACAGCGTCAGGAACAACGTCTTCGGTTGCTGTTGATCCCGCCCGCAGCGGTGATTTTGCTGATTGCCGCGGCAACGATCCTCACCGGCGGACGGCCCGGGATCCCGACCCGCGACGGCGCGCTCGATATGATCATGCGCCTCGCCCCGCGGCCGTCGGCGGAGCTGCCCGTTGCCGCGATCATGATCGACGACGCCAGTGTCGAGCGGCTCGGCCCATGGCCATGGCCGCGCAGCGCCCTTGGCGCTTTGGTCGATGCCGCCGAAGACGCTGGCGCCGCTTCGGTGACCGTGACCACCTCCGTGGCAGGCGAAGATCCTCTATCGCCCGACGTGGTGGCCCGCCGTTGGCTCGCGGTGCCCGGCATTTCCGGCTTTGGCGAAGTCGCCAACATCGCTGCCCTCCCCACCAACGACCTGCTGCTCGCCAGGGCCGCAGCCGGAGGGCCGGTCGCGCTGACGATCTCCGCCCGCGCCAATGGCACCGGCGCCGGCGTTGATTGGAACGAGACGACCCTTCTTAACGCCGCGTGGCTCAGCGCTGACGGCTTCCGCGATGGCCGCCGGGAGCTCACGCTTCCCTCCGTGCCGTCCAACCGCTCCGTTGCAGGCGAGCTGCTTGAAACCAAGGTCCTCGCCGCAAGCGGCCTCCCCCTCGACCCCGATAAAGTCGTCCGGTCGGTCATCCCCGTTCTGTATACAGAGCAAGGCCCCGCCGCGACGCCCGGCATTGCCGCGCTCGCCGCATCTGGCGAAGTGGTGAAGCTCAAC
This sequence comes from Pseudomonadota bacterium, assembly GCA_038749595.1. Lineage (GTDB taxonomy): Bacteria > Pseudomonadota > Alphaproteobacteria > Caulobacterales > Parvularculaceae > Parvularcula. The sequence continues at coordinate 310,563 of JBCDHW010000002.1, forward strand.
CTCCAGTCCGTCGCGCTTTCGTCCCTCGCGCCGCGTCCGCGCAGCATCCAGATCGGCGACAACGCGCCCTTCGAGCTGACCAGCCGCGCCGAGTTCCGCCTGTGGATGCCCAAAGAAATCGGCCTACCGATGATCTCCGCATGGCGGGTCATCGATGATCCCGAGGCTTGGACCGCGTCACTCAAAGACGTGCACGTCTTTATCGGCCAAGATCAAACCAACGCGTCAACCTTGCGGACCGGGCGTGGCCGCATGCCCGCGGCCCAGCTGCACGCGCTGATTGCCGACCAGGCCGCTTACGGCGCCGCGCCAAAAAGACCGCTATGGGCCAATTTCGCAGAAGCGGCCGCTGTGCTCCTCCTCGGCGCCATCGCCGTGCTCTGCGTGATCTTCTTGCCGCCTGCACTTTCCGTGATCGGAACAATCGTTGCAGCCGCGGCAGCCTTCGTCGCCGCGTTCGCCGCCTTCCGCACCTCGGGCCTGCTGCTCGACCCCTCGCCCGCGATGATCGCTGCAGCGCTCGGTCCCGCTGCCGTTGGGGCGACAGTCCTTGTCAACATGGCCATCCGCGATGACCGGGTGCGCGGCGCCTTCCACGGCGCCCTCCCCCAAGCCGCGATGCAGCGGGTTCAGCGCCAAGGCGGACGACGCCTGTTGTCCGGCGTCCACCGCGATGTGACGGTCCTCTCCTGCGCGCTCCAACTCCCGTCAGGTCTCGTTGAGCAGTTTACGGACGACCCCGAGGCGTTCATGCAATTCAAAGCGGCCGCGAACGATCGCCTGCGCCGGACGATCCTCGACCACGAAGGCACCGTCGATTACGGGGAGGACGGACGGCTTTTAGGCTACTGGAACGTCCCCCTCGACGCACCAAAACACGTCGAGCAAGCCTGCTCCTGCGCGCTCAAAATGCTCGACGACGTCAGCGCCATCAGCGAGCAAGTCGCCGAGAGCCACCACATTTCATCCGTAGACAGTGCAGCTGGCGAGCTCTCCGATGGCCGCATCGAAATCGGCATCTCGACCGGCCAGTGCTTTGCCGGACCCGTCGGCCTGGGTGGCCGCAACCGCTACGCAGCTCTGGGCATGCCCGTGCGCTTTGCTGGCCGGTTGCGCAGCCGGTCCGAGCTCTACGGCCCCGCCATCCTCACCGATGCCAAAGTCTACGACACCCTCCGCCACCACTACGCTTTCCTCGACCTCGATATTGTTCGGCGTACGGCAGAAAGCGATGCTGAAGTCATCTACGGCCTCGTCGGTAATCCGTTCTTGAAAGCATCCAAGACGTTCCGCGACCTCGCCGACGTCCAGCGCAGCCTGCTCGAAGCCTGGCGCGAGCAAGACCTCGCCACTGCAACGCGCCAGCTCCAAAAACTGCGCGGCATCCCCGGCGTACCCCAGCCCTATGTCGAACTGTTCGAAACACGGATCATGAACGCGCGGCTGTCGAAGGCACGGCGCGGCACCGACTTCGCGGATGTTCTGAGCTTGTAGAGGCCCCGGCGCTTAGCGGGTCGCCGCTGTGTCGCCCGCGTCACCCTCGGCAAAGCTGCTCCGCGGCTTTTCGCGGAGACGCGAAGACAAGGCATCAGCCGTCCGGCCAAGTTCAGCAATCGCTTGGTTGAACTCGCCCTTCATGCTGCGGATTTCCTGCCGATCCACCGTGCCGTCGCGCTTGGCGAGCATGCCCATGGTTTCTGCGAACACCAGGCGGCATTGGCGGATCTCTTTGATCGCTGCTTCGACCTTGCGGAGGTCCGATTTCACCGGTTGCGAAGCTTGGCTCGCCGCGCGCCCAGCGGAAGCCACCTGCCAGGCCGCCGAAAGCGTCTCTTCCATATCCTGCCGCACAGCGAGCGCCGCGCTCTCAGGATCATCATCGACCGAACCGAGGTAACCCTCGGCCAAAGCGCGAGGCGACGGCGCGCCGCCGCCGAAGATCATGGTCACAAGCCCGTCACCGCTGGCATCGGCTTCAGACCAAGGGTGCTGCTCAAGATGGTGCAAGGCGGCGGCCAATTGCTCGCGCTCAGGGTTGCTCACCACCGAGGATGCGCGACCGCCTTGATCGGCCATATCCAGCTGAACCGACGCGCAGCCTGTCGCCGCGACCGCCAGAAGCATCAGTGCCAGTGTCTTTTGAATTGTCTTCACCCCAGTCCCACGCAACGCCGCGTTGGCCGAGCCGAGCTGCGTTGCACCTACCCACCGGGCAACTCGCCTCTTGCTGATCCCGCCAACCGCGTTATCCACGTTATAAACACAGACACGACGATTTCGTAAAGGCTTGAAGCTTGCGCCCATCATTTTACCCGCCGATCGAACCCTACGCCCGCGGGCGTCTGAAAGTCTCGGCACTCCACGATATCTATTACGAAGTCAGCGGAAATCCCGCCGGAAAGCCTGTGGTCGTCTGCCACGGAGGCCCTGGCGGTGGTTCGACTCCCGCAATGCGGCGCTACTTTGATCCCAAACACTACAAAATCGTTCTCTTCGACCAACGCGGCTGTGGCCGCAGCACCCCCCACGCCGAACTGCGGGAGAATACGACGTGGGATCTGGTCAGTGACATGGAGAAATTGCGGCAAGAAGTGGGCGCCGATCGCTGGCAAGTGTTTGGCGGATCATGGGGATCCACGTTGGCACTGACCTATGCCCTCACCCACCCCCAGTGCGTGAGTGAACTCGTGTTAAGGGGCATTTTCACCCTCCGCCGGGACGAGCTGCTGTGGTTCTATCAAGAAGGCGCGAACTGGATCTTCCCCGAGGCGTGGGAGCAGTTCATCGCGCCCATTCCCGAGGACGAGCGCGGCGATTTGATGGCGGCGTACCAGCGTCGACTGCAAGGCGACGACGATACGCTCAAGCTTGAAGCCGCCAAAGCGTGGTCCGTCTGGGAAGGCTCAACGGTCTCGCTGCTGCCAAGCCGTGAGCGGATGGACAGCTTCGCGGGCGACCGCTTCGCCCTGGCCTTCGCTCGGATCGAGAACCACTACTTTATGGAACGCGGCTTCTTCGAGGCTGACGGCTGGATCATCGCCAACGCGCACAAGCTCTCCGGCATTCCGGGGACGATCGTCCAAGGCCGGTACGACGTGGTGACGCCGATGAAATCCGCATGGGAACTTCACCAAGCCTGGTCAGGAAGCATGCTCAAAGTCGTACCCGACGCTGGCCATGCCGCAAGCGAAGCGGGCATCGTCAACGAGCTCGTCAACGCCACCAAGCGCTACGCCGGCCAGTAAAACTTCTGGCCGGAAAACGGGCTTAGCTCAGGAACGGCGCAATAAAGAGGCCGTAGATCAGGATCAGCCCCACGACTGTCGGGCAGACATAGCGGATCAAGAACCGCCACCGCTGGTAGGCGCTCTCTTGGGCGAACCCCAGCTCTTCCCGGCTCGACGACTGGGTCACCGCATAGCCAGCGAAGATCGCGACCAGGAACCCGCCAAGCGGCAGCATGATCGAGCCGGTGATTTTGTCCGTCGCGTCGAGGATGTTGTCGCCGCCGATAATCGGCAGCCAGCCGGGCATCTTGAGGGTGTTCACGCCATTGCCGACACCGTCCGCACCCACGGGCACTTGGCTCAGCGCATGGAAAACGCCGATGATGAAGATCACCGTGCCAATCACCACCGCACCGATCACCCGCCGCCGGTTCCGCAGCGTCGGGTCGAGATAGAAATCACCCTTGGCGTGGGAGGCAGGCACCTCGAACAACGAAATTGCCGAGGTCAAAGCCGCAAAGACTCCCATGGCAAAAAACGCGATGCCGAAAATTCCGCCGAAAGGCATCTGGCTGAACGCAAGCAGCAAAGGTCCGAAGATCAGCCCAAGCCCTCCCGCTGGCTCCAGCCCGTATTGGAAGACCACGGGAAAGACCGCCAAGCCCGCGATCAGCGCCACCGCCGTATCCGACGCCGCCACCGTGGTCGCCGCGCTCGGGATGTTCGTGTCGCGGCTGAGATAGATCCCGTACGTGATCATCAATGCCGACCCGAGGGACAGCGAGAAGAACGCTTGGCCGACCGCGTTGACCAGGATCGCACCGTTCAAGAATTGCTCGCCCAGCGCATCAAGGTCGGGGGCAAAGAGGAAGTTGAGCGCCGCGCCCGCATCGCCGGTGATCATGGAAATGACCGACAGCCCCACCAGCAGCACAAAGAAAAGCGGCATCAGCAACGTCGCTGCCTTCTCGATCCCGCCTTTCACCCCGCGGCTGACAATCGCTGTGCAGAGCACCATGAAGATGCCGTGGTAGAGGATCATCGTGCCCGGCGAGCTGAGAAGCGCCGGGAACAGCGACTGGATCTCCGCCTGGTCGCGCCCTTGGAACGCCGTGCCGAACAACGCGCCGACCCCGGACGTGCCTACCGATCCGAACAAATCGCCGATCAGGTAGACCATGAAATAGAGGAGCCACCCGGCGATCACCGAGTAGAACGTGACGATCAAAAAGCTCGCGAGCAGCCCAATCCACGCCATGTAGCCCCAGACGCTGGTCGCGCCCTCAGCTTTCGCAAGACGCTCAACCGCGGCCACAGGCGTGCCGCCGCCGCGCCGCCCGAGGAAAAGCTCGGCCATCAGCACCGGCAGGCCAATCGCAAACACGGCGAGCATGTAGACAATGACGAATGCGCCGCCGCCATTATCCCCCGCCTGGTAAGGGAAACGGACAAGGTTGCCGATGCCGACCGCCGACCCAATCGCCGCTAGAATAAATGCTGCGCGGCCCGACCACGTCTCGTCTTTACCGCTTCTTGCCGCCGCCATATTCGCTCGCCCAACCTGTGACACCGTATTCAAAGCGGCGTTATTCGGGTTTTTACCGTTTCTGGCAATCCTCCCCAAAGGCGGAACATTCAAAACCAACCGGCGAGACAGGGCGTCTCGGGGAGAATGGCATGAAGACGATCGATCACGAGCAAATCACAATGCTGATCGAGGGCGCGGGTATCGAAGCTGTGCGCCCGATTCTCGAAGCGTATTGGGAATCCAACGACGAGCTGAAAGCCAGCATCGCGGCAGCGATCGAAAGCGGCAGCCCGAGCGATATTGCGGCGACCGCCCACGGCCTCAAGGGCTCCTCGGCCAACCTCGGCGCTGTCCTCGTCGCCTCGCGCGCCCTCGAGATTGAACTCGCCGCCAAGGCCGGTGACATTAGCGCCGCCCAGGACGCCTACGCCAAGCTCGACGAAGACATCGACGCCACCCGCGAAGCGTTCAACGAGATTTTGTCAGAAGCGGCCTAACGCTGGTCTTCACAGCACATCGTCCGTGAGCTGAGCTTCAGGCGTTAACCGCCGAAGCCGGTGGTGCGGAGCGTGTCTTGGCTCCGGTAGATCCAAGCCGACATCACGAGGCCAAAGCCGCCCATCATCGACAGCATCACCGTCCCGCCATAGCTGACGAGCGGCAGCGGCACGCCCACCACCGGCGCCAGCCCCATCACCATGCCTGTATTGATCAGCACGTAAGACACGAACGTAAACGCGATGCCTAAGGTCAGGAGGCGACCAAAATGCGACTTCACACTCAACGCGATTTGGAGCGCTGTGAAGAAGACGCCGAGATAGAGCCCGAGAAGCACCAAAGCTCCGTACAGACCAAACTCCTCACCCAGGATCGTGAAGATAAAGTCCGTGTGCATCTCGGGCAGGAAGTCGAGCTGGCTCTGCGTGCCCTTCATGTACCCCTTGCCCTCGACACCGCCTGAGCCAATCGCGATCTTCGACTGGTTGGGGTGATAATTGGCCCCCAGTGGATCAGCATCAGGATTAAGGAACGCGGTAATCCGCTGCCACTGATACGCCTTGATCAGCCCCGATTGCAGCCCGCCGATCGCCGCGCCGACGGCACCGATCACGCCCAATACAATCAACCGCCAGGACAGCCCCGCGAGCACCATCACAATCGAACCTGATAGACCCAGAAGTATGGCCGTGCCCAAATCCGGCTGAAGGAAAACCAATCCGACGGGAACGCCGATCATCGCTAGCGGCGGGATGAGCCCCGTGAAACTCGAAACCTGCTTAAATTCAAGGCCGTGGTAGTACCGCGCCAGGGCCAGAACAAGGGCGACCTTCATCACCTCCGACGGCTGAAGCTGAAATCCTCCGAGCACGATCCATCGCTTCGCCCCCATGTTCACCTCTCCAATCAGAGGTACCAAGAGCAACAGGAGCAGCGTCGCGAAATAGGCCGGGTACGCCACGGAGAGCCAAAACCGGAGCGGCGTCACACCGATCCCGATCAACACGAGAAGCGCCAGCGAATAGCGAAGCCCGTGGGTCATCGCGTATGGTGACCAACTTCCTTCGGACACAGACAAAAGCGCTAGGACACCCGTCCCCGCGATCATCGTCAACAAGACGAGCAGGGGAGCGTTCAGCTCGTTGAGCCGCTGGCGCAGTTTGTTTTTCTTGGCCGCCTGCTCGATGACAATCGCGTTCATCAGCCCGTCTCCGAACCAATACCCGCCAGGCGTTCCGGCGCCGCCTCCGGTGCACCCGACCAGAGCTTGTGTTTGTCCGTGTTCGCCGGATCTTTATCAAGCACAGCCCGCATAATGTCCCGCGCCCGCGGGCCGGCTGAGCGGCTGCCCGAACCGCCATGTTCGACGACCACGGACAAAGCGTAGCGCGGATTTTCATACGGCGCGAACGCCACGAAAAGGGCATGGTCCCGCTGTTGCCAGGGCAGCTCTTCGTTCTTCAGGCGACGGCCTGTTTCCGGATCACGTTTCAATCCAACCACTTGGCTGGTACCCGTTTTCCCAGCCATCAAATAGTCCGGCTTCAACGTCGACCGGGCCGCCGTGCCCCACTCGTTGACGACTTGGTTCATCCCATCACGGACGGTCTCGACGTGCGCCGGATCGCCCGGCAACTCCGCGAAATCAGTCGGCGGAATAATAGTCGAGCCTTTCGCGCGGACAAGCCGCGGCACAACATTTTTGTGCGTAGCCAGCCTTGCGCTCATCACCGCCAATTGCAGCGGCGTCGCCGTCACCGCGCCCTGCCCAATCGCAACCGACAACGTCTCCCCGGGGAACCACGTCTGGTTGGGCGGGTCGTTCCGATAATAGGCACGCTTCCAAGCGCGCGAGGGGACAATGCCGTCTTCTTCCGCACCAATCCCGAGGTCATAGGTCTGCCCAAGACCATAGCGCTGGGCAACGTCCGCAATCAGATCAATATCGACCTGGCTGGCCATATGCCAGTAATAGGTGTCGCAAGACTGCTTGATCGCCCCAGGCATATCGAGCGATCCGTGCCCTTCCTTTTTCCAGCACGTAAACGTCCGCCCACCGAAACGGTAACTGCCGTTGCAGAAAACCTTCGTCGACGCCGGAATGCCGTGCTCCTGCGCCGCAATCGTGGTCAGCAGCTTGAAGGTCGACGCCGGCGGATAACTCCCGGCGACGGGCTTATTTAACAAAGGCTTACGCGGATCATTGTTCAGTGCACGCCACAATGAGCTGTCGATACCGCGCGAAAATTCATTCGGATCAAACGTCGGAAACGACGCCATCACCAAGATGTCGCCGGTCACCACATCCAAAACAACCGCCGATGCGGAGACTTTCCGATCTTCGGTATCGTCCGGGTACTCTTTGTAGTCCGCAGCAAGAATATCCATCGTCACTTGCTGCAAGTCTTTGTCGATGGTCAGGCCCAAGGGCTCGCCTTGCTCGGGCTGGACCACACTGTCATCATACGTCTCAATCACCCGGCCGTGGGCGTTCACCTGCACCTGCACCGAGCCTGGCGCACCCTGAAGATCCGCATCATACGTGCGCTCCAAGCCCGCTTTGCCCACTTGGAACGCAGGCTGACGATAGAGCAGTTCGGCTTTGTTGGCAGCATCTTCCGTCCGCGCGGAACTCCGCGCCGCGGCGATATCGTCCGTGGTCGCAGCGCCCATATAGCCCACGACAAACGACGCGCCAGAGTCCTCAGCATACGCACGGCGCGCACCAATTTCAGAAACAACCCCGCGCATTTTATTCGCGTGAAAGTTGACCGCGGCGTAGGTTTCCCAGTCGAGATTATCGGCCACAAGGATCGGCAGGAAACTGCGCTGCCGCGCCGCCTTATCCAGGATCCGCTTGATCTCAGCATCCGTCAGCGGCATCACCGACGCAAGCTGCACCATCGTCTTTCTAAGATCGTCGGTGCGTTCGGGGATCACCAAAACACGGAAATCAGAGACATTGTTGGCAACCGTTAGTCCGTACCGGTCGTGAATATCTCCGCGCAAAGGGACCAGCAAACGCGTGTTGAACTGGTTTTCATCCGCCTGCGCACGAAATTCATTATGCCGCCGCACCTGAAGGTCATAAAGCCGATAAACAACCCCGCCAAAAAGCGCGCTAACACCGCCGGTAACCAGCGTCGCGCGGCGGGTAAACTCCATGTGCCGAGAGGTATCAAACGGCTCTACACGCACTAACCGAGCCCCCCGAGAGTCACGGGCTGTTTTGCAATCAGCCGCCGGAAAAGAAGGAGCGCGGGGGCGAACACCAGCGCCGTGATCAACCCTTGGTACGCGAGGGGCCAGAGAGGCATCACACGTCCGCCGAGCACGGACATTTCGACCCAATAGACCGTCAGCACGCCACCCAAAGCGATCCCAAAGCCGGTCAACAAAACCAAACTGTCGCGGCCTGCGAAATAACTCCGTTGCCAGACGACCGCCGCGTGCATCAGCAAGAAAACGGAAGCCCAGGGGCCAAGCGCCATCCCCAAAAGAAGATCAAGATACAGCCCCGCGGCAAAGCTCATCCACGGCGGCAAGCTCGACGGTCGGTCGAGCCCGTAGAGAAAGATCACCACAAGCGGCAGAAACGGCGTCGGCACCAGCCCCTCAAGGAGATTGATCGGCACACAAATTAATGTCGCGCTCCCGAAAAGCAGAAGCGCGGCGAGGCTGAGTGTTCCGGTGGTGGCGATGTGGCGGTCATCCATCGGCCGGACCCGCCTTTTGCCCGACCACCGCCGCGGTTTCGCCGAGCGCGTCTTCGTCTCCCTCGGCCTCGGACGGGTCAGGGAAGGCGTACTCGATCACCCGTACAAGGTAGGCGCCCTGGCCGGATGAGTATGGCCGAACCTCGACACCTTTTTCCGTCAGTCGGCTGATTTCTCCCACCGGGATACCGCGCGGCAGCGTGCCGTCCGTTCCCGACGTCACCACCCGCATGCCGACCTGCAAAGCGCCCTTGGGTCGACCCGAGAACTCTTTAATCTCGATGCGCGAACCGGAATTCCCAGTGAGGAGACCCTCCGTATCCACCGCTTCGATATAAACCGGCACATGACTGTTCGTATCGGTGAGGAGCAAAACGCGCGACGCGTTCTTACCCACGGTGATCACGTGCCCGATCAAACCGCCGCCATCGACGACGGCGTTGCCTTCACGCACGCCCGCCTCGCGACCAGCAGACAAAATCAGTGCACGGCGAAATGGTCCGCCATTCTCCGCAATCACCTGCGCCGGGATATAACGGTTGGCGTCGACCACACGGGAATTGAGCAGCGTCTCGTACTCGGCCAAGCGCTGTTCCATCGCCATCGCCTGGTGCATCCAAATACGCAGCGCCTCGTTCTCTTCACGCAGGCGCTCATTCTCCTCGAGCACCGCAAAGTAGTCCGAGACATCGCCAATCCGGTTGCCCACATAACGGACCGGAGCGCTGAAAACGTTCAGCACGGGGGCGAAGCGATCGAGCAGCGACTCCCGCGCTTTCTCGAACACCGACGCCTGGGCGCCATAAATCGAAACGATGGTAAGGAAGAAGCTGACAGCGAGCAGGACAAGCAGATTGGCCGGCGGACGTTCCGCTTCGCGAAGGCCTGACCGGCCCAATTTGCTGAACAGTGCAGACTGCATCAGCCAACAACTCCCAAGCTTCTGCCCGGATCCCCCGCAACCATAGCCGGTGCCGAGAGATTCGGACAGTGAATGTCCTGAATGCCTAAACGGCAGCCCCTCCGCTGGGCAGCGCGTGCCCAGCACCCCTCACGTGCGGTGGTTAAACCGCTGAGCTCAAAGCTGTGCGCATCGCCCGGTCATTCTCCAGAGCGGCACCTGTCCCCAAGGCGACACAGGAAAGCGGATCTTCTGCGATGGAGACCGGCAAGCCGGTTTCCTCACGCAGAAGTTTATCAAGATTGGTCAGAAGCGCGCCGCCGCCGGTGAGCATGATGCCCGTGTCGACGATATCGGCTGCAAGTTCTGGCGGCGTTGCTTCGAGGGCGACTTTCACCGCCTCAACGATTTGCTGCACCGGCTCTTTAAGCGCTTCGTGGATCTGCGCGGCCGAGATTTTCACTTCCTTCGGCACGCCGTGCATCAGGTCGCGGCCTTTAATGTGGATAACAGCTTTGCTGCTCTCCTCATCGATCGTGGCGCCGCCCACCTCTTTCTTGATCCGCTCAGCCGAGCTCTCGCCGATGAGCAGGTTAAACTCGCGGCGGATATAGCTGACGATCGCCTCGTCCATCTTGTCGCCGCCGACGCGGACCGAGCGGCTGTAGACGATGCCGCCGAGCGACAAGACCGCCACTTCCGTGGTGCCGCCGCCGATATCGACGACCATCGAACCTGTCGGCTCCGCGACGGGAAGGTTCGCGCCGTAAGCGGCGGCCATCGGCTCTTCGATCAGGTCCACCCGGCGCGCACCAGCGGACAGCGCGCTCTCCTGGATGGCACGGCGTTCAACGGCAGTGGCGCCGGAGGGCACGCAGATCACAATCCGCGGGCTCGCAAACGAGCGGCGGTTGTGCACCTTGCGGATGAAGTGTTTGATCATCGCTTCAGCAACTTCGAAATCGGCGATGACGCCGTCGCGCATCGGGCGGATGGCCTCAATCGCGCCCGGGGTCCGGCCAAGCATGTCTTTGGCTTCGTTGCCGACAGCCTTGACGATCTTGCGGCCCGAGCGGGTCTCGATCGCCACCACCGAAGGCTCGTTCAGGACAATCCCCCGGCCGCGGACATAGACGAGGGTATTCGCCGTGCCGAGGTCGATGGCCATATCCGCGGAAAGCATACCGAACAGTGCGGAAAGCATAGGTCCTGATCCCATCTCGATCCGTCCGCATACCCCTCTCGAGGGAACGCGGGACGCGTCTTCACTGGCGGTAAAACATCACACAGCCTTTGATTTCTGATTAAGGCTAACGCGACAGGCGTTCTTTTTCCGCCGAATTTTCTATGGGTATCTCAGTTTGCGGCGCGAGACCAGCAAGCCCCGTGGACTTCAGGCGCCGATACAGCATCCGGCAGGCGACCATAAACAAAACCCACAGCACACCTAAAAAGACAAGCGTTGCCAATGCCTTAGGGTTGCCCGATGTGAGGAAAGCGCCGATCTGGTCGATCTGACCTGTAAAGAAGGAAATAATCGCAATCTTGGGAATGATGCCCAGGCCCGTTCCTGCCGCAAATTTCCAATATTTCATCCCCGACGATCCGCAGATGGCGTTCACCACGATAAACGGCGCCGACGGGGTCCAGCGGACGATCATCGACGCGAGCACCCCGCGGTTCTGCATCACCCGGATGATCGCCTGGGCCCGGTCGGCGGAGATGCGCTGCACCCAGAAGCCGCCAAAGATCCGGCCGAGGAAGAACGTCACGGCCGACGACACCATCGTCGCCGCCCAACCGTAAAGCGCCCCGATCGGCCCTCCGAACGCCGCGGCAGTCCCGGCAAAGAGGAGCGCCTGGGGAAATCCCGTCATCGCCAGTGCTGTATAAAGCAGCACCACAGCGAGGAACGACCAAGGGCTCTCGCGGACTCCCGCTAGAAAGTTATCGACGCCGTTGCGGTCCAATTCAAAGAAGCCGTCGCCGAAGAGAACCAACGCCGCGACAGCCGCGACCACAAGCACCGATAGCCCTGCCGAAAGGGTGGTCCGAACTGATAACCCGCCGAGGCGAGGTGTGGGTTGGGGAGCAGTCAAACCTTCGCCCTCTGCGCCAGCGTTCCGAGCGCTATGCCGGATGCGGCGCCATGGGACAATATTACGGTGCCTGATCCAGCTCATCCGGCGTCGGCGGCGCCGCCGTCTGGCCAGCTTCCGCAATCGCCTTATCCAACAGGGCCTGGGTCCCCTCGGCGCCCTCCTCCAAAGGCTCAAAGATGCGCCTGAGAATTCCCGGCGTCAGCGCCGTCAGCGTGTTCACCGTTACCGTCGGTTGATCGATCGGCCCCGATAGCGAGTAAGCGAAGGCGACAATGCCCTCCCCCTCACGGCTCACAAACAATCGCCCAATCCCGGGGAGGATGCCGAGCACAGAGTTGACCGCGTAGGCCGGCGCAATCGCGCCGCGCACATCGATCTGCCCGGCATTGAGGTCGACCACCCCGTTAGCGCTGATGCCAATCGACGAGCCCACAAGCTTGGCGTCGCTCAGCCCGATCCGCCCGTCCTTGAACCAGACGTCGCCTTCGAGCTTATCAAACCGAATGCCCTCACCGTTGAGAAGATCCGCCAACCCATCGAGCGAGGTCACGGAGAGCAGGCGCGCCAGGATCGGCGCCTCTTTGATAATCAGCTGCCGGGTTTCGAACCGGCCCGTGAACCCGCCCGTGGCCAGGGCCGTCCCCTTCAGCGAACCCGGCGCACCCGTGATCGACTCAATGCCGAAGACTCCCGCCGCGAGCGAGCCAAAATCAGTGGTCTCGACCTCGACATAGCCCACTTGCTCCCCAAGCGGACGATCGAACGTGATGCTCAACTGCTCGCCTTCGCGGAAGCCTGCCCGCACCATCAGCTCGTCAAAATCTTTGCCGTTGTGACGGCCCTCCGCACGCAGATCATTCAGATCGACACCCGCCTGCAACGACACCCGGTCAAGGGCGATGTCGATCGTCGAGCGTCCTGGCAGATTTCCTCCGATCTCAGATTGACTGAACAATTCTTCGAGAACCGGCGTCGCATCGGCATGGGCACCAAACAATCCCACGTCGAGCTGCCCCTCGTCGGTCACCAAGCGCAGCGAAAGATCCGCCCGATCTTCGATGTAGAACCGCGGCAACTCAAGCCGGATGACACCGCCGTCTGCCGTGAAAATTCCGCTGCCTTCGATGTTAAAGTTCGGCGCCGTGAGCTTCAGGCTCGGCAGCTCGATCAGCCCCGGCTGTTCATCCGCACCCGTGATCTCGGGAATGATCGCCGTCGTTTCAAAGAAGCCCTCGAGACCCACCGACTTGGTCAAACCAAGCGCCGGAATGTCGACTTCAGCATTGATCAGATTACCGATAATCTCCATCGGCGCTCCGGGGCTGAGGTCTTGGGCATAGATCTCCGTCTTTACCTCACCGTCAAAGAACTCGCGCAGCGGCAAGCCGACCATGTCCGCCGCCGCCGCATTCAGCTGCGCGGTCACCGTCAGGTCCGCCGTCTTCGCCTCCGTCAGGGCCTGCCGCCACTCAAACGTCGCCGGCGCGGACGCCGCCCGCCCCTCGCCGCGCACAGTCAAGCGTTTGGGCGTCAGGATGACCTTCCCTTCCGCCTCCGTCGCATCGATCCCGGGGAGGACATTATCAATCCCTCCGCGCACGAATGATCCGCTTCCAGATATTTTGATGTCCTCTTCGAGCGGCTCCGCGATCAGTGGCCAGGTCACGTTCAGATCAAAGCTGCCGCGACCAGAAAAGGCATCCGGCTGATACCCGTTGTCATCGAATTCTACGAGACCAGACGTCTGAAGAACCCGCAAAACCGTCGGTATACGGCCGACAAGCTTAGCCGAGAAACGGGCATCCGCGCCTTTCGGGTAGAATTGCGGCATCCGCAGCTCACCGCCCGCGACCGCGACACCCGCGATCGTTCCGCGCTCAGCGATGACGGAAAAGCTGTTGCCTGTCACCAGCGCCTTGGCCTTAAGGTCCTCAAGCAGCGGTAATTCCTCAAGATACCGGACAGTTGCGTCCTCGGCATTGAACGTGAACCGCATCGACGCGTCATCGATCCCCTGCTCCGGCTGGATCGCGTTCATAGCGATATCAGACGTATACCGAAGATCCGTAACGATACCTTCGGCGAGGTTTTCAACCACCCATTCCCGCGCTTCTCGGGCCAATGGGCGCGGCCATCCCGCCAAAACCTGTTGCGGCGTCAGCGGCCCAGGAAGCGTCGCATCGCTCTCGATCCGGGGACTACCGCGGAACCCCTCGGGGAACGTCAGCGCCAATGATCCGTTAACGGCGCTTCCGAAATAGCTGGACGACAAGTGCGCAAAGGCAACCCGCCGAGCCGCAGCGTCAAAGGTCCCATCGGCAACAACCCGTTCGATCATCACCGGGCCATCGAGCACCTCACCAAGGTTCACCAAGATCCGCTCACCGATCAAATCGAAGTCCATCAGAACCTCGGCGGGCGTCAAGATCTTCTGCACCCGGACAGCGCCCGTCAAAGAGCCTCGGTTGTCAGCGATATCGTACTTCAAGTTTTTGACGACAAAGCGCGGCGACAGCCCGTCAAAATTCGCCGTAAGAACATTTTCTCCGAACACGAACGGTACATCACCGACCTGCCCGGCGCCAGGCCGCAGGCGCACGTCAAATGCCCCGCCCACAGGGGTTCCATCCGCATCGACCGACAGCAACACTTGGCCCTTGAACTTGGTGTCGAGCTGGACGGCGTCGATCCCTGCCAAGCTGAGGAGAGGCTGGATTGGCGCGCCGTCTGAGGTGAGTTGAAAGTCGGTGACACCGCCGCGCCGCGCCACCACATCGAGCGCTGCGGTCGTCAGTGTACCGCTGACCTCAAACGGTAGCGAAGCGTTGATGGCGTAGCCGTCGCTGACAGGATTAGCCCGCACGCTCGCATCGTTCAGGGTGATCTCATCGCCGTTGCCATAAACCACGTCGATATCACGGAGCGCCACATCGCCTGCGCCGCGCGACAGCCAACCCAAAAGCTGCTCGAACGATAGGGCGCCTCCGGATGTTTCTCCGGAGCGGCGAACAATCGGTACGGTGGCGCGTATCCGTGCAACGTCGAGGCGGTCGATGACGGCGCTGCGAGACAGTAAATCGCGCACGGAGAAATCAACCTGCGCGCCTGAGAGTTTGGCCGTGTACGGCCCTTCAATGAAAATCGTATCCGCCTCCGCATGGAGACGCTCGTCGTGCATCGCGACGGCCAGCCCGCGGATTTCCACCCGTCCGCCCAGCCGTTCGCTGGCGATATGCTCGATCACGGGAGTCACCGCCGCCATCGGTAAGTTCCCGGTCAGCACAAGTCCCGCGATCGCCAACACACCGGAAAGACCAATTGCCGCGCAAACGAGGACAGAGACGAAGAAAAGCCGCACGGCGCGCAGGGCCAACGGCGCGCCGGTCGCGCTCCGTGTCTCCTCATGCTCCGTTGTTGTCGTCGGCTGCACCACAAATCACCAAAACCAGAACATACCTAAGAAGATGGCGACACCAGGGGCAAGGCGACACACGTGTCAGAGATGGACGCCACACCCGACCATTCGCTAGGCGGCGCCTCGATATCCGACCCCACCGCGCGAAGGAGGCAACACCGCATGGTCAGCGAAGGCGATAAGGCACCCAACTTCAAACTCCCGACTGAAGACGGCGAAGTGAAGCTGTCCGACTTTAAGGGCAAGACCTTGGTTCTCTACTTCTATCCCAAAGACGACACCTCGGGGTGCACCAAAGAAGCCATCGGCTTCAGCGAAGCCCTGGCCGACTTTGAGGCGGCAGGCGCGACGGTGCTCGGCGTCTCCAAAGACAGCGTCGATAAGCACGCAAAATTCCGCGCCAAGCATGAGCTGACCGTACCCCTCGCCTCCGACGAGGAAGGGGCGATGATCGAGGCTTACGGCTCCTGGGTGGAGAAAAGCATGTACGGCAAAAAGTACATGGGCATCGACCGCTCGACCTTCGTCATCGACGGCAAAGGCGTCATCCGCCACGTCTGGCGCAAAGTCCGCGTGCCGAAACACGTCGAGACCGTCCTCGCGGCTGTTCAAGAGCTTTGACCACAGCGCCTGAGACATCCTGGGACACAGCGCTCCTCGCGATCATTGAGGAGCGCGATGCCTTGCGAAAAGCGGCGCGCGCCGAGGCATTGCTTGAGGCACGCGCATCGCTCGACCTCGCAACGCTTCCGCAGCAGCAGCCTCCCGCAAGGCCGGGGCGCCCTGAAAAACCAGAACTCGTCCCGCCGCAAAAGGTTCCCCGCCGCGGCCTCGGTTCCGATCGCGGCCGCGCAGCCTTGCTCCACGCCCTCGCCCATATCGAACTCAACGCCATCGATCTCGCAGCCGACATGGCGCTGCGCTTCGGGGTCGACGTGTCAGCAGAGGACCGACCGGCGTTCCTCTCCGACTGGATGCAGGTCGCTGGCGAGGAAGGTCTGCACTTCCGGTTGCTGAGCGAGCGACTCGCGGATTTCGGCACCGCCTACGGCGACCTCCCCGCCCATGACGGCCTCTGGGAAGCAGCTCAAAAAACGTCGGCAGACTTTCTCGGGCGTCTAGCGATCGCGCCCATGATCCTCGAAGCGCGCGGTCTCGACGTCACGCCAGGCCTCATCGCCAAACTTGGCACCGTCGGAGACGACGCCTCGGCCGCAGTCCTCACCCGCATCTACAACGACGAAATTGGCCACGTGCGCACCGGCGTCCGCTGGTTCACCCACTTGGTGCAGAAGCGCGGCGACGACCCCGAAGCACGGTTCGCTCAACTGGTCGGTCAGTTCTATCCCTCAGGCCCCAAGCCGCCCTTTAACGTGTGGGCCCGCGACCAAGCCCACCTGCCCCAAGACTGGTACCAGGGTTTGGTGCCTTAACAGCGCCACGATGCAGCCCAATGGGGATCACCATTGGCTGGAATACCTGGAAAATCAGTCGATAACGGGGATGCTGAGCAATTCAGCGCCAGCCTTAATAATTTGTCGATCGCGGTTCCCTAAGTCTGTGTGGCGTGCCATGGTGTTTGTGGTACTGTCACGTTGGGGTTGGACGGTCGTCGCAGTGACGCGGTGCCGTGGGCGAACGGGATATTCATGGGTAACGACAGGGGTTCAATGGGACGCGCGTTTGGCCACCTGTTTCGGGAACGCCAGATCTATCATCGATCCGAAGGCGTTGTTCATTTCATCAAGCTGTCCTCCCGGACGCAGGCTGTGTTCGCCTCGATCCTTTTCGGCGCGCTTCTCTGGGTCGCCTATTCATCCGTCAACGTTGTTTTCAAAGAGCAAATCATCGTCGCCAAGGACGAGCAGCGGCGCGACGAGCAAGCCGCGTATCGCAGCCGCCTGCGCAGCTCTGAGCGGGCCTACGAAGAAGTTGCTTCGCTGAACTCGATCTACAGCCGCGAGTACGAAGCCTCGCTCCGCGATCTTCAGCGCCAGCACGATGCCCTGCGCTCGCTGGTCGAGAACAAGTCCAGCATCGACAGCCAAGTCCAAGCCCTTGCTGACACGCTGTCCCAGGCCGGTGCGCCCGGCGGAAAGAAGCTTAAAGACACCAACCGGGTGATGGTTGATCCCGTTGGCCGGGAGCCGACGCCGCGCCAGTCTCGGGTCTCCGCCCTCCGCCGCGAGGCGCTTGAGAATGTCATCGACCAAGAATTCGCTGACGGCATCGAGAACGATGTCCTGACCGATATGCGCCAGAAGACGGCGCAATTGTCAGCAAGCCAAGTGGTCGTTCTCGCCAGCTTAGAAGAGAGCCTCTCCCGCTCGGTGCGCGAGCTTGACCGGATCCTCCTGCACACCGGCGCGGCCGCGCGGATCCGGCCGTCCTTTGACGATGAACCGTCGGTGCAGGTCCTGGCCCAAGCGCTCATCGATCGAGTCGACGATGGGTCCGCTGTGAACCCCGACGCCGAGTTCATCGGTCAAGGTGGCCCCTTCATCCCCGTCGAGGGCGACGATGACCTTGTCCTCACCACCTATTTCGAGACTGCCGCACGGGTGCAGCAGCGCATGAACGAGCTGTCGGCCCTGGCCAAAGCGGTGAAAGGCGTGCCCATCGCATCGCCGGTTCTCGCACGCCATCGCCAGACATCAGGCTATGGCCTTCGCCGTGACCCGTTCAAACGCACCCGCCGCAGCCAACATAATGGCATGGATTTCGCCGCCGCCCGGCGCACCCCGATCGTCGCAACAGCGCCTGGACGCGTTGTTTATGCGGGTTCCCGGGGAACCTTTGGCAAAATGGTTGAGATCGACCACGGAAATGGATTCAGAACTCGCTACGCACATTTGAACTCTATTAAAACTCGTCTGGGTAGAAACGTAGGGCTCAACGACGTCATTGGACTGATGGGCAGTACAGGTCGGTCTACCGCCACGCACCTTCATTACGAAGTTCTTTACAGAGGGCGTCCGGTAGACCCAGCAAGATTTATCGAGGCGGGTCGTTATGTTTTCGAAAGCTAAGCGCGATAAGGATACAGACAGTAAGCTTCCCGAAGAGCATCAGGGGGATGCAATGATGTCTGAGTCGAAGAACGGGCGCCGCCAGGACGCCAAAAAAACCACCCGGCAAGTGCCTTTCGGTGTGCCGTCACTGATCAGCGCCGACATGGTGATCAAAGGCGAAATTCGCTCCGAAGGCGAAGTCCAGTTTGATGGCGAAATCGACGGCGACATCCGCGCCAAAGGGATCGTCATCGGCGAAGGCGCTTCGGTGCGCGGCGAGATCGTCGCGGAGAAAGTCAAAGTCGCCGGCAGTGTCAAAGGCCAGATCCGCGCCACCCGCGTCGAGCTGACCTCCAGCGCTCGGGTCGACGGCGACATCACCCACACCGCGCTGATGATCGAGGCGGGCGCCCGCTTTGACGGCACCTGCCGTCACTCAGATCAACCCCTCGGTGACGAGGACACGGGCAGCGACAGCAGCGCCGACATGGCGGCGGTCCCAAACGTACCCCGTGAGCGCGAGGCGAAACTGCGCGAGGCCGCAGCAACAACGCCGCTGCGCCGCGACGAACCCAAATCCGAGCCAGCGAATGTCGAGCCTATGCAGCCCGCACGCGCACCAGCGGCAAAGGCAAAAGCCAACCTCCGGTAACGGCACCTTTATTCGGGGAAGCGCAAAAGGCGGTCCAACGGGCCGCCTTTTTTACATCGTGAACGGATTGATCTCGGAAAACCGCGCCGCCTGGCCGCGGGGCTTTTCGATCAGCCCGAACCCAACCTGGCGGAACGACCCTTCCCGCGCTGCCAGCCGCCACTCGACCAAATGGTCCGGCACGCCATCGCCGTTGAAATCAGCGGTGCCCAGATACGCCATCTTACACAGCAGCGCCTCATTGGTGATCGACCAAACCGCCGGGCTCTCCGTCTCCTGGGTGATCGGATCATTCGGCCCAAACCGCGCCTCACCGAAGGTCGGTAGGGTGCTCCGATCGATATCCACCATCTGCGCACGATCGAGCCGCGGCGCCGCGGGGGTTTCCACCGCTTCCTGCGCCAGAATGATTAGACCACACGCCCGATAAAACAGCGCCTCTTGCGCCATGTCCGCCGAGGACAGCGCACTCCAATCCTGGCGCTTCAGCTCTGCATAGGTATCGCAGCCGTCCACCGTTCTTGGCTCAGCGCTAAAATCAGTCGGATGCACGAGCGTCACGGGCTGAGACGGCAGAGCCGTGTCGGCGAGCAACGCCTGGCCGATCGCCTTGATATCACTCAGCGCAGCGCATCCGTCGTCCGTGTCGAGAAGGCCATCTGTGCACAAAACCCCGTCAGGCGCCTCGGCGATGCCCCGCACAACGGCCCGTTCGGGGAAAACCTCGGGCGCCACCTCGGGCGCATCCGGTGCTTTGGTGAACAAGGCGCTCGCCGCAGCGACCACCGCTGCGCCGCCCGCAAGCAAGCCTACCGCTTTGACATCGGGCGTCCCTGGCCCTCTCCCCGTCATAACAACCCCAATTCCGCCAATTCTCCGCGGATCGGCAGATCCTCACCACCCGCCTCTTGGTCCAAATCCGCTGGCGCGTCGTCTGGCTTCAGGTAGCGCCAGCCCTGAAAGGGCTTCCGCGCCACAGGATGCACCCGGACGAGATCCGGGTCGAGCACCAAGCAGCACTTGCGCCCCTGCGTGGTCTGGACTTCCTGAACATCGAGAATGCTCTGCCGACACAGCACCTGTCGCGCGATCACCCAATAGATCGAGCCGCCGTTCATCAGCTCATCGGCGCGCTTCGGGAACATCCGCGTCACGTGGTGGGCGTAGCCCTCCAGCGCGGTGCCTTTGTTGCGGCGGATCACCAATTGTTGCCATTGCGCCAGGTCCTCGACGGCCTGCGACCCCACCGAGAGCTTGATCATGTGCAGGGTGCTCATTGGCTCACCCCCCGCGGACGCGCGCCACCTCTTGAGCCCGAGCCTTTTTGATCGAATGCCGCGCAGCGCGCTTGGCGACGATATAGAAGGTGAAATAGCATAGCCCGAGCCCGATCGCTAAAATCCAAAGCGGCAGCTGCATCGCCACCGGATCCAGGATCTCGGGCGTGATTCCAAAGCTGCGGGCAAGGTCGGGCGCGGCGCGGTCAAGCAGCAATGCGCCTCCGAGGAGCGTCAGTGCGACAGCAAGGACAGCCGAGAGCAGCGCACCGACGGTGACGCCGATGTCCTCACGCTCTTCAGCCTTGGCGATGATCATCTTCGAAGGGTCACCGGTGAGCGCATGGCTGGCTGCATATAGCGCCTGCATCCGGCCTTCGATCTCTTCTGGCGTCAGCTGGCGGCCGCGGTCACGGCGGTAGCTGTCAAAATCAACCAGCGGCGCGTGGGTCACCTCAGCCGGCGCAAGGACGAGGCCGTCGCATTCATCCGCTGGCGCCACTTCAGAGGTGGGGATCACCAGCTCAGCGTCGGTCGGCATCAGGAACAGCGACTTCTCGGCCGCGCGCCGCCGCACGAGGCCGTCGAGCTTCATCAGCTTCCCGTCGACCCGCGCCTTGGTCCAGCGCTCGAACGCCTCGGCCGCGGCGAGCTTGTCGCCCTCGTTGAGCTTAGCCAGCACCGTGGAGCGTTTGAAATTGTCCGCGCCGATGTTGAAGATGAAGCTCACCAGCGCATCGTGCTCGTTCTGGTTCAGCGGTGTGCGCACGCTGTCGCGGATCAAGGTCTCGATCGGCGCCACGTCTTTTGCGAGCAGGATATCCGCATCCCGCTGGGAAATCTGGCTCGAAGGCGTGGTCGTGTGGTGGCCATAGCCGACCACAAACGTGTCGCCGCGGCGCTCATCCCGGCGCGGCGACGAGGAGAAACCCTCGTACGCTTTGATCAGATTGAGACCTGTGTCTCCCGTCTGCATCACGCCCCCGCGGTCCGTCGCTAGGCCCAAAATCGGTTAGCGATGTTGCTTAATACCGCATGTGAAGCGATCTGTTAACCTCTGATTGATAGCCAATGACTACATCTGTAGTCGAGCATTTTGAGCTAGGCGCGTCCTCGCGTGAAGTAAGCAGGTGCCAAAGGCCACCTCGGAAAGGTCGTTTAGGGAGCGTATCTCGACGATCCCGAGTGAAGGAATGGCATCGAGGGCTGGGTCATCGTCGATGGCGAGCGATGGCATGCACGGAGCAAAACTCCCCTGCGCCCCGGTGACACACTCAAAGTCATCGAGGTCGATGGCCTCGTCATGATCATCAAAAAGGCCACCAGCCGCCAGGCTGTCTAATAACTGCACGCAGCGGTGGTCTTGGAAGGAGGTCGTGAGACAACACGCAATGGTTGAGCGTGCAAATTTAAAACGTACTCAATGAGGAAGAAAGATGGAAACAGTAGAATTTCTAACCTTTGTCTTAGTTCTGCTCACGTCTGCACAGCTAGCTGTTCAGGCGGGGATGCTGGGTAAGCATAGGTCCGAGAAAGACTAGTTTGACAGGAGAAGAAAACGGCCCCCCACGCCAAGATGTTTTTTTGGGGGGCCACCTCGGCTCTGTTAACCTCTCGTCATCGCTCTTACATCGTGATAGCGATAAACGAT
The DNA here is from genome assembly GCA_038749595.1 of Pseudomonadota bacterium. GTDB lineage: Bacteria > Pseudomonadota > Alphaproteobacteria > Caulobacterales > Parvularculaceae > Parvularcula. The sequence goes on from JBCDHW010000002.1 coordinate 332,541, forward strand.
CTGGGGAGACGTTATGCGTTTGGTGTTTCGCGCGCTCTGTGCGCTTCTGATAGCCGCGGGGGCACTGGGTTTCGGGGCACAGCTGGTCCAAGCTCAAGAGGGTGGCCGACGGGCAACAGTTCTGTCTTTAAAAGGCGCCGTAACGCCAACCGTCGCCAATTATCTCGATCGCGAGATCGGCGCAGCGTCCCTAAGAGATGACGAGCTTGTCATCTTAGAAATCGACACGCCCGGCGGGTTGGTCACGTCGATGCAGTCGATCGTCCAGTCGATCCTAGCCTCCGAAACGCCCGTCGTGACCTACGTCGCGCCCCAGGGGGCCCGCTCGGCCAGCGCTGGGCTCTACATTATGTACGCCGCGCACGTCTCGGCGATGGCGCCAGCCACAAATACTGGATCCGCCACGCCCATTGAGCTGGGCGGCGGAGGCGGCGGCGAACCGCTTTTCCCAGAACCTGAAGCCCCGGCCGAGCAACCAGACGGCGATGCCGAAGACGACGCATCGGACGAAACCACCGACGCAGCCGACGAACCCGCGCCCCAAGAAGCGCCTGTCGACATCTCGAATGAAGCCTCCATGCGCGGCAAAGTGATCGAAGACGCGGTCGCCTACATCAAAGGCCTCGCCGAGCTGCGCGACCGGAACGCCGAATGGGCCGAAAAAGCGGTCCGCCCGCCATCAGCCAGCATCACGGCCAATGAAGCCCTCGAACTCGGCGTCATCGAGATCGTCGCCGAGAACCGCAACGACCTCCTCGACCAGCTCGATGGCCGGGTGGTCAAGGTCGCGTCGGGCGAGAAGACCCTCAACACCCGCGCGGTGACCGTCGTTGAGGTTGAGCCCACCACGCTTGAGCAGATCCTCGGCTTCTTCGCTGATCCCAACGTCGCGGCGATCCTCTTCTCCCTCGGCACGCTGGGCCTCACCGTCGAGCTCTGGAACCCCGGCTCGATCTTCCCCGGCGCCTTCGGTTTCATCTGCCTTCTGCTCGCGTTCTACAGCTTCCAAGTCCTGCCCGAGAGCGGCCTGTTCCTCGCTGTCCTCGGCCTCGGTGTGCTGTTGTTGATATTGGAGGCGTTCGTCTCCTCGGCGGGCATCGCCGGGATCTCCGGCCTCGCGCTGATCGGCGTCGGCCTCTATTATCTGTTCCCTGAGGAATTCCGCGTCTCGATCACCCTGATCATCGGGATCATCGGCATCCTCGGCGCGATCTTTGGTTTCCTCCTGTGGGAGCTCCTCAAATCGCGCGCCCACGGCCCGCTCATCGGCGGCGAAGCGATCAAGTCCCGCACCGGCCGCGTCGAAGAATGGAACGGCACCGAGGGATGGGTTATCGTCGACGGCGAGCGATGGCGTGCACGGAGCAAAACACCGCTCCGCCCCGGTGACGCCATCAAAGTCATCGAAATCGACGGGCTCGTCCTGATCGTCAAAAAAGCCACCAGCCGCCAGGCTGTCCGCCTCAGAAGACCTCTTCCGGAGAACCGCTAAATGGGTATTTTCAGTGTCATCATTCCGCTTATAGGCTTTGCGTTCGTCATCCTGACGGCGATCTTCAAAGTCCTCAAAGAGTATGAGCGGGCGGTCATCTTCACCCTGGGTAAAGTCGGCCGCCGCGCCGCCGGGCCTGGCCTCGTCATCCTGATCCCCGTCATCCAGCAGATGCGCAAAGTCGACATGCGGACCCTCGTCGCCGATGTTCCGCCCCAGGACGTTATCTCCCGCGACAACGTCTCGGTGAACGTCAACGCGGTGATCTACTATCGCGTGGTCGATGCGGTGAAAGCGGTCGTCCAGGTCGAGAACTACAAAGAAGCAACAAGCCAGCTGGCGCAGACCACCCTGCGTTCGGTGCTCGGTAAGCATGACCTCGACGAAATGCTGCAAGAGCGGGATCGTCTGAACAAAGACATTCAGGGCATCCTCGATGAACAGACCGAGGCCTGGGGCATCAAGGTCGCCAACGTTGAGATCAAACGCGTTGACGTGGACGGATCGATGATCCGGGCCATCGCCCGCCAGGCCGAGGCCGAGCGGGAGCGGCGGGCCAAGGTCATCCTCGCCGAGGGTGAACAACAAGCCGCCGCCAAGCTCGCCGAGGCCGCGCAGGTCCTGGCGTCACAAGAGGGCTCGATGCAGCTGCGCTACCTCAACACGCTGCAAGAGATCGCCAACGATCGTTCGAACACGATCGTTTTCCCGTTTGGCTCCGACGAGATGGCCAAGCTCTTCACCCGGGGCAACTAACGCCAAGGCCAGGGCGCGGTACACTTTGTGACGTCCGTGTGGGGTGACGCCGCGGCGGCGTTCCGACTAAGAGCGCCTTGGCAGCTGGATACCGATCGGAGCCCCCTATGCCGAAGAGATCACGGAACACCGCGGCGATGCTCACCGTCAGCCTCCTCGCGGCCGCATGCAGTTCAGGCGGCGCCGAACGCGCGGCACGCGAAGCCAACGAAGCGGCGATGCCGCGGGTGATCGCCGAGCCGATGGGCCTGCTCTTCGCGGGCATGGACACCAACGGCGATGCCGAAACCAGCAGGGCCGAAGCCGAATTCGCCGTACCCAAAGTGTTTGCCGCGGCCGACGCCGACAAGAACGGCATTCTCCGCCCGATCGAATTTCAAGCTTTCGCCATCAAATATCTGGGTACAAACAATACCGCACTCGCGGCCCAGTCCTTCGACCAAAACCTCAACGGCCAAGTCACCGCGGCGGAGTTCACCGGCTTCCTGCTCACCCGCTTCGAAGAGACGGACACCAGCGGTGACGGCGTTCTTCAGCGGTCGGAATTTATCGAGACAATCCAACCCGGCGTTCGCGGCAATGGCCAGGGCGCGCGCGGCGGTAACCGTGGCCCCGGCGGCAGGCGCCGCTAAGCCTCGGGCTTGGTCGCAAACATCATGTAGTTGACCGACAGATCGCTGCCCACGCGCCAGCTGTCCAGCAAGGGCAAATAGGACAGACCCTTTTGCTCCGTGACCTGAAGACCGGCATTATAAAGATACTTCTTCGCCTCAACTGGCTTTACAAATTTCCGCGGGTCGTGGGTCCCCCGCGGCACCCAACGCAAAATATATTCCGCCGCGAAAACCGCCGTCGCCGCAGCCTTCAGTGTACGGTTGAGGGTTGCCAAGGCCAGGATGCCGCCTGGGCGTACTAAACCCGCTGCGGTTTTGAGAAAGAGATCGATATCCGCGACGTGCTCGACGATCTCCAGCGTCAGCACTGCATCAAACGGCGCCTCGCCCGACGCCAGCAAATCCTCCGCGCTCGTGTGACGATAATCGATCGTCAAGCCCGATTGCTCCGCATGCACCTTCGCCGTTTTGACGTTGCCCTCAGCCGCGTCGATCGCCGTCACCTGCGCCCCCAGCCGCGCCATCGGCTCAGCCACAAGCCCGCCGCCGCAGCCGATATCCAGCACCCGCAACCCTTCCAGCGGTTTCTTTGCAAAGCGATCGCGGTCAAAATGCGCGCACAGCGCATCGCGGATCAGCCCGAGGCGCGCGGGATTGAACTTGTGCAGCGGCTTGAACTTCCCCAGCGGATCCCACCACTCGGCCGCAATCCGTTCGAATTTTTCGACCTCGCTCGGGTCAATCGTGGTGGCACTCATCGGCAGAACTCCTGGCGCAGAGCCTCTAAAATAAGCCTCGCCCGCCCGCTTGCCAGGGTGAGCGTTGCCGCATGAGCATCCTCGTTTCCGGAGCTGCCGGCGTGCTGGGCGCGCGCATCGCCGATGCCCTCGCCGCCGATGAGCACCGCGTCACCCGCGCAGCCCGGCGCGCCGACCGTCCCCCGGGGATGCTCCAGCTCGACCTCACCGACGAAGCGGCCGTGCGCGCCGCAGCAGCCGGGCACCAAACGGCGATCCTCTGCCCGATCCTCACGGTCTCCGCTCCGGCCGCGCACTGGTTGGCAGAAGAAGGAATCGAGCGGCTGGTCCTTTTCTCGTCCAACAACGTCGCGGTCGATCCACAAAGCTCCGTCTACACCGCGTTACGCCAAGCGGAGGAAAGCCTATCCGCCATCTGTGTCCCCATCACCATCCTCCGCCCCACCATGATTTACGGCTATCCCGGCGACGGAAACCTCTCGCGGATGCTCCAGCTGGCCCATCGCTACGGCGCCCTGCCCTGCCCAGGCTCCGGCGAAGCGCGCCAACAGCCTGTGCATGTGGACGACGTCGCCCGCGCCGCCTGCGCCGCTGCCCTCAGCACTGACCTCGTCGGCACCTACGCAGTGGCCGGACCCGACATCATCACCGCAAAAGCCCTGTTCGCAGCGATCCTGCATGCCGCCGGAAAGAACCCCGATCGCGTGATCCCCATCCCCCTGGCCCCGCTGAAAGGCATCGCCCGGGCAGCAGAAGCTCTGCGCCTCCCCTTCCCCCTCACGACGGCACAGCTCGCAAGGTTCGAGACCGACAAGACCGCAGCAGGCCCCCCGCTCCCCGACACGCCTGCGAAGACGACCCTCGCCGACGGCCTCGCCGCCCTCAGCAAAGCCCTGATCAACGAGCAATAGGCTGCCGACATCCAGCATGTTGCGGCGCACAAAAATCGCGCATCCCATCCGCGGCAAGGGATTTTCTATCGCAAGAGCGCTTGTCCGCGGCTGATCGAGCCGCTAGCGCCGGAGCGGTTTTGATCCCCCTTTCGGAGAGCCCCCGATGAGCATCGGCGCTGCACCGCTGCAAATGACGCCTCGGCGCGACGACGTCTTGGTGATGAAGTTCGGCGGCACCTCGGTCGGCGATCCTGAGCGCATTGCGCGGGTCGCGCGCCACGTTATCGCCGCGCGGATGAAGGGCTTCAAAGTCTGCGTCACGGTCTCGGCGATGGCGGGTGAGACCAACCGTCTGGTCGGCCTGACCGAAGAGCTCTCAGGCGGCGACGCGAGCCGCGATCCCGATTACGACGCGGTCGTCGCCAGCGGCGAGCAAGTGACCGCAGGCCTCCTGGCCCTCAACCTCAAGGCCAAAAGCGTCCCCGCGCGGAGCTTTCAAGGTTGGCAAATGGGCATGCAAACCGACGCCGCCCATGGCGCTGCAAAGATCACCGGCATTGAGCAAGACCGGCTCCTGGCCGCCCTCGAAGACGGCGAAGTTGCCGTCGTCGCTGGCTTCCAAGGCATCGCCCCCGACGGTCGCGTCTCAACCTTAGGGCGCGGCGGCTCGGACACGACTGCCGTCGCCCTCGCCGCTGCGCTTGGGGCGAGCCGCTGTGATATCTACACCGACGTCGACGGGGTCTACACCACCGATCCGCGGATCGTCGCCACCGCTACCCGCAAAAAGGCTCTCTCCTACGAAGAGATGCTAGAGATGGCCTCGGTCGGTGCGAAAGTGCTCCAGACCCGCTCGGTAGGCCTCGGCATGGCCTATGGCGTACCGATCCGCGTCGTCTCCTCTCTCGCTGAGCCTGAAGACACAGACGAGGGCACCCTCATCACCTCTGAAGAGGACATCATGGAACAAGAAGTCGTCACCGCCGTCGTCCCCTCCGTCGGTGAAGCGAAGATCAGCCTCCTCGGCGTGCCCGATAAGCCTGGCCGCTCAGCGCGGATCTTCACGATGCTCGCCGACGCCGCCGTCAACATCGACATGATCGTGCAAAGCCCAGCCCGCCACGGCCAAGAGGCGAACATGTCGTTCACTCTGTCCGAGAAGGACCTGAGCCGCGCGATGGAGAAGCTGACCCTGGCCAAAGGTGAGCTCGGCTACGATGACCTCGTCGCCAACCAAAACGTGGCCAAGGTCTCCGTCATCGGCATTGGCATGAAGAGCCATACCGGCGTTGCCGCGCGAATGTTCGAAGTTTTGGCCGACCGGCAGATCAACATCGAGAACATTTCCACATCCGAGATCAAGATTTCCGTTTTGATTTCAGCGGAGTACACAGAACTCGCCGTGCGCGCCCTCCACGAAGCATTTGGGCTATCCGCCGCCTCGGCGTAAGAAGGACCTATGGCACCGAACCCGAGGATGGCGCCGAACTCACGCGTGCTGCTGCGCCAATTGCGTGAGGTGATGGCGGAAGAAAGCGATGCGCAAACGCGCCTCGACCACCTCGTGCAAGCCATCGCCCGCAACATGGTCGCCGACGTCTCGTCGATCTACGTGCGCCGCTCGGACGATATGCTTGAGCTGTTCGCCACCGAAGGCTTGCGCCGAGAAGCCGTCCACAACACCCGCCTCAGCTGGAACGAAGGCTTGGTCGGCCTCGTCGCGCGGACCGGCAAACCGCTGAACCTCAAGCACGCTAATCAGCACCCTGACTTTGCCTTTCGGCCTGAGACCGGGGAAGAGCGGCTGAATGCCTTCCTCGGTGTACCGATCATTCGCTCCGGTAAGCCGATCGGCATCCTGACGATCCAAAACAGCTCGCCCCTCGGCTACAGCGAAGACGAAATCGAAGCCGCCCAAATGGTGGCGACAATCCTTGCCGAGATCATCAGTTCCGAGAAGTTCCTCACCGAACGCGAAGTCGCCGAGGTTGAGGAGCTCGTCCACCGCCCCGAATACGGCAAAGGCACAGGCATCGTACAGGGGATCGTCAAAGGCACCGCCTATCTCCTGACACCGAAACGCCAGACCCGCGATATCTTCGCATCGGACCTCGCGGCGGAGCGTCGGCGCCTCAACGATGCGCTCAGCGAGCTGCAAAAGTCCGTAGACGACATGATGGCGCGGGACCGTGCCCTCAACCATGTCAGCCGCGAAGTCTTAGAGGTGTACCGACTGTTCGCCTACGACCGCGGCTGGGCCAAACGTCTCGAAGAGAAGATCCTCGCGGGCCTGACGGCCGAGGCTTCGGTTGAGCAGGTGCAGGCAGAGAACCGCGCGCAAATGCGGGCCGCATCGGACCCTTACTTGCGCGAGCGGATGCATGACCTCGATGACCTTTCGCGGCGCCTGCTCCGTACACTGAGAGGTGAAAGCGCAGAGCGAGAGCTCCCCGACAACGCTGTGGTTCTCGCCGAAACCCTTGGTCCAGCAGAGCTTTTAGAGCTCGACCGGGCAAAACTCAGCGGCATCGTCCTCGCCGAAGCCTCCTCCAACAGCCACGCTGCAGTGGTTGCACGCTCCCTCCGTGTACCGATGGTCAGCGGCGTCGAAGCCGTGATCGATGCCGCAAGCGAGGGCGAAGTGGTGCTCGTCGACGGCGGCACTGGCGAGGTCTTCCTCCGCCCGACGCCCGACGCCATCGCCACGTTCGAGGAGAAGGCGCGCCTCCGCTCCGAACAACTCGAAAGCTTCCAGCGCGAGAAAGATGCCCCTTCGGTCACCCGCGACGGCACCGCGATCCGAGTTGATATGAACGCAGGGCTCGTCATGGACATGGCGATGATGCCCGAAGTCGGCGCCAGCGGCGTCGGCCTGTTCCGTACGGAGCTCCAGTTCCTGGTCGGCCGCGAATTGCCCTCGGTCAAGGAACAAGCCGAAACCTATTCCTCCGTACTCGACGCCGCCGACGGCGCGCGCGTCGTTTTTCGCACCGCCGATCTCGGCTCGGATAAACGCGCCAATTATATGCACGGCCCCGTCGAGGCGAACCCAGCCATGGGGTGGCGCGGCCTGCGTATGGCCATCGACCGCGAGGGCCTGTTGCGGATGCAGCTCCGTGCACTGATTGCCGGGGCCAAGGGGCGTCCCCTGTCGGTGCTGCTGCCGCTGGTCACCGCCCCGGAAGAGATGGACCAAGCAAGCGCGATCATCGACAAAGAGATGGAGCGCACCGCCAAAACGGGCGAACCGGTTCCCGAACGCCTCGAAATCGGCGCGATGATCGAAATCCCCGCCGCCGCTTGGGCGGCAAGACGCGTCGCCAACCGCGTCGACTTTCTGTCCGTAGGCGGAAATGACCTCGCGCAATTCTTCTTCGCCGCCGATCGCGAAAGCGAGCTGGTCTCCTCCCGCTACGATTATCTCAGCCGCGCGTTCATCAGCTTCCTGAAGCGGGTCGTCGACGAAGTTGCCCCAACCGGAACGCCGATCAGCTATTGCGGCGAGCAAGCGGGCGATCCGCTGATGGCGCTGACCCTCCTCAGCATCGGCTTCACCCACGTCTCGGCGGCCGCCAGCGCGGTGCTTCCGATCAAGGCCATGGCCCGGTCGCTCGATCTCACCGAGCTCCGGGACGAAGTCGCGGCGTTGCTCGACGAGGAAAGCGGCGAACCCTTGCGCAGCGCTATCCACGCGCTGGCGCAACGCCGCGGAATCCCAGTGTTTAGAGCGCTTTAGCCGCCCCAAGCGCTAGCTGAAGCTCCCATCCCTCCCGGGTCATCGTGAGCGACGCAGGCGGATGGCGACCGTCAGCATCAAGATGAATAAGCCGCACCGCGCAGCGTTCCCGGTCGCCAGCGACCGCCCGCGCCCGCATCACAACGATCGTCGCCTCGGTGCAGGCCACCGTCAAATCCGTCCGATCAGGGATCAACACGATGCCCCCTGGCAACAGCGCACACGGACGATCGTCACAATCCGCACGCAGCGTTGTCGCCGTGGAATCCTGCGCCATGCCCAGGGCCTGCTGCCACGCTTCGACCGAAAACCGATCGCGCCGCTGGGACAGCACAGCCAGCGACGCTCCTCCCTCCTGGACCACACCAACATTGCGCAGATCGCGGCTCAAAAAAACCGACGGCTGGGTCGTCTGGAGACTGAGCAAAGGCGCCACAAGGCACAAAAACCCGCCGCTCAGCCGCCACGGTGCACGCAGCAATGCCAACAAGATGAGCCCCGCACTGGCGCACAAGATCCCCGCTGGCGCCACCTGGGGGATAAGTTGAACGGCGTAGGGCAAACCGGACGTCCACTGAGCAATCGCAATCACCAAGCGCAACCCATACCCCACCAGCACCAAAATCGGCCCGTCTAGCCCAAAGGGCATCAAAAACATCGCCAACACCAAGGCAGGCATCACCGCGAGCGTCACCAAAGGCACCGCTAAGAGGTTCCCGAGCAGCCCAAACGTCGCGAGCCGCCCGAAGTGGAACATCGCGAACGGCCCTGTCGCCATCCCCGCCAGCACGCTGGTCATCGTCAGCCCAGAAACAAACCGCGTCACATGACCGAGCACAGAATAGTCTTTGCTCCGCGGAAACCGCTGCTCAATCACCTCAAACGCAGCAATCAACGTCACGACAGCCGCAAACGACATCTGAAATCCGGGGGAGAGCAGCGCTTCTGGGCGGAACACCAAAATGATCGTCGCCGCGATCGCAACGTTCCGTAGGCTGATCCCCTGACGATCAAAGAGGATCGCACCAAACACGACCGCTGCCATGATATACGCCCTGAGCGCCGACCAAGCACCGCCCGAGAGCAAGAGATAACCCGCGCCGCCAACCAACGCGGCGAACGCTGCCCATTTCTTCACCGGCATCGTCAACGTCAGATATGCGCTCCGTGTCAGGAGCATCCGCGCGGTCCAGAAAAGGAACCCGCAAACGAGTCCCATATGCAGACCCGAAATCGCGAGCAAGTGCGCAAGGCCCGCATCGCGCAACGCATCAACCACACGGTCGGGTATGCGCTCCCTCTTGCCCGTGACGAGCGCCGCTGCGACCGCCCCTTCCGCCCCGCCGACGATGGTCTCGATCCGATCAGCAACGTCCTCGCGAAGCGCTTCCACGCGGAGGGAGAACCCCGCGCCGCCGCTGTCGAGAACCTGCATCGGTTGATAGGCAAACCCCGATCCGCCGATCCCTTGGTAGATCATCTGGCGCGAGAAATCATAGCCGCCGGGCAAGGCGGGCCCCGGCGGCGGCGACACCTGCACCCGGGTGCGCACCCGATCACCCGCTTGCGCGCTTCCCGCCTCGCCGCGCCAAACAATCCGCACCCGCCGCGGCAGATCGTCCGTAGGCAAATTGCCGAGCGTCTCCACCCGCAGAGTATAGCGAAGATCGTCCTGCCGCTGCTCAACCCGCTCAAGGGTTCCCACAAGCTCAGTGGCGGGCATCCCCGATGGGACGAGCGGCGTCCGTACAATATCCGTCCGTACCTCGATGATCAGAGCACCGAGCAAAAGCACCGTGGCAGCCCGCGCAACATGAAACGCCCAAGCCGCCTCGCGCCGATAGGCAAGCCTCCACAGCACGGCGAACAAGAGCCCGACCAACGCGATGAGACCCGCCGGCTGATCCAACGGCCCCGCTGTCCACAGCAAAATCCCGACGCCAAGCAGGACCGGGACCCACAAAACAAAGCGCCCCGCCTCCAGCGCGGACCAGCGGCGCAGGGGGCCTTCAGCCCGCACCCATGCGGCACGCGCCAAACGCTTGGCACCGAGGGCGCGCCCGACTAAGCGCCGGTGCCCAAGCACCCCAGAGGAAGAGGACGAAGCCATGAGTGAACAAGGTAGGCCGATCGTCACCCGTTTCGCGCCTTCGCCCACCGGTTATCTGCACATCGGCGGCGCACGGACCGCACTGTTCAACTGGCTCTATGCCCGCCGAAACGCAGCGCCCGACGGCTCCAAGTTCCTCCTCCGCATCGAAGACACCGATCGCGCCCGCCACAACGAAGACGCGGTGCAGGCGATCCTCGACGGGCTCGCCTGGCTCGGCATCGACTGGGACGGCGCGCCGATCAGCCAATTCTCCCGCGCTGATCGCCATGCCGAGGTGGCCCAGCAGCTCTTAGCCGAGGGCAAGGCCTACAAATGCTGGCTGCAAGGCGAAGCGCTGGACCAAGCGCGCGACGAGGCCCGCGAGAAGAACATCCGTTTCACCAGCCCCTATCGCGACGGCGGCGAAGCCGAAGGACCCTACTCGATCCGCTTCAAAGCGCCGATCGAAGGCGACACCGTAGTCCGCGATGACGTCCAAGGCGAAGTCCGCTTCCCTAACGCCACGTCGGACGACATGGTCATCCTCCGCTCTGACGGCACACCGACCTACATGCTCGCCGTGGTCGTCGATGACCACGACATGGGCGTCACCCACGTCATCCGCGGCGACGACCACCTCAACAATGCGCCCAAGCAACAACTGCTCTACGAAGCGCTCGGCTGGGACGTGCCCGTCTTCGCGCATATCCCGCTCATCCACGGGTCTGATGGGAAAAAGCTATCAAAACGCCACGGTGCGTTAGGCGTTGAGTCTTACAGCGACGAAGGCTTTCTGCCGGAAGGGCTGATGAATGGCCTTCTGCGCCTCGGCTGGGCCCACGGCGACGAAGAGATCATCCCGCCGCAGAAGGCACTCGAGCTTTTTGATCTCAAAGGCATCGGCAAAGCCCCCGCGCGCCTCGACCCGGAAAAGCTCGCCGCGACGAACGCCCACTACCTCCAAGCGCTCCCCGCCGAAGACCTCGCCGACGCCATCGCGCCCTTCATCCCAACACCGCTTTCTGAGGCCCAGCGGGCGATGCTCACCCGCGCCGCACCTTTCGTAAAAGAGCGCATGAAGAAGCTCGACGAAGCCCCTCAAGCGGCAGGCTTTATCTTGCTCCAGCGCCCCTACGAGGTCACCGGCAAGGCCGCCAAACCCCTCAAAAAAGAGGGCGCGCTGGGCACCATCACCAAGGTGCGCGAGCTGCTGATGACCCACGACGATTGGTCAGCCGAAGCCATCGACGCCGCGCTCCAGGCCTACGCCGAGGCCCAGGGCGTCGGTTTCGGCCAGGTCGGCCCACCGATCCGCGCGGCACTGACAGCCGGCAACCCGTCGCCCAGCCTCGGCGAAACCCTGTTCAGCCTTGGAAAAGATGAATCCTTGGCGCGGCTTGCCGAGATTGAGGCCCACCTAAATCAGTAGGGCAACCTATACCTTCGGAGGAGCGAGAAACCCTTGCGGTTCCCGGGGGAAGCCCTATTCTCGCGGTGCACAATCTGTGAGCGCCAACGCTCACTTCAAGCCCGACGGCTAGCGCTTTGTGTTGCGTTGAGAGCCGCCTGAGGAGACGATGACCATGGACAGCAAACTTTTAGAGGCGGGCTCCGCCACCGTCGAAGGGCATTCCCTGCCCGTCTATAAAGGGACCCACGGAAACGATGTGATCGACATCCGTGCCCTGACCAAATCAACCGGCAAATTCACCTTCGACCCCGGCTTCACATCGACCGCGTCATGTGAAAGCCAGATCACCTTCATCGACGGCGACCAAGGGATCCTACTCTATCGCGGTTACCCGATCGAGCAACTTGCTGAGCACACGGACTTTATTGAGACAGCCTACCTGCTGTTAGAAGGTGATCTTCCTAATAAAGATCAGTGCGCTGAGTTCCGGCACAACATCACCTACCACACGATGCTTCATGAGCACTTCATGAAGTTCTTTGACGGTTTCCGCAGGGATGCCCACCCGATGGCCATCATGTGCGGTGCTGTCGGTGCCCTCTCAGCCTTCTATCACGACAGTACGGACATCAACGATCCGGTTCACCGCGAGATCGCCGTGCACCGGATGATCGCCAAAATGCCAACCATCGCCGCATTGGCTTATAAGTACACGGCGGGACAGCCCTTCGTCTATCCGCGTAACGATCTTTTCTACACGGAGAATTTCCTGCGGATGTGCTTCTCGGTCCCCGCCGAGGACTATGAGGTGAACAAAGTCCTCTCATCCGCGCTCGATAAGATCTTCATTTTGCACATGGATCACGAGCAGAACGCCTCGACCTCAACCGTTCGCCTCGCCGGCTCGTCAGGCGCCAATCCGTTCGCGTGTATCGCAGCAGGCATCGCCTGCCTCTGGGGCCCCGCCCACGGCGGCGCCAACGAAGCCGCGCTCAACATGCTCGAAGAAATCGGCAGTGTGGATCGCATTCCCGAATATGTCGCCAAGGCGAAAGACAAGAGTGATCCGTTCCGCCTGATGGGCTTTGGCCACCGGGTCTATAAGAACTATGATCCGCGTGCGAAGGTGATGCAGAAGGCCTGCCACGAGGTCCTCGAAGCCACCGGCATCAAGGACCCGCTCCTCGACGTTGCCCGCGAGCTTGAGAAAATCGCGCTGGAGGACGAGTACTTCGTTGAGAAGAAGCTCTATCCGAACATCGACTTCTATTCAGGCATTACGCTCCGTGCACTGGGCTTCCCGCGGTCGATGTTCACGCCGCTCTTCGCCCTCGCCCGCACCGTCGGCTGGATCGCCCAGTGGCGCGAGATGCTCGAAGATCCGAACCAGAAAATTGGCCGTCCACGGCAGATCTATACGGGCGCGCCGCAGCGGGACTTCGTCCCGATGAACCAGCGGTAGCCTCACCGCACCGGCACCACACCAAGCCCGGCCCCCGCGGCCGGGCTTTTTTGTGCTAAAGCGCCGAGGATCACGTCACTCCACGGAACACGCCCCTCATGCCCAATCATCAATCACCGATGCGCATCGGCATCCTCGGCGGGACGAGCCACGTCATCACCTCCACCTACTACGAGATAATCAATGCGCTGGCGAATGAACGGTTAGGCGGGGCACACATCGCCGAAACCATCATTGCAGGGATGAATTTCGGCCGCATTGCCGAGGACATCGCCGACGATGCTTGGGACAGGTTCGCCGACTATGTTGCGGATCACGTCGACCGGCTCGAGGCTGCAGGCGCAGAGTTGATCATCGGCACCTCCAACACCACGCATCAAATCATGGGCAAGGTCATGGCCGGACGCGACGTCCCTTATCTCCCCATCACGCAGCCGCTCATCGCTGCGCTAAAAACATCGGGGATCAGCCGCGTTGCTTTGTTCGGTACGCAGACGACCATGGGCGGCGGCGTGGTCATGCAAGAAGTCGCGCAAGCAACGGGCATTGATATTATCGTTCCGAGTGCGGAAGAACGGAATGACATACACCGCGTGATCTTCGACGAGCTGGTCAACCACCAATTCACGCGGAGCGCCCGCGAGCGCTACGTCGAGATCGCGCACCGTCTGTCGCGGGACGAGGGCGCCGATGGTCTTATTCTAGGGTGTACGGAGATCATGCTGCTCATCGACCAGCAAGACATCCCCGAGTTGCCCGTTTTCGCGACGGCGCGGCTTCATTGTGAAGCCGCCGTCGCGATGGCGTTTGGCGACCTGTCGCCAGCCTCTCCTTAAGAAACAGCCTTTCGGCGGCGCATCCGCGAAGCAAGCATCGCTGCGCCCGAACCAAAGAGCCAGACACCTGCTGGAACCGGAATTTCCGCACCCGGAGAAAACTCCGTGAACACCCGGATCGAATCCCCCGGAGAGCTCGCCGTAAAGTCGATCATGATCGAGTTCGGATCCCCCATCACCACAGAAACGCTGTCAACGTTCTCAAGGCCGCGCAGGCCGGGGTTGAGATAAGTCACGCCGGTATTGGCAAGAAAGTCCGACGCGGCCAGCGTCGCCGTCTGGGTCGCGATCCCGACAACCGGTGCATCGAACGTGATGATCGCCGTGACGCTCCGCGACACAGCCGGATCAAAAACGATATAGTGGCTGGCCACCACGGCGTTCGGGGCGACGTTCATGCCGACATCGGTCATGATCCCGACCATGCCTGAGTCGACATTCTGCTCTTCGTCAAACGCATAAACGTTTGGGTTCTGAAAGTTGTTGTTGCCCACCGTGTTGTCTGGCGTCGAGTCCGTGAACGGCAGGTCGAGTATAATGAACGTCCCGCCATTGGTCAGGGCCGAACCGCCGGTAACCTGACCGGAAATCACGGTTGCCTGCGCCGAAGCGCAAAGAGCGGCTGTGCAAGCCAGTGCTGTGAAAATGCGCATAGAGATGTCCCCTCACATGTCTGCGACCTGACAAAGTTAACACGCCGGTAAGGATCGTCAAAATCGCGCGTCCGCGCCATTTCGCCTGCTGAAAGCGGGCCGGGCTGCGCTAGGTGGGAGCGATGATGGATGCAGCAACGCTCGAAACCCTCTCATCGCTCCGCGAGGTCAGCCGCGATGCGTGGGACGCTTGCGCCAATCCCTCCGGCAAGCCGTATAACCCCTTCGTGTCATGGGACTTTCTTGAGGCGATGGAAGCGTCAAAGTCCGTCCGGGCCGGGACAGGCTGGCAGCCAGCGCACCTGGCACTGAAACGCGACGAGAGCCTCATCGGCGTCATGCCGGCCTACCTGAAGGGGCATAGCCAGGGCGAATACATCTTCGACCACGCCTTCGCCGACGCCTACACCCGCGCCGGAGGCAAGTATTATCCCAAGCTTCTCTGCGCCGTCCCCTTCACCCCCGCCACCGGTCGTCGGCTCCTTGCGGCTGATGAGGAGACGCAGCAGACCTTAGCCCGCGGCGCGGTGATGGCCGCCGCGAAGATGGGCCTCTCCGGCGCGCACCTCAACTTTCTGACGGCGGAAGAGGCCGCGGCCGCCGAGGCCGAGGGCTATGCCATCCGCATCGGCGAGCAATACCACTTTGAGGACCGAGACTACGGCGATTGGGACGGTTTCCTGAGCGCCCTCGCGTCGCGCAAACGAAAAGCTCTGCGTAAGGAACGTGCTAGCATTGCGGAAAGTGGCCTGACGATTGAGTGGGTCACGGGCGGTGACATCGATGCCCGCCATCTCGATGCGTTCTGGTGGTTCTACCAAGACACCGGCGCCCGCAAGTGGGGCACGCCTTACCTCACGCGCAAGGCTTTCGAGCTCCTGGCCGAGCGGATGGCGGACAAGATCCTCTACATCTTCGCCCGGCGCGGCGAGGAGTACATCGCCGGAGCCATGAACTTTATCGGCGGCGACACCCTCTACGGCCGCTACTGGGGATGCTCCGAGCACATCCCCTTTTTGCACTTTGAGCTCTGCTACTACCAAGCCATCGATTTCGCACTGCAGCATGGACTGAAGCGCGTCGAGGCAGGCGCCCAGGGCGAGCACAAAATCGCCCGCGGTTACGAGCCCGTGCCCATCCGCTCAGCCCACCGCATGATCGACGAGGGCTTCCAAGACGCCGTCAAAGGCTACCTGGCGCGGGAAAAAGAGCACGTCGAGCAAGAACTTGACCTTCTCAAGGCCTACACACCGTATAAAAAGGGCGCATGAAAGAAATCGCGCGGTTCTACGACCCCCACGAGGCGCAAGTCGCCGCCGGATTTCTGCGCGCCCAGGGTTTCGACGTCGAGGTCGCCGACTACAACACTTTGACCGCGCAGCCTGAACTGCGTTTTGGCCTTGGCGGCTTTCGGCTCATGGCAGCGCAACGCGACGCCTATATGGCGGAGAAAACGCTTGCCGAAACGCGGCGCAAGCCTGCTTTCAGTCCGTGCCCCAACTGCGGAAGCGAACGCGTGAGGCGGAGAAGAGCTTGGCAGGTACCCTTCTTTATGCTGCCGCTTTTTGGCTTGGTTCCCTTCGCACCTGCAACAGACCAACTCCGCTGCAACAGCTGCGGGCACACGTGGAAAGACGCCGACGATGAGTCTCAAAACGACGTATGATGACGATAACATCTTCGCCAAGATCCTGCGCGGGGAGATGCCCAAGGTTGCGGTGTATGAAGACGATCACACCCTCGCCTTCATGGATGTCTTTCCGCAGGCGGAGGGTCATACCCTGGTGATCAGCAAGACGGCGAAGTCGACGAACCTCCTCGACATGCCCGCCGACGCCATGGCGCACGTGATGCAGACTGCCCAAAAAGTTGCCGGAGCAATCGTCGAAGCGCTCGCGCCCGATGGCTTCCGGATCGTTCAGTTTAACGGTGCACCCGCCGGGCAAACGGTCTACCACACCCACGTTCACATCATTCCCGTTTGGGAAGACCGCAGCTTGCGACCCCATGGCTCTGAAATGGCGCCTCCGGATGAACTCGCGGCGACAGCAGAAAAGATCAAATATGTCCTCTGACGCCCTTAAAGGCCGTATCATCCTGATCACCGGCGCCAGCCGCGGCATCGGCTATGCCGCTGGCGTCGCGTGCGCAAAACGCGGCGCCACGGTGATCGGCCTCGCCCGCACGGTATCAGGTCTCGAGAAACTCGACGACGAAATCCGCTCCGTAGGCGGACAGACAACGCTCATCCCCGTGGACATCACCCAAGAAGAGGCGATCGGCCGCCTACCCGCGGTCCTGGACGAGCGCTTTGGCCGCCTCGATGGGGTCATCCTCAATGCCGGAATCCTCGGTCCGTTAACGGCCGTTTCGGAGGTTCTGGGCAAGGAATGGCACGAGACCTTCACGATGAACCTGCACGTGAACCTCGCGATGCTGCAATTGCTGCATCCGCTGTTGCAAAAGTCCGAGTCCGGACGGGTTGCCGCCGTCACCTCCCGCGCAGGCCGGGTGTTCAAGCCGTTTTGGGGCCCCTATGCCGCCTCGAAAGCCGCCCTCGATGCGCTGATTAAGACTTATGCGGCCGAACAAGAAACCGGCGCAATCCGCGCCAACCTCCTCGACCCCGGCCCCACGGCAACCGCGATGCGCGAACTCGCCATGCCCGGCGAGGATCAAAGCAAACTCACCCCGCCAGAGATCATTGGGGAATGCCTCGCGGACATGGTCGAAGCGTCGTACACCGATAATGGAGAAATGGTCGTCGTCCCGCGGGCCGACGGAACTTAGGTCGCTGGCTTATTGCGCTGCAATCGCGTGCAGATGATCCTGCCCGCGCGCCAACTTGCACTCCGCCCACAGAGCATCGAGCGCACCAATGAGGTGCTCCACATGCTCCTACGTGTGCAGAGGTGTTGGTGAGAACCGCAACCGCTCCGTACCCTTCGGAACAGTCGGATAATTGATCGGCTGCACGTAAATACCGAAATTGTTCAGCAGACGGTCCGACGTGCCTTTGCAGTGGATGGGGTCACCCACGAATACCGGTACGATGTGGCTGTCGCTCGGCATCACCGGCAAGCCGCATTCCTCCAGCGCCATTTTAAGGTGCGCCGCGCGCGCCTGATGGGTCACGCGCAGGTCGTTCGAGCGCTTCAGAATCCGCACCGATTCCAACGCGCCCGCCACCAACACCGGCGACAAAGCCGTCGTGAAGATAAAGCTCGACGCATACGAACGGATCGCATCGATCAAAGCCGCGGACCCGGCAATATACCCGCCCATCACACCGATGGCCTTGCCCAACGTGCCTTCGACGCAGTCGATCAGATCGAGAACGCCGTCACGCTCGGCGACGCCGCCGCCGGTCGGCCCATAAAGGCCCACGCCGTGGACTTCATCGAGGTAGGTGAAGGCCCCATAACGGCGGGCAACTTCAGCAATCTGGCGGATCGGCGCGATATCGCCGTCCATGGAGTAGACGCTCTCAAACGCAACCACCTTCGGCTGGCCGGCCGGAAGCGCCGCGAGCAGCTCTTCAAGGTGCTCCACATCATTGTGGCGCCAGATTTTCTTCTCGCAGCGCCCTCCGCGGATCCCTTGGATCATCGACGCGTGGTTCAGCTCATCAGAAAGAATGCAAAGACCCGGAAGCAGCCGCGCGAGGGTCGAAAGCGTTGCCTCGTTGGCGATGTACCCCGAGGTGAACAGCAGCGCCGCTTCTTTATGGTGCAGGCTGGCCAGCTCTTCTTCGAGCTGCACGTGATAATGCGTCGTGCCCGCGATGTTGCGTGTTCCGCCTGCGCCCGCGCCCACATGGTCGACCGCCGCTTTCATCGCCTCGAGCACATCGGGGTTTTGCCCCATGCCGAGATAATCGTTAGAGCACCAAACGGTGATCTCTTGGACCGAACCGTCGTCGCGGTGAATGTTGGCGGCGGGAAAGCGACCGCGAATGCGCTCGAGGTCGGCAAAGATGCGATAGCGGCCTTCGGATCTGACGTCCTGGACGGCCTGCTCAAACGCACGCTGATAATCTACGCTCATCGGTCCCCGCTAGCACAGATTTCTTCCCGTGCATCATGTGTATTGTCGCATTAGGGGATCGGAAAAATCGATGCGTTGACAAAGGTCAAGCACCCATAGCGATCAGAGTTGATAGCGGATTTGATCGGCCCAAAAACGCTCGAGCCGGTCCAGGGTCAAGTTGGTCGTATCCATCATCTCGACGGTGACATCGCCAACTTTTTCAACACTGTCGAGCTGGCGCCGAAACAACGCATCGACCTTGTCCCGCACCTCAAAGCCAGACTGGGTCAGCGACACGCGCACTGAGCGCCGATCACGGTCTGAGCGCGAGTGCGAGATGTAGCCCGCCTCAACCAGCTTCTTCAGGTTGTACGACACGTTCGAGCCAAGATAGTGACCACGGCTGCGCAGCTCACCGGCCGTCAATTCTGAATCGCCGATATTGAACAGCAGCAGCGCCTGCACGGCGTTGATGTCCGTTTGGTTGACGCGCTCTAACTCGTCCTTGATCACGTCAAGGAGTTGACGGTGGAGGCGTTCAATTAACGTGAGCAACCGGAGGTAGACCGGCTGGATTTCTTGGTCATCGTTCTGGTCGATGGGTCGAACGGAAGCTTGAGTCTGCATCGGATCAGCCTGTTGGTCCTGGTGGTCTGCCATTTCGCCTCTCCAACCTGCACACAACAGTGTGAAGAAAACGCCAACGTGATACAATCTGCTAGGGCGAGAACGGCGCCTGTTTCGGCCTCAAGTGAGTAAAGATGACCGTGTTTTTAGCTTCTTACCCGGCAACTCGGCCGCGTAGACTTCGCCAATCCCAACAGATCCGCGGTCTTGTCCGGGAAAAACGGCTCAGTACACTGGATTTAATTCAAAGTGTAATTGTTAGAGCGCCATCCGATCCATCGGAAATACCGGCGATGCCCGGCGTGCTGCGCTCAACCCCGGACGAAGCCGCCGACATGGCCGAGCGTTGCCTCAAGGCGGGCATCCCCGCGATGGCCCTGTTCCCCTACACAAGCCAGGCGGACCGCGACAGCGACGGCAGCGCTGCTTACCGGCACGACAACCTGATGGGCCAGGCGGCCCGCGCCATCAAAAAAGCAGCCCCGGAGATGGTGGTCATCGCCGACGTAGCGCTCGATCCCTACACCGATCACGGCCATGACGGGTTGATGAGCGATGGCGGGACCATCCTCAACGACCCCACGGTTGAGGCCCTCTGCCGCCAGGCGCTGGTGCTCGCCGAGGTGGGCTACGACATCGTCGCGCCGTCGGACATGATGGACGGCCGGATCGGCGCGATCCGCAAAGCGCTCGATGCGGCCCAGCACGAGGACGTGGGCATCCTCTCCTACGCTGTGAAATACGCCTCGGCCTATTACGGCCCCTACCGCGATGCGGTCGGCAGCCGCGGCGCCCTCAAAGGTGATAAGCGTACGTATCAAATGGATCCGGGCAACGCGGACGAAGGCCTCCGCGAAGCCGCCCTCGACATCCAAGAAGGCGCCGACATGCTGATGGTCAAACCGGGCATGGCCTATCTCGACATGGTCACCCGCGTTAAAGACACATTCCGTGTGCCGACCATCGTTTTCCAAGTCTCTGGCGAATACGCCATGCTGAAAGCCGCCGCCGAAAAAGGCGCCTTCGACTTCGACACCGCCCTCATCGAAAGCCTCATGGCCTTCAAACGCGCCGGCGCCGACGGCATCATAACCTACGCCGGAGAACACGCCGCTCGTTTGCTGCGTTAAGTCAACTACCTTCAGTCACCGCTTCGGCCACACAAACGTCAAAGCTTGCCAACGTTCCTTTTAAGTTTGGCGTAGACTGGACGACCAGCGCGATAAGATCAGCCAAATATTCTGTGTTTTCGTTCCCGGATAACCCAGGACCTTGTTCTTGCCTGAGCGCATCTTCCTGCTGCTCGTTGTTTACGGGTTCGCCCGTGTCAGCCGCCTCCTGTCCAGCCTCATACTCCGAAACCGCATCAACCTGCGCTCGAATTGCGGATACCACAGCACCCACATCCACCGAGTCGCGTTCTGTTGCCTGAAGAAGCGAAACACTCAGTTTGCGGGCGGCACCGCGATAATTCGGCACCAAATCGCTAAGCGTCTTCTTCTGTGCAGTGTACAAGTCGAGAGCAGCTTCGGCGTGGTTGAGAACAGACTGACCACGAGTTTTGTCAAAGCCATTCGGTGGTTTGTTAAGGTCGCGACGAAGCTGAAGCACGGCCTGTCTCAAGGGGGCATCAACCAGATCGGCAGCTGTTTCTAGCTGTTGGACTTCGAACAGTGCCTTCTGGCCTTGGTCGGACAAACATCCGAAGCCCGTGACCCCCGCATAGAGGCTCTTGCGGACATTCGGAACGTCAAAGTAATTGCGTAAGGAAGTTAGTAGGCCTGTAGCTAGGCCTGCACTCGCCAGTCCATTTTTTGGTTCTTCAAACAAAATAAAGGCTGAGATCGTACCGCCAAACAGTATCAAAGGTACGTCGAAATTCTCTTGTCGAAGCTCTTTTGAAACTAACGCTTGCACAATAGCATCTTCTTTTTTCGCCACCTCACATACCGCGAATTCCATTAACTCTTTCGGCTCTGTTGAGTTCTTTGGTGGCGAACAGTCCGAGTCTTGGTAAACAGTCGCTATTGGTTTCAGCTGGGTCGCGCAACCTGTCAGAAATACAGCCAGTGTGCATACTGCAGTAAGTAACCTCATAATCATCGTCTGCCTCCCCAATAAGATGGTAGGCAAAGATGGGTGCAATTACAAGGTCAGAATTCTTTGCAAAATAATGATGCAAAAGTCACTTCGCTCACCTAAACCAGACTAACCACTAGTCCTCAATCTCCGGACCCGTCGCATACTGACGGCCGACATAGACTAGGGGTTTGCCGTTGGTGCTGTCGAAGTGGGCGATCCGGCCGAACAGGACGGTGTGGTCGCCAAGCTTCAGCTTCTCGTGGACGTGGCAATCAAACCCCGCGATGCGTCCCTTCAAAAGCGGCGCACCCGTGACAAAGGTCTCGACTTCGTCCGGGTCCATGTCGTGGTTGCCCGGCTTGGCAAACCGGTTCGACAGCGCTTGTTGGTCCGCCATCAGAATGCTGACGGCGTAATGATCCGCGTTCAGAAACTGGCGCGCGACACTGGTCTTGTCGTCCAGGCACCAGCTGACGACAGGCGGCTCTAACGACACGGACGTGAACGAGTTCACCGTGATGCCCAGCGGCTTGCCGGTTTCATCAAGGCAGGAAACGACGGTGATGCCGGTCGCGAAGCGGGCGAAGGCATTTTTGAGCGGGCGAAACGGATCAGTCACGCGGCGCCCCTAAGACAAGCCCTGCGCGTCGTCCATGTGAAATCATGGATTTATGACGATGCAGCTTCCTTTGCCGCATGGTGTTGCCTATTGTGGACAGCCCTTCGAGGAGAGACCTGTGATGCTTGCCCGCGCCGTCGTCGCCGCTGGACTGATCCCAACACCAACCGCAGGGCGGGCGGCTCCGTGCCCCATGGGCGTTGAGGTTGTGGGCGAAAACCGAGAATTGACACCTGCTTGGCACGCCCCCTCCGTCACCTCAGTCGCGCACGGCGGCTAAACGCGCTGACCATGCCGCCACCCCGAAGTCCCCAGCCCCTGCCGTTTGCGCAGGCGTTCCGGAGCAGTTCCCCCGCCACCCATGACGCTTGAAGACTTCATCCAGCAATGGCCGATGTGGTACACCCTCGCCCTGATCGGCGGGGCCGTGGTCCTCTACGCCATCGATCGGTACGCCATTGAAAGCGTCTCCGCGGCGATCATGGTCGCCATGCTGGTGCCCTTCGCACTGTTCCCCATCACCGACGAAGCAACTGGCGGCGCTATCCTCGATCCAGGGATTTTGCTCTCCGGTTTCGCCAACCCAGCGCTGTTCGCCATTCTCGCGCTGTTGATCGTCGGCCAGGGCATGTACCAGTCCGGCGCGCTCGAATACCCCACACGCCTACTCGTCTCCGCCTACGACCGCTTCAAGACTTGGGCCGTGGTGCTGATCTTCGCCTTCGTGATGATCGTCTCGGCGTTCCTCAACAACACGCCGGTGGTGGTGATGTTCGTCCCCATCATCGCGGCCATCGCGGCGCAGGGCGGCATGACCACCTCGCGGCTGATGATGCCGCTCAGCTTCCTGTCGATCCTCGGCGGCATGTGCACCACCATCGGCTCATCCACCAACCTCTTGGCCGTGGAGGCCTTTGAGCTGGCGGGCGGGCCGCGGCTAGACTTCTTCGCGCTGATGCCTCTCGGCTTGGTGCTGCTCGCCGTCGGGGCAACCTACATGGCCATCGCCTCCCGGTTCCTCATTCCGGTGCGCCAGGGGCCCAACGATGCCCAGGCCAAGGACGGCCGCCAGTTCGTCGCGCAAATCACCATCGACCGCGGTAACCCGCTGATTGGTCAAGCCGCCAAAGCCGGCCGTTTCGAAGAGCTCCCCGACATCACCGTACGGATGATCCAGCGCCGGGAAGAGCCGATCTTGCCGCCCTTCGACGACGTCAATCTGCGGCTTGGCGACAAGCTGATCGTCGCCGGAACCCGCGATGCCCTGACCAGCATCCTCCGCAAACGTCCTGAAATCCTCGACAGCTTCCTGAGTGAAGTGGAGACCGTCGACGGCGCCAGCCGCGAGCTCAGCATGGTGGAGGCCGTCGTGGCCCCGGGCTCGCGCATCATCGGGCGGTCGATCAACCAGATCCGCTTCCGCTTTCAGACCAATTGCGTCATCGTCGGCCTGCAACGACGCAGCCGGATGATCCGTACAGAGATTTCATCAATCCGGCTCGATGCAGGCGATATCTTGCTGATCCTCGGGGATCTCGGCGACGTGCAAAAGCTGCGCAACGACCGGGACATCATCATGCTCGAACGGTCGATGCAGGGGCTGCCCGACCCGGCCCACGCGCGCTGGGCGGGGCTGATCTTTGTCTCCGTCGTCGCCGCGGCCTCCACCGGGCTGCTGCCGATCTCCGTCGCGGCCATTGTCGGCGCCACGGCGATGCTCGCCACCGGCTGCCTGAACGTCCGCCAGGCGGGCCGCGCCGTCGACCGGCGCGTTTTCCTGCTGGTCGGGGTGGCCCTCGGCCTCGGCACCGCGCTCCAGCGAACCGGCGGGGCTGATCTGATCGCTTCGATGATCACCCCCCTCGCCGCGGGCGGCGGCACCACGGCGCTGATCGCAGTGATGTTCGCAATCACGGCGATCCTTACCAACTTGCTGTCCAACAACGCCACCGCCGTGCTGCTCGTGCCCATCGGCTACAGCGCTGCCCAAGCCGCGGGGATCGACCCCACCGTCCTCGTCTTAACCATCATCTACGCGGCGAATTGCTCGTTCGCGACGCCGGTCGCCTACCAGACCAATCTGCTGGTGATGGGCCCAGGCCATTACCGCTTCGGCGATTTCGTGCGGGTCGGCGTGCCGATGACCATCCTCCTCTGGATCGTCTATACCGTCGTCGCGCCCATCTATTTCCGCGCGGTTGGGCTCCTTTGACCGCTTGCAACTTGGGCAAAGTCGATTCACCTTGAGGCATCAAGCTGGTGACAGTTTTGAAGCTGCCATGTGCTATGCGGGTGCATGGGGTCGGGCATCGAACATAAGGGCAGGTATGAAGAACTTTTTCCTCGGCGGCCGGACCGAATTCTACGTCACCGCCGAGTCGGATTGCCCCTATCTGCCGGGTCGGCAGGAGAAAAAGATCTTCACCTTTCTTGGGGGTGAGAGCGCCCCGGAGATCAACTCTGTCCTCTCCCGCCGCGGTTTCCGCCGCTCACAAAACATCGCCTACCTGCCCGCCTGCGAGGGATGCAGCGCCTGTCGCCCGGTGCGCATCAACGTGGCGCGCTTTGAAGAAAAGCGCTGGCGCCGGACGCTCAACCGCAATGCCGATCTGACGCGCAAGATGCGCCCAGCGAAGGTGACGACTGAACAATTCTCCCTGCTCCGCGGCTATCTCGACAGCCGCCATGACGGCGGCGGCATGACCGACATGACCGTCCTCGACTACCAGCAGATGGTCGAGCAGACGCCCGTCGACACGGTGTTGGTGGAATATCGGGATGCGGAAGGTCAGCTTACGGCCTGTGCCCTCTCCGACCGCCTCGAGGACGGTCTGTCGATGGTCTACAGCTTCTTTGAACCCGAAGACCCCAAGCGTTCGCTCGGCAGTTTCATGATCGCCGACCACGTCCGCCTCGCCGCCGAGCTCGGCCTACCGTACGTGTACCTCGGATATTGGGTCAAAGACTCCCCCAAAATGGACTACAAACGAAAATTCAAACCCCTCGAAATCATGACCCGCGAAGGCTGGGTCGAGATGGGGGAAAGCGCTTAGCGCGAGCCGACCGCTGATGATGCGATGAGCCAAAATTCCACGTCAGCCCTATCGCGCTTTTTTCGCCGTTACGCCAAGGATCCTGAAAGGGCCGAAGCCCTGTTAATGGATCCTCTTTCGCAGCACCTGCGAAATCTTGCGCCTGGCGATACTCTGTGTCGTGAAAATGATCCTGCAGATCGGCTTTGGATCGTCGAGTTTGGCACGTTCCACATCTACCGGGACGGCCACTTCGTAACGCAGGCGGCGCAAACCGAGGTCTTGGGTGAGCAAGGCTTGCTTGGTGTTCCCGCAGAGACTGTTGCCGAGCGCAGTAAGTGTCGGAACAGCACGCTGATCGCGGCGACCAAGTGTAAAATTTGGATCGTGCACGAACAAACAATCGACCAGCTCTCTCCTGAGGCACGGTACCATTGGGCCGATGTCTTAGCCCGGGTTCTAAGCGATAAATTGCTAGCGACATCGAACCTCAAGGTAGACGCGGACGTCGAGCATTCCGCATCGCTCTCACTCATCAGCCGTTTCGTCGACAAGACGGGGCAAACGTTTGTACAGGGACTACTCCAGAAGGGTGATGAATTCAGCGATTATCGTTTTGAGCAAGTCTCAGCAGTCGTCTGGTTTAGCGATATCGCAGGCTTCTCGAAGGCCGCCCGCGGAAAAGCGCCGAAGGACATCGGAAGGCTTCTCGACCCAGTGATGCACCTCAAAGTCTCGACAATCCAAGAGCATGGTGGAGAGATAGAGGTTTTCACGGGGGATGGCCTCACCGCGTTTTGGATTTGCAGGAGTGACGATCAGCTTACGGAGGCTTGTAGCAAAGCCGTTTCCGCAGCGCGGACCGTCTTGGAATCGTTCCCAGGCGCGAAAACGGATCCACTCCTAGGGCTTCGGATCGGACTTCACGCAGGAAATGCGCTTGCAGGAAATTTCGGAGCCAACGGCCGCATCGCCTACTCGTTGACTGGCGAGATGATCAATGACGGGTCGCGGTACGAAAGCGCCCGCGTCGATGTTGATGGTCACGAGCTCGGACCCATCAGGATCAGTCCATCAGTACACGAACGAATAAGCTCGGAGCAACGCGGTGTGTTTAAGAAAAAGCCGCGCCGCTTTGTTGCAAAGCACGATGCGTTGTTCGCGGCCTACGTTCTCAAGGCCGCAAACAGAAGATGAATTAAGCGCTCTGGTCCGCTGGTGCGGCGGCTTGCTTGCCGCCTTCGGCGAAGACTTGCAGCGGGTTGCCGCGGCCTTCGACGACTTCCTCGTTGACCACCACCTCTTCGACACCTTCGAGGGTGGGCAGGTCGAACATCGTGTCGAGCAGGATGCCTTCCATGATCGAGCGAAGGCCCCGCGCGCCGGTCTTCCGCGTGATCGCCTTGCGCGCCACCGCGGACAGGGCATCGTCCGTGAACGTCAGTTCGACATTCTCCATCTCAAAGAGGCGCTGGTACTGCTTGACCAGAGCGTTCTTCGGCGAGGTCAGGATCTGCACCAGCGCGTCCTCGTCGAGGTCTTCGAGGGTCGCGATGACCGGCAGACGGCCGATAAATTCCGGGATCAGACCAAACTTCAGAAGGTCTTCCGGCTCAACCTGGCGAAGGACCTCGCCGATGCGGGCTTCTTCGATTTCCTTGACCTCAGCGCCGAAGCCGATGGACGCGCCATCGCCGCGGTTCTGGATCACCTTATCAAGGCCCGCGAACGCGCCGCCGACGATGAACAGGATGTTCGTCGTGTCGACCTGCAGGAACTCTTGCTGCGGATGCTTCCGGCCCCCTTGCGGCGGCACCGATGCAACCGTGCCTTCCATGATCTTGAGGAGCGCCTGCTGCACACCCTCGCCCGAGACATCGCGGGTAATCGAGGGGTTATCCGACTTGCGGCTGATCTTATCGATCTCGTCGATATAGACGATACCCCGCTGGGCACGCTCGACATTGTAGTCAGCAGCCTGGAGCAGCTTGAGAACGATGTTCTCGACGTCTTCACCGACATAACCCGCTTCAGTCAGGGTCGTCGCGTCAGCCATCGTGAACGGCACATCAAGGATGCGCGCCAGGGTTTGCGCCAACAGCGTCTTACCCGAACCCGTCGGACCGACGAGCAGGATGTTCGACTTCGCCAATTCCACGTCAGAATTCTTCTGCGCGTGGTTGAGCCGCTTAAAGTGGTTGTGCACAGCCACCGACAGGACGCGCTTGGCGTAGCTCTGTCCGATCACATAATCGTCCAGCACCTGGTGAATGTGCTGCGGGCTCGGCACACCGTCGCCCGATTTCACGAGGGTCGACTTCGACTCCTCGCGGATGATGTCCATGCAGAGCTCAACGCACTCGTCGCAGATAAAGACCGTCGGTCCTGCGATCAGCTTGCGCACCTCATGCTGAGACTTGCCGCAGAACGAGCAGTAGAGGGTGTTCTTGCCGTCGCCCGAACCGCCGGTTCCGCTGGGTCCCGCGCCGTTTCCGCCCTTGTTGCTCACTTTGCTCATAGTTTAGCTCCTCATGCAGCCCTGGGGAGAACTGCAGCCACCATCGTGACAACGCCATCACAGCCCACCAAGCAACCTGCCCTATGCCGGGAGGCTGCGCAATCACACCGTGTCACACAGGTTAGTGCGCGATGTATTGATGTGACGTTGCAGGTCTGGGGCCAATCAACGCTATCGCCGTTACGTTACTTCGCGTCGTCACTCGTATCGGTTGCAACGCGTTTTTCAAAGACCTGATCAATCAGGCCAAAGTCCTGCGCCTCGACGGGCGTCATGAAATGGTCCCGATCCAGGGTCCGCTCGATCGTTTCGTAGTCTTGGCCGGTGTGCTCGACATAGATCTCGTTGAGGCGGCGTTTCGTCTCAAGAATATCCTTAGCGTGCCGCTCAATGTCCGACGCCTGGCCTTGGAAGCCGGCTGAGGGCTGGTGCACCATGATCCGGCTGTTCGGAAGCGAGAAGCGTTGGTCCTTCTGGCCCGCCGCCAGAAGAAGGGAGCCCATCGACGCCGCCATCCCGATACAAATCGTCGAGACCGCTGGCCGCACGTAGCGCATCGTGTCGTAAATCGCGAGGCCAGAGGTCACCTGACCGCCCGGGCTGTTGATGTAAAAGGCGATATCTTTCTTGGGGTTATCCGCTTCGAGGAAGAGAAGCTGCGCCACCAAAAGGGTCGAGACCTGGTCGTGCACCGGGCCCGAGAGGAACACGATCCGCTCTTTCAGCAGACGCGAGTAGATGTCGAAACTCCGCTCCCCGCGGCTCGTTTGCTCGATCACCATCGGGATCAGCGTGTTCATTGTAAGGTCGTGAGGATCACGTTCGGACATCAAGGTCTCCGGGAGAATCGGTGGGGTCGTCAAAGGAATGGCTGACGGAAGTAGGCAACCTAACCGCGGGTGGCAACCGCCAGGTTAAGGCTGGCGCCTCTCACGTTTTTGCAATCGCCGGGCAGATGGCACGTTTCGGGACCCTCGTGCACCCGGACACGCGCTGACCAGGCGCGGTGCCGAGACGCTTGTTACAGATCAAGCCATTGTTTTCCCGTGCTTATCCTTCACCCTCCGCAGACAATCAGCCGCAGGAAGCTGCACAAGAGCAGGAAACCCAGCCCCGACGTGAAATCTATGGTTAACGAATGCTTCAGATGTGCTAACGGTTGAGAGAGCGACGATAGGGGACGCCGATGTTGGGGAAACGTTTTTTGGCAGGCTTCATTGCCGTCGTCGGGCTCGTCCTGACGCCTGCGCACGCCGTCCTGATGATGGCGCTGGAAGAACAAAACGATGATCTCGTCTTCTTTTTCGAGGGTTCCATCAACCTCGACGACCTCGTGGTGCGGTCCACGCTGACCCCCGACGACCGGGCTGGTATCGGCGCGACGGTCGGGTCGATCCTCTCCTTCCCGGAAAACACCATGCGCGATGCGTATGAAGGCCAGTCGCTGCCCCGCTTTGGCACGCTGAATTCCGGCCTGCGCGACGGCATCGCCACCGGAGATGGGTTCGGCATCTTCGCCGATGACTCCTTCGCCGTGCCCGCTGGGTATGTTTCGGGTCAGTGGATCACTGGCTCGATGACGATTGAAGACGCGTCCTTGTCGACCTTTGGGATCGTCGCAGGTGTCTACGGTATCACCCTCTCCAACGGCTCACGATTCGTGCTGCTTGCAGGAGACGTCGAAATTGTCCCCATCCCTGGCGCCGCCGCTTTGTTCGTGCCGGTCCTGGGTGCTCTCGCCATGCGGAAACGTCTCCGCCGCTAGGGTAGGTCAGCATCGCCGTCGAAAAAAAGGCGCCGACCGGCGCTTTTTTTGTGCGCGAAACCCATCCGTCCTGATTTGAAACACCCACGGGCTTCACCAACCCCTTTCCTGTGTCTCGTTCTCATCGTTGGACGGAGAACTTGACGCTGATCGATCCGAAAACCTGCCCAGGAACAGCATCTTCTAACCTCGCGGCACCAGCACGCACGGGCGGCACAATTCTCGAAACCTTAAAGCAACGCCTAAAAATTCTCACCGTCCGTTAAGTTTGGCACAACCATTGCAACGATCATCTCGTTGAAGGTTGCCGGGGGGCGCAATCAACGTCAGCGCAGAAGAACGTCAGCCAACCCCGGTTGCTCTCGACACCAATTGTCGTCGAAAACAGAGGGGGCCAATCCATGGCTAAGACAAGCAAAATCGCTGCGCTGACCGCAGCACTCACCATCGCAGGCACCGTCGCGGCGAGCGCGTCCACCGTGACGCTTTCACGCCAGCAGCCCAACAGCACGTTCGGCACACCGAACCTGTCCCAGCAGGTGACGATCACCGCCGGCATCGATACGGCGCCCGACACATTCAACGCAGGCATCTTCCGCCTCGTCGAGGATGACAACGGGATCCTCCGTGATATCCTCGCGTTCTGCCTCGACCCAGACACCACGCTCGACCTGAACCAAGCGTTCGACACGATGACCACGGCCCTGCCTTGGGCGGCGCGTCTCGCCGAAATCGACAAGCTCTTCACCAGCTCCGTCGCTGAAGTCGACACGGCCGCAGAAGCCGCCGGCTTCCAAATGGCGCTCTGGGAAATCATCGTCGACTCGACGCCGGGCGACATCAGCACCGGTGACTTCATTGTTTCGGGTACGGCCCAAGCCAACGCCTTCGCAGCCGACTATCTGAGCCGTTTGGCGATGGCCGACATGGGCGGCTTCCGCCTCACCACCTACGTGAACGACGGCCAAGACCTGATCTCGTGGGAGCCGGTTCCGGTCCCAGCAGCAGCGCTGCTGTTCGCACCAGCGATCGGCGCCGTGATGCGGAAGAAGCGCAAGGCATAACGCCTCCATCGCTTCACGATGAAAGAGGAAGGGCGCTTCTCCTAGGGCGCCCTTTTTCTTATTCTCCGCTCACAGAGTTCTAGCCGTCGCGCTTCAGCCGGTAGGTCTCCTTCTCGCCAGGGAAAGCGCGGCTTCTCACGTCCTGTGCATAGTGCTCGGCGGCCTGGTCGACGACGGTCTTAAGATCAGCGTACCGACGGACAAATTTCGGCGTCCAATCGAACTGACCCAGCATATCCGGCGTCACCAAGATTTGCCCATCACACGCCGCCGAGGCGCCAATACCAATCGTTGGGCAACGGACAACCCTCGTAATCTCTCGGGCCAGCGCCTCATCCGTGCCCTCAACGACGATCGCGAACGCGCCCGCATCATCGGCCGCCCGCGCTTCGTCGAGGACCGCCTCCCGCTCCGCCGCCGACTTGCCTTTTGCCTTGAAGCCGCCGGTCACCAGCGACGCTTGCGGGCGCAAGCCTACATGCGCCATCACCGGCACACCGCGTTCCGTCAGGAAACGGATGGTTTCCGCCGCATAGGTGCCGCTCTCAATCTTCACCGCGCCGCAGCCAGTTTCGGACAGCACCCGCGTAGCGCTCGCGAAGGCCTGCTCGGCTGAGGCCTCATAACTGCCAAACGGCAGGTCCACGACG
The DNA here is from genome assembly GCA_038749595.1 of Pseudomonadota bacterium. GTDB lineage: Bacteria > Pseudomonadota > Alphaproteobacteria > Caulobacterales > Parvularculaceae > Parvularcula. The sequence goes on from JBCDHW010000002.1 coordinate 363,630, forward strand.
ATCAACGCCTGCTTCGCCCCGCGCGCCACCGCCTGACCGTGCAGCACCATCATATTTAGCGTTACGCCAACGGTTGACGGTAATCCGTGCACAACCATCCCCACGCTATCGCCGACCAGCAAGACATCGCAGTGGGGGTCCAAAACCGCCGCCGTCGGTGCGTCATAGGCCGTCAGGCAAACCAGCGGCTCACCGCCCTTCCGTGCACGGACAGACGCAGCGGTCATCGGGCGCCCGCTCGGCTTTTGCGCAGACATCAGTGCTTCGCCGGCCGCAGGGCTTCGGCCTGGGCGCGGGTGAATCCCAGAACATCGCGGATGGATGAAACGAGCACGTTCTCGGACACGTCCTCGCCGTCGCTCTCTACCAGGCGCCAAACGTGGGTGATCAGGGCCTCTTGATCGTCACGCTCCAGCCCCTTGGCCGCCACCGCGAAGGTCATAAACGAGCGGTGGCCGTTAAACAGCTCCTCCTCCGCCTCCTGCAGGAGCTCTTTCGCTTCCGGATTGCCAATGTGCAGCAGCTTCATCACCGCCGCGATGGCGATATCGCGCTCCATCTGGGTAAAGCGGCCGTCGCGATGGGCCGCAGCGATCAACAGGCCCGCTGCCCCCACCTTGGGGTTCACCGACGGGGGCGCCGTGGTGCCGTCGCCGTCCCCGTGGAACAGCCATTCCGAAAGCTTCGCAATCACCATCTGGTCAGTCTTCCTGAAACGTTGTCAGCGCGAGGGTCTCGACCCCCAAGTCCGCGAGCTTCGCCCGCCCGGGGAGCCCCACCAATTCGACCACAAACGCCGCCTGGACAAGCTCCGCCCCCGTCTCCCGGATCAGCTCCACCGAAGCCGCCGCAGTGCCGCCGGTCGCCAGCAGGTCGTCCACCAGCAGAACCTTGGCGCCACTGCCGACCGCATCGCGGTGGATCTCAACCGTGTCCTCGCCATATTCCAGCGCATAGCTTCGCGCGTAGGTATCAGCCGGGAGTTTCCCGGCCTTCCGCACCGGCACAAAGGCGACGTTGAGCCGATCGGCCACCGCCGCTCCAAAGATAAAGCCCCGCGCCTCGATGCCCGCCACGTGGGTGATGCCCTGGCTTTTATAGGCGTCCGCGAGGGCTCCGCAGGTCGCCTGGAACGCAGTGGGGTCGCCCATCAGCGTGGTCAAATCGCGGAAGACAATGCCCGGCTTCGGATGATCGGGGATCGCTCGGATTGTGGCCTTAAGGTCCATTTCGCGGAGCCTCCTGCAGCGGCAAGGTCGGTTGTTCGGCGGCCGACCCTAGCCGGCGACCGCGCATAGAAACTAGGCCCCCAGAACGCAACGACCAGACGAAAAGTTGCATCGCTTGCGCGCGTCTTGCGCCGGCTTCTGTCCGGTCAGCGGAGCTCCGCTTTCACCTGCTGAAACAGGCGCACAAATTCCGGCACGGCGGCGAAATCGCGATGGCTGCGGTCGGCCGAGACGATGACAATCACCACGTTCTCGTCCGGATCGATATGCACCAGCTGGCCATCATAGCCTTGCATGGTCATCGCCCCTTCGTCCCCGCCAATGAGCCAAAAGTGGTGGCCATAGCCCAGAAGCCCCTCGCCCGGCGGCGCATGGTCCTCGGTGCCAGCGGTCGCAACGAACGCGGGCCACTCGGGAGGCAGGATTTGCGCGCCGCCGACCCGTCCGCCCTGGGCATAAAGCTGCCCAAGCTTGGCATAGTCCTCGAGCGTCAGCTGAAGACAACAGTACCCAAGCTCTTTCCCGTCCGCCCCCTGACGATCCACGAGCCACGTGCCCCCGGTGATGCCCAGGGGCGCGGCAAGTTTCTCATTGAACAGATCAATCAACCGCTTGCCGTAAGCACCCCGCAGGACCGCAGACAGCACCTGCGTATCGGTGGAGATATAGTCGAAGACCTCGCCCGGCGCACGCCCGCGCGTGTACTGACGAATGGTCTTATCGACGTCGCGATTGAATAAGAACGTGTTGAGGAACAGGTTACGGATATCCGACCCCGGCTCTTCATAGTTCTCGTTGAAATCGATGCCGGACGACATCATCAACAGGTGACGGATCGACGTCGCGCCATAATCCGTACCCGCATACCCGCTGGCATACTGCCCCGCTTCGTCGTCAAGGCTCGCGATCACGCCTTCCTTCAACGCAATCCCGATCAGGCTGCTGACCACAGACTTGGCCACGGACCATGACGTGAACTGATCATCCGCACGCGCCTCACCGAAATACTCTTCGTAGACGACCTTGCGGTCTTTGAGGACATAGATGCCCTGCACGTTCCGCTGGGTAACATAGTCATCCAGCGTCCGCTCCGTCCCATCCCAGGTCCAGGTGAAATCGATCGGTCGTTCATCGCGCGCGAACGTGGTTGGTTGCGCAGCCGGGCGCACCGCTCGCGACGGATAGATCGACGGCATCATCCGGTACGCGGGGCGCCGGTCAGGCGCCTCGGAAAACGCGATCACTTCCCGCGGTGAAAACTCCGAGCCCGGACGAAAATACCACCACGCTGCCGCAAGCGCGGCCAGGATGACAACGACCACCAGCGGTCGCAAAAGCGCTTTCATCATATGCGGCCTCCCCCGCGCGAAAATCCAACCCGCCTAGGACGCGGACGATCCCGATCCATAGCGGATGCGGCCAAGAAAGTTGACGATCGAAACCGGATCCGGGGTCACCTTTTGGACCTGCGCTTTGAACTTCTCAAACTGCATCAGGTTGCCCATCCGCGCATCGAGAAACGCCCAGGTCTCGGCATAAGGGTCCTCCGCCGCAGCATCGCCCTGGGTGGCGAACCAGTGGCTCAGCGTCGCCGTATAGATCGCGCTCAAAGTCGCGCGCTTGGTGTACCAATTGAAGTCGGTGCTCTTGTCGTCAATCGCCCGCCACATCGTATCGGCCGTCTGGAACAACAGCTTCGCGCCCAGGCGCCCGTGGATCGGCAGGGCCAGCGTCGACCCCGCCCGGCGCGCGGCCTCTCGGTTCCAGTCCAGCTGCTCAATCCGCTGCCGGACCAGCCAGGTGATCCGCTTTGTAATCCCGTGGGGCTTCGGGTTCAGCGCCTCAAACGCTGCGACCATCGCCGCGTCCTCGGTTTCCGACCACAGCGCCAAGGCATCGGCAACGCCCCGCGGGAACAGCCGTTGTACGGTGCCGCTGGCGATCTCGTCCTGGCCCAGGCCCGCCGTCCGCGCGGCCTTCGTCAGCGCCTGGTCCGTGAAGCCATCGAACGCAGCGTCGCCGAGCAGCACATCCAGAATATCCCGGCGCAGCGCTTCGTCTGCTCCATTGCTCTCGCGGTTTGGTATCTCATCAGCCATGATCACCCCATATTCCCTGGCATCGCATCTCGACAAGCGGCGGTTTGTCCGTTATGCGGCGCACTTTCGCTGACAACCCCGCATGAGGAGTGAGACCCATCGTTAACATCGTTGTGCGCGACAATAATGTCGAGCAAGCCCTACGCGCCCTGAAGAAGAAGATGCAGCGCGAGGGGACCTTCCGTGAGATGAAAGCCCGTAAGTTTTACGAAAAACCTTCGGAGAAACGCGCTCGCCAAAAGGCTGAAGCCGTTCGCCGAGCGCGCAAGCTGCAGCGCAAGAAGATGCAGCGCGAAGGGCTGATCTAAACGGTCACCGCGTCAGCGAAAATTCGATCAGCGAAGCCGCCCAGGAGTCCCTGCGGCGGCTTTTTGCTGTGCGCAGCGACGCTTCAAAAGCGCGATGGGTCTGCGCAGAGCGTTGGCGCCGAGGCGTTAAGACCAATGCCATCAGCATCGCGCGCGACCCCTCGGACGCCTTCGACCTTGGACCGACCAGCACAAAAAAAGACCGCGCCTGAAGGACGCGGTCTCGAACTCAAAGCGCTCTAAGCGCGGAAGAGCTTACTTCTTCGCGGCGCGACTACGCATTGCGAAGCCAGCCAGTGCCGGAGCGAACAGGAATGCTGCTGCCGGAACCGGAACTTCGGGGAGCGTGTCTTCGTCAACGAGTGCCCAACGGACGTTACCGCCAGCGACGAGAACTTCGCCGAGGCCGTTGCCCCAGAACGAAACCGTCGTGAAGCTGTCGGTGTCATCAAACGCAGCGACGAAGATCTCGAACACGTCGAAGCCAACGCCTGGATCTTGCGACGGGAAGAGACCTTGGCTGGTGTCGTCGGCCGAAGCCACGAGGATCGGCGTACCGCCATCGAACGAGATGTAAAGCTCGGTCACAGGGTCAGTACAGCAGGTTGCCCAGTCACCAACTTCAAAGCCAACCGAGTTCACGGCGTCGTCAAAGGTCAGCGTGAAGCCTGAACCAAAATAATCTTCCGGCTCATCGCGCACACCGCTGCCGAAAAAGTCGTCACCGACGGTTGCTGGGTCGATGCTGACAACCTGGCCCGAAAGCGTGCCGTAGGTCGAAAAGAAGACGGTGCCGCCGTCGTTGTTGGTAATCGTGAACGGACCTGCATCGACAGACATGCCACTGGCGAGGCCAGCGAGGGTCAGTTCGTTGACCGTTGCGCCCGTGCCGGTGACGGTGCTGTCGAACGACGCGCGTCCGCCAGCAACGTCATCAAAAACGGTGACGATGGTTGCATTTGCCGACGATGCGACGGCCAATGCCATTGCGCCGGCGACGCCGGCAAGCGTGAGTTTCTTCATGGTAGTCCCCCTCAGTGAGACAAGTTGCACAAACAGGCGCGCGTGATCGGTAATACCTCTCCCTCGCCCATTCCCGAGATAGGACACCCTTTACGGAATGTAAACCATCATCAAACGTTTCTGTCGCAGTTAAGTGATTTTATCCGCCGATCGTGTCCCAGAACGAGCGGACTCATTCACTCCCGTCCGTGGTGCGCCGCAATCGTCGCCTCATCAAAGCGCAGAAACCGCGCAGCATTGTCATACAGGATCGCCCGCTTCTGCTGCTCGGTCAGAAACGGCGCGTCTTCAATCGCCGCAAGGGCAGGCTCGATCAGGCCGGGCCAGTTCATTCCATCGGAACCGAACATCAGCCGGTAGCCGTGCCCCGCCTCGATAAACATCTCCAAAACCCGCCAAAAGTGGGCGCGCCCGTGCATCCATGACGCCCCGCCGATATCGATGAAGACATTTGGGTAAATCGACAGGATCCCGATCGCCTCATCGTAAAATGGCTCCCCCATGTGCATGATCCCGATGCGCAGCGTCGGATGGCGCAGCAGAATTTCCTCAAGCAGAGCCGGATTGCTGTGGCTCAAGCGATAAGCGGGGAAAAACGCAGCGGCACGCGGTGGTCCATAACCCATATGGATCAAGGCCGGGACATCGGCCTCGGCCGCCATCGCCCAATAGGGAGCCATCCGGTCATCCAAGGGGCCAATCCCCGCGTACTGGTTCGAAATCTCGCCGAGGGACATAAACGGGCCATCCTTGAAAAGCTTGGCGTAATCCTCCGGCGTCAACGGATCGCGCCCGATGCGCAGCTGTAACCCGGGCAAGAAATGCTCGGGCGCAGCCGCATGCCACGCCAGAACACGGTCGGCAGGACCAGACAGAACGCCGATGATGTTGCGGCGTCTGACAATTTCGATGGTCTGGCTCAGGACGGCATCGTCGGTCGGCGCGCCAAAGATGGGGTCATCACAGCGCGGCGCCGACGCGAACTGCTGGCCCCACGGGACCGCAGGATCCCGCGGCGGCAATCGAAGCATCACATTCGGACAAATCGGCATGCCCGGCGGGCCATTATCGTCGGCTCTCGACGTGTGGATATGCACATCGATGATCGGCAGCGGCGGAGTCTCCGCGCCGGTGGCCAGCAGTGCTACGAGCAATCCGAGCATCGTGCTCCCTCCCCAAGTCGCCCTAGCGCGCAAGCTAAGCGTAAATGTCTCCGGCAGCACGCAGAACACTCAGCGTGTCTTTTGCGCTCATCGCTCGGCACTTTTGCGTCGACGCGTGATTGTTGTGCCCCGCCTGCGTTGCAACCTTTGTCCGGACACAAAGCACGGGAGGTTCTGATGCTTCAGACACAAACGACCGCTCAGCAAACCCTGGCCACGCCGCTTCTCCGGCGCGCAGAGGATCGCGGCCACGCCAACCACGGCTGGCTGCGTTCCGCACACACGTTCAGCTTCGCAAGCTTCTATGATCCCAAATGGATGGGGTTCGCCGGCCTGCGGGTGATCAACGACGATGAAGTGGCAGGCGGCGCCGGGTTCCCCGCCCACCCGCACGAGAACTTCGAGATCTTCTCCTACGTCCTCGAAGGCGCACTCGAGCACAAAGACTCGATGGGCAACGGCTCGGTCGTGAAGGCTGGCGGCGTCCAGTACATGACCGCGGGCACAGGCGTGCGGCACTCGGAGTATAATCCGAGCCGGGATGAACGCGTGCGGTTCCTGCAAATCTGGCTGGAGCCAAAGGTGCAAGGCGCCAAGCCGAGCTACCAAACGCTGGACATCAAGCCTGAGGACAAAGACGGCAAGCTCGCCCTCTTTTTGTCTGAAGACGGACGCGACGGCTCGATCACGACAATCGCCGGGGCCGACGCCTTCGCGGCAACACTCTCGGGACCGCAAGCGATCAGCTTCGACTTGCGTCCAGGACGCAAAGGCTGGCTGCAAGTCGCGAAGGGTGCATTGTCCGTCAACGGCGTGGACCTTAGGCGCGGTGACGGCCTCGCCTTCACCGACCCCGGCGAGATCGTGATGGCCGACGGCGAAGACGCCGAGATCATCCTCTTCGACCTCGAAGCCTAACCAACAACCCCTCCCGATGCCCACCTCAGCGGCATTGGGAGGGCCTCGTTGATGCGTGAATAAAAGATAGAACGTACACAGATGGGCTAATACGCCTTCAGAGCGGCCTTGGAACAGCGCTCACAGCCAAAGGCTTTTGCTCAGCGTTCTAAAACTGAAACCCGATCGACGCGCTGAGTAACGTGTCCGTCCGCTCACGCCCTGACGGCGGATTGGTATTGTGGGTCACCTCATAGCTCATCCGTGAGCTGATCTTATCGGTGAGGTCCGTCTTCAACGCCACCCGGCTGGCCGCCGTGCTGTTGGTCTCACTCGCGGTTCCGTCAAAGCTCTGCTCGAACGTGACATTCTCCCGCAGCACTTGCGTATAATTTTGCCCGAGAAACACAGCGAAGTTCGTTTCGTCCATCACAAAGGTGGCAGGCACAGGGTCCGGCCGTGCCCTGCGCAAGAACTGAACACCTGGACCGATCAGTACAGAGAATGTTCGCGCATCACTTTCGGCGAAGGCATGACCAAAACCGCCGCCAAGAAAAGCCTGCCGGTCGAAACCAGAGAACTGGTCTTCTTCGTACCGCGCACGGCCGTAGAAAAAGCTCCGTTCACCCGCATTGACCTCAAGCCGATACTGCGTGTGCCAACGGTTCTGCGTCACATCGCGTTGCTCAACACCATCGCGCACTAACGTCGCTTGGGTGAAGTTGCCGCTGGCATCAAACGCATGGGTGAGCGCGCCAAAGGTCCGCGCTGCGGTAAAACGGCCGCCCACCACCGTGTTGTTGGTGTTCCCCGACGCGGACGCACCATTGAACTGGATGGACCCCGTCCATTTCTCCTTGCTCTCTTTGATATCGGAGAACTGGAGTAAAGACGACGCGGCGACTGGGATGACAAGATCGATCATTGCGCGCCCGCACTGCCACCCGAGCCTTAATGATCTGCTAATTGAGGTTAACGCGGGCGGAGAGATTGCATCCCGCCAGGAGCCTTGCGCAGCAACGCGGTTGCAAATGCCGGTGCGGATGCTCCAGCCTGGCAAAGACGAAAAATGGAGGCCGCCCTTATGGCCAAAACTGCGCTCATAACCGGTGCGTCGAGCGGCATCGGACGGTGCTTTGCCGAAATCCACGCCAAGAAAGGCGGCGACGTCATTCTCGTGGCGCGGAGCGGCGATAAACTCGAGGCGCTCAAGCAAGAGCTCGAGTCCAAGCACAAGATCAAAGCCCACGTGCTGGTCCAGGACCTTGCCGATCCCGCATCGCCGCAGCGCATCTTCGACGCCACCGAGCGGGCGAACATGCCGGTCGAGTACCTCATCAACAATGCAGGCTTTGGCGGCCTGGGTCTCTTCCATGAGCGGGAGTGGCAAGCCGACCGCGCCATGATCGAGGTGAACATCATCGCGCTGTCGGCGCTGACCCGGCTCTACCTTCCCGGGATGGTCAGCCGAGGTCAGGGACGCATACTGAACGTGTCATCGACGGCGGGCGAACTGCCCGGACCCCTCCAAGCTGTCTACTTCGCGACAAAAGCTTACGTCACATCGTTCAGCAACGCGCTTTGGGAAGAAGTCCGCGGCACGGGCGTTACCGTCACAGCTCTCCTGCCCGGAGCGACGGAGACAGGCTTTGCCGGAACCTCAGGCATGGAGAATTCACCCCTGTTCCAGGGCGCCGTGCCACCCATGGGTGTGGCCAAGGCGGGCTATAAAGCAATGATGCGCGGTAAACTGAACGTCATCGCTGGCGTGCCCTTCGCCCGGCGGATCGTTTATGCGCTCGCACCGCTGCTGCCCAAGAAGATGCTGCTCAAACAAGTCCGTAAGGTTCAGGAAACGCAATAGCTTCCCGCGCTCTTACCCTGCGAACAGCGCGGCGAGGTTGGCCCCTGCGAGGCCCATCAAGCAAAAGGAACTCAGCGCGAAGAGCGCAAACCGGACGGGGATGAAATTGACCAACGCCTGATGGAGGCTGTGCAGTACGCGGAAGAGAACATAGGCCCACGCCAGCGCCACCGTAAACGTGCCTTCGTTGCTCGAAAGATGCGTGTAAAGAGCAAGTGCATAAAACACCGTCGGCTGCTCATGCAGGTGGTTAAAGTTGTCCGCCACCTGACGAACACTGCGCGGAAGGACGTCCATCTCAGACTTTTCCTTCATCTTCGCAGCATCGATCCCCGCTTTTCCCATCGCCGGGATGCGGGTGGCATAGAGCCAAACCCACATCACCAGCGACCACGTCGCGAGGATCAAGATCGGTGTGAGGATGGAGCCCATGACGTGCCTCGTTTGCCTTGTTCCGCATCTGCGTACAGCGCCGCGCACGCACGGGACAAGCACCTGCTGAGACGATCTGCACGAGGACGAACAGCCCCAAAACCTGAGCGCTGCACCTCAGAGCGGAGACAAGAAAAAAGCGCTGGCACCCGCAAAGGCGCCAGCGCTTGGATTGTTTCAGCCTGAGAAGGCCTTACGCGTCGTCGGTGTCTTTCAGAGCAGCACCGAGGATATCGCCGAGCGATGCACCAGCATCGGCTGAGCCATACTGTTCTACGGCTTCCTTCTCCTCGGCCATTTCGCGGGCCTTGATGGAAAGGGAGAGACGGCGCGACTGCCGATCGATCGCCACGATGCGGGCGTCGATCTTGTCGCCCACGGCGAAACGCTCCGGACGCTGCTCATTGCGGTCACGGCTGAGGTCCGACTTACGGATGAAGGCCTTAGGACCACCATCGCCGCCGACCCGCACCTCGATACCGCCATTCTCAACGGCCGAGACTTCGCAGGTGACGTCGTCGCCTTTCTTCAGCTCACCGACGGCATCCATCGGGTCATTCGCGACCTGTTTGATGCCGAGCGAGATACGCTCTTTGTCCGGATCAACGTCGAGGACTTTGACCGAGACCTTCTGGCCCTTCTCATAGTCCTGGATCGCCTGGTCACCCGACTTGTCCCAATCGAGATCGGAAAGGTGGACCATGCCGTCCATGTTCTCGTCGATGCCCACGAACAGACCGAACTCGGTGATGTTCTTGACTTCGCCTTCGAGGACAGAACCGACCGGGTTGGCCTCGGCAAACGCTTCCCATGGGTTGTTCAGCGTCTGCTTCAGACCCAGGCTGACGCGGCGTTTGTACTCGTCCACTTCGAGCACCATGACGTCGACTTCCTGGTTCGGCTCCACAATGGCCGAGGGCGGAACGTTCTTCTTGACCCATGACATTTCCGAGACGTGGACCAGGCCTTCGATGCCATCTTCGATTTCGACGAAGGCGCCGTAGTCGGTGATGTTCGTGACCTTGCCTTTGAAGACCGCGCCGACAGGGTACTTGGCCTGCACGCCTTCCCAGGGGTCGGGCTGCAGCTGCTTCATACCGAGGCTGATGCGGCTCGTCTCCGGGTTGATCTTAATGATCTTGACACGGACGGTATCGTTGACGTTGAGAACCTCCGACGGGTGGTTCACGCGGCTCCACGACATGTCGGTGACGTGCAGAAGACCGTCAACGCCGGGGGCCAGCTCAACGAACGCGCCGTAATCGGTGATGTTCTTGACGACACCGTCGCGCTCGTCGCCTTCGCTCAGATCACGGACGACATCAGCACGATGTTCCGCACGATCCTCTTCCAGCACAGACCGGCGCGAGACAACGATGTTGCCGCGGCGCTTGTCCATTTTGAGGATCTTGAACGGCTGTTCGAGGTTCATCAGCGGCGTCGCATCGCGCACGGGGCGGATGTCCACTTGGCTGCCGGGCAAGAACGCCACAGCGCCGCCAAGGTCGACGGTGAAGCCGCCTTTGACCCGGTTGAAGATGACGCCGTTGACGCGTTCGCCGTCTTCGAATTCTTTCTCGAGGCGGTCCCAGGCTTCTTCCCGGCGGGCTTTCTCGCGGGAGATCACCGCTTCGCCGTGGGCGTTCTCGACACGGTCGATGAAGACATCGACTTCGTCGCCAACTTTCACCGAGCTCTCGCCGTTGGCGATGCCAAACTCGCGGAGCGGCACGCGGCCTTCGGTTTTCAGGCCAACATCAACGATGGCCATGTCTTTTTCGATACCGGTGATGGTGCCTTTTACGACGGTTTGTTCAAAGCTGACGCGGTCGACGACCGAGGCTTCGAACATCTCGGCGAAATCTTCGACCGAGGGGTTCATGGTTTCAGACAAAACACTGCCTTTATAGCGGCACGGAAGGCGCCGCGGGTTGGGGCTCAAAAAGCATGCATTTGTAGGGCTTTAAGAGCAGGTTGGACGAAACGCGCCGGTCGCGAAATGACACAAGATCAGTTCGGATGCTAAAGCGCTCGTCCTCCTTGAACTTTGTCCATTCCGCAGCCGCCGCTGCGAACCCGCGCCCCATAGAGAAGCGGTGCGGAAATCGCAAGGCTTGCGGGCGGTTCCGCGGGGCGCGCCCACGAACCGCACCGCGAGCGCCCCTACCGCTCGTTTTGGATATCGTAGTCGGTCTCCATGTCTTCGGCCTGCGGCAGCCCATTGTCATCGTCATCGGCAAGCCGCTCCAGCGCTTCGGCCCGCTCAACTGGGGAGGACCGCCGCATCGGCGCAGACCGGCGGCGGCGCTGCTGCAAGGTCACCGGCGGGCCCTCTTTCAGCTGCAGCGCAACGGGCGCAACTTCGCCGCTGCAAAACGCCTTGGCTTGCCCAACCAACCAACCGTTGGCCCGCGCCGCGGCGTCGTCGCCAGGGGCATTGTTTCCGCCCTCTAAATTGGCCGCCGAGAACGCGGCAAAGCCGCTATCCACGTAGACGCGGGTTGTGGTGTAGAACCGAAAATACGACCCGTCGTGGCCGAGCACTTGGCCCCAAGTGCCGTCCATCCATTGTCCCCAAGCCCACCCATAAGAAGGATCAGCACGATTTTCCGGCGGTTCGCTCATCGGGCCCCGTTGGCGATCGCTCCGCATATAGATCGATTGGATCTGCGCAATTGATGCGGGGCTGAGCGAAAAGCTGCCGTGTTGGCCGTCGATCATCAGGCGCGCGAACTTAAGAAAGTCCTTAGACGTCATATACGCGCCGCCGGCAGGGTTCCAGACCGGAGGCAACGCGATGTTATCGACCCGAACCCGCTGCCCCGCTGGCTTTGCGGGATCAAAACGGTGGCCATTGACCTCGCGCGTGGTATCCACCGCCGCCGCGACGAAATATTGATCCACCCACGGATTACCTGTGGGCGGATTAAACGGCGTGAGCGACACCGCAGGCGGCACCGATGCGTCGGTCGGCATCCCAAAGTTCGCGCTGGCCATCCCCAACGGGCCAAAGAACTCCTCGACCATCACTTGCTCATAGGGCTTGCCGCGCACCTTCTCGATCAGGTGGCCCAGGATCATATAATTGCCTTGCCCGTACCGCCATTCACCGATAATGCCCGCATGCGGACGGTTCAGCATCTGCCGGATGATATCCTCACGAAAATCCGTCGGTGTTCGCGCATAGTTTGACGGTGCACGGGTCTGGGCATCGAGCGCGCCAGGCATAATCATCCCCGAGCGATGGGCCGCCAGCCGGTCGATCGTGACGTCCTTAAAGTGCTGATTAATCGACCTAAACAGCGGCGGGAATAGGCCTTGCCCACCGGGCAAAAGCTTCTTGTCGTAGACCAAGTCCCAGACGGTCGTGTCCCAATCGAAATGGCCCTCTTCAACCAGCTTGGCCAGCATCGCGATCGTCATCGCCTTGGTGTTCGACCCAATATGCCAAGTGTCATCCGGCTGAACCTTCAGTGTACTGTCCGCTCGGCGCACACCGGTGGTCCACTCGATAAAATGCCCGGGGCCGCAGGTCACGGCCGTCGACATTCCGGGGACGTCATTATCCCGCGCTGTGTTCTCAAGGTTTGCGGCCATGAAGAGCCAAGGCACCGGCTCCAGTTCGGCGAAGCGCAAGATCACCGGCTCAGACGGAGCACTGAGCGCCGTGGTTCCCGTCAGCCCCTGGACCGACACCTTATAGACGAGGCGTTCCGGCAAATCAGCCAGCCTCAAATTGAAAAAGCCCTGTTTGCGCCCGTCCATATCGAGCGGGCCACGGGTCAGCACGACATCGTTCCCATCACGGACGATATATTCGCCGTCGACGAAGTTGCCGCTGTTGAGTTTCCAACGGAAGCTATAAACAGCGGTGTAGTCGGAAAATTCCCACTCGTCGTACCATCGGCTGAACTCGCCGCCAAAAGGATCAACCTCAAGCGTCAGGCGCCGCAGCTGCAGCACCTCGCCTGTAATGATCCCAGGTTCGACCCGGATTTGCGCTGCCGCCGTGGCGATCGGCGCGGTCAGCGTCGTGAGACCGAGAGCAACAGCGGCTGCCGGCAACGCGGCAGCTCGAAAGAGCGTAGGCATCGTTTTTTCCCCTCATTTCCCTCATAGGGAGAATACCAAACGAGCAATTCGCCACCAACCACGCGAAGCAGTCGCAATCGCGCCAAAAGACCAAAACGCATCCCCAGTCATTTCTGTCGGAAAAGACATATCGATAATCGGAACACGGGCCGATATCTCGATCCGCCGATAAATTTCATCTCGCCATTTCAATGGGAAAGCACGATCGTGCTTTTCGGGGCACAGTCCGAACAAAGTATCGCTGCACCAATTGCCACACCTGCTTGGCCGCCCTACCACGACGCCATGCGATCAATTCGCATCTTCAAGAAAGGTAGTTGGGGCATGTGGAATTCTAAAATGGTCGGGGCGTCCTCCGTGGCGCTCGCTTTGGCTATGGGCGCGGCACAGGCACAGCCCGACCCCGAACAAGACACCATCGTCGTCACCGGCCAGAAGATCTCGCGGTCCATCCAGGACACGCCCGACTCGGTTGCCATTGTGACGGACCAAGAAATCAAGCGGCAAAATATCCTCAGTGTGCAGGATGTTATCGACCGGACGGCCAATCTGACCACGCTCGACGGTTCGAGCTTCACGATCCGGGGGATCAACAGCCTCAACGTCTCCGGCGCGGGGATCGGCGATCTCGCTACGATCTATGTCGACGGCTCGCCGCTGCCGCGCGAGACCAGCTTTGGTGGTCCCCTCGATGTGTGGGACCTGGCGCAGGTGGAAGTCTTCCGTGGACCGCAATCAACGCTTCAAGGACGCAATGCCCTCGCCGGCGCGATCCTCCTTGAAACCGCCGATCCGACCTATGAGCTTGAGGGCCGCGCTCGCGTTATTGCGGGTACGGAAGAAAACCTCCGGCGGTTCGGCTTTGCCGTAGGCGGACCAATCATCGACGACCAGGTGGCCTTCCGCATCGCCGGTGAAGTCGCCGAAACCGACGGCTTCATCGACAACCTCACCACCGGCACCGACGAACAAGCACGCCAATCGGAGCTGATCCGCGGCAAGCTGCTCATCGAACCCAACGCGGTGCCCGATCTCAGTGTGCTGCTGAGCTACACTTATGACGACCGAACCAGCGGTGACGATTTCGTCTCCCTCGCCGTCGAAGATCCCGAAGAGAACCGCCAAGCGTTCGGCGATCCGGGGCTTACGGAAGACATCAAGATCCAGGTCGCGGTGGCAACTGTCGATTATCAGTTTACCGATGACCTCTCATTCACATCGATCACGGCACTGAACGTCGTCGATCGGGACTTCGTCACCGACTCCGACCGCACACCCGAAGTCATTGAATTCTCTGTCTTTGAGAGCCACGCGGAAACATTCAGCCAGGAAACACGCTTCCAGTACGACGGTGACCGGTTCAAAGGCGTCGCTGGTTTCTACTACGCCGAACTCGACACGCCGACGAGCATCAGCAACGCCGATCTTTCGCTTGATCCCGTCAACGATCTCGGGCTGCTCAACGTCCTCACCGCACCGCCAGCGTTCGGCGGCATCGGCTTGGATCAAGACACCGCCTTGCTGGTGATCTCGCTCTACCCCAACCCAGCGGTGATCAACGCACAAGCAAGCAATCCAAGCACCGTTGAGTCCTACGCTCTGTTCACAGACTTTTCCTACGACCTCACCGACAAGCTGACGATTTACGGCGGCGCCCGTTGGGACAACGAAACCCAGGAAATCACCACCGGCAACATCGTCTCGCTTTCGACACCGCTCCCCGACCCGGCGGTAGTCGCTATGAACCCGCTGCTCGCGCCGCTCGCTCCAATCGTCGCGGCCCTTAACGGTTTCATCGAGGCTGAAGCTGCTGACGCGAACAGTGAACCGGCTTCGACGGAGTCGCCAACATTCTCCGCATTCCTCCCAAAAGCGGGCATCGGCTACGACGTCACCGACGATATGAGCGTCGCGTTTATCGCCCAGCGGGGGTACCGCTCGGGCGGCGTCGGCATCAACGCGGCACGGGCGCAGTCCTTTGAATTCGATCAAGAATTCATCTGGAACTACGAGCTTTCCCTGCGCAGCCAGTGGTTTGACAACGCCCTGACGCTGAACGCCAACGCGTTCTACATCGACTGGACCGACCAGCAGGTGCGTGTTCAGCTCTCGGACAATGTCTTCGACGCCGAAACGCAAAACGCGGGCAGCTCGAGCATCTACGGCTTCGAAGTCGAAAGCCGATACGAGCTCACCGACAGTCTCGACTTCCAAGGATCTGTTGGCTTCGCAGAGACCGAGTTCGAGGAATTCTTCGTCAACGTGAACGGCACGGTGCTCGATTTGGCGGGCAACGAATTCGCCGCCGCGCCGAAATGGACCCTCGCCGGGGCGCTGAACTGGGAGGGCAACAACGGTCTCCTCGCCAACGTCAACGCGAACTACGTGTCGGACTCGTTCAACCGCGCGGATCGTCCGCAGAATGAGCGTATCATTGAGGGCCGGACGCTCGTCAATTTCCGCGCAGGTTGGCAAGGCGACACGATCGGCGTCTTCGTTGCCGGGAACAATGTATTCGATGAGGAGTTCATCACCTCGCGCTTCCCGTTCGATCCGCTGCTGCCGGACACGACGCCGGAATTCGCCCGGTTCGGCAATCCGCGTACGTTCCAAATCCAGCTCGAAGCACAGTTCTAAGCGCAACGCGAAAAAAACCGGTCACGGACCGGCCGCCTCAACGCAAAAACGGGAGCCTCCGCGCTCCCGTTTTTTTATACCCAGACATGATCAGTAAGCGGAACGCCTAAGCGCTCATCGCCTTGACGGTATTGTCGATGATCCGCGATGCCCGCGCCAGAACCTCCTCGGGGTTGAGCTTCGAGGTATCAATCAGCTCCGCCTCCGCCGCGGGCAGCAATGGCGCCTCGGCCCGGCTCTGGTCCCGCTCATCCCGGCGACGCAAATCCTCCGTCACGGACTCAAGCGACAGGTTCGGGTCTTGCACCCGCAGCTCAGCGAACCGGCGCTTCGCCCTCTCCTCAACACTCGCCGTGATGAACAGCTTCACCGTGGCATCAGGAAAAATCACCGTCCCAATATCCCGGCCATCGAGCACCGCGCCGGGCGGCGTCTCGCCAAACGCGCGTTGGAACTCGAACAGCGCCTGCCGCACACCGGGATGCACAGCAACGTGGCTCGCGCCGCGGCCCACTTCGCCGGTGCGCAGCTCCGCCGTATCCAAGCTTTCCGGATCAAACGCGCGTGCCACGGCCGTCGCCGCCTCTTCATCCCGCGGGTTCAGGCCATCCTTCAGCATCAGCCAAGCAACGCCGCGATAAAGCCTGCCCGTATCGAGATATTTGATGCCGTAAAGGCTGGCCAAACGCCGGCACAACGTACCCTTCCCACTGGCCGCAGGACCGTCGACTGCAATCACAAGAGAAGTGCCCATGGGCGTGCCGCTTAACAGGCGCGAAAGCCCAGGGCTAGCCACGAAAAAGCGCGAGAACACAAAGGCTCCCGCGCTTCAACATTCCCCGCTCGAGACGTGGTTAGCGCGCCATCCGGCGGCGGACTGCAAGCGCGCCAGCCAGCGACGCGAATAGGAATGCTGCTGCGGGAACGGGCACAGCGTCGGCGGCCGAAACGCGGAAATTGTCAAAGCCGAGCACTTCGTTGATGCCGAAGGTGCTCTCAATCACCAGCTCAATTCCGTCGATGTTAGCGAGCATCGTCGCGAAATCTCCGGTCGACAGACCAAACGTCGCCGCATCAAGGCCGACGCTGTAGGTCTGCCAGCTTCCCGTGGGCGGAACTCCAGTGACCATATCGACGGTTGCCGTAAAACCGCCGCCGGACAGGGTCAGCTCGCCAAAATCAGGTGTGTTGCCGCCGGTCGCCGAAAACAGCGTCGCATCAAAACTGATCGTGCCGCCGACCTCCAACGGCACAACCAGCGCCGGGCCGAAGAACAGCACACCGAACCCTCCGGTATCGTCCTCAAGCCGGAGGTAACCGTCGGGGTTGCCCCCCGTCGCCTGCCACTGAAGAATGAAGTCAGGTGCCGTAAAACCTTCCGCCCCCGTATCAAATTCAGCCGTCAGCGTCGCCGCCGATGCTGTGCCCAGCAGTCCCGCGGCACTCAACGCCGCCGCAGCGGCTAATAGCTTTCTCATGACGCGACCCCTACGCGGCGAACCAATATTTCGTAACACATGCATAGATTGTGCGGAACCGTCGACGCGATTAACGTTAACGCCTCGGTCTTTGATCAGTAAAATGATACGACCTTACTGGCCAAGTCGTCCGGACACGACACGTCCGTTAATCATCGTCGCAACCGCCGTCGCTTCGCTTGGCCCAGCAAAGGGGTCTCCTTGAAAGACAGAAAGATCCGCCGAGAAACCGGGCGCCAAGGTGCCGACATTGCCGCCGCGCCCGATGGCCAAAGCCGGCGCCGTGGTGAAGAGCGCCAGCGTCTCAGACCTGCTCAAGGCCTCTTCAGGATGCCATCCCTCACCCGAGAACCCGTCAAGATCGCGCCGAACATGCGCCGCATACAGCTCAATCCGCGGGTCGCCCTGCTCAACGGGCGCGTCCGACCCAAACACAAGCAGAGTCCCCTCACTTGCCAGGCTGTTCCACGCATAGGCACCGCGCAAGCGATCGCGGCCAAGCCGATCCTCCGCAAAGTGAAGATCACCGATCGCGTGGCTCGGCTGCATGGAAGCGATCACGCCGCCCGCCGCGAATTTCGCGAGGTCCTCGGGATCAACAATCTGCGCGTGCTCCACCCGCAACGTCGCGCTTTGATAATCAGCACGAATTTGTTCGTACCAAGACAAAACGTCCGCGTTCGCCTGGTCGCCAATGGCGTGGGTCGTCACTTGCAGTCCCCCGGCCACCGCTTTGCGATACATCGGCAGGGCTTGCGCCTCGGTGATCAAGCGAAGCCCCTTCGTACCCGGATCGTCACTATACGGCTCTTTGAGCAGCGCGCCCCGCGAACCCAGCGCGCCGTCGGCGTAAAACTTGACACCCAGGTGGCAAACAAGCCCGGTAGGATCACATCCGGGTCCCGCGTCGATCACGGTGTCCATCGCCTCGGGAACAACGAAATTCGTCACCCGCAGCGGAAGCGCACCCTCGGCCGCAAGCTCTTCAAGAAGAGGTAAGTCTTCTGCCGCGACGGACATGTTGTGCACCGATGTCCAGCCACGCTCCGCATACGTCTCTGCCCCCACGCGCAGGCCTTCCCGGCGCCGCGCTTCCGTCAGTGGAGGGACTAAGCTGCTCGTCAAACCCATCGCCGCGTCGATCAGATAGCCCGTCGCATCGCCAGCACCATTACGAACGATCCGCCCGCCAGCGGGATCTGCCGTTGACTGATCAATCCCCGCTGCCTGCAGCGCTGCCGTGTTGGCAACCAACGCATGGCCATCCGCGCGGGTCAAGAGAACCGGCCGATCGCTCACCGCTTTATCGAGGTCGAAACGATTGGGTGGACGTCCTTCGGGCCAGCTGGTCTCGATCCACCCGCGCCCGATGATCGGTCCTTCGGGCTGATCCTCCGCCCACACCGCAAGTGCCGAAACCACATCCGCCACGGACTTGGCGCTGTCCAGATTGAGGCTCAACTCCCGCAACCCAATGCCGAGCAGATGCACATGCGCGTCGGTTAGGCCGGGAAAGGCCGTCTGCCCACGTCCTAAACGGGTTCTGCAAGCACGCGGCACGTCGGGCATCTCGGCTTTGCTGCCGATCGCCCGCACTTTGCCGCCGCTGATTGCAATCGCCTCGTGAACTTCCGTAGGCGTCTCAATCCGCCCCTCAAGGACCGAAACATCGCACGCCCCCTGGGCAAGCCCAGCAATCAAAGCAATCAGCATACCCCTATTCCTTCCTTAAAGCTCGGCACCCACGGCGTCGTCTACGGCCTTAAAGCCCTCGGCCCGCAGGAGCACGGGCAGCTCACGGACGATATCAGCAACCAAGCCAGGCCCTTGATAGATCAGCGCAGTATAGAGTTGCACCGCGCTGGCCCCCGCCTTAATTTTCGCCAAGACATCAGCCGCTGAACGCACCCCGCCGACCCCAATCAACGGGACCTGCCCTTTCGTCTCTTCCGCGAAGGCGCGAAGAACGCGAGTCGATTTTTCAAACAACGGCGCGCCAGACAGCCCACCTTTTTCATGGGCATACGGACCGGAAACACCATCGCGGTCGAGGGTCGTGTTTGACACAATCATTCCGTTTACCCCGCTTTCGAGGACCGCGGCGGTGATATCGGCGATATCGTTTTCGGTCAGATCGGGCGCCACCTTGACGAACACAGGTTTTGCGGTTCGGCGCGCGTCCATCACTCGCGTCAGAAGCGCTTTAAGCTCCGCCCCCGCCTGGAGCGCACGCAAGCCCTCCGTATTCGGCGAACTGACGTTCACGGTCAGAAAATCAACACAATCTTCAAGCGCTTGGAGGCCCGTCACATAGTCGAGCCCGCGATCTTCACTATCTTTATTCGCACCAAGATTAATGCCAACGACACCCGGCCGGTCGCGGCGCGCCTCAAGGCGTGTACGGATGATATCGAGCCCGTCGTTATTAAAGCCATAGCGATTGATCACCGCGGCTTCGTCGCGCAAACGAAAAACGCGTGGCGACGGGTTCCCCGGCTGGGGCCGCGGCGTCACCGCACCAACTTCCGCAAACCCAAAGCCAAGCCGCAGCAAAGCGTCGGGTACCTCAGCATTCTTATCAAACCCCGCCGCCATCCCCAGCGGGTTCGGCAGGCTTAGGCCGGCCACGGACGTTTCGAGCATCGGATCCGCCTTAAACAACGCCTGCGGAGCAAACGGCGACGCAAGCAACTTGATCGTAACGTTATGCGCAGGCTCCGGCGGGAGGGCCGTCAGCGCGCAGGTCACAAGTTTGCTCAGCATACGTGCCTAAGCCGTTGTCAAGGTGCGGCGCCGACGCTTCACCGCGCTCGCCGCACGCCGTTCAATATGCTGAAAAACTAAGTCGGCGACGTTCTTTTTCGATGTCGTTTCAATGCCTTCAAGACCAGGGCTTGAGTTGACTTCCAAGACCTTCGGCCCTGCATCAGCCCGCAAAAGGTCGACCCCGGCGAACCCCAGACCCAACGCTTTCGCAGCGCGGATCGCGACCTCGCGCTCTTGTTTGGTAATCTTGACACTGACGGCTGAACCGCCTTGGTGCAGGTTGGACCGGAACTCGCCAGCCGCGGCCCGGCGCTTCATCGTGGCGACCACTTTACCGCCGACAACGACGCAGCGAATGTCCTCGCCGCCCGCCTCTTTGACGAACTGCTGGACCAGGAAGTCCGCTTTCAAATTCCGAAACGCGGAGATCACGGACTGCGCGGCCTTCTTGGTTTCGGCCAAAACGACACCGCGCCCCTGGCTCGACTCGAGCAGTTTCAAAATAATCGGCGGCGCGCCCATCAGATCGATAATGGCGTCGGTATCTTTCGGAGACGACGCAAACGCGGTCGACGGCATCCCGATGGCTTCGCGCGCGAGAATTTGATGCGCATACAGCTTATCGCGGCTCGCGAGGATCGCTTCTGACCGGTTGATGCAATAGGCGCCCGTCGTCTCAAACTGGCGCACAACCGCGGTGCCGTACGAGGTAATCGTCGCCCCAATCCTTGGGATCACTGCGTCGTAACTCGGCAGGGCGCGGCCGTCATAATGCACCTCCGGCCGCTCCGCATTGATCAGCATATAGCACCGGGATGTGTCGATGGTCTCCACCACGTGTCCGCGGGCCTCGCCCGCCTCAACCAATCGGCGTGCGGAGTAACCCTTCGGCTCTTTCGTCAGGACCGCCACGCGCAGAGGCCGCTTTTGCGGCGCCTTGGCGACGAGCTTGTCGTACGCGTCGTAATTCAGCTCCGGCTGGACGTAGCTCTTCGTCGGGCTGACCAGCGGCTCACCAGGGAAGCTCTCCAGCGCTTGTCGGCCCAGCAGCATATGGAACGCCATGCCCTCCCGATCGCTCAGTGTCAGGAGGATCGGCCAGCGCTGGTCGCCGATCTCGATGTCCGTCTCAATCGTCCAGCGCAGCTCGCGCTCGCCATTTGACGACGTCACCTCGCGACGATCAACGACGCTCGCGGCGCAATAGACTTCAACCTCAGGCCGCTCGGGGATCGGGTGGATCCCAAACCGCACTTTCTGCGCGCTCACCGGGCCGAACGGCTCGACGGTGAAGGCGTGGAGCGACGACGTGCGTGCGCCCGTGTCCACCTTGGCTTTGATGGCAGGCAAGCCGAGGACGGGGAGGCTGATCCACTCTTCCCAACCAAGCTCGAGGGTCAAATCGGCACCTCAAGGGTCATGTGCCGGGCCCGGGCCGCATGCTCGATCGCCGCCGCGCCCTCATCAGACACCTTCAGCGAATTGCGCACAAGTTCCAGCATCCGGATCTCTTCGAGGTTCAAACTTTCGTCAGCCGTGACCACGTCGACGACAGCGGCGTAAGCCGTCTCGACCAGGTGCTCGGGCAACACCGCCGCGGCAGAGTCCATCACTTTGTGGAGCCCGCCGTCTGACCCCATCAACCGGGCCGCATCTTCGGAGAGCTGGACCAGGCGTTCCTCATCGTCAGCGGAGAACAGCGGAAACGACCGAACGACCCGGCCAATGGTCCGCAACTCCACGGCGTTGATGGAACCATCCGAGGCGGATGTCGCGATCATCAGATAGATAATGGCTTCCTGCGGCGTGAGCTGGGGGGCGCCTGTCGCCATGGTGGCCTCCTCATCGGCGGGACTTCTGCCGTTGCCCTATCGAGTGACGGGAGGCTCCGTCAATCGCCGTTGCTGGGTTGAGCGCGGTTGCGCTGCGCGCCGTAGGAGCTCCCGAGGCACGGTCATGCGCTCAGGATCAAGTGTCGTGAGCCGAACAACGCCCAGCAGGTCACCCTTTAGCGAGAGCGGGCCGCTTCGGCCGCTTTGCGGATGTTCTCGGCACGGTCCTCAAGGCCCGGATGGGTCGACAGCCACGCCGCCGGCTCGCAGCCATCACATTCCTCGCTCAACAGCTCCAGCGCCGTGATCAGGCCCTCAGGATCAATTCCCGCCGCGAGGCTGAGCTCAACCCCGAGCACATCCGCTTCCCGCTCCATCCGCCGCGATGACGCAAGGTTGGAAAGCACCGCACCCTGAACAACCGCATCTTCCGCCAGCTGGCTCAGATCACCGCCGAGGAACAAGATTAGGGCACTGACACCTGTCGACCGGTACAGCGAATAGAGCGTATGCCGATGATGCACGTGGCCAATCTCGTGGGCCATAATCGCACCGATCAACGCGTCGTCATCGATCAACGCGAGAAGCTCGTCCGTGAGGATCACTTTTCCGCCCGGCAGAGCGAAGGCATTGGCGCCGACCATGGGTGCCTTCCGGTACAGCAGCTCAAATTGCGCTTCGAGGAGGGCATCATCCCGCGTTCGATAAACCTGGACAAGCTCCGTGAACAGAGCATCGAGCGCTTCCCGCCGGTCGGCGTCAATCGCGCTGGGCTCAAAGACCGAAGCGTCGAGCGACCTTAAGGAGCCCGTGGCGATGGAGCGCTCGACCGCCGTTGGTGTCACATTCACGGCGGCCTGGGTTGCGGCGGGAATGCCGAACCGCCACACGCACACCATCAGTCCAATGAAGATCAACGTCGCGATCGCGACACGCTCCCAACCTTTTTCGAGCCAAGGGAGCAAGTTATCGATCGGCGCGGTGAGGAGTCGGTCGATCCCGGCATTGTCGTCGGTTTCGAAGGTCCATCCGCCCCGCAAACTGACCTGCCGCGGGATATCACCCACCCGCATCGACACGTCCGCATCGCGGCGGCTGACGTCCCCGAGGAACCGGCCATCATCCACCGCGCGGAGGACGACGGTCTTGCCCTCAACGCTTAAGACCGCGGGCGTCGCCTTCGCCCGGCCTTCTTCGTAGTAGAGCCCGCGAACGTCCATCCGTCTAAAGACCAATTCCGACGTCGATACCCTCGATGTCGACATATTCTTCGCCGATCACGCCCTGGGTCTCTTTCACATTGGCGACGAATTCATCGAGCGGCCCACCAGGGATAATGTACGTGTTCTCAGCAATATAACGCGCCAAACGGATTCGCGCCCAGGGGGTCAGGAGGCCCAGGGTGAACGCCACAGCAAACAGGTTGGTGACAACAATCCAAACATACCGCGTCTTGGAAACGGTCGACTGAAACTTATGGATCCCGTCCAAGGTCAGTTCACTGAAAACAATGTTCCGTACACCAACTTGATAGACCAAAACCAACAGCGATACGCTGAGAAGAAGAACGTAGGCCACGGCTAGGGAGAGATATCCACCTGGTCCTAACGCCCCGAGGCCCCCGCCGCTATTGTCGGCCTCTAAAATCACTGGGATGAGCGAGGCCAACGCAGCACCGTAAGCAACGATGGCAAGAACGAACACCAATCCGAAGAGACCGTACAGCCGCCCTAAACTGACATCCACCTTAAACGGACGATCACCAAAGCTGAACCGGTTATAAGCCCACTCTTGGGTCAGCTTGGTGGCAACGGGGGTCGCCAGGCCCAGCGAAATGATGGGAATGAAAGGCACGATCAGCAGCGTCAGAAATGTCGGCCAATAATCCGTCCGGAAATCAAAGTTCACATTGCGCCAGCGCGTCACCCGCGACTGAAACCGAAACGATCGCGCCACCAGCCAGGGGAACAAAAACAAAAAGGCTGGGTAGACGACGAATGCCGCGATGGGCCGCATATCGACCAAAACCCCGACGCCGACGAGCACCGCGATCACAATTATCCGTGCAATGAGGATCTGCAAAGGCTTGGCGTGATAGCTAAACGCATCACCGTCCAGCCGGGTCGAGCCCCAGAAATAGCGGTTGGTCCGTACCTTGGCCCAGGCCGAATAGATCCCGACGGTCAGCACGGTCAGAAGGACATTGACGATCCAAATGCCGAAATACTCGCCCGCACGCCCGTTGAATACCAAAGGCATCGGCTGCCCAATCACCGCGCTGGATCCACCGTCCCCGCCGCTTCCGTCACCTTCGTCAAACGACCGGCCTCGCATCTCATGCACCATGCATATCCCCCATACCCTCTGATAAGCACACAGGTTGAGCGCGGCAGCGGCGTCTTTTCAAGCCTTTACGTCGCGATCACAGCACCTTCCCGCCCGGCGAGAATGTGCCGCCCGGAAAGCGCGTGCGCCGTGCACGTTCCGCTGCTACGCGGCGCCGATGACCAGCGCCCCACCCGCCCAAGAGACCCGCACCGGCGTTGCCGCCGCCGTCGGCGCCTATGTGTTATGGGGCCTCCTGCCGTTCTACCTGATCGCTCTCAGGGGCATCGGCTCGGACCAGGTGCTCACCCACAGAATTTTGTGGTCGATCCCGCTCGGCGCCTTGATCATCACCCTGCGCAAACAATGGCCTGAAGTCGTCAACGCCATCCGCACCCCCAAAGTGATGGGCGCGCTGCTCGCCTCGTCAGTGGTCATCGGCGTCAACTGGCTCATCTACATCGCCGCGGTGCAGAACCAGCACATCTTCGAGGCGTCTCTCGGCTACTACATCAACCCATTAATCTATGTCCTCGTCGGCGTCGCCGTACTGGGCGAGCGGCTAACGACGGCGCAAAAAGCGGCCGTGGTGCTGGCGGCCGTCGGGGTCAGCATCCTCACCTTCTACGGCGGGCGCTTCCCCGTTGTCGCGATCAGCCTCGGGATCACCTTCACGGCCTACGGCTATATCCGGAAGGTCACCCCCGTGGGCGCCATGCCGGGCCTGTTCATCGAAACGGCCGTGCTCGCCCCGATCGCAGCGGTGTGGCTGGCGATGTTTGTGCCAGAGACGGCCCGCGCCTTTGGCACCACCGCCCAGCTCACGACGCTCCTCGTCCTCGCCGGACCGGTCACCGTCGTGCCGCTGCTGCTCTTCGCCATCGGCGCACGCCGGTTGCCGCTCTCCACCATCGGCTTCCTGCAATTCATCGGCCCAACCTTGCAGTTCGCGATTGGCGTCCTGGACGGCGAGCCGTTCACCCGGGCGCATCAGCTTTGCTTCGGCTTCATCTGGGTGGCCGCCATCATCTTCGCCGTCGACGCCATCCGCCGTTCGCAGGGGGCGGCCGCGCCTCCAGCACCAAAAACAGCGATGGCATCCAAGGGAAAAATGGTGCGGCGGGGCACCTGAGGGGGAACGAGGGGAGCGGCACCCCGCCTAAGGCCGCAGGAGCGACCCTCCCGCAAGCACATGGCAGCTTTTCAGGCGAGGGAAACCCCTTATTTCAAATCGCCGCCCTTACGCTTCCGTTAGCGGGTGCGAAGAGCAACAGGGCTTTCTTCGCCAGTACCGAGATTGAGGAGCACAATCCGCTGCTCCCCAGCCGCGTCCTCAATCACGAAAAGTGCTTGTCCTTCAAAGAGGCTAACATCCGTTACTTTCTCACCTGCCTGAAGGCTGACGGCGAACGACGTGACAGGCTCCGCTGAGGGCGCGCGGGTGACCAACATAGTTATCAACAAAAGTGTCCCGGCAATCAGCAGTACACCCATGCCGAGTGCGATGCCCTTCGCAACGGCGACGCTGGGGCCGGGGATCGGGGTTTCTGGCGAATCAGTCATCCGCGGCATTTGACAGAAGCGCGCAAACTTTGCACCGCCTTCTCCGTGAGAACGCCCATAACCATCACCGTCACCGAAGGCGCTGGCGAACGGGTCGACCGCTGGCTTGCCGAGCGGACGGACTACTCGCGCACCCAGGTGAAGAGCCTCATCAAGGAAGGCGCGCTGACAATCGCCGACGCCGCGATGACGGACCCGACCCACAAAGTCGTCGAGGGAGAGACCCTCGCTCTCGTCCCGCCGCCCGTCAAAGACGCCGAGCCCAAGGGCGAAGACATTCCGCTCGATGTCCTGTTCGAAGACGAACACCTCATTGTACTGAACAAACCCGCAGGCATCGTCGTCCACCCCGCCGCAGGCAATTGGACGGGCACCCTGGTCAACGCCCTCCTCCACCATTGCAAAGGATCTCTCTCGGGTATCGGAGGAGTGGCCAGGCCGGGGATCGTCCATCGCCTGGACAAAGACACATCGGGCGTCATGGTCGTCGCCAAGAACGACGAGGCCCACCGCGGTCTCCGGCGGCTTTTCTCCGTACACGACATTGAACGCAGCTATCTCGCTCTCATCCACGCTGACCCGCGGCCTGCCTCGGGCACCATCGAGATCCCCATCGCCCGCTCGCGCAAGGATCGCCTCAAGCGTGAGCTCGACTGGAGCTTTGAGCGCTCCGACGCCCGCGAGGCAATCACCCACTACAAGCGCCTTGAGGCCTACGGCACCGGACGCGGTAAGGTCGCGGGCGAGCCCGTCGCCAGCCTTGTTCAGTGCACGCTGGAAACAGGCCGCACCCACCAGATCCGGGTCCACCTCTCCGGCACCGGCCATCCCCTCATTGGCGACAAGCTCTACGGCAAAGCCGGCATCGCAGGCCTCGGCGGCGACGAACCCCACGTCATCGCCGCCCGCGAAGCCGCCCGCTCCTTCAAACGCCAAGCCCTCCACGCCGCGATCCTCGGCTTTGAACATCCCGTCACCGGCGATACCATGCGTTTCGAAACCGAGCCGCCAGAGGACTTTCAAGCGCTAAGGGCACTCCTGCAGGCGCTCTGAGCCCACGTTGACATGTGCGCCACATGAAAACATGTTCTGCACATGAACAAACACATCCAGATCCGCGAAGTCCCCGAAGAGCTTCACCGCAAGCTCAAAGAACGCGCCGCCAGCCAAGGCATGTCCATGAGCGACTACCTCAAGCGCATGATCGAGCAGGACCTCCAACGCCTGAGCTGGGACGAATGGAAAGCGCGAGCCGCCACCAGAAAACCTATCGATATCAATGTCGATATGGCGGCCTTGGTCCGCGACGAACGCGATAGCCGGTGATTGTTGTCGATGCGTCCTTGGTGCTCGATCTGGTTGTGCCTGGGCCCGCTCAAAAGGGCGTCACCAAAGCCATTGGCGCTTTTGGGGCCGCCATGGCTGCACCTGAGCTTATCGACCTCGAAGCTCTTCAGGTCTTGAGGCGCTTGACCCTCCGGGGCCGGATCAAGGCTGCCGTTGCTGAAGCTTCGCTTCACGAACTGGGGGTTTTGCCGCTCCAACGCTACAGCCACACCGTTCTGGCAAACAGGGTCTGGGAGCTGCGGCACAACCTCACCGCCTACGACGCCGCCTACTTCGTCTTAGCGGAGTTCTTGGGCGCTCCCCTTTTCACCCGCGACCGAAAATTCACCGAAGTCCCAGGCCACACCGTGGCCATCAACGTGATTTAACGCCCCATGATCCTCCGCAGACTGACAGAACACGTCCGTACCCAGAATTGGCTCGCCGTCGCGCTCGATTTTCTCATCGTGGTGGTTGGTGTGTTCATCGGTATCCAGGTCTCCAACGAGAACGATGCCCGCGCGGGGCGCCAGCTTGGCGAGAGCTACATCGAGCGGCTGCGCCACGACCTGAATAAGGACAAAGTGATCAGCACCAATCTCGCCGTCTACTATGCCACCGTGCTCGAGAGTGTTGAGACCACCCGGCGCCTGCTCCGCGACCCGGAAGCCGACCCCTATCTCCTGGTCATCAACGCCTACCGCGCGAGTGAAATCGCCTACGTTCCCAAGACGGTGGCGACATGGGAGCAGATCATCTCGTCAGGCCACCTTGGTCTGATCCCCGAGCGCGTTCTCGATAGCGGCATCACGGACTATTTCGCTTTCGACGATAACGAGGGCAGCTACGAAGCCATGGCCACGTCCCCCTATCGCCAACGTGTACGCATGATTATCCCCGCCGACATCCAGCTCGCCATGCGTCTCGGCTGCAGCGATCTTCGCGACAATGTCGGCATCATCCGTGGGCTCGTCCCATTTGATCAATGCAACATCGCCATTGACCCTCAGCAACTTTCCCAGACCGCCGAGGCCCTCCGCTCCGATGGTGAACTCGAGATGCTCCTCAACCTGCACTTCTCCGCGGTGACAACCCACCGCATCAGCTTCGTCTCCGGCACCGCCCTGGCAGAAATCGCCATCACCTCCCTAGGACCACAGCCAAACCCATGATCCTCCGCAGCCTCACCGAACACGTCCGTACCCAGAATTGGTTCGCCGTCGGCCTCGACTTTGCAATCGTCGTGGTCGGTGTCTTTATGGGTATTCAGCTCGGCAACTGGAACGAAGAACGCGCGCGCCAGGCGCAGGAACAGTCGTACCTGATCTTGCTCCACGAAGAGCTGGTCGAGAATGGTGACAGGTCGAAGCGCCTGCTCGCGTACTACGAGACCGTGACAGCCGCAGCGGAGCGTGGGCTCGCCTACTTGGAAGGCACAGAGGATTGCGAGACGGGTTGTGAGGCGTTGCTGATTGATTTCTTCCACGCATCGCAGCTTTGGGGGATATCCTTCGACAAAACAGCATTTCTCGAGGCGATCGAACTGGGGTTTCCGTCAGATAATGCTCTGCGTGAGGAGCTTTTCCTCGCCTATGACTTCACGGACGCTTTCGGACTGATCAACCAGACCTCGCCCCCGTTCCGCGATACGGTTCGCGAATACTTCACCCCAGGCGCAGCGCGCATCCTATGGAGCGGTTGTTGGGAAGTTGATATCGCCGAGGGGCAAGAAACGCTCAGCCAAGATTGCTTGGATGAACTGGTTAAAGTCGACTCCGCGGCAATGCTCCGCGACATGAAAAACGACCCTCGCCTAAGGGGTATGCTCCGCTACTGGATCAACCAAAATATCATCGCGATGTTCAATTATCCCGCTGTCGCTCAGCGCTCTGACGCAACAGCGGACCTCGTCCTCGCCGAAATTGAGAACGCTCAATGATCCTCCGCCGTCTGACAGAACACGTCCGTACCCAGAACTGGTTCGCGGTCGCCCTCGACTTCTTCATCGTCGTGCTCGGTGTTTTCATTGGTTTGCAAGTGCAAGAGTGGAGTCTTGCGCGGCAGGAACAGGCCCAACGCGCTTCCATCATCGCCAGTCTTATGGCCGATATCCAATCAGACCGCGACGAAATGCAGTCGGCGCTGGATCGCCTCCAGCTGTCGGTGAGCGCGGCCCGCTACGTTCTCGAGGAGGTGGGCGAGCCCGCATCAGGCGGCACGATCGTCAGTGTCTCTCTCTACACGATCGACATCGACAGCGGCGTGGTTCCCTTCCCACCTGAAGTGCCGATTGGTGACGAGGTCCGCCCATTCTTATGGTCGACACTAGTCTTCTCGACCTACCCTACCGCAGCACTCTCCGCCTACGAAGCACTTGTGAACACCGGTAAACTCGAACTGATCGCGAGCGATGCGCTGATCCGAGAGCTCCAAACTTATCGCCAGCTTTGGGTTGGCCTCGAAGCGGCCCAGGCAGGGTCTCTACGCCCTCTTCGCCACGATGCGCTGTTCACCGGTCACAAATACGGGCTGGCACCGTTCACCGAGACCGACGAGCAAGCACTCTTGCGAAAGGTCTCCGAGAACCCCGAACTCCGCGCCACAATCCAAACCGTGATGCACTATAATGCCCTGCGCTATCGGCAAATCTCAGCGATCGACAGAAATGCCGCGCATCTGCTCGACGAACTGGGCGCGCGCACCCCTTCACAAACCCGCTCACCGTCACCAAATGGATGATTGTAGCGAAGGAATGGGGGCGGCACCCCTGTGCCCGGCGTTGCGTTTCCAATCCGCGAGGACGAGTTATGGCCAGCACGAACCTGACCACCACCACCGGTGCGCCGCTCACCCCTGAGGGCGGCCTCTCCCGCTATCTGTCTGAAATCCGCAAGTTTCCTATGCTGGAGAAGGACGAAGAGTACATGCTCGCCAAGCGTTTCTTGGAGCATGACGACCCTGGCGCTGCGAAAAAGCTGATCACCTCCCACCTGCGCCTCGTGGCGAAAATCGCCATGGGCTACCGCGGCTATGGCCTGCCCACGGGCGAGGTCATCTCCGAAGGCAATGTCGGCCTGATGCAGGCGGTGAAGAAGTTCGACCCCGAGAAAGGCTTCCGCCTCTCCACCTACGCCATGTGGTGGATCCGCGCCGCGATCCAGGAATACATCCTGCGCTCCTGGAGCCTGGTGAAGATCGGCACGACCGCCGCGCAGAAAAAGCTGTTCTTCAACCTCCGTAAGCTGAAGGGTCAGATCGACGCCGTCGACGAAGGCGACCTCAAGCCCGCCGAGGTTGAGCACATCGCCACCAAGCTCGGCGTCAGCCACGATGACGTGGTGCAGATGAACCGGCGCATGGCGGGCGGCGACAATTCCCTCAACTCGCCCATGCGCGGCGATGGCGAGGGCACGGCCGAGTGGCAAGACTGGCTGGTCGACGAGAACGCAGTGAACGCCGAGACCCAGCTCGCCCAGGACGACGAGTTCGAGACCCGGATGAACCTCCTCCAACAGGCGATGGGCGACCTCAACGAGCGGGAGCAGCACATCCTCACCGAACGTCGGCTTACGGAGGAACCCAAAACCCTCGAAGAGCTGTCCACGGAATATAACGTCAGCCGCGAACGCATCCGCCAAATCGAAGTCCGCGCCTTCGAGAAGCTGCAAAAAGCCATGAAGAAGCTCGACAAGGAACTGCGGTCGGGCGGTAGCGCGAGCTAGAGCCTCTCCCTTGGGAGAGGCCAGCGAGGCAACGCCGAGCGGGTGAGGGGGCCTGCAAAAAGCACCCCCGCCCAATCCGTCCGTACACGTCCTGCCGTCCGCCCCTGGGTCCCGGCTCTCCGGCCGGGATGACGACCGCGAGCGAACTGCAAAACCTCCTCCCCAAGCTGAACCACCCCGCCTAAGCTCCTCAAACCGCAAGGCAAAGAGGACCAAAGTGCCCGAAAAAACCGCCGAACAGCTAGAAAAAGAATGGTGGGACCGCTGGTGGGCGGAGGATTGGTCCTGGGACGGGCTGGCCGACAAAACCGTCGAGATCGGCAGCAATCTCGGTCTCCAAGAATACTGGAGCAACGAAAAGGACAACCTCTTCCCGAATCCAGAGGGGACCGAGCATTATACCCGCTTCCACCTGCCCTTCGCGTGGCAGGATGGCAGACCTACGGAAAAAGCATCGTGGTCGGACGAACAGCATCAGGCTCTTGCCGATGACCTTGCAGCAATCCTGGAGAACCATCGCGGTACGGACAATCCGGCGATGTTTCACGGCGTCGTTCTTAAGATCGTCCCCAAGATGCCCGAGGTGTCAAATGACGAGGATGCGTCGGACGAGCGGCACCCGGCCTCTGTGATCTTCGATGACGCATGGTTAAGGGCTAGAACCACATGGTCAACCCAAGTGTTCGCTAACGCCTCGTTCGACCGCGCCACGTTCTCGGGTCAGGCCTCGTTCACCAGCGCCACGTTCTCGGGTGAGGCCTCGTTCTACCGCGCCACGTTCTCGGGTCAGGCCTTGTTCTACCGCGCCACGTTCTCAGGTCAGGCGTTTTTCGTCAGCGCCACGTTCTCGGGTGAGGCCTCGTTCGGCAGCACCACGTTCGAGATAGGCGACGAGCGCCGCGCGCGTCTCAGCTTTCGCGATGCCACCTTCGCCGAAAACGTGGAATTCCGACCTTATGCTTTCCCCGTGGAACCTGCCTACGCCGCCAAGGCGTTCAGCGGCGCGAAGTTTGAACTGCGCGCAGACTTCGACTCCAAGGCGTTTTTCGCGCCCGCTGCATTCGATGGAGCCATCCTGGAACGAAGCCTTCGTCTTTACAAGGATCACATCGACAGGCCAGGCCGGGCCACACCGCCGAAAATGAAGGAGGTGGTGGAAAAGGCGTGCACCGACGGATTGGGGGACAAAGACGACGTCCTCCGCTCTATCGCCGACGGCGCCCGCACCCTGCAAAAGGCCATGGCCGACGCCCGCCACAACGACGCCGAACAGCTCTTCCACCGGCTTGAGGTGATGGCGCGGCAAGCACGCCGAAAGTGGTGGGCCCCGCGGCGGTGGCTGACTTCCATCTACGCACAAACCTCCGATTACGGAGGGTCGATCGGACGGCCCCTAGCGAGCGTTTTCAGCGTGTGGCTTGTCCTCGCGGTCACCTTCTGGTTCTGGCATGCCAAACCATCCCCCACCTGCGAAGGCGAACCACTAGAGTGTGCTTGGATTGCGCGCTTTGATGACTTCGAAGCTGCCGCCACCTTCTCGGCCCGGAACGTTTTTCGGCCGTTTCACGTATGGTCGGTGACGCCTCGGAGCTTTGAGTCGTTTGACCAACAGCTCTTGTTCAGACCCGCGCTCGCCAACAATCCAAACACGGAACAACAGATACGCCCGCGTTTGCTCGTCCGCATTGTCTCCACGGTGCAGTCCTTCTTCTCGGTGATCATGCTGTTCCTCACCGTGCTCGCCGCGCGCCGCTACTACCAGCTCTCCTAACCGCGTCATCCCGGAAAGCCGGTAGGCTTATCCGGGACCCATGGACGGGCGCTCCCGCCCCTCGGTCGGGATAACGGCGCGCCGTTTATCCCCCCGGCCCCCGCCCATGCTAAACCACCCTCGCGCGGTGAGGCGTTGGGTGCTTGGGTACCGTCTCCTTGTGACCTTGCCGCTCAAGGGTCCTCCGCGGGGATGGTTGTCCGCCCCCTGATGGTCCTTCGTAGGCGTGAGCTTTAAGTTAGGCCGTCTACGGAGAGTGGGGAGCCTTGATGTCCCTGGCGGGGAGGCGGTGGAACGCCTTTACGCTGCGGCTTTTGCACCACTATCCTTTCGCTGCGGCGACCCGCCAGGGCGGCCCCATCGATCATGCGTCACCGTCGCAGGGAGGCCCCTCGCGTGGGGGATCGTCAGTGCACGATGACGTTCGGCAGCTCGTCCTCGTCGTCGATGCGCGGCGGAAGATCCGTCTCCAGAAGATCAGCGACGGTTTTGACGGCTTCTTCCAGCCCCGTCAGGGCATTACCGCTTTTCATCTTCTCCGCGATCGTGTCGGCAAGATCCGCCCAGGCCTCTTCGGGCACCGCCGCGGCGGCGCCGTCGTCATAGAGGACCTGCACCCGGTGCTCCCGCACCGCGACGAAGAGGAGGACCGCCGCCCGGCCCTTGGTGCGCCGCAGGCCATGGCCGAAAAACTCCGCCCGCGCCGCCGCCTCAACATCGCGGCTGATCCGTTCCGCCCCGACGATAAATCGGCCTACGGAGAAAAATGGCAGGCCAATCGCTAGCGCAATGAAGAGCGCGATCTGCCCGATCCAAATCCAAAAGGCCGGAATGGCCGTGAACGGAAGAAGTGCCGCTGGCAAAGCGATCGCGCCAATCGCCGCGATCAACACCTCGACCATGCGATAGTCCGTGACCCCGCGCATGATCATCACCACGATCTCCGCGCTGGTGCGTTTTTCGGCCGTGGCCACAGCGCTCTGTAGGCGCGCCTGGCCGTCTTCCGTCAAGACATCTACCATGAGCCTGAGGCTCCTCCTCCGCCGAAACTTCCTCCACCTCCGGAGAAACCGCCCCCGAAGCCGCCGCCTCCGCTAAAGCCGCCTGAGGAGAACCCGCCTCCCCGGCGACCGGCTTGGCTCATTTGCGAGGCAATCATCCACGCCAGCGCGTTTGATGTTACACTGCCATGACGGCGCTGATAGGCGTCGGAGTCAAAGATCACCCCGCTTCTCCGCCTAAGGACCATTGGTAGGACAAACATCAGAAGGAAGAAGATCAGAGGCCAGGGAACTCCGTCTTCACCCTCGGCGACCGGGCGGTTGCCCGCCCGTTGACGCCGGTCCATCCATTCCTCCGTCTGCCCCTCAAGCACGGCCAGGATGCCATCGAGACCGCGGGTGACACCGGCATCAAAATCGCCTTGCCGAAACGCAGGGACAATGCCGCGGTTGATGATCACGCTGCTCGCGGCGTCCGTCAGTGTGCCCTCAAGACCATATCCCACCTCAATGCGCACCTGCCGGTCATTCGGCGCAACGATAAGGAGGATGCCGTTGTTCAGCGACGTGGTCGCTTCGCCCTCGGTCTGGCCCACGCCGATGCCCCATTCCCGGCCGAGGCGGTAGCCATAGTCTTCGATCGACAGGTTGCCGAGGGACTGGACCGTGACGATGACGATTTGGTCCGAGGACGTCTCCTCCCACGCGGCGAGACGCGCGCTGAGCGCCGCCTCGGTCGCGGTGGAGAGCACACGCGCATCATCCACCACCCGTCCTGTCAGCTTGGGAAAGTCCTGGGCAACAGCTGCCGGTATGCTGATGATCAGGACAAAGACAGAAAGGACGAGGCGCATCGCGGCGTTATTGATCCCGGCTGAAGTCCACAGTCGGCGCGGACTGCGCTTCGGGTGCAGCGGTAAAGGTCGCAGCTTTCTCATACCCGCCATTGAAAATCGCAGCGACCCAACGATCGGGCAAAACCATGAACTCACGGTTATAGACCCGGACAAACTCGATATAGTCGCGCCGGGCGATCGCGATACGGTTCTCGGTGCCTTCAAGCTGGGCCTGCAAGGCGAGGAAGTTCTCGTTCGACTTGAGGTCAGGGTACCGCTCAACGGTAACGAGCAACCGCGAAAGCGCGCCGGAGAGCTTTTGCTGGGCGGCGTCGAACTGCGCGAGCTTCGCCGGGTCGGAGAGATCATCGGCGGTGAGCTGGATCTGGCTTGCCGACGCTCGGGCCTCGGTCACCTCGCGCAGGACATCGCGCTCTTGGGCTGCGAAGCCTTCGACGGTGTTGACCAAGTTGGGGATGAGATCAGCCCGCCGCTGATACTGGTTCTGCACCTCGGACCAAGCGGCATCGAGGTTGTTCTTTTTGTCCGGGACATCGTTGATGCCGCAGCCCGCCAAGGTCACGGCGGCGATGAGTGAGAGAAGTAGACGCATGGGGACCCCTGTGTTGCTGTTCGGATGTGGGGTCTACCACAGGACCATCCCACCCTCGACAGCGCGCGGCCGACGGGCCGGACGGCAAAACTCGCCAGGATGTGATGACGCTGCGCTGGGAAGATTCCAACAAACACGCCAAAGCTAGCAGTTTATGCGGTTTGCCCCGTTGATTTTCCTCATGATGCACCGCAACATTTCGCATCTGCGAAGGAGAGATTGGTGACCACCAACACGAAAAATTTGCCAAAAGCGCTGGCCGTCACGGGGTCAATCATCGCGGCGTTCGCCGTCTCCGGAAGCGCTTCGGCGCAAGAAGGCGTCAACGTTTCCCCTGAAACGGCCTTCGTCTTCAACACGTTCCTGTTCCTCGTCTCGGGAATGGTCGTGATGTTCATGGCCGCAGGCTTTTGCATGCTGGAAGTCGGTCTCGTCCGCTCCAAGAACGCAGGCACCATCTGCGTCAAGAACATCGCGCTCTACTCAATCGCGGGGCTGATGTTTTGGATCGTCGGCTTCAACTTCGCCTATCCCGAGACCTGGAACGGGGTCCTCGGCTTCGACGGGCTGTTCTGGAACCATGTCGCCGACGATCCCCTCGGCGACGGCTACGCACCCTCGGCCAATTGGTATTTCCAGATGGTCTTCGTAGCGACGTGCGCCTCGATCGTGTCCGGAACGCTGGCCGAGCGGATCAAGCTGTGGCCGTTCCTCGCCTTTGTCGCGGTTCTGACCGGTTTCCTCTACCCGATCCAAGCGTCGTGGGAGTGGGGTGAAGGCTGGCTCGATGGTCTTGGCTTCGCCGATTTCGCAGGGTCCACGCTCGTCCACGCCACAGGCGGCTGGGCCGCGTTGGCTGGTGCCATCCTCCTTGGCGCACGGCGCGGGAAATATGGCCCCAACGGAGAAATCGCCGCGATGCCGGGTTCCAACCTTCCGCTTGCGACGCTGGGCACCTTCATCCTCTGGCTCGGATGGTTCGGATTTAACGGAGGCAGCGTTCTCGCGCTCGGCAGCCTCGACGCAGCGACCCAAGTGGCGGACGTCTTCGTCAACACCAATGTTGCGGCGGCGGCTGGCGTCTTGGGGGCGATGGTCACCAGTCAGGTGATGTTCAAACGGGTCATCCTGCCCTTCGCCCTGAACGGCGCCATCGGCGGGTTGGTGATGGTCACCGCAGAGCCGCTCCTCCCGACGATGTACGTGGCCGCGCTCGTCGGCGCTCTGGGCGGCGTGGTGGTTGTCGTCGGCGTCCAGCTCCTCGATCGGCTCCAGATCGACGACGTCGTTGGGGCCATCCCCGCCCACCTCTTTTGTGGTATTCTGGGGACGCTGGCCGTTCCTTTATCGAACGCAGACGCCACTTTTGGCGTTCAACTGTTGGGTGTGGTGGCCAGCGGCGCATTCGTTTTCGCGCTCAGCTTTGCGACGTGGTCGGCGCTCAAAGCGACCATGGGCATTCGGTCCGACGAACAATCGGAAGTGGAAGGACTCGACAAGGCCGAGCTTGGGGTCTCCGCCTATCCCGAGTTCAGCATGAGCGGTGACGCGCCCACTTTCCGGAACGTTCCGCTTCAGGCCTCGGGTGCTTCGTCATCCATGCCGCTGGCGTCGGAATAAAACGACGCCGCCATAAGCCCCGCCGCTAAAACGATCGTGGCGATCACCCCGGCGGCAAGCTTAAGGAGAACAGAAAGCCTCAGCTCAAGAAATCCCGCGGGAACGAGGGCGACGAAAAGAAGGACAAGCGCCACGGGCACGCCCACGGCCCAAGCGAGCATCCTCTTGGCCTTCGCTTTGGCCGCCGCGGCTTTCTCGTCGCGCGAAGATCCGGGCTCTGGCATCTCAGCTTGGTCTTCCATGGGGGTCGGGTAACGAACTTTCTGGCTGGGGGGAAGCGGCAACGCCTGCCCTCTTGCTCCCGGGGCGATCGCCCGGCAAACCCCGCCGGCTATGGGTCCGTTCCTCCTCCCCGAAGAGTTTGCCACCGCCGAAGGCCGCAAGGCGGCATGGCGATCGCTTTGGCTGCATGACCACGGGTTCATCCGCAAGCTGCATAGCAACAGCCACCAGCTTGAGGGGGATCTTCATCGCACGGCGCAACCCTCGCCCGCGGACATCCGCCGGTGGAGCGCACGCGGCATCAAAACCGTCATCAACTTACGGGGTCTACGGAACAATATTCGGCAACCGGGATACTGGCACCTCGAGCGCGAGGCATGCGCAGAGGCTGGCGTGGCGATGATCGACCTCCGCGCCTACTCGCGGGAAGCCCCGAAACCAGACTTCGTTCTGGCGCTCGACCAGCTCTACCGCGAGATCGCCTACCCGGCCTTGATCCACTGCAAGTCGGGAGCGGACCGGGCGGGGCTCGGCGCCTTCCTCTACATGTTTTTGAAAGTCGAGGCACCGCTGGACGTCGCCCGCGAACAGCTCTCCCTCCGCTATGGACACATCCGCTCTGGCAAAACCGGCGTGCTCGACCACTTCATTGATACGTACACGGCATTCGTAAAGCAGGAAGGAACCGTGCCGGGGCGCGATCATTTTCTCGACTGGGTCGAAAATCACTACGACCCCGAAGCCGTCAAAGCGAGCTTCCAGCCGAAAGCACTCGGATCGTTCCTGACAGAACGGGTATTGCGGCGGGAATAATGGGAAAACACTGCTGCGCCGACATCCCCCCCAGAGCCGGCGCAGCATCTCGTGAAAGCCCTACTGCAACCGGCATCGGCGACAGCGTTCTTCGGCTACCCACGTGAACGTGTTCCCGGTGGCGCAAAAAGCACCGATCGCGCGTCTCCCCTCTCACAAAGGACGCTGCGAGTCATTTTCACTTGTTACGAAAACGCCATTGCGGAAAGGCGCTTCGGCGCGCATCTCAGGTTGCATTTGGTTGCAC
>JBCDHW010000003.1:0-293564 GCA_038749595.1 Pseudomonadota bacterium
TCCACTTCCTCACCGCCGAAGGCCTCCTCGGCGCAAGGAACGCCCTCCGGGTCCAAACCATGACCCTCCCCGACATCTACCAAGACCAAGCCTCCCCAAAAGAAATGTACGAACAAGCCCAGCTCATGGCGGGGGATATTGCGGCGCGGGTGGAGCGTTTGATGGGGGTCCCGGAAGAGACGCTGATCGGTTTGCGCGCCTAGAACCCGGAACAGATGGCGCGCAGATCCTGATCGAGTTGTTAGAAAACCGCACGTGCCTTGGCCTTGCCCGGCGCAGGGACCCCGGCCAGATTATGAAGGTCGACGAATAAGCAGTAGGAAGGGCTTCACGGCGTGTCACCGACCATCAGAACCCTGGCCCTGCTGCTTTTCGCGTTGACTGCAACGGCGTGCACCACATCGCCAAAACGGCTCGAAGCAGCCCCCGAGATCGATGGTTTCTATGATCCGTTTGAGAAGCAAAATCGTCGAGCCCTCGCGGTCAACCGCGTCGTTGACGAGCTCTATATCCAGCCCATTGCGAGCCTGTACCAATTCCTTTTGCCCAAGCCGATCCAGGACGGGGCCGCGAATGTCACCGGCAACATCCTGACAGCAAGTTACGTCTTCAATGAGATCCTCCAGCTTGACTGGGAAGATGCAGGGCATTCCTCGGCGCGGCTGGCGCTGAACAGCACGCTTGGGGTCGCAGGCATCTTTGATGTGGCGACTGGTATGGGCTTTGAATCGCGTCCGGAAGACATCGGACAGACCCTCGGCAACTGGGGCGTACCGCAGGGGCCTTACATCATCGCGCCATTTGTCGGACCAACGACCGCGCGCGGGGCGCTTGGCTCGTTTGCGCGGCTCGGCCTCTCGCCGGTGACGCTGTTTATCCTCCCTGATAGTTTCGCCGCGCGGGGCGCCATGGTTGGCCAACGGACCGCGCAAAAACGGATCGAGGGCGACTCCTTCCTGACCGACGTTTACACCCAGCCGGATGGCTACATCCTTCTCCGGTCCACCTACTTGCAAGAACAGGCAGCGCAGCTCCATGAGGATGGCGATCCGTTCGCGAACTTGCCGGACTTCGATGATTTTGAGTAACGCCGCGTCCTCACGATGACCACGACCCCTCTCGACGGATTGCTATGGCGCCTCATCGCCGGGGCGCGTCGGTTCAAAGTCGTGACGGTGTTATTCTGGCTGCTGATGACCGCGCTCGCCGTTTGGCAGGTCGTCACCGGGATCTCGATCAACACCAACAGCTCGGACATGATCAGCGCGAAGGCGCCGTTTCGTGTTGCGGCGTCGACCCTGAAGGCCGAATTCCCTAACCTCGGCGACCAGGTGCTGGTCATCGTCGAAGCCGACACGCCCGATGAGGCAACGGCGTTCACGGACGAACTCGCACGGCGGCTTGCGATCCGCAGCGAAGTCCGGTCGGTGCTGGCACCGCCATCCGAAGACTTTTTCCGCCAGAACGGCCTTTTGTTTTTGGAGGTCGGGGAGCTTGAAGATCTTCTCGCAAAACTCACGTCGGCCGCGCCGCTGATCGAGCGACTAGGGCCCGACCCAACCGTGGCCACACTGTTCGACGCGCTGGCGGAGGCGGCAGAGCAAGACGGCTCCGGGGCCGCTGATCAAGAAACGCTCGACGCGCTTTATACGCAGCTTACGGAGGTTCTCGCGCGTGAAGACCGCGACCTCTCGTGGGAGACGCTCCTCGCACCTGGCGAGGCGCCTGATAACCGCGTCTTGTTCAGTCTCGATCCGGTCCTCGATTACACCAAGCTCAAGCCTGCCCAGGCGGTAAAATCCGCGATCCTCGACGAAGCCCAAGCGATCCGCGAGGAAGGCGCCTTGGACGCCGCGGTGTTTGTCACCGGCGACCCTGTTCTGCGTACGGAAGAGCTTGAAGCCGTGTCCTCAGGGATCGGTTGGGCCCTTGGGCTATCCGGATTACTGGTCACCGCGCTTCTCAGCTTTGCGTTTCGCTCTCCAGTCCTTGTCGCCTCGTGTTTAATCGCGATCATTTTGTCGGTCGTTCTCACCGCGGGTGTTGCCGTGGCGCTGTTCGGTGAGCTGAACCTCATTTCGGTCGCCTTTGCCGTCTTGATGGTTGGTCTGGGTGCAGACTTTTCAATCCACCTCTTGGTTCATCTGCGTCATGAGGCCGATCGTGGCCTGAGCGAACGCGCCGCAAGTTATCGCGTGTGCAGGGAAATCGGCACCGCGCTCAGCTTGACGGCACCCACCACGGCGATCGCGTTCTTCTCGTTTGCGCCGACGCAATTCATCGGCATGACCCAACTCGGGGTCATTGCCGGGCTGGGGGTGATGATTGCCTTCCTCGTTGCCATGACCATGATCCCGGCGCTTGTCGGTTTGTTCCGTATGCCGCCTTCAGCGCAGCTCCCAAGCGAGGGGACCAGCCGCGGGCTAAGAATGATCGTTTGGCCAGTCGGGATCGTCGTGTTTCTGCTTGGCGCAGCATCGGTGGCGCTCTTGCCCCGGGCGCGCTTTGATGCCGACCCGATGGCGCTCAGGGCACAATCCGCACCGTCAGTGATCGCGTTCGACAAGCTGGTCGAAGAAGAGACGGCAACTCCCTATCGCCTAAACGTCCTGGCCAAAGACCCGGAGACCCTTGAAAGCCGTGCAACACGCCTCTCGGACCTCGAGACAGTCGACAGTGTACGGCACTTCTACAGCTTTGTGCCGAAGGATCAGGATCTGAAGCTTGAGTTGATTGACGCCGCGTCGGTGGGTCTCGGTTTCGCGTTGATCAGCGGCGGAGACATCGACCAGGATTTAGCGCCCGCCCTCGACCGGCTGAAGGCAGCGTTGGCCGACGAACCGGGAGAGGCCGGGGCCGCTTTCTTAAATGAGCTCACGGGAAAGAGCCCTGAGGACATCGAAGCGGCTGGTCCGCGCATGTTCAAGTTTTGGCCACGGCAGCGTTCGGTGCTCACTGAGCAACTGAGGGCAGGATTTGTCACCGAAGCTGATGTCCCTGATGTGATCCGTGATCGGTATATCTCACCGGACAACATGCTCCGTATCGAGATTTTACCGACCGGCGGCGCGGTGAGCCTCGCCGATCGCCGCGCGTTTGTGGATGACGTCTTGGCCGTCGCCCCAGACGCTGCTGGCGCTGCCCGGACGGCACTGTCAGCCGGCGATATCATCGGCCGCGCGATGGTGCAGGCCAGCCTCACCGCAGCCGTGCTCGTCAGCGTGCTGGTGTTCGCCGTCGTTCGCTCATGGCGGTCGCTCATCTTGTTGGTGATCCCGCTTTTCTTGGCGGGGTCTTTGACAACGGCGACCGGGACGCTTTTCGGTCTGCCTTACAATTTCGCAAATGTCCTCGTCCTCCCGCTCATCATCGGCATCGGCATCGACAGCGGCATTCACCTCGCCCTGCGCGCCCAGAGAACCGGCGATGCGCTCGCGGCAGTTCAGGGACCAACCGGGAAGGCCGTGGTGTTCTCAGCGCTGACGACGATCGCGTCGTTCGGCAGCCTGATCATCTCCGATCACCGCGGCACCTCGAGCATGGGCGCTTTGTTAACGATCGGCATGGTCTGGGTCCTGAGCACAATGCTGTTTGTGCTCCCCCCACTGAGTGCGCTGTTATATGGGCGGAAGAAAGCGGCGCTGGAGCAAGCCTGATGATCAACCGACTGACCTGTCTCGTCATCGCGGCGTGCCTCGCCGTGGCGCCCGCTTTTGCGCAGAGCGCCGATAGCGAGGCCGAGGCTTTCATTGACGCGCTCGTTATCGAACTCCGCACCAATGCTGAGCGGGATGGCGAGGGCTCGACCTCCGTTCGCGCAACGCTGGAACAAAACCTGGCGACGGGTGCGATCGGCCGCTTTCTCATTCGCGGTGAGATCGACAAAGCGGCCACCGAGGCACAGCGCCTTCGCTACGAAGAGCTTTTTCCGCTCTACATCGCCGCGGCCTATGCCGAGGAGATCGGGCAGCTGGCATCCCGGGAAATCCGGATCTCCGGGAGCCTCGAGCGCAAGCCCGGTGACCTTATCGTGCGCTCGGCTCTCTTCGATGCGAAAGGCGCCAAGCGGGCCAACATTGACTGGCGCGTTCGCCTCACCGGTGACGGCGAATATAAGCTCTTCGACGTTTTGGTAGAGCGGATCTCGCCGCTGATCACGCGGCGCCAGAGCTTTTCCCAGATGTTCGCGGACGATGGCCTCGACGGCCTCCTCGCGCACATGCAAGAGACCATCGATGCCGGCATTACGATCGAGACGGACGACGAGTGAGCGCGAATGAAACCACGCCGTTCGTGTCTCCCACTCCCAGCGACGCGCCTTCCCACGGTGCCAAACGACGGACCAATGACCGGCGCTGCGTCGGGACCGGCACCGAACTTG
The DNA here is from genome assembly GCA_038749595.1 of Pseudomonadota bacterium. Lineage (GTDB taxonomy): Bacteria > Pseudomonadota > Alphaproteobacteria > Caulobacterales > Parvularculaceae > Parvularcula. The sequence continues at coordinate 4,382 of JBCDHW010000003.1, forward strand.
GCGCGGGTGATGAGGGCTTAAGATTTGTCCTCGATCCTGCGGGCGCGCTCGTTTTGGACCTCAAAGGAACCTTGCCTGGACGCGGCGCTTGGGTATCCCCTGACCGCGCTGCGTTGGAGGCGGCTCTCTCCCGCGGCGGCTTTCAGCGCGGCTTCAAAGGGCCGGCGAAACTGCCCACGGGAATGGACCGGGCGCAATTCATCGACCACGTCACCGAGCGGCTCGCCGCGGCCGCCCTCAGCCGTCTGGGCCTTTGCCGGAAGGCGGGAACTCTCGCCATCGGCCACGATGCGGTGCGAAAATCCGCGTCCAAAGCGATCTGCTACCTCACGCCCAGCGACGCGAGTGCACCCGAGGTGCATAAACTCGCGCGGTTCCTTGCCAAGAGTGTCGCTGCGCCCCACCTCCCTCTTCCGATCGACCGCGTCGCGCTCAGTTCCGCGCTGGACCAGGATGCCGTGCATCTTGCACTCCTTCGTGGCGGACCGTCCGCCGGTGCCCTCGGCGCCGTTAAACTATGGCAGCGGTTTTCCAGAGATTCCCGCGGCTAAAGGTGGACCGAATGGGTCGTGTCGGTTATGGGGGCGCCCCGACCTGAGGCGCGCCTGAGTTGCGCGAGGTTGGCTTTGGCCGCGCGTAAGCCCGGCTGTCTTCCGACCTTGTCGGGAAACCAAGTGGGGGCGCTGCGCCTCCGTTTAAGGATTGTATGAGCGACGAAACGCAAGAGAAACCCAAGTCCGGACGTAAGCCGCTAAGCCTCCGCCGTAATGAGACCGGCGCGGTGAAGCAGAGCTTTTCCCATGGCCGTACGAAGACGGTCGTGGTGGAGAAGAAGCGGCGCGCGGTGACCCCTGGCGCGGCTGGTACGAAGACCGCGGCGCCCAAGGCGACGCCAGCGGCGAAAGCTGACGAGGCCAAGGCGGCGCCCGCGGCCAAGAAGGCAGCGCCTGCAAAGGAGGCAGCCAAGGGCAAACCCAAGGTCCTCCGCCAACTCTCCCCGCAGGAGCAGAAGGCGCGGATGGCTGCCCTCGCCAACGCCAAGAAGGCCCAGGCCGAAAAAGCCAAGCGCGAGGAAGCCGAGAGGAAAGACCGCGAGCGCCGCGAGGCCGCTGAGAAGGCTAAGCTCGAAGCTGCGCGCAAGGCCGCTGAGGAAGAAGAAAAGAAACGCGCCGCCGAAGCTGAGGCCCGCGCCAAGGCTGAGGAGGAGGCGCGCAAAGCCCTCGAAGCCGAAGAAGCTGAACGCAAGCGTCGCCAAGAGCTCAAAGCCAAAGGCATCACCGACGCTGCCGCAGCGAAAGAGAAAAAAGACGACCGCAGCAACTTCGCCAAAGACGAGAACAACCCGCTCTCGGCCCTCGGCGGACGTATCAAACAGAAGCGCAACCAGCCGGCACCAGAGCGCAACGTTAAAGAAGCACCCAAGCGCCGCTCTGGCCGCCTGACGATCGCAAAGGCGCTGGACGACGACGAACGTCAGCGTTCACTGGCGTCGGTCAAACGTGCCCGCGAGCGGGAGAAGGCGCGCCGGGCCAAGCGCGGCAACCAAAACGCCCCGCAGGTCCGCGAAGTTGTCATCCCCGACGTCATCACGGTCGCCGACCTCGCCCAGCGGATGGCCATGCGCTCCACCGACCTCATCAGGGAACTGATGAAGCAAGGCCAGATGGTCACCGCCAACGCGACCCTCGATGCCGATACGGCTGAGATCATTGTCGAAGACCTCGGCCACACGGTGAAACGCGTCTCCGAAGCGGATGTCGAAGACGGCCTGATCGCCGAAGACACGGAAGATGCAAACCTTGAGTCGCGCCCGCCGGTCGTAACGATCATGGGCCATGTCGACCACGGTAAAACGTCGCTGCTCGACGCGCTGCGCAACGCGGATGTCGTCTCTGGCGAAGCAGGCGGCATCACCCAGCATATTGGCGCCTACCAAATCACCGACCCGTCGGGGAACAAGATCAGCTTCCTCGACACGCCAGGCCACGCGGCCTTTACGGCGATGCGCGCCCGCGGCGCGAACGTCACGGATATCGTGATTGTCGTGGTCGCGGCCGACGACTCCGTCATGCCGCAAACGGAAGAAGCCATCAGCCACGCCAAGGCTGCGGGCGTCCCCATGATCATCGCGGTCAATAAGATCGACAAGCCCGACGCTGACCCGAACAAGGTCAAGACCGACCTCCTGCAATACGAGGTGCAGGTCGAAAGCATGGGCGGCGAGATCCAAGACGTGGAAGTCTCGGCCCTCAAGAAAATGGGCCTCGACAGCCTCCTCGAAGCGATCACGCTGCAAGCCGAATTGCTCGAGCTGAAAGCCAACAAAGACCGCCCCGCCCATGGCACCGTGGTCGAAGCGCAGCTCGACAAAGGCCGCGGCGCAGTGGCGACGCTGCTCGTTCAAGCGGGTACCCTCAAGCGCGGCGACGTGGTCGTCGTGGGTTCCGAATGGGGCAAGGTTCGCGCAGTGAACAACGACCTGGGCAAGCAGGTGAAGGAAGCCATTCCCTCGCAGCCTGTCGAGATCCTCGGCCTCAACGGCGTTCCGGAGCCGGGCGATCAATTCGCGGTGGTCGAGAACGAGGCCCGCGCCCGCGAAGTGGCGGAGTACCGCGCACGGATCAAACGCGAGAAGGCCAACGCATCGAAGTCGGGCACATCGCTCGAACAGATGATGGCGCAGCTGCAGGACGCCGAGATCAAAGACCTCCCGGTCGTGATCAAGGGCGACGTGCAGGGCTCGGTGGAAGCGATTGTTGGCAGCCTTGAGAAAATGGCCACCGACGAAGTCCGCGTGCGGGTGCTGCACACCGGCGTCGGCGCGATCTCTGAAAGCGACGTCATCCTCGCCGAAGCGTCCGGTGCGCCGGTCATCGGCTTTAACGTCCGCGCCAACAAGCAAGCGCGGGACCACGCGGAAAAGTCGGGTACCGAAGTTCGGTACTATTCCGTCATCTATGACCTGATCGATGACATCAAAGGCACCCTGTCGGGCATGCTCGATCCCGAGCTGCGCGAGACGTTCCTCGGAAATGCCGAAATCCTGGAAACCTTCATGGTGTCCAAGGTCGGTCGCGTTGCGGGCTGCCGGGTCACCGAAGGTATGGTCAAACGCGGCGCGAAAGTCCGCCTTCTCCGCGACAACGTCGTCATCCACGAAGGCGAGCTCAGCCAGCTCAAGCGCTTCAAGGACGACGTGCAGGAGGTCCCGGCCGGTCAAGAGTGCGGCATGAGCTTCGCTAACTATGATGACCTCAAAGTCGGCGACTTCATCGAGTGCTTCGAAGTCGAACGCATCGAACGCACCCTCGACTAACCCGCCACGATGTTTCTCAACAAAAAAGCCCGCTCAAAACGAGCGGGCTTTTTTGTATGCGGATCATCATGAACGGTCAGCGCTCACGGGGCATATCGGGATCATCCTCGGGCGGAACAACGACGATGAATCTTCGCGCAAGATCAACCTCTGGCACCGCGGCCTTTGTAAAAGGCACCAAAGTGAAGCCTTCGGGCCCGCGAATCTCGACGATGTCGCCCGCGCCATAGTTGGGTACATTTCGCACCTCACCCAGGACCTGCCCCGACGAATCCCGTGCTTGCAAGCCGATCAGATCACTGACGTAGAAGTCTTCGTTATCGTCAGGTGACGGAAGACAAGCGCGCGAGACAGTGAGCAACGCGCCTTTGAACGGCGCACAAGCCTCCGGCGATGTCAGCGACGGATCGCGACAGAGGTAAACCAACGGTTTCACTTCGCGCAGCATTTTTGGGGAGAGTGTTCGTCCGTCCGGTGCAGTCAGAGGCCCATAGGAGAAGACTGCCTTTGGATCCTCCGTAAACGAACGGAGTTTGAAGTCGCCGCGCACGCCGTGGGTCCCAGAAAACTGGGCCACGACGACGCGGCGATCATCAGGCGTATCGGCCAAAGACCAGTTTACTCCGCCGTTTCTTCGGCGGGTGCCTCGGCTTCAGCCTCGTTGGCAGCCGCTTCCGCTTCAGCAGCAGCGGCCTTCTTAGCCTCTTCCTTCTCGCGCTTCTCTTCGATGCGCTCTTTCGCTTTCTGGCCTGGCTCACCCTTCTGCGGGTTGTTGCCGTGCTCCCACTTGATCACGTCAGCCGCTCCAAGGAATCGTGCAACACGATCCGTAGGCTGAGCTCCCTTATCAAGCCAGTGCTTTGCACGCTCAAGGTCGATGCGCACGCGCTCAGGGTTGTCTTTGGCGAGAAGCGGATTGTAGTTGCCAATCTTCTCGATGAACCGGCCGTCGCGCGGCATCCGGGCATCGGCCACAACGATGCGGTAGTAGGGACGTTTTTTCGACCCGCCGCGGGCCAAACGAATTTTCAGTGCCATGATTGAACTCTTTCTTCTTTTCGTTCGTTAACTGAGGTTTGATTACTTCTTCTTTGGGCCACCAAGTCCAGGAAGGCCGCCGCCGAGCCCTGGCAAACCGCCAGACCCGCCGCCAGGTCCACCGAGACCGGGCATCCCGCCGCCAGGAGGGAGCCCCCCGCCGGGAGGCATACCGCCGCCGCCCATACCGCCGAGCATTTGCCCAAGCTGCTGGGCCATGCCGCGCTTGCCGCCTTTGCCCATCTTTTTCATCAGTGTACTCATACCCTGATAGGACTTGAGCAGGCGGTTGACGTCTTGCACCTGAACACCCGCACCGGCGGCGACCCGCTTCTTGCGCGAGGCGTTCATCACTTTGGGGTTCTTCCGTTCTTTTTTCGTCATGGAACGGATGATCGCCTCTTGCCGAGCGAGCTCTTTGTTACCCATCCCCTGCTCGGCCACGTCTTTGAGCTTACCCATCCCAGGCATCATGCCCATGATGGCGCCCATGCCACCCATCTTCCGCATCTGGACGAATTGATCGGCGAGGTCGTCAAGGTCGAATTGACCCTTGGCCATCTTCTTGGCGGCTTTTTCCGCCTTGGCGTGATCAATTTCCTCAGCCGCCTTCTCGACCAGGCCAACAATGTCGCCCATGCCGAGGATGCGGCCAGCCATCCGTTCCGGATCAAACGTATCGAGAGCATCGATCTTCTCGCCGAGGCCAGCGAACTTGATCGGTGCACCCGTCACCTCGCGCATGGACAGGGCTGCACCGCCGCGACCGTCGCCATCGAGACGGGTAAGGACGACACCAGTGATCGGTACACGCTCTTTAAAACGCTCTGCGGTCTGAACAGCGTCCTGACCGGTCAGCGAGTCGAGGACGAGGAGCGTCTCGGCGGGGTCCGTCTTCTTATGGAGCTCACCGACCTCAGCCATCAGCTGCTCATCAATCGACAGGCGGCCAGCGGTATCAAGGATCACCACATCGAAGCCCTGGAGCTTCGCCGCTTCCATCGCACGCTGAGCAATTTGCACCGCAGACTGTCCAGCCACGATGGGCAAGGTCTTCACCTCAGCCTGCTCGCCGAGCACCGCGAGCTGCTCCATCGCCGCGGGGCGCCGGGTGTCGAGCGACGCCATCAGCACTTTTTTCTTCTCGCGCGATTGCAAGCGCCTGGCGATTTTGGCCGTCGTCGTCGTTTTGCCCGAGCCCTGGAGGCCAACCATCAGGATCGGCACCGGCGCAGGACGATTAAGCTGCAGCTCGTGGTCACCGGTGCCGCCGCCAAGGGTCTCGACCAGCACATCGTTGACGATTTTCACCACCTGTTGGCCAGGCGTGACAGACTTCAGAACTTCGCGGCCGATCGCCCGCTCTTTGACCTTCTTGACGAAGGTTCGCGCCACGGGCAGCGCCACGTCCGCCTCGATCAGAGCGACACGAACTTCACGGAGCGCTTCATTGACGTCCTCTTCTGACAACGCGCCGCGACCACGCAGCCGGTCAAAAACCCCGCCCAAGCGTTCTGAAAGCGTATCGAACATCGTCGCTCCTACCCGCGCCGCCAAACGCAATTAGCCGCCGCGAGGGCGTTACCCCGGCGGCGGGACATCCCCAGGCTCGTCCTTTTCTGGAGGGGTCGTCCTGGTAGACGCGCAGTGATGACAGCGCATGTTCCGAATTCTGATGGGGATATGCGCGCCCGTCCCGTTGAGGTCAAGCACCGCCCAGGCGCCTAAGGTGCCCCGACGCTCGCGAGAAACTGAGGCGCGACGCGGTATGCGCAAAGCGTTCCGAGCGCGAACAGGACGAGCCCAGCACTTATGAACGCTGCTGGCCCCGTTCTGTCCGCCTGTTTGAGAGAGCGAAGGCCGAGGGCCGGAACCAGGGTGCTGACGATCACCTTTGCCATCAGAAGGTGGCCGTAGACAGATATGATTGCGCCGGGCCAGCTCCAGTCTTGGTGAAACACCACGATCAAGCTCGCCGGCCACAGCTCAAACAGGAAGGTGCGCCACAAAACACCTTCCGTACCCTGCGCAGCAAGGCGCGAGAAAAAGCGAACCCACATCGGGCCGTAGAGGATATGGCTGATCCCGAGAATGAGAAAAGGGATCGTGAGAACGGCCTCAACGGCGAGGATGGTGTCGGGCGACGTCATCCGCCATCGCCTAAAGGAACAGCCAACGCGGAACGCGGTGCTTATAAATCAAGTACTCATTACCAAACAGCCGCTCGAGCGCACGCTCCTCGGGAACGATTTGCACAGCCGTCAGGATACCGATGAACACCAACACCAGGAGGACAGCGATAATCGAACCGCTCCACACGGCGATGCCCGATAAGATGAGGGCCATTCCGACATACATCGGATTACGGGTTACACTGTAAATCCCATCAGTCACCAAAGCCGTCGCTTTGCTCGGCACCTCGGGGTGGAACGTTGTCCGCGCTTTTCGGAAGAGGCCTAAGGCCACGACGGCAAACCCGAGGCCGACAAGCCCAAGCGCGATGCCGATGACGGTGGCAAACGGAAGTGCAACGGATAAGCGCGGTACTGATTGCGCCACGAGAAATTGCGCGCCCGCAAAGAGCAAGAACCATATCGGCGGTATAAGGAGGGGTTTCTCGCCGCGCGGTTGCTCCTCAGACATCGAACCGGCCCAGTTTTTCGTTCTTCTGCAGATCAGCGGCTTTGAAAATGCAGCCATTCATCACGCCGTACACACCAGAAGGCAATGTTTGCGCTGCAATGACCGCACCGCCGAGATTGAAACTCGCGTCACTGACAAACAGCGCGTGGGGCCGCATAGCCCCCGTCAGCACGACCGTTTTTCCCATGTCGCAGGTGGCGAGAAACCGCGCGGTCTCACCCATCGTCGACGTCCCATGGGTCACAACAAGAGCGTCTTCCTTGGCTGCTCTAATCCGCTCACAGATCAAAAGGCGATACGTCTCCGTCATATCCAAGCTGTCGATTTGGAACAGTTGCTCGACCTCGTGGGCGTAGCACCGCGACTGCTCCAAAATCTCAGGAACCTGGCTTTTGCCAGCGCCCGCAAAGGTGATGGCTTCTGCGCGCCAGTCATGGACTTTATCGAGCGTGCCGCCAGTCGTCAGGATACGGACAGGCTTCATCGCAGCCTCGCTCACAACGTTGGGGCACGGGTTGTGCCGTCGTCGAGCTCTCCTTCCCACCGCGCAACGGTGGTGGCGACCGCAGCATCACCGGTCACGTTGGTCACGGTACGCATCATATCAAGGAGCCGGTCGAACGGGAAGATCAGTGCAATGATCAAGACTGCTTGCTCGCTGGTCACCCCAAAGCTCGTGAGGACAGCGATCGCGAGGAACAGGCTCGCCGACGGGATCCCCGCGGCACCGATCGACGCTGCCGTCGCGGTGACGGCGATCGCGACATAGTCTTGGGGCGACAGACTGATCCCCACCGCTTGGGCCGCGAACAAGGAGACGCTGCCGAGATAAATCGACGTGCCGTCCATGTTGATCGTCGCGCCGAGCGGCGCCACGGATCCAGCCACGGCTCGGCCAACGCCGATGTTTTGAGTCAGGTCCTTGATCGTGACAGGTAGAGTCGCGGAGGAGCTGGCCGTGGAATAGGCCGTACTCATCGCATCGAGCATTCCGCGGATGAACTTTGGAAAATTGATCCGTGCAGCGAACGTGACCAGCCCGCCGTAGACGACCACGATGTGCAAGATGCAAGCAATGTAGAGAGCGATCGCCAACTTCCCGAGGTTGGCAAGCACCGCGAGCCCCTGGGTACCAAGCACCCAGCACATCAGCGCGAACACGCCAAAGGGCGCGAGCGCCATCACCCCGCCGGTGAGCTTGAGGATCGCCTCCGCCGCGCTCTCAAACACCTCGCCAACCCGCTCTCCCTTCTCGCCCGCCGCAAGAATGCCAACGCCGAGGAGGATCGAGAAGAAGATGACCGGCAGGATGTCGCCGTTGGCCATCGCCGCGATGGGGTTGGCAGGGATGACGTCCAGGATCTGCTGCACCGCCGTCCGCTCAGCCGCCTGCGCACGCTCCAGCCGTTCCGCAACGCTCGAGGTGCTGTCGACGCTGGCATAATCCACGCCGATCCCCGGCTTGAAGATGAGCGCCATCCCGATGCCGATGAACACCGCCACAGACGTCGTCGCGAGATAAAGCGCGATCGTCCGGAGGCCCAGCGAACCCAAGCGCTTTGGGTCTCCCAGCGCAATCATGCCGCTGGTCAGTGTCGTGACGATAAGCGGGATGATAAGCATACGGATGAGGCGGATAAAGCCATCACCGATAGGCTTGGCCGTTCCCGCCACCTCACCAAAAATGAGGCCTGTGATCCCGCCCAAAACAAGGCCCGCCATCACGCGAGCCCAAAGCGGCAGACCAAAGCGTCCCAGGACGAACAACAAGACAAAGGCGCCAACAAGAACGCCCCAGAACACCATCGTCATCGAAACTTACTCCGCGTCCTCGGCGTAGCCGATGAGGCCCAATTCGCCTGCGAAGTAAGCGTACTGAAGCGCCTGGCGGTAAGCCGCTTGCTCGAGGTTCGCTGCTGCGCCGTGGCCGCCTTCGATGTTCTCATAATAAAGGAACGGATGTCCGTATTCCTCCATCAGGCGCGCCATCTTCCTTGCGTGGCCAGGGTGCACCCGGTCGTCCTTGGTCGACGTGAAAAAGAACGGACGCGGATAATCAGCACCAGCCTCAAGGTTCTGATACGGACTAATTTGTTCAAGGAACGGGCGCTCCTCTGGATTGTCCGGGTCGCCATACTCGCCAACCCACGATGCGCCCGCGAGAAGCTTGTGATAGCGCAGCATATCGAGGAGCGGCACACCGATACCGATCCCTTTATAAAGATCCGGGCGCTGAGTCATCGACACGCCCATCAAAAGGCCGCCGTTGGAACCGCCGAGAATGCCCAGCTGCTCCTTCGTCGTAATACCCCGTTCGATCAGGTCTTCAGACACCGCGTAGAAATCATCGTAGATGATCTGCCGCTTGCCCTTAAGGCCAGCCTGGTGCCACTCGGGCCCATACTCGCCGCCGCCGCGGATGTTCGCCGTGACGTAAACGCCGCCGCGCTCCGCCCACAGCTTACCAGCCGTTGCGCCATAAGTCGGGAGGATCGAAATCTCGAAGCCGCCATAGCCGTACTGCACCGTCGGCGCCGGACCATTCTCCAACGTTGATTTGAGCGCGGTGACTGTATACGGAATTTTCGTGCCGTCCGAAGACGTCGCTTCGAAGCGCTGTACGACCATGCCCGACGCATCGAAGAACGCAGGCGACTGACGGATCTCTTCGGGCTTCAGGTCCTCAATGAGATAGAACGTGTCCGGCGTAATCGGATCCTCGAACGTCGCGATAATATCGCCGGTTTTCGGGTCCATCGTCCGCAGACCGACGACACCGCCTTCGGGCAGATCAATGTCCCGATCGCGCCAACGGCCGAACCGCTTTTTGAAGCGTACCATCCGGCCCTGGATATCATCGAGCAGAGTAACCACGATCTGATCTTCAGACGTCGAAATACTCTGCACCGCGATTTCCCGAGTCGGCTCGATCAGCGCCCGGGCCTTTTCCAACTCCTCGTCGAGCGCGACGACCGTTGCGGTTGGGTAGGTCTTGCCGCCAAACTCCCAAGGCTCTTTTAGCTCAACGATGAAGTCACCGTCGGCATAGCCCGAGACAGAGGCCTTCTTCGGCAGGGGCATACGGACGGTTTCGTTGTCGTCACCGAGCAGGATCCAATTGTAGTCGTAGAACGTCTCACCGTGGAAAATGCCGCCGCGGTACCGCTGACCGTCGTAAAAGCTGATCGGATAAGCCCAGATGTCGCCGGCAGCCACTTCATAAACTTGGGTCGCGGCACTGATCGGCGTGCCGCGCTTCCACACTTTCGTGATGCGCGGATATCCGGAGTCTGTCAGCGAGCCTTCGCCGAAGTCCGTTCCCACGAGAAGAGTGTCTTGGTCGAGCCAAGCGACGCTCGACTTCGCCTCGGGCAGCTCGAAACCGCCTTCCACGAACGCCTTGGCTTCGAGGTCGTACTCGCGCTCAACCGCGGCATCGGAACCGCCTCGCGACAACGTGACGATGCAGCGGCTGTAGGCCGGGGCGAGGCAGGACAAGCCGCCAAAGACCCAGTTCTCGCCTTCCGCCTCCGCGATGGCGTCGAGGTCCATGAGAACTTCCCAGTCATCGCTTCCGGCGAGGTAATCGGCCCGCGACATCCGGCGGTAGATCCCGCGGACATGGGTTTCATCGCGCCAGAAGTTGTAAGCCATGCCGCCGCGCAGAGCGACGGAGGGAACGCGGTCGTCAGAGTTGAAGATGGCTTTCGCCTCTTCGTACATCGCGCCGAAGGCTGGATGGCCCTCAAGCACCGCGAGGCTTCGCTCGTTTTGGCTCCGAACCCAGTTGAGGGCGTCCTCGCCCTCAACCTCTTCAAGCCAAAGGAACGGATCATTCTCCATCACGCTGATCACTTCTTCTTGTGCTCCGGCAACAGCCGTCATGGCGAGCGCGGTCAATGCCGCGCCCAAACCCAGACGTTTCATAGTCATGCTCCTAGATGATTGGGATTATTCGGGACGGCGGAACACCGCGCCTTCGAGGTTTTTCTGAACTTCACGCGCGTCATAGGCGAGCAGATTGCCGTCCGGCTTAGGCCCATTTCCCGTCACGATATAGGCGATAGCGGTATAGCGCTGGCTCTCGCGAACATCGACGTCGTTGAAACGTGGACCCCATGGGTAACCCCAGGTATAGTACGGGAAGGCGCCGAACCCGTAATACGGGTAAGGTCCAAACCGGCCGCCAAGGTCGGTCACGCGCACGCGGCGTTCGGTCTCTGTGTCGTCCGAAACGACGATAAAATGGTCGAAACCGTTCTCTAGCGTCAATTCGGCCGCTCTCAGAAGGAGCGCCGTCTCAACTTGTTCTTTCGTTGTTAGTGAGTTTCCGCGGAAGGAAATGCGGAAGCGGTTGTCCTCAATTTTCTGGTCCGCAAACCCAAACCCTGAGTTCCCAGCGGGCTCAAAAGGCGTTGGCGTCGCGCAGGCTGCAAGGCCGATGAAGGCAAGAATGGCGAAGAGATTTCTCATAGTGGCTCGTACCCTTTCCGGTTCCCTGTCCTGCAGCGATAATTCATCGCGCCCCAAAACACTACCTCAACACGCTGCTCTTGGGCATGAGGTCTGTGTATGGATATGATGACGCGCTTATCTGCCGCTCCCACAGACCATCCGCCGGTGGCGCATGGCAAAATTGGGGTGCTGCTGGTCAACCTAGGGACCCCTGAGGCCCTGACAAAAGAAGCCGTTCGGGTCTATCTGGCCGAATTTCTCAGCGATCGGCGGGTCGTCGACTACCCTGCGATCATTTGGCAGCCCGTTCTGCGCGGGATCATTCTCAACACGAGGCCCGCAAAAACCTGTGCGGCGTACGCGAAGATCTGGGACCAAGAGACGAACGAAAGCCCACTCCGCCGCTACACCCGCGAACAGTCCGACAAGCTCGCCGAGCGCTTAAGCGGTGACATCATTGTCGATTGGGCGATGCGCTACGGCGTGCCGTCCATCAGCGATCGGCTCTCGTCGATGCAGCGTCTCGGCTGCGACCGCATCCTGGTTCTGCCGCTCTATCCGCAATATTCGGCAACAACGACCGGGACGGCCTGCGACGCCGTTTTTGACTGGGCCAAAGTCCAACCGTGGCAGCCCTCGATCCGCGTCGTTCCGCCCTTCCACGACGACCCCGGACTGATCAAAGCCTTGGCCGCGACATGCCGGGAACACGTCACGCCCGACGTCGAACGCGTCATTCTGTCCTTCCACGGATTACCCCAACGGTATTTCCAGGCCGGCGACCCCTATCATTGCCAATGCCAAAAGACGGCCCGCCTCGTTCGCGAAGAGCTCGGGTGGGACAGCACGTTCGCGCCCGTCGGCTTTCAATCGAAATTCGGCCCGGAAAAGTGGTTGGAACCGTCGACCGAGAACCTCGTCGAACAGGCGGGAGAGGAAGGCCTCAAAAAGATCGCCGTGATAACCCCCGGCTTCGTCTCAGACTGCATTGAGACTTTGGAAGAGGTCGGGATCGGTCTTGCCGAAGTGTTCGAAGAATGCGGCGGCGAAGACTTGATCGCCATCCCCTGCCTCAACAGCGACGACGCCTTCATAGACGTTCTCGAACGGCTGACACACCGAGAACTCGCTGGCTGGGTTCCTTCCGATAACTGATGATCTTCTTCACAGCCCAGGATTTCAACATCGATCTCCCCGAGGGGCATCGGTTCCCCGGCCACAAATATCGCCTCCTTGAAGATAAGCTCGTCCACGACGGCACCTTGGCCCCGTGGCAACTGAAGACGTCGCCGATTGCCTCGGATGAGACCATCCTCACGGTCCACACCGCGGCCTATCTCCAATCGTTAGAAGACGGAACGATCGATCACCGCGCCATGCGCCGGATCGGCTTTCCGTGGTCAGAACAAATTCCTCGGCGCGGCCGCAGGACCGTCGGGGGCGCTGTCGCCGCTGCGCGGGAAGCGCTGAAATCCGGGCTCTCCGGCCAGCTCGCGGGGGGCACCCATCACGCCCATCCCGACTTCGGCGCTGGCTTTTGCATCTTCAACGACCAGGCGACAGTCGCGAGTGTTCTGTTGTCGGAAGGTATCGTTGATCGTGTTGCGGTCATCGATCTTGATGTTCACCAAGGCGATGGCAACGCCGCCGTACTGGCCCCGCGACCAGACTGCTTTGTCCTCGACGTCTTCGGCGAGAAGAACTTTCCTTTTCGGAAAGTGCCAAGCGATCTCGATGTTCCGCTTGCGGACCACACCGAAGACCCAGCGTTTCTACGCGCCATCGAAGAGCATCTGGAAGCCGTATGGGCGTTCAAACCGGATCTGGTTCTCTACCAAGCAGGCGTTGACCCTCTGGTCCACGACAAGCTTGGTCGCCTCGACATCTCGTTTGAAGGATTACGCGCCCGCGACACGCTGGTTCTGGAGAATTGCAAGGCACGCGGAATACCTGTGTCAATGGCCATTGGCGGCGGATATTCCGACCCGATCTCCGATACCGTGACGGCCTATGCCGGGACCTACGAAGTCGCAAAGGACGTCTACGGATGGTAAGCTACAGCACGTCGGCTAAGGCTTGGATCTGGTCCTCAGTCGTTTCCCAGCTGGTCACAAAACGGCGCGCCTCGCCGGCAAATGTGTCGTTCGGCTGAACCCAGTCGTAAAACTGCGCTCCCGCGTCGCGCAGGCGCTCGGCTGTTTCCGTTGGCATACGCACAAACAGCTCGTTAATTTGAGGTTCCGTCAGTACCGAAATGGTCGCGTCTCTTGCCAGAACTCGGGCTAAGCTTTGACAGGCGTCCGCTGCCTGCGTCGCGAGTTCAAGCCACAGGTCGCCGTCGAAATAAGGGCCCCATTGCGCTGAGAAAAACCGCTGCTTCGATGTTCCAAGCCCTGCTCGCTTACAGCGATAGGTCAATTCCTCAGACCGGCTTTTGTCAAAGAGAACAACCGCTTCCGCCGCAAGGCAGCCGTTCTTCGTTGCCCCAAGCGACAAGATATCGACCCCAGCCTTCCAGGTCAGCTCAGCCGGCGTTGCACCGGTCGCGTTGACCGCACCGGCAAACCGCGCACCATCCATGTGCGCCGACAGCCCGAACCCTCGCGCGCACTCCGTCAGTTCACTGATCTCATCGGCCGTATACACCGTTCCCCACTCGGTCGCTTGAGTAAGACTGAGTACGGACGGCTTCACACGGTGCGCGACGAGCGGGACGTAAGGCGCCATCGCAGCGCGCAAGCTTTCCGGTGTGATCTTTCCAAACGGGCCAGCGGCTGGGAGTAGCTTTGCGCCGCCCGTATAAAATTCTGGCGCTCCGCACTCATCGATCAAAACGTGGGCGTGCTCGTGGCAAACCACAGCGCCATAAGGCGGCGTCAGCATGCTGAGCGCTATTCCATTTGCCGCTGAGCCCGTGGGAACAAAGGCCAGTGCGACCTCACACTCAAACACTTCGGCGAAACGTTGACGCACATGCTCTGTGCGCGGATCATTACCATAGGCGGGTGCAAATCCGTCACCCGCGGCAACAACAGCCTCCAGGATTTTCGGGTGGACGCCGCCCCAATTGTCCGACGTAAACAACATCTAGATCGTCGAACCCATCAGCTTTCGGCAGATTTCGTCGAGCTGATCCAAGTTTTGGTAGGTTAACACAACGCGCCCAGCGCCACTCTTCCCTTTACGGACGATATCAACATCAATACCGAGCGTTTCCCGAAGATCTTGCTCGAGGGCGCGCGTATCAGCGTCCTTCGTGGCGCGTTCGACCGCTTTGGCAACGCTTTCAACAGACGACGACGGCTCGGATACCAACTTTTCAGTGGCGCGGACAGAGAGGTCCTCTCGGATGACTTGCTTGGCCAATGCAACCGGATCGTCAGCACCAAGAAGAGCGCGCGCGTGGCCCATGGATAATTCACCACCCATGACCATGCCGCGAACGTCGGGCGGAAGCGCGGTAAGGCGCATCATATTCGCCACATGACTGCGGCTCTTGCCCACCGCCTCGGCAATATCAGTCTGCGTTCGTCCGTGGACGTCCTTTAGCCGCTGATACGCATCAGCCTCTTCCATCGGGTTGAGATCGACGCGCTGAACGTTTTCAATCAGGGCCATCTCCGCGGAGACGCCGGGCTCCACCTCTTTAATCAGTACAGGAACTTTATGGAGGCCCGCTTTTTGCGCCGCCCGCCAGCGCCGCTCTCCGGCAATAATAGTGTACCGGCCAGAAGGCCCATCGGGCCTGACGAGGATCGGCTGCAAGACGCCCCGCGCTGAAATCGACGCCGCTAACGCATCAAGCTCGCCTGCGTCGAACGCCTTTCGCGGTTGATCCTTATCCGGAGCAATATCGGAAGTCGGCACCTCGCGAACGCCCGACGGCGGCTCGCTGATCGGCGCATCACCGAGGATCGCCTCAAGCCCGCGGCCCAGTCCCTTCTTCGCCATCTTAAGCAGCCCTCTCGCGACCGATCACTTCACTCGCCAACCGCACATACGCCTGGCTTCCGGGACAACGGAGATCATAAAGAAGCGCCGGCTTCCCGTGGGAGGGCGCTTCGGAAATCCGCACATTGCGGGGAATCGCCGTCCGATAAACTTTCTCGCCAAGGTGAGCGCGAACGTCAGCTTCAACGTCTGCGCTGAGGTTGTTGCGCTTGTCATACATCGTCAGTACGACACCCTGCAGTTCGAGAGACGGGTTGAGGCGTCCTTTGACGGTCTCAATCGTCCGCATAATTTGCGTCAGGCCTTCGAGGGCAAAAAATTCGCACTGCAGCGGAATCATAACCGCATCCGCCGCAGTCATCGCGCCCACGGTCAGCAGCCCAAGCGACGGCGGACAGTCGATAACAATGTAGGACAGCCCCGCTTGCGTTGCATTGAGTGCATCAATGGCGTCCTTCAATTTGAAATGCCGCTGCGGGTCTTCGATGAGCTCAATCTCCGCCCCAGCCAAGGCCATACCAGCCGGCGCTACCAGCAGTCTTGGAACCGATGTTTCAAGCAAAACCTCGTTGAGAGCGGCTTGGCCTACAAGCACATCATAGGTCGTGCCCCCGCGCTCGGCCATACCGACGCCTAGGCCGGTGGAGGCGTTTCCCTGAGGGTCGAGATCGATCAGCGCAACGCGCTCGCCAACTGCCGCTAACGCCGTCGACAGATTTATTGCCGTCGTGGTTTTTCCGACGCCGCCCTTTTGGTTTGCAATGGCTAATACCCTAGGGCGGTTCATCGTTTCCTCGCGATTCCGCGAAGCAGCAAGAGTGATGCTTCGGGATCTGTAATACTTTTCCTACTCTCGAGATCAAAAGACCATCGTTTCCGTGCTTCGTCCACCTCGACTTCTGCACGTTTCCCTTTCGGAAACAGCAAATAACCGTCCTCGCCCAAGTGCGGTAGGGCCAACTCAATCAGCTTCGGCAGCGCGGTGACAGCTCGGGCCGTCACAACATTGAAGTGACGCCGTTTTGCTACTTCGGATACGCGCCCATGGAGAACCGTGCAGTTGGATAGGTCCGCAAGCCTCACGACGCGTTCGAGAAAAACTGCCTTTTTGGAGATGCTTTCGCAGAGGGTGACAGTTACGTCGGGTAGTCGCGTTTTCGCTAAAATGGCCAACGGGATCGCCGGAAACCCGCCCCCGGACCCGATATCGAGAACTGCACAAGATTTTCGCGGAATAAAGTCGAGCAATTGCGTTGAGTCGAGATAGTGCCGGATCCAACGGCCGTCCCAGGTGGATCGCGCCACGAGATTCGTGTGTGCTTGGGTCTCAGCAAGCAGAGTATCAAACTGACAAAACGCGTTGCGCTCATAAGCTGAAGCTTTGACCGTCCCAAAAAATGCCTCGGGGGTACTAGGCTGCACGCTCAATCTTCTTCAAATAAACCAGAAGGAGTGACAGCGCTGCCGGGGTCATCCCCTCAACACGAGCGGCTTGTCCTAAGTTTTCGGGACGCGAAGCCGTCAACCGCTCGGCGACCTCGTTCGAAAGGCCACTGATCTCCGTGAAAGAGAACCCTGGTGGGATTTCGAGGGCCTCCTCACGCTTGAACGCAGCAATATCAGCGTTCTGACGCTCTAGAAAACCAGCATATGTCGCATCTGCCTCGAGCTTTGCCGCATGATCTGGGCACAGACCAGAGAGCTCAGGGAAGTGCTTTGCAAGCCCAGTCAGCTCAACGGACGGAAGCGACAGAAGATCTAAAATTGAGCGCGGTCGCCCATCGAGCTTCACCGAAAACCCCAACTCCGTTGCCTTATTGGGCGTCACAGTCGTTGTCGTAGCCCAGTGGTGAAGTTCTTTCCACGCCTGATGTTTCACGTGAAACATCTCTGCCCGGTTCTCTGCGACCAAACCAAAAGCAATACCCTTCGGTGTAAGCCGGTCATCGGCATTGTCCGATCTAAGCGTAAGGCGATACTCGGCCCGAGACGTGAACATGCGGTACGGCTCAGAGACACCCCGCGTTACCAAGTCATCAATCATGACGCCTATGTAGCCCTCTGACCGGTCAACAGTGAACGCCGTATCTCCATCCTGAAGAGCGGCATTGACCCCGGCCATGAGCCCCTGCGCCGCCGCCTCTTCGTACCCCGTCGTTCCATTGATCTGGCCCGCCAGGAACAGCCCAGGTAGCGAACGCAACTCCAGCGCACGCGAAAGCGACCGGGGATCTACATAATCATACTCGATTGCATAGCCATATTGGAGGATCCTCGCGTCCTCCAAACCGGGTATCGTCGCTAGAAACGTATCTTGGACATCATCAGGAAGCGCATTTGAAATACCGTTTGGGTACACCGTGTCATCATTTAGGCCTTCCGGCTCAAGGAAAAGTTGGTGACTTGGCTTATCCGCAAAGCGGGTGACCTTGTCCTCAATCGACGGGCAATAGCGAGGCCCCTTCCCCGCAATTCCACCGCTGAACGTCGCAGTTCGGTGAAGGTTGGACCGAATGATCTCATGGGTTTGAGGGGTGGTTTCGGTTATGCCGCAAGCAATCTGCGGCACATCAATCTCTGAAGTCAGAAACGAAAATGGTATCGGGCGCTCATCAGCATCTTGGCGCCTCAAGACGTCCCAATTGATCGTTCTCCCATCCAAACGCGGCGGCGTACCTGTCTTCAGACGACCCAAAGGCAGGCCGAGAGCCTCGAGCCGCTCACCAAGCGCGTTGGCCGGGCGCTCGCCCGCCCGCCCTGCTGGAGTTCGATCGTCTCCACGGTGAATGACACCGCGAAGAAAGGTACCCGAGGTCAAGACGGTGGAGCGTGCCCTTAGCTTTCTGCCGTCTGACAAAACCACGCCCCGACAACGTCCAGCATCAACAATGATATCATCGACGCTGGCTTCGATTATCGTCAGCCCCGCTTGGCTGGAGAGAATGTCTTGGATTGCCTGCCGATAGAGGCTTCGGTCGGCCTGGGCCCGCGGCCCCCGCACTGCCGGCCCCTTTGACGCATTGAGCATCCGAAACTGAATACCCGAGCGATCAATCGCGCGGGCCATAATCCCGTCGAGTGCATCAATCTCGCGCACGAGGTGTCCCTTTCCGACCCCGCCGATCGCGGGATTGCAGGACATCTCGCCGACTGTTGACGCGCTATGGGTAACGAGCGCCGTGTGGGCGCCCATCCTTGCAGCCGCAGCAGCCGCCTCGCTTCCCGCGTGGCCACCGCCTATAACGATGACGTCGAAGTCTTCATTGTGTTTCACGTGAAACACCTATTTCCCAATGCAAAACGAGCTGAAGATATCGTCCAAAACATCGTCGGGTGCAATGCGGCCTGTAAGACGCTCAAGAGCCCGCGCGGCAAGGCGCAGCGCCTCTGCACCGGCCTCAGGTGCACGCTCCGCCGCAACCGAAAAATCTTCCAAAGCTCTCTCGGCCGCCTGAAGCTCGTCCTGTTGCCGCGCTGTTGGGGCCAGACCCGGCGAAGCCAAAGCGTCTAAGCGTTTGCGAATTACGTCCTGGAGAGACATCACTGAGCTTGGATCGTGGATAGATACCTGAACGTGTGCGCGCGATGGCATGGAAATGCGATCAGCTTGTGTACGAACTTCGATATCGCCTTCCCTTGCCAAGTCCTCCATCCAGGTTGGCATAGGGAGCGGGCCCGACGGCCAGCACAGCAGGCGCAAGTCAGCGCCCTCTCCCGCGGCGCGAGCACGCTCAATCCCCTCCGCTTCGATCGCTGAAGGCGTCTCGGACCGAATTCCTGCTGTGTCCTTGAGCGTCAAACGGTGCCCAAAAAAGTCGATGGTGGCTGAAACCACGTCGCGTGTCGTTCCGGCAGTCTCGGATACGATTGCTCGCTCCTCGTCCACCAGCCTGTTGAAAAGGCTCGACTTCCCCGCATTCGGTGGACCGATAAGCGCAAGCGTGACGCCATCCAAAATACGGCGCGCCTTCACCGTCCCCGCGAGGATTGTAGAAATTGACTGTGAGAGGTCCCCGACGATCGGGGCGGCGCGCTCCGCTATCACCTCGTCGACATCCTCCTCGTCAGGAAAATCAACTGCAGCGTCGAGCGCAGCCATTGCTGACGTTAATTCGCGGCGCCATGCCTCGGCCTTCTGGCGAAGCCCACCGCGCAATTGGTCCACAGCTTGGCGATGCTGGAGTGCCGTTTCAGCCTCAAGAAGAGCAGCCAGACCCTCGGCCTGGGTGAGATCAAGTTTTCCGTTGGCAAACGCACGCAACGTGAAGGCGCCGGGCTCAGCGAGATGGCATCCTAAATCTTGGAGAGCAGCGTAGAGCCGCTGCTCCACGGCATACGACCCATGAAGTTGAAGCTCGACAACATCGTCGCCTGTGAAACTTGCGGGACCGGGAAAAAGAAGCGCAAGACCATCGTCGATGTAAGCGCCGTCCGGTGCTGCCACCCTCACCCGCTCGGCATAGCGCGGTCGACAGGACTTACCCGTCAGCTGAACAAGGGCATGCCTTGCCATTGGTCCAGAGATCCGAAAGACGGCGACACCGGCCCGGCCACCGCCGGACGCGCGGGCAAAAATCGTCGATTGGCTCAATCCCGACCTGTTGTTTTGTTGGCTTGTGCAAACGCCGCCTGCAGGGCCTCAAGCGATTGCCCGGAGCTGAGGACCGCACGCTCCCAGAACTTCACGGGATCCGACAACGTATCAATGTTGTCCTGCATGCGCGATTTCAGTGCATCCGTGACCACGGCATTGACGCCCGTGACGTCGGGTAGACCGAAAAATGTGCGTGCTTCCTCAGGTGTGCAATCGATATCGATCGTGATTTTCATACGTTTGCAGACCCTCTCACCCAGTTCCTGTCAAGCGAGCTGAGCCGCTGTTAGGTGTTCATCGAATCGAAGAAATCTTGGTTCGATTTCACCTGGCGAAGTTTTTCCAACAAGAAGTCGATCGAATCTTGCGGGTTCATCGGCGACAAAATCCTACGCAGCACAAAGATTTTGGCGAGCTCATCTTTCTCGATCAAGCGGTCTTCATTCCGTGTACCCGACTTCGCGATATCAATCGCCGGGAAGACGCGTTTATCAGCAACCTTCCGGTCAAGGACGATTTCCGAGTTACCCGTGCCTTTAAACTCTTCGAAGACAACTTCATCCATGCGCGAGCCAGTATCGATGAGCGCTGTTGCGATAATGGTCAGTGAACCGCCTTCTTCGATGTTTCGCGCTGCGCCGAAGAACCGTTTGGGACGCTGCAGTGCGTTCGCATCGACGCCGCCCGTGAGGACTTTGCCCGAGCTTGGGACCGTTGCGTTGTAGGCTCGGCCCAGACGGGTGATGGAGTCCAAAAGGATCACGACATCGCGCCCGTGTTCGACGAGGCGTTTTGCTTTTTCAATAACCATTTCTGACACTTGCACGTGCCGTGTCGCGGGTTCATCGAATGTAGACGAGACCACCTCTCCGCGTACGGAACGCTGCATGTCGGTGACTTCCTCCGGGCGCTCATCGATCAGCAACACGATGAGATAACACTCGGGGTGATTGCTTGTTATGGCGTGCGCAATGTTCTGCAGGAGGACGGTTTTACCAGTACGCGGCGGCGCCACGATCAAAGACCGTTGTCCCTTCCCGATTGGCGCAACGATATCGATGACGCGGTGGGACAAGTCCTTCTTGTCTTTCCCGTTGAGCGTCTCCTTCGAAATCACCTCCATGCGCAGGCGTTCATCGGGGTAAAGCGGCGTGAGGTTGTCGAAGTGGACCTTGAGACGCGCTTTCTCCGGCTCCTCGAAATTGATCTCATCGAGGCTTGTCAGCGCGAAGTACCGTTCGCCTTCTTTGGGCGACCGAATTTCACCAAAGACTGTGTCTCCGGTTTTTAGGGTATGCTTCCGGATCATCTGCGGGCTGACGTAAATGTCATCAGGACCGGCGAGGTAGTTCGCATCAGCGGAGCGCAAGAAACCAAAGCCGTCGGGCAAGATTTCCAGAACACCCGAGCCTTTAATCTCGACTTCCTCGTCGGCAAGCTCGCGGAGAATACCAAACAGGAGATCTTGCTTTCGCAGGGCGGAGGCATTCTCGACGCCGACCGTTTCGGCAAAGCTGACAAGGTCTTGCGGGGTTTTCTCCTTGAGCTCGTCAAGGGTAATGCGTTCTGGCAGCATAAGATTCCGTGGTGCTGCGGGCGCAGCATTCCAAAATTCGTGGGAAACAAACGGCGAGGACCGCCGCGCATTCGGTCAGTTAGTGCCGAACCAACGCGCCGTCAATTATGTCTTGATCGAAGCCCTACCTCTCCGCGGACCCAGCCTACGTGAGAACAACAACGCCAAACGCAAAAGCAATCAGCGCCGTGCCGATGAAGATCGGGTAGAACCGCTCACCCAGCGACGCGCGGGTTTGCTCCCCCACGCGCGACAGCAATTCTGGCCAGGTATAACTGACAAAATCGCCCTGACTCATCATCACGATATCGCCACTCTCAGCATTCTCGACAGGCAAGTGCCGAAACCGCTCGTTCGACATGATGCGCAGCCAATCGATCAGATTGTCTGTCGATTTCGCGACCCGGACTTCGGATGTCATCACCGCAGAAAGCGTCGTGTCCCTTGGATTGAGGTCCTCCGCCACGACGCGGCGCATCAAATCGCGCTCGGAGAAAATCCCGGCGAGTTTCCCCTCGGCGTTTGTCACCGCGATGGCGCCGAAGTTCTTTTGCGCCATAGTCTTCACCGCTTCGGACACCGAGGTGCTTTCGGGGAAAGTCAGCGCTTTGGCCTTTTGTTGAAATTCCGGCCTTTCGGCGATGATCATAGGCTCCTCCAGCAGACACTCGAGAGAACGCAACGCCGGCCGCGCACTTGCGGCGCTGCTCGCGAAAAGGAGTTAGTTCGCGAGGGGCTTGAGCACCACCATAAAGGCGATGATGACGAGGAGAACCACCGGTACTTCGTTGATCATACGCCAGAATTTCTCTGTTCGTGGCAGATGGCCGCCGGCAAACTTCCGAGCGGATGCTGCGTAGAATCCGTGCAGCCCGCTCATACCAATGACAGACAGAAACTTGATGACGAACCAACCGTCGTTCCCAAAGGATGGCTGCAGCGCGATCATCAACAACCCAAAGATCCAGGTGGCGATCATCGACGGCGTCATGATCAGCCGGAGGAGTTTGTCTTCCATGGTCGTGAACAGACCCGCGGCCTCACCGCCTGGCGTCGCTTGGTGGTGGTAGACGAAAATCCGAGGCAGGTAGAACATGCCCGCCATCCACGCGACGAAGGCAACCACGTGGAGTGCCTTAATCCAGTTGTAGTACTCAGCGAGGAAGCCCATCGGCAGCCGCTTAGCGCTCGCGGACGAACTTCACCAGCTCAGCGACATGCTCTGGCGGCGTTTCGGGAACGAAACCATGCCCGAGATTAAAGATATAAGGCGCACCATCAAACGTTTCGAGCAAATGCTCAGCCGCTCTCAGCATCGGCTTGCCGCCTTGCACCACCAGCAAAGGATCGAGCCCGCCCTGCAGGGTCGCGTGGGGGCTCAGCGTCTCTCGAGCCCATCTCATCGGCATCTGCGTGTCCATCGCGAGGCCGTCAAAGCCCCCTTCCCGCGCCACGCGTTCATACAACGCGCCAGAACCCTTGGGGAAATAGATGATCGGAACGTCGGTTTCCTCGCGCACCCGTCGTGCGATCTCTTTGTTCGGATTGAGGCACAGGTCGACGAAGAGGTCCTCCGAAAGCCCGGCTGCCCAGCTGTCGAAAAGCTTCAACGCGTCTGCGCCTGCTTTCGCTTGCGAAATGAGATACTGCGCGGTGGATTCGACCAAAACGCCCATCAGATCCTTGACCTGCGCCGGCTTCTCAAAGGCAAGCATCCGCGCCGTGGATGGGTCCTTCGTCCCCTGCCCGTTGATCATGTACGTCGCGACTGTCCAGGGCGCTCCGGCAAAGCCGATCAGCGCTTTATCAGCCGGTAGGCCCTCTCGGATGCGCGCAACGCTCTCCATCACGGGTGCCAGCACCTTGCTCGCCCGATCGGGATCGAGGCGCCGCATCAAGCCATCGTCGAGAAGTGGTGAGAGCTTGGGCCCCTCCCCTTTTTCGAAGCGTACGTCCTGTCCAAGGCCATAGGGAATGAGGAGGATGTCCGCGAACAAGATCGCAGCATCGAGATCATACCGCCGTATGGGCTGCAGTGTGACTTCACAGGCATCTTCGGGGTGGAGGCAAAAGTCGATAAAACTCGGCTGCTTTGCCCGGATATCCCGGTATTCTTTCAGGTAGCGCCCTGCCTGGCGCATGAACCACATGGGCGGAGGCGCTAACGCTTCTCCTCGAAGGACACGCAGAAAAGCTGGGGCACTCTCAACCATCAAAGAATCCAAATCTGACTCCGAGTCCTAAGCTGGGGGAAACTGTGGGTAACACCCGGTAGGACCACTTACGCACAAAATGCACATGAACCCCATCCCATGGGGATGACGATATCCAGAAGGATTGGTCGCGGAGGCTCAGAGGCAAGCAGAAATTTTCGACTCGTTTCTACGGCAGTCATCCCCCGGCCATCCGGAAAACGAATTCCGCAGGCGGTATGGGCAAATTGTGGGGGAGATATGGATGACCGCGGACACAACGCAATCTAAAAGCCCTACGCCATAAGTTCTTAACAGGTGGTAAACGCATGGATCCGACCGAAAGCGCACCGCACCCCACCACTGGGCGCCAGACGTATTTCCACGTTCACTTGGTTTCGGATTCCACGGGGGAGACGTTGAGCACGCTTCTGAAATCCGTCGCGGCCCGCTTCCCAACGGCGAAACCTCTCGAACATGTCGCCTCGCTCGTCCGAAACCATACGCAACTTGATAAGGTCCTGGCGCGGATCGAGCAGGCACCAGGCCTTGTCATGTACACCGTCGTCGACCGCTCCATGCGGCGACGCCTTGAGGTGAAATGCGCAGAACTCCAGGTGCCGGCGATCTCTTGCTTGGATCCCATTCTCAACGCGTTCGCCGAGTATCTTGGCCTCGAACAGACGACCCAGGCTGGCCGTCAGCATGACCTCGACGAGGATTACTTCCGCCGCATTGGAGCGATTGATTTCACCCTCGCCCACGATGACGGCCAGCTCTCCTGGGACCTTGAAGCAGCCGACGTCGTCCTTGTGGGCGTGAGCCGGACGTCGAAAACGCCAACATGTATGTACCTTGCCAACAAAGGCATCAAAGCAGCGAACGTCCCATTGGTTCCCGGCGTCGATCCGCCCCCAGAATTGGCCAGTTTACGCAAGCCTCTGGTGGTCGGCCTTACCGCCAGCCCCGACCGGCTCAGCCAAATCAGGAGCACCCGCCTCGCGGGCCTTGGTTCTGAAGATCGGGCCCAGAACTATACCGACATGACAAAAGTCCGCGAAGAAGTGACCAAAGCGAAGCGCTACTTCGTCAAAAACGGCTGGCCGGTGATCGATGTGACCAAGCGCTCGGTCGAGGAAACCGCCGCGAAGATCCTCACGCAAATGTCGATCCGGCGCGGAGGCGAAGGATGACTGACATTATTCTGGCGTCCGGGAGCGCATCGCGTCGCGCGATCCTCACGGGCGCGGGCATACCCTTCACGGTGCAGCGTCCGAACGTTGACGAAGATGCGCTCAAGCCGACCTTCAGTGACCTCACGCCGTCAGAACTGGCCCTCGCCCTCGCTCGGGAAAAGGCGCTGTCGATCTCTGCGTCGGGGGCGATCGTCATTGGTGCGGACCAGGTGATGGAATTTGATGGGCGCCCATTCGATAAACCGAAGAGCCGGGAAGAGCTCAAAGACCGCCTACGGATGATGAGCGCCCTGCCCCACCACTTGCGCGGCGGTGTTGTTCTGGTGCGCGACGGCGAAATCCTCGCGGCGATCCAAGAGACGTCGACGCTGACCATGCGGGCGCTCACCGACGACGCGATCAATACCTATGTTGATGCGCTTACGGACGATATTGCTCTGGGCACCGTCGGCGGGTATGCCCTTGAGGGATTGGGCCCACGTATTTTCTCAAAAGTAGAAGGCGATTTCTTTGCAATCCTCGGCCTGCCCCTTTTCCCGGTGATGGACGTCCTCCGCCGCGAAGGAGCCCTCCCTTGGTAATCCGCACAGGTGTTGTCGGGCACCCGATCAGCCATTCCCTCAGTCCAAAGATTTATAACACGTGGTTCGCGGATGTTGGGATTGCCGGCCAATACGAAGCCGTCGACGTCGTGCCCGAGAACTTCGAAACGACGGTCCGTCAGCTCGCACGCGACGGCTGGCGCGGTGTGAACGTCACGATACCCCATAAAACGGCTGCGTACGAGATTGCCGATTATCGCAATCCTGAAGCTGAAAGAGTCGGTGCAGCAAATCTGCTTGTCTTTTCAGAAGGTAAGATCATTGCAGACAACACGGATGTCGCAGGATTCCGATCTTGCTTGCAATCGATCCCTACAAAGACGAACCGCGCTGTCGTGTTGGGTGCAGGTGGTGCAGCGGGGGCAATCATCGCTGCCCTGAGCTCGTGCGGAGAAGTCTCCATCGTCAATCGGACCTTGTCAAAAGCAGGGGCGCTGTCCGAGCGTGCCGATGCAAAGACACAGGCCTATACCTGGGATGCACTTCCCGATCTCCTTCAGAACACAGACTTTTTAATCAACACGACGAGCTTGGGTATGACCGGGCAGCCGCGGCTCGAAATCGACCTCGCGCCATTGCCGCAACAGGCCGAGGTCTACGACATTGTTTACACGCCGCTAGAGACTGAATTTCTGAAAGCCGCAAAGGCCAGAGGCCTTCGTGCCGTAGGCGGACTATCGATGCTGGTCTATCAGGCGGTCCCGTCGTTCAAAGCCTATACCGGCGTTGAAATATCAGATGTTGACGCGATGCTCCGAAGCCTCGAAGAGGTATGCGGATGATCACGATCGGGCTGACCGGCTCCATTGGGATGGGCAAAAGCACCACCGCGAAGCTCTTCGCGGAGCAGGGTGTGCCGGTCTGGGATGCTGACGCTGCAGTCCACCGGCTGTACGCGCCCGGCGGGGAGGGGGCCAAGGCGGTCCTCGCCCAATTCCCCGACGTCGCCCACGAAGACGGCGGTGTCGACCGTTCAAAGCTTGCGCAGAAGGCTCTTGGCGACCCAGGCCTCCTCCAACAGCTCGAAGAAATCGTCCATCCCCTGGTGCGTGCCGACCAAATGCGGTTTTTGGCGAAGACGACAGAACTCGGCACGCCTATCGTCTTGCTCGATATCCCACTCCTCGCCGAGGGCGGCATGGCCGGTCTTTTCACCGAAATTGTCGTGGTGACCGCCAGCGAAGATATTCGCCGCGCCCGGGTACTCGAGCGGCCAGGGATGTCCGCCGACAAGCTCGACTCCATCCTCGCGCGCCAAGCTTCGGAAGAAGACCGCTTAGCGCTGGCCGATTTCGTCATCCACACCGACCGCGGGATTGACGCGGCGCGGGCGGAGGTGACGGCCGTCTTAGCGCGCATTCGGGAAAAGCATGGGCTTCCCGGCGCGAGCAAACTGGTGTGATGTTCAGCCATGCGACGCAAGGTTATTTTTGATACCGAAACGACAGGTCTTTCACCCCAAAACGGTGACCGGGTTATCGAAATTGGCGCGGTCGAGATGGTCGAAGGCACCCTCACGGGCAACGCCTTCCACGAGTACATCAATCCAGAGCGTGACGTTCCCGAGGAAGCGTATCGCGTCCATCGGATATCGACAGAGATGCTCGCCGATAAACCGCTCTTTGCCGATGAGCGGATCGGTCCGGCGTTTTTGAAGTTCGTCGAAGGTGCTGAGCTGATCGCGCACAACGCGCCGTTCGATGTCGGGTTCATCAACGCTGAGCTGGAGCGCGCCGGTCTACCGACCTTGACCAACCGGGTGACCGACACGGTCCCTCTGGCCCGGCGAAAATTCCCCGGATCCCCGGTGTCCCTGGACGCACTGTGCACGCGGTTTGGCGTGAGCCGCGCTGAGCGCGAGGCCCAAGGACATGGCGCGTTGCTCGATTCGCAACTTTTGGCGCGGGTCTACATTGAGCTCACCGGCGGCGCGCAAGGCGGGTTGTCGTTCGATCGTCCACTGGCTGGCGAGGGTGGGTCAGACGGAAAGCGTGTAAAAACGCGACAGCGCCCTACGCCGTTGCCGTCACTTTTGACGGCAGAGGAAAAAGAGGCGCACGCCGCATTTATCGCTGAAATGGACAACGCGATTTGGAAGCAAATCAGCGGCGGCGACGCTCCCGCTGAGTAGCGGCCTAGAAGGCGGACGGCTGGTCCGTTTTCAAAATGCCGTGCTGCTCGCGATCTTTAAGAACCCGCTGGATGGTCGCCTCGCTGACGCCTGTTTCATCGGCCGCGAATGCATAGACGAGGCCGGTATCCGCAAGGATGTTGATCTGACGCGGAATGCCGTTCGCGGCGTCTTGGATCCGGTCGACGGCATCGACGCTGAAAAGGTCAGGGCTCCCGCCCGCCGCGGCGATGCGTGACGAGATGTAATCGCCTGCTTCGGCGCGGTTGAAGCCGCGGAGGTGGTAGTGCGCCACCACGCGCTGCCGGAATTGCGCCAGCTGCGGCATGTTCAGGATCGAGCCGAGTTCCGGCTGCCCGAACAAGACCAGCTGCATGACAGGCTGCCCGCCCGATTGCCGCTCGGCCATCACCCGGACCCGCTCGAGCAAGCGCGGTTCGATCAGCTGTGCTTCGTCGATGAACAGGACCGCTTTGCGGCCATTGTTCCGATTTGAAGCAAGGAACTTGTCGAGCTGCAAAAGGGACTGACTGGCCGTCGTTGCCTTCGATTCGATACCGAAACCATAGAGAAGCCAATTGGCAACATCGTTCTCATAGCCGATGTCGCCCGTCAGAGCGCCGTAGCGGTTTTGGTCCCGGTGCCGCCGGGCGAGATCCTGGAGCAGGGTGGTCTTGCCCGCGCCGATTTCGCCGGTGATGACGACCGTCCCGAAGCCGGACGTCAGACCGTAGGCGAGCATGGTCCGCGCCATTTTATGGCCGTCGGACCAAAACAGCATGTCCGGCTCGGGATGGCTGGCAAAGGGCTTGCGGCGCAGTCCGAAGTGCTTCTCGTACATGGTCTTTTTCTTGTTCCCTGCTCGTCCGGGGCGCCGCTTGTTAAGGCCCCGGCGCTGGCGTGCTTAAAGCTCGCTCAACGCCCTGTTGATGATTTCGTCGCTCACCAGATCGGTCTTACCCGGTGCGGTAAGCGCACGGTTAAAGGCTTCGCGTGCGTCGTCGATATCGCCCACCGCTGCAGAAATCACGCCACGGTGATAAAGGATCTCCGCGTTGGGGGTATCGGCGCGCGCCGCGATGTCGCTGTACCGCTTGGCGCTGACGAGGTCGCCGTTGCGATAGAACGCCCAGGCTAGCGTGTCCGCAAAGAACGGCTGCTGCGTGCCTTCGAACCGTCGGGCGATTTCCAGCGCTTCAGCTTCATCCTCGCCGAGGTCGAGCATCAACGCTGCCAAGTTGTTGGCCGAGAGGTCGTTCAGAAGATTATCGTCCGCGAGGCTCTGCAAAATGTCTTTCGCTTCGCGGCGCTGTTGGCGCTGGAGGTACTCGTTGGCGAGCAAGATCCGCAGGTTCCCGGTGATCTCGGCATTCTCAATGCCGTCACGCAGCGCCTGTTCCGCGCCCGCGCGGTTCCCGCGGGCAAGGCGTGTGTTGTAGAGCGAGAGGTAGAGCCCCTGGCTGCCTGGGAAGGCTTCGATGCCTTGGCCAACAACCTCTTCGGCCCGCTGCAGGTTGCCCTGACCAAGTTCAAATTGGTTGAGCAGCGCGAACGACTCGGGGCGTTCGCCGCGTTCCACGGCTTCGCTCAGGAACGTCCGCAGTTCATCGACGCGTTGCATCTGACCGAGGGCTTGCGCCTTGATCTGAACGCTCGACAGCTCAAGCTGGCCGGCAGGGCTCATCGCGTCGATCGATGCGATCGCATCTTCAGGTGCAGACTGTTGCAGCTGCGCTGTTGCGAGGATGCGGCGCGCCACTTCGTCGGACGGATCGAGCCGCAGAAGGCTCCGTGCCACCACTTCCGCCTCGGATGCACGGTCCTGAGCCAGGAGAACAGCCGCGCTCTCACGCTGGATTTGTGGCGTCGCTTCAGTGGTTTGTGCGAACTGCAGTGTCAGGTCCGCGGCCGCGTCGGGCTGCCCGTTCCGCGCGAGCATACCGCGCAGAGATTGGAAGAGGGACGTCGACAGACCCCCTTGCTCAACAGCTTGGCGGAGTTGCGAGATACCAAAGTCCGGCCGCCCGTCCGCTTCGTAGGCCAGGCCCAAGAGGATCTGCGCGCTCTCTTTATTCCGCTCCTGGGCCAACGCACTGCGCAGCGTTTCAATCGCGATTTGCGGCTGGTCAGTCGCCAGCTGCACTTTGCCTTTGAGGGTCAGCGCGTTGGGCTCGGAATCGTCTTCGCTCAGAACCTGTTCAGCGTAAACGAGGGCACCGTCGTAATCGCTCTCGGCAAAGACACGTTCACCAAGCTGCACCTTCGCCTGGTGGCGAACCGTGGCTTCCTCGCTGGCTTCGAGTTTCTTCAGCTCACTGATGCATCGTTCGTCTTCACCGACTTCGCAGAAATAAGAGGGGAGGGCGAACAACAGGGTTTCATCGTCGGGGTACTGCTCAATAATTTCGATGAGCGCTTTCTCGCCGGCCTCGGCCCCTTCTTGGTTCCGGATGATGCCAACGTACCGGCCAACCGCCGTCGCCTTTTCTTCCAGCGTCGGGAGTGCTTCGCGAAGAAGGGAACGGGCACGGTCAAAGTCACGGCGTGCGAGCAGAAGGAATTCCGCATACCGCTCTTTGTAGAAACCGTTGTCCGGGTTCACATTGACCAAGCGCTGAAGCGTGTCGTCCATGCCGTCAACGTCTTGACGACGTTGGGAAAGAAGCAGCCGCACCACCAGTAGCGCTTCGTTGTCTGGATCAGTCGCGAGGCCTTCCTCAATCAGCGTCGTCGCGCTGGCATAGTCTTCGTCGCGCACGTATCGCGCGGCCAGGAGGTTCCGGACCTCGGAGTTGTTCGGGTCTTGAGCCAGGCCAACTTCCAGCGTCTCGCTCGCGCCATCGAGATCGTTCAGCAGCACCTGGGCGGCGCCCTTTACGGTGATTGCTTCGAGGTTGGTCGGCTCTCTTTCGAGCACTCGGCTTGCGCGGTTGAGCGCCCGTTCGGGCCGACCCGCGAGAAGGTTGAGCCGCGCACTTTTCGCGAGCGCCACCATGTTGTCGGGCTCAACGTTGGCCAGCCGCTGCAGAAGACGCATCTGATCACCAAAGCGCTCTTCAAGCTCGGCAACCTCCGCAGCGCCGCGCAGGGCATCGGCGTTGTTCGGATCATTCTCGAGCGCGTTCTGGAACTGAATCCGTGCACGATCGAGTTCACCTTCCGCGAGGTATTCCTGCGCGTTGGTCGTGAACTTGGTGGCTTTCTCTTCGCCGCTTTCGCAAGCAACCAAAGCCACTGCCAGCGCGGATGCTCCGAGCAGCTTCCAAGATTTCGTCATCGTTCTCATTCGCCTCTACTGTCCGCCCCCCGGGGCAGTTCCCATCGTAAACGGTTCATGCCGACCTCGGCTTAAAATGCAAAAAGTTTGTTGCGATCAACTGAAGTCATAGGTGCGACCATCTTTTTCCCAGTCACCGTAGCGCGTTGGTTCCGCTTTTCGGTTACCGCCATCGATTTCTTTCGGCACATTCGCGCGGGCATCGATTTCTGCACGCCGGGCCCGTGCCTCGCGGAGAGCTTGGATTGCAGTCTCCGACAGCGGCTGGCCATTAACCACAAGAGGGATGCCGTCCTCCGTCATCGGGACAGGCTCATCGGCCTCAAGGTCGGTAGCCTCGTCGTTGGTCTCGGCTTCACTCAACGGGTCGCACCCCCTTTTTCGCTCAGTGTTGCGTCGCCATGTCTACTCTCGCAAACGTTAGACACAAGAGGGCTCACAACACACGTTTAGAGCGAAAAGAGCAAATGAACGCGACACTTCGAACCTTCATTTTGATGGCGGCGATGACCGCCTTGTTTGGTATGGTCGGCGGCCTTATTGGAGGCCGAGGAGGTATGCTGCTTGCGCTTGGTTTCGCTGGCGTATCGAATTTGATAGCCTTCTGGAACGCCGACAAAATCGTCCTGCGCATGTACAACGCCCGGGAGATTTCCCTGTCGGAAAGCAATCCGCGCCTGCGCCGATTTGCGGAGGGCGTCGCTGGGTTAGCGAGCCGGGCGGAGATGCCCGCGCCCCGGGTTTACGTCATTGACCAGGCCCAGCCGAACGCGTTCGCGACAGGCCGAAACCCGGAAAATGCGGCCGTTGCTGCCACGACCGGTCTTCTCGACACCCTGACTGAAGAAGAAGTCATGGGCGTCATGGCCCACGAGCTGGCGCATGTGCAGAACCGCGATACGCTGACCATGACGATGACCGCAACCCTCGCCGGCGCCATCTCGGCGCTGGCGCAGTTTGCGTTTTTCTTTGGCGGTGCTCGCCGCGAAGGGAGCAATCCGTTTGCCCTGATCATTGTCATGCTCATCGCGCCGCTCGCCGCCAGCTTGGTGCAGATGGCGATCAGCCGAACCCGCGAATTCGAGGCGGACAAACGCGGTGCCGAGATCTGCGGTCGCCCCGATTGGCTCGCCTCCGCACTCGCGAAAATCAGCGGCGGGATCGCGCGCCACGCTATGCCGCCGGCTGAGCGCGTGCCTGCATCAGGTCAGATGATGATCGCCAACCCGCTTTCCGGCCGGTCAATGGCGGGCTTGTTCGCAACGCACCCTCCCATGGACGAACGGATCCGCCGGCTTGAGGCAATGACGCCGGGTGGTGGATACCGACGCGATGATCGCCCCAGCGACAACGCGCCTTGGGGTTCTAGGCCAAAGCCGACCCGCTCAGGACCTTGGGGTTAGTTAGCTTCCGCAATCAGGTGTTTGCTTCCGGCTGGTCAGCATCCTGTGTTGGCGCTGGCGCAGCGTCGGCTTCGGGCGCCGTTTCGGCCTGCGCATCGGCAGGGTGCTCCGACGCCGGTGCAGCCGGACTGTGGCCGCCGAGGTTCAGACCTGAACTCATCACGTCACCCTGGGGCGTGCCGCTTTGAAGGCTTTCGTTGATCGACTGAACCGCCAAGACCAGCTCGGCAGCAAGCCGCAGCAGCAAAAGCTTCACGAAAAACATCAAGGGGATGATGACCAGGACACGCCACATGTTCGACCAGAACGTCTCCGTCATGGCACCGAACGACGTGGTCATCTCGTAAAGCGTCGTGACCACGAGAAGAAAAACCAGGACGTAATAGACCAAGCGCACCAGGCCCCGGCCCATATGCTCTTGGAAACTCAGAAAACGGCTGACCAAGTCTGACATTGCGGCGGCAACCTCCGTGACCATTCGGCGCTAGACCCTCTCGCGGCGCTTTGAAATGGGCGCGACGCCGGGCGGCCTAGTGCGCTTCCTCCCAATTGCCTGCCGCGTTCGCCTCGACTTCGAGGGGTACGGACAGACTGGCAACTGGCTCGTGGGCAGCCTCCATTACCCGTTTGACGACGGCGCAGGTTTCGTCCGCCTCCGCTTTTGGGCATTCCAGCACCAGTTCGTCATGCACTTGCAGCAGCATCCGCGCGGAGAGCCCCGCCTCACGAAGTGCAGGGGGCACACGGACCATCGCCCGCTTGACGACGTCGGCCGCTGTTCCCTGGATCGGTGCATTGATGGCCTGGCGCTCTGCGAAGCTGCGAATGTTCGGCTGCTTGGCCCGGATGTTGGTGATGTGCGAGCGGCGCCCGAACACGGTTTCGGTGAAGCCGTCCTCTCGCGCTTGGGCCACCGTATCATCCATATACCGACGAATTCCGGGAAACTTCGCGAAGTAACTGTCGATATAGTCCTTCGCCCGGCCCCGCTCGATCCCCAGCCGCGCCGATAGACCGAACGCGGAGATTCCATAGATGATGCCAAAATTGATCGTCTTGGCCGAGCGCCGGAGGTCGCTGGACACCTCATCAAGCGGTACACCGAACACTTCTGATGCCGTCAGCGCGTGCACGTCGATACCGTCCTGGAACGCGCGTCTAAGCTCCGGCACATCGCCGATATGCGCCAGCAAGCGCAGCTCAATCTGGCTATAGTCGGCCGAGACAATGACGTTGCCTTTTTCCGGGATGAACGCGCGGCGGATCTTGCGACCCTCCTCCGTCCGTATCGGGATGTTCTGCAGGTTCGGATCGTTGGACGACAAGCGCCCCGTTGT
Organism: Pseudomonadota bacterium; assembly: GCA_038749595.1. Lineage (GTDB taxonomy): Bacteria > Pseudomonadota > Alphaproteobacteria > Caulobacterales > Parvularculaceae > Parvularcula. Next base: position 38,093 of record JBCDHW010000003.1, read on the forward strand.
CGTCGTGGCAAGAGAGAAACTCGTATGCACACGGCCCGTCTCAGGGTGAATGGCTTGGCCAAGTGCATCTGTATACGTGCTTTTCAGCTTTGAAACCTGCCGCCAGCCAAGGATCGCCTTGGGCACGGGGTGCCCCTCGGCAGCGAGCTCATCGAGGATCTCGGCGCCGGTCGCCCAGGCGCCTGTCTTGGTCTTCTTCCCGCCGGGCAAGCCAAGCTTACCGAATAAGATCTCACCGATTTGCTTGGGCGAGCCGAGGTTGAAGCTTTCGCCTGCTGCCTCAATCGCTTCGTCTTCAAACGCGGCCATCTTCTGCGCGAATTCGGACGAAAGCCGCGCGAGCTCCGCCTGGTCGACCTTGATCCCTTCTTGCTCCATCTTCGCGATAACCGGGACGAGGGGCCGTTCGATCCTCTCGTAAACCGTCAGCATACTGTCGCCAATCAGCTTGCCCTTCAGGGTCTGGGCAAGGCGCAGGGTGATATCGGCATCTTCCGCCGCGTACTTGGTCGCATCGTCGATGGGGATTTGGTCGAAGGTCTTTTGTTTCTTCCCTTTGCCCACAACATCCGTATAGGGAATGCATGTGTGGCCGAGGTGACGTTCGGACAGGTCATCCATACCGTGCCCGCCCTCGCCGCACTCCAGCACGTAGGACATCAGCATCGTGTCATCGACGGGCGACAGCGTTGCTCCGTACCGGGAGAGAACGACGAGGTCATACTTCAGGTTCTGCCCGATTTTCATCACAGATGGGTCGTTAAACACCGGCTCTAGCGCCTCGAGGACCTCTGCAGTATCGAGCTGCTGGCGGTCGTCGGCTTGCTCAAGGTCCAGGCCATCGCCGCCGTGGAGGAGGGGGATATAGACCGCCTCGCCCGGCGCGGGCGCGAGGCAAATGCCAACGAGGCGCGCCCGCATCGCATTGAGGCTGTCGGTTTCCGTGTCGACCGCAAGCTGCCCAGTCGTCCGTGCACGCTCGATCACAGCGTGCAGCTCATCCATCGAGAAGATGGCTTTGTACTTGGACGGATCAATCGCCGCATTCACCGCAGCTTTGGGCGATGCTGCGGGTTCAGCCATGCCGCCATCCTCACGGATCCGGCGGGTGAGGGTGGTGAACTCCATCTCTTCAAGGAACGTGATCAGCGTTTGGTGATCAAATGGCGCAAGGCCAAAGCTCTCCGGTTCATCAATGCCGGTCACGTCGGTCTTCAGCGTGACGAGTTCTTTCGACAGGCGCGCGTCATCGGCGTGATCGGTGAGAACTTGCTTGCGCTTCTTTTGCTTGATTTCATCCGTACGCGAAAGAAGTTCTTCAAGCGTTCCGAACTCTTCAAGCAATTGCGCCGCGGTCTTCGGCCCGATGCTCGGCACACCCGGAACATTGTCCGTGCTGTCGCCCATCAGCGCCTGCAGGTCGATCATCTTCTCAGGGCCAACACCGAATTTTTCGATCACCCCGTCGGCATCGATCACTTTGTTCTTCATCGGGTCGAACATCACGACTTTGTCGGTGACCAGTTGGGTGAGGTCTTTGTCGGAGGAGACGATGACCACCTCGGCGCCCTTGGCTTCCGCTTGGCGCGCGTAGGTGGCGATGAGGTCGTCGGCCTCAAACCCTTCTTCCTCAATACACGGAAGACTAAAAGCACGCGTCGCGTCGCGTATGATCGAGAATTGCGGGCGTAGGTCTTCGGGCGGTTCGTCGCGGTTAGCCTTATAGTCCGGGTAGAGATCATTCCGGAATGAGTAGCTTGAGTGATCGAAGATCACTGCGAAGTGCGTCGGGGTGCCGATATGCTCAACCGCGTCGTTCGACGCATCGGACAGCAGCTTCCACAGCATGTTGCAGAACCCAGAGACCGCGCCAATCGGCAGGCCATCGGACTTGCGGGTGAGAGGCGGCAGCGCATGGAAGGCGCGGAAGATGTAGGCGGAGCCGTCCACCAGGTAGAGGCGGCTATTGTCGTCGAGGGGCTTGGTCTCGGGCATGGCCCCGCTTTACCGAGCCTCGCCAATGAAGCAAAAGATTTCGGCTGTGGATGGGGGCCTAAGCGACGCTGCTCTCGCTGCCGCCCACGACCTTCAGGCCATGCCCGCGAAGGAACGCGCGCTCTTCGCCGGGGTAAAAGCGCTCGCGGATAAACGTCGCGAGCTTGGGCTGGATCTCTTTCCGCCACTTCGAGCCGTTGAAAACGCCGTAGTGCCCTGCACCCTTTTGGATGTAGTCCAATTGATCCTTGTCCGGAATGCCCGTGCACAGATCATGGGCCGCTTGGGTCTGGCCAATGCCCGAAATGTCGTCGAGCTCACCCTCCACTGTCATCAGGCCAATGTCGCTGATCACGGAGGGGTCCACGACCCGCCCATGATGGGTAAGAAGCCCGCGCGGCAGCAGATATTCTTGGAAGACATCGTGGATCGTCTGCAGGTAGAACTCTGCCGTCATGTCGCAAACGGCGAGATACTCGTCATAGAAGACCTCGTGCTTCTTGGCGCTAAGATCGTCCCCCTGCAGAATGTTCGCATAGTAATCAAACGACGCGTTGACGTGCCGCTCGATGTTCATCGACATGAAGCTGTAGAGCTGAATGAACCCCGGATAGACCCGCCGCGTGAACCCGGCATAGGGCGCGGGCACGGTCTGGATCATGTTTTCCTCAAACCATTCAAAGGCTTTTTGCTCAGCCAGAAGGTTTGTCACCGTCGGTGATTTCCGCGCGTCGATCGGGGAACCCATGAAGGTCATCGTGCGCGGGCGGGCCGGATCGTCTTCGGCTGCCATCACGGAGCAGGCGGCCAGTAGCGGCGGGCCTGGCTGGCAGACGGCCATCGCGTGGGCGCCGGGACCGATGATGCGCAAAAACTCGATCAGATAGTCAATGTACGTATTAAGGTCGAAGCGCCCGAACAGGGTCGGCACATCCCGCGCATCGATCCAATCGGTAATAAACACTTCGTGACCGGGGAGCATCGCCTCGACAGTGCCGCGCAGAAGCGTCGCGTAGTGCCCCGACATCGGCGCGACGATCAGCACCCGCGGCTGCGGCTCGTATCCAGCAATCTGCGCAAGAGCAGCCGGATCACGGCGGAAGCGGATCAGACGACCAAACGGTTTCTCCAGCACAGTCTCAACTGTGACCGGAACCTCCACCCCATCGATGGTCGTGGTATCGAGCCGCCAGTCAGGCTTGGCGTACCGGCGGGTGGCCATCTCAAAAACGTTGTGACCGGCGACGAACGCGCGACTGGCCCAGGTGTCTCGAAATACGTTCGCCGGGTTATCGACGAGGCTCGCAGAGGCCCGGACCGCTTGCCTGACCGGCGCCATCATTTGATGCGCCGCCTCGTAGGCTGAATAGATCATCGCCGCGCTCCTCTGCCCAAGCGTGCTGCGATGCAACACCAGATCGGAGCTCAGCGCAACTCACGGATGAAATGTGCTGAATTTTCCTAAAGCCAAATCTTAATGCGTTCGGCCAAGGTCTCGGGATCTGTGGTGTCTCGGAAAGCGCGGACGGGCGTGCCCTGCTTGTCCGTCAAAAAGAACATCGACTGGTGATCGACGGTATATCCCGCTGCGCTGTCGCCCAGATCCACCTTCTGGGCGAAGACCCGCATCTTATCCTGCGCGGCTTGCGTTGCTTCCGGCGAGCCTGTGAGACCGAGGATGCGCGGCTCAAAGGCGAGGTGGTCGGCCAGTCGCTCCGGCGTATCGCGTTCCGGATCGACGGAGATGAACAGCGGCTGCAGATCGTCTGCCCTCGGGCCCAGTTCTTCCAACGTGGCAGCCAGGATGCTGAGCGACGCTGGGCACACGTCTGGGCAGCTTGTAAACCCATAGTAGATCAGCATTGGTTTGCCAGCGAAACGTTCATCAGTCGCCGCCTCACCGTACATATCGATTAGCTCAAAGTCAGCTTCGAAGAAGTCGTTGAGTTCGATCTCCCCGGGGGCGGGGCTGTCGCTTGAGCAGCTGGCCAGGAACAGAAGTGCGACACAGGTGAGCGGGAGCGGAATGGTCTTCAACATGCGCTATGTATAGGACACGGCGGTAGGCAAGGTGAGTCCCATGGCTTCTTTTTCGTATGACAGCCCGTCAATCCTCAGGCTCGGAACGCTGACCAGCCTCCGTTGGTTCGCTGTCGCCGGGCAGGTGATTGTCCTGGCGACCGTACGGTTCGTTTTGGGCTTTGAGCTCCCGGTTGGGCCAGTCTTGGCGTTAATCGCGGCGGGGGCAGGCGTTAACCTCTACGCGACGTTCGCCTTCTCGCCAGCACGGCCGCTCAGCGAACGCGAGATCGTCAGCTACCTGTCGTTTGATACCCTTCAAATCTCATCGATCCTCTTCCTCACCGGCGGGATCAACAATCCCTTTTCACTCTGGCTGATTATGCAGGCGATGTTGGCGTCGAGTAACTTGCCGCTCCGCCGCGCCTCTTTGGTGATCGGCATCGTCATCGCGTCGCTGACGTTTTTGGCATTGCAGCACCAGCCGCTGCCATGGACGACGGCTGCGGGCTTCAGCCTGCCGCGGATCTATAACCTGGGCATTTGGACAGGCCTGATGCTCGGCGTCGCCTTCACGTCCGCGTATGCTTATCGGGTGGCGTCGGAGCATCGGAAGCTCACGGCCGCGCTCGGGGCGACGCAATCAGCGCTGAGCCGCGAGGAGCGGTTGTCCGCGCTTGATGGCTTAGCGGCCGCGGCGGCGCACGAGCTTGGCACGCCGCTGGGCACGATCCAGGTCACCGCGCACGAAATGGCGAGCGAAGTACCCGAGGGCCCGCTTCGTGAAGATGCTGAGCTGCTCGTTTCGCAAGCCAAACGGTGCCAAAAGATCCTGAAACGTCTGTCTCAGTCGGGGCAGGCCGGCGATGCGGTCCATAATGTGATCACGCTCGACACGCTGTTGCGCGAGGCGGCGCGCCCGTTTCTTGAAACACCGGGCAAGCAGATCGCCTTCCGGTTTGATAGCGACAGCGGCGCGGTGCCCGACCAGATGGAGCGGCGCCCCGAGGCCATCTACGGGCTGCGAAACTTGATCGAGAACGCAGTGAAATACGCCAATAACGTCGTCGAGCTCTCGGCGAGCTGGGATGACCAGGTGTTAACGGTCACGGTGTCGGACGATGGGCCCGGCATTCCGAGTGAGACCATGATCCGCCTTGGCGAGCCCTATCCGCGGTCGGGGAGCCGGGCGAATGGCAAAGGCGGCCTGGGGTTAGGGTTCTTTATTGCCAAGACACTTCTGGAACGGACCGGCGGCGTCCTCTCGTTTGGGAACCACAATGACCGCTCCGGCGCGTGGGTGGGCGTCACTTGGCCGCTGGCCGAACTGATCCAAAACCCCACATCACAGGGTACACCGCGCGCTCAACCGGAAGAAGTCTACGCAACATGATTGAAGCTAACGCTCCGCTCCCAGAAGATACGTCGTGCTTGATCGTCGATGATGACCAACCGTTCCGTACACGGCTTGGCCGTGCGATGGAGAAGCGTGGGTTTGTCCCGACCCTCGCGGAAACTGTCGCCGAGGCGAAAACGATGATCCGCGACAACGCTCCCGCGTTTGCTGTCGTCGATCTCCGTCTAGGCGATGGTGACGGCATCGAGGTCGTGAATTTCCTTCAAGATCAACGGGAAAACGCCCGCGCCGTGATCCTCACCGGGTACGGAAATATCACCACAGCGGTCGCTGCCGTGAAGGCAGGGGCCATCGACTATCTGGCAAAACCGGCGGATGCGGACGATGTTTTAAAGGCGCTCCTGGCCCAAAAGGGCGCGCTGCCGGAACCGCCTGAAAACCCGATGTCCGCCGACCGTGTCCGCTGGGAACATATCCAACGGGTATACGAATTATGCGGACACAACGTGTCGGAAACAGCCCGCCGGCTCGGCATGCATCGCCGTACGCTGCAGCGGATTTTGGCGAAACGCGCCCCGCAATAGTCCGTTGGCGTCGCGCCTAGCGAACTTGTGAAGTTGATTACATGGGTTGTGTGAGCGGCACGTTCGAACGTGCCGTTTTCTCTTTCCGCGCGGCAACCGCGCTTAACATGCCTTTTTTATCAGCCGCCACTAACCCGACCGTCCGCTGGCCGCCCACTCGCGGTGCTCAGTATCCAGCTCATAAGCCGCCATCGCGGCTAGCGTCAGGATATCGTTCACCTGGACGCCGGTTTGGACGATCTGCACGGGCTTCGAGAGGCCGATCAACACCGGACCGATCACCGTCGCGCCGCCGATTTCGGCCAACAGCTTGGACGCAATCCCGCCCGAGTGCAGTCCGGGTGTGATCAGAACATTCGCATCGCCCGTGAGCCGGCTGAACGGATAAAGATCACGCAGCCGACTGTTCAGTGCCATCCGCGGGGTCATCTCGCCTTCATATTCAAAATCAATGTCCGTACGCTGATCAAGCAACGCAACGGCATCGGCCACCCGTCGCATATTCTGCGTATCGGGATTTCCGAAGTTCGAGTGAGAAATGAAAGCGACCTTAGGCTCAAAGCCAAGTTGTCGCACAGCGTGTGCCGTCTGAACCGCGATGCCCGCAAGTTCCTCAGATGTCGGAAGTTCCGTAATCGACGTGTCGGCCATGAACACGGTGCGACCTTTGGATAAGATCGCCGACATGCCAATAACGCGCTCACCCGGCCGTGGGTCTAGCGCGTTCTGAACGTTGCGAAGCGCCACGTTATAGTGACGCGTCACGCCGGTAACCATACCGTCCGCGTGCCCATTGGCCAGCATACAGGCGCCAAACGTGTTGCGGTCTTGGTTCACCAAGCGGCGGCAATCGCGTTCAAGATAGCCGCGGCGTTGAAGCTTCGCATAGAGATAATCGGTATACGCCTTCGTATTCGCCGATTCTTTTGCGTTCCAGATTTCAACTTCGTGGTTGGGGCTGAGGCCGAGCCTGCTGATCGTCCGTGTCACCTGACTGTCGCGGCCAATCAGGATCGCCTGTCCGAGCCCCTGGCTCTGGAAACTATAGGCGGCGCGGATCACTGCCTCTTCTTCGCCCTCTGCAAAGACGATGCGCTTTTTGGGCTCCGAGGCGCGGACCCGGGAGTAGACTTTTTGCAAAAACGCAGCAGACGGATCAAGGCGGGTCGCGAGTTTGTTCTCGTACCCATCAATATTCTCGAGCGGCCGCCGCGCGACCCCGGTCGCGCACGCCGCCTCAGCGACTGCTGGTGGGATCTTCGAGATAAGCCGCGGATCGAAAGGCGTCGGGATGATATACCCCGGCCCGTATTGCAGCCGCGTTCCGTACGCGTCAGCAACCTCGTCTGGCACATCCTCCCGCGCCAGGGCGGCAAGCGCCCGCGCGCACGCGGCTTTCATTTGCTCATTAATCGTCCGTGCACGCACATCCAACGCACCGCGGAAGATATAGGGGAAGCCGAGGACGTTGTTCACCTGGTTGGGATAGTCAGAGCGGCCGGTCGCCATAATCGCATCGCCGCGCACCTCGGCCACTTGCTCCGGCGTGATCTCCGGCGTGGGATTGGCCATCGCAAAGATGATCGGATTAGGCGCCATCGATCGCACCATCTCCGCCGTAATGGCTCCGCCCACAGAGAGACCAATCGCGACGTCGGCGCCGTCCATCGCCTCGGCCAGGGTCGTCTTGTCCGTTTCAACCGCGTGAGCCGACTGCCATTGGTTCATCGGCTTCTCGCGGCCCGGACGAAGTATACCGCCGCGGTCCGTGAGCAGAACATTTTCCTGACGTACACCGAGGAGTTTGAACAGGCTGACAACAGAAATCGCTGAAGAGCCTGCGCCCGATACGGCGACCTTCACGTCTTTGATGCTTTTGCCGTTGATATCGAGCGCGTTCAGGAGCCCTGCGGCCGCGATGATGGCGGTACCGTGCTGGTCATCGTGGAAGACCGGAATATCCATCAGCTCCTTGAGGCGTTCCTCGATGTAAAAACTGTCGGGCGCTTGGATGTCCTCAAGATTGATGCCGCCAAACGACGGCCCCAGGTGCCGCACCGCGTCGATGAACGCATCGGGATCTTCCGTGTCCACCTCAAGATCAATTGAGTCGATGTCGGCGAACCGTTTGAACAGGACGGACTTCCCCTCCATCACCGGTTTCGAGGCCAGGGCGCCGAGGTTGCCGAGCCCCAAGATCGCGGTCCCGTTGGAGATCACCCCGACCATGTTCCCGCGCGCGGTCAGGTCATAGGCACTGTCGGGATCCTCGGCGATTTTCTGCACAGGCACGGCGACGCCCGGCGAATAGGCGAGGGAAAGATCGCGCTGGGTCGCCATCGGCTTGGTCGGCGTGACCTCGAGTTTTCCGGGCTTGCCCTTGCTGTGGAAGTCGAGGGCTTCCTGGTCAGTGAACTTGGTTGTTGTATCGTCGGCCATGGCATCCGCTTCGCATAGGGTGGCCCCTGTACGCCACTGCTCTGCGAGAGATGCAACCTCTCAGCCCCGTAAAATGGCGGCTTGGGCGCAGTAAAATGCAGGGCGGGCGCTGACCCCAGGGTTTCGCTTAGGGCGCGAGCCAGACAGATTTTCCGTCATCCCCGTGGGTGAACAGAGCGCGCCGGTGTCCCTGCCTGCTCAGCCGCAGGTATTCCGTAGACTTACGATCCACCGCGATCACCGCGAAGGTCTCGCCTGGGTCAGCGCCTTCGGCTGCGCAGGCGTCTGGGCCGTCGATGACCGTTCCGGGCGGCGGGCTTTGGCTGTAATCGAAGAGCGGGCCTTGCTCCGCCCGGCTCCAGGCGTCGGCCCACACGGGCCCTTCCGTGTGCAGAGCGGCAAGGCCGTGAAGGCGTAGCTGTACCTTCGTCCGCGGGTCGTAAAGGTGGATCGACACCCGCTGGTCGCCTGAGATTTCAACGGCCTTTTCGGATCGCCGGTCAGTGTAGATCAGCAGCCGGTGCTCGGACGGATCGAATTTACGCAGCACCACGGTCCGCAGACTCGGCGTTCCGTCGGCGGCGATCGTGCCCAGGGTTGGCCAGTGAAAGGCATGCCGCGCATCGACCGCGCCGCGGGTGAGCGATTGATCGATCCAGGTTCCGATCTCGCCAAGGTCGTTCAGCATAGAAGGGTCGCTCATGACCTCGTGGTAACCGAGACCCACGCTGATTTCCAGGCGATGGCTCAGCTGGCTTGGCGTCCCGCCGCACAGTCTTCTTCGCGCATCCGCGACCACATGCCCTTGGCTCAGCGCAAAAAAAGCGCCATCTGTCTGACATGCATATTCACACCGAAGACACGCCGAACCCGCAGTCGATGAAGTTTCTCCCTGGCCAGTACGTTCTGGGCGCGGGCGAGCTTGGCATGGATTTTCCCTCGCTGGAGGCGGCAAAAATCTCGCCGCTCGCCACCGCGTTGTTCGACGTGGATGGCGTCACTTCGGTCTACCTGGGATCGGATTTCGTCACCGTGACCAAAGATCCGGCCATGGAGTGGGATCACTTGCGGCCCGCCGTGCTCGGCACCATTGCCGACTTTTTGAGTGCCGGCATTCCTGCCATGCAGGAAGGGGCCAAGTCAGAGGCTGAGGGCACGACCTCGGTGGAAGACTACAAGGGCGAAGATCGCGAGATCGTCGAACAGATCATCACGCTGCTCGATACCCGGGTTCGCCCCGCGGTTGCTCAAGACGGCGGCGACATCACCTTCCATCGCTACGAGCCGGGCGACGGCATCGTGTTCCTCTCGATGCAAGGGGCCTGCGCAGGCTGCCCGTCATCGACGATGACGCTTAAAGCGGGGATCGAGAACCTGCTCAGGCACTACGTTCCCGAAGTAAACGCAGTGGAAGCGGTCGGCATGGAGATGCCGAGCTTCTGACCGTTCTCCGTGAGCCGGACGAGATCTATTTCTGGTGCACGGCACTGTAGCGCCGGGAAACGCTCGCTTCCCGCCTGATTTGCGGTATCTCACGCTTATGGACAGAACAAACCCCCTCCCCGATGCCGCCCTTGCCCAGCTTTTCACTGAAGCGCGCACCCGCAACGCGTGGTCCGATCGGCCTGTCACGGACGATCAAATCCGCGCCATTTACGACCTCATGAAGTGGGGTCCGACTTCGGCGAATTGCTCGCCAGCGCGGTTCAAATTCCTGCGCACAACCGAGGCCAAGGAGAAACTCAAGCCCTTCCTGATGGAGGGCAATGTCGAGAAAACGATGACCGCGCCGTGCGTCGTCATCATCGGCAACGACCACACGTTCTACGAAAAACTCCCTGAGCTCTTCCCGCACACCGACGCCAAATCCTGGTTCGTCGGCAACCAAGCCCTCATCGACGAAACGGCGATGCGCAACGCCACACTTCAGGGTGCTTATCTGATGATCGCCGCCCGCGCCCTCGGCCTCGACGTGGGGGCGATGTCGGGCTTCGACCAGGCTGGGGTCACCGAGGCATTCTTTGGCGGGACCGCGATTAAGGCCAACTGGCTCTGCAACATTGGCTACGGAACCGATGAAAACCTCTTCGACCGCAGCCCGCGCCTGGCCTTCGACGAAGCGGCCGAGCTGCTCTGACTTACCTCGCCATCGATACCTGCCTGAACGCTTTGACGATCGGGCTGAAGTCCGATGGCGGCAAGGTCGTTTCGGTGTCGAAAGACTTGGGCATTGGGCATGCCGAGCATATTGCTCCGACCTTTCAGGCGCTCTGTGAAGACGCCGAGGTTGATCCCGGTTCGCTGAAGCGTATCGGCGTGACCGTAGGCCCTGGCTCGTTCATGGGCCAGCGTGTCGGCATCGCTTTTGCCAAGGGATTAAAGCTTGGTTCCGGTGCCGAAACAGTGGCCCTGACGACCCTCGAGGCGATGGCGGAAACCGTCGGCTATCCTTCGAGCATCGCCATCGATGCCCGCCGCGGTCAGGTCTATACCCAAGGCTTCAACGAGCGCGGAGTCCCGCGCGAGGAAGCCCGCCTCCTCAGTTACGAAGAGGCTGCCACGTGGCTCCGCGCCCAGGGGGGCCGCCTGGTGGGATCGGGCGTCAGCGCAGCCGATCCGTCGCTCAACGCCGCAGGTTCGCAGGTCCCCTCGGCGCGGGCGCTGTTGTCTCTCACCGAGCAGCGCAATCCGTCGCCGCTGCGGACGATCTACCTCCGTGCGCCTGATGCCAAACCGCCGAAAAGACCCGCATTGTGAGCGTCCGGCGCGCCGTTCCAGGGGACGGGGCTGCGCTTGCGGCACTCCACGCAACAGTGTTCCCCAGCGGTCCGTGGGACGAAGCGTTCTGGGAGACGGCCATCGGCGCCCCTTTTGACCGCGTGCTGGTTCTCGGCGACCCGCCCCGCGGTTTTGCGCTTTTCCGGATCGTCGGTGCTGACGCGGACCTGCTAACGATTGGCACCCGCACACCCGGCGAGGGCGACGGGAAAAGCTTGCTCGAAACAATCGTCATTGATGCTGCAGCTGAGGGCGTTGAGAGCTTGTTTCTCGACGTAAGCGTCGCCAATAAGGCGGCCAGCACACTGTACCGCAGCGCGGGCTTTGCCAAAGTTGCGACGCGCGACAGATATTATGCCGATGGGTCTGACGCTCTTGTGATGCGCTTGGATCTGACCACCTGAAGGAGGATCGCGATGGACCGCTTGGAGAAAATCTGCGCTGAAAAAGGTCTGCGCATGACGGAGCAGCGACGCATCATCACGCGGGTCATTTCGAACGCGGACGATCACCCTGACGTCGAGGAAATCTATCGCCGGGCGGCGGAGATCGACTCGCGGATTTCCATCGCCACGGTCTACCGCACGATGCGCCTTCTGGAGGAATACGACGTCGTCCAGCGCCATGACTTTCAAGATGGCCATGGCCGCGCCCGCTATGAGGAAGCGACCGAGCAGCACCATGATCACCTGATCAACGTCAAAAGCGGCGACGTGATCGAGTTTGTCAGCCACGAAATCGAAAAGCTGCAGGAAAAGATCGCCCGCGAGCACGGATTCAAGCTCGTCGACCACCGGCTTGAGCTCTACGGCGTTCCCCTTGACGACGCAGAGTAGCGCTTAAGAAGCCAGCTCGTCCAACAGGTCGAAGCGGTCCTGTCCCCAAAGGTGGTGGGTGGAGCTGGAATTATCCTCAAGGGTAGCGAACGGCACCCCGAAGACCCCGTCGCGTTCGACCGATGCGCGATCCAGCGCCTCGTCTTCAGCGACGCTGCGCTCCCCGATCCTTGAGAGGTTGATGCCGGCTTCTTTGGCGCACTCTGAGAGCACGTCATGGTCGCTGATGTCGGCTCCTTTCCCCCAGCGCGCATCGGAGACCGCCAACGCAAAGGCGAGAGCGGCGCCTTGTTCGCGCGCGGCGTAAAACGCGGCGATCGATGGCCGATAGTCGGGATCGAGCGTCATCGGCGGCATGATTTGTAAGCCCATGCGCATCGTCATTCGCGGCGCGTCTTCAAAGATATAGCGCAGCTTGGGTTTGCTCTCCGTCGGGTTGAGAAATGCCGCGCCGTCCGCCGGACCCGTGAAGACATGAAGGGACAGGGTTGTCCGCTCAGCGATCTTCTTGCGTGCAATCTTATGCAAACCCAACCGAGAGTAGGGGCTTCGGAAGTGGAAATAGACGCGCAGCATGCTCACCGGTGGTCTCTCCTCGGCAGATCTCGGTGCAGTGGTTTGCGCGTCTGCGCAGCCATTTTCAATCGGGGGTCTAACGCAGTCCACCGGAAAGTAGTACCAATTTCGATATACGGTATGGCCAGTGAGCAATGACCTTAGCCACTGAGTTTGCTGCAAAACATTGAGGCTACCCGAGTGAAATCGTCAGGCGATGCGGCTCGCGTGGGGTCACTTTACACCAGGATCCGCGCGAAGTTTTGGTGGCCATACCTGTGCACTTCTGCGTGACGTCCGGTCATACCTCGCGCTGCGTCCTCCGCGCTCGCTGGATGTTGTTCGCGCCGGCTGGTCGCTCTTCCGCGCGAACGCTGAGCGCGTTTGTCTACCCCAATGACGTGTTGTGTGGAGCGTTAACGAGTTGCTTGCGCCAAGCCCGCGCTTTATATGCGCTGCACAAAAGTAGGGTTCTGTAAGGTCCTTCGCGTAGAGACAGGGCGAGATTTGAAAAGGGGAGATCGGGATGACCGACTTCAACACATTGGTTCCCGCAGCTAACGGGCGTTTCAACGGCATCGATCGCCAATATTCTGCCGACGAGGTCGCGCGCCTTCGCGGTTCGGTGAAGGTCGAGCACACCCTCGCCACCCGCGGCGCCAACAAGCTGTGGGACCTGTTGACCAGCGAGCCGTACATCAACGCGCTAGGATCGCTGTCAGGCAACCAAGCTGTGCAAATGGCGAAGGCTGGCTTGAAAGCGATTTACCTTTCCGGCTGGCAGGTTGCGGGCGACAACAACACCGCCAACCAAACCTATCCGGATCAGTCCCTCTACCCGGCGGACGCCGGGCCGGACCTCGCAAAGCGGATTAACAACGCCCTGCGCCGCGCTGACCAGATCGAAGTGTCCGAAGGTAAGGTGCAGCGGGATTACTTCCTTCCGATCGTCGCTGACGCAGAAGCGGGCTTCGGCGGGCCGCTGAACTGTTACGAGATCATGCGCAACTACATCGAAGCCGGCGCCGCGGGCGTGCACTTCGAGGACCAGCTCGCCTCAGAGAAGAAATGTGGCCACCTCGGCGGCAAAGTGCTGATCCCAACCCGCGCCCACGAGCGGAACCTGTCAGCTGCTCGCCTTGCAGCGGACGTTGCTGGCGTTCCCACCGTCTTGATCGCCCGGACCGACGCTGAGTCGGCGAAGCTGATCACTTCGGACATCGACGAGCGCGACCACGCGTTCATCGACTTTGACCAAGGCCGCACGCCAGAAGGCTTCTACCGTCTGAAAGACGGCACAGGTGTCGACCACTGTATCGCCCGCGGCCTGTCCTACGCCAACAAAGCGGACCTTCTGTGGTGGGAGACGTCCAAGCCAAACCTCGACGACGCTAAGCGTTTTGCCGAAGCAGTCCAGAAAGAGTTCCCGGGCAAGATGATGGCGTACAATTGCTCGCCGTCGTTCAACTGGGAAGCGAACCTCGACAAAGACACCATCGCCAAGTTCCAGCGCGAGCTGGGTGCGATGGGCTATAAGTTCCAGTTCGTCACCCTCGCTGGCTTCCACCAGCTCAACTACGGCATGTTCGAGCTGGCCCGCGGCTACAAAGATCGCGGCATGGCGGCCTATTCAGAGCTTCAACAAGCTGAGTTCGGCATCGAAGAGCACGGTTACGAAGCCACACGCCACCAACGCGAAGTGGGCACGGGCTATTTCGACCTCGTCAGCCAAACCCTTTCGGGCGGCACGTCGTCGACAACGGCGATGGGCGAGTCGACCGAAACTGATCAGTTCAAAGCAGCTGAGTAAGCGCGGTCTAGGCAATTAGCGCGAAGAAAGACGGGGATCGTTTCGGTCCCCGTTTTTTTGTGTCGCGCGGTAATAAATGAACTCGTCGTCGGCGTGTTGGCCGACCATGTATTTGTACTCGGCAACTTTCGTGAAGCCATGCCGAGCGTAAAGCCGCTGGGCGCCCAGATTCTCCGAATAGACGCTGAGATAAACGTGGTCGAACCGCTGTTCGAGCCAGTCGAGGGCGATGGCCAGCAGCTTGGTTCCCTGCCCACCGCGCTGCGCCGCTTGCATCAGGTAAAGCCGCGAAAGCTCCCCCGCACGCGGAGGCATCGGGTCGACGGGAAGCTGGCAGGGCCCAACTGCCGCATAGCCCACGACGCAATCGTCTGTGTCGTAAACAAGCCAAGCCGCGCCGCCTTTCGCGAGCCCGCGCCTGTAGGCAGCCGGGCTGTGGGACGTCTCTAAGAACGACGACAAATCCTCGGGCTTGTAGAGATGGCCGAAGGTTTCCGTGAACGTCGCGCGTCCCACGGCGGAAAGGGCTTCAGCGTCATCGCAAGAAGCCGGCCTGATGATGAGCGGACCTGTCATTTGCTCTGCCTATCGACTGGGCGCGTGCCCGCCTATCGCGACCTTTACGCCCGCTGCTGCCTGCCCTTGATTGTGATCGCGTACCAGCTTCATTAACTCTAGTGGGTAGGCCAAAAGGGGTTAGCGCCGATGACGACCGATGTTGACGAGCGCGTACCGCAGGGCGGGGCCAGCCTTCTCACCGTTTTTGCAATCCCTGGTCTTTTCCTAGGCCTTGTCGAATATGGCCTGAGCCGGTTGATCCGAGGTGCCGACGACGCCTCGATTGCTGAGGCGGCCCTGATGGCGCTCGTGATCGGTGGGCTTGCTTACTTCCTGACGGTCTTCACCAAGCAAGTGCTCCGCTCCGTCGTCAGCGCCTTTGGTTTGGCCCTGGCCACCGGCATCCTCTATTTCGTCGCCCAGGGCGGGCAGGGCGCCGAGATGTCCGATCGCGTCATTCCCGTAGTGGCCAATTTCGGCATCCTCGCCGTGGCGCTGCCGTTTCTTCGTGCGGCTTCACGCGATCGTCCGCTCACCGATTATCCGCTCCTCTACGCCGATGCTTGGGCGATCCCAGCCATCGGCGCTATCTCGATGTTCTTCTTGCTCGTGGGCTCCGCGCTTGCTGCGCTTGTCGGTGCGCTGTTCGCGTTCATCGGGCTTGAGTTCATCCGCGACCTGATGGCCAAGCCATGGTTCATGTCCGGGTACGGCGCAATGCTGTTCGCCGTCGGTGTCGGCGTCGTTCGGCAGCGGGAGTCGGCGGTGTTGGCCGCCCGCGGCATCCTTATGGCCTTGCTGCGCGTTACGGCACCGGTGTTCGCCGTCTGCATGACGGTGTTTGTCGTCGCCCTGACGCTCAGGGGGTACACGTCACTTCCCGGCGATCTCTCGCCCGTCGCAACGCTAACGGCTGCGGCGGTGGTCTCGATCATCCTCATCAACGCCATTGTCGGCGATGCGGGGCGCCCTGAAAGCGTCCTCTTCGGTGCCGCAGAGCGCCTGCTCGCCGTGTTGCTCGTGTTCCTCATGGCCCTGGCCGTGAACGGTCTGATTATGCGCGTTGGCAGCGAGGGATGGACGCCCAACCGGATCGCGGCGGCCATCGCGATGCTGGTCGTTGCTCTGTACGCCCCGATTTATTTCATCGCAGGCCTTACGGAGCAATGGCAAGTGCTCCGTCAAGGGAACATCGCCATCTCGGCGCTGTTGATCGTCATCGCGATCTTTGTGCAAACACCTTTCTTCAGGCCCTACGATTGGTCCGTAAAGTCCCAGCTGCGGATCATGGCGGAGGACATTGAGGCGGTGACGGATCGCGATCTTGCCTACCTTCGAGATGACTTAAGCGCCCCCGGCATGGCGGCCTACGAAGAGCTCGCGTCGGGCACTGGTCCGTTGGCGGAGAAAGCCAAGGCTCTTCCCGAGGATCTGCCCCCGGAGCGCGCCCTTGATTACGCCGACCGGCTGGACGAGGCGATTGAATCCGGCGCAGTGCGTACGTACCCGGACGGTTTGGACCTATCGCGCAGGCTAAGCTCTGAAGTTGCGATGATGATGAACTACCGCGACGCCGAGGATGCCGTCATCGTCCTCCAGGGCGATCGGTACTACGTTCTGGTCATCGCCAATGGCGAGATTGAAGTCGGGCAGTTCGACGAAACCGGCCGGGAACTGGCGCGGCGGCAGACGGTGACCCCTGAAGATCCGAGCGCAGTGCTCGACGAGGCCGCCGCGAATGGGCTGCGCGTTGAGGAACGGACCTACGCCTTGCCGGTTCTCGAGGGCACGATCCTTCCGCCCAATGCCAATGAGCTCGACGATTTTGAAGTTGATCTGCCTCTGGTGGACTTTCCCGACGACCTCGTCACCGATGGACAAACCGAGGGTGTTCTCGGTGACGCGCCATCGGATCCGCTCCTGACGCCAACGGACCCCTTGGGTGAGGAGGCCGAACCGGTTAACTGATGGCTCCCGAACAAGGAGCCACCATGACCGACGCGCCGATTGCCGAAAAACGCGAGCACGTGATTACCCAGCACGGGGAAACGCGAAGCGATCCCTATCACTGGATGCGCGACGACAATTGGCAAGACGTCCTGCGCGATCCGACGGTGCTGCGCGATGACGTGCGCGCGCACCTGACCGCCGAAGTTGCCTACCACGATGAAAAGACGAAGCACTTAGGCCCGCTGCGCGACACGCTGTTCGCCGAGATGCGCGGGCGAATCAAAGAGAACGACAGCTCGGTCCCGATGCGCGATGGTCCGTATGAGTACTATGCCCGCTTCCGTGAGGGTGGTCAGTACCCGCTCTTTTGTCGGCGCACCGACGAAAACGCTGAGGAGCATCTTTATTTCGACGGCGACAAAGAGGGCGAGGGGAAAGACTTCTTCTCCATCGGCGGCATCGACATCTCGTGGGACCACGAACTTCTCGCGTACTCCGCTGATGTTCTGGGATCGGAGTATTACGATATCCGCATCCGGCGGTTGAGCGACGGCAGTGAGCTTGAGGAGGTTATTCCTTCTACGGATGGATCGACGGTATGGGCGAAAGACAACAAGAGCTTTTTCTACGTCGAGCGGGATGATCACCAGCGCCCGAAGAGGGTGAAGCACCACACCCTCGGCGACGATCCGTCGAAGGATCCCGTGATCTACGAGGAAGAAAGCGACGAGATGTTCCTCGGCATCGGCGAGACGTCTTCGGATGCTTTCATGGTCATCGAAGTTGGCAACGGCAACACATCCGAATGCCACGTTGTGCCCCTGGATGCACCGACAGAGCCGCCGCGGTTGATCGCGGCGCGTCAGCGCGATGTTCTGTACTCGGTGGATCACGCGGGTGATCATTTTTATATTCACACCAACATCGGCGGCGCCGTTGACTTTAAGATCGTTAAGGTCGCGGTCGATAATCCGTCTCCAGAGCATTGGGAGGACTGGCTCCCCCATGCGCCGGGGACCTACGTTTCTGGGGTGGTGCTTTTTAAGGACTGGGTGGTGCGTGAGGAGCGCAAGGACGCCCGCCCGCGCATCGTCGTCTCGCGCTACGACCGCACCGGCGAGCACGAGATTGCCTTTGACCAAGACGCCTATAGCCTCGGCATCGTGGGATGGGGCGAGTTCGAGACGGATGTCGTCCGCTTCACCTACGAAAGCCCGCGCCAGCCGAGCCAGGTCTTCGATTATGACATGGCGACCCGTGTGCGCACACTGAAGAAAACTCAAGAGGTCCCTTCTGGCCACAATTCCGACGCCTACGTCGTTGAGCGGATTGAGGCAAAGGCCCGGGATGGCGCCGAGGTTCCGGTCGTTATCCTCCGGCGCGCTGACGTGGAGCCGAACGGCGATCTTCCGGTCATGCTGTACGGATATGGCGCGTACGGTATCTATATCGACGACAGTTTCTCGACCGGTGTGCTCAGCCTCGTCGACCGCGGGGTCACGTATGCTGTCGCGCACATTCGCGGCGGTTCGGCCAAAGGACGGCAATGGTACCTCGACGGAAAGCTCGACAAAAAGCCCAATACGTTCACGGACTTTAACGACGCTGCCCAAGCGCTCATCGATGCGGGGTACACGAAGCGCGGGCGGATCGTGGCGTATGGCGGCTCGGCCGGCGGCTTGTTGGTGGGTGCTTCGGTGAACCTTGACCCAGGCCTCTATGGTGGGATCATCGGTGCCGTACCGTTCGTCGACGTGGTCTCGACGATTTCCGATGCGTCGCTGCCGCTGACGCCGCCGGAATGGGAGGAGTGGGGCGACCCGATCAACGACAAAGACGCGTACGGATGGATTTCCAGCTACTCACCCTACGATAACATCAAAACGGGTGAGGCCTATCCGCCTGTCCTCGCCACCGGCGGTCTGACAGACTATCGCGTCACTTACTGGGAGCCCGCCAAATGGATCGCGCGGCTTCGCGACGAAGCGACAGGCGGGCCGTTCCTATTGCGGATGAACATGACCGCCGGACACGGCGGTTCCGCCGCCCGGTTCGAGCGCCTCAAAGAACGCGCGTCGGACTACGCGTTCGCGCTCGATGTGCTTGGCTGCGCGGAAACAGAACCCGACCGTGGACTGGACACACCCGCGGCGTAACAGGGCTTCGCAGCGAGAGAATATCCGCTAAGGGTGCCGAGAAAAATTGGAGAGATCGATGCTGCTGACGTTACTCGCAACGACCGCCATGGCGATGCAAAGCCCACCGGCTAACGCTCCTTTCGACATGGAAATGGTGGTCGATCTCGAGCATCCCTGGGCGATGAACTTCCTGCCCGATGGGCGGATGCTGGTGACAGAAAAGGCTGGCCAACTGCTCGTGGTCTCTCAACAGGGC
The DNA here is from genome assembly GCA_038749595.1 of Pseudomonadota bacterium. Classification (GTDB taxonomy): domain Bacteria; phylum Pseudomonadota; class Alphaproteobacteria; order Caulobacterales; family Parvularculaceae; genus Parvularcula. The sequence continues at coordinate 57,368 of JBCDHW010000003.1, forward strand.
GCGGTGGAGATGGAAGTCTCCGGCGTGCCAGAGGTCGACTTTGGCGGCCAAGGCGGTCTGGGCGACGTGATTCTGCACCCCGACTTCGAAACGAATGGGATGATTTATATCTCCTATGTCGAGGCCGGAGAGCGCAACCGCCGCGGCGCCGCTGTTGCCCGCGGGACGCTCGATCTTACCGCAGGGACCCTCAGCGATGTTGAGGTGATCTGGCGCCAGAACCCCAAGGTGACCGGTCGCGGCCACTTCGGGCACCGTATGCGCTTCTCTCCTGATGGCCAGCACCTGTTCATCACGTCGGGTGAGCGGCAAAAGTTCAACCCCGCGCAGTCGATGAAGATGAACCTTGGCAAGATCATTCGTCTGCACCCGGACGGATCGATCCCCGAAGACAACCCGTTCTTCGACAAAGGCGGCGTCACCGCAGAGATCTGGACCGTGGGGATGCGCAATCCCTTGGGCCTCGATTTCGATGCGAACGGTGTCCTGTGGGAAACCGAAATGGGGCCACTGGCGGGCGACGAGTTCCAACGCATCGAGCGCGGAAAGAATTACGGCTACCCCGTCGTGTCCAACGGCGACCACTATTCCGGCCGTGAAATCCCTGACCACGACACGCGTCCTGAGTTTCGCGCCCCGGACGAATGGTGGGCTCCGCCGGCGCTGTCACCGTCGAGCCTCGAAATCTACGAAGGCACGACGTTCGCCGACTGGACGGGTGATGCGCTGATCGGCGGCCTCTCGTCGCAAGCATTGGTCCGTGTAACGATGGATTGTGACACCGATCCAGACGGTATCTGTGAGGAAGAGCGCTACGAGATGGGCATGCGGATCCGCGGCGTCGTTGAGGGGCCGAGCGGCAATGTTTTCATCATCGAAGATGGCGGAAGCCGCGGCGGTGATGGCCGTATCTTCAAATTGACGCCAAAATGATGCCGTTTCACCGCGCTGCAGCATGACAAGCATGCGCAGTGCGGGTTAAGCCGTCACCTTAGAAAAAGGGGCGGCTATGCTGGACACAATGATCAACCGGGCACGGACCGATTGGACCCGTGCCGAGGTTCAAGAACTCTTCGAGCGTCCGTTCCCGGACCTGCTTTTCGCCGCCGCGTCGGTGCATCGCCAGAATTTTGACCCGACCGAGATCGAAGCGGCCCAGCTTCTTTCGATTAAGACCGGCGGCTGCCCAGAAGATTGCGGCTATTGCAGCCAATCATCGAAATTCGCCACGGGCTTAAAAGCCTCGAAGCTCATGGAAGTCGACCGTGTGCTGAGCGACGCTGCGCGCGCGAAAGAGAACGGCGCGACGCGCTTTTGTATGGGCGCGGCGTGGCGATCGCCAAAGGACCGCGATATCCCCAAGCTTGTGGCGATGATCGAAGGCGTCAAAGAGCTGGGCCTCGAATCGTGCATGACCCTCGGTATGCTGAGTGATGATCAGGCGGAGGCGCTGGCTGACGCTGGCCTCGACTATTACAACCACAACATCGACACGTCGAAAGAGCATTACGACAAGGTGATCACCACACGGACCTTTGCCGACCGGCTCGATACTCTTGAGACCGTGCGCAGGGCCGGAATCTCGGTCTGCTGCGGCGGCATTCTGGGTCTTGGCGAGACGCGGGACGATCGGGTGAGCTTTGTGCACACGCTGGCGACGCTGCCGTCCCATCCGGGATCGGTGCCCATCAACGCCCTCGTGCCGATCGAGGGCACGCCGCTTTCCATGGCCGAGCCTGTTGAGCCGATTGAGCTCGTCCGCACCATCGCCGTCTGCCGGATCACGATGCCCGAAAGCGTTGTGCGCCTCTCTGCGGGCCGCGAGAGCATGACCGATGAAGCGCAGGCCCTTGCATTTTTGGCAGGGGCGAACTCGATCTTTGTCGGCGACGCCCTCCTCACCACGTCGAACCCAGAGCCGAAGTCAGACGCGGCCTTGTTCGCGAAGCTCGGTGTGCGCCCCGCGACATCTTGTGCCGCTAAGGCCTAGGCACACCGCGCCGCAGGCCTTACATCTCGTTAATCGATGAGTGGCGAGGTGAGGAAGAGATTGTGGACTGGGAATTTGGTTTCGCGCCGGTAGGCGTCTTTGGTTTTGTTATCCTGATCGTTTTGATCGGATCATTGTTCAGCTACCTAAAAACGCGTTCCGCGCACGAAACGATCCGGACGTTGGCAGCTAGTGGGCGCGATATCGACCCGTCGCTTCTGCGCGGGCTTGAGACCGAGGGCGGCAGCGGCTGGCAGGGTTTTTTGACCGGCGGAACGATCACGTTAGCTGTGGCTGTGGCCCTGGTGATCTTTGGCCAGCAGCTCGGCACGATCACAGGCGATGACGAGGTTGGACCCGTTTTTCGGGCCGTAGCCGTTTTCCCTGGCCTTATCGGGGCCGCACTACTGCTGATGGGATTGATCAGCGCTATCGCCGGGCGCGGGCGAGGCGCCGACAACGGTTGAGTTTTGCTCCAACCGGGACCTGCTGATAGGGTTTGTAAAAACCTCAAGGAGGATCCCGGTGCGCGTCTATCAGAGCTTTTCGGCATTCTGGCCTTACTACCTGCAAGAACACGCGAAATTCGGCACGCGGCTGTACCATTACATTGGCACAGCGCTCGGCTTGGTCGCCGTGGCGTTTGCGCTGTTGTCGCAAAATGCGCTGCTCGTGCTGCTTGTCCCGGTCCTCGGTTACAGCTTTGCCTGGGTCAGCCACGCCTTCGTTGAGAAGAACAAGCCGGCGACGTTTACCTACCCGCTTTGGTCGTTGATGAGCGACTACCGGATGTTCTTCCTGGCGATGACCGGCCGTCTGCGTCCCCACCTGGTTGCCGCGGGTGTCACCCCTGCGGCTGAGGCGGATGCGCTTCGCTCTTCAACCAGCTCGTGAACGCTTTCACCTCTGGCAAAGCCGCTTTCGCTTCCGGATAGACGAGCCAATAGGCAAAATCCGTCGGCGTCTCATGTCCGAACGGGACCACGAGCCGCGCGGCCTCTAGGTCAGCGACCGCGAGCGCGTATTTTGCCAGCGCAACGCCTTTCCCGGCGACCGCGGCCTCAATCACAAGCGATGACTGGTTAAAGCGCGGGCCGCGGGTGCCCACCCCCTCGCAATCGACGCCCGCCGCGCGCAGCCACATGAGCCACGTCGGCACGCCGTCGCTGTCGTCATGGATCAGCGTATGGCGGAGAAGATCGCCTGGCTCATCCAGCGGGGTGTCCGCCGTTGCGAGGCTTGGGGCGCAGACGGGAATGATGCTTTCGGACATCAAACGATCTGAGACGAGGTCTTCGTAGCCGCCTTGGCCAAACCGGACGGCCACATCGACGTCCGCCGTCGCGAAATCGACGACGTCCATGTCCGCGTGAACATAGATGTCGACATCGGGGTGTTTCTCCTGAAACGCATCGAGCCGCGGAACGAGCCATTTTGACGCAAAGCTCGGCGCTACAGAGACCGTGATCCGCGATGGGCCCGTTCCCGATTGCATCAGCCGCGTGCCGGTCAAAAGACGGTCAAAACCCTCCCGCATGTGGGGCAGTGCGACGGCGCCAGCCTCGGTGAGCGTCAGGCCTTTTGGGTCGCGCTTGAACAGCGGAGTCCCAAGCCAGCTCTCAAGAATCCGCATCTGCTGGCTGATCGCGCCAGGCGTCACAGCGAGCTCATCGGCGGCACGAGAAAAACTAAGGTGACGTCCCGCTGCTTCGAACGCTCTGAGTGCATTTAGGGGTGGTAGCTTCCGCATTTTCTTTATCCTTGTAAGGAAACCTAATGGCCAGTCCCTCGAACATTCGTTTGCGGACCCTGTTTGGTCACGCCATATCGAAATTCACCGCACCAGCGAATAGGTTTTCTGACAGACATGCGATACTTCCCAGCCTTTATGGACCTTGCCGGCGCAACGGTTCTTCTTAGTGGCGGCGGCGAGCTGGCCCTGCGCAAAGCGCGTCTGCTGCTCCCCTCCGGCGCCCGTATCGTGGCCTTCTTGGCGCCCGATGACAGCCCCTTGGCGCAAGCCTTTGGCGACAAAACTGTTTTGCAAAGTGGCCCTGTAACCAACGCGAGCTTTGACGCGAATACCCGGCTCGTCGTTGCCGCGACCGGCGATGAGGCTGAAGATGAGCGCGTTGCGAAACTCGCCAAGCAGCAGCGCGTTCCCGTCAACGCCGTGGATATGCCCCACCTCTGCGACGTGGTGATCCCGTCGATCGTCAATCGCGGCGATCTCGTGGTCGGAATATCGACGGGCGGCATCGCGCCAGTCCTCGGGCGGCGCCTGAGGGAGCGGCTTGAGCAGATGCTGCCGTCCAAACTCGGCGAAGTCATTAGCTTTGCTAAAGCGCGGCGGGCGCGGGCTATGGAAACCCTGCCCGCCTCGGCACGCCGCGGTTTCTGGGAGCGGTTCTACGCAGGCCCTGCCGCAGAAGCGGTGATGGCGGGCGACGAAATCCAAGCCGAGGTCCTGTTCAACAAAGAGCTCGCTGGCGACACTCCGGGCCACGTCCATATTGTCGGCGCCGGCCCCGGCGATCCCGAGCTGCTCACCCTCAAGGCACTGCGCGTTTGCCAGGAGGCGGACGTTATCCTGTTCGACAATTTGGTGTCCGATGAGATCCTCGCCATGTGCCGCCGCGATGCTGAGCGCATCTATGTGGGCAAGAAGCGCAGCGATCATGCACTACCCCAAGAAGATATCGGCGCGCTCATGATCCGCCTCGCCCGGGAGGGACAGCGGGTGGTGCGCCTCAAGGGCGGCGATCCGTTCGTCTTTGGCCGCGGCGGTGAAGAGCTTGAAGCGCTGAAAAACGCCGGAGTCTCGGCGAGCGTTGTCCCGGGAATTTCCGCTGCGATGGGCTGCGCCGCCACCTCCGAAGTGCCGCTCACCCACCGCGGGGTCAGCCAAGCGGTGACGTTTGTGACCGCCGAGGCAGGCGGCAGCGGTGCGCCGGACATCGACTGGAAGGCATTGGCCGACCTGCGGAGCACCATCGTGGTCTACATGGGCGTTCGCCGCGCCGGAGATGTTGCCCGTGCACTGATGGACGGAGGGTTGGACGCATCAACGCCCGCCGCCGTGATTGCCGACGGTACCCGGCAGAGCGAGCGGATCATCCGTACAGATCTTTGCATGCTCAGTGAGGCCGCAGCGCAAATCTCCGCACCCGGACTACTGATCATCGGTGACGTGGCCGCCAAGGCCCGCGGCGAAGAGCTGCTCACCATTGCCAAGGAAAGGGTCGCAGCATGAGCCAGCCCGCTGTAACGCCGAAGGCTGTTGAGCCGAACAAAGCAGTGAAGATCGCTGCAGGCGGTGTGAAGAAGGCCCGAAACAAAGGGGCAAAGATCATCACCGCCAACGACCTTTTCACAGGCGCGGCGATTTATTGGCGTAAAGAGCGTGGGTGGACGGATGATATCCGAGAAGCGCTCGTGGTCGAAGGGGAGCTGGCTTTGGCTGAGCTCTCCTTCGCCGCTGCTGATGAGGCGCATTCCGTGGGCCCGTATCTCATGGACGTTGAGCCGGATGGAACGCCATCGGGTAGATCGCGGCTCCGCGAAAATATCCGTGAAGCTGGGCCAACCATCCATCCAGAATATGGTCGACAGGCGCAAAGGGCGTAGGCTGATGTATCACTACGATGACTATGACCGCGCGATGGTCAAAGACCGCGTGGCTGAGTTCCGTGACCAGGTCGAGAGGCGGATTGCGGGCGCGCTGACGGAAGACGAATTTAAACCCTTGCGGCTCATGAACGGGCTGTACCTCCAGCTTCACGCCTACATGCTCCGGGTCGCTGTTCCCTACGGTACGCTGAACCCGGACCAATTGCGCGTTCTCGCGTCAATCGCGCGGGATTATGATAAAGGTTATGCACACGTCAGTACACGGCAAAACTTTCAGTTCAATTGGCCAAAGCTGAAAGACGTACCCGACATCCTTGACCGCCTGGCGGACGCAGAAATGCACGCGATCCAGACCAGCGGCAATTGCATCCGCAACACCACAACCGACCACTTTGCCGGCGCTGCCGATGGCGAGGTCGAGGATCCGCGCATCACCTGCGAAGTGATCCGTCAGTGGTCGACCTTTCATCCGGAATTCACTTTCCTGCCCCGAAAATTCAAAATCGCCGTGAGCGCCACAGAGCACGATCGCGCGGCGATCGCCGTGCACGATATCGGCCTCCAGCTGGTGCGGAATGCAGCGGGCGAGCCCGGGTACAAAGTTCTCGTCGGCGGCGGCCAAGGGCGTAGCCCGCATATCGGCGTCTGGATCCGCGACTTTCTTCCGCAGGCGGACTTATTGTCCTACCTTGAGGCCATTCTACGCGTCTACAACCTGCACGGTCGACGCGACAATATCTACAAAGCGCGGATCAAGATCCTCGTCAGCGAGATGGGTGCTGAGGCTTTTACCGCCGCGGTTGAGCAAGAATTCGAGGCTTTTCGCGCCATCGGCCCCGGCGGCTCGGTCGACCTCCCCGCCGCGGAGCGCAAGCGGATCGCGGACTATTTTGCGCCGCCTGCCTTTGCAAAGCTCCCCGATTGGAGCGAGGAGTTGGAGCAGGCCAAGCGGGAGGATCCGCGCTTTGCCGCTTGGGTGAAGCACAACACCCATCCGCATAAAGAGGAAGGCTATGCATCGCTGACGATTTCGCTAAAAGCGCATGGTCAAGCGCCCGGCGACATCACGGACCGCCAGCTGGAGCATATCGCCGACGTCGCTGAGCGGTATGCCCTCTCGGACATCCGGACCACCCATGAGCAGAACATGGTCCTGCCCCACGTCCGCAAGGATGATCTTTACACGGTGTGGCAAGAGCTTGAGGCGGCGGGCCTCGGCATGCCGAACCATGGGCTGGTGTCGGACATCATCGCCTGCCCCGGTCTCGATTATTGCAACCTGGCCAACACCCGCTCGATCCCGGTGGCGATGCGCATTCAAGAGCGCTTCGCTGATCCTGAGCGACAGGCGACGATCGGTGAGCTGAAGATCAAGATCTCAGGCTGCATCAACGCCTGCGGACACCACCATGTCGGCCACATTGGCATTCTCGGCGTCGATAAAAAAGGCGAAGAATTTTATCAGCTGACGCTCGGTGGCCGGGCCGATGAAGATGCGGCGATCGGCGAGATCGTCGGACGTGGTCTGTCTACGGATGAAGTCATCGACGCGGTTGAGCGTATTGTCGAGCGCTATCTCGCAGTGCGCTTAAGCGACCAAGAGCGGTTCATTGACACCTATCGGCGCCTCGGAGCCGATCCCTTCAAGGAGGCGCTTTATGCCGAAGCTGCTTGACCTCAACTCAGGCCAGCTGATGGACCTCGTGCCGGAGGCTGACCTTGTCATCGCCCATGACCGCGACCTGGTCGCCGAACCGCCAGAATTAGAAGGTGTACGGATAATCGAGCTGAAGCTGCCGCAATTCAAAGACGGCCGCGCGTTCTCGCAGGCGCGGCTTCTGCGCAGTCGCTTTGGATTTACCGGAGAGTTGCGGGCCGCTGGGCATCCCATCCCCGACCAAGCGTTCGCGCTGCGGCGCGTTGGTTTCGACAGTGTCGAGTTGGTCGATGCCGCGCGGGCCGAGGCTTTCCGTATGGGGCTGAAAGCATACCGGTTCGCCTACCAACGCTCGGTCAACGGCGAAGCGATCCCGTTCCAGCGGCAGACCGTCGCTTGACCGCAACCGTCCTCAACCTTCCGTTGGCAGACGGGCGCGAAGCCGACCGCGCGCACATTCTGTCGATGCAATTCGCCGGCGCGGACGCGGAGGCCATTCTTCAGCATGCGATCCATCGCGCCTTTGTCGGTGAGGTCGCTCTGGTCAGCTCGTTCGGTGCAGAATCGGCGGTGCTCCTCCACCTCGTCGCGCAAGTCGCTCCGGCCACGCCGGTGGTTTTTTTGGATACGCAAAAGCACTTTGCGCAAACGCTCAGCTATCGGCGGAAGATGGCCACGCGCTTAGGCCTCACCAACGTGCGCGATATCCTGCCCGACGCCGATGAGGCAAAGGCTCAGGATCCGACCAATGATCTTTGGCGGCGGGACACCGAGGCGTGCTGCGACCTGCGCAAAGTCCGTCCACTGAAGACAGCGCTCGACGGCTTCGATGCCTGGATTTCGGGGCGCAAGGCGTTTCACGGCGGCGACCGCGTTTCCCTTCCCGCGTTTGAGTGGAACGGACGGCACTTTAAGGTCAATCCGCTGGCATCATGGTCCCAAAGCGACGTTCAGGCGTATACGGAGAAACATGACTTGCCCGCCCACCCGTTGGTCGCCCAAGGCTATCCCTCGATCGGATGTTGGCCGTGCACAAGGCCGGTTGAGGCCGGCGACGATATCCGCTCCGGTCGTTGGAGCGGAGAGAAAAGAGAATGCGGGATCCACACCCGTTGATGGTTGCGGCCAAGCCCCTCTCGCCTTAGCTCTCTCCCATGGCCCAGCGTCCACAACATACCTCAAAAGCGCCGTCTCAGCGTCAGCTCCGTGCTGGCGAGCTCATCCGGCATGAACTGGCGCAGATGTTCCAGCGCGAGGAGGTCCATGACGATTCCCTTGCCGGACGGAACGTCACCGTGACCGAAGTTCAGGCCTCGCCGGACCTGCGCAACGCCACGGTCTACGTCACCACGCTCGGCGGGCTCGACGTCGAAGGCGCGGTGGAAGCCCTTCAAAAGATTGCCGGGAAGATCCGACGGGTGCTCGCGCCAAAGTTGTCGATGAAGTTCATCCCCGAGCTGCATTTCAAAAAAGACGATAGCTTTGATCAGGCTGATCGAATTTCGACACTTCTGAAAGAAACACGGTAGCGTAACCTCCAACAAATCGTTAACATTCCGTTTGACGGTGCGCTCTGGTCGGGTAAGCAGAGGGGGCCGATGCGCATGTGGAGGGTGGCTACCGATGTTTTTCCGGCGGAAACGCGAAGACGAAGACCGTTTGAGCGAAGAGTTCGAAGTGGTGAAGGCAACTGTCGAGGGGACGCAACCCGAGGCGGTGGAAGAGGAGCCTTCTCAGGCCCTAACGGTTCAGGAGCCTATGGGCGAACCTGTCCCGACCGACGGCACCATTCGCCTTTTCCCGGGGTTTGAGCACGAAGACTTTGAAGTTGGCTTCGCACCCGACAGTGGAGCGCCCAGTCTCGTGATGCGTTGGAAAGACGGCGGCGAATGGTTCACCGTCCCGAATATGTTCAACCGCGCAATCCTGTCCGCCATGGACGAGCGTGAGAGCGCCAACGACCTCACCCGCCTGCTGCGCAGCTACGGCTACGACGTCGAAGTCGAAGACGCTTAGGTCGCGCTCAGCGGCTTTTGCTTTGAAATATGTCCCGCCACGTGATCGCGCGTGCGCTTGACGACGAGGGCCGAGGGGCATAGCCCGCGGCCCTTTCTTTTTGCATGGAGCGGCGAGCATGGCGCGGCGGAAAAAGGGCCGGAAGGTCCACGGCTGGTTGATCCTCGATAAACCCTACGACCTCGGCTCCACCGAGGCCGTTTCGCGTATGAAATGGTTCGGCGAGGCCCAAAAAGCGGGCCATGCTGGCACCCTCGATCCGCTCGCGACGGGGATTTTGCCCATCGCTTTCGGGGAGGCCACGAAAACCGTCCCGTTCATCCAAGACGGCCTCAAGACGTACCGCTTCACCGCCCGTTGGGGCCAGCGCACAGCGACCGACGACCGCGAGGGCGCGGTGATCGAGGAAAGCGCTGTCCGCCCGGACCGCGCGGGCATCGAAGCGGTGCTTCCACGCTTTGAAGGCACCATCGAACAGATCCCACCGCAATTCTCCGCTATCCTTGTTGATGGCGAGCGGGCCTACGATCTCGCCCGCGACGGGGCCGACGTGAAACTCAAGCCCCGGCACGTCGAGGTCGAGAGCTTCACCTTGGTTGAGCAGCCCGACGCGGATCATTCAGTGTTCGAAGCGGTCGTCGGGAAGGGAACCTATGTCCGGGCGCTTGTCCGCGACGCGGCGGAGGCCCTGGGCACGGTCGCCCACGTCTCCGATCTTCGCCGCACCCGGGTTGGCCCATTTGGCGAGGACCAGGCGGTGACGATGGACGCGGTGACGGGTTTCCCTGTGAAGGAGAAGATCCCCGCGGATGCGCGCGATCATGCGCGCTTTGACGAGCACCTGGTGCCGATCAGTGAGGCGATGGCCGAGCATCCGAAGGAGAAGGTGGCTTCGTTCGAGGCGGCGCGCCTTCGTTCTGGCCAGGGGGTCATTTTGACTCCGAACCGAGCGCGGACCCTGCGCGCAGGCGAGGCGGGCTTGCTGGAAACGGTGCTGGCGGAGGACGATCTCGGCGAAGTCGCGCTCTGCCGCTTGGACGGGCTGACGCTCGCGCCGGTGAAGGTCTTCCAGCTCGGCGGGTGAGCTCCCCTCACGCGACATCGAAGATGTCGATCTCTCCCGAGGGAGAGATGTTCGGCGCTTTGTTGGGCGAAGATCGCGCACCGCCCCCGCGCGCAATAAGCGAAGCGATAGCGCAAGAATACAAGCGCTCAAGCAGCTAAGCGGTAGCGCAACTAAGCCGCGCTCATCTAGCGAAGCGGTAGCGCACAAAAAGAGAGGCGGAGGGCCAACGCGACCCGTTGCGGAACTCGTTACGGCTGCTTCCTTCCGGACCTGACCGGGTTGGCGAGGGCAACGTCCGCGCGGCACTCCTGAGCGACATATTGCGCGCGATCGATGGCCGCGCAAGGCCCCGCGGGCCTGACCGTCGCCGATTATGAGGCCCGCGCCCGGGTTCGTCTCCGCCGGCAACCTTCCACCGTCTCTTTAATGAGCGGGCTCACGTTGAGCCGATAGGTCCGCCCGCCAAAAGCGTTGAGCGCGAACTGTCCCCGACCTTCGAGCAAAGGCTGGAGCCAGTCGGAGTCAATCGGTGCTTGGACCGAGGGCAGTTTTTGCTGCCCTGCAAAAAATTCGAGCCGTGTCACCCCTGCGCTGGTCACCAGAACGGCATCCCGGGCAGTCCGCTCGGCTTCGGCGATCCAGAAACCCGTCCGGTCGGTGTCCCCGGTCACGGTGAAGCGGATTTCGGTCGTTGACCCATCGATGCACGAAAAGTCGATGATCTCCGGCAGCCGTGTTTCCTCGGGGCTCGGAGGCCAAAACGTGAGGCCTGCACGGCCCCGCTGTTCCCACCGGCCTTCGGTGAGTGGCCCCTCAAGCTCCGGCGTCGCCATTGGCAGTTCGGCGCCGCAGGCGGCCAAGGACGCCGCGCATGCTGCGCGCAGCAAGCCTTTGCAATCCATCGCGCATTCTCCCTCGAGCTCCAGGTTACGTGAAAAGGGTAAGTGCCGTGTTTCTGTTTCGGAGGCGAAACTTGTAGCGCGATGCCGCAGGCCGTGACACGCACCAGCGCAGGCATTCTGGCGAGCGTTATAAACTTTCTTTATTGAATTCCACATTAGTTTGCTTTACAAACTGAATGAACACTTTTGCGCCGAAACCGGAGCCCCGAATGACCACCAGCCAGCAAGCCGACCTTCAGTTTGTCAGAGAGATGACCGAGGCCGGCCGCGGTGCGCCTCTCTTGGGCGGGCGCATCTACATTTTTTGGGGCATTCTGCTCTCCACCGCCTACGTCTTCCAATGGTCGGTGCTCGATGGCCGGTTTGGGCTGCCCGCGCAGGCCCTTGGTCTGGTGTGGATCGGTGTCGGGATCACCGCAGGCGTCGGCATGCCGTTGCTGATCCGCGGATTGCGGAACAAGCCCGGGCGCGGCGCCGTCGGTAACCGTGTCGACAACGTCGTCTGGTCGCTCTCCGCGCTGTCGATCTTCTCGTTCGCGGTGGGCATCGCCATGGCGACGGCAGTGTTTGGCAAGCCCGCTTGGATCTGGGACTTCGTCATCGCTGTCGGCTTTGTGGGTTATGGCGTTTCGCTGTTCACCACGGGCGAAATGGCGGGCCTCAAGTGGATGCGGATCCCCTCGTTTATCGCGGTGATCGGGGCGGGGTGCGTCCCTGCCTTGGTGGGCCAGCCTGAGGTCTATCTCTTTGGCGCGACCATCATTATTGCAACGGCTCTTGTGCCGGGGATCATCTTGGTCGCCGGTGAACCCAAATCGCTGCCGGACGAGTCATGAGCGACGAAGAGTTTGATGCTGGCCGTCTCGACGAGGCGATCCACGGACGGCTGCGCCTGGGCATCATGGCGTACCTGAGCCAAGCCAGCCCAGCGACGTTCAATGAGCTGAAAGAAATGACCGGCGCGACGGGCGGGAACCTCTCCACCCACCTCAGAAAGCTCGAGGATTCCGGGTACATCACGCAGACCAAGAGTTTCGAGGGCCGCAAACCGCTGACCACGATTGCGCTCACCGATGCCGGGCGGACCGCGTTCACCAGCTACCTTGAGGCGCTGCGCCCGCTTTTAGGGGGCCAAGCGGCCGAGTGATTGCGCGTTCACGTCGCGTAGATCAAATCTGCTAGGATCTCCGGGAATTCTCGAGAGAGCCCCCATGTTGCACAATAATCCGAATGCCTTTTGCGCAAATCCCCTCGACCGCGTCGGTGTGCGCAGGAAAGACGCAGACTGGCTCGCCGACCAGGCGAAGGATCCCAAGGCGCGCTTGCTGGTCCTCTATAAGGGCGAGCCGCTGCTGGAGCAGGAGCCGACGCGCGCGGTGATCCAATGGCTGACGCTCGATGCCTTGTCGGCCCTGCCGATGGACCGCGAGACGGTGCTGCTGGGGCTTTGGGATGGTGAGCCGATCTACGCCACGGATGTTTCGTCCGCCGATGATGCGCCGCTGACGGATATCGGGACCTACCTGCCGGTGCGGACCGCTGCCGCCTTTCTTCCGCCTACTGAGCTGTCGGTTGTGGCCCAGGCCGTATGGCTGCTCGATTGGCACCGCCGCAACCGGTATTGCGCGAAGAACGGTGATTTTACCGAGGCGGCAGAGGGCGGCTTCAAGCGGATCAATCCCAGGACGGGCGTCGAGCACTTTCCGCGCACTGACCCTGTTGCGATTGTTCTTCCGTACCATGAGGGATCCGTTTGCCTCGGCCGAGGGCCACACTTCCCGCAAGGCTTCATGAGCGCGTTCGCAGGCTACCTTGAGCCCGGAGAAACCCTTGAGCAGTGCGGCGAACGCGAGCTGTTCGAAGAGGTCGGCCTCCGTGCACAGACGATGGATTACCATTTCAGCCAGCCCTGGCCCTTTCCTTCGTCGTTGATGATGGGGTTCACCGCCCAGGTGGAAGAGAAAGAACTCACGCTGGACCCGGATGAAATCGAGGAAGCCGCTTGGTTCACCCGAGCTGAGCTGGTCGACATCATCAACGGTGACCACGACATCATGTGTCCGCCGCCCTTTGCCATTGCGCACCAGCTGATGAAGCGCTGGCTGGAACAGACGGGCGGCTGATGACCCGCGATGACGAAAATGCTCCGGTTCCCGTTCCAACGTCGGGCGAGGGTTCCGAAATCGTTGCCCGCTCGGCCGGCGAGGTCGAGCGGATGTCGGACGAGGAACTGCTCGGTCACGATTACCAAGCGTGGCTCGACAAAAGAAAAGTCGCTGCACGGACGACCGTGACGAAGGGTATCGATGCTCGGCTCCGCGCTGATGATGTTATGGCGGAGGCTGAAGATCTTCTCGCCAGGGCGGAGGCGCGGCTTGGAAAGAAATGAAACGCCGCGGCGCGGGCCCTCATGGTTTCGTTCAATGGCGGAGATTGCCCTCGACTCCCTGCCCGGATCAGGTGTTGCGCGCGCCGCCTTTGAACAAATGCGTGCACGGATCAGAGCAGACCTCGAAGATGAGATTGAAGCCCTGAAAAAAGAACGCGACCGCGATCAAGAGACGATCAGCCGTCTATCCGACGTGGTCGAGCGCCAACAAATCGTGATCGCCCGATTTTTGGATGAACCGCCGCGCGATTAAGCCCCGTGCGGGATGCGGCTGATGCGGTAAGGGTCTGCCGCGAAGACGCCGATGATTTTGCGATCGGTCGTGAAATACTCCAGCTCTTCGAGCGCACGGGCGACGTTTTCATCCGTAGGGTGACCTTCAGCTTCCGCCTGAAAACGTGTGGCCTGAAAACTCGCATCCTCTTGGTAGCTCTCAAGCTTGGTCATGTTCACGCCGTTGGTTGCGAATCCGCCGAGCGCCTTATAAAGTGCCGCCGGGATGTTCCGAACACGGAACACAAAGCTCGTGAGCATCGGTGCATTAATGCGCGCAGGCCATTCGACATTCGCATCAGGCAGAAGCCGCATAAACCGCGTCACGTTGCGGTCCGCGTCTTGGCAGTCGCGTTCGATGATCTCCAGGCCATAACGCTCCGCCGCGCCGCGCGGGGCAATCACACACACCGTCTCGTCCGGCTGGTCCCGCAGCTCCCGCGCCGCGCCCGCCGTGTCGCGCGCTGCGTCAGGGATGAGCCCCATCGCCCGGATGATCTTCCGGCATTGCGACAGCGCCATGGGATGGCTGCGAACGATTTTCAATTTCGATTTGTCCGCACCCGGTATGCTCATGAGTTGCATGTGCACAGGTAAAAAGTGTTCCGCCACCGCGGCCACATTTTTGTCGGGTAACAGTCTGTAGACATCGTCAACGCGCCCCGCGAGGGAATTCTCGACGGGCACCATGGCTGCGGCACATTCGCCCGACGTGACCGCTTGGAAAACGGTGTCGAATGTCGGCTTCGCAACGGGCTCATAGCCTGGGGCGAAGGCCGCACAACACAGTTCACTGAATGCTCCGGGTTCACCTTGGTAAGCAATTGTTGGCATGCCTGTGTCTTCTCTTTTCCCGAGACCAAAGTCCGCGTTGCGGTCGTCCGTTCACCCGGCTATGTGCCGACTGACCTTTGGGACGATTGCACGCGACGCGATGGTCCTGCGTTTTGGAACTGGTTCCGTAGTATGAATGACTCTCTGTTTAGTAACAAACTGGCCGCAGCGATCTTGGTGACCTTGCTGCTGGCGGTAGGTTTGCCGGTGATCATCCACACGTTTGAGTTGCTCATCGAGGGGCACCACGGTGATCACCACTACGAAGAGAGCAATCCTTTCGATTTGAGCTACGTACCCTACGCCAAACTTGTTGGCGTCGACGCTGGCGCCGCGGCGGAAGAAGAAGTTCTCTCCCTCGGCTGCATGCTCGCCGAAGCCAGCGCTGATCGAGGCGCGCGCGGTGCAGCCATCTGCGCATCGTGCCATTCACTGGCCGAGGGCGGTCCAAACGGAACGGGCCCCGCACTTTGGGGTGTGATGGGCCGGGCTGTCGCTTCAGTGGATGGCTATTCTTACACCAGCGCGCTGCAAGGCGTTGACGGTCCCTGGGACTTCGAAAAGATGGACCGCTATCTCTACGACAGCGCCGCCTATGTTCCGGGAACGCAGATGGCGCAGAAAATTCGCAAGGATAACAAGCGCGCGGATATCTTGGCCTACCTCGCTACGCTGGGCGGCTCCGTCCCGATCCCCGCATGCGAGCAAAAGGGCGAAGAACTGGCCGAAGCGTCGTAAGCGCCCTTGTCCGGCGCAGTCAGTAGTAGCCGAGGTCCGACGAGCGTTCGCTTGCGTCAACAGCCGCTGCGAACCGATCAACAAATTCAGAGCCTTCCGCGGTTTTTCTGACGAGCACCACCCGCTTGTCCGCCTCATCCCGCTCCCGCCGAACAAGGCCGTGGATCGAGAGGGCATCGAGCGCTCGGCTGATCGCCGGTTTGGGCACTTCGAGATCTTCAGAAAGCCGCCGCACCGTATGCGGTCCCGGCGTGAGATAAACCGTCAAAAGGAGCGCCCATTGGCGCATCGAGAGATCAGGCGCCTCGTCGCGAACAAGGTCCACCATCACGTCTCGCCAAGGGGTGAGAAGGTCTGACAGGCTCATCCAAAAACTCCACGACTTGGCCATTTCGCTAACGAAACAGCCAAGCTTGAGCAAGTCTTGACAGGTCGATATCTTTTTATCGGAATTTGTGCGCCCGTACGTTGCCCAAGGACGCCGTGGGGCCCCTGGCTATCCGCGAGAGGCCTTTCGGCTAAGAGCGCAGGATGTCGTTGATCGCGGTTTTCTCGCGCGTGCGGGCGTCGACGGTTTTGACGATCACGGCGCAGGCGAGGGAGGGGCCGCCTTTCGGATCGGGAAGCGTGCCGGGCACGACGACCGAGTAGGGCGGGACCTTGCCGTAGGTGATGTCGCCGGACTGGCGGTCGACGATCTTGGTCGATTGGGTGATGAAGACGCCCATCGCGATGACCGAGCCTTCGCCGACTATGACGCCTTCGACCACTTCTGAGCGGGCGCCGATGAAGCAATTGTCCTCGATGATCGTCGGCTCGGCTTGCAGCGGTTCGAGCACGCCGCCGATCCCCGTGCCGGCTGAGATGTGGCAGTCGGCGCCGATCTGGGCGCACGAGCCGATCGAGGCCCAGGTGTCGATCATCGTCCTGGCGCCGACATAGGCGCCGATATTGACGTAGGACGGCATCAACACCGCGCCCTTGGCGATGTGCGCACCGCGGCGCACGGCGCAGGGCGGCACAGCGCGGAAGCCCGCCTCCTCAAACCGGGCGGCGTCCCAGCCCTCGAACTTTGACGGAACTTTGTCCCACCACTGACCATTGCCGATGCCGCCTTCGACGAGTCCATTGGGTGAGAAGCGGAAGGAGAGGAGCACCGCCTTCTTCAGCCATTGATGCACCGTCCACGAACCATCTTCACCGCGGGTCGCGACGCGGCCTGCGCCGCTGTCGAGGGCGGAGATGGCGACCTTCACGGCCTCCCGAATCTCGGGCGTGTCCGTGCCGCTGTCGAAGCCTTCATCGATAAGCGCTTTTGCGTCGTCGTGGTTCACGCCGTCTTCCTTTCGTCCGTGGTCAGTCCTTCGAGGAAAGCTGTCAAATCTGAGGTCACATGGTGCACGTGGTCCGCGCCCTCGTGCCCAGCGCCGGGGCGTTTTTCTTCCGGCTCATCCTCAATCCAGTCGGCGTCTGACGTGATCAAAACCGTCCGCATACCCATGGCGTGGGGCACTTCAAGGTTCACCACCATGTCTTCAAACATCGCCGACTGCTGTGGGTTCAGCCCTGTCCGTTTTTGGAACCGGTCATAGTTCGAAGCGTGGGGCTTGGGCACCCAATCGCCCATTTCGACGTCGAATATATCGTCCATCACCCCTGTCAGGTCGAGAGCCTTAAGAACATTATCCGCATGCAGAAGACTGCCGTTGGTGTGCACAAACTTTTTGCCCGGAAGCGCCTGGATCGCTGGTTTCAGCCGCGGGTCGACCGTCAGCGCAGAGACATCGATATCGTGCACGTAGCCCATGAATTCATGCGGATCGACATCGTAGACATTCATCAGCCCCGCGAGCGTCGTTCCATGCTCGACATAAAGGCTCTTTTGCATTTTGCGGGCTTCGGCCGTTTCGATCGAAAAGCGTTCCTCGATGAACTGCGCCATCTTCGCATCGATCTGTGCAAAAAGGTTACAGCCAGCAGGGTACAGCGTGTTGTCGAGGTCAAAGACCCAATGGGTAACGCCCTCAAAGGCGGAATGTGCGGTCATAATTATTGTGCCGGTGTGACGAGGTCTGCGTTGAACTGCTCTGCACGGAACTCAAACGTCCAGGCTTTTTCACCGCCTGTATCGATCCGCCTAAACTGGGCAGAGTCATAACCACTCTCCGTGCACGATATATCAGCGCGCGCATCGAATTGGACGGAGGTCACACAAAACTCAGAATCGCCGCCTGCGAGGGCCAATTCCTGATCCTCCGCCTGCATAATTCCGTATACGTAGTAAGGGTCATTCCCCAGCGCGCCTCGGCGCACCTTGGCGCAGGCGCCGCTGTCGAGCAGCCACCATCCCGACGACCGGTATCCCTCGCTATCAGCCGTAGGCTGAGCAAACGCCGCCCAGACGGGGAGGAGGGTTTTGTTGCAGAAGAAAAAGCCGAGCTTGGCGTCTTCGTCGTTGGCTTCCGCAATCAGCGCGTCAACGACATCGTTATCGATGACCCCATCTTGGCCGAGCCCGCGGCTTCGCCGATATTGGCGGAGTGCTGACTTTGTCGTTGCGCCGAGGGCACCGTCGATCTTGCCGATATCGTAGCCCACATCGGAGAGGAGCCTCTGCACGCCTGCGACTTGCGCTTGGTAGGTCGAGTAATTGTTCTCCTCGACGAACTCAGTGGTCTGCGTTCCCCCGTCATCGGCGCCGATCGTGATGGCCATGAAATTCCGTTGCCGCTGGGGTGCGTCGAGGCATACGGATTGATCGCGGAGGGTGAACAGGCTGTCGTTCTGTACACAGAGCGCCGTGTCGCCTGACCAGGTCTTCAGTTCGCCCGCATGGCCCGGAATGGCCTCGGCGTAAGCGAAATATTTGCCCGGAGAGAGCTCGTCACTGATCACCCGTTTGCACTCGCCGGGGCGCAGGCGCCACCACCCGCGGGTGAGAAGCTGGCTATCCTCCGAGAACCCTAACGCCGCCGACAGCGCGTAGCTCGTCTTGTTGCAAAAGCTGTACTCAGCCTGGGCGCTGGTCGGCGCGAACCCGATCACAATCGCGAGGGCAGAGAGCGCAGCCAACAAGCCTGCCGGAATGCTTAAACGCCTGGTCATACGGTCCCTTGGGGTTCGCCGGTAAGGTCTGGTGCCTTGTCGGGCATTCCCGCTTCGCGATCAAGCGCGGGGAGGGCCTCGCGTGGATTCATCATGGGGCCGAGCGGCGTTGCGTCGATTGGTGCGCGTTGTCGGAGGCGCCAGGGCGGACTAGCTCCCGCCCATGGTTGAAAAGCTCTCCCCCACCGCCCGCTCTCAGTTTTTTAAAGATCACCCCGATTGGTCCGAAGTCGTTGGCAAAGACGCCGCCGCGACCAAGGTCACCTTCGGCGATTTCAAAGAAGCCTGGGGCTTTATGAGCAAAGTCGCGCTCTTCGCTGAGCAACACGATCACCATCCCGAATGGTTCAACGTTTACAACCGGGTGGAAATCACCCTGACCACCCACGATGCCGGTGGATTGTCGGATCGCGATGTGGCGATGGCCGGTTTTATCGATGCGCTGAGGCCGTAAAACGCGAAAGGCCGTGGGAGCTGGAAACGCCAGCGTCCACGGCCAACGCGGGAACAGACGCGAGCTTAGCAACCGGGGCACGGCTTTGGCTCAATGTTCCCAAAACTAAGAGCCGAAGGAAGGCGGGCCCGCTTGGCTCGCTGGGGCAGGGGGGTGTGCTCGAAGCAGTCCGCACCTTCCCGCGGCTATGCGTGTTAAATACGTTTTGACTCTGCGATGCAGCAACCCGCATAGGAAAAAGCTATCGACTGCAAAGGGTCGTTATGATCAAGGCGCATCGCCTTGCGCGAGAGCCTTTCAAAATCGAGAGCATTTCTTCATCGAAACGACTTAGCGCTCGGAAACGACTTCCGTCAGCTCTTCACGCACCACGTCGCTGATCGCGCTGGCGATCGCTTCGTAGGCTTGCGCCATGCCCGAGCCGCGCCGCCACGCCAGCCCGATCGACCGCGAGATGCCGCCGCGCTCCGACCGGAGAACGGCCACGTCGCCGGCGTTTTTGACTTCTGAGCGCACATAAAGCGCCGGGAGAAAAGTCGCGCCGAGACCCATCCCCACCATTTGGCGCAAGGCATCGAGACTGCTGCCTTCATAATCGCGCCGCAGTCGGGCATCGTGCTCTTCGCACAGGCTCACCACCTGATCGTGCAGGTGAAAACCGGGGCTCAGGGTCATCACATCAAGGCCCTTCAGATCTTCCACCGAAAAGGTCGTCTTCGCCGCCAGCGGATGGTCCGAGGCCACCGCGAGAAAAACCGGCTCCCGGAACAGGCGCACGGAATCGATATCGCCTGATGCGATCGGCAGCTGGGCGAGCACGACATCGTAAAGCCCTTCCACAAGCTCCCGCTCAAGCTCAATCGGCGGCCCTTCGCGAATGAAAAGCCGCAGATCTTTGTGGGTTTGGTGCAAGCGCTGCACGACATGCGGCATGAGGTAGGGGCCGAGGGTCGCCTTCACGCCCAGGCGCAGCATGCCCGACAGGGGCCCCTTCTGCGCAATCGCGCGGATCGCATCGACCTTATCGAGCACCTCGATCGCGGCGTGGGTCACCTCGCGGCCCACCGGGGTCATCGTCACGGAGGTGTTGCTCCGCTCGGCAACGCGAACGCCGAGCGCCTCTTCGAGAAGCCGGATCTGCGCACTAAACGATGGCTGGCTGATGCCGCACCGTTCGGCGCCGCGGCGAAAGCTTGAAGTCGCTGAAAGCGCCGTCAAGTAACGCAATTGCCGAAGTGTGATGTTGGCCTTCTGTTGCGCCACGTTGTGCGTCTCCGTCCCCAGCTAAGCGTTACCGCTCCGTTAGGGTGCATAGGGACTTTCAATGCAAAAGGTTCTGTTTCAAAAATCATGCGAATTTTACGAACCTTTTAGCCCCCTTTAAGATCCCGTTCACCATCGCGGCAACGCATAGCAAGTTAAGAGGTTTGGTTCGCGCGCGGTGTTCAATCTATCGTGATCTCTTAACACCCCTCCCACATTTCACTGCTAGTTCTCCTTCTGGGGCTTGTTGTGTGGGAGGGTCGCCATGGCGTCGATCGCGTTGATCGATGACGATGAAAACATCCTGACGTCGGTATCGATTGCTCTGGAGGCGGAAGGTTACGGCGTTCAGTCGTTCACCGATGGCGCCTCTGCCATCGACGGGATTTTGTCGAAGTCGCCAGACTTGGTCATCTCTGATGTTAAGATGCCGCGTATGGATGGCGTTGAGCTCCTCCGTAAGCTGAGGGCTGAATCGAGCGTCCCGTTCATCTTTCTCACGTCGAAAGACGAAGAGATCGACGAGATGCTCGGCCTCACCATGGGTGCGGATGACTATGTTAAGAAGCCGTTTAGCCAGCGGCTGCTCCTTGAACGGATCAAGGCCGTGCTGCGGCGTGCAACGACCGCACCCGCCGGACCCCGCGATGCGGCTGATCAGATCATCCGCAGGGGGAGCTTAACGCTCGACCCGCCCCAGCACGCGTGTTCGTGGAAGGGGGAAGGTGTCACCCTGACGGTCACAGAGTTTCTGATCCTTCATGCCCTCGCCGCACGCCCGGGTTTCGTGAAGTCGCGCGACGCGCTGATGGACGCTGCTTACGAAGATCAGGTCTATGTCGATGACCGAACCATCGACAGCCATATCAAGCGGATACGGAAGAAATTTCGTCAGGTCGACCAGTCATTTGATGGAATAGAGACACTGTATGGCGTCGGCTACAAGTATAAATCCGACTGACGCACCTGCCGCCCGTGGCCGTGCTGCGATGCGTAGTGCGTTCCCGGTACGGACGAAGGTTGCGGCGACGAAAGTCGGGCGCGGCCGGTTTGGCGGCGCGCTGCTGATCGCCAACACGCTGGGCTTGATCCTGTTGGTGTTCAGCGCCCTCGGTTTGTCGGCTTACCGCGATGGTCTGCTCGCCGCGCGGACCGAAATGGTCGAGCGTCAGGCCGTTCTGACGCGCGCGGCGCTCAGCCCCGATGCGCTTGCGGCCTGCGGCGATGTCAGCTGTCTGATCAAGCGAGCCGAGGCCCAGCGTGTCCTCCAAGCCACGTCTGCTGGCTTCGAAGGGCGGCTCATCCTCTTCCGTGCTGAGGGTCAGGCACCTGTGTTCGTCGCTGAAGATCCGCAGCCTGATGTTTTCGAGCCCGCCGCTGTTCCTGTCCCCGGGACCTTGCCTAAGGGCGCGCTGCCATCGACGGTCCGCGAGACCGTATCGGGTTGGCTGGAGTGGTTGGTGTTTGAACTGCCCATCCGTCATCGGATCATCGACGGGGATGTCCAAGCGGAGGCCGCCGGTGTCTTGCGCGGCGAGGGCGGTCCCGAGCATAAGCTTCGGTACACGGATGACGGCGCGATCGTCGCGTCTGTCAGCCTTCCCATCCTGGAGGACGGGAAAATCGCGGGCGTTGTGGTTGCGGAATCGCGCAGCATTGATGTGGTCAGCCGCCGGATACGGACGATTCTTCTCCCGGTGACCGTGCTGACCTTCGGCTTAGCAAGCTTCTGCGCGTTGATCCTCACCGCCGCTGTCACCCAGCCGCTGCGCCAACTCTCTGCCGCGGCCGAGCAAGTCCGGTCGTCCGTGGGCAGAGCGGGGCAAGTGAAGTTGCCGGACTTAGATCATCGCCGCGATGACGTCGGCCGCTTGAGCCGCTCGTTCCGCACCATGGTCCACGCGCTGGTCGAGCGGATCGAGTCGATCGACAGCTTTGCCGCGGACGTCAGCCACGAGTTGAAAAATCCCCTGACCTCCATCCGCTCCGCCATCGAGACTTTCGATAAGTGCAAAAACGATGAGCAACGCCAGCGGCTGCTGGAGGTGATTTCCGTCGACGTGGAACGCATGGACCGGCTGATCTCCGACATATCGTCAGCCAGCCGCCTCGATGCGCAGCTCGCGACCGAGACCCGCCACACCTTGCTCGCGTCCAAGCTCGTGGGCGACGTGGCGGGAAGCTACAAAGCGGTCACGGAAGCCGGTGGTCCGGTGGTCAATTTCTGGGACGATACGTCGGGGAGTAACGTGCTCTTCGGCGCGCCCGCCGCGCTGGGCCGGGTGCTCCGCAACTTAATCGACAACGCCGTGAGTTTTTCTCCGATGTCAGGCGCTGTCACCGTGGCCTTAGAAGCAACATCGTCCTCGCGGCCCGACGAGATCCTCGTTACGGTCACCGATGAAGGCCCCGGCGTGCCGCCGGAAAACCTAGAGAGCATTTTCGATCGCTTCTACACCTCGCGTCCCCAGGGCTCGACCTTCGGCTCCAACTCAGGCCTCGGGCTCGCCATCGCGCGGCAGATCATCGAAAGCCATGGCGGCCGGATCTGGGCAGAGAATGTCGAGCCGGAAAAGCCCGATGTGCTCGGCGCGGACTTCGCCGGTGCGCGCTTCTCGATCGTGCTGCCGATCCACAAGGGTGGGCTCTCCTAGACCCCTCGGTCGCGGTTTTCTTCGGCGGTCGTCGAGCGGATGTGAATCCGCTTCGCACCGACAGCAGCTGCAACCGCTTGCATCCAGCTCCGCCATGTGGTGCGCCTTTCAACTTGGTTCGAAGCCGCATGAGGATCCTAAGGCATGATCGGTGTTGTCGTTGTCACCCACGGCAATTTGGCAAAAGAGCTCCTTCAAGCGGCGATGCACGTCGTGGGGCCCCAGCCAGGCTTGCGCGCCGTCTGCATCGGCGCTGACGATGACATGGAAAAGCGGCGCCGGGACATCGTGCGCGCGGCGAAAGAGGCGGGGGAAGAGAGCGGCTCGGTCATCCTCACCGACATGTTCGGCGGAACGCCGTCCAACCTCGCCATCGCCGTGATGGAAGAGGCCCAGAGCGAAGTCATTGCCGGGGTCAATCTGCCGATGCTCATCCGCCTCGCGCCAGAGAGCTACCGCGCAAAAACGACGCTCAGCGACGCGGTAAAAGACGCCCACGATGCCGGGCGGAAGTACATTTCCGTCGCGTCCTGGGTCCTCAAGGGTGACGAGGGCGCTGCGTGAGCGGCCACGCTGAAGCGACCGTTGAAATCGTCAATAAGCGTGGCCTCCACGCGCGCGCAGCGGCGAAAGTCTTTGAAACGGCTATGCCGTTTCGCTCCCAAATCAAAGTCGCGAAGGACGGGAGGGCGGTCCCCGTCGAAATCCTCGCTTTGCTCATGCTCGGCGCTGGGATCGGCACCAAGGTCACCATCACCGCCGAAGGCGACGACGCCGAAGAGGCCGTCTCAGCCCTCAAGTCCCTGATCGAAGACCGGTTTCACGAGGACGAGTGATATGCCGGCGGGCGAGATGCACCTGGGCAAGCTTCTCGCCGGAATGCAGCCGAGCCTAGAGCCTGGCGCTTATGTGTTCGCGACGCTCCCCGATGCTCCTAAGGAGGTCGTGGGCGCTGCGGTGATGATGTTTCGCGAGGATGAGGGCGTGACCTTCATCCTGCCGCGCGACGAGGCCGAGCGTCTGGGTGTCCCAGCCATCTTTCCCTGCCGCATGATCACCCTGCG
Organism: Pseudomonadota bacterium; assembly: GCA_038749595.1. GTDB lineage: Bacteria > Pseudomonadota > Alphaproteobacteria > Caulobacterales > Parvularculaceae > Parvularcula. The sequence goes on from JBCDHW010000003.1 coordinate 81,403, forward strand.
GATCCACTCAGCCTTGGAGGCGGTGGGCTTTCTCTCCGCCATCGCCGCCCAGCTCACCGAGCACGGGATCGGCCTCAACCCCGTCTCCGCATATCATCACGACCACCTGTTCATCGCCGAGGATCAGGCCGAGCACGCCATGGCTGTTCTGAGGCAGTTAGCGGACGCCAGCCGATAAAAGTCATTCGCCCATGTAAAAAATAATTGCACCGTGCATATTATTTATTACATATACCCCAACGCAGCAGTGGGAGATGGACCGATGGTTCAGCGGGAGCGGGTGACATTGGCGGTCATGGTGGTTTTGATCGCCGTGGGCGCATGGTTCGCCAACACAGTCTTTGATCGCGGCCTGGCCGAAAGCACCGGCGGCGCGATGCTCAAGGCAACGATTGCCATCGCCATCCTCACCACCGTTTTGGCGGGCTTCGCTGCCGCGCTTGGCGCAGGGAAGGGCAAAGAGATTGACGAGCGCGACAGCCGCATCGCCTTGCGCAGCCAGGTGGTGCGCGGGTTCTTCTACCTCTGCCTCACTTTCGGTGTACTTGGGCTGGCGGTGTCCGACGGCAACTTCGTCCTCGCCAACGGATTGTTCCTCGCGGTGCTCGCAATTGAGATCACCAGCGGCGCGGTTATGCTCGCCCTCTACCGCGTCAGCGCCTGACGTTGCCGCGCTGATGATCGCGAGCCGGAGTGCCTCTCGTCTATGCTGAAGCCAAAGTCTCGGCTCCGAAACCGTGTCCGGGAGCTCAGGTTTTTCGCCAATGAGATGACCCAGGCCGAGCTGGCCGAGAAGGCGGGCGTCACCCGCCAGACCATCGCCGCCATCGAGAGAAACAAATATGCGCCGTCGCTCGAGACGGCGTTCTTGATCGCCGAAGCCTTCGACAAACCCATCGGCGAGGTTTTCAGCTTTGTCCCTCTGGGTAGTGAAGATACGTAAGCTGATCAGTGAAGAAAGAAAAAAAGAAAGCGAGCACCGAAGCACTCGCTTTCCTCAATTATTATCGAAATGCTCTGAAAGCGATTCCTCAGTCTTCGTCGCCCGCGCTGAAGAAACCGAGATCAGCGGCCCCTTCGTCTTCAAGCTGATCGACGTTCGTGAAGAGGACATAATCAACGGCCGATCGCGTGTTGGTGATTGCGATAGCGAAGCTGGTGCTGTTGAGACCAATCAGTTCAACGCCATCCAAGCCGTGTTCATCCTTACGTCCATTGCCTGTGATAATAGCTCTAAAAATATGAAGAACTTCATCGGCTTGGATAAATGATCCTTCTACAATTGACTGGAATTCAGCGGTGTCAGAACCGCCTCCGCCAATGAACAGTGATGGGCGGTTCCCCTTCGTGACATCGAAGATCGCGAACTCACTGTCTTTGTCCTTCGTATCAACCCAGGTGTTGTCGACACGGCCCAGCATATCCATCGTACCGGCACCATTCATGATGATGGTGTCGACGGTTCCTGCTTGACCATTAAAGCGCATGGTCACCCCTTCATCGGTCAGTCCGAGGATTTCGACACCACCGATGCCACTTCCGAACAACGCTGCGTCAAGGACGTCTTCTGCTTCTGGGATATTGAACGTCGAGCCGCCAACGATTGCGCGCGTGTCGTCGTCGAGAGCACCGGCAGATCCCGAGAAGATCGACCCCGTTTCATTCGTATTGAACACAGTCACTTGACTGGCGCTGTTCTTGAAGTTGACGGCGGGGCTACCGTTCCCAAGCTCGAAGAGCACGTTGGCAACGGCCTCCTCGGCTTTGCTGCCCGTAAACTCAATGAAGTTCTGCGTGCCAAACCAGCCTGGAATCGAGATGGTGAAGCTGTCTTCTGAGAGGGAGACAAGCGTCACACCTTCGAGGCCCGGTGCCTCGTTTTTATCGCTGGTCAGGATGGCTTGGAGCATCGGTGTGAGCTCGTCGCGAATGCGGTTCGGGTTTTTGTGGTTGAAGTCGATATTCGTCCCGCCCGTGATCTCAGCGAACTCCTCTCCAACCTGGTCCCGCGCGTTGTTTTTGCCGCCACCAATGAAAACCTTGTTCGCTTCATCAGTGTCGATCCGGGCCATCTGCTGATGGGAGTTCTTGATGTTTGCGAACGGCTTTAAGTCTGCGTGCGCAGCGCTCGAAAGGACAAGAGCTGCCATCGCGGTCGTGGTGATCAGGTGTTTCATGGTTCCCAAATGCGGGCCATGCGCTTACGCAATGACCCTCTCCTCAAGCGCGCCGCCCCCATTGACGGCTCCCGAGCGGATTATTTAGCAGCATTAACCATTTCAACCATTTAGCGCAGAAAACTTGCCGCAAAACGAAATTGCGTTCAGCGCAAGAACCGACCTGAGGTGCATGTTTGTTTGGTTTCTAGACCAAGATCTCCTTATTGAGGTTGTTCTCAATCCACGGCCACGAGACCTTCTGAAAAAACGGGTGCCAGGGCTTTGGCGCAATAAACTGAATATCGTCGCCGTTCGGCCAAATCGGCACCACCACGCCCTTCAGGCCAGCCTTCTTCGTCGCTTGCTGAAAGTCACGTACCGTCTGCTCGCGCTCGGTTCGCGGCTTCTGCGCAAACCGTTTCGAGAACGGAATGATGATGATGTCGTTGCCCTGGATGTTCAGGTGCGCGATCTGGAACCAATGCATGGCGTGACTGCCCTCACTCCGCCCTAAAAAGTGCGGGATCGCCTGGAAGTTGTCCATGCTTCTGGAAAACATCCTGAATTCCGAGCCGTGATCGCGACGCTGCAGGCCTTTCCCCGCAAGGGTTTTCTTGGTTAAGGAGGCGGGTGACTTCCGATCCTGGCTACCAAGTTCTCGCGCGCAAATACCGCCCGACGTCGTTCGATGACCTCCTTGGTCACGAGGTGATGATCCGCACCCTGCGCAACGCGTTCGCCGCGGATCGTATCGCCCACGCCTTTATTCTCACGGGTGTACGGGGAGTTGGGAAGACGACCACTGCCAGGATCATGGCGCGGGCGCTGAACTACGAGACTGACGAGGTCGACAAGCCAACGGTCGATATGCCGCAGCTGGGCAAGCACTGCCAAGCCATTGCTGAGGGGCGCCACCCCGATGTGATCGAGATGGACGCTGCCAGCCGCACCGGCGTCGATGACATCCGTGAACTGATTGAAGGCGTGCGCTACGCCCCGACGGTGGGCCGCTACAAGGTCTACATCGTCGACGAGGTGCACATGCTGTCGAAGAACGCCTTCAACGCGTTCCTAAAGACGCTGGAAGAGCCGCCGCCCCATGTGAAGTTCATCTTCGCAACGACGGAAATCCGCAAAGTGCCGGTGACGGTGCTGTCGCGGTGCCAACGGTTTGACCTCGCCCGGTTCGATGCGCCGACCCTCGCAGGCCACCTTGGCGGTATCGCTGAGAAAGAAGGGGTGCGTACGGAGGAAGAGGCGACGCTGCTTCTCGCGCGCGCGGCCCAAGGCTCGGTACGCGATGGGTTGTCGCTCCTCGACCAAGCGATCCTGTCCCGAGACGGCGACGTGATCGAGGCCGAAGCGGTGCGGAAGATGATCGGCCTTGCCGATCGTTCGTACTCGTGGAGCCTGCTTGAGGCGGCGATGAAGGGCGAGGTGGCGGATGCGCTGACGGCGTTTCGGCACCAGTATGACTACGGCGCGGACCCCGCGGAGGTGCTGCGCGATCTTCTCGATGTGGCCCACCTGGTCACCAGGACGAAGGCGGCGGGCGCAGAAGCCTCCGCCCACGGACCATCCGGCACGGCGGATGCTGAAGCAGCGCAGCGGCTGGCCGAGCACCTGCCGCTGCCCGCACTGACGCGGACCTGGTCGCTCTTGATGACCGCGCTGAAGGAGACCCAGGCCGCGCCGGACCCGGCGGCGGCGGCAGAGATCGGCCTCATCCGCCTCGCCTACGCGAGTCAACTTCCAACGCCTGCGGAAGTTATCGCAGGCGGACCAGCGCCCATGGCCAGTCAGCCGATGGAGGCGCCGGGAAAGCCTGAGCCGCCCCGCGCGGCGGCTCCCGCCGCAGCGGAAAGCCAGCCTGAACCTATTCCTCCGTCTGCGGAGCTTGAGCCTGAGCCGGAAGACGTCCTCCCCACCTCTCTCGCCGCGATTGCAGCAATGGCGGGGGACCGCGGTGACCTCATTCTCAAGCATGATATTGAGCAGCGCATGCGGTTGGTCAGCTTTGAAGGCACACGGATCGTCATTGCCCTGACGGACGACGCTGACCCTGCTATACCCGCGCGGCTGCAATCTGCACTCATCGGTTGGACCGGCGCTGCGTGGGACGTTGAGATTGGCAGCGCCACGGCGGCGGAACCGACCTTGAAAGATGCGCGCGACGCCGCCATTCACAACCACCCGCTGGTCAAAGAGGCGCTGAAAACCTTCCCCGGCGCCACCATCACCGAAATCCGCCCGCTCGGCGGAAAGGAGCCCTCGCGATGAAAAACTTCACCGACATGATGAAGCAAGCCGCCGGCCTGCAACAAAAAATGCAAGAGGCGCAGGAGACCATCGCCGCGATGGAGGCCGAGGGCGTGGCGGGCGGCGGGCTCGTCCGTGTGATGATGAACGGCAAGGGCTATGCGCGCAAAGTGACCATTGACCCTGCGATGTTCACGGAGGATGACCGCGAGGTACTCGAAGATTTGATCACCGCGGCGATCAACGATGCGAAGGCGAAGCTGGAAGAGCAGACCGCGGAGAAGATGAAGGAAATGACCGCTGGGTTGCCTCTTCCCCCGGGAATGAAGCTCCCGTTTTAGCCGTTTTCATCAGCCTCCGGAGAGTAATAGACCATGGCGCGAACCTCGGCGGGGCCCGAGCTTGATCAGCTGATTTCGCTTCTTGCGAAATTGCCGGGATTTGGCCCCCGGTCAGCCACTCGCGCTGCGCTCCATATGTTGCGCAAGCGTGAAGTGGTAATGCAACCGTTATCGGAAGCTATGGCGCGGGCGCTTGAGACTGTTCGATCCTGTTCCGTGTGCGGAAATTGGGATAGCCAAGATCCGTGTACAATTTGTTCGGATACAACCCGTGATGCGTCCGTACTGTGCGTGGTTCAAGACGTTTCCGATGTTTGGGCGCTCGAGCGGGCGCGGGCCCACCGCGGCTTTTACCACGTGCTCGGGGGCATCATCTCGCCCCTCGACGGCATCGGCCCCGACGATTTGCGCATAAAGGAATTGGCCGAGCGCGCTGGCGCGCCGGAGGTTCTTGAGATCATCTTGGCACTGAGCGCTACGGTTGATGGTCAGACCACGGTGCACTACCTCACCGAGCGGCTAGAAGGGCGCGGTGTCACGATCTCGCGTGTCGCGCACGGCGTCCCCGTTGGCGGCGAGCTCGACGTCCTGGACGAGGGAACCCTCGCTGCTGCGCTCAAGGCCCGGCAGCCGTTTTAGTCGACGGGCTTAGTTCTTCAGCACTTCAACATCGACAACAATCGTTCCCTCACGCATCATATCAAGCGCTTCTGCGGCAGCTCCTGAAAGATCAAGCACCCGGCCTTGCGTATACGGACCACGATCGTTGACCGTAACATAAACGACCTCTTGGGTATCGCGCCGCGTCACGAGCAGTTTTGTCCCAAACGGAAGGCTCGGATGCGCGGCGGTATAGCCGCCATGGCGATAGATCTGCCCACTCGCGGTCGGATCGCCGTCATAGCTTTGGGAGTAGAACGATGCCTCGCCCGAGAACCGGCCGATGACATTGGACTGCCGCGTCACGGATGTTGGTGTGGTCGTCCGCGCGGGGATATTGCTGACCGACAGTCTTTGTACGGCCGATGGTGCTTCGGCCACGGGAGCTGCGCCGCGCTGGACGATCAATTGCCCAACGTCAGCCGCGGGGGCAACGACTTCGGCTTTCGGTTCCGGGGGCTGATAACCGGCGAAGTGATCCGTAGGCTGCGCCATGTACCAACTTCCGCCCGCCCACGCTGCTGCGCCTGTCGCGGCGCCAAAGATAAACGACTTCGTGGACATGCTGAGGCACTCCCCTAGGTTCAGCGGCATGCGGTTGAGGCTCGCTTCGCGCCGCCGCGTTGGTCATGGTGTGCGGATGATCCGCCGCCGCCGATAGGGGTCTTTTATGGTGAAAAAGTGTTTAACAATCATCGCGCTGAGCGCATTTCTCAGCCAGTCCGCCCTGGCCGGGGAGGTTGTGATCGAGAAAGTGAAGGTCACCCACCGCGGCGATACGGCGTTCCGTTTCGCCGTAACGCTGCGCCACGATGATGAGGGATGGGAGCACTATGCCGATCTCTGGCAAGTGCTCGGCCCGGACGAAAAGGTGTTGGGCGAGCGTATTTTGGCCCACCCCCACGAGAACGAACAGCCGTTCACACGCTCCGCGGTGATTGACGTGCCTGAAGGCTTAGAGACCGTGACCATCCGTGCACGGGATAACGTCCACGGATGGGCAGAGGAGACGGCCCAGGTGACCGTCCCCTGGCCTGACGATGACTAGTAGCGGTACTCGTCAGTTTTGAACGGACCGGCCTGCGGCACGCCGATATAATCGGCTTGGTCTTTGGTCAGCTCACTGAGGTTCGCGCCAACGTGGGCGAGGTGCAGGCTCGCGACTTTCTCGTCCAGGTGCTTCGGCAGCACATAGACTTTGTTCTCGTATTTCTCCGTATGCGCGAAGAGTTCGATTTGCGCCAGCGTCTGGTTGGTAAAGCTTGCCGACATCACAAAGCTGGGGTGCCCCGTCGCGTTACCAAGGTTCACAAGGCGGCCTTCGGACAGCAAGATCACCCGCTTGTCGTCAGCCACGTGGATCATATCCACTTGGTCTTTAATGTTCGTCCACGGATAGTTGCGCAGCGCATCCACTTGGATCTCGTTGTCAAAGTGGCCGATGTTGCAGACGATGGCCATGTCTTTCGCCATACGGAAATGATCCGCAGTCAGAACGTCTTTGTTGCCCGTTGCCGTGACAACAATGTCCGAACGCTTGATCGCTTCGTCCATCGTGGCGACTTCGTAGCCGTCCATCGCCGCTTGCAGCGCGCAGATCGGGTCGATCTCGGTGACAATCACCCGGGCACCCGCGCCGCGGAGTGAGGCAGCTGAGCCTTTGCCAACGTCGCCGTAACCTGCAACGGTGGCGACCTTGCCTGCCATCATCACGTCCGTACCCCGACGAATGGCATCGACGAGTGACTCTTTACAGCCATACTTGTTGTCGAACTTCGACTTGGTTACCGAGTCGTTCACGTTTATAGCGGGGAAAGGAAGCGTGCCCGCGTTATACCGCAGGTAGAGGCGCATGACGCCAGTCGTGGTCTCTTCCGTGACGCCTTTGATCGATGCTTTGACCCGCGAGTAAAAGCCAGGGTCGCGGGCGAGGCGGCGTTTGATCGTCGCGAAGAACGCTTCTTCTTCTTCGTTCGATGGGTTCTCAAGAACGGAAGGATCTTCTTCCGCCTGCGCACCAATCAAGATCAGCATCGTCGCGTCGCCGCCGTCATCGAGGATCATGTTGGCGAGCTGGCCGTCTTCCCATTCCCACAGCTTGTCGGCGAAGTCCCAATACTCTTCCAGCGTCTCGCCCTTGTGCGCGAAGACCGGCGTGCCCGACGCAGCGATGGCCGCGGCGGCGTGGTCTTGAGTCGAATAGATATTGCAGCTGGCCCAGCGGACCGTCGCGCCGAGCGCCTCAAGGGTCCGGATCAGCACGGCGGTCTGGATCGTCATGTGCAGCGAGCCTGCGATGCGCGCACCTTTCAGGGGCTGCGCAGCGCCATATTCGGCGCGGGTCGACATCAGGCCCGGCATTTCGTGCTCGGCGATGGCGATTTCTTTCTCACCGAACTCGGCGAGGCTAATGTCTTTGACGGCGTAATCTTGGGCCATGTTGTGTCTCCACGTGTCTTGCGGCGCCGCTAGCAGGGTCGCAGGGGGATATAAAGCTTTCTTTATATCGCATGCGCAGCCTGGGCTTGGCCGGGGCACAGCGCTAACTCCGTCGGGGTAAAGAACCGATGGAGCCGCCATGAAAACGCCGCAGGAAGCTTACGATCTCTACGATCAATATTGTCACGGTGATATCGACCGGCGCGCGTTCTTCGATGGCTTAGGCCGCCTCGCGGTGGGCGGCGTGACGGTTTCGGCCCTGGCCGGGGCGTTGATGCCCAATTATGCCCTGGCCCAGCAAGTCGCCCCGGGTGATCCCACCATCGAAACCGAGCGGTTCTCGTACGCGTCGCCGAAAGGCGCGGGGGATATGCAAGGGCTGCTGGCGGCGCCCCGGAAGGCCGGAAAGGTTCCGAGCGTCGTGCTGGTGCACGAAAACCGCGGTCTTAATCCGTATATAGAGGACGTGGCGCGGCGCCTGGCCAAGGCGGGGTTTCTTGCGCTCGCCCCGGACGCGCTCTTCCCCCTTGGCGGGTATCCGGGAAATGACGATGACGGCCGGACGCTCCAGCGGCAGCGTGATCGCGGTGAAATGCTCGAAGACTTCATCGCGGCGTCAGAGGTGCTCAGCACCCATCCAAAATCGACAGGTAAAGTTGGCGCCGTCGGTTTCTGTTTCGGCGGGTGGGTTGTGAATTACATGGCGATCAAGGCGCCAGCGCTGGACGCTGCGGTCCCTTATTACGGCGGTTGGCCAGAGGCATCCGAGGCGAAAGACGTCCGTGTCCCTCTGATGGAGCAATTGGCTGGCCTTGATACGCGGGTCAACGCGGGCTGGCCTCCTTACGAGGAGGCATTGCTGGCCGCGCAGAAAACCTATTCCGTTCACGTCTATTCCGATGTGAACCACGGATTTCACAACGACTCGACGTCACGGTTTGCGCCAGACGAGGCGCAGCTGTCGTGGGATCGAACGCTCGCCTTTTTCCGCGAGCACCTCGCCAGCTAGAGGGGCTTCCCCTCTGCGGCCGGGGCGACCCGCATCCACGTCCAGGCTTCCCAGCTCTCAAGGTTGGCGACCGCGTGCATCGTCATCATTGATCCGTCATCAAACGTTTTTGAGAACGTCAAGCGCGGATTGCTAGGCTGTGCGAGTGCTTCCCTTATATCGGGCAAGATCCCGTCGCTGATCCGTTGAGGGATCGCACAAAAATCCGACGTTGCGGAAAGCAGCGGTACGGGCCCTTGCTCCGCCTCCTGATCACCGAATGTCCAACCGCCCGGTGCTTCTCCCGCGGCAAGCGCCATGCGGCCGCCTTCCCAGATCGCCAGCCGACGGATGCCGCACTGGACAGGCTGCGGCATAGCATCATCCGTACGCGCTATTTCCCGCCAAACACCAAGGATTGTCCCGTCATCAACACCAAAAGCCTCGCGGTCAGTGAACAGCCGCCAGCTCTCTTGGTTCACAGGGTTTGGCGGCGGCGCATTCCGCGCGATCACTAGGAGGGCAATGATCAAGAGAACGCTCAGTAAACTGATCGCTGTACCGGCGGGGAACTCACTCAGCCGCGCGATCAACCGGTTTCGCTGGTTGTCGGTCACTTTAGGTCCTCCGTTCGTCGGCCTCGCTGCGTTTCGCGTCCAGGATGGCGCGAAGGCCCTCGCGATAGGATGGGTACTTGAGAACAAATCCGGGAAGCGCCTTCAGCCGGTCATTATGAATTCGCTTACTCTCAGCATAGAAACTTTTCGCCATCGGCGACAGCTCGTTCTGGATGTCCTCAAACCGGACTTCAGGCGGCGGTGTGATCCCCAGCAATTCTGCTGCGAAGGTAATCGGATCGGCGGGGGGTGTCGGCGTGTCATCGGCAAAGTTGACGATCTCCGGCGGACGCTCCGTATGCAGAAGGGCATAGAGCCCCGCCGCAATATCATCGCGGTGGATGCGGTTGAACACTTGTCCCGGCTTGATCAGCCGGCGGGACAACCCCGCACGCGCGCCCGGCGTATCGCCGGACAGACTGTCGATCGCGCTGCGGCCGGGTCCGTAAATCCCGGCAAGGCGGCAGAGCGTCAGCATGCACGAAAAGCGCTCGGCCAGGGATACCCAGGCGTCTTCGGCCGCCAAGCGCGCTTTGCCGCGCTCCGTTTCCGGGTTGCACGGGGCGGTTTCATCGATCCAGGCGCCCCCCGTGTCGCCGTAAACGCCTGACGACGAGAGATAGAGAATACGCGTGGTACTGAACACTTGGCAGTCCGACATAGCCGACGCTGCGGGGCATCCCTCGCCATCAGGACCTGTACTGATGATCAACGCATCTGCCGCTTCGACCGGATCGCAGGGCAGGAGCGCAGGGCTCTCCCAGACGATTGGCGTAATCCCGTCGGCGGCGAGCGTCATGGCCTTCGCCCGGTCGCGCGTCGTGCCGGAGACCGTCCAGCCTTCACCGACCAAACGTTTCGCGAGGGGGCGGGCGGAATATCCCGGGCCGATGAAAAGCGCGTTAGGCATCGGACGCCAACTCCTTGATCAACCGATCAATTCCGTCTTCGAGGAGGGCAATGACATCGTGAAAGCCGCGCTCCCCGCCATAGTAAGGATCCGGCACATCGCGATCGAGCAGCATACGGACATCTGCCGTCCAATCATCAAGGCGGAGATCCTCCAGATCCGCAAGGTTTGAGGAATCCATCGCGATGATATGGTCGAACGTGTAGCCATCCCCAGCATCAACCTGCCGTGCACGGAGCGGCGCGAGGTCATAACCGTGCGAGGCCGCGGCCTTCGTCATTCGCGGATCAGGCGGATCACCCGTGTGCCAGCCGCCTGTCCCCGCGCTATCGACTTGGGCGGCAAGACCGGCTTCGCGCGCACGTTTACGGAAGATCGCCTCGGCCGTCGGTGAGCGGCAAATGTTCCCGAGGCAGACGAAAAGGACCTTTGTCATTCGCCCGCCTGCTTACTCTCGATCCACGCCGACACGATCGTATCGAGAACGCTTAACGGAACGGGGCCATTCGCAAGGACGACATCGTGAAAACGCCGGACATCAAAGTCGCGTCCCAAGGCCTCTTCGGCGCGAGCGCGCAGCTCACGGATTTTCAGCTCACCGATCTTATAGGCGAGCGCTTGTCCCGGCCAGGTGATGTAGCGATCAACTTCGCGCTCAATATTGTTCGCACTCAGCCCCGTGTTGGCCAGCATGAAGTCAATTGCCTCCTGCCGCGTCCAGCCCTTGGCGTGCATCCCCGTGTCCACCACAAGCCGGCATGCGCGCCACATTTCATAGGACAGGCGCCCAAAATTGGTCTCCGGCGTCTGGTAAAAGCCCACTTCAAGACCCAGCCGCTCCGAATAAAGCCCCCATCCCTCCGTATACGCGGTGACGGAGCCAAAGCGGCGGAAGTTCGGCAGATCCAACTCCTGCGCCAGTGCAATTTGCAAGTGGTGGCCCGGGACCGCCTCATGCAACGTGAGCGCTTCAAGCTCGTGCAGTGGCCGCGTTGCAAGGCGCGTTGTGTTCAACCGATACGTACCTGGACGACTTCCGTCCGGTGCGGGGCGCGAGTAATATGCCGTCGTCGTTCCCTCCGCCACATCGAGGGGGATCGGCCGGATGTCATAGGGCATCCGCGGAAGGACCGTGAACAGATTGACCAGCTGCCCATCGATCCGCTTCGCAATTGTCGAGGCGCGGGCCAGCCTTTCTTCAGCGGTCGCGGGGTAGAACTCCGGGTTCGTCCTAAGATGCGTTTGATACGCGCTGAGCTCAGAAAACCCTGCTTCGGCGGCGACCTCTGTCATCTCGGCGCGGATCCGCGCGACCTCGTCGAGCCCGACATTGTGGATTTCGTCGGGCGTCATGTCGGTCGTCGTATATTGCTTCGCCGCGAGGGCGTAGAATTCCATACCGCCTTGAAGGCTGCCAATCCCAACCTCGTCGCGACAGTTGGCGATATATCGATCCGTATAGAATGTTTCGAAGGCCTGGAAGGCCGGAATGATCTCTCCTTCGATCACCCGCAGCGCTTCGGCACGGTCGCTTTCAGAGACGACGTTATTATCCTTAAGCGGAGAAAAGAAAACGGACTGTTCAGGATCGTCGACGATATGGGTACGGAAGGTCCGTTCAAAGCCGACCATGGCCGAGCACGGCTGGACCCAACCCAGCTCGACACCTTCGTCGAGACGCTCGGTAACCGCTTCCATATACCCCCGCATCCCGCCCAGGCGCCCCAGATAGGACGCAACGTCTTCCGGCTTGCGCAGGCGGGCCTGCTGCGCCAATCGCGCAAGAGAGAGGTGCGGCGCGGCATAGGTCGTGATCGTCAGATAACGGCCGTTGGTCTGCGCCGCGTCGACCGCGTTGCGGAGGGCGACGCCCAACAGCTGCGCATTCAACGCGTCGTCAGGTGCGAGCGCGCTTTGGTCAATCGCCTCCAGCCGAGCCAGCAGCGCTTGGCGCGCCTCGGCGGATGCTTCGTACGCTGCCAGTGACGGGTCGCTCAACTTTCCGCGACCGCTTTCGTCGCCCAATTGCTCCGCCAGGACAGGGTTCTCGGACATCCTGAGAGCCCAGTGGTCGTCGAGGAGCTGAGCGAACTCTTGCGCCGCATTGGGGCCTGGCGTGCCCGCGTTGTCTGCGGTGACGCTTTGATCGACCGAGGCCGTATCGGATACACCACATGCGACCAGGGCAACCATAGCGGCGGCGGCGAGGGTTTCTCTCATCATCGTTGAACGCTAGCGCTATTTACCTTCTTTTGCACACATCGCCGCGGAGCGCTCCGCCCCGGCGTACCTGCGTGGTAAGGAGTGAACGGTGCAAACGTTGGTCGACTTCGCGCCTCCCACCCAAGAGGCCCAGCAAAAGCAGCGCGTCAAGGTGCTGCTTCCGATGCCTGCGGGGAATGGTTACGATTATCACGTGCCCGAAGGTCTTTCGGTGGATGTCGGGGACTTCGTCACCGTCCCGCTCGGCCCCCGGCAGATGACAGGCGTCGTTTGGCCCGCGGCGCCCGACACGTCGGTGCCCGATGAGAAGCTCAAACCGATTACCCGCCGCTTCGACGCGCCGCCGCTCGCGCCCCAGCTGATGACCTTCGCTGACTGGGTCGCCGCGTATTATATGGTTCCGCGCGGCGCGGTTCTCCGGTTGATCCTTCGCGGCGATCAAGGTCTCGCCGATGTCCGTGGACGGACAGGGTACCGCCGTCGTCCGCTTCCTGAGGGGCTCCGCATGACCGCAAAGCGTCAAGCCGTCCTCGACGCCGCCGCTGATCGCGCGCGCACCGCGAAAGACCTCGCGGCTGCGGCGGGAGTGACCGAAGGTGTCGTCCGCAGCTTGGCCGAGGCCGGTGCGCTCGAACCGGTGATGTTTGACCCCGATCCTCCGTTCACGCCGCCAAGGCCTGAGCGCGCGGGCAAAGATCTTGCGCCGAGCCAAGCTGCTGCTGCTACTGCGCTCCGTACACAGATCGAAAAAGGCCAAGGTACCGTTTTGCTCGATGGGGTCACCGGCTCAGGCAAGACAGAGGTCTACCTTGAGGCCGCAGCCGCGGCGTTGCGGGCGGATCCCGATGCGCAAGTCTTGATCATGATCCCTGAGATTGCGCTGACGCTGCCGTTCTTATCCCGGCTCGCTGAGCGGTTTGGCGCGGCGCCAGCGCATTGGCACTCCGACGTTTCCTCCGCACAAAGACGGCGGGTGTGGAAGCGGGTGCTCGATGGCTCGTGCCGCCTCGTCGTTGGCGCCCGCTCAGCGCTGTTTTTGCCGTGGCAAAACCTACGCTTAGTCGTCGTCGATGAAGAGCACGACAGCGCCTACAAGCAACAGGATGGCCTGCTCTACAACGCGCGGGATATGGCCGTCGCGATGGGGGCGCAGCAAAAGTTTCCTGTCGTTCTCGCGTCGGCTACCCCGTCGCTCGAGTCCGTTGCGAATGTCGAAGCGGGCCGGTACCAGCGGGTGCGCTTGGAGAGCCGCTTTGGCCCGGCGGTGATGCCGGACATGGCGATGCTCGACATGCGCGAGCATGCGCCGCCTTCGGGCCAATGGTTGTCGGAGGCCGCGGCCGCCGCGATCACCGAAACCCTGACGAAGCGCCAGCAGGTGCTGCTCTATCTCAACCGCAGGGGCTATGCGCCCGTCACGATCTGTCGGCGATGCGGTGAACGGATGACCGCGCCCGACAGCGACACGTGGCTCGTCGAACATCGGTACACGGGGCAATTGATTTGTCACCAAACCGGCTTTTCTATGCCCAAGCCGGATAAGTGCCCGAGCTGCGGCGGCAAGGATACGCTGGCGCCCTGCGGCCCCGGGGTCGAGCGCGTTGCCGAGGAGGCCAAGGCGCGGTGGCCCGATGCGACGGTCGAAATTTTCTCGTCCGATACCGTGGAATCGCCCGGCGCCGCGAAAGAGCTCCTGACACGGATGACCCAGGGCGATATCGATATCCTCGTGGCCACCCAAGCGGCGGCGAAAGGGCATAACTTCCCGAACCTTACGCTGGTGATCGGTGTGGATGCGGACCTCGGTCTTACGGGAGGCGACCTGCGCGCGGCGGAGCGGACGTACCAGGTCCTGACCCAGGTCTCCGGCCGGGCCGGGCGCGCACAGGCCGCGGGCCGGGTTCTGCTTCAGAGCTACCAGCCCGATCACCGGGTCAACCAAGCGCTCGTCTCGGGCGACCGCGACGCTTTTTTCGCAGCTGAGCTGTGGGCCCGGGAAGAAGTCGGTATGCCGCCTTTTGGCCGCCTCGCAGGGGTCATCCTCTCGGGAAAGGATGAGCAAAAAGTGACGGCGGACGCGCGGCTCCTCGCCCAGTCTATTCCGCATGCCGATGGAATAGAGGCGTGGGGACCTGCACCAGCTCCGTTTTACCGCTTACGCGGGGTCTACAGGCAGAGATTTCTGGTGCGCGGCGGTAAACGCTCAAACCTTCAGGCGTTTATCGCCGATTGGTTGGGTGCGGTGAAGCCGACGAGCGCCGTGCGGCGCGTGGTCGACATTGATCCTTACAACTTCCTCTGACCCGTCACCAAGCGATCGTTGCGCCGCGGAAGTCTTTGAAAACCGCCTTATCCGCAGGCTGAAGGCTTTCAATGACGGACTTCAGCCCCGCAGCGCTTTCCTGCGGCGTCGTGGGCGCGTTGCTGCCGCCCATGCGCGTCTGCACCCAGCCGGGGTGCAGCGTGCCAACCGCGATGCCTTCGCCCTTCAGTTCAAACGCAGCGCAGCTCATCGCCATGTTCAGCGCCGTTTTCGATGCGCGGTAAGCGATCATGCCGCCGCTGGCGTCGTCGATCGATCCCATTTTCGAGGTGATCGCGACGAGTTTCTTGCCCTCGGATTGGCGCACATGCGGGAGAAAGGCTTGTAGCGTCTTCATCGCCCCAACTGTGTTCGCCTCCACGGCAAAGCGAAAGCCCTCAAAGTCCAGCCCGCTAAAGCTCTGATCGGCGCCAGGCTGTCCGTATACACCCGCATTGGCGACGACGATATCAACGGGTACGGAGATTTCGGCGGCAAGCCGATCGATGCTTGCGTGGTCCGTCACGTCCACCTGGTGCACAGCAATGTCGCCGCTCAGCGCCTTCAGGTCGCTGGCCTCCGCGGGCGCGCGGCACGCAGCGAAGACCTTGTCGCCCGCCTCGGCATAGGCGCGTGTCAGCTCAAGACCAATCCCCCGGTTGGCGCCGGTGATAAGAACATTCGCCATCGTTAGAGAACCTCCACCGCAACAGCCGTCGCCTCACCGCCGCCGATACAGATCCCCGCGGCGCCGCGTTTCAATCCGCGATAGCGCAGCGCGTTGACGAGGCCTCCAATAATCCGTGTACCGCTGGCGCCAATCGGATGACCCAAGGCGCAGGCGCCGCCGTGCACGTTCATCCGATCGTGCTCGATGCCCAGCTCTTCCATCGCGGCAAGCGGTACCACGGCAAACGCTTCGTTCACTTCAAAAAGATCGTAGTCGGACTGTCTCAGATTTTCGGTTTCGAACAGCTTTTGCAACGCGCCAACCGGAGCGGTGGTGAACCAGGCGGGCTCCTGCGCGTGGCTGGTCATCGCGGTGAGTTTCGCCAGAGGCGCAATTCCCCGCGCGCGGGCCTCGCTTTCTCGCATCATGACGAGAGCCGCTGCCCCGTCGGAGATCGAGCTTGCGTTGGCCGCCGTCACTGTCCCGCCTTCGCGGCGGAAAGCTGGCCGCAGCTGGGGGATCTTGTCCCGCCGCGCCTTGAAAGGCTGTTCATCCTTCTCGATGACGATCGTGCCGCTCTTCGCTTCAAAATTGACGTGCACAATTTCGTCCGTAAACGCCTCTTCGGAGGCGGCGAGCGCGCGATCGAGGCTTGCGATAGCGTACTCGTCCTGGGTCTCGCGGCTGAACGCATATTTGTCCGCACACAGCTCAGCAAACGTGCCCATCAGGCCGCCTTCATAGGCGTCCTCCAGCCCATCAAGGAACATATGGTCGAGCACTTGGCCGTGGCCCATCCGATAACCGCTGCGGGCTTTCGGCAGGATGTACGGCGCATTGGTCATCGACTCCATGCCGCCCGCGATCCCGACCTTGACCGAACCCGCGGCGATGGCTTGCGCCATCATCATCACTGTCTTCATGCCCGATCCGCACATCTTATTAACGGTTGTGCAGGGTACGGAGTTTGGCAGGCCGGCATGGATGGCTGCTTGGCGCGCAGGAGCCTGCCCTTGGCCCGCGGGCAGCACACAGCCAATCAGCACTTCGTCAATATCGTCCGTATGGATACCAGCGCGCTGGACGGCGCCTTTGATGGCAATCGCGCCGAGTTTGGGCGCAGTGAAGCCCGCAAGTTCGCCTTGAAGCCCGCCCATCGGCGTGCGCGCGAGTGAAGCGATGACGATCGGATCGTCGGTTGGAAGAAGCATGGCAGGTCCCTCATGTTGGGTTCATCCTGCCGACCCAATAGACCCGCGCCGAACGCGGGGAAAGCGGGCTGTCCAGTTTACTCGGGACGCTTCGAGGTCTTTGCCTCTGAGCGCGGCCGCCACGCCAAGAGGAGGGCAATAACGAGGACAGCGATCAGCGGCCAGCTCGGTGCGGCTTGGGTTGTTTCGACCACTTCCGGCACGTCGGTAGCAGCAGCGTTCACTAAAAGGCTTACCTGCGCGAGCATGAGCCATTCCCCTCTTGTGCAGTGCACACTTGCGGACCTTGCCCATCTCGCCAAGACAGGTCCAGGCTGGTTCCGTGACTTCTGTGCAAGGATGTTGCCAATGGGCCGCACTTCGGTGCGCGGAGGGTTATTTATTCCCGCAAACCGGGCATCCCGGGTCCCGCTCTAGGCCTATCCGGCGTACGGTCCCTGCCTTAAGGTGCGCAACCAGCAGGGTTTTCTCCAGCGTCGGCTTGATCCCGCAGAGCAGTTTGATGGCCTCGCTTGCCGCCAAGCTTCCGACCAGTCCCACGACCGGGCCGAGCACGCCTTCGCGGTCGCAGATCCCGTCTTCTTCGGCTTCGCGCGGGACCAAGCAGGCGTAACACGGGTGCCCTTCTGCACCAGGGCGGAACAGCGCCACCTGCCCGTCAAAGCGCGACGCTGCCGCGGAAAGCATCGGCACGCCCGCCTCAAAGCACGCGCGGTTGATCACGTGCCGCCCTGCGATGCGGTCGATCCCCTCCACCACAAGATCGCAGTCCGAGACGAGGCTCTTGGCGTTCGCATCGGAGAAATACTCGGTGACCGGCTTAACACTGATCTCGTGGTTGAGAGCCCTGAGACGCTCCGCGGCGATCTTCGCCTTCGGGCGCCCGACATCGTTCTCCGTATAAAGAACTTGGCGTTGCAGGTTGGAGAGTTCGATCTTGTCGCCATCGCAAACTGTCAGTGTACCGACACCAGCAGCTGCGAGATACGACAGAATGGGGCAGCCAAGACCGCCCGCACCAATCACCAGGACCTTGGCCGCCTCCAGCGCCTTTTGCCCCTGGCCGCCGACTTCCGGCAGGAGCAGATGGTGCTTATGGCGGAGGTCCGCCACGGCCTACACGCCGGTGGAGCCGAAGCCGCCCGTGCCGCGCACCGTCTCCGGCAGCTCGACCGTCGTTTCTTCGAAATTCGCGCGGAGGTAGGGAGCGATCACCATTTGTGCGATCCGCATACCCCGTTCGACGACGAAGGGCTCCTTGCCAAGGTTGATCATGATCACCTTCAGCTCACCGCGATAGTCCGCATCCACCGTACCTGGCGCGTTGACGAGGGTTATGCCGTGCTTCGCAGCGAGGCCAGAGCGCGGGCGCACCTGACACTCCGTCCCGCGGGGCAGCGCGATGGAGAGGCCGGTTGGCACCATCACCCGCTCGCCTGGAGCGATCGTCAGCGTATCGTCGATGGCCGCGCGCAGGTCCGCACCGGCGGAATCCTCGGTCTCATAGGAGGGCAAATCGAGCCCCTCGGCATGGGGCAAACGTTTGATCAAAACATGGGTCATAACGGGTTCCTTCTACCCGTTCTTCTCCAGCACTTCGCCCGCAAGATAAAGCGATCCAGCGATCAAGATTCGCGGCTGTCCTTCGCCAGATCGGCCAAAAGCTTCAACGACATGGGCCACTGCAGACGCCACATCAGGCATCGCTTGAGAAGGCAAACCTGCGTTTTGGGCGAAGCTTGCAAGGCTTTCCGCATCCCAGACGCTCGATTTCTGGGCCGCGACGGTGAAGACGTTGGAGGCGAGCCCTTCAAAGGGTGCGAGGAATTCGACGGGGTCCTTGTTCTTTTGCATCCCCACAATGAGGACAAGGGGCCGCGGGCTCCGCTCTTCCAGATCCGCCAGCGCACGGGCCAGCGCCCGGGCGGCGTGAGGGTTGTGCCCACCGTCAAGCCATAGCTCGCCAGGGTCGCCCTCGTGCTTGGTTACAATATCCACCAGCGGCCCGCGGGTCAGGCGTTGAAGCCGCGCCGGCCATTCGGTGGCGGCGATCCCCATGCTGATGAAATCGTCACTCGGCGCCAGGCCCGCTGCCTTCAAAGCCGCAACCGCCAACCCAGCATTTTCGATCTGGTGGCCACCAATCATGCGCGGAAGGGTGAGGTCAGACAGGCCGCGTTCATCCTCGTAGGTAAAACCGCTCACCTCACGGACGATCTGCCAATCCTCGCCAAGGATATGTTGCTCCGCACCAAGAGCAAGGGCGCGGTCGCGGAGGACGTCCAGGGCCTCGGGCCGCTGCACGCCCGTTACAAACGTGCCGCTGGGTTTGATGATCCCCGCCTTCTCAAACGCAATTTTCTCAATGCTGTCGCCGAGCCAGTCCATGTGATCCATCCCGATCGGCGTGATCACCGTGGCCCGCGGGTCGGGGACAACGTTGGTGGCATCAAGCCTCCCGCCGAGACCTGTCTCCAGCAGCACCGCGTCAGCAGGTGTTTCTGCGAACGCCAGAAAAGCGGCGGCGGTCGCCGCTTCAAAATACGTAAGCGGAAGATCACCCGCGGCCGACTCACAACGCCCCAGCACTGAGGCCAGTTGCTCGTCGCTGATCGTCTCACCACCCAGAACAATGCGCTCGTTAAAGCGCACCAGGTGCGGAGACGTGTACACATGAACGCGCAGACCAGCAGCGGCCAAAATCGTCCGCATAAAGGCAATCGTTGAGCCTTTACCGTTGGTGCCCGCAACGTGGATCACCGGCGGAAGCTTCGTATGCGGAGAACCAAGCCGTTCGAGCGCCGATGTTATGCGCTCGAGCCCAAGGACAATGTTGGCCGGGTTGGCGTTCTCAAACCGCGTGAGGAGCCGCTCAACCTCAGCCTTGGCTGCGGGGGATGTCACCGAGAGACTATTCCGCCGCCTTCGCCATCGCTTCGGAAAGCGGTGGTTGGTCGTTCGCCGGGGCGGCGGCTTCAGGTTCAGCCGCCTGCTCGTCCGCTTCCTCGGGAGGAGCCGTTTGCGCGACCGCTTCACCGGGAGCCATCAAAACGCTCAAGATCGTGCCAAGCTCAGCTTGCAAGACCCGGCGGTCGGTCACCCGGTCGATCATGCCCTTGTCGAGCAGGTATTCGGCGGTCTGGAAATCCTCGGGGAGCTTTTCACGGATCGTCTGTTCAATCACCCGCGGTCCCGCAAAGCCGATCAGCGCGCCAGGCTCGGCAATATGCACATCGCCCAGCATCGCATAGCTGGCCGTGACCCCGCCGGTGGTGGGATTGGCTAGGAGGACAATGTAGGGAAGCCCTGCGTCTTGAACCATCTGGACCGCCACCGTGGTCCGCGGCATCTGCATCAGCGAGAGGATGCCTTCCTGCATCCGCGCGCCGCCGGATCCCGTGACGACGATCAACGCCGAGCGCGTCTCGATCGCCTTTTCCGCGGCCGTCAGGATGCCTTCGCCCAAGGCTGTGCCCATCGAGCCGCCCATGAAGGCGAAATTTTGGACCACCACCACGGCGTTCCGGTCGCCAATCTGGCCGTGACCCACAACCAACGCATCCTGGTGGCCCGTACGCTTTCGATATTCTTTCAGGCGCGCGGCGTAGGGCTTGGAATCCTTAAATTTGAGCGGATCGTCCTTGGTTTCAGGCAGCTCCACCTTTTCCCAGCCCTCGCCGAGCAGGTTGTTGAGCCGCGCTTCGGGGCTGATCGCCATGTGGTGATCGCAATTCGGACAGACCATCAGCGCTTGCTCGAGGTCCTTGTTGAACGTCATGTGCTCGCACTTCGGGCAGCGCGTCCACAGTTTATCCAAACCATCGTCTTGCTGCCGAAACATCTTCTTGATGCCGGGTGGTGTGATATCAGTCAGCCAATTCATTGTGCGCTCTCCACCTGGTGCACCCCGCTCGCGATGTCGCGCGCTAGGGCCAGTGCCGCGTCCTTCCCTCCTAGCTCATGCGCTTTAACGATGGCTGAGCCAACCACCACGGCGTCAGCATGTTGCGCTGCGTCCTTGGCGGAGGAGGCATCCTTGATGCCGAAGCCCGCCGCGATCGGCAAGCTTGTCTTTGTCCGGAGGCGCGCGATGGCGTCGCCGAGCTCTCCGCTGGCGGCCGAGCGATCGCCCGTCACCCCTGCAACGGCGACGTAATAAAGAAAGCCGGTCGCGCGCTGGAGCACCGCATCAATCCGGTCGTCCCGGGTCGTCGGCGTCGCCAACCGGATCACCGATAGCCCCGCGTCGGCGGCCTGCTCATCAAGCGCGGCGCTCTCTTCGGGCGGCAAATCAACAAGGATCAACCCGTCTGCGCCTGCACCGACAGCATCGGCCGCGAATGCCTCGCCATATTGCAGCACGGGGTTGGCGTAGCCCATGAGAACGACCGGCGTTTCGTGCCCGGCCGCGCGAAAGCGTTTCACCATGCCCATGGTCGCCTCAAGCGATTGCCCCGCCTGCAGCGCCCGTTGCCCCGCTTCGGCGATGATCGGGCCATCCGCCATCGGGTCCGTGAAGGGAAATCCGAGCTCAATGATATCGGCACCCGCGTCGGGCAGGGCGAACAGCAGCTCTTCTGAGGCTTCAAGGTTCGGGTCGCCGGCCATAATGAAGGGCACAAAGGCCCGGCGGCCTTGCTTTTTGAGGGCGGCAAAGGTGGGGGTTAGGCGTGTCACCCCCTCCAAGTGCAACGCGTGCCGCTGATGCGCAAGACCTTGGGGCCAAAGCAGTTAAATTGCCCCGTCAGGCGACTCGTCACTCGCCAGCCTCGGGACAACCATTGTTCCGGTTAACCGAGACAAGAACCACGTAGCGTGTGTCCGGGGTGACAATGTCGAAGCTCCGCCCCTCGGTCGAGAACACAGCAACGGTTGCTTGGCGGCAGGTGCTCGCGTCCCGGCCCCAAAGGGCATTCGCGCCGCCCGTCAGGTCTTGCCAACCGAGCTTTTCGAGGTTTCCCCAGATCCGGAAGGCCATGATGTTGGCGTCCTCCGCCGTTTCCGGCGATGAGCACGTATAGTCGTAGCGCTCGCCAAACGCCCCGTCGTCGTCCTCCGTGAACCAATAGGGGCAGGCGGGATCGAAGCTCTCCGCATCCACCCCGGGCACATCAAGGATCGCCGCGAGGTCACCCTCCGCAGCGGGGGCCGCGGTGAAAGCGAGGGCAGCGAGGATCAGTGCGCTCCCGATCACGCCCGTGCTCCTAGAACGTCTCGCAATGCCAACAGCTTTCGCCGATGGGGCTTCCCGGCGGCGTCCGCGGGCCGGGGGCGCGCGGTTCTTGATCGGGAGCTTGCCGAGATTTGTGGGCGCGCAGCTGTGCGGCGAGGACCATCCGGTGCCCTTCCTCTTCATCAGCATACGCCTGTTCCAAAGCCATCATCGCATCTTCCAAGGCTGCGCGGACGGGCAACGAGGCATCAGCCCGGTCCGCCGCGATGAGGTGGGCGACCAAGCGGCCTTCCGCGATCATGGCCAAGGTCCTCTGCCGCGGCGTCTTCGCCTTCGCGCCCGCGATCGATAAAATCGTCCGCTCTAGGACAGTCTTCAGCGTCGGTTTCGCACCTCGCGCTTCAAACTGGGCCAGCCGTTCCAGCCGCTGCGGATGCAACAACGCACCGAGTGTCAGGTCGGCTGCATTCTCCGCAGCACTGACCATGTCGAACACTGGTCCCGCATCCTGGGCAAAGCTCTCACGAAGTGCCGTATACTGAAAACCATCGGCGCGCGGCGTGAGCGCTCCAAGCACGGCTTCCGGCATGTCTAAAGCCTCTGGAGACAATGTCGCGAGAACCGCGTCCAGCGCCTCAAGCTGCTTCTTCGCCTCAACGGGTGTCACCGCCGCGGGATCCTGCCCATTTTTGCCGTACTGATAGCTTGCGCCCCCGATCACCTTTGCCGCCGCCACCGTCTGGTAGCGGTGGTAGAGATAGATTGGCACGAGCACCTGGCGCAGCTCTCCGGCGGGACGGTCTGCGGCGAGCCGGTCGGCGCCAAAGTTCTTCAGCGCAACATCACGCACACGCATCACATTGCGCAGCTCTTCGACGGGATCGTCGCCGTTGTCCCAAACCGCGCCATGCGGATGCGCCGTACCCGGACCACGCCCCTCCGGATCCTCAATGTAGAGAAGCCCGTCCGCGCGTGCCTCGGCGATCAGGGCGTCGCCATCCTCGCTTCCATAGAGCCAGCGCGCGGTCATCACATCCCACGCGCCAAGCCCCACGTCATAAGCTTCCGAGAAATCGAGAGCGCCATCTTTCTCTTTCACCCACGGCGCCGGATAATCCATCACCGACGCCCGGGCATTGGCGCTGGCCGCGAAGTTGTGGCCAAAACCAAGGGCATGTCCCACTTCATGCGCCGCAAGCTGACGAATCCGTGCGAGCGCCAACTCCACCGGATCATCCGGCTCGCCAGAGCCCGTCTTCGCCGTCCCCGCCAGCCCTTCAAAGATCATCCGATCCTGCCGGACCCTCTGTGAACCGAGGATCACCGCGCCTTTGATCATCTCGCCCGTACGCGGATCACTGACCGAGCCGCCATAGGACCAACCCCGCGTCTGGCGATGCACCCACTGGATCACGTTGTATCGGATGTCGAGCAGATGCGCGCCTTCCGGCAGGACCTCCACACGATACCCGTCGGGGAACCCCGCCGCGGCAAATCCTTCTTTCCACCACGAAGCCCCGTCGATCAGTGCCTGTTTGATAGGCTCGGGTGCCCCGCTGTCGACGTAGAAGACAATTGGATCATCCTGAGACAGACGATGACGCATTGCATAGGACTTGGTGATCGGTCCGCGCAGGGGCGAGGAGAAATCGTAAAACCCCATCGCGAACGTCCCTGCGCGCGGGTCGGCATCGCGCACCTCGTATCCGTCATCGGGCAAAGCAACGAAGCTATGGTGCACGGTGAGGGTCACTGCACCAGGATAAGGCGCCGTGGCCCGCACCTCGCGCCCAGGGTTGCTCGACGTAAACGTCAGTTCGGTATCGACCTCTGAGTTGAGCGGAAAGACGAGCACACCATCGGGCGCCACGCGCGAATGATCCTTGTGCAGAGAAAAGCTTCCCCCGCCGTCCTCTTTCAAACGGCTGTGCAGGCCGAGAAGATCCGTCATCAACAGCGGCGTGATGTCGAAAGAAACACCGCTGTCGGACATGGTGATCTCGTCGCTGGCGAAGATGATCGACCGTCCGAACGACTGGGCCACCGCTTTCTTCTCCAGTGGATTGTCGGCGGACGCGCGATAGGTCTGGTTCTCCACCTCCGCGGTGACCCGCCCGCCCGCGACGCGGAAGCGAACAACGTGGCCTGAGCTGCCCCAGCCGCGATCAAGGCCCAAGGGGTTCGATCCGAGCCCCGCGGTTAAGCGCATCGCGTGGATGACCCTCAGGCTCGTCCCCTCCTCATCCGGCAGCGGGATCGTCGCCATCAGCTTTCTGTCTTCCGTAAACTCAAGCGGCATCAGAGCCTTAGCGTCCGAACCATCGCCGTGGTGGTCGGCATGGCCGAGCCCCAGGCACAGGACAAAAACGACGGCGACGCGCGTGAGAAAAGACATGGCTGCTCCCGAAAAATACCCTGAAGAGCGTAGCTCAGACCGGACGAATGTCTATCAAAGGGCAGCCCAAGTGCTGCTTTCGCTGACGGCTGTCCTTGACCCGCAGGCTTATCGGGCAAACATCTCTCGTCAGAGCGGCCAGGAGCACAGGCGGTGACGGACCAAGCGATCATGACCCCGGTTCTGCGGAGTTTCGATGAGGCCAAGGCGCGGGAATTCTACGTCGATTTCCTCGGCGCCGAGGTCGCCTTTACCCATCGGCACACGGACGACCTTCCGCTCTATATGGGTCTCAAATTGTTTGGGGCCGAGCTCCACATCTCGGAGCACTTTGGCGATGCCAGCCCCGGTGCCCATGTCCGCATCCTCACGCCCGGGCTCGACGACTACATCGCCAGGCTCGCAGCGAAAAAATACAAGCACGCAAGGCCGGGCCCGCCCCAGGAGATGCCGTGGGGCACCAAGGAAATCACGATTGCAGATCCCTTCGGCAACCGCCTGACGTTCTGGTCAGAAGCGTCCGCACCCTGAGCGATCAGGGCGCGTTCTACTGATCAGACCTCAACGCCGAGGGCATCCGCCACGGTGAAAACGTCTTTATCGCCGCGCCCGCACATGTTCAGCAGCAAGATCTCTTCGCGATCCATCGTCGCTGCCACGTCCAGCGCTCGGGCCAGGGCGTGGCTTGGTTCCAGCGCAGGGATAATCCCTTCCTTCCGTGCACAGAGCTGGAAGGCCTCAAGCGCTTCGTCATCCGTGGCTGAGATATACTCAACCCGCCCTTGCTCATGCAGAAAAGCGTGCTCCGGCCCGATGCCTGGATAATCAAGGCCCGCGGAAATCGAGTGCGCGTCGTCGATTTGCCCATCCGCATTTTGCAGCAGGTAGGTTTTGTTCCCGTGCAGAACACCTGGCTTTCCGCCCGTCAGGCTCGCTGCATGTTCATCCGTGTTTAGGCCTTTTCCCGCCGCTTCGACGCCGATGAGCCTGACCTCCCGGTCATCCAGAAACGGATGGAACAGACCGATCGCGTTCGAGCCGCCGCCGATACACGCCATCGCTACATCGGGCAAACGGCCCTCGCGGTCCAGCATCTGCTGCTTGGCCTCTCGTCCGATCACGGACTGAAAGTTCCGGACCATCATCGGATAGGGGTGGGGCCCCGCGGCGGTGCCGATCACATAAAACGTGTCGTGCACGTTGGTCACCCAATCGCGCAGCGCGTCGTTCATCGCGTCTTTCAGCGTGCCCTTACCCGACGTCACCGGAACAATTTCCGCGCCAAGGAGCTTCATTCTGAAAACATTCGGCTTCTGACGCTCAACGTCGGCTGCACCCATATAAACAACACAAGGCAGACCCATCAGGGCACAGACGGTTGCCGTCGCAACGCCGTGCTGTCCCGCGCCGGTCTCCGCAATGATGCGTGTGCGCCCCATTCGTTTGGCGAGCAGCACCTGGCCGACACAATTGTTGATCTTGTGCGCACCCGTATGGTTCAGCTCGTCACGTTTGAGATAAATCTTCGCGCCTTTCCCAGCGCCCGCCGTCTCGCGCACGTGCTCGGTCAACCGCCCGGCATAGGTCAGCGGCGAAGGCCGCCCCACATATTCAGACAGCAGACGATCAAGCTCGTTCTGAAAGTCCGGGTCGGCCTGCGCCTCTTCATACGCAGAGGCGAGATCCAGGATCAGCGGCATCAGCGTCTCGGCGACGTACCGGCCGCCAAACGGACCGAACCGGCCATCCTCATCGGGACCAAGGGAAAAACTGTTGGGCGCAGTGCGCGCGTCGTCGGCCATCGTGTCAAAACTCCTAGAACCCGCGGTGTAGCAGGCCTAAAACCCAACGTCCAAGGGCCAACAAAAGAGGGTGAAGCGATGGCTGCCGAGGCTTTCCGCGCCTACACGGGTGCTGATCGCGATCAAGCGATGGCGCTCCTCGACGCCAACATCCCCGAGGCGTTCCATCCGGGCGAGCGCGGTGCTTTCACCGAATTCCTGTCGGCATTCGCTACGGACTATAGGGTCTTGCCGCGCCAGGGCAGGCTCATCGCGGCGTTCGCTCTTTCCGCAGAGCCGCAGCCGCACACGGGCCGGATCCGCTGGCTCATGGCCCACCCCGAGGTCCACGGAATCGGGCTCGGCCGCGCGATGATGGACGAGGTGAAGAGCGAGGCGAGGGCCCGCGGCATCGCGCTCATCACCATCGCGGCCAGCCATGTCTCCGAAGCCTTCTACACCCGCTTCGGCGCCACCGTCGACGTGCGCACGCATGACGGCTGGGGCCCAGGCATGCACCGTGTGGATATGACTTGGCGCATCTAGCCCAGCGCTCCGCGGGCGCGCTCTGCAAAGTCGAGCATCCGTGCACGGTCTTTCACGCCCCGGTCACGCTCAATCCCCGACGACACATCAAGCCCTGCAAACGCCGGGTGATCGCCCACCGCCTGCACCGCCGCCGCCACATTGTCGGAGGTGAGACCCCCCGCCAGCAAAAACTTTCGCTCCCCGCGATACGCATCCAGCAGCGCCCAATCGAAGGTTCGTCCGTGTCCGCCCGTTTGCAGATCACCGGGGGGCGGCTTGGCGTCGAACAGGAACGCGCTGCCGTAACGCTGGTCAGCCGCCTCGACGTCCGCCTGGGTCGCCAGCGGCAAAGCGCGCAGAACCGGCAGGCCAATTTCTTTCTCCACCCGCTCGGCAAAACCGTCATCCTCACTGCCATGCAGCTGCACCCGATCGAGCCCCACCGCGCTGTGGATCGCGGCAATTTCCTCAAACGGATTGTCGGCGAACAGCCCTACGACCTCCGCATTGCCAAACAGGATATCGCGCACTTTGTGCGCTTCCCGCAGGCTCAGCAGCCGCGGGCTGTTGCGCGCAAACACGAGGCCGCCGAGCTGAACCTTGGAGTCCACCGCAGCTTTCGCGTCGTCTTCCGACCTCAGGCCGCAATACTTGATGAGCAGCGGTTGGTTCACGCCCGAACGGCGGGAAGGTTGGTGCCGCCGTCGAGGGGCTCCGCGCTGCGTGCGGTTTTCACATCTCGCTCCAGCTCGCGGATCTTCCGCTTGGCATCCCGCGACCGTTGGCGAAGGCGGGTCGTTGAGATCCACATCCCCATGGCGCCCAGCAAAAAGCCAATGAACATCGCGCCCATCAGGCCGACGAACAGCGGGACGTCAAAAAACAGGGCGGGCTTCTCAAGCGACGACGGATCGAAGCTGATCGTCACCACCGTCCGGTTGGCAAAAAAGAAGGCCACCAGCAGCGGAAACAAGGCGGCTAAAAACATCGATGTGAGAAGGCGTTTCATGCACGCTTATGTGGCGCGATGCGGACCAGAAGAAAAGCGCCGAGGCCGCAATTCCTGCGGCCTCGGCGGTGATCACAAGCGGGTGTGATTAGCTTGCCGCACCGTTGTTGATGCGCTCGCGGATTTCCTTACCGGCCTTGAAGAAGGGTGCCCACTTCTCCTCGACCTCAACCGCTGCCCCGGTGCGCGGATTGCGCCCCGTGCGTGCATCCCGGTGCCGAACGGAAAACGCGCCGAAGCCACGCAATTCCACGCGATCGCCAATAGCCAGCGCGTCGACGATTTCATCGAAGACGACGTTGACCATACGCTCCACATCCTTCGCAAAAAGGTGCGGGTTTTCTTCGGCGAGCACTTGGATCAGTTCTGATTTTATCATTGTGCCACTGCTCCCAGCTGACGTTGGATAGTGCGCAGTCTCCCTGCCACGGCGAGCCTCGTATCCAACAGAATGCGAGACGGAAACACGCTGCCGCTTTTCGGGTCAATGGCGATCTCTGCAAACCTCACGAAAAAGTGATTAGAGGCTCGCCTAATCACTGAAATATCGGTTTTTTGCGAATGATTCGCGCATAATAGCGCTTTTAACTGAGCGGTTTGGCATCTCTCCAGGTTTCGTGCATGAGCGCCCCCAGAGATCAATCGGGGAAATCGGCGGTGGAAAAATCGTGGCTGCTCTTGGGAATTTTAGCGCCCGTTTCGGCGTTGTCGGCTGAACCCGATCGTCTCGTCGTCCGCGCTGATTCGGTTTCCCCCGCGTCGCTGTCGGCGCCGGCCAGCCTCTCGGTGCTCGATGGACCAATTCCAACCTTTATCTCTCCCCGCGCACCCGCGGAGCTCTTGAACCGCGCCGCGGGGGTGCAAATCCAGTCCGGCTCCGGCCGCGAGCACCTGACGGCGATCCGCTCGCCCGTGCTGACTGGCGGCGCGGGTGCAGGCTCATTCCTGTTCTTGCAGGACGGCGTGCCCCTCAGGGCGCCAGGCTTCGCCAATGTGAACGGCCTCTTTCACGCCGCCTTCCCGTTTGCCGACAGCGTCACGGTCCTCCGCGGTCCCGGCGATGTAGCTTACGGCTCGAACGCCCTGCACGGCGCCATCGATGTGCGGACCGCAGCGCCAGGCGAGGCCAGATCGTCCGCCATTCTCTCGTACGGATCGTTCGATCGTATCCGTGCGATCGGAACCATCGACGCGGGCTCCTGGCTCGCCGGACTGTCGGTCCTCGATGACGGCGGCTACCGCGACGAGTCCGGCGCCGTCGAGGTAAAAGGACGTTTCGCTGCCGAAATCGGGCCGGGATTGTTGCGGTTTAATTTCCACCAGCTGGAGCAGGAGACCGCAGGCTTCGTGCTCGGCGACGACGCTTTCCGCGACGATGACCTGCGCCGCTCCAACCCCAACCCCGAGGCTTTCCGGGACGTTCGCCACGCGCTTTTGAGCTATGAGTTGCCCTTCGCCGCGAATGGCTGGTCAGGGTCCGTGACCCCGTTCGCGCGCTGGACGGATATGGAGTTCCTGCAGCACTTCTTGCCGGGCGACGCCCTTGAAGAGAACGAGCACACCAGTTTCGGCGTCCAAAGCATCGCCTTCCGCGACCTCTCGGACCGGACCGCCTTGGCCCTCGGTCTAGATCTCGACCTGACCGACGGATCGCTACGCGAATTTCAGGAGCAGCCGACTGTCTTCAGCTTCGTCCAAGGCCTCCACTACGACTACACCGTGCAAGCGGCTGAAATCGCGCCGTTCGCCAAGCTCACCCACAAAGCGACCGAGCGCCTGACGCTCGAGGCGGGCCTGCGCAGCACCTTCACCCGCTACGAATACGACAACGACGCCCCCGCCGACACCGTCGGCCGGTTCCAGCGTTCTGCCGACCGCGAGGACAGCTTCACGGCGGTGACCGGTAAGCTCTCCGCCAGCTTTGCCGTGGCAACCGGCCAGAACGTCTACGCCTCGATCGCCCGCGGCGCGCGCCCTCCCCAGACGACAGAGCTCTACCGCATCCAAATCAACCAAGACGTTTCCGACATCGAGCCGGAAACCCTTGATAGTGTTGAGCTCGGCTGGCGAAGCGACCTCGGGGGCCGTGGCCGTCTGGCGCTCACCGCCTTCGCCATGCGCAAGGAGAACGTCTTCTTTCGCGATGCCGACGGTTTCAACGTCACCGACGGTGAGACCACCCACGTTGGGATAGAGGCTGAGCTCAACGTCGACCTGACCGAGACCCTCAACCTCAACGCGTCGAGCACCTGGGCTGAGCACCGCTACGCCTTTGACCGCAATGTCGGAAACCAGTCCGAGGTCATCACCGACGGCGACTTCGTCGACACCGCGCCCGAGACCTTGGCCGCCGCGCAATTAACCTGGCAGCCCACCGACGCGTGGCGGGGCGAGCTCGCTTGGTCCCATGTGGGCCGCTACGCGATGAATGCGGCAAACACCGTGTTCTACGAAGGCCACGACCTCCTCGATCTGCGTCTGCAGCGCAGCCTTGGGGACGACTGGGCCCTCACCGGGATCGTGCGCAATGCCCTCGACACCCGCTACGCCCGTCGCGCCGATTTCGCGTTTGGCAATGAGCGGTTCTTCCCCGGCGAAGAACGTGCGTTCGAACTGGTGCTCTCCGCGCAATTTTGACGCCCTACGCCAGACCGCTAGAGACCTCTTCATCCGCAAGGCCTATGTCGGCCATGCAGAATGTGAGCTGACCCACCATGACCGAAGAGACCACCGTTCCGTTCGGTGTCCGCGATGTCGCCCCCGAGGAAAAGGCGCCCCTTGTCGGCGAAGTGTTCCGTTCGGTGGCCACGTCCTACGACGTGATGAACGACCTCATGTCCGGCGGGGTCCACCGCATTTGGAAATCGATCACCGTCGATCGCATGAACCCCCAGCCGGGCGATCACCTCATCGACGTCGCTGGCGGTACCGGAGATGTTGCAGCGAGCTTCTTGATCCGCGCCAGCGAGCGGCAAGCTCGCGGCCGCCCGCCTGCTGCCGCGACCGTCTGCGACATCAACCACGCGATGCTGAAGGCGGGATATGGCCGCGATCATGGTACGCGTGTCTGCGGCGACGCCGAGAAACTTCCGCTCCCTGATCGTCAGTTTACCCATTACTCAATCGCGTTCGGCATCCGCAATGTCACGGACCGCGCGGCCGCGTTCAAAGAAGCCTTCCGTGTACTGCGCTATGGCGGTCGGCTGTTCGTGCTCGAATTTTCACAACCGCCCTCAGGAACCTTCCGCGCGATCTACGATCGCTATTCCGACGCTGTGATCCCGCGGCTCGGCGAGGCGGTTGTCGGCGATCGCGACAGCTACGAATACCTGGTTCAATCGATCCGCCGGTTCCCGGGGCCCGAAGCCCTGGCGCGCGAGATCCAAGCGGCTGGGTTCAGCCGCGTCAGCTTTGAGCGGTTCACCAACGGCGTGGCTGTGCTGCACACGGCGGCGAAGATCTGAATGTTTCGCCTGGTTTCGGACCTCTTCCGCCTTGTGCGGATTACCTGGGTGCTCGCTCGGCACGACGCGCTGATCCCGCGCGAGTTCGAGCCGCTGGTCCCAGGGTGGGTGCGGCCGGTGGGCATGATCACCCGGATCGGTACACAGACGAAAGGCCGACGACCGGGCCAGCGTCTTGCTGACGCCTTGGCGGGGCAGGGGCCAGCCTATGTCAAGTTTGGGCAGCTGCTGGCGACGCGCCCCGACATCGTCGGCCTCGAGATGGCGAACGATCTCAGCAAATTGCAAGACGCGATGCCGCCCTTTCCCATGCACGTCGCGCGGGCGGAGGTTGAGCGCGGCTTGGGTCGCCGCATCGATGATCTGTTCACAGAATTCTCATCACCCGTCGCCGCCGCGTCCATCGCCCAAGTGCACCGCGCGGTGACCAAGGATGGCCGGACGGTCGCGGTCAAAATCCTCCGTCCAGGGATTGAAAAGACCGCAGCGCGAGAGTTCCGCGTCCTCTACCTCGGTGCACGGATCGTCGAACGGCTCGTACCGGCGTCGCGGAGACTTGAGCCCAAAAAGTTCATCGCCACGCTGCGCGACTCTTCTGAGTTCGAGCTCGATCTGCGGATCGAAGCTGGCTCAGCCTCCGAGATGCGCGAAAACCTTGAATCCTTTTCCGATATTCGCGTCCCGCAAGTCGACTGGCAGCGGTCCTGCCGCCGTGTCCTGACGCTTGAGTGGATGGACGGCACGCGCCTTTCCGACCGCGAGGCCCTTGATGCGCGTACGGATATTGACCGGTCGCACCTCGCGGTTTTGGTGATGCAGTGCTTCATGAGCCAAGCACTCCAGCACGGCTTCTTTCACGCCGACATGCACCAGGGCAACATGTTCGTCGATGCGCAGGGCAAGCTAATCCTGATCGACTTCGGCATTATGGGCCGGCTCGACGAGAGCGCGCGTCGGGCGTTCGCCGAGATCATCTACGGCTTCGTCAAACGCGATTATCCGCGTGCGGCGCGTGCGCACTTCGATGCTGGCTATGTGCCCGAGCACTTCAACGCCGATGCCTTTGCGACAGCGCTTCGTGCGGTGGTCGAACCGATCTTCAACAAGACGGCGGACGAGCTCGACATGTCGCGGGTGATGCAGCAACTCTTTGACGTCACTGACGTCTTCGACATGCACTTGCGTCCAGAATTGGTGCTCCTTCAACGCACGATGGTGGTCGTTGAAGGCGTTGCCCGGATCCTCGATCCAAAAATTGATCTGTGGACGACCGCCGAGCCTATCGTCCGTGCCTACGTCCAAAAAGAGATCGGCCTGCGCGCCTTCGCCAAGCAAGCGCGCACCAATGCCGATGCCGCGCTCTCGTTATTTGAGAACTTCCCAGAATTTGCTCAGGCTGCGGAGAATGTCGCTGGCCAGCTCGCCAACGGAGGGCTCAAGCTGTCCGACGATACGGTCGTCCGCCTGGCGAGAGCGATGAAGGGCAAACCGCTCAATCCGGACACGCGCCAGAACTAGCGCCAACAAAAAAGGCGCGCCGCACGCGGCCCGCCTTCTCCAAAAATCCGTACAGCGCTTACCTTAGAAGCGGCGGGTCCAGCCAATCTCGGCAACGAACTGGTTCACGTCCACTTCAAGGTCCGATGCGAGTAGCGCGTCCGTGCTCACTTCGGGCGACAACGCGCCGACATAGCGCCAGCCGGTGTTGATCGCGTTCCGCTCGTCAAAGTCATAGGCAAAGCCAAACGACGCGTGATATCCGAGGGTCACCGCGCCGTCGTCGACGAAACCAATGCCCGACGGGCTGTAGTCAACGTTCACCCAAGTCGGGCCGAGTCCAATCCCGAAGTACGGATAGGCATTCGTCTCGGTCTTCAGGTCGTAGTAGAAGTTGGCGAACAGCGACACCGTGCTCACCGTACCCTGAGCATCTTCTAAAACGCGGCCGGTGTTGATGCCCGCAGGCGTATCGAGACCAAGCAGGATCGACACGTCGACATCCGCAAGGTCTGTGCCCAGTGTACGGAAGTCTCCGTGCTCAGCAAGGCCCGTGCGGGTATAGAGAAGCTCAACTTCGCTGCGGAATGGCCCAAAGACCGACGATTTACCAAGGGCGGTGGAGAGGAATGTGCCAATCTCAAAGCCGCTGTTAAACGTATACGCGCCGCCGTCGACGAGTGTTGCGTCGATCAGGCCGACCTCAAAGTCTTCGGTCGCGCGCCCAGAATTGGTGCTGTCGCCCATCCACACCACACCGGCTGAGGCTTTGGCGTAGTAGGGGGTGTCTTGTGCGCTGGCGGCACCGCAGGCGAGGGCGAAACCCGCTGCGGAAAGGATCAGAACTTGCTTCATTGACTTGGTCTCCATCGGATGGGCCCTGACTGGTATTCTGCGGTCTCCCCGAGGTGGGTTTAAATCGGTTAAAACACTGAATTGCAAGTCGATTTTGTCGAAAATCACCGTGGAGATTTTTACCTTTGGGTAACTCTTTCCGCAACCGCGCCGAAGTCAGAACCGCGCTCGACGGTTGCGCCAGCGCGCAGCCGCTTTAAGGGTCGTGCGCTGTTGAGGATTAAAGGACACACTCGTGGGTGCGAACGGAACGGCCAGCCGCTCAGTATTGCTTATTATCGGCGGCGGGATCGCCGCATACAAATCGCTTGAGCTCGCGCGTGAGCTTGCCAAGCGCGGGATCAAAGTCGTCTCTGTTCTGACGAAAGCGGGCGCTGAGTTCATCACCCCGCTCTCGGTGTCCGGGCTGACGGGCGAGAAGTGCTATACGGATCTTTTCAGTCTCACCGACGAGGTGGAGATGGGCCATATCGAGCTTAGCCGCGCCGCTGATCTCGTTGTGGTGTCCCCAGCAACTGCCGATCTGATGGCGAAAGCTGCGCAAGGGTTGGCGTCCGATCTTGCGAGCACACTCCTCCTCGCAACCGATAAGCCCGTCCTCTACGCGCCAGCGATGAACGTAAAGATGTGGGAGCATCCCGCGACGCAGCGAAACCTCCGTCAACTGAAAGACGACGGTGCGCACATTGTCGGTCCAGAAGAGGGTGCGATGGCGTGCGGAGAATTTGGCTACGGTCGCTTAAGCGAGCCAAAAGATATTGCGGCTGCGGCTGATCTCCTCCTGCCTGCACCAAAGGGTCCCCTCAGTAGACGGAAGGTTCTCATTACCGCGGGACCGACCTACGAAGCGCTCGACCCCGTGCGGTTTGTGGGCAACCGGTCGTCAGGGAAGCAAGGTTATGCGATCGCGGCTGCGTGTCGATTAGCCGGGGCTGACGTTCATGTCGTCTCGGGGCCGGTCGCCCTCGATCCTCCCGCTGGATGTCATGTAACCGACGTTCGGACCGCGCGGGAGATGCTCGCCGCGACCGAAGACAGTCTGCCTGCTGATGTCTTCATCGCCTGCGCGGCGGTCGCTGATTATCGACCAGCGCTGGAAACGATCCACAAGGTTAAAAAAGAGCGCGGCGGGCTCACCGCGATCGATCTCGTAGAAAATCCTGATATTCTCGCCACCGTTTCCCAGATGGACAGCGGCCGGCCGACCCTCGTCATCGGTTTTGCGGCGGAGACAGACGATGTCATCGCGCACGCTGAGTCGAAACGATTGCGGAAGAAATGCGATTGGATCATCGCAAACGACGTATCCGTCGGAACCAACGTCATGGGCGGCGACAAAAACACCGCGACCATCATCACCGATGCCGGTGAGGAAACGCTGCAAGAGATGAGCAAAGAAGCGCTCGGCGAGGACTTGGCCAAGCGCATTGCCGACAAGCTTCTGCGGATCGAACTCCACGCACCGCAGTAGCTGCTCTTCGCGCTAGTCGATCCTTTTGGGCTCGTAGCCGCGGCTCGCTAATTGGTCTTGGACTGATCCTTCGCCGACCAAATGCCCAACGCCCACGGCAACAAGGTACGTACCCGGTTCATCGGTCATCAGACGATCAATCTGCTGGGCCCAATCCAGATTCCGATCCACCAAAAGGCGTTGGCGCAATTCAGGGAAGTCGGCCATGGCGCCGTTGACGAGGAAATCAAGCCGCTCAACGTCGCCGTCATACCACGCACCGACCAAGTCTGCGAAATAGATCTCGCCCTTCGACAGATCCTCAAGTGACGCATACAGATATTCCGCATCACGCGTATCGTCTCCCGAGGACAGCATCTTGATCTGCTGCGCCGCGGTCTCAAGGTAGCGCAGCGGCGTATCGCGCAACATCATCTCGCGCGAGATATAAATGTCCGCCCCCGCTGCCGGGTCACCCCCGGCCTCCACCAGAGCCAAAACACTCAGCTGCATCGTCGCGAACCACGGCCGATAAAGCTCGATATCCGACAGCGTCATACCCAGCGCAGTCACCGTCTCATCAAGCTTAGCGCGCTGTTTTTTGTCAAAAAATCCGGAAAGCGTATTGCCCGGAGCGTTCTCCGCATTCTGCGTCACGACAACGCCCATCGCCCGCTGGGCGTCTTTGGACCAAACGTCAGCCTCGAGATACGTCGCCTCCGATTGGTTGAACGCCGCGCGGATCGCATCGGTCTCCCAGCTTGTGCCCGTTTTCATCAGGTGCACAGTCCCGAGCAGATAGACGACCGTGTCTTCATCGCTCACCTGCCACAGCGCGACATTGCTCTCGCCCGACGTCGCATCGGTCAGGTTGGTTGGGCGCCCTGGCCCGCCAATCGGTACACTGACGCCTTCGGGCAGTGCTGGCGGCTGTTCGTCTTGGGCGGTTTGCTCACCGCAACCAACAACAATCAGGCTCAAGGCGGCCGCGGCGGTAATTTTGAAAAGGCTGTGCACGTGTCATGCTCCCTCACGACATACAGAAGTGCTAACATAGAAGAGTGAACGCAGACTGATCTGTTCCTGTAAATCTTGGTACTGAAAAATTGTTGAGAATTATTCGGGCCGCGGTCAGCTCTTGTTGATTTGTTCATCAGCGTAACCTGCGCCTTAACCATGCATTACGCTGACTTTAACGCAATGCGCACTTTCACCGCGTAGGACGGTGAGGTGGGAGGATAACGCATCATGCTTTTGACGAATGCATCTGCACAAGTTGCTTTGCGGACGCTGCGTGCTGCGAACGCCAACCTCGACGCGACTCAGGGCCGGATTTCGACAGGCCTGAAAGTGGCGAAGGCTGACGATAACGCCGCCTTCTTCCTCGTCGCCGCAACCCAGCGCTCGGACATCACAAAGCTCCAGGGCGCACGGGACAATCTCAATTACGCGCTCGGCGCGGTGCGCAGCGCGCTTTCGGCACAGTCCTTCGTGGACAATGCCATCCAAAACATTCGTTCCGCAGTCGTCGCTTTGGAAACAGGCACGGCGCAGGCAGAACTGAACGAAGTCGTCCAACAACAAGTCGAAACGGTGCGCCAGGCCCTTGCGGGGACCAGCTTCAACGGCGTCAACCTAATCGAGACCCAAGAGCGGTTCATTTTCGACGCCGGGGTCCAGCGCGACAGCAACGGCGGCTTGCGGTTTGACCAGATCCAATTGCAAGGCGCCGGTCTCGGCATCCGTACACCGCCGATCGATACCTTGGCCCCGCCTTATCCCGGCGCCGTGCAGGACTTTAACTCGCAGGTGATGTTCGGTGCACCTGGCCTGCTCGCTGGCATGACCCCGGGCAACGCCGCAGGTGTCAACATTGGCGCGCCTGCTGGCGGCTTTGACCAAAAGACTTTCGCCATCTCCTTTGAGACAGGCGCCGACATCACCACCCGCCAGGTCATCTACGAGCAAGGCGGCAACGTACGTGGTCTGAACATCTTCATTGAGAATGGGAACCTGAAGTTCGGCGCATACAACTTGCCGGCCGGTGACCCAACCACCTGGCCTTATGTTGAGGTGGAAGCGTCTCTAGAGGCCAATACACGGTACACGGCGCAGTTGGTGATCGACGGTAACAGCACCGCCACCGGTTCGATGCGTGCCTATATCAACGGCGAGCTCATCGATAGCCGCGGTGGTGTCGGGACACTCTCGAACCACCCGGGCGGCATCGGCATCGGCCGGATCAACGGCAACGCCGTCATCAACGGCACCGTCCAGAACTTCACGACGGCGGTCAATTTCCAAGGCGCCATCGACAAGGTTGTTCAATACAACGAGGTGTTCTCAGGCCCGCAATTCGACCAGATCAACACATATCTCGCCGAGGGGTGGCTGCCCGATCAAGGTATCCAATTCTACGTCGGCAGCGAGGTGCGCCAGAATAGTGCAACCTTGATTGAGCTGCTCGAAGCTGTCGTTCCGCTGGATCAGGACGGCTTCTCCGTCACCGGCGCGCTCGAAGTTCTTGATGCGGCCCAGGAGAAATCCAACCGCGCCTTCACAGAGCTTGGTATTGTTGAAAACCGGATCATCCGCCAGCGCGGATACCTCTCGGATCTGACGGCGTCGATGCAAGAGGGCGTCGCGGCTCTCGTCGAAGCGGATCTCGCTGAGGAGAGCGCCAAACTTCAGGCGTTCCAGGTGCAGACCCAGCTGGCTCAGCAAAGCCTCGTCATCGCTAACCGGCGGCCCCAGGGAATCCTGACACTTTTCAACTAGTTGCGATTTAGACACGGATTCGCGCGATTTGATAGTGTCACTGTAAAGCTGCTTGCATCGTCGCACCCCGTGTGGTGTTAACCATTCCACGATGCGTGAAATGGGTGTGCCATCGTTCGCGGCATTATTGCTCGCTGCTTTCATGGTGCTCGCGCCAGCCCTAGCGGCTGCCCACGATCTTGAGCATCTCTACGAGCAAGAAGAAGACGACGACCACGCAGAGTGCGTGCTCTGCGAATTTGGCGACCGGACGGACGATGTCGCCGTAAGCGCCTGGATCGGCCAAGAGCCTCCGTCCTTTGGGCTCATTCTGCCAAGCAATACACCTTCCGCCAGCGCAGCCGTCGATCTACCCGCCGCTGGCATTCGCGGTCCACCGCTTACCCTCTGAAATAAAGACCTTTTTGTTTGTAACGACCGTGCCAGCGGAGTGACTGGACGAACACGGTTCTATGGGGAAGTTCATCATGTTGAAATCCATTCTAGGGGTGACCAGCGCGCTCGTCCCGCTCGCGTCGCTTGCCGCGGCGCAACCATCCGCCGACCCAGGCGACGATACAATCGTCGTCACTGCGTCTCCGCTTGAGAAATCCGTCAACGACGTCACCGTGCCCGTCTCCGTGCTTGAGGGCGACGAGCTCCAGCGTCAGCTGCGGGGAACCTTGGGCGAGACTCTCGCCCGCGAACCGGGGATCAGCTCCACCGGTTTTGGCGCAGGCGCCAGCCGGCCGATCATTCGTGGTCTCGGCGGTGATCGGGTCCGTACACTGACCAATGGCATCGGCACAATCGACGCTGCCGCGGCCAGCCCTGACCACGCCACGCCCATTGAACCGGCTTTGGTCGAGCGGATCGAAATCGTCCGTGGGCCGCAGGTCCTCCGCTACGGCAGCTCCGCTGCTGGCGGTGTGGTCAACGTCATCGATGGCCGGATCCTGAGCGAGACGCCCGAAGACGGCGTCAACCTTGCGGCGCGCACGGCCTATACGACCGTTGATCAGGGTACAGAAGCGTCGATCGGCGGTGCCTTCGTCATTGGCGAGATGAGCGGCGTCGATGTCATCCTCACGGCGAGCTACGGCTATCGCGATGCGGACGATTACGACATCCCAGGCTTCGCTGAGAGCGCGGCTCTCCGCGCCATGGAAGAGGAAGAAGAAGGCGAGGAGCACGGCGACGAGGAAGAAGCCCGCGACACGCTGGAAAATTCCTTCGTTGAGGTCGACACCTACTCGGGCGGCCTCTCGTTCGTCGGCGATCGCGGTTTCCTGGGCTTCTCCGTCCAGCGCTTCGAAAGCGTCTATGGCCTGCCCGGCGGCCACGAACATGGCCACGAAGAAGAGCACGAAGGCGAAGAGCACGACGAGGAAGAGGAAGAAGAAGGCGGCGCGTTCCTGGACTTGGAGCAAACCCGTTTCGACGTGAACGGTAGTCTTGAGACAGACGGGTTCATCAAGCGCTTCAACCTCTTTGCGGGGTATGCGGACTACGAGCATATCGAGTTTGAAGGCCCGGGCGAGGCGGGTACCGTTTTTGCCAATGAGGGCTTCGAAGGACGGTTCGAGTTCGTCCAACGCCAGGTCGGCAACTGGCAAGGGGCCAGCGGCATCCAATACCGGACCCGTGAGTTCTCAGCCATCGGCGAAGAAGCGTTCGTGACGCCTACGGACAAAGAC
This sequence comes from Pseudomonadota bacterium, assembly GCA_038749595.1. Classification (GTDB taxonomy): domain Bacteria; phylum Pseudomonadota; class Alphaproteobacteria; order Caulobacterales; family Parvularculaceae; genus Parvularcula. The sequence continues at coordinate 120,788 of JBCDHW010000003.1, forward strand.
CAGATCGGGCTTTTCACGTTCCAAGAGTGGGATTTCGGCGGCGGCACGTTTGAAGCGGCTGGGCGTTACGAGTCGACGGAGCTTTCAAACGATACGTTCGGAATCGACCGTTCGTTCGACACCTTCTCAGGCTCTCTCGCCGCAAGCCTCCGGGCCAGTGAGCAACTGACCCTCGTCGGTAACGTTTACCGCAATGAGCGTGCTCCGACGACGGAGGAATTGTTCTCCGACGGCCCACACTTGGCTACCGCTTCGTTCGATATCGGCGACACCGATCTCGACGTGGAAACTGCCCTGGGGCTTGAGCTTGGTGCCCGGGCCGACTGGGGCCGCGTCCGCGCGTCTCTGACAGGTTTCATCACCGATTACAGTGACTTCATCTATCAGGTCGACACCGGTCTGACGGGTGCGGACATTCTCATGATGCGCGGTGAGGACGATGAGGAAGAGCTCGAAGAGTTCGGCGAACTCGCGGTGCTCGAATACGTCGCTGCGGATGCGACCTTCCAAGGGTTCGAGCTCGACGTTGAGGCTGATCTTGGTGAGGCCAACGGTGTGACGTTCACCGGCGATCTCGTGATCGACTATGTCGACGCCAGCCTCACCGACGCTGATCGGACGGGTAGTGACAATCTCGCCCGTATTCCGCCCCTGGGCGTCGTGGTCGGTTTCGATGCTGACGCTGCCTACGGACATTTCCGCGCTGAGGTTGAGCACGCGGCGGAGGCTGATCAAACGGCAACGTTTGAGCTTCCGACCGATAGCTTCACCCTCGTTAATCTCTATGCGGAGTGGTACGTCGTTGACAACCTCACCTTCGAGGTTTCGGCGCTCAACTTGACGGATGAAGAAGCTCGTCTGCACACGTCCTTTATCAAAGATGTCGTGCCGTTGCCGGGCCGAAACTTCCGTTTCGCGCTGCGTTATTCGTTCTAGCGCAAGGTAGCGCGGCTGATGGGTGAGCGGTGCTGACTGTCCCTGGAAAAGGCCTGGTCCGAGTGCCCTAGTGACCAGGCCTTCAGCCCGCTGATATCCGTCGGTCGCTCTGGGCAAAGCAGACTTCTGTTTTGCCTCAGAGAGCGTGGTGCGTTTGTGCCTGCACCGCGCTCTCGTGCGTGTCCAGACTAAGCCGTGTCGTAGGTCATCGCCATGAAGACGTCTTCAAGATCGGCTTCGACCGTAGACAGATCTTTGACGGTGATGTGCGCAGCGTTCACGCCGCTCAGAATATCCGACACCCGCGTCTTCGACGGCTGATAGTCAATATACAGATGACCATCCGCCCGAACGTGCCCGCCTTCGATACCAAGATCAGTACCTTCAGCAAGGGGCGTCTCGGGTACGATCATTAACGTCTTCCGATCGAGGCTCGCGATCAATTGGTCTTTAGGCTGAACGGTCCGCACCGCGCCGTGGTGAATAATCCCAATCGTATCGCAGAGCTCCTGCGCTTCTTCGAGGTAATGAGTCGTCAGGATCACCGTCACACCGCGCTCGTGCAGCTCCATCACCTGGTCCCACAGCTGTTTGCGCAGCTCGATATCAACTCCGGCGGTTGGCTCGTCGAGGATCAGCACTGGCGGATCGTGCACCATCGCCTTGGCCACCAGCAGCCGTCGTTTCATCCCCCCCGACAGCGTCCGCACATAGGCATCGGCTTTATCTTCAAGGCCCAGCGAGCGTAGGATCTGCATCGTCCGCCGCTTCGCCACGGGAACACCGTAGAGACCCGCTTGAATCTCCAAGCCCTCCTTCGGGGTGAAGAAAACGTCGGTGCTGAGCTCTTGGGGGACCACGCCGATCGACGCCCGGGCTTGCCGCGGGTTCTTGTCGATGTCGAAGCCCCAGATCTTCACGTCGCCCTCGGTTTTGTTCACCAGACCCGCGAGGATATTGATAAACGTCGACTTTCCCGCACCGTTGGGACCGAGAAGGCCGAAAACCGAGCCGCGCGGCACATCGAGGTCGATGCCCTTCAGCGCCTCTTTCGGCGCTTGCTTCTTCGAGCCTCCGTAAATCTTGCGCACCCCCCGCGCAGAGATCGCGGCGTCAACGGTCGATTGGGCTGGGGCCACAGGGCGGCTATCATCCGGCATAGGCACCATGTCGACCGCCCGGCAGCCTTCGTCAATCGTACCGCTCCGCGCAGGCCCAGGAACCCTGCCTTGCCAAAACCACGCGCGTTTGAGCTATGCTCCGGCGATGTCTAACAAACTTCCCGCTCATGCCCCCCGCACCGTGGAGCAGGTGATTGCTGAGGTGATGCACGATCCTGCTGCGCTGGAGCTCGTCTTCGTCGCGGGCCGCAAGGTCAGCTGCATGGGTTCGGGCGGCGCCCTTGGCCATCCGCGGACATTCTACACGATCGGCGACAGCGGCTACGTCGAGTGCGGATACTGCGATCGTGTCTTTGTCTTCGACCCAGCCCGGGCGGGTGAGGTGATCACCGGCTAGCGCGCGCGGAGGATTTCTTCGCGTAGGCTCCCCGGCCGCCGCTTGTAAAAGCTGCGGAAGACGACGAAGAAGACGATTACCCAAAAAATCAGCAGGCTGAAGAACGTAAAAAATCCGCCCCAGCCCTGCAGGATATATTGCAGCGTCGTGAGATCCGCCTGCGCGATCAATTGAATGCCATCGTTGGTGAGGCGGATCTGCTGCGCTTGCTCGGCGGGTTGGGGGATGACCCCTGTGCGCTCGAGAAACCGGATCAGGATCGTCGTGAGCGCGAGGACAAACGGCGCGCCCGCGAAAAACGTCGCCACCGCGGTGAACACATGCTGAGGCCCGCGGGGCATCTCCACCCGCCGAAAGATCGCCGTGAAGCTCTCTTGGGTCAGCCCCTTCAGCAAGTCAGGGTCTTTGCGTTGCAGAAGATCCCATTCGATCGCAGCGCCTTCTCTGATCTCCGCGTTGACGCGGCCCTGCCAAAAGCGAATGGCGACGAACCAAAGGGCGAGGCCGCAGAGGATCACAAGGTAGTACGTCAAGAGCATGGGGATGCTTTAACGCCCCGTTGGTCGGGCGTCACGCCGTGTTTTCCGCTGCTTACCGTGCTGGCCGCGCGCCCATGATCAACAGCCACAGCGCGGTGCCAATTTCGCCGATTGATTGAGGGATCGCGACAACCTCACCGATCGGCGACGCGATGTACCCCGACCAAAGGATCGGTCCGAAGAAGTTCATCGTATACCCCACACACCCCAGCATCAGGAACAGACCGAGCACCCGCGGGATGGATCGTGAGCGCCAAGCCAGCATACCGAACGGCATCAGCCATAATCCCCAGAACAGCGTCGAGTTTCGGATGGCCTGATAATAGGCGTCGACCCGGTCCGCTGTGGCTGCGAGCGCAAGCGCATCGCGGTCGCCTGATATGGCAATCTCGAGCAAAGCATAAAGATCAGAAACGCCAACGATAGACATCGGTACACTGACGGCTGCGAGGAGTGCCATCGACAGGGCGATGCCGCGGCCGCTTCCCTCAAACAACCGATAAAGCGTCGCCACCAACGGGGCGAACGTCGCATAGCAGAGGAAGCCGCTGGCGATGAAAAAGCGATAGAGCTGCGGCTGTTGTTCGATCGCGGCGAGCGTGGCCGCTGGATCATCGCGGTTGGTGAAGACCCCTGGCGCGTAGGCGAGGCTGAAGATCCCCGTCGCAACGATGATCATGTAGAAGACGCCGGCCAAATGCCCGGTGCTCTTCACCCGGCTGAGATCCGGGCCCTCGGTCGGTGAGACGGCGTGTTCGGTCATCGGCTCTCCTCACGCTCCATCCTATCATCTCCTGGGTTTAGCGTCACCTGGATCGTGCTTTTGGTGCATGCACCAGCGTCACGAGCACCCAGCTGAGGATCATCAACAAGAACCACGCGGGCCATTTCTGCCAGCTGACAGGGCGCCAGCCATCCTCTTGGTCCGGATAAAGCCACGTCCCTGCATAAGTCGCTGCGTTCTCTGCGATAAAGATAAACAGCGCCACCAGCGCAAAGCCGAGGAGCAGCGGCATCCGGTGCTCCCATCGCCAGACGCGATAGTGCACATTCGTCCGTAAAAAGAGCAAAGCCGTCGCGGCCATCAACCCCCACCGGATATCAGGGAGGTAATGGTGCGCAAAGAAGTTGCCATAGATCAGCGCAGCAAGAACCAGCGTCGCCAACCGCGGCGGGTAGCGATCAAACGAAAAGTCGAGCACCCGCATCACCCGCGCCAGATACGACCCCACTGCCGCATACATAAACCCCGAAAACAGTGGCACCGCCCCGATACGCAGAAGGCTTTCCTCCGGGTACGTCCAGCTTCCTGCCTCGGTCTTGAAGACTTCCATCGCTGTTCCCACCCCGTGGAAGATCAGGATGACGAGGGCCTCGGCCGGCCGCTCAAGCTTCGTCAGCAAAAAGATGATCTGTATGCTCACGGCATAGACGACCAGGAAGTCATAGCGGCTAACCGGGCTCCCCTCCGGCCAAAACCATCCGGTCAGCAGAAGCGCCGCCACCATCAGCCCGCCAAACAGGCACGCCCAAGCCTGCTTGATGCCAAAGACCAGAAACTCGCTGATCCCGCGCGCCAAGCGATCACCGAAGACAGCCTCGAGCCGCGCCTCTACCCCCGGCAGAACGTGCCCGAGGATAACATCAACCCGTGACGTCTCCGCGCTCTCGGCCTCGTGCTTCACCCCGCCCCCCGAGCGTCAGCCTTCGGCGCGTCTTACGCCGCCCGCAGCTTCTTCAGCGCGGCTTGCAGCGCGTCGGCGAGTTCTCCGCGCTCTTTCGGCGCGAGGAAACTCCCCAGGATGAGGGTCTTACCGTTCTGGCGGATCTTCAGCTGGGTCTCGTGCTCCACCGGCCGGTCGATGTCGACCCGCGCCCAGTGTGGCGACAGCTTCCACCGGGTCTCATGCCCCGACGGAAGCACGCGGCTGATCCACAACGCATCCTCGGTCAGCATCACCCGCTCATGCCGCCGCCCTTGGGCATAGGAAATCTTGAACGCCAGCCACACAATCGCGATATCGATCCCGCAAAAGAATGCCACCGGCCACGCACCGACGTTCAAATAGATGAACGCGTTGAGCAGGTTCACCCCGATCACGGCAGCAAGCACCCGCTTAAATCCATCCGCCGACAGTGACCGGTTGGGATAAAGCAGCGCGTGGAAGCGGAAATCGTCTTCGGCGGCGACGGGGTCAGGCCCGGTGAGTTTGGCACGGCCCGCAACGGTCGGCGGCATCGTCTCGATGGTGGAGGTACGCGACATCCCCGCAAACTGCCGCGATCTTGCAAAATTGCAATGACTTCAGCCGTGGCAAAGCGTTCATGCGCCCCAGGCTTGCTCAAACCGGCCGGCCCAAGGCAGATTGCCGCAATTATCCACCACTGGGAGAGACCAATGTCCGGCCACGAAGAATTCCTCGAAAAAGTTCGCAAATACGACGCGGGCGCCGACGAAGACGTCGTCAAAAAGCTCTACAACCGCCTCCGCCTCTCTATCCAAAACCGCGATGCCGCGACCGTGGCCTGCTCGCAGAAGAGTGAATTGGAGACCATTCGCGATGGGTTCTGCAAAAAAACCCTCGGCCTCGACGCGAAACATTCCGACGACGAAATCATGGGCGTTTTGGAAAAGGTCTGCGAGGAGATGAAAGACGACGGCGGCAACAAACACCGCATCCCGTACTACTACTTGGTCGCAAAGCACACGGGCACGCTAGACAAGCTGTAAAGAGCTGCGCCAAAAGTCGGGGTCATGCCAAGACCTATGACCCGGGCCAATATCGAGGCGTTCTACCACCGGCTCTCGCAGCAGATGCCAGAGCCGGAGACGGAGCTTGAATATTCGTCACCGTACGAATTGTTGGTGGCCGTGGCGCTCTCAGCCCAGGCCACCGACGTCTCCGTCAACGCCGCCACGCGCAAGTTGTTCCCCGTCGCAAATACGCCCGAAGCGATGGTGGAGCTTGGTGTCGAAGGGGTTGCCGAATACATCCGCACCATCGGTCTGTGGCGGAACAAGGCGAAGAACGTTGTCGCCCTCAGCCAGATTCTCATCGACGATTACGCCAGCGACGTGCCGCAGACTCGGGATGAGCTCCAGGCGCTCCCCGGTGTTGGCCGGAAGACCGCTGACGTCGTCCTCAACGTCGCTTTCGGCCACGCCACGATCGCCGTCGACACGCATATTTTCCGCGTTGCCAATCGGACGGGCCTGGGCGCCGGAAAGACGGCTGACCAAGTCTCGGACAAGCTGGTTAAGCGCACGCCTGAGGCTTATCTTCAGCATGCGCACCATTGGCTGATCCTGCACGGCCGTTACGTATGCAAAGCGCGCACGCCGGAATGCTGGCGCTGTTCGCTGGACGACCTTTGCGGCTTCAAGCCAAAGACACCGTCGCCAGAGGAGCGTAAAGCCGCCGAAAAAGCCAAGCCTAAGGCGAAGACCAAGCGAAAAACCGTCAGGAAAACAGCAACAAAGCAGGCGGCATGAGCATCTCTGATCACATCATTACGGCGCTCGACTTGCCCTCGATTGCGGATGCTGAGAACGTGGTTTCCGCCCTCGGCGTACACGGCACATTTTACAAAATCGGCTACCAATTGTTCCCCGTCGGAGGATATGATCTCGCCCGCCGCTTGGTGCGCGACGGGAAGCAGGTTTTCCTTGATCTCAAACTCCTCGACATTGGCTCAACAGTTGAAAAGGGCGTGCGCAGCCTCACGGATATCGGCGCGACGTTCCTCACCGTGCATGCCGACCACGACGCCATCGCCGGCGCAGTGCACGGCCGCGGCGATAGCCCATTGAAGGTCCTCGCCGTCACTGTACTGACCAGTTGGGACCAAGCCGCGATCAACCGCCACGGCATCACCGAGCCTGTGACGGACCTTGTCGTGCGCCGTGCGGAAATGGCGCTTGCGGCGGGTGCTGACGGTTTGATCGCGTCCGCCCAGGAGGCACCGATGCTCCGTGAACGGTTCGGTTCAGAGCCGCTGATTGTGACGCCAGGAATTCGGCCCGCCGGCGCCGATGTAGGTGACCAAAAAAGGGTCGTCACACCCGCCGATGCCTTGCGTGCAGGGGCAAGCCATCTCGTCATCGGACGGCCGATCACTGCGGCGGCTGATCCCGCGGCGGCCTTCGCTTCGATCGTTTCTGATCTCAAAAATGCAAGCTAATCAATGATAACACCGGCTTCATTGCTCCACGCGTCACGCCGCATGGTGGTCAAAGTCGGCTCGTCGCTGATCGCGGCAGGGGATGTGTTCCGCCACGATGGTCTGGCGGGTGACCTATCGTCCTTAGACGGAGAAGTCGCCCTGATCAGCTCTGGCGCCGTGGCGTTGGGCCACCGCGCCGCGCCGCATTTATCGCGCGAAACCTTGGCGGAACGCCAGGCGCTGTCATCCATCGGCCAACCTCTTCTCATGGCGACGTGGGAGCGGGCCATGGGCGGCGCCAATGCCCGCACCGCGCAAGTTCTCCTCACCCCCGACGTTACCGACGACCCCATCCGGCGGAGCAATGCCGAAGCAACCATCCGTACGCTGTTAGAATCGGGTGTCCTGCCAATCGTCAACGAGAACGATGCCGTCGCCACCGATGAGCTGCGCTACGGCGACAACGACCGGCTTGCCGCGCAAACCGCATCGCTCATCGGCGCCGATCTCCTCATTATGCTGACCAATGTCGAAGGCTTCTTCGATGCCGACCCGGCAAAAGCGTCCGGCGCGACCCATTGGCCAGTCATCCCGTCCGAGGTGCTGAAGAACCCCGCGGCCCATATCCCCGCGGATAAGAGCCTCCTAGGCACAGGCGGTATGCGGAGCAAAATCGAGGCAGCGCACCTCGCTGCCAACGCCGGCATCCCGGTGATCATCGCCGCCGGAGGAGGAGAGCACCCCCTTGATCGCCTCCGTAAGGAAACTGCCAAAGCTTCGGTTGCGCTTCCGGCGAACGCTTAACGCGTCGGCGGCGCGGCGGGCGCCGACGGGGCTTTCATCGTCCGCGCTTCGTCTTCCAGTGCACGGAACACCGCCTCGACCTCAGCCTTGGACGCATCGCGCCCGACGGGCCTGTTCAGGGCACTGAGCTTGACCGAAACGCTGCCCCGCTCGGTCAAGTCATAGGTGTAGAACTCCACCCCGAGAAGCCGCGTCTCCTGACCGTTGATCGCCAAGACATTGTCCGTGCGCTTGAAGATTTCGTCTTCAGGCGCGAATTCTTCCGTCGTCAGCGCCCCCGATCCATCAGCGTCCAGCGCCGAGAAAAGCCGCTCGTGGGTGTCCCCAGGCGCAGGCGGAAGCGGTGCCGCAACGCCAGCCGGAGCAGGAGGCGCCGGCTGGCCAAGGGCGGAGCCGAGTTCGTTCAAAAACTCGCTATAGCTCACCTGTTGGTCGCCGTTGCGGTCAAACCGGCTAAACACATCATCGTCGGCAAAGCTGGGCGCGGTCCCCAGCGCCGCGGCGGCCAACGCGGCACCGGCGGCGCCTGCGGCAGTCTTTAGAGGATTGTTGCGCACGGTCGCCGACCACGTCCGCGGCGCGTTCGCCCGTTCCAGCGCTTCAATGTCATCGGCAATGAACTGCCTCAGCGTATCCGAAGCGGTCACGCCGCGCTCACGGCAAGCCTCCATAAAGGCGCGCTTTTGCGAATAAGGCAGCCTGATTTCCAGGCTTTCCGACTTCTTCTCCGGCCTCTTCATTGCCAACCTCCCTAACCAAGACAGACGTGCAGGCACCTGATTACAGCACGCCCGCGGGCACTTAAGGTAGGCACGATCCGCCCCGATGCAGCAAAAAGTCTGTCCGGACGACGCTGAAGGGCCACTTTTTGCAGATTCCACAGCCCTCGCGCGGGCAACCGTGGAAGGCTACACGCTATGAGCGTGCCGCCCGCCATTCCTCAAAGCTCAGCCCTTTGCGGACGCCCCCTGTCACGTAAGCCTGCAGCTCTTTTGCGGCTTCCTCGTCGTCTTCGAGGAGTTGCTCCGGCGCGATCGGCGGGCCGAAGTGGAAGTCGAAGGTTTGGCCGCGTTTGTTCATCAGCTCGTGGAACAGCGTCATGTTGCGCAGCTCTTCGTCGATATTGTTGAAGAGGTAGTAGAGCCACGAGTTCCGGCTTTGCAGGTTCACCGGGATGATCGGGCATTTGTTCCGTTTAGGAAGGTTTGCCACCGTCGACATCCAGGGCCGCTCGATCAGCGTCTTGGTCTCGTCCATATAGGCGAGGCGCCCTGACGGGAAGAGGATGATCGACCGGCCTTCCGAGAACGCCTTCTTGCTGGCCTTCAACGTCTCCCGAGATTTCGCGCGGGACTTCATTTCGTCACGCCACTCCACCGGGATGAGTTTATCCGTAAGCCGAGGATTAAGGCGGATCGCATCGGCATTGACGAAAACGATCGGGTCCGGACGAATGGTCGCCACAAGGTCATGGAGCGCCAGGCCATCCGCAATCCCCGTCGGGTGGTTGCACGCAAGGATGCAAGCGCCGTCCGCAGGCACATGCTCAAGCCCGGTCGAGACGATCTTCATCTGGATCATCCGCGAGGCGTAAGCGAACGCGTCTTCGGCGTTCAGGCGCCCGGCCTCGTCGACCATCCGCTTGGCCTTGGCGTAATCGAGAATACCGTTGAGAGTCAGTCGGTAAAGCGGCCAGAAGAACGACTGGCTCAGCTTGATCGCCCGTTCACGGATCAACAGGTCAATGATGTGCTGGTGGCGTTGCTGATGCCCCGTCTCCGTAGGCGGAGGAACGTAATAGGGGCTGGTGGACTGCCATTCATAGATCTCGCGATCCGCCTCACTCGTCTCCGGGTGCAGCGGTTTTGCGTCGGAGCCGAGCATCGGCTCATAGGATATCGGCAGTTCAGCTTCAGCCAAGACTAGACCTCGTTTTGCTTCGCAGTGAGCTCGGCGCAGCCCTGCTTGGCGAGGCTAAAGAGCGCCGCAAACTGATCTTCGGTGAACGGATCACCTTCTGCGGTGGCTTGCACCTCGACAAGGCCGCCATCGCCGGTGATGACGAAGTTCGAGTCGGCTTGGGCGTTGGAATCCTCGTCATAATCGAGATCAAGGACCGGCCCGCCGCCGTAAAGGCCGCAAGAAACCGCGGCCACCGATCCGGTCAGCGGATCCGTGGTGATGACCCCGTCTTTCAGCGCCCAACGGATCGCTTCGCGCAGCGCGACAAAGCCGCCGGTGATCGATGCGCAGCGGGTGCCGCCATCGGCCTGGAGCACATCGCAGTCGACAGAGATCTGCCGCTCGCCGAGGGTTTTAAAGTCGACCACGGCGCGCAGTGACCGGCCGATGAGCCGCTGGATCTCCTGCGTCCGGCCCGAGGGGCCATTCTTCGTCTCGCGGCGTCCGCGGGTATGCGTCGCGCGGGGGAGCATCGCGTACTCTGCCGTCACCCAGCCCGTGCCCCGGCCCTTGAGCCACGGCGGCACATTTTCTTCCCAGCTCGCGGTGCACAGCACGTGGGTGTGCCCGCATTTGATCAGGCATGAGCCCTCGGCATGGCGGCTGACCCCCGTCTCAATCGTGACAGGGCGAAGTTCGTTAAAAGTCCGGCCGGACGGGCGCATGGGCTCTCCTTTTGAGCATGTGGGACTTGCGCCCCTAGCGAGGTGTGCTCCCGCCGTCGAGCACCTGTCGCGGCCGCTGCTCTTTATGGTTATCGCGCCTTATCGTTGAACCGAGCGTATGGTACGTGCCCGCGGCGGTGACAATGTGTTCACCGGAGGGAAAACGAGGGGACACTCGATGAAAAAGTCAATTTTCGGGGCGCTCAGCGCTGCAGTGATCATGGGCACCACAGCCCAAGCTGGCACAATCGACACGACGGGCGCGGTAGACGCCGGAATCTTCACCTGGGGTCTCTCCGACACGGCAACCTACGGCCAAACCTTCCGGCTGGACCAGGACGCGACGATCGGCAGCTTCACCTTCTTCATCAACGACGATGGGATTTCGATTGCTTACGATGCGCTGATCTATGCCTTTGATCTCGATAATCTCTTGGTCACAGGCCCTGCATTATATCGCGAATCTGGGGCAACAGCGGGCAACGGCGTGACGACCGGATACACCGCGGCGGTTAATGGCGTTCAAGTGATGGCAGACACTGACTACGCTATTTTCTTCCACGCAACCTCGGTAGGGGACGCAACGTGGGACCGCGCGACGGATGGTTCTGCGTATGGCAACGGACAGCTGATCTTCCAAAATAATGGCGGCAATGAAGCCAACTGGTCGACAGTTGCTTGGGAAGACTTTGTTGTTGGCGACATGGGCTTCATCCTCGAATTTGACGAAGTCGAGGCAGTCCCATTACCAGCCGCGGCCCCGCTGATGCTTGCCGGGCTTGGCGGCCTAGGGCTCTTGCGCCGTCGCAAACGCGCCTAGTGCTGCTTTTTCGTCAGCGCGATTGTAAGAAACTGCGCGCGCGACCCACGCGTGGCCTCGATTGGTGGGGAGCCTGCGCTGTGGTGCGCGGGCTCGCGTTCCCCCTCCACATCTGTCCCGACGGGGGCTAAGCAGGGGCGTGACCCTGTTGACGAATATCGACGAGCGCTCCCGCCTGCTCTTCAAAGAGCTGGTGGAGACCTACCTCGACACCGGCGAGCCGGTGGGCAGCCGCACCTTGTCCCGGCGGGACCGCGTCGATGTTTCCCCGGCCACGATCCGCAACGTGATGGCCGATCTCACCGAACTTGGCCTCCTCGAAGCACCCCATACCTCAGCGGGCCGCCAGCCCACGGAGCGTGGCCTCCGCCTGTTCGTCGACGGCATGCTCGAAGTGGGCGAGCCGACACCCGAAGAACGCCGCGCGCTTGAGGAACAGGCCGCTGGCCGCGATCCCCAGGCAATGCTCGACCAAGCGGCAGGGATGCTCTCGGGTCTCACACAAATGGCCAGCCTGGTGATGGCCACCAAAGGCGATCGTCCGCTCAAGCATCTCGAATTCGTCCGGCTCGACGAAGTCCGCGCCTTGGCGGTCATCGTCGATGAGGCGGGCGACGTCGAAAACCGCCTGATCGACTTGCCCAAGGGGATGCCCGCCCACGCCCTGGTCGAGGCCGCCAACTACCTCAACGCCCAGCTTGCAGGCCGGACCCTGCGCGAAGCCCGCGAAGTGGTCCTGAAAGAAATCGAAGCGCGCACCACACAGCTCGATAATCTCACCGCCGAGCTCGCCCGGCGGGGTATTGCCGAGCTGAGCCAGCTTCCCACATCGGGCGGGCGCCAGCTCATCGTGCGTGGACAGAGCAATTTGCTCGCCGCTGCCCAAGACGACTTAGAGCGCGTGCAACAACTCTTCGACGAACTCGAGCGCAAAGAGGGGCTCCTCGATTTGCTCGAGGCCGCACGAGGCGGGGAGGGGGTCCGCATCTTCATCGGCGCTGAGAACCGCCTCTTCAGCCTCTCGGGAAGCTCGGTGGTCGCTGCTCCGTATAGGGATCACGACCGCAATATCATCGGCGTGCTCGGGGTCGTTGGGCCGACGCGCCTCAATTATGGCCGCGTGATCCCCTTGGTTGATTACACGGCCGAGCTCGTGTCCCGCATGATCCGTTAGGCGCTCAGGCGCATTTCATCCGCATACACATCATGAGACAAAGGTTTCCCATGAACATTCTCGCTCCTATCGCCGCGGCCGTCACAGCCCTCATGTCTGTCGCTTTCGCCAGCGAACCCGCCGTCGACTTTTCGGGTGTGAAAGACCCCGTCGCCGGGGGACCGACCCAAGTCTTGGTGCTCGGCACAACGCACCTCAACCAAATCCCGACCGACATGTTCGAGCCGGACCACCTGTCCAAGGTCCTGAAAAAGCTTGAGGCGTTCGCCCCCGATGTGGTTGCCGTCGAAGCGGTCGGAGGGCTCACCTGCGATGCCCTGTTCCGGCACGAAAGTCTGTATCCGGAGGTTGGTGAGACCTATTGCTACGATCCCCAACCGGCCCTCGACGGCCTGCAGATGACGGCGCCCGAGGCCATCGCGGCGTACTGGCGAGAGATCGGTTCGCTTGATGGCAAGATCAGCAACGAGCAGCGGCGGCGGCTTGCGGCGCTCGCTTACGGCGCGCGCGAGCAATGGACCGCGGCGCTGCATTGGCGGGCACTGCCGAAGCGCCAACGCAAAGCCGATGCATTCGTCACCGACGCGCTGGTGGAGCAGCTTAACAGCCTCCTCGCCTCCCGCAACGAAAGCAACCTGATCGGCGTCGAACTCGCCAGCCGCCTTCGGCACAACCGCGTCGCGGCGATGGACGATCACTCCGCGGACTTCATCCTCAACCGCGCCGATGATGTCCTTTGGGAGACGATGCAAAAGATCTGGGCCCAAGATGATCCGCAGACGGACGCTGTCCTCGAGCAAGCCCAGCAATATCTCGGCTCAGCGGATTCAGTCCTCGAAGGATACCGCTACATCAACACCGCGGCCTACCAAAAAGCACTGATCGCCAATGACTTCGCGCTGGCCGCTGCAACCACCGACAATGCCAACATCTCCCGGCACTACCTCGCGTGGTGGCAAGCGCGGGGCCTCCGCATGGCGGCCAATGTCATCGAGGCCAGCGGTAATAAGCCGGGTGCGAAGGTTCTCGTCATCGTCGGCGCATCACACAAAGCCTACTTCGACGCCTATCTTGATCAGATGCACGACATTGAGGTCGTCTCGGTCGCCGACGTCCTCGCCGACTAATCGGTGTAAAGAACGAGCTTCTGTGACGTCGACTCCCGCCGGGCGAAGCGGTTCAAACCGTTGACCCCAAACAAGCTCGTTCTCAGCTTGTCATCAGGCAGGACGGAGACCCGCAGGTCGCGCAGAACAATCCCGCCGATGCGCAGTTCGTCGAGCGTCGTAACGGCGCCCAGCACCGTCCCATTCGCGGTCGAAAACGGCACCGAATAATCCCGCTCGGTGAGATAGATCCCCGCCTTCCGCGCATCACTGGCGCGCAGCGAAATGATGCTCGCTCCGGTATCGACCAGCATCGGGGTCCTCTCGCCGCCCAGCATCGTTTCCAGCAAAAAGTGGCCATCCCGGCGGGCACTCACGGTAATCGTCCGCGGCGCGCCATCTTCCACCACCACCAGCATCGGCGCCGGTTCGCGCAATGGATTGAACCGTCCTTCATCGTCAAAGCTCCGTAGACCGAAGAACATGAGGACGATAGCGAGTGTTCCAAGCGCGAGAAATCCGCTGCTGTTTTGCAAGAGACGACCCTTCCGTGACCGACGCGAGTTTTTCAGATAAGGCCTCCTCACGCAATGCAAAGGGAATTGCACGTGAACCTTGCCTCAGTTGGCGGCGCGCTTGGCGCTTTGGCGATCAGCATGGGGACGCTTGGCGTCCATGGTATCGGGGGACAGCTGCCGGAAAAAGCGCAAGGCTGGTGGGAGACAGCGACGCTCTACCTCCTCGCCCACGCGGTGGTCGTCACGGCCCTCGGCATCGCGGGGAAGGAATGGCACTTGCCCGGTTGGTTCTTCGCGCCGGGCTGCGCCATTTTCGCAGGCACGCTCTACGCCATGGCCCTCGGCGCGCCCACATGGCTCGGCGCCGTCACGCCCGTCGGCGGCACGCTGATGCTCCTCGGCTGGGGCGCCGTCTTCATCCTCGGTTTCATCAAAACGAAGGCCGACTAACCCAAAACGTCGTCCATCCCATAAAGGCCAGGCTGCTGCCCGATGACCCAGCGTGCGGCCGTCAACGCCCCGCGGGCGAACGCATCGCGGCTAAGGGCCTGGTGGCTGAGGGTCACGGTCTCGCCTTCGCTCATAAAACTCACGTCGTGCTCGCCATAAACGCCGCCGCCGCGCCGCACCGCAAAGCCGATTTCGTCCGGATGCCGCGTATCTTCACGCCCATGCCGACCAAACTTCGCGCGTTGCGACAGCGAGGCACCGCGCGCGCGGGCCGCCGCTTCACCAAGCAGCAAAGCCGTACCCGATGGACTGTCTTTCTTGTGCCGGTGGTGGGTCTCAAGGATCTCAATATCGAAGCTTTCCAGCGCCTCTGATGCCTGCGCCACCAACTGGCGCAGCAGCGTAATACCAAGCGACATATTCCCCGACTGAACGATCGCGATCTGCGCCGAGGCATCGCGAAGGACCGCCTGCTGATCATCGTCAAGGCCCGTCGTCCCGGTGACCAGGGGCAGGCCTTTCTTTTGACAATAAAGCGCCGCCTCCACCGTTCCGGCGGGGGAGGAGAAGTCGATCAAAACCTCCGTGTCCGCCGCAGTTCCCGTGGCCGGTCCGGCGAAGTCATCGCATTCCGCGAGCTCCTTAATCGCCTGACCCATCCGCCCAGCGCCGCCTAAGAGTGCAATTCTCATTCGTTTTCCAAAGCCTTGGCGATGATATCGCACTTCACCGCGTCGATCATTTTCTCTTGCATCGCGAGGATGTTCCCGCGCTTTGTGGGATCGTTATAGCTTGCATTGGGTATGATCCGTGCACGGCCTGCCACATTGACAGAGACGAGATTGAACTGCGGAGTGATCATCGCGGTATAGCCGCAAAGCTCTTTGAAAATGACTTTGTCGCGATCCTCGGGACGTATTTGATCCGGACGATAACCCTCCGGGTTCACCTCACCGACCTCGAACGTTGAAATTTCCCAGGTGAACCATTGATCCGTCCGGTCACCGCAGACGCGGGTGTACTGTTGGCCGCGGTCTTCAAAGCCGTTGGCTTTGTACCACGGCGTTAAGTTCCTGTACCGATCTTTGACGTCCTTGTTGCAGGTCTCGCCTTCCCAGGTGTCGGGCATCGCCTTTTGAAATGCGCGCCCAATGGCATCGATGGGCGACTGATCAGGCGGGCCTTTCGCTTCCTCTTCAGCGATCACGGCGTCAGCCTCGTCGAGCGCAGCTTCGGTCTCCTCAAGGGTGCCGCTGGTGAGCTCGTCGAGCCGACGCTCCAGCGCTTCCATTTCCTCTTGCTGCTCGGGTGTGGCCTGCCCGCCCGCCAGGGCGATCTCAAGCGTCAGCTCTGCAATGCGCTTCGCCACTTCCTCGACGGTCATCTCGCTGATGGGCTTCAGAGCCATCAGCGCTGCCAACGCAGCGGCAGCTAACACCTTGAACATAAAGACTCTCCCCCGGCACTCTCTGTCGTTCTGAGAGTCTTAGCTGAAGACAGGCCGAGGCCCAAATCGCCTCAAGGTTGCGCCCGTCAGCCGGTGCCGCGGATCCCGTCCCAAAAGGTCTTCGCTTTACCGAGGAAATCGTTCGACTTCGGACAATCCTCGCCGCCGCCTTCCGCGTTGAACTCTTCGAGCAGTTCCCGCTGCCGCGCCGTCAGGTTGGTCGGCACCTCAACGCGCAGTTCAACGAACATGTCGCCGCGGGTCTTGCGGCGCAGTTGCGTCATGCCCGAGCTCCGTAGGCGGAACTTCGTTCCGGTTTGGCTGCCTTCAGGGATTTTGATCTTGATCCGTCCCCCCTCAATCGTCGGCACCTCGACCTCGCCGCCCAACGCAGCGGTCACCATCGGTACGTGCACGTCGCAATAAAGGTCTGCGCCGTCGCGTTCAAACAGGTCGTGCTCCTGAACGCTGACAAACAGGTAGAGGTCGCCAAACGGCCCGCCGCGCAGGCCCGCTTCGCCTTCACCCGTGAGGCGGATTCGCGTACCGTCCTCAACTCCGGCGGGCACGTCCACCTGCAGCGTCCGGGTCTTCCGTACACGGCCTTGCCCAGCGCACGTGTCGCACGGGTCGGCGATGACCTGGCCTTGCCCTTGGCAGGTGGGGCAGGTCCGCTCGACGGTGAAGAACCCTTGCTGCGCGCGCACCCGCCCTGCGCCGCCACATGTTCCGCACGCGGTGGGAGCGGTGCCTGGTTTCGCGCCCGAGCCTTCGCAGGTTCTGCAGGCTTCTGAGGAGGGGATCGTCACCTCTTTGGCAACACCGCCATAGGCTTCGGACAGGCTGATGGTCAGATCGTATTTAAGGTCGGCGCCCCGCTGGGCAGAGTTCCGGCCGCCGCGGCGTCCGCCCGCTGCGCCGCCGCCCATAAAGTCGCCGAAAATGTCTTCGAAGATGTCCGAGAACGCGCCCGCGCCGCCAAAGCCGCCGCCCATGCCGCCAGGGCCACCGGCCCCGCCCATGCCGCCGTTCTGGAACGCGGCGTGGCCAAAGCGGTCGTAGGCCGCCTTCTTCTGCTCGTCGGAGAGCACCTCATAGGCCTCACCGATCTCTTTGAACTTCTTCTCAGCGGCTTCATCCCCCGGGTTGCGGTCCGGGTGATACTTCATCGCAAGCTTGCGGAAAGCCGACTTAATCGCCGCCGCATCCGCGCTGCGTTCAACGCCGAGGAGGTCGTAATAGTCTTGCGCCATACGTCGTTATACCTTGTGTCGGTCCCCACGCGGCGCAAGCTCGGGACGAGGCGTCCAGCACAAGGCCTTGGGCGCTGTGGCTCGGACGCACCGCATGGCCTTAGTGGACCTCATCCGCGTTGGCTTCGCCAGGGATCGCGAAGTAGTTGAAGCACGCAAACGGGTACGTGCGGTAGAGATCAAACGTCGCCTCGGAGATGGCCGGGCGGTTATGGATCAGATGGAACGGCGGGTAGATCGCATAGCCAAGCTCTGAGGACAGCCAGCGCACCAGTGCTTTGCTCTCGTCGTCGAGGTTGGCTTTGTTCCGCCCACCGGCTTCGAACAGGATCACAGGGCGATCGCGTTCGAGCATGGAGCGCGCACCATTGAGCGCTTTAAACTCGTGGCCCTCAACGTCGATTTTGATGAAGGCTATGGGCGCGGGGTCTAAGACGTCGTCCAGACGCACGACGTCGACCTCGACCTGATGGCCTTTCGCGCCCGCCGAACCGTCGCCCAATTTGCTGAAGCCCGCGCGCTCTTCATCGACGAAGAAACTCGCTTTGCCCGGCGTGTCAGAGACCGCCGCCTGGAGCACCTTATCCGCGCCAAAGCGCTGTTTCAGCCAGCCGGCTTTCGTCGGATCAGCCTCAACGATGGTCAACTTCCCATCGGGCGCCAGTTGCGACAGCTGGTAGGCAAACGAGCCGATGTGCCCGCCAATATCGAGACAGTTGGAGTCCCGCTTCACGAACCGCGGCAGCAATTGGTGGATATAGTCATCCTCGCGCCGCAACAGACCCAGCTCGGGGTTCTTCAACGTGCCAAGTTTCGCCACCAGGCCCAGCGCCTTTTGGGCGGGGCCTGCAAAGCTGCTCGTGGCAACCAGGTGTTTGAAGTGCAGCATGGCGTCTCTCCAGCGCGGTTTGGAACGGTGATGCATCGACAGACACGCAAAAAGCGTGCTGGGGGATCACCGCTCCCGCTGCAAGCCTAAGCGGCATGTAGCGAGAACCGCGGGTCGTCCGCTTACTTCTTCTCGTCTTCGCCCACTTCTTCGAAGTCAGCGTCGACGATTTCGGCGTCTTGGGCTGCGTCGGCGGCGGCGTCCGCAGCGGCGGCTTCGGCCTCTGCATCGGCGTTGCCTTCAGCGTAGATCGCTTCGCCGAGTTTCATCGAAGCGCTGGCGAGGGCCTGGACCTTCTCGTTGACCTCGTCGGCGGTGGCGTCCTCTTTCTCAAGCACAGCGCGCACGTCGGCGATGGCCGCTTCGATGGCGCTCTTGTCCGCATCACCGATCTTGTCGCCATGCTCTTTGAGCGAGCTCTCGGTGGAGTGCGCCAGGCTTTCGCCTTGGTTGCGCGCTTCGACCAGTTCCCGGCGCGCCTTGTCGGCTTCGGCGTTGGCTTCGGCGTCTTTGACCATCTGCTCGATGTCGGTGTCGCTGAGGCCGCCCGAGGCTTGGATGCGGATCGATTGCTCTT
Organism: Pseudomonadota bacterium; assembly: GCA_038749595.1. Lineage (GTDB taxonomy): Bacteria > Pseudomonadota > Alphaproteobacteria > Caulobacterales > Parvularculaceae > Parvularcula. Next base: position 139,610 of record JBCDHW010000003.1, read on the forward strand.
TACCCGTCGCTTTGTCCTTGGCTGAGACGTTGACGAGGCCGTTGGCGTCGATGTCGAAGGTCACCTCAACCTGCGGAACACCGCGCGGTGCGGGCGGGATGCCGACCAGGTCGAACTGGCCGAGCAGTTTGTTATCCGCCGCCATCTCGCGCTCACCCTGGGCAACGCGGATCGTCACCGCCGACTGGTTGTCTTCAGCGGTCGAGAAGACCTGCGACTTCTTCGTCGGGATCGTCGTGTTGCGGTCGATCAGGCGGGTGAAGACACCGCCGAGGGTCTCAATACCCAGGCTGAGCGGCGTCACGTCGAGGAGCAAGACGTCTTTGACGTCGCCTTGCAGAACACCAGCCTGGATGGCAGCGCCGCGGGCGACGACTTCGTCCGGGTTCACCCCTTGGTGCGGTTCCTTGCCAAAGAAACTCTTCACCGTCTCTTGGATCTTCGGCATCCGGGTCATGCCGCCGACGAGGACGACTTCACCGATGTCCGACTGCGACAGGCCAGCGTCTTTCAGCGCAGCTTTCATCGGCTCGATCGTGCGCTTGACAAGGTCCTCAACGAGGCTCTCAAACTTCGCCCGGGTCAGCTTGACGTTGAGGTGCTTCGGACCCGTCGCGTCAGCGGTAATGTAAGGCAGGTTCACTTCATACTGCGAAGCGGACGACAGCTCTTTCTTCGCCTTCTCGGCTTCCTCTTTCAGACGCTGCAAGGCCAGCTTGTCCTTGCGCAGGTCCATCGAGTTGTCTTTTTTGAACTCGTCGGCGAGGTAATCGACGATCCGCAGGTCAAAGTCTTCACCGCCGAGGAACGTGTCGCCGTTGGTCGACTTCACCTCAAAGACGCCGTCGCCAATCTCCAGGATCGAGACGTCGAACGTACCGCCGCCAAGGTCGTAGACAGCGATCGTCTTCGCGTCCGACTTGTCGAGGCCATAGGCGAGCGCAGCCGCCGTCGGCTCGTTGATGATACGGAGGACTTCAAGGCCCGCGATCTTACCGGCGTCTTTGGTCGCCTGGCGCTGGGCGTCGTTAAAGTATGCCGGGACGGTGATGACCGCCTGGGTCACCTCTTCGCCGAGATAGCGCTCGGCGGTCTCTTTCATCTTTTGCAGGACGAAGGCGGAGACTTGGCTCGGCGCGTATTTCTCGCCCTTGGCTTCGACCCAAGCGTCGCCATTGTCGCCTTTGACGATAGAGTAGGGGACCATGCCCTGGTCTTTTTTGACCGTCGGATCGTCAAAGGTCCGGCCGATCAAGCGCTTGATCGCGAAGAAGGTGTTCTCTGGGTTGGTGACAGCTTGGCGGACAGCCGGTTGGCCAATCAGACGCTCGCCGTCGTCGTTGAAGGCGACAACCGATGGGGTCGTGCGGAGGCCTTCTGCGTTTTCAATAACTTTGCTCTCGCCGCCTTCCATCACAGCGACACAAGAGTTGGTTGTACCGAGGTCGATACCAATGACTTTTGCCATGGGTCTTCATTCTCCTATTAGCGGGCTGCTCTGCCGGGTCTTCTGGGAAGCCCCCGATCGGCGCAAAGCCCCTTCGTGGACAGGTTCAAGGGTCCGGCGATCATGCTTCGCCAGTCCGACGGCGCATGTGGTGAAATCAGCCCCAGATTGCAACGCCAATCCCGCCCGAGTGAGGAAATCTTCCCCAGCCAGAATGTCGCGGGCGCGGCCTCACCCGTCGACAGAGTTGGCGAGGATCTCAGCAAGCCACTCCGCCTCGTCGGGTTGGCCCCAGCGGTACGCAGCGCAGTTCTCGCGGGTTGCGGTGAACGGGCCGCTGATAGGTCGTGAGGCAGCGGAGAGCGATAGCTATCCCGCCCGCGTCTGTTGCCACGAAGTCCGGAGCTCGAAGCTTTGCTCGACGGGCCGCGCCTTCCGTCGCGCAGAGCGGATCAGAAGCAGCGGCCTTTCACGAACGCGTCGATCTCGCGCAGCGCGGTGATCCGATTGTCGTTGACGTCCAGGAAATGGCTCCCGTTATCGAGCTTCACCAGCTTCACGTCCTTCCCGGCACGGCGCATCGCGCGGTCCATATCGCGGGAATGGTCAAACGGAACGACCCGGTCCTCCTCTCCATGGATCAGCAGCACCGGCACGGTGATGTCGTCCACACGGCGCAGCGGCGAGTTCGTGTTCAGCATACGGCGGTCGCCCCACAGCCGACCAATATGCCGTGTGCTGAGGGATCCGCCGATATAGTCGCGGGCATCCTTGATCACCCGCGGCAGGTCAACCACACCGTTGATCGACACCGCGCACTGGAAGAGGTCCGGCGTCTTCACCGCCCCCATCAGGGCCGCATAGCCGCCATACGACACGCCGAGGATCGCCATCTTATCTTTGTCCGCATAGCCGCGGCTGATCAGCCACGCGGCGCCGTCGCTGATGTCATCCTGCATCGCCTGGCCCCACTCCCGGTCGCCAGCGGCTTTGAACTCTTCTCCGTATCCGGAGGATCCTCGGAAGTTCATCTGCAGAACGCCGTAACCCTGGTGGGCAAAGAACTGCGCCAGCCAGTCAAAGCCTGCATAGTCCCGCGCCGTCGGCCCGCCGTGGGGGATGATCATGAACGGCAGGTTCTTGGCCTGACCGATCGAGTCGTATCCCGGCGGCAGGGTCACGAACGCGGGGATCTTCAACCCGTCCCGCGCCGTGTACCGGGTCGCCACCACGGCGCCGAGGTCAATCTTCGAGAGGGCGGGGTATTGCGACGGCATCGCCTTGATGACGTCATCCTCATAGTCGTACACATAGTACCGGCCTGGCCGTACCCCGTCGCTTCCTAACAGGACGGCCGCCGTACCGCTCGAATTGGTCCCCATAAAGCTGAGGCGCTCGTCCGGAACCGACTGGCGCACCTGCGCGGTGGTTTTCTGCTGATAGTTGCTCTCAAACCATTGAACGATCGGAGACTCTTCTGCGTAGACCACACCGATGACCTCGCCGGTTTTCGGTGCGCGGCGGATGGCGAAAACATCGGATACCGGATGACTGAACAGCATCTCGCCGAACGTATCGGTCTCGATATTGTACGTATAAAGAGCACGCGTTTCGGTCTCGTGGTCCGACGCGACATAGGCGATCGTCCGGTCCCGCGGGAAACCGAGGATCCGAAAGTTCGGGCCCTCAGGGTCAATCCGGTCGGAAATGTCCTTCCATTTTCCGTCGGGCGTTTTGATGTGCAGTGTACGGTTGGTCTCGTTGCGAATGGCGTAAACGGCCCGCGCTTCGCCCGACGGACCAGCAATCCAGTTGTAGGCACCGATGCGCGGGCGCTCCACCGTCGTATGGCGCCGCTTGCGATCGATCTGTACCTTATAGACGCCTTCGCCGGTTTCGTTTCGCGGTCGGTATTGCACCAGGATATGGTCCGGATCGCCGCTCAGGGTGGAGACAATGTCGTCCTGGATCTGCACGGGGAGGCCACCGACCCCGACAGTTTTCGAAAACAGCGGCGTCATCTCCTTGCCGCCCACCTCCAGGCTATACAGTCTAGTTTCGGTTGTCGGCGTGCCATAGCGCTCTTCGGGTCCCTCAATCGAAAAGACCAAGCGATCGTCGCGCTTCCAAAAGAACTTCCGGATCTGTGTCTGGTCTTCCTCGCCGAGGAAGTTGAGGATCTTGAAGCTCCCGTCGATGGTGAAAACACCAAGACCTCTTGCCTCGCCAGTATTCAGGCGCGCAGCGAAAATTTCTCCATTCGGCGAAATTTCGACGTCGTCCAACAGCGGCATGGCGCCAAATGCAGCGGCAGGATCCGCCAAGCCCTGATTAAGGGCAACGGCAGCAACGAGTGACAAGAACATGGGACCCCCAACTCAACTGTGAGAGAGAGTGTCCAAACTGTTTACAGGAATCAACCCTGTTCCCCAATAGCTTAAGACTCACCCTGCGGTGGGGTCTTGGCTATCACTTGCTGGTGCAGCTGGGGCGGCGCCAGCGCCCGTTGAGACGGTGACCATGGCCGCGCGGATAACCCGTTCGCCGACAACAAAACCAGGCGCTGCGACATCGACCACATGGTCCTTCGGCTCGCCATTGCCCGGCACCTGCGCGATCGCTTGGTGAATGTTCGGGTCGAACTTCTCGCCCGTCGGGATCACCCGCTGAATGCCGTTCCGTTCGAAAACGGTCATGAGCTCTTTCTCAGTCATCCGCATACCGTTGATCAGTCCGCGGAAGCCATCGGCGTCCATCTGGCTTGGCTCTTCCGGCGCCAGCTCCAGCGCCCGGGCAAAATTATCGGCGACGGAAAGGAGGTCGCGGGCAAAACCGGTGATCGCGTATTTCGCGGTCTCCTGCTTCTCGCGCTCGGCCCGGCGGCGGGTGTTCTCAAGATCGGCGGCAACGCGCAGCGTGCGCTCTTTCTCCGCCTCAAGCTCGGCCTCCAGCTCAGCAATCCGCTGCTCGGCCAGCTCTTTGATCTTATGCCCATCCAGCGCCTCGTCGGTGAGGTGCGCGGGGATCTCCAGGTCTTCGGTCGCCTCGGGGGCGGCTTCAGGCTCAGGGCGGGGAGTCTCATCAGGCGCGTGGCCGTTCTGTTCGCTCATCAACGAAAAACCTGCTTTGCAATGGAAAGGAGCCGGCATGTATCGCCACCGGCCCCGAGGTTCAAGCGGAGGGTGCAAATGACGCTGGTTGTGGTGACAAGTACGGTCAGCTCCGAAGACGAGGCCAAGCGTCTTGCCCATGCGTTGGTCAAAGAACGCCTTGCCGCCTGCGTGCAGATCACCTCGATCAGAAGCATCTACCAATGGCAAGGCGCGGTGGAGGAGGCGGAAGAGTTTCGCCTCGACTGCAAAACACCGGCGGCCAGGAAAGACGCGCTCATGGCTAAAATCGCCGCCCTACACAGCTACGACGAGCCTGAGATCCTCTGCGTGCCTGCGGATGCAAGTCCTGGCTACACCGCTTGGGCGGAGGCCGCGACCGGCGCAGAAAAAACGCCCGATGCCTAGGAGAGCACCGGGCGTTCAGAGGCGCGCGCATATTAACGAGGGGAACAATAGGCAGCGCGCCCGATCAGATATTTACCATGTGTTGCGCAACGCGCCCCAGGCAACAATGATCCAGATCATTTCGCCGCAAAAGCAGACGAATTCGGATGCAAATTTCCTGAGGCGCCCCACGCTTGTCCCGTTAACCTTTGTAAACACCGCGACTTAGCGGTCAAGCTGTTTCTGCTCAGCGCCGTTAGCCTCGGAAGGGTTGCATCAGGGCCGGAAGGGTCCCCGCATCGGCCCCGGAAATGCGCATAAACATCCGCCGCGCCGCGTCTGAGCGCTGCACAACACCGAGCCCAAGCCCGCGGATATGCTTCAGCGGCCCAAAGCTGTTGGAGAACAGCCGGTTCAAAACGTCGGTGCCCATCACCATGGAGGCGCCGTCGAACCGCCGCCAGCGGTCATAACGTTGGAGCACCGATCCGTGCCCAACGTCGAGGCCCGCCGCTTGGGCTTCGGCCAGAACGTCGGCGAGAACGGCAATGTCCTTCACCGCGAGGTTGAACCCTTGCCCGGCGATCGGGTGGATGCCGTGCGCCGCATCGCCCGCCAGCGCAAACCGCTCCGCCGTCAGGGTCGGGGCATAGACCAGGAACAGCGGATAGCTCTGCCGCGGCGACGCCAGCGTGAACGCCCCCAGGTGATCGCCGATCCGCTCCCGCGCCGCCTCCAAGAAGGCCTCATCACTGAGCGCCATAAAGCTCTGCGCCGATTTTTTGTTCTGGGTCCAGACGATCGAGCATTGGTTGTCGCGCATCGGCAGGATGGCAAACGGTCCGTCGGGGTAGAAAACCTCGTGCGCCACGCCGTTATGCGGGCGCTCGTGGGCGATGTTGAAAACGATCCCCGTCTGCGGATAACCCCAATTCAGGGTCGGCAGCCTCACTTGACCCCTAAGCGGCGAGTTCTTGCCATCGCAAGCCACAAGAAGCCGTGTGCGGATCACCTCGCCCGACGCAAGGGTCAGGCGACCGGCACCATCACCCGACGCTGCAGCATAAGACGTCACGGCCGCGCCGAACCGACCTTCCACGCCGGCTTTGTCCCCGGCCTCCTGGAAGGCAGCGATCAGATCCTTGTTCTCTACAATATAGCCCAGCGCTGGTTCGTTTTGCGGCTTCGGCCCCTCCGCGAGCAAAGTCGCCGGAAAATGCAGCTGACCTCCGGTCAAACCGCCCGGACGAAACCGGTCCCGCGGATCGCCGTTCGACACCAGGATGTCCGTAATCGGCTCAGCCTTCGGCTCCAACGTCCCCCAAACGCCCAACCGCTTGACCAGCCGGACACTGGCATAAGCCAGCGCTGTGGTGCGGCCATCGGTGACCGGAACCGTCGGCTCCGCTCGATCCGCAAGCACCACGGACAAACCCTGGTGCCGAAGCGCCAGCGCCATCAAGCGCCCCGCCATCCCCGCACCAACCACACAAACATCAAACACATCGCGCATCGGGCTGACATAGGCGCCTCTCGCCCCCGAAACAAAGCGGCGAAACCACCGCACCGGGCAAAACGTGGTCAAGGCTTAATGGAGGCTTAACGGACATCACGCTTCAACAAGGTTACTCCTTCCGCCCGCAGCAAAAGAGACGAAGCGCCCGTGCCCCGTCGCAAGACCAGTCAAAAACCTGACCCCCAAGAGCAGCTCCGGATCGCCATCAAGCGACTCGTGTCGCGGACCGGCGGCTTGTCCCTCGTGACCTTGGCGGTGCTTGGGCTTTTCTCGATCTTCAGCTTCGATATCAGCGACCCAAGCCTCTCCAACGCCACCGGGCGCGAAGCGATCAGCAATGTCGGCGGGCCAGTGGGCGCGATTGTCTCCGATCTCCTGCTGCAAAGCCTCGGCGGCGCATGCTTGGCGATCTTCGTCGTCATTCTCCTGTGGGGGATCGACGCCATCCTCTACGGCACGCCTGAGAAGACGCCCCTCTCAGCAGTTTTGAAAGCCGCCGCGCTGCCCCTCGGCCTCCTTTGCCTCTCGGCGAACCTTGCGTCCTGGCCGCGCCCCGCCGATTGGCCCTTCGTGGTCGGCATCGGCGGTTTGCTCGGCGACGGCGTCCTGCAGTTCGGATCGGCGCTCCTTTCCGCGATTGCGGTCCCGTTCTCCCAAACCATCGCGAGCACGCTCTTCGCGGCGGGCGCGGTGGTCTGCCTCGCATTCGCCGGAGGCGCCCGCTGGGCCCACGTCGTGGCCGCCGCGGATGCCGTCGTCCTGTCGTATGAGACCGTGGTCGAGCGCATCGAAGAGCTGTTCCAGAAAACTGCTCCGGGTAAGTCGCTTCTCGACATGGAACTCAGTGACGAGCCTGAAGCCGCGGCCATGGTGCGCGACAACCTTGCTCCGCCTACAGAAGAAAACGCCGAGGCCCCTGAGCCAGAGGTCGCCTCAACGAGCATCGCGAAGCCTGACAAACCGCGCATCAAACGCGAGGTCAAAAAAGTCCCGCCCAAGAAGCGCCCGCAAATGCGCAAAACCGGCGAAGCCTATGAATTTCCTGGTATTCAGCTCCTCAAGGCGCCCAACGCCAAGGACCGCAAGGTGCTCGCCGATGAGGATCTTGAGAACCGCGCGCGGATGCTCGAGCGGGTGCTGGCCGACTTCAAAATCGGCGGCGAGATCGTCGCTGTCCGCCCGGGGCCCGTGGTCACGCTCTACGAGCTTGAGCCTGCGGCCGGTGTGAAGTCGAGCCGCGTCATCGGCCTCGCCGACGATATCGCCCGGTCGATGTCCGCGGTGGCCTGCCGCGTCGCCGTGGTGCCGGGCCGCAACGCGATCGGCATCGAGCTGCCCAACGATGATCGCGAGATGGTCTATTTCCGCGAAATGCTGACCACGGAGGAGTTCGCCGAGGGCAAAGGCCTCACCCTTGCGCTCGGCAAGGACATTGGCGGCGATCCTCGGTATGCTGATCTTGCCAAAATGCCCCACCTTCTCATCGCAGGGACCACCGGCTCGGGTAAATCGGTGGGCATCAACACCATGATTTTGTCGCTCCTTTACCGGATGCCCCCTGAGGAGTGTAAGCTCATCATGGTCGACCCGAAGATGCTGGAACTCTCTGTTTATGAAGGGATTCCCCACCTTCTCGCCCCCGTCGTGACCGACCCGCGCAAGGCCGTCGTGGCGCTCAAATGGACCGTCCGCGAGATGGAAGAGCGCTATAAGCGTATGTCGATGCTCAGTGTCCGCAATATCTCAGGCTTCAACCAACGCGTCGCCGAAGCCAAGAAAAACGGTGAGGCGCTGACCCGCAAGATTCACACCGGCTACGACGCGGAAACCGGCGAACCGACGTACGAGGAAGAAGTCCTCGAAGAAGAAAAGATGCCCTACATCGTCGTGGTGATTGACGAGGTCGCCGACCTGATGATGGTCGCGGGCAAGGACATCGAGGCGATGGTCCAACGCCTGGCGCAAATGGCGCGGGCGGCGGGCATCCACTTGATCATGGCGACGCAAAGACCCTCCGTAGACGTCATCACCGGGACGATTAAGGCAAACTTCCCTACACGGATCAGCTTCCAGGTCACGTCAAAGATCGATTCGCGGACTATCCTGGGTGAGCAGGGTGCGGAGCAACTCCTCGGCCAAGGCGACATGCTCTACATGGCGGGCGGTGGCCGCATCCGCCGGATCCACGGTGCGTTCGTCGCGGACAACGAAGTCGAAAAGATCGTTGACCATCTGAAAACGCAAGGAAAACCCGATTACGTTCAAGAGGTGACCGAGGGCGGCGACGAAGATGACATCGCCGCGGGCCAACTCGGTCTCGACCTCGGCGGCAACACGTCGTCAGGCGATGCGCTCTTCGACCAAGCCGTCGCAATTGTCGTCCGTGATCGGAAGGCCTCCACCAGCTACCTCCAGCGCCGCCTCCAAATCGGCTATAACCGCGCTGCGACCCTCATCGAGAAGCTCGAAGACGAAGGCATCGTCTCCCCCGCCAACCACGCTGGTAAACGCGAAATTCTCATCGGCGAAGACGCCGCTTAAACGAAAAAAGCGGTGGTCCGTACTCGGACCACCGCTTTTCCCCTCACAACGCTGTATGCAGAAGGTTAGGAAGCCTTCCGACGGCGCCTCGCGTTCGCGCCGAAGAGGCCAGCAAACCCTGCCGCGGCCAGCGGCGCTGCCGCGGGAACTGGAACCTGCGAAAGCCGCACGGCCTGATCGTTGGCGAGCGTCAAACCGACCGTGCCGCCGCCTGCGCTGACGGCTTCAAAAAGGTTGAGCCCAGAGAAGCTGGTGAACGCGCCCTCAATCGCAAAGTCGCCATCAAGCGAGCCGATCGCAAAGCCATCGGTACAGCAGGTAAACCAATCAAACGAATAGGAGAAATTGATACCATCCGTGGTCGGTGCTTCGCTGTTGTCATCATTGACAAGTGCGGCGGCGGTGTCGTTCGAAACGGTCCACTCGAGGTCCGCAGAACCATTGTTCGGACCCGGACCATCGAGGACGAGGAATAGGCTCAATCCATCGCTGGTGTCGACGAGGAACAAGCGCGCCGCGCCGTTGACCGGGTCGGGCAGACCGTTGTCGTTGCCATTGTAGCTCGAGCGCAAGCCGTTATCGTACTTGTACGCATCAACAGTGCTGAGGCCGCTAGCATCAAACGCTTTGATCTTGCCGACTGTGGTGAAAATGCCTGAATTCGGCGCGGTTTCTTGCTCCACGAAGTACGTGCTCGCGTGCGCAGCCGATGCCATCATGCCCAGGCTGGCGATGCCCGCGAGCACCCGCCCGAGACCTTTTGCTCTAATCATTTTAGACCCCCCATAGGTCGGTAAAGCCAGACGCTCCGTGTCCGGCGCTAAAAATTAATGCACCGGGGTCATATTGCGCATCGAATTAACCGTATGCACCTCTTCCCCCGCCAATACCCTAGAGTTCGGGAGCGCGAAGTGTAAACGTCGGTGTACGTTAAGTTTAACAGAGATCGTTAAACGCGAGGCTTTGCGTCAATCGCAGTCGACGGGAATTGCTTGCGCTTTCAATTTCTTATAATGCGGCAAGGCCTTCGCGCAAAGGTCCCCCAACGTGCCCTGAACGTCAGGCAGCGGCCCCGGCGGTTCGCCAAATCCCGTGGATTGCCAAACCCCATCATACCAATGGGGCGCCCAAGCGCCGTCTTCAGGGCGCGGCCCCTTTTTCCATGACAGCATGTCGTCAGCATAAGGAATGCCAATCTCGGAACATAATAGAGAAAGGGCCTCCTTCGGCGCGCGCAAGATATCATCGCTGTCGATCACAACCGCCTTCTGGCGCAGCGCCTCGGTCACGTAAGCAAAAAGCTCCGTTTGCTGTGTAAACCCTATATCGTCGAGCGTGACGGCCGTCCGCTTCTTGGCGTACGAAGCCAAAACCCGCGCTGGGTGCCGGATCAGGAAAACGTTGACCACGTGGCCCATCCATTCTTTCGGAACACCGGGGACCATGTGGTGCGTCATGTGCTTTTGGTAGAAGACATCCGCGTCTCTCGTCCCGAATGCCAGATCGCTTGCCACCACATCGGGATCACGCTCATGCGCCGCCAGGGTTTCCTCCCTTAACGGATGGTCCGTACAAGTCTTATCGAGAAAAGCCGCATAGAATGGCTCGTCGATACAGGTGGTGTCACGCCGTGCGCCAAAGCTCCGCATCATCGCGGTCGACAGGTTGCGCGGCCCTGACCACATCGCGATTCTAATCACGCCGGGGTTCCTGTGATCGGTGTCAGGGAATGCCCAACAAGCTGCTGATAAAGCTTTGCGATTTGCTGCGACACTGGCCCGTTCACATGCGCAATATCGCGGCCGTCGACCTCGCGCACAGGGCTTACCCCTGCAAAGGTGCCCGTCAAGAATGCTTCGTCAGCGGAATAAACATCGACCAGCGAAAAGCGCTTTTCAAACGCTGGGATTCCTGCCTCTCGGCAGACGCGCAAGATGTTGCCGCGCGTGATCCCGCCGAGGCAATATTCCGGAGGCGATGTCCAAACCTCACCGTTCCGTACAATGAAGAAATGCGTTGAGTTGCACGTCGCGACGAAACCTGCCGGGTCAAGCATCAACGCTTCGTCGGCCCCAGCCTTCTCCGCCTGGATGCACGCGAGAATGCAGTTCAGTTTCGAGTGCGAGTTCAGTTTTTGGTCCTGTTCCGCCGGCCCAGTCCTGCGGACGTGTACGGTGAATAGCTTTTGTCCGCGTCCGATAACCTCAGGAATAGGTGCCTTATATTCAGGAATAATCACAATCGTCGGCTTACTGATGGTAAATCGCGGGCCTTGATAAGGCGTTTTCTTGATCCCGCGCGTCACCATCAGGCGAATGTGCACACCGTCTCTCATCCCGTTCGCGTTCAGGCACGCGAACAGCCGCTCCGTAAGCTGATCACGGCTGAGGCCGAGGTCCATGTCGATCGCCTTGGCACCAGCGAACAGCCGATCCAAGTGCTCGTCCAGGAACGCGACGCCGCCATCCTTCACGCGCAGGCCCTCCCACACGCCGTCGCCGAGGATAAAGCCAGAATCAAACACCGAGACCGTCGCCTCCGGCCGAGGTTTGAGATCGCCGTTGATCGAGATCAGAATATCGTCGTTACGCGGATCGTCGGCGGTGTCGTGCACGCCGTGGGGTTCTGTGCTCATCCGCGGGAGGGTAGCAGCGCGGGGCGAGGCTTCAAGCGTGATCGTCAGGTGCCTGAAAACTGGCGCTCATGGTTCAGGAGCCATTCCTTCCGCCAGACGCCTCCGGCATAACCCGCGATTGTCCCGTCGGCGGCGATGACCCGATGGCAGGGGACGATGACGGCCAACCGGTTTGCCGCGTTGGCGCGCGCCACAGCACGCATCGCTGTTGGCCGTCCGAGCTTCTGCGCAAGCGCGCCATAGCTCAGCGTCGTACCCGGAGGAATACGCCGCAACCCCGCGTGCACCATCTGCATAAAGTCCGTTCCGTACGGATGGATGGGTACACGGAAGGTGCTGCGCGCCCCGCCGAAAAAGGCGTCGAGCTCAGCTTTCAGTTGCGCTATCACCGCGCTTTCGCCAAAGCCGATGGCGCTGCCCGCCTGTTTCTCCACCGCCGCGATCTCGCGCGGAAGTTCCTTGCGGTCCGCAAATTCGACCAGCCACACCGCCTCGTCGTCGGCCACGGCGATCATCGGGCCAAGGGGCGTACTGATGAAATCAGCGACCAGCCGCGCCTGGCGATCCAGCGTTCCGGGCGCCCGGCCGGTGAGTTTCGCAAACGCCGCGCGAAAGCCGCTGGCGCTTTCGAAACCGGCATCAAGCTGCGCATCAATCACTTGGCCCCCTTGCTTCTGGGTCACCGCGCCGGTCCTCAAGCGGTGGAGCCGGGCGGTCTCTAAAAACGTCCGGCCGAGGGCTCGTTTGAACGTTCGGCGTACCGTCGACGGATCATGCCCCAGCGCAAAGAGATCCGCTTCGCTCCACCGGCGGCTCGGCTCTGCGTCTAAGGCCGCGAGCAGCTCCGCTACCAGCGGCTCGGGCGCGCCGTTCTGCATCGGGCGACAGCGCTTGCAGGGGTGAAAGCCTGCCTCCAAGCACGATGCAGCGTCGGCGAAAAAGCGGCTGTTCTCGCGCTTCGGTTTCCGCGCAGGACAGCTCAACCGGCAAAAGATCCCGGTGGTCGTCACGCCTACGAACGCCCGGCCGTCATAATCCGCACTGCGCGCCACCAGCGCCGCATAGAGCGCATCATCGTCGGGCAGCGATGTGTCGAACAAGGTGGTCATAGGTCCGATCTAGCATACGTATGGGCAAACCATCGCCGACGATCGGGCACGGCTTTAGGAAATGCCGCGACAAAGAGCTTGCGAGATCGAAACTTCGCTTAAGTCGCGCCCGGCTGTAAGAGATAGGCAAACGACCCGGGGACTTTGCTTTTGTTCGCCTCTCTTGCTGTTCTTGCCGCCGTCTCAATGCTCTCGGAAGCGGAGCCCGCGGCCGCTGTGGCCGCCTCCGCGACCACCACCGTCTCTCTCGATGGCGCCGATAGCCAGACGCTGCTCGAAACCGCGGCCCAGGGGCTCCAGCAGATCAAGAACCTCCAAGCCAAATTCACGCAGGTGGGCCCGTCAGGGAACATGACCACAGGGCGGCTCTTTCTGGCCCGGCCCGGTCGGTTGCGGTTCGAGTATGACGAGCCGAGCACGATGTTGATCGTCGCCACCAACGGCAACGTGCATGTTTACGACTCCGTTTCGAAGGCGACCGATCGTTACCCGATCCGCGCCACGCCGCTGCGCTTTTTGCTGAGTAAAGAAATCGACCTCGACGCGGCCCAGGTCATTTCCGTTCAACAGAACGACCACGGTTTGAAAATCACCCTCGCGGCCAAGGACCAAGAGCTCCAGGGCAACCTGGCCCTGGTCTTCAACCCAGAGACGCTCGTCCTTGAGGGATGGTCGTTCGTCGACCCCAACGGCGAGGTCACCTTGGTCGCGTTGGACGAGGTCGAGCAGGTGAAAAGCCTGCCGCGCCGCCTGTTTCGCGAGCCTGACGCCGGCGGAGCCTTCTTGCGCGACCGCTAGGCGGCGGGCGACTGTTGTGATTCGGCCACGGTCAATTCCTACCGCAACGTAACTGTTCATTTTTCAGTTTGAGCGTTACTCTTAAAACACGGTTTCGGTGACACTCTGCCCCCCCGGATCCGAAACCGATCTGGACCTGCGCTGGTCCGGAAAGACGCCCTAGACCGCGCCCGCTTCCAGCCCCATGGAAGTGGGCGTTTCTCTTTTCCGCTGGGGAGTTTCCTGTTGAGCGATTTTGACGACGACGATCTCGACGATGAGATCCCGATCGACCCTGAAACCTTTGGCGAGCTGGAGCGGGAGATCCCGCTGCTGGTCGGTGTGCGGCGCTTGGCCGAGGGCTTCGACCGGATGCCGTTCTTCAGCCACCTCGGCGAGCCGCCCACCGATGCCGTCCGCCGGTCGGCCCAGGCGTATCTCGACCGCCTTGGCTTCCCCGATGCAGAGCTCGCCATCCTGCCGACGCCGGAGGATGTTGCTGACGCGGCGGAGACCCTCGATTGGGCGAGCCCGGCTTGGGAGGCGGAGGAGCTGGCGCGCGCCGATCTGACAGCGCGGGCGGCGGAGGTCCTGTCCGAAGACGCACTGGAAATCGCCCTGCGCATGGTCACCGCGAAGGCTGGCGAGGCGGCAAAGGTATCCATCGAAGAGGAGGGCGCCATCTGGGACATCGGCGACGAAGCGCTCCAGCGGCTGGCCGTCGGCGCGGTGGTGCAAACCGCGACCAACGCGGCGCTCAGTGTGCTGGCGTCCGAAGCGGACCCCGAGCTCGACGTCGCCGATCATCTGTTCACGCACAAATTCAAGCTGTTTGAGCTTGGCCGCTGGCCAGTCTCCGTACTCGGACAAAGCTTCTCGCTATTCTAAGAACGCGAGGACAATCAGCCACCCGGCAAGGGCAGTCAGCACGACCTTCAGGGCGCGGCGGAAAAACGCCTCGTCGATGTGGCTGAGGAACCGCGTGCCCGCGACGGTTCCGATAAAGCCTGCCGCCACGGCGGTCGCCATCAGCGGCAGCCACGGGCCATAGTCAAATCCGCCCAGCCCAAAAATGCCAACCTTGCCGCCGTGCTGGATCGTCATGCACGCCCCCGCCGAGGCGATCAGCCCGTGGCGTGACAGCTGCGGCAGCCGCGAGAGGATCGACGTGATAAACGGCCCTGACGCGCCAACAAACAGTGTAAGGAACATCGACAAGCTCCCCGCCAGCGCAAAAAACGGCGCCCCCAGCGGAAGCGCCACCTTCGGCCCCCACTGGGTAAACAGAATAAACCCCGCCACCGAAAGCCGCAGCACCTTGGGATCCAGCCCAAAGACAATCTGTGCACCGATGGTACCGCCAATAACGGCCCCGCCGAGAAACCAGCCGATGATTTGCCAATCCACGTGGCGGATCAGCAGCCCCGACCGCCCCGCATTGCTCCCCAACATCACCACCGCATGCACCGGAATCACCGCCGCCGGCGGTAGCACAGCGCTCATCACCCCAATCAGCAGCAACCCACCGCCAATAGAAAAAGCCGCCGTCATCGCCGACCCAACAAGGCTCACCGCAACGATAAAAGCGAACGAGAGGAGGGACAGCTCAGTCATCAATGCTCGCTAAACGCATTTGCCGACGGCGTCATCGGTTTAACCGCTGCTCGATCACAAAGGAAAAAAGCGGAGTCGATCCCCTCTATACAAAGACAATACAAGTATTTTTATGTGCAGGGCAAATAAAAGTTCTTCAATAGCAACTATGATGCGCGCCTTAATTCATATACAAGCTTTGAAGTTATTTGCGTGGTTACAATGCAGAGCCTCTGGATAGAACCTAGCGGAGCGAAGTTTTGTCCGTAAGCAACCACTAGGGTCGCTCGGTCTTCGTGGGGCGCGGTGCCCACAACACTAAGCCAAACCATCCGATCACGGATTGTTCCTCGTCTGACCTTCTGCGCAGCGCCAAGGTCCGGCCCAGAGTGTCGGGCCGGACGGTTGTGGTCAGGGGCCGGGCCTTACGCCATCGCGATCGTGCTGACGGCAGATTTGCCGGAGCGGCGGTCGATCTCTGTCTCGAAGCTCACCTTGTCGCCTTCGTTCAAAGGACCGAGGCCCGCACGCTCAAGCGCGGTGGCATGAACGAACACATCGGTGGAGCCGTCTTCAGGCTGAATGAAGCCGAAACCCTTTTGAACGTTGAAGAATTTTACAGTACCATTGGTCATCGTCGTCGTCTTTCACTGACGCTAAGCGAGGCCGACACGCGCACCACACCATGTGGCCGCGTTCGGACTCTGTCGATCATTGGGGATAGAGGGTCAAAACGTCAGCGGGTGAACACCGCGGGGCCTAGGTCGTCTGGCCAGAATGTCGGTACACGCCGCGTAGAGCACAGCGGCGCACTGTCAACCTACAGCGCTTAAAGCTCAGCCTTCGCCTGCTCCAGCCAACCGATCACCCGCTGGCGGTGGTCATCGCCCCAAAACTCGACGAACTTCTGCGTGCCAAAATCGCTCGGGTCTTGGAGCGCTTGGAGCCGTTGATCGACATAGTCCTTCGTCAACGGAATGCCGCAGGCCACGGTGATGCAGGTTTTCCAATCCTCGAATGTGGTCAATGATGCGATCACGGGTCGATCCTCCGGCAAGTGTCGTGGCTGGCAGGGCCCTACACCAATGACCTTAAGGAGGCGACCAAGAAATCTGTTGCCCCTAACAGCCCCGCTGGGTTTCCACGTCCCGCAAGGATCTTCGCGGCCCGCGCGCTTGGGACATTCTGCCAAATCACGAAGACAGGGTGACAGCGCCGCAAAGCGCCTTACCTCATTCAAGGGCTGTCGGGCCTGAACCGAACCTTTTGCTTCCGCCACCGTTCACCGAACGCTAGGTTTCGGAGGGCGCAAAACCGTGCCGAAGGAGGCCAGTCGTCACAAAAGGGCAAGGATCCGCGATGGACGCGACCGACGCGACGGACGTCAGCGCGGCGTGGGACGCTGACAACCAAGCGTGGTGGGATTGGTATGTCGGCCTGGCCGACAACGACGCGGAAGGTTCTCGGCCCGCACCCCAAACGCCCGCGGTTCTTCAGCCCGACCCAAGCCTTCCTGTCCTCAGCTTTGAGGCCCTCGCGGACGAACTCGCCCAGCCTTACGATCTCAGCGCCAAGGCGATTGCGTCCTTCCGCGCCGAAGGCTTTGTCAAATTGCCCCGCGTTCTTTCTCCCCGCGCCGTAGTCACCCTGCGCCGCTTAATCGTCCGTACGCTGGAGGCTGAGTTCGCCGCCACCTTGGACAGCCGGGCCGGTGACGGCAGTCCCCAGGCGGGCCGACGCTTTTTCTCTTCCGAAATGGTCTGGCTCGACGACCCGCTGGTCCGCCTGTTCGTCTTGAGCCCGCGGATCGCGAAGATTTCTGCTGATCTCCTCGGTGTACCGAGTGTTCGTCTTTACCACGACAACCTCATGTCGAAAGAGCCGGGCTGCGGACGCACGCCTTGGCATTATGATGACCACCACTTCCCCCTCGCCACCCACGACGTTGTCACCGCCTGGATCGCGGCCCAGGCGATACCTGAGGCCATGGGGCCCCTGGCCTTTGCTAAGGATATGGACGCATGGCGCCTGGTTGAGGATATCCCCTTCAACAAGACCGACACGAGCTATGACCGCCTCGTCGCCGAGGCCTTCCGTACACGGAATGTTCCGGTGGAAGCTGGCGGCTTTGGCGTTGGCGAAGTCAGCTTTCACCACAATCTCAGCTTTCACACCGCCGGCCCGAATGAGACCGCGTTCAGCCGCTGCGTCCTCGCCAACACCTATTTCGCTGACGGCGCCCGGGTGGTGGACGCCCCGACCATGGTATCTGGCGACTGGCGCAAGTTCCTCCCCGGTGTTGAGCCCGGAGGCTTGGCCGCCAGCCACCTTAACCCCGTCTGCTGGCCCGCAGCCGAGACGTGGGCCGATGAACCGAAAGACGATGCATGACCGACACGTTTGATCGCAGCTGCGCCCACTGGAGCGAGGAGGGCCGCGCCGAGATGGAGCGTTTCTACGCCATCGCCTCAGTCGATTATCGCTACCTCGCTGAGGCCCGGGATTGGGGCGCGTGGCTCAAAAGCAAGCAGGCCGCGGCTGGACGCCCGATCAACATTCTCGACGTCGCCTGCGGCTCGGGCAAGTTCCCGACCGCGCTCGGCCGCTATGCTGGCGTTGGCGATGCGGGGCTCGACCCGATCGACTATGGTCTCCTCGATCCATCCGCTTTCTCGATCGAAGAGGCCGCCTCCGCCCTCGCGCCGCCGTTCATCCCCGGCGCGCGCTATGAGACGACGCTCCAGGGGCTCGATTGCCCCGATGACGCTTACGATATCGTTTGGGCGACCCATGCCCTCTACGCCGTGCCGCCGGATGAGCTGCAAACTGCCCTCGCGCGCTTCGTGGCCGTCTGTTCCGGCGAGGGCTTCATCGCCCACGCCTTCGCGGACGCCCATTACCTCACGTTCCAACGCCGCTTCCTCGAAGCCTTTGGCCGCAAAAACGAAACCCTCTACTCCAGCGCCGAAGACGTGATCACAGCGCTCCGCGCGCTCGGCGTCCGGTTCGACGTCCAAGACATCGCCTACGAAAACGGTGCGAAGGCGGAAGACCGCGCCGCTGTCGAAGGGTATCTCCAGCGCTGCGTCTTCGATGACAGCGTCAGCCTCGACGACATGGAGCGCACGGGCGGCGTCGTGGAATATCTCGACGCCTGCCGCGCTTCCGGCGATTGGCGCTTCTCCCAATCCGTCGCTTTGATTACCATCCTCCCGTGAAGCGCGAAAACGACGCGGCGATCCGCACCTCATGGACCGAAGGCGCTGATCCGCATACGGATGATACCGAGTCGCTGAAAGAGCATCTCATCGAGGTGCACCGCCGCAATCCCGGCTTCACCGAAAGCTGCGCGGGACGATGCACCGATGCGGAGGGAAAAACCTCCTACGACTGGCTGTGCGACGTGGCTGTCGATGGCAAGGCTCAGCGTGTCCTCGACCTCGCATGCGGCAGCGGCTTTCTCCTCAATCTTTTGGCCAAGCGGATCCCCGCTGCCGAGGCGCTCGTTGGCGTTGATATGAGCGCCGCAGAACTCAGCCTCGCGCGCAAACGGTTGGACGGCGCCAACGTCACGCTTCACCAGGGGGTCGCGCAAAACCTCGCCTTCGCCGAGGCGGCCTCCTTCGACACCGTGCTGTGCCACTGGGCGCTGACCCTGATGGATCCCGTTGAGCCAGTCTTTCAAGAGATTGGCCGTGTCCTGACGAACGGCGGCACCTTCGCGGCGATCGTCGACGGCGACGCGGCCGAAGCGCCCGGCTATGACGCTGTCAACGATCTCGTCTTTGCCCATGTCCGGGCTGAAGTCCCTTCGATCGGCGCGCGCGACCTCGGCGATCCACGGATCCGCAAGCCCGAAACGTTGAGCGCCCTCGCGCGCGCTCTTTTCCCCGACGCCCGCATTTCCACGCAAAACAGGGTCTTCACCCTACGCGGCGAAGCCCACATGCTGGCCGAAGAAGCCGTCGGCTTTTTCTACGCCGCGTTCGTGCTCTCGCCTCTCGCGCGGGCGGCTTTAACTGATCAGCTGGCAGATCTTCTCACCGCGCAGGCCGACGGTAACGTCCCCACATTCTCGCTGCCTGTATGCCGCCTTCTGGTCCGTGTACCGAGCACATAATGCCGCGGTAGAGAGCATCCGTACACAGCTAAACACCACACTGTGTTTTCGCTTAGCGTCCGCGTGCGCCATCAGCATACCGCGGGCCATCCCGCGCTGAACGAACCGCGACACCCCCAGCGAAAAGCACAGCTGTCCCCTGGGCGATCAACAAACTCTGTGGCCTAATCAGCAATGTCGGACACGCACAACAACGCCCGGTCGGCGTACACCACCACTCGAAAGGAGGATCACATGACCCAGTCAAACTATACATTGAAGTGTATCGAAAGGGCAGTTGATTTCATGTCGAGTGAAGCACAGAAGGGCCAAACACCAACATTGGAGCGCGTTGCCCAAGCCGCCGGGCTCTCAAAATTCCATTTCAACAGGATCTACCGACTGGCGACGGGGGAGACACCGCAGGAGACCCTGACCCGTTTCAAGCTGTCTTTAGCCACGGAACAGCTGCGTGACCCTAAAGCGTCTGTCACCGACGTCGCGTTCTCCGCTGGCTATGGCTCAAGCCAATCCTTCGCCAAAGCGCTGAAAAGAGTGCTTTCACAATCGGCCAGCGCGATCCGTCAGGACCAGGAGCGTCTCACGTCAGCAATCGCAGAATTATCCGTACCAAAATCGGATGACGGCAAAGCGCGCGCTGAACTCCGGGTGGAGATCGCACAGATGACACCGTTCAAGGCAATTATGCTGCACACAGATGGAAGCTATCCCAATCTCAACGAAAACTACTGGGCGCTGTTCGAAGCGGCGGGAGATCCATCCGTGGTCAGCGCAATTCTCGGCCAGCCCTACGGCGACATCGGGGGAGATCCGGTTGACACGCTACGCTTTGATTGCGGTTTGAAACTCCAGGAGATTCCGGACGAATTGCCCGAAGCGATCGAAGTCCGCGAGCTTGAGGGCGGGGTCCACCTGCTGACCCGCCACATCGGAAGCTACGACCGGCTACCCGAAGCGATCGACCGTCTCTACCTCGCCGCATTGGCCCATGACGAGATCGAAATCCCCGACGAGCCGCTGCTCTTTCACTATCTCGACGATCCGGAGACCACGGAAGAAGCACAGCTTCGCACCGACCTCTACCTTCCCATCAAATATTAAATCCGTAGGAGGATGAAATGAAAATCTCAACTATTATCGCCGCATCAGTTTCCGCTCTGGCCCTCGTTCAACCATCGCAAGCGCGTGCGGAGAGTCAGGAGTTTATCGAGGCACTCTTCGCAGCGTTCAACAGCCATAACGTCGAGAAACTCAAAACGTTCTATGCTGACGATGCCGTGGTGCACTCGCCGGAAAGCTGCGAGCCTACGGTCGGACGGGACGCGATTTCGGAGGGTTACGCCGCAATGTTCCAGCAAATTCCCGACGTCCACGACGCCCTCGAGCTTGTCGTCACCGAAGGCGAAAGAACCGCCGTAATCTTCACTGCATCCAGCCGTATTCCGGGCGCAGAGTTTGAGCTGCCGATCTCAGCATTCCTGACAATCAAAGACGGAAAGATCACCGAAGACCGTGTGTTCTTCAATTCCGACATGGAGCTAAACTGCAACTAACTGCGCTGCTCCACCGAAGACACAGCCCCGGACTTCACGGTCTGGGGCTCCTTGTCGATAAATCCGCCCGAACCTGTCCGCGACTTCCTCGCCGGCAAAGATCCCACTGCCTTCCAACAGCCCGCGCCTGCTCAGTGCGACGCCACAGTCGTCAAGCCTCAGTGCAGCGTTCGCCTACCGCTCCGAGTGGGGGAGGCCTCACGGATCAAGTCACTTAAGATCCGTATACACCTGCTCAACGGCCGCATCGATGGAGCATGCCAACTGAGCTCTGCGCGAGCCATTGGCCTCGCACCGTGGTAAGCTGTCGCCATGTCAACGTTCAGCGCTTTCTTTGCTCTCGCCGCGTTCGCCGGTGGTCATTCCCCTGTCTTGGAAGAGCGGATCGATCTTTACGACCCGAGCCGAGGCGCCTTCCTGGGTTCAGAGGTGACGATCTTCGCCCGTGACGGTCGGCGCCTTCGCCAAGAGAACCGCGACGCAGGCGGAGCTTCGACCCTCACCTTCCTGGTCGTCCACAACGAAGATGGACGCGAGGAGCGGGCAATCTACTTTGAGGGCTCTGATCCGACGCCGTGGACGGAGCAATTCACCTACACCGAAACGCCGCCCCAGCAGACGATCACCTATTTCACCGAAGACGGCGAACCCGCAGACCGCACCGTCGTGACCCTCTCGCTGAACGGAAGGGAGCTCGCAAAAGAGTACTACCGGCCTGGCGGCGACCTTTACGGCCGCGAAAAGGTTCTTTGGCGGGACGACGGCACCCAAGAGGGCTGGGACTTTCGGTATACGGAACGCTCTGGTGGCGCATCCTTTCGCTATCGCTACGTCACCGAAGGGCCGGACTGGAAAGTGCGCGTCCGCAGCCGCGATGGCGAGGCTGAGCGAACAGAAGTCCGAACACGGTTCTCGCCCGGTCCACAAAGTATACTCAGGTCCGCGGTGCCCTTCGCGCGGGGCATCGTATCCACCGATACAAGCGAAACATCAGTGTCCGCTACATCGGACGGGAAAACCCTCGTCTTCGCGCGCTATAGCGATTGGGGGACGAAGTCAGCGTTTCTAGCAAGCTGGACCGACAATCAGTGGGCTGTGGAAAGCCTCACCGCTTTAGGCGCGATCTATAACCTGGCGATTGCGCCGGACGGGCGGTCGATCATCACCGCCTCAGAGAATGACGGCGCGCTCAAGCGCTATACGTTCAACGGCGCCACATGGGTGTACACCGACAATATCTCAGAGGAAATCGGCGCGACCGGAAGCTATCCGCAAATCACCAGCGTCGGCGATCTCATCTTTTATGACCCGACCGGCAAAGACGGCGGCGGCCTCTACCGCGCGAAACAGACCACGCGCGGCTTTCTAAAGCCCGAACCCCTGTTCATTCCTTCCGTGGGCGTTGCATTCGACGGTTTCCTCGATGAACAGGGCGTGTTGTTCTTCACATGGTGCAAAACAGACAGCTGCGCCCGCAAGGAGGGCAATGGCGTCTACCGCCTCGACCCAGGAGCGACGAAACCCGTTTTGCTGCCTGCGATCGACTACGTCTGGGGGATCCAGCCGCTCGAGGCGTTGGGCCTTGTTCTGATGACGGACGGAGACGACATCCTCGCGACCCCGCTCGACACGCTTTCGCCGCCTTCGGAACATCCGCCTACCGACTAAATGCTGCCGCAGACAACTTAGGCCGCTTCCCGCTCCGATTTCTTCTCTGTACGGAACGCGCCCGGCGTCATGCCCACTTGCGCTTTAAAGGCCCGGTTGAACGGACCAATTGAGCCAAACCCGCTGTCCATGGCGATGACCAGGATCGCTTGGTCGTCATAGGCAGGATCGGCGAGCATCCGCTTGGCGTCGTCGATGCGGTAGCTGTTCACCATCTGGTTAAAGTTGGCAAAGCCCAGCCCGCGGGTGATGCCAAGGGAGACCTTGTACTCCGGCTGCCCCAGCCGCTCGGCCAGGCCCGCCACTTTCATCTCGGGGTCGCGGTAGAGGTGCTGGTCCGCCATCAGCCGGTGCAGCGTCGCGGTGATCGCCGGGTCGGCCTCGCCCTCGGCAGGCGCACGGCGCTTCTTGCGCGACGCTTCGTCGGGGAGGGGATGGCGCAACCGGTACCACGTCGCCGCTGTTCCGCCAGCAAAGGCGATCGCCGCGCAGATCGCTTGGATCATGCTCTCCCGGTCAATGATCCCGGAAACCGCCAATGCGCCGCGCACCACCATGACCCCTGCAAAGAGCAGCCCGCCATAGCCAATCAAGAAGGCGAGCCGGAAACGCTTCTCCGCCGGTGTGTCGGCCAGGCGCGCACTCTCAATCGCTTCGAGCAACGTCAGGACCAGGACCGTTGAGCTTAAAAGTGAGCCCACCTGCCAGATCATCTCCACGGCCGGGTTGTCGGCAAAGCCCGCAGCGCTCGCGCCCCGCCCCGTCATCACCGCGATGAACAAAATCGCCACCAGCGCAACGGGCCAGACCTCGAATTCCTTCAGCGGCCGAAACAGCGCCCGCGACAACAGCCAAGCCCAGCCGCAGGTCACCGCGCTGATAAAGTGGAGGAAGCTTGTCACCCCCGGCGCGGTATCGCCAAGGACATAGGCGAGGGCAAAGGCCGCCGCCGACCCCGCGAACAGCGCCCAATAAATGACCATCGGCGAGGGCGCGCGCGCTGGGAGCAGGCCCGACCGGTTGGCCGCCGGCCCCGCCGCGGAGACTTCGCCCGTCATCAAGCCCATAGGCCGCGCCTTTCCTGCTCGCTCCCCAACGTAGGGACCGAAACCTTCACCGTCGATGGATGATCGCGCCGCAATTCGTTGGCCGATCGCCAAATCGATAAGACGGCTGGCCGTTTTCCCAGCAATTTCAGCGCTCCCACCCTCAGAAAAGGAGCCTGTTTATGCTTGCCCCATCTGCCCCCGTCGGCGCCGTTGCCGGGCACCGTTTCCTGACCCGCACCGCCACCGCTTGGTTTTTGGTCGCTCTGGTCGGGCAGGTGGCGTTCATCATCTACACGTTCGGCTTCTACGGGCCGCGCACCTTTTCAGGGGAGTGGCACCGGTGGAACGATGCGCAGCTGATCACAGGCTTCGTCGACGGTGACCCCCTCGGCAACGCGGTGTTCGCGAGCCACGTGCTCCTTGCCGGAGTGATCACCTTGGGCGGTATCTTCCAGCTGATTCCCTGGCTGCGGCGCCGCGCGACGTGGCTCCACCGGCTCAACGGGCGGATCTTTGTGGTGACCGCCTATCTGATGGCGATTGGCGGGTTGGCCGCCACTTGGGGCCGCGGCTCCTACCTCTCGGTGATCTCCGCCGTTGCCGTCAGCCTTAACGCCGCGATGATCCTTGCCTTTGCCACCATGGCGCTGCGCCGGGCGATGCAAGGCCGGATTGCCGAGCACGAGCGCTGGGCCATGCGGCTCTTTATGGCCTGCAACGGCGTCTGGTTCTTCCGCCTCGCCCTGATGGCGTGGATCCTGATCAACCAAGGCCCCCGCGGGATGAACGACACCCTCTCTGGGCCAGCCGACATCGCGCTGCAGTTCGGGAGCTTTCTGATGCCGTTCGTGGTGCTGGAACTCTATCAAGCGGCCAAGCGAAGCCCGATGGCCCTGCCCAAGCGCGCAGTGTCGACCGTGATCATCGCTGCCATCGTCATCACCGGCCTTGGCATCTTCGGCACGTCAGCCTTCATGTGGCTCCCGCGGCTGATGCTCTAAGCCAAGGCGAGGCGCCCACCGCCCAAAGCGAACCGGCGCTTGATCGTGTAGGTGAGCGCGCAAGCCACCCGCCGCGCGCGGCTCAGCCAGCGGCGGCCGAGCATCGGATGGTCATAGGCCTCGCGGTCTGTGCGTGGCTTGATGCCCGTCAGCCCTTCGACGAGACCCTCGATGACCCGGAACACCCGCAGGCCATCCAGCGTCGGGTTCACCGCATTGGTGATGGTGCAATAGTGCGTATTGAAACCCCGCCGGTGATGGGCCCAATGGTGCTGCGCGGTCTGCAGGACCTTCACTTCCTGGAGCCAACGCACAACGCGGGGCACCTCGCCAGGCTTGAGGTGCGCCCAGCGATGGGTCTCGCCCGCCATCGCGCCCACCACCAGCGCCGTCACCGACACCACATTGAGCCAGCCCGCCAAGGCAAACCCGCCCGCGACTACTGCCAACACCGCGAAAACCCCGCGGTTGCGCTTCCAGAAGCCTGCTTTCGTGAACTTCAGCGGGTCATCGTGGTGGACAATGTTGGGTTCAATCAGCGCCTTACCGATGATCGGCCATTTCGGATCGCCATACGTATCCTCGAACCAATGAACGACACCGCTGATCACGTCAGCCAACACGATCCCCAGCAGAACCTGGGCCACCACCTCTGAAACGCTCATGATCGCTCCCTTCGCGTTGGCAAAAACGTGTGGAGCCTGCTCACGCACCGCCACCTAATGTTTCGTCATGTTTCAGTGCGTGAGTTTCATCACCACCCGTTCACGTCCCGCGCTAGGCAGGGTGGGCTCTGCGTGCTAAGTGTCGTTAACGATTATGAAGACGGGGGCGGTGATGGCCGATCTTCTGACGCAAATTTCGGCAATTTTCGCCACGCCTATGGGGCGGGGCGTGCTTGCTTTCGCCGTGCTCTCACTGCTTGTCGTGGTGCTCATCGGGTTCTGGGGCATTCTCCGCTTGCCGCGCATTGGCGGCGCCATGGCCGACACGTTTGAGACCGAACCGCCGAAGGTTCTCGGCCCCCGCATCGCCCGCGCCAGCTCTGAGGATGGCTTCGGGGAGGAACGACCTGCCTATTTCCGTAACGCCATGATGATCATCATCGCGGTCGGGTTCGGCTTCATCCTCACCTTCACGGCCCGCGTCGTGAACGGTCAGACCACAGCCATAAAGTTGGCCAGCGCCGCTGAAGGCCCGTCGGTCGAAAACTACCTCAACCGCGTCGGCATTGGCGGCGATATCGCGCAAACTGTGTCGATGCCCACCGGCGATGATGGCATTTCCCGCCACGCCCAGGTTGTGACTTACTGCAAACCGTCGGGTTCCTTGACCGACCGCTTCGTCGAAGTCTGCGAAGGCGGTGCCGCTGTCCGCCTCGACCTGATGCGGCTCAGCTACGAGGGCACCTTCGTCCTCAAGCCGACGTGGGAAGTGGCCGCCCCGACCTTCGTCTCCTCGCAAAGCCACGCTGCGCCCTTTGGCTTCGCTGGGGATGTGACCTTCGCGGCCCCTGAAACGGTCAGCGCGCCTGAATATGACGGGTACCTCGTCATCGGTGTCGCGCCCGAAGGTGAAGCGGACGTCGCCGCCGATCGGGCCCGGGCGCTGCGCGACTTTGCAATCCGCAAACTGTCCGGTGGTGACCGCGCCCAATGCCTGAGTGAGGAGCGGGTCTACACCGCAACGGCAACGTTCAACGAAGACAGCGTCGCGGCGCTCGCCGATCAACGCGCTGCGCTCGCGGTGCTCGAACGCGCTGCGCGCAGCGGCACGGCAGCCGATCGCGAAGCCTATGAAAAGGCCGCCGCTGATCTGGCGCAGGCGGAATTTCTGTTTTCGGAAGACCCGGCGCCCTTGGTCATCGGCATCAGCACCGATCCGTATAGCTCCAATCCCGACGCCGATATGGTTGCCGCTTCTGAGCGGTTCCTCGCCTCCTACGGCGCAGCGCTGCAGCTCAAGGATGCGTCAGCCGTCTCATCCATGCGGGTCTGCGCACGCGGCGGCGTTGCTCGTTGAGCCGGGCAACGCTTTTCGGCTCCCGCACCTCCCCTTACGTCCGCCTCGCACGGCTCGTCATCGTCCGCGCTAACGCTGAAGCGGCCGTCAGCTTCGAAGTCTCCGCGCCGTTCGATGATGCCCACCGCGCCAAAAACCCCCTCGGCAAAGTCCCCGCATTGCAGGTCCACGACGGCCCCTTGCTGGCCGAGACCAGCCTCATCGTCCGCACGATCAATGGGTGGGGCACAGATGATCTGTTCCCAGAGGATCCCGCCGCGCGGCTCCAGGCGGAGGCGGATCTCGCCATGCTCCTCGGCGTCCTCGACCTCGGCGTTGCGTACTTCCTCGAGACCCAGCGCCCTAAAGAGGCCCAGTCCAAACACTGGCTCGACCGGCGCCTTGAAGGGATCCGCGCCGCGCTCCCCTATATCGACGCCATCGCCAAGCGCGCTGTGGACCATCAAGGCGGCATCACCGCTTTAGCCCTCGCCGTCACCACCGATTGGCTCAGCTTCCGCTTGAGCGACGCCGTCTCGTGGAACGACCGGTGCCCGGCCGCCGCGGCGCTGACCGACACGCTCTTGGCCCAGCCCGACATCGCCGCGACTGACCCGCGCGCGGCCTAGCGCACGGTCGAGAGAAACCGCTCCCCCTCGCGCCCCGTTTCCTCTATGCGCCGCGGATGCGCATCGTCACTTGGAACATCAATTCCGTCCGCCTCCGTATCGATCTCGTCACCAAGTTCCTGAGGGAGGAACAGCCCGACGTCCTCTGCCTGCAAGAAACCAAATGCCACGATGACCAGTTCCCGACCAAAGCGTTCCAAAAGGCCGGCTACAGCCACCTCGCCATCAGTGGACAGAAGGCTTACCACGGCGTCGCCATCGCCGCGCGCGTACCGCTCGAGAACATCGAAAAGCGCGACTATTGCAAGATGGGCGATGCCCGCCACGTCGCTGTAACGTTGCCCGGCGGTGCGCGCCTCCACAACTTCTATGTCCCCGCCGGCGGCGATGTTCCGGACCCGGACACCAACCCAAAATTCGCCCACAAGCTCGCCTTCGTCGACGAGATGACCCGCGTCTTTAGCCGCGGCAAGAAGGAGCCGCGCATCCTCGTCGGCGACCTCAACATCGCGCCTGGCGAGCACGACGTTTGGTCCCACAAACAGCTGCTTAAGGTCGTCAGCCACACCCCGGTGGAGACCGACGCCATGAACGCCCTCATCAAGAAAGGTAGCTTCATCGACGTGGCGCGGGCGCTCGTTCCGGACGAGGAGAAGCTCTACTCCTGGTGGTCCTACCGGTCACCCAAATGGGACCAATCCGACAAAGGCCGCCGCCTCGACCATATCTGGGTCACCGAGCCCTTGCGCGAGGCCGCCCTCGCTGGTGGCCGCGAAGCCTTCCGTGTCCGCCGCGATGTGCGCGGCTGGGAAAAACCCTCCGACCACGCCCCCGTCATCCTCGACCTCGCGATTTAGTCCGCCTCGCGCCTCGCCGCGGTCACCCGGCGACGGGTCAGCGTCTCGGTGGTCGTCCGCCGCTCAAACGTTCCGTCGGGATAGGTCACCGCAATCTCGATGCGCCGAACGCGGCTGCTAACCTGCCCGTCCTCACCGAGGGTGAACGTTGTGGTGATGCTGCCGGTGATCTCATCGTCAGCCTGCGCAGCAATCGCGTCCTCCAGAGTTGGCGGCTGCACACCGAGGATCTGGGCGAGCGCGCGTTTCCCTTCCGCCTCGTCTTGGCGGTAGCCATCGGCATTGAGTGAACCCACCACACGGAGCGTCTCGGGCGTATCCGTTGCTGTCAAAGGACCAGCGACTGCTGCTGCGGGGTCCTTGTACATCACCCCTTCACCGATCGTCGGATGTCTGACGTTCACGGCGGCAACCGTATCGAGAACAGTCTCAACGTCGCATTCCACCTTGAAGGCATTCCAGGTGAAGAACCACGTCCCGCAAAGCGAGCGGTCGATCTCCGCCGCCTGCAGCCACGTTTCAAGGCGCGCGTTGAGGTCATCCGCGTTCAGCAGAGAGAGGCTTCCGTCGACCCCTTGAAGAACCCGCGCGGGAAATTGCCATTCACGCTCCCGCTCTTGCTCAGAGGTCCCGAACGGCAAGTCATATTCGATGACGGTGCCGCCTCGTTCGCGCGCGATGATGGTCTCGACGAAGCCGTACCGGGAGTTTGCGCTCCCCGAACCGTCGCTGCGCTCGCTTTCCGACGTGCTGACGACCGTGATCTCATAGACTTCGCCCGCTTCTCCAATCAGCGGCCCACGTTCTATCGGCGTACAACCCGCCGAAAGCACGCTGAGCGCCATGCCGAGAACCGTCGTCTTGGTAAGCAAACGGAGCATTATTGGTCCCCCCCGTCGCCATCTTAGGGGCTGATGCGCCGCCTCACCAACCATTTCGGCACAAAAAAACGCCCCGCGCGTTCGGCGCAGGGCGTTGATCGTCCGTAAAGCCCGTAGGCTTCAGGCAAGCTTACTTCTTGGTGGTCTTCCGACGCGTGGTTTTCTTGGCAGGAGTCTTTTTGGCTGGGGCTTTCTTGGCCGCAGTCTTCTTGGCTGGTGCTTTTTTCGCAGCAGCTTTCTTCGCCGGTGCCTTCTTCGCAGCGCGCTTGGCTGGTGCCTTCTTCGCCGGTGCTTTCTTCGCAGCGGGCTTGCGCTTCGGCGCCATCGCTTCGGCTTCGATCTTGTCGAGGGCTTCGGCGTAGGCCTTCAGCGTTTTGACAAATGCGCCTTGCTGGGTCTTCGGCAGTAGTGCGAGCGCCGCTGCTTCTGCTTTCATGACTTTCGTGTCGTGGCCGCTCAGGACCTTCTTACCAGCAGCCGTCAGCTTAACGGAGTTGGCGCGGGCGTCGTCTTTCGTCCGTTGACGTGCAACATAGCCTTTGCTCGTCAGGCGCGAGATCATGTCAGCAAGGGTCGAACGGTCGATACCGGTGCGGCGAACCAGGTCAGTCTGCGACAGGCCTTCTTTTTCGCTGATCGCAAACAGCACCGTGAACTGACGTGCTGTCAGTCCGCCGGAGCCAACTTCTTTCTTGTACAGATCGTCCGCATATTGCTGTGCGCGACGGAGGAGGTGGCCCGGGGAGTTTTCGAGCTCGTATTTCGCCATGATGACACTCTCATTTTTTGACGTCGAAGGCGCGGGAAGCCGCGCCGGCTTCAATAGGATGAGGCGGCTGCCTCGCTTATGTTCTCATCAAGAACGCCGCGTGCGGAACGCCCCACGCGTCGGGCTTGACATGTCGTCCTTAACGAACACTTGCAATTTGATCGCTTCGTCTACGGAATCAAGACTTTTTGCGAGCGAAACGATACGCTAGCGGAAGATTTTGCAGTCGACGGCACCCGAAACATGACGAATACCGATTGTCCGCCTCATGAGTTCGAGAAGAAAATACCGGATGGAGATGACCGGGAACGGAATGTCTGCGTACGGTGTGGCTTCATCTCATATGACAATCCGAAGATCGTGACAGGAAGTGTGGTTACGGATGATCAGGGTAGGATCCTCCTCTGTAAGCGAGCAATAGAGCCACGTTCAGGCTTTTGGACACTTCCTGCCGGGTATATGGAATTGGGCGAAAGCGTCGAACAATCCGCATGCCGCGAAGCGAGGGAGGAGGCACTGGCTGAGCTCGAGATTGATCAAGTCCTGGCCATCTACTCCGTGCCCCGCATTAGCCAAGTTCAGATTATGTTCCGCGCACGCCTTCTCAACCCTGAGACAATCGGCGCAGGGCCAGAGAGCGAAGACGTCATGCTTGTGCCGTGGGAAGACATTCCCTGGACGGAGCTCGCGTTCCCGACGGTGTACTGGGCGCTCCGTCACCACCGCGAGGTGCTCGGAAAATCAGGGTTCGTTCCGTTCTCGAACCCGGCAGACGGGGTCTAGTCGTCGGCGTTTTCGAACTTGCCGTGCTTCATGAGAAACGGCGCGTTCGCCGCGATAAATGCAAAGTAAGCCGCTGTAAAACCAAAGCCTTTGATTCCAAGCCACCATGCTTCGCCGGCGCAGTCTTCGCCCGCGATGCAGCCTGCCGTCAGTGTGCGCCAGAGAATTTCGTTGGCGATCGCCGCGGCAACGTTAAAGCCCACGAACCGCCAGGTCAGCGTCCGCCAGG
The DNA here is from genome assembly GCA_038749595.1 of Pseudomonadota bacterium. Classification (GTDB taxonomy): domain Bacteria; phylum Pseudomonadota; class Alphaproteobacteria; order Caulobacterales; family Parvularculaceae; genus Parvularcula. The sequence continues at coordinate 170,265 of JBCDHW010000003.1, forward strand.
GGCCATCAGCCATCTCAATCGCGCCGTCGAACAGCGTCTTGAGGAAGTTCTGTTTCAGCAACAGCCCCAGCGCGAGGCCGCCTGCAATCAGGCCGTAGACGATCGTCGGCTTGATGTAGAAGAAGCGCTTATCTTGGAAAACAAACGTCAGCACACCGAGGCCGATAACGATCACCCCCGTCACTGCCAACATCGGCGCAACCCGCCGCGTACGGACCACAGAATAGCCAAAAGCCGCGATGAACGCCGGGATAAAGAGTGCAAGCCCCGTATAAAGACGACCATCGTCAGCGCCGAAAAGCTCCGTACCAAACAGCATATCAAGCCGCGGGCCCAGCACACCGTTCAGAGCATAGGCGCCGAAAAGCGCGATGATCGGGCCAAACTCGACCCACATTTTCTCCTTGCCTTCAAGCTTTTGCGGGGAGGGGCTCGCGTCACTCATGGGGGTACGTCCTATTCGTCAGTGGTCATAGCGCGGGCAAAATCGCGCGCATTGAAATCGCGGAGATCATCGACACCTTCACCGATGCCGATGTGGTGGATGGGGATGCCGAACTGATCGCCGAGGGCGACGAGGATCCCGCCGCGCGCTGTGCCATCGAGCTTAGTCATGACGAGGCCCGTGACTCCCGCCGTTTCAGAGAACGCTTCAGCTTGGCGGATGGCGTTCTGCCCGACCGTCGCGTCGAGCACCAACAGTGTGTCGTGCGGCGCGTCGGGATCGAGCTTTTTGATGACACGGACGATCTTGCTGAGCTCATCCATCAGTTCGCTGCGGTTTTGAAGGCGCCCTGCCGTGTCGATCATCACCACGTCATGCCCATCGCGCCGCGCGGTTTCGATGGCTTCAAAGGCCAGCCCCGCTGCGTCCGCGCCGTGGGGTTTGCTGAGGACAGGCGCACCCGTCCGTTCACCCCAGACTTTCAGCTGCTCAATCGCGGCCGCCCGGAACGTGTCGCCCGCTGCGAGGAGCACGGAGTGTCCTTGCGCGACGTATTTCGAGGCGAGCTTGCCGATCGTCGTGGTCTTCCCCGCGCCATTGACGCCGACGGTCAATATAATGTGCGGCTTCCGCGCCGGATCGATCTCAAGAGATTTCTCAAGCGGTTCAAGGGTTTCCGCTACGACCGCCGCCAGAATCTCGCGCACATCCTGGTCGCTAACATCCTGGCCAACGCGCTCTTTGCGCAACCGACCAATCACCCGCTCGGTCGCTTCCATGCCGAGATCGGCGGAGATCAGAAGGTCTTCGAGCTCCTCGATCGTGTCTTCGTCGAGCTTTTTCTTGGTGAGGATGTCCGCAACGCCGCTCGTCAGCTTTTGCGACGTGCGGCTAAGGCCAGCGGTCAGCCGACTGAAGAACCCGCGCTTCTTCTCGGGCTCCGGCGCAACTTCGGGCTCCGGCTCGGCCGCAGGCTCAATGGCCGGGGCCGGTTCTGGCGTAGGCTGAGGATTAATGTTCTCTTCTTGTTCCTCCGCAGACGGAGGGAGAGGGTCGGCGGCGGCCACATCCGGCTCCGGTTGCCCTTCATCAACGTCGGCCTCATCAGCACCGCCATCGCGAACAGCCGTGGACGGAGGTGTCTCCTGCAGCGTCTGCTTCTCAACATCCGAGGCCGGACCGTCGGCAACGGAGGGCGTCTCGTCTTCATCCGGCACTGGTGCAGGCACCGGCGCAGGGGGGGCGTCTTCTGCGGTTTTCTTCTTCCCGAAGAGCCGGCCAAACAGGCCCTTTTTCTCGTCAGCCATAAAGGTCTTGGTCCGGTTCTTGTCTATGCAGGCGCTGCGATCAGGTGGCGCCCCTCGCGGGCGCTGGCAATGACCTCGACGCGGTCACCTGGCGCAAGGTGCAGCGCCGATGGGAGGTGCACGTCGGTAAAGTCGGCAAAGCGCCCGCGGGGCACACCGTTCTTCACCTCTTCAATCAGCACAAGGTTCGCCCGGCCTACCCGCGCTTCAAGATGCGCTGTCAGTGCCCGGTCGGCGGCCACGCGCAGGCGCGCCGCACGCTCTTTAATCAGCCCGCGGTCCAGTTGCGGCATCCGCGCTGCTGGGGTGCCTGTCCTCGGTGAGAACGGAAAGACGTGAACGTAGGAAAGCCCGCAATCGTCCACCAGGTCGAGCGACGCCTGGAACATCTCCTTCGTCTCCGTCGGAAACCCAGCGATGATATCCGCGCCAAACGCCATCCCAGGCCGCGCGTCGCGGAGGCGGGCGCAAAGCTCCACTGCCTGGGCGCGCGAATGGCGGCGTTTCATCCGCTTCAAGATCATATCGTGCCCCGCCTGCAGCGACAGGTGCGCATACGGCGCAATCCGCTCCACCCCGGTCATCAGGTCGAAAAGCCGATCATCGATCTCCGCCCCGTCAATCGACGAGAGGCGCAGCCACACATGTTCAGGCAGAGCGTCGTTCAGCGCCTCAACCAGGTGCCCGAGGCTCAGCCCCTCGCCGAGGTCCGGGCCCCAGGAGGTGAGGTCCACGCCGGTCAGCACCACTTCCTCCGCCCCCCGATCAACCAAGGCGCGGGCCGCCTCGCAAGCCTCCGCAATCGGCGTCGATCGCGCATCGCCCCGGCCATAGGGGATGATACAGAACGTACACCGATGGTCACAGCCATTCTGCACGGCCAGCGGCGCGCGCACGTCGATGCTCCGCGGCGCGGCGGCCACCGCGCTCGGCAGGCTCCATGCCGCAGGATCGAGCTTCTTCTCGTTCGGCACGCGGAGGGTCACCTCCGGCATCGCTTCGAAGGCTTCAGCGTCCACCTCAGCGGCGCAGCCCGTCACCACCACCGGGCGGCCAGGGTTCTGGCGCGCCGCGCGGCGGATCGCTTGGCGGCTCTGGCGCACGGCTTCGTTGGTCACCGCGCAGGTGTTGACGATGATAGGCGCGGCCCCGCCCTTCGCCTCGGCAAGCGTCGCCATCGCCTCGGTCTCCGAAGCGTTGAGGCGACAGCCCAGGTTCACAGTGATGGCGCGGTTCTCATGCATCCGCCCCATGTGCGCGGGCGACGCGATGGGAACAACCCCTCCGGTTGGCGCAGGCTCTTTGCCTAGGCGCTTATCCGGCCTTCCCAGCGAGAATCCCCGCGGGTCCGCGCCAGCAAACAGGGCATCACGGCGCACGTCCGGACGCAACAGCTCCCTCGCGGGCGGCGGAACGTGGGCGCCGAGGCTGAAACAAACGCTTGCCCGGGCACAGGCCTTAAGGGACGTAGGCGTCTAGATTGATTGTTGAGGCCCTCTCTATGCGTTTTTCACCCTCCACCCTTGCGCTGCTTCTCGGTGTTTGGCTGCTCAACGCTTGTGAGCCCTCAAGCGAGACGACTGCGCCGATCGCTGACCGAACGCCCGTCGACGAAGCGATCGACGACGTTGTGGAGCGCGGGGTCATGCCTCTCCTCTACGCGCGGGTCGAGCGCTTTGACGGCAGCGTGGTCTACGAGCACAGCGCGGTAAACCCGCTTTTCACCGAGCGCGAGCCGACGGGCGAAAGCTGGATGCGCATCTGGTCGATGAGCAAAAGCGTCACGATCGCGACGATCTTGAGCCTCGAAGAAGACGGCATCCTCAGCCGAACGGACCCGGTCACCGATTACATCCCTGAGTTTTCTGAGCTCGCCGTGTTGAGCGCCGATGCTGACCAAGAGAATTGCGGCGACGAAACCCGCGCCCCCAAAAGGGCGATGACGATCGAAGATCTCCTCAACCACAATGACGGCTTCTATTACCCGTTCACGGGCTATACGTGCTTGGATGAGGCCATGGTCGATGCGCGCCTTCCTGAAGCAACGTCTCCGGATGACTTAATCAGCAGGATCGCCTCCCTCACGCTCCATCCGACCGGCATTGGCGCCAGCCAGTACGGGATCGGCACCACCGTCTTAGGTCTCGTGGCGGAGCGTGCGACAGGGAAGCCGTTTGCCGACGTCGTCGAAGAGCACGTCACGGGCCCCCTCGGTATCGCGGATACGCTGCGCTACACGCTGCCCGCCGACGCTGAGACATACCCCCGGGTGACGGGCAAAAGCGGCAGCCTCGCGCTGGCTGACAGCGGTGATCTCGACATTTTCGGCGGCCCTGTTCCTCAGTATACGGCGGACACCAATATCTTTCTGGGCGGCGAGGGTATGGTTGCCACCACCAAGGGCTATGCTGCGTTCTTGCGCATGATGGGCAGCATGGGCGCCCTCGATGGCACGCGTATCTTGGAAGAAGAGACGGTCATCGACTGGTCCTCGCCCAAGACGCAGCTTGATAGTCCGTACGGACACAATGGCTTCAACATCTGGGTGACGAACGGCCGGTTCGATGACTTACCCAACCAAAAGCCAGGCCTCTTGGTCGGCGGCGGCTACGAAGGCACCGCCTTTTGGATCGACGTTGACGCGGGGTATGTTGGGCTCCTCATGTCCCAAGTTCACGCTGCGCCCCTGGACGGTGTTGACGAAGTCGCCCGCCTGCGGGGCTTGATCTACCAGCACATCCTGGAACCTGGAGTTCAGCACTAAAGCCAGCGCGCTGCAGGGCTTAGAACGTGCCCTCGCGGTGAAGCCGCACAGGACCCGCCATCGTCACCCGGCCGGTGTCTTTGTCCCAATTGATCTCAAGCGTACCGCCGTCGGCCTCTATCGCGGCATCGCGCTTGGCGCGGCCGCGCCTTACCGCAGCGACAAGCGTGGCGCAGGCGGCGGTGCCGCAGGCTTTGGTCATCCCGACGCCGCGCTCCCATGTCCGCGTGCGATAGCCGCCGGGCTGGGCGCTCGCGACGGTGACGTTGACGCGGTCGGGAAAGAGGGGATGGGTCTCCACCTCCGGCCCCATCTCGTCAATCGGAAAGGCCGCGGCATCCTCCACGAAAAACACCGCATGCGGATTACCCATCGAGACGCCAACGGGAGGGATCACGCCGTACTTCGACAAAAGCTGCGGCGAGAGCGGCAAGAGCGCGGTATCCTCGCAAGGCTCAGCCACCGGGATCTCGTGGGGCGCGAAGGCGGGGAAGCCCATGTCGACCACCACCCGATCGCCTTCTTTCTTGGCTTGCAAGGTGCCGCCGGGGCTGCCGAACGTGGCCATATCGGCCCGCACTTCATCCATCAGCAGCCACGCGACACAGCGCGCCGCGTTCCCGCAAGCCCCCGCTTCGCTGCCATCTTGGTTCCAGATCAGCATCGATGTTCCGTAGACGATACCGATCACCTGGTCGCAGCCAAAGGGCCCCTCGCGATCGCCCAAATACTGCGCTGCAGCCTCCGTCATGAAGCCGCCCGCTCGCATGTCGACGACGACAAAATCGTTCCCGGCGCCGTCCATGACCCAATAGGGGCATCCGGCGAGGCTTTGGAGGGCAGGGTGCGTCATAGCGAGGGGATCTGGCGGCTATAAAGCAGCAGCGCAATGGTCACCCCGGTCACTTGGCCAAACTGAAGCGCGAGGGACCGGCGCGCCAGCCCGGCATAAGCGGCGAAAAACCCGGCCAAGCACAAGGCCCATAGCGGATCCACCGCATGGCTGAGCAGTGCCGCCGTGACAAGCGCGATGGCCAGCACCGTAATCGGCCAACTCTGGCTCCGCGCCGCTGCGAAAACGGCGAGCAGTGCGCCGACAACAGGCGGCGCTGCCGCGAGGAGCTGACCTGCTTCCCGGGTGTCGGCTGGCGCTGCTGTGAAATCTCCTCCGTACCCGGCAGCAGCAGTCAACAGGACCAAAGCCGGGGACAGCGTCACCAGATAAAAGGCCCGCATATTGCTGCGCAGCATCTCCGGCGGCGCAAACAAGAACAGCGGCGAGGCAACCGCGAGGACCAGCAGTTCAAAAAAGGGCACCATGCAGGCCGCACACAGGATCGCCAGCCCGACCAACGGAACATTCTCCGGCGTACGGTTTTCCGCAAGGCGCCCGAGCGCTTCAAACATGATGATCAGTCCCATGACGGTCACACCAAGTCCGCCAAGCGCCAGGATCAACGGCGCGGGACTGCATAAGAAAGCAATGCGCTGCGCCCGTCCCCATCGGACCAGCAGGAAGTAGCACGCCAGCCACCCGGCCCAGCTCAGCACTTCAACCCAAAGCGCGCCATCCTCCGTGAAGAGCACGGGCATCAGCCCCACATCGGTCAGAACCGTTAGGCTGTGCTCGGATAAATCCATCCGCCAAGCGAACAGAATATGCGACAGATCTGTGCACGCAATAATCCATAGCGTCGCCAGAAAGCCTAAGGCCGCGGGGCTGAGTTCACGCAGGATGCGCTTCACGCTCAGGATCCTCGCCAGCAGAATGATCCGTTTTCGCCCAATAATAAGGCGTACGGATAAAACTGATCAGTGCACGATACGCCGCTGCCGATTGCAGCACCCAATAGGCAGGAAGCATCAGGCCGCTCAGCGCCAGCGCGAACCACCCCCGCCGCAGCGGCGCCATAATCAAAAGCCAAGCATGAAGCCCATTCCCGCCGATCAGCAAGAACGTACTCGGCCATTTCAGCCATCCTCCGAACACGGCGTTCAGCAGCGCTAGATCCGTCACCACCCACACGGCGAACAGCACAACAAAAAACGGCGCGGCCAACGCGTTGAACACAACTGCGCCCAGCGTCGTGTGCAGAACAAGACTCGTTTTGGGCCTGAGCGGCGTCCGGGTGTGGACGAACCAAGTCTGCATAAACCCTTTGATCCACCGGGACCGCTGGGTCGTCCATGACCGCGGATTTTCCGTTGCCTCCTCAAACGTGCTCGATGTGATGGTGGTCAGCGTATAGCCCGCTTCCGAGAGCCTGAGGCCGAGATCCGCATCCTCGGTGACGTTGAATGCATCCCACCCGCCGACGGTGAGCAGCGCATCGCGACGAACGAAGTTGCTCGTCCCGCCGAGAGGGATCGGCAGTCCAAGCGCGACCATGCCCGGTAGCATATAGTCAAAGTGCAGACTATATTCGAGGGCAAACATCCTGGTCAGGATGGTTTCGTCGCGATTGTAGAAATTCAGCTGCGCCTGAACACAGCCGATCCGCTGGTCGCTTGCAAAGGCCGTAGCCATCTTGCGCAGTTGCTCCGGCTCCGGACGGTCCTCGGCGTCGTAAACCCCGACAATATTCCCCCGCGCATGGCGCAGGCCCATGTTCAGCGCGTTCGGCTTCGTCTTCGGCCCATCGCCATGGTTGACTAAAATCCTAAAATGCGAGGGCAGGCTCCGCGCCGCCTCCTGCGTCGCAAGATCATCAGCCTCCAGAAGAAAAATGATATCCAAGAGATAAGTCGGATAGTTCAGCCGCTGCAGGGCTGCGGATAAATTCTTGATTGAATTGGGTTCTTTGTAAAGCGGACACAGAAGCGTCACCAAAGGTAGTGCGACGCAGGCCTCCGATCCACAAGACGTTGACGTCCCCGCCATCACCCTCAAGGTCGCCACCAACCGGAGCAACAAGAAGCTCGCGCTGGTCAACAGGAACAACACCGCGAACGCCATCAACGTCAGCCGCAGAGAAATCAGTGTGCCGAGCACAACGCAGCACCCGGCCGTGTAGACACCAGCGACCTGCTCGCGCGAAAAGCGACGCCGTGCCCCGTCAAATGTCGTGAACGTCCCGCTTTGCACCTAGGGATCGTCAGACATGCGGATCAGGGCGATGCTCACGACCGGAAAGCCTACCAACAGGATCGGCCACCATGGCAAAGAGGCAAAGCTCGACGCAGGAAACCCAGCAGCGAGGGCGACCGTCGTGAAAGCGCCACCGGTGAAAAGGATGCTCAGGACCAGGATCAATCTCATAACGTCAGCCACACTGCGAAGAACACTGCCTGGCCACGATCAATGTTCCGGATATAGGTGTCCGCCCGCCCACCCAACTCAACTTGAAAATGATCCGTAAGCGGCAAGACCGCTGAGACACTCATCTGCCCAAGGTCAAAGTCATTGCCCTGGCCGTGCGCCTCGCTCACCGCAATGACGTTGCGGCTTTCAGCGATCAGCATCGAGCGGCCCCGTTTGAACCCGATCTTGGCCCCGACGCGCAGTTGCACCGCATCATCGCCCAGGCTCGACCGGACACCGGCCTCGACGACAGAAAACAGACGTTCACTGCCTAATCCCCAAAGCCGATCGATGCCGATGAACGCGTCCTGGCCCATGGCGCGTTGCCCGCGAATAAACTTCGCCGTCGGAAAGCCGCCAGTCGCCCGCCATGCCGAGACAAGTCGCCCATCGGCCGGTCGATGCACCGACGCGAACAGCTCCGCTTCGCTGACGCCCGTTCCAATGTTGTGATAGCCCGGCCCCTGCGCTTCGAACCGCATGTTGGCCACCTGGCCGCCTAGGGTGAGCACGTCGCCGAGACCGAGCTCAACATACTCGCGCACCACGAGCTGCGAGAACTCCGTACCCGCATCACCACTGCGAAAGCCTTCGACCTCAGTGCGGGTATATGTCTCGCCAACCGGTCGCGGCCACGGGTTCGCCGCACCTGACCCTAACGCCAACCATAGCCCCGCCAGCAAAAGCACGCCGTGTCCACATACGCTGGCCACGTCCTCAACTCCTACGCTTACAAGGGATGGGATGTAGATAAATTAGACGGCCAGTGAACTGACGAAATCGCTCTTTTTTCAGCGTATAGGTTTTGCCTATCGCCTTCTAGCGACAGGCACTTTCTACCCTTTCAAGCGCCTTCGAAATACCCAGCAGCGAGAAGGTATAGTTCGTAGACGTCGCTCTTGCAGAGGTCGCGGAGACGCGCATCTCACGACCGCGGCGCATCGCATCGATCAGGCGCTCTTCCTGCCGACCGGACTCGATGAACCCCTCCTTAGACGAAGAAAACATTTCCCAACGATCTGAACCCACCCGGACGACAGGCTCCGATCCCTCTTGAAGATCGTACCCGGCCATAAAGCTCGGCTGGTTGTTCGCCGCGCCCGAGCGCCAGCTGGCCACGGAGAAGAACACGTCGCCATGGTTCGCGGAGGCGGGGGAGACGTCCTTGGGCTCCGTCACCGCATAGCAGACCCGATCGCCCGCCGTTTCGTAGGTAAAGACCATCCAATCGCGATAGGTCGCCACCTGCTGGGGCTCAGCGCTCTGGGCGAAAGCCGTTGAGAAAGCAGAGAGAATCATCACGGTGAAGATACGCATGGTGCATCCTAGGTTGATCAACGCCCGCCTTATGCCGCAACTTGCTGCCCCGCGGAAGCGCCATCGACCATGACGGTTAGGTGAGCTGAAGCCGCACCGCTGCGCTGGCCAAAAACGGACAAACCGCCACCGCCTGAAGGCTATAGGCCCCGAGGATCAGGTAAGGCACGAGGTCACCGCCCCCCGCCTGCGGCCCAAAGACCAGGGCGGGGATAATCAGCGGCAAGGTGCAAAAGACGAGCAGCGGCCCGCCCCGCCGCTGACCGCTGGACAGTGCACTGACCGTTCCCGCCGTGAACACCAGCCCCGGGCTCGCCAGCACCAGGCCCAGCACCCCGCCCAAAGGGCTGCCATATCCCACCAGCAAAAGCGGCGTTGCGATCAGTAGGGGAACAATCAAAAACCCCCACGCCACCACCAGCTTGATCAGCACCGCCTGGGCGAGCCCGCTGGGCGACAAGACAAACTGCTCCATCGCGCCGGAGGCGAGGTCGTCCTCAAACAGCCCCTCCACCCCAAGGAACACGGACAATCCAAGAATGATCCACAACAGACCCGGCCCGACCGTCGCCAACAGCTCCGCCTCATTCCCGATCGCCAGGGGCGCCAGCGTGCCGAGTGCCATGAACAGCCCCGCGCCAATCGCCCACCCGCCGTGCCGCGCGCGCAAGGTGATCTCCCGCGCAAGAAGAGCCCCCCGCGCGCTCATGGCGCCACCACCGTCAGGGTCTTCGCCCGGGGCAGGTCGTCCGTATCATGCAGCGCCACCATCACCATCCCCCCGCGATCGCGGTGCGCATCAATCAGGGTCCGGACGATCAACTGTCCATCATCGTCCAGCGCAATAAACGGCTCATCCAAAAGCCACAGCGCCCGCGGATTGATCAGCAAGCGGAGGAGCGCCAGCCGTCGCCGCTGCCCCGACGACAAGGTCGCCACCTTCCGCGACAGGTGGCCCGCAAGGCCCAGCTGCTCCACCTCATCGCCAAGGGTCACCCCATAGAAGCCGCTCAGAAACTCCGCGTTCTCCGCCACCGTCAGGCGCGGAGCGAGGCCGCTCTCCGTGCCCACATAATGCACCTCATGGGCGCGGATATAGCCGGGGTCCAGGTCCTGTCCCAACCGGCGAAAGCGGATCTCCCCCTCGTAAGGCGCCAGGCCCGCCGCCGCCCGCAGCATCGAGGTTTTGCCCGAGCCATTCCCCCCGCGCAGCTGCAAAGCCTCCCCCGGCAAAAGGCCAAACGACACCCCGGCCAGCACCGTCCGCCCGCCGCGCCGCACGGCCACGCTCGACACCTCAAGACCCATCTCAAACGCCATGCCCCCCCCATGCGCCAAGCTGGGGGTGAGGGGCAAGCACCCACCGCCGCTGCCTTCAGGGCGCTAGGCACATTCGTTTAATCGTCGGCAATTATCGCGGCAACGACCGCTGTGGTTGAGTTCAGCAATCCGGCTGCGGTTGCAAACGGACGCCCCAGGACTGCAGCGAAAGCTGACGGATACTGATCAGAGGCGTTAACTAATGTTCCGTGTACAAACGTATACTCAGATTGGCTAACGCGTAGCCCGAACCCTCTAATGGGAACGATGTAGTTGCGGGTCTCGTCGATAAAGGACGCTATCCGTAGCTCAGCGAACTCGCTTCGGTAGACAGGGCGATTGGATCGTGAGTAATTGTCCGTTCGCGGACGCGGATCCGTGCTGCACGCGAAATCATCCAGTGCCGCCTGCCTGCCCAGTTTACCATGGCAAACTCTCACTATTGCGGGCATCAATTTGCGGTAGCACAACGCGTCGCTAGGGCAGGCGGTTGCGCGCCGACCTGTTGAAGGCCACGACATAAATCCTTCGAGGTTTGCTGGACTAACTAAAAACGCGAACCCGTTTAATCGACCGCGGCAGTCCTTCCCGTTAGAGACCCGTGTTAAGGACGGTAACACACGGTGCTCTGCCACGAGATCAAACGTTAGAATGCACTGTGTCACTCGAGTAACGGACTTCTTTTTCTTTTCGCTGTCAGGCTTCCGTCGTTGAAGTTCTATTGCCCATGCCGACGTATCGGGCATTGGACGGGGTGTCTCGGCACCTGATGTTAGAAAAAAAACCTGGTTCCGCGTCGTGTGCTGGCGTTGAGTGTGCGAAGCGCACACTAATATTGTCCGCCCCCCTGACGAAGTCGGGAGGAAAGAAGCTGCTCTCGGGTAACTCTTCTGCTGGTGAGGTGTCGTCGGGCTCTGCGATTTCCAAACAGAAGCGGTCAATGTCCTTTGTATCTTGGCGGTCACGAGCATTTTGGCAGCGTCTTGCACGTTTCAGATTCTCGGTTGCGTTATCGAAACGATCAAATACGCTATCGTCTAGCTCAGGTATATTCCCAGACGAATTGTATCCCACACTTGTAAGGAGTCCCGCGCGAAGTACCTGATCTACGCCGCTTTCGGTTGTCAAATTGAGTAAACCTGGTGCAGCAGATCGAAAAACAGATGGTTTTCGTCGCCGAACAACGAAACCAAGTTCGGGATCGGCAATAATATTCGTAGTTACCTTGACTTTGTGTTCCGCGGACCTGCCTTCACCCTCGACCACTTGTGTAATCGTGACAAGCGTTCTTGGGAGATTGTACGTCAAAAGAAGAGGTGAGGTGGTAAGTTTTTTATCGGCGCTCTCACCATCGATACAGTGGCTATTGTCTGAGCAGTAGGGCGCTGGTTCCGTATCGCCTAGCGCCGTCGTGAGAGTTTTTGTGTTGAGAGGTTGAGAATAGATCGGCGTCTTTGATGCACACGCGCATGAAAGAAATACGATGAGAACGTTAGATAAACGGAACATAATTGCCCTCCCAACAAAATTGTAGATCTCAAAATAGTGAATTCAAATAAATTGACGAAAAAAACAAATTTCAAAGCTATCACCAAATGCTGCGGCGATACCAATTTCCTATCGTCAGTGAACTGACAGGCGACAAGTGCGTCAGTGGCATTCTTGTGGCTTAAGAGTGAGCAGCAATTCCGTTCAGCTGAAGCGACAGCTTCGATAGCGTCCTCGCCTAGGTATTCAGTGCAGTTTATAATCTTGATGCCACCGTACTCATGTATGGCCGACCCTCTGGCCAATCCCGCCCAATTGGCCCGGCCTCGTCCTCACCTTCTTGACCGTCGTCCAGCGTTTCCTCGGCGCGTTCCTTATTCCGTACACGATCATTGGCCTCACCGGCCTGGTGCGCCGGGCCGAATAGGCCTGCGCGGCGCGCTTGCCCGGCCTCTTCTTCTGCGCTCCACTCCGCCAAACAAGGAGCGCCCGATGACCGATCAACTCACGCAAATCACTGACGCACAATGCAAAAAACCGCCTGCGAGCTATGACGATCTCAGCGTGCTGATGCTCAATTGCACGCTCACGCGCTCTCCAAAACTGTCCCATACGGAGGGTTTGATGCGGGTGGCTGAGAAAATCTACCACGCCAACGGCGTCAAAACCGAGCTCCTCCGCCCGGTGGATTACGAGATCGCGGCGGGCCTCGACCTCGACTATACCGGGGTCGATCGCTACGTGACCGACGATTGGCCAGCTATCCAAGCCAAGATCGACGCCTGCGATATTTTGTTGATCGGCACCTCGGTTTGGCTCGGCGAAAAAAGCTCCGTATGCAATCGCGTCCTTGAGCGCATGTATGGCTACACCCACAAATTGAATGACCGTGGTCAGTATAGGGACTATGGCAAAACAGGGGCAGTACTGATCACCGGGAACGAGGACGGGGTCAAGCATTGCGCCATGAACGTGCTCTTCTCCCTCTCCCACATCGGCTACGTCGTGCCGCCCCAGGCCGACGCCGGATGGATGGGCGAGGCCGGCCCTGGCCCCTCCTACATGGACCCAGATTCCGGCGGCCCAGAAAACGATTTTACCAACCGCAACACCACCTTCCTGGTCTGGAACACCCTCCACGTGGCGCGCTGGTTAAAGGACACTGGCGGCTTCCCCGCCCACGGAAACCAGCCCGAAGTGTGGGATGCAGGCTGCAAAACCGACTTCCACAGCCCCGAGCACAAGCGATAGGACGTCTACCGACGAATGATACGATTTGCATGTCGGGTCCGCGGCGCTTAACGTCTTCGGATGAATCGTTTCGGACCAGGCGCCTTGGTCGCCGCGGCCTTTATCGGCCCCGGCACTGTCACAACCTGTTATCTCGCAGGTGTGGATTTCGGTACATCGCTCTTCTGGGCACTGATCTTCGCAACGGCCGCGACCATTGTGCTGCAAGAGATGGCCGCGCGTCTCGGCTCTGCCGGGCAGACGGGCTTAGGCGAAGCGCTCCTCAAAACCGCAAGGCCTGGCCCGCTGCGTTGGGGCGTCGGCGCGTTGCTTATCGCGGCAATCGCCGTGGGCAATGCTGCCTACGAAGGAGGGAACCTCGCGGGCGGCGCGCTCGGTGCCGAAGCATTGATCGGTACAGAGACGGTCAGTCCCCGCCTGATTGTCGTGATGCTGGGCTTGGCCGCTGGCGTGGCTCTCATTTTCGGAAACTACCGATCGCTCGAAACCCTCCTGATCGCCCTCGTAGGCTTGATGAGCGGCGCATTCCTTGTCGCGTTGGTCCTTGCCCGTCCCGATTTATCAAGTGTTATCAGTGGGATCCGGCCGAAAATTCCCGACGGAGGCGCGCTGGTGACAGTCGCGTTGATCGGCACGACGATCGTTCCCTACAACCTCTTTCTCCATGCCGCGGCGTCACGGGAGCGCTTTTCAGGCGCAGACGGAGTATCGGCAGCGCGCACCGATACGGCGGTCGCGATCGCTGTAGGAGGCCTCGTCTCCTGCGCGATCCTGCTGGTCGCGTCTCAGGTCCAAGGGAGTGCATCCACCACGAATATCGCCCTCGCGCTTGAGCCGACCCTGGGGACCGCTGGGCGCTTCGTCGTGGGCATCGGTTTGCTGGCGGCAGGTTTCACATCGGCAGTCACCGCGCCCATGGCGACCGGCTTCGTTGTCTCTGAGATTGTCGGCGGTGAGGCTGAAAAGCGCCGTAAAGTGTTCCGTATCGGTGCAATCAGTGTACTTATCGTTGGTACCATCGTTGCCTCTCGTGGCGTGCGCCCCACGGAGCTGATCCTGGTCGCGCAAGCGGCCAACGGCATTCTACTTCCGGTCGTTGCCGTCTACCTGATGGTCGTTATGAATCAACGATCTGTTCTGGGCGACAATGTCAACGGTATACTGACCAATGCGTTAGGCCTGGTCGTTGTTTCGGTCGCCATTTTTCTCGGCGGCTTTGCGATTGGCCGCGTCCTGGGAATCGTCACGTGATGCGGTCGATTGATCTCAATGCTGACGTGGGGGAGGGCTACCCTTTCGACGCGGAGTTGATGCAGGTTGTTTCGAGCTGCAGCATCGCTTGCGGTGGGCACGTCGGGGACGACCAATCGATCAGCGAAACCCTGGATCTCGCCAAACAACATGGTGTGTCTGCTGGGGCGCATCCTTCTTATCCGGACCCGGACGGTTTTGGTCGTCGGTCCAACTTTTCCTCGGGCGAAGTGCTCGAACAGTCTCTCGCCGCACAACTCAATCGAGCCGTTTCGATTGCGGAGAAGGTCGGGTGGCCCCTGCGTCATCTTAAGCCCCATGGCGCCCTGTATAACGAAGCGGCGCGGTCCGAGAGGCTGGCACAAATCATTTTAAAATCAGCGCTATCATACGAAATCCCCGCGGTGATGGGCCCACCACAATCAATGCTTTCAGCCTGCGCCAGCGAGGCGGGTTTGACATATATTGAAGAGGGCTTTATCGACCGTCAGTATACCCCCTCTGGGCAGTTGCTCCGCCGATCGGAACCAGGCGCGGTTTTGGGATCGATTGAAGAACGGCTTCAGCAAGCCGAAGCGTTAGCAACAGGCGCGCCGCTTCAGTGCGGGGACCAGTGGCTTCAGCTCTCTGTCAAAACGCTTTGCCTCCACGGTGATGATCAGCAAGCGGTTGAAACCGCGCGCGCTGTGCGCCGGCATCTTGAAGCGGCGGGTATCAAAATCCGAGCATGGCATGAAGCCGCTTAGGGTGGTGCACCATACGGAGCAATCGCTCATCGTGCTTGATCTCGCGCTAGCTGAGGCACAACAGCTCGCGCAGCACCTCCAGGCATCAGAGGTCTGGATCGACGTCGTCCAAGGCCTCAACAGCGTCGCGGTATTCTTCGATCCCTGCCGTGTTCTCCCCAATGAGGCAGAGGAACGTCTCCGTACACAGATCGAGCAGTGTGCAGAGAAAAAAGCACGACAGCCAGGCAAAATCATCGATCTCCCCGTGACTTATGGCGGAGAGGTCGGGCCGGATCTCGCCTTGGTGGCAGAGCGGGCAGGGTTCACCGAGTCGAGCATCATCGATATGCACACGGATCGTATCTACAACGTCGCGATGCTCGGGTTTATGCCGGGGTTTGCCTATCTCGATGGCCTTGATGAGCGTTTGCGGCAGCCGCGCTTGACGAGCCCGCGTATGCGCGTCCCCGCAGGTTCGGTGGCGATTAGTGATGGGTATACAGGCGTTTACCCGCTACAAAGCCCCGGCGGTTGGCTCGTTCTCGGTCGGGTCCAACGGCCACTCGTCCGTAGGCGGCCTAACCCAGAATTCTTGCTGACAGCGCAAGCGCGCGTACGGTTTCGCGCGGTATGAGCCTCCAAATTCTCGCACCGGGTCTCCAGGCGACCATCCAGGCCGCACCGCGGCTTGGCCACCGGCGCCTGGCTGTGCCTCCCGGCGGGCCAGCTGATCCGTTGGCGTTGCAATTCGCCAACAGACTCGTCGGCAATAACCTCCTCGAGCCCGCAATCGAAGTAACCCTCGGCGGTTTTAGCGCCGTCTTCACCGAGCCGACGTTCTTCGCCGTCACCGGGGCGGAGCACGAATGCACACTGAATGACCGTACACTGCCGTTAGGGATAACAACGAAAGCACGCGCTGGCGATGTCGTCCGGATTGAAGGCGGTCCGGGCGGTATGCGGACCTATCTGTCCGTGGTGGGAGGGTTTCAAGCCGAGGAGGCGTTCGGTTCACGTTCAACCTACCTACCCAGCGGCTTCGGCGGGTTTGCGGGGAGAGCGCTCGCAGCAGACGACATCGTTCCTTATACGTCACACGAGAGCGACATCCCAATCGAAACGGTGCCCACTGACCTTTTCCTACGCTATCACCGCCACGCAATTCTTCGCGTGGTCCGTTCGGTTGAGTATGATAGGATCCGTACACCATCCGAGCTATTCAGTCACACGTTCCGTGCCGCCCGCCAAATCGATCGCATCGGCATCCGGCTGCAAGGCCACACACCGCAACTGGCCCCGTCAAAATCGCCGTTAAAGAGCGGAGCCGTCAGCCCTGGTATCATTCAGTGTCCGGAGGGAGGACAGCCGATCATCCTTGGGCCCGACGCGGGAACAACCGGTGGTTACCCGCGCATCCTCGCGGTCACGGCCGTCGACCTTCATAGACTTGGCCAGATCAGGCCCGGCGATGAGATCCAATTGATCGAACGGACGGTGGACGAAGCGATTGACGATCTGCGCCAGCGCCAAGCGCACCTGGCAACCTGGCTTGATCGCTGATCAGTGCACCAATCAATCTTGGAACGCAGATTGTCCGTGTGCCACAAGAATGCGCGCTTGGACGTCAAAGGCGCCCGTTCCCGGTGCAATCAGCTCGACGTGCCCCGCGCCTTCAATCGGCCGAAACGTGCTCGTCCCCCCCGCTGTGTTCACGAGGTTGGTGAACGCTTCGCCCAGAACCGGCGGCGCAATGCGGTCAAGCGTTCCGTTCACGTTGTAAACAATCGCCATAGGCGGCAGCAATTCAGCGGGTGATGTATCCCCATACGGATCATCACGATCGCCAACCAA
The DNA here is from genome assembly GCA_038749595.1 of Pseudomonadota bacterium. Taxonomy (GTDB): domain Bacteria; phylum Pseudomonadota; class Alphaproteobacteria; order Caulobacterales; family Parvularculaceae; genus Parvularcula. The sequence goes on from JBCDHW010000003.1 coordinate 187,288, forward strand.
ATCGGGCAGGATGTTCGCGAGACAGCTTGGCTGGGTTACCGGCGCAGAGACCTCAAGATCGGCCAGCCCTCCGGCGTTGATCACCACGTCGATGGGGAAGGGACGGCCCGTCGACAGAGCGCTATCCTCGGGAAGGTTGCGCCGGCTCGCGGCCCACACCGCCAGATGCCCACCCGCCGAATGGCCGAACGCCAAGACATGCCGCGTCGACAGGTTGAACCGCTCCGGCGCGTCATACAAAAGGTCGATCGCGGCCGCGACGTCCAAAAACGTACCCGGATAACCGCCGCCCGGCTCGTCCACACCGCGATATTCGATGTTCCAAACCGCGAGGCCACGCTGGCGTAGATCTTCGGCAGCGTAGTTCATCAGTGTACGATCGGCAATCGACTTTTGCCAGCACCCTCCGTGCACCATAATCACCACCGGGTGCGGTCCGGGCCCATCGGGAAGCCAGACATCGACCACGCCCGCCTCGCCCTCGCGATAGCGCACCGTTTCGGTCGGGTTGGGCAACGGCCGGTCGGTTAAATCTGGCCAGCTCATGACACCCTCCGGCGGCTGCACGCTGCAGGCGGCAAGAGCGACGATCAACAATCCCAAAAAACGCATGAGCACCCCATTCAATGCCCGGCAGATTACGCCGAGGTGGTTGCGATGTCATGTGCAAAGACAAACGCTGGCGCGCGCGGCCCGGCGCGGCATAGAAGGTTTTGATGTCGAAAACGCCGCCCATTACCCGCGATGAAGCCCAAGTGCTCGATGCTGCCGATCCCCTCGGTCGGTGCCGCGCGCTCTTCACGTTGCCCGAGGGGGTGATCTACCTCGTCGGGCATTCGCTCGGCCCGGCGACGTTTTCGTCTCTCAAACGAGTCGGCGAAGCCGCGGGAACCGAGTGGTCAAAGGGGCTCGTCGGCTCCTGGAACAGCGCCGGGTGGATCGACATGGCCGCCCGGGTTGGCGACAAGATCGCGCCGCTGATCGGGGCTGAGCCCGGCGACGTGGCCGTCTGCGACAGCGTTTCGGTGAACCTCTTTAAGCTCGCGGCCGCGGCCTTGCCCTTGGCCCGTTCGCGATCGATCTGTGTCGAGGACGATGAGTTCCCTACGGATCAATATGTCGCCGAAGGCCTGGCCCAGCTGTCCAGCACGCTCTTCCGCAGGCTGCCCGCCGGATCAGCGATGGCCGCGCTTTCAGAGGGGTGTGTGCTGATCAAAAGCGCCGTGAACTACCGCTCCGGCGAGATCGCTAACATGCGCAGTTTCGAGCGCCAGGCCCAGGCCAGTGGCGGGGTCGTGATCTGGGATCTCAGCCACGCCACCGGCGTTGTCCCTGTCCACCTGGGCGAGGTCCAGGCCCGCTTCGCCGCGGGGTGTACGTACAAATATATGAACGGAGGTCCCGGGGCGCCGTCGTTTATATTCGTCCGCCGCGATGCCGCATCGGCTGTGCGCAACCCCATCCCCGGATGGCTCGGCCATGCCGCCCCCTTCGCCTTTAGCAAGGATTATCAGCCAGCGGACGGTGTCTTACGCTTCATCGCTGGGACGCCGGGTATCCTGTCCCTCGCCGCGCTCGACGGCGCGCTGGACGCGTTCGAGGATGTCACGCTCACCGATGCGCTTGAGAAAGCGCGGGTGCTCGGTGATCTCTGCCTGCTCTGCGGCGCAGAGGCGGGGCTGCTGCCCGCTTCGCCTGATCGATCCGTACGCGGCGGACATGTCAGTCTCCGGCACGAAAACGGCTATGCGATCGTCCGTGCCCTCGCGGCGGAAGGGGTGATGGCCGATTTCCGCACGCCGGACACCATCCGCTTCGGGCTCTCGCCTCTCTTCTTGTCGTATACGGAGGTGTGGGAGGCGATGGACCGTCTCGCGACCATCATGGAAGAGCGTCGCTGGGACCAAGACCACTTCAAAGTGCAGGCAAAAGTCACCTGACGCCGCCAGACCTTACGGCAAACCAAACCTTTAGACTTTCAACCTAGGGTGGTGCCCGTTGCCTGGTTTTGCTCGGTTGGAGGGGGAATGATGTTCGCGATCATCGCTGGCGCGCTCGTCTTTTCTTCGCTGGTCGTGGCGACGGCGACCATCATCCTGGTGATGGAGCGCGAGCGTCTGCGGTTTCATGCGGAGGATAAGCTCCGTGAACGGACGGGACTCCTTCACGCCGCAGCGTTCGCCTTGCGCGAGCAATTGACCAGCGTCTGCGCGATCGAACAGCGCGAGCAGACGTCCGGCGAGCGGTCTCCGATGAGCCGTTCCGCCACCCAGGCAATGCACGCGGCTGTGGTTGATCTGCTTGAGGTGTTCGACATTACTACTGGTGGACTGACGATCGACCGCCAGAAAATCGATCTGGGTGACGAAGTCAATGTCCTCCTGACCCGGATGAATGGACGCTTCGAGCGGCAGGGCCGATCCGCGATTGTGACCGCGGGATACATGCCGCAAGTCTCGATCGAAACCGACCCCGTTCGCGTTCGCCAATGCCTCAGCACACTCATCGACTACGCGGCGCAGGAATCGAAAGACGGCCGGGTGCAGGTATCCTACCGTGTAGAGAGTAAGCCCGGCGACGGCGCGCGGGTGACGTTCGTGATCAAGACAAACAGCGCCGCCGCATCAGTCGACTTCGCCGAAGCGGTGTTCCAAGCGACGCGCTTCCCCGAGCATCCGTTGCTGCGTCAGAACCCTTCCCAAATGCTCGCACTCAGTTTGGCGCGGGAGATTGCCGAGGCCATGGGCGGCACCGTCAGCGGCCACGCGCAGCCCGACGGCGGAGCCACTTTCTTTTTTTCTTTCAAGGGTATCATCAGCGCCCCAAGCGCCCATCCGTCTGATCAGCTTGCTGAAGATCGGGACACGCCTGAAGAGAAAACGTTTGAGCATTTCTCAGTGCTGCTCGTCGACGACAACCGCCTCAACCTGTTCGTGCTCGAAGAAATCATGATGCCCCTCAGGTTCGGGCGCGTCGTTAGCGTCACCGGAGGTCAACAGGCGATCGAATGGGCGCGTAAGGAGCAATTCGACCTCATCTTCCTTGATCTGACGATGCCCACGCTCAACGGATATGACGTGGCCCGCGCCATTCGCGCCAAAGGGCGCAGCGCCGACGCGCCGATCATCGCTGTCTCAGCCGACCATCGCGCCGGGGTCAGCAGTGCACTGAGCGAAGCGGGCATCTCGGGCTTCATCCCGAAACCCCTCCGGCCTGAGCGGGTGCTCACCGAAATCGAGCGCGTTTTCCCCGAACCATCCGATGCCGAAGCAACCGCGCCCCAGCGCCGCGCATTGGGCTAAACGAGCGCCCCGCGTGCTTCATCATATTCAGCCGTGAACTGATCAACGAGGCTCTTCATCGACCCGCGGCTTTTGATCGTGCCGATCCCTTGCCCCGCGCCCCAGATGTCTTTCCAGACCTTGGCTGAGCTGTCCCCGCCGGATTTAAAGTCCATCTTGGACGGGTCCGCGACCGGCAGATTGTCCGGGTCCATCCCGGCTTTGGCAATCGATGGCTTCAGGTAATTTCCGTGCACCCCTGAAAAGTAGTTCGTGTACACAATATCTTCCATGCCGCCATCGACGATGCCTTGCTTGTAAGGGTCAGGCGCATTGGCTTCGTCCGACGCGATGAACGCTGAGCCAATATACGCGGCGTCCGCCCCCGCCGCGAGGGCGGCTAGAACGCCGCGGCCTGTGCCGATGGCGCCTGACAACAAGATCGGCCCATCGAACCACTCCCGCACCTCGGCAACAAAGGCGAAGGGCGACAGGGTGCCCGCGTGGCCGCCCGCGCCAGCCGCGACCAGGATCAATCCGTCCGCACCCTTCTCAATCGCCTTCTTCGCGAAGGTGTTGTTGATTACGTCGTGGAAGCAGAGGCCGCCGTAGCTCTGGGTCGCCTCAAACACCTCGGGCCGCGCACCCAGGGAGGTGATCGCCAGCGGCACCTGGTGCTTCACCGTCACCTCAAGGTCGTGCATCAGCCGATCGTTTGAGCGATGGACGATGTGGTTCACAGCGAACGGCTTGCCGACGCTCTCAATGTCATCAAGCCACTCCGTCAGCGCCTCCGCCGGCCGCGCATTCAGCGCCGGGAACGAGCCAATGACCCCCGCCTCGCATTCCGCCTTCACCAAAGTCGGCCCCGACACAATAAACATCGGCGCCGCCACCGCGGGAAGTTTCTGCTGAGCGATCAGTGACTTGAAATGCGCGCGGGCATCCGCGGGGGTGCGTTTGGCCATGGAATTTCTCCTGGAATAGGCAAGGTCAGTTTGCAGAGACAGTCGCTGCCTCGCGCGGTCTCGTCAACGTAGCGCGTTTGTCGTCAGGCCAACGACGCGGCTAAGGGAAGAAACAAACGAGGCCCCTCGCTCATGCGCATACTGTTCGGAATCGTCACAGCCCTCGTCATAGGCGGATGCAGCGAAAGTGCTTCGTTGCCGTCTGAAAAGGGGCCTGGGCATCACATGGGAACGTCAAAAGAGCTGATCGTCGTCGCGGCTGTCGGTCCTGGAGACGACTATTATACGGAGGCAGCCGCCGATATCTTCGCGTTCCACGTGGCATATGGCCTGCAGGTGCTGGCGCACGACGACTTCTTGATCCTGGTCGGTGCCGATAAATATGCAGCGTACGCAGATGCCTTGGGCGAGCGGCATGTCGTCTTGGCACCGCAGGACGACATTTGGCTACGGGACTTCAGCCTCTCCGATCCCGCCTATCCGGTGATGTTCCGCTACACGGCTGAGGGCCAGGGCGGGGGCCGTCGCGGCCAACGCAATGCCGATCGCGTTCAGGAGATCCTGGCCGAGGTGATGGAAGCGGCGGGTCTGCGCTTCGCTGAGTCCGATCTCCTCAATGACGGAGGCAACTATGTCGGTGACGGTGACGGCCGTGTCGTCGTCAGCCGCAAGTTCCTCCGCGACAACGCATTGACCGAGGAACAAGGGCGCGCCGCCATCCGCGAAGAGACCGGGGCGCGCTTCGTCGCCTTCATTGAAGCCGACGAGCAGGCCGGCCTCGAACATGCGGACGGCGTCGTGGCGTTTGTGGAGCCCGGCGTTCTCGTGGTGAACGCCTACCCTGACGACCCAGACTTCGCGGCCACGCTTGAGCATGACCTGCGCCGCGGCCTGCCGGGGGTGGAGATCCACCGCGTGGCGACCCCCTACGCGCGGGGTGAGGTCTACGATGACAAATTCGGCTCAGCCTGCGGTCTATACACCAACATGCTGGTCACGCCGCACCGGATCTACCTGCCGCAATTCGGCATTGCTCAGGATCGCGAGGTCATAAGCTTCATCGGCGCGCTCACCGACAAAACGATCGTACCGGTGCGCTCGGACACGGTCTGCTATATGGGCGGAGGCGTGCGCTGCATGTCGTGGCAGCTCCGCGGAGAGAATGCCGCTGCTTTCAAGCGATGGGCCCGCGGCCAAGAGAACTAACCCCGCATGCCGCCTTGACTCCTCGGCGTCTTGCCCATAGCTGCGCGGTTCGCCGCGACGGAAGAATTGCGGGTGAAAAAGGCAAGTCATTCCAACTTTGCGGAGAAAGTATGAGCTACGCAGTCGTGAAAACCGGCGGAAAGCAATTTCGCGTGACCGCTGGCGACGTGATCCACGTCGAAAAACTGGCCGGCGATGCCGGTGAGAAAGTCACCCTGGACAAGGTCCTGATGGTCGGTGGCGACAAAGTCCAAGTGGGCGCTCCCCTTATCGAAGGCGCGACCGTTGAGGCCGAGATCGTCGAGCAGACCCGCGCGCCGAAGATCGTCGTCTTCAAAAAGCGCCGCCGTCAGAACTACCGCCGGAAAAAGGGTCATCGCCAAGAGATGACGACCCTGAAGATCAACAGCATCAACGCGTAACCCCGCGAGGACGAAACCATGGCACACAAAAAAGCAGGCGGCTCGTCCCGTAACGGTCGCGACTCAGAATCCAAACGTCTCGGCGTGAAGAAATGTGGCGGCGAGCTCGTCATCCCCGGCAACATCATCGTCCGCCAGCGCGGTACGAAGATCGCGCCAGGCGATAATGTCGGCCTCGGCAAAGACCACACGATCTTCGCGAAGATCCAAGGGCACGTGAAGTTCCGCACGACCAAGGGCAACAAAAAGGTCGTCTCGGTCGAGCCCGCCCAAGCCGCCGAGTAGCGCGTCGCTTCCGCTGGTCCGTCATCCCGGCCGAAGCGCGCAAGCGCGAAGAGCCGTGACCCATGGACCAGGGGCCTGACGCGCGCGTTGCACATCCACCAAAGACATGGTCCATGGGTCCCGGATAAGCCTGCGGCTTTCCGGGATGACGAGGAAATGGACCATGCCGCACTCCATCCGAACAGAACGCCTTGTGCTGCAGCCGTGCTCGCGGCGGCATGCCCCTGCGCTGTGGCGCGAGATCCGCGACTACGCGGTGATGCGGAACACGAGCCTGTGGCCCTATCCGCTCAGCTACGCGCACACGCTGTTCATGCTCTCCAAGCTTGAGCCGGACAGCACGACGGACCCCGTCTTCGCCGTGGTCAAGAGCGGCGAGGTGGCGGGCACGATCGGTCTTCATCAGCGTAAGGACGATACGTACACGATTGGCTATATGCTAGGCACCCGTTTTTGGGGCGGGGGAATTGCCAGCGAGGCTGTCCGGGCGATCTGCAAGTTCGGGTTCAAGCAGCTGCGTGTCGGGCGCATTCTTGCTGAGGTGTATACGGATAATCCAGGGTCGGATCGCGTGTTGGTCAAGAATGGGTTCGTTAAGCGCCCTGGCACCACGATGGGCTACTCAACGGCTCGCGGACACGGGTTTCCCATCACCACTTGGGACCTGAAACCAGAAAGGCTTCGGCTATGAAGTTCCTTGATCGGACGAAAATCTACGTCAAGGCTGGCGACGGCGGTAACGGCGCGCAGAGCTTTCGGCGGGAAAAGTACATCGAGTTTGGCGGCCCCGACGGCGGCGACGGCGGGCGCGGCGGCCACGTGATTGCGCGGGCCACGGACGGTCTTAACACCCTCATCGACTACCGCTACCAACAGTATTTCAAGGCCCAAAACGGCAAAGGCGGGGCAGGGCGCCAGCGTACCGGCGCAGGCGGCGATGACATCATCGTCGACGTTCCAACGGGTACGGAGATTTACGAGGAAGACGAAGAGACGCTGATCGCGGATCTCGATGCTCCGGGTAAGGAGGTCCTCCTGGCCAAGGGAGGCAATGGCGGCTTTGGCAACCTTCGTTTTAAGTCCTCGACCAACCGCGCGCCGACCCGCGCTAACCCGGGTCATCCGGGCGAGATGCGCACGGTCTGGCTGCGCCTCAAGCTCCTCGCGGACGCCGGGCTAGTCGGCCTGCCCAACGCGGGCAAGTCGACGTTTCTCTCCGTCGTTTCAGCGGCGAAGCCAAAGATCGCCGATTATCCGTTCACGACGCTTGTGCCCCAGCTCGGCGTCGTCCGCCTTGGCCCCGGGCAAAGCTTCGTCCTCGCCGACATCCCCGGCCTCATCGAAGGCGCCAGCCAAGGCGCAGGTATCGGCGACCGGTTCTTGGGCCACGTCGAGCGCTGCGCTGTCCTCATCCACCTCGTTGATGCGGGTGCGGAGGATGTCGTGGAGAGCTACAACACCGTCCGGACTGAGCTCGACGAATACGGCCACGGCCTCACCGATAAGCCTGAGCTGATCGCCCTGACCAAAGCCGACTCCGTCGACGCCGAAGCCATGGCTGCAAAGCAGCAGGCCCTCAGCACCGCTGCGGGCAAACCCGTCGCCATCATCTCCGCCGTCGCCCAGCAAGGCATCGACCCGCTCCTCACTTTGGCCTGGGACGAAGTCGCAAAGCTGAATCCTAAAACTCAGCAAACGGACGAGGAACCCTCCTCCACCTGGCAACCCGACCTCTAAAGCCAACCACCGCTCCCTAGGGAGAGGTCTAAATCTAAGATTTGGGGTGAGGGGACACATGCCCCGCACGCGCAATCACAGGCCCCGATCTCTCCCAAGATAGGGTCGGCGCCGACATAATCCATCCCCACACCAACAATCCGTGTTAAGATACACCCAGCGGCAGGGCTGGGGCGATCCGGATCGTCAACGGAACGCCTGTCGCGGTGCGTGTCTCCGTGAGGCGACCGGGCGGGCGTGAGCTTTAAGTTAGGCCGTTCGTCCGTAGTGAGCATGCATCGTTCTGGCGCGCGGACCCGGTGGGACGGGCTTGTGCCGCAGCACTCCCAATCCACACCCATTCGCAGCGGCAACGTGCGTCAGGGCATCCCCACATTCCGGCTGTCCGCTCAAGCGGATCATCCGCATGCGCTGGGTTCAACGGCTTGCGATCACACCGCGGCGCTGGGCTTACGACGTTTCGGGAGAGAACTGTCCGTGCTTCCGATACCGAAAAAGATAAGTCGGCAGGATCGCACCGAGGGTTTCGGGCGTGATGTTCAGGTCTTCAAACGTCTTCACGCCGCTCTCTGAAACGACATTATCCTTCCGCAGAAGACGCACCTGGTCGCCGGTGATCAGTGCAGGGATAAACGGCAGCTTCGACGCGATGCTGAACACGTTGCCCAGGAGGCCCGCATACCAAAACGGCAGCGGAACGAGCAGGCGCTTCCGGTCGATGATCTGCAGCATCATCTCCAGGCACTCTTTAAAGGTCTTCACCTCCGGCCCGCCCAGCTCATAGACACCGCCCGTGGGCGCTTCGCCGTCGATCAGCTTAACCACGGCGTCGGCCACGTCATCGACATAGACGGGCTGGAACTTGGTCTTCCCGCCGCCGATCAGGGGTAAAAACGGCGGGATCGGAAAGCTCCGCGCCATGCTGGCGAACTGGTTGAAGAAGTTGTCCTGCGGGCCAAAAACGATCGACGGCCGCACGATCGTCGCGCCAGGGATGGCGTCGGTGATCGCCTTCTCGCCCTCGGCTTTTGTTCGGGCGTAAACGCTGTTCGACGCCGCGTCCGCGCCGATCGCCGACACGTGGACGACGTTGTTGATCCCCGCCGCCGCGCAGGCTGTTGCAATGTTCCGTGCACCGCCTGCCTGAACGCCGTCGAACGTTTGCTTCCCGGTCGGCGCCAGGATGCCGACCAGGTTCACAACCGCGTCTGCGCCAGTGACCGCTTCGGCCACGGACGCTTCGACCCGGACATTGGATTGAAACAGTTGGATCTGCCCAACGGTTCCCATCGGCTGCAAAAAATCTGCCTGGTGCGGGTGGCGCACGGCTGCGCGAACCCGGTGGCCGCGCTTTGCAAGCTCGCGCACCACGTGCCGCCCGATGAAGCCGGAGCCCCCAAAAACGGTCACCAACTTGGCCATGGGATCACCTCAAAGAAGCTGTCAGTCGCCGTCGTCGATAGAGCAAGGCGGCTATCCGCGATAGGGACGAAGCGCCGCCCCCGCGGCCGCCCGACGCCGCGGGCACGGGTTGGCACGGTTCACGGTTTTGTGCGCCCGCGAGCCGTCCGCTGTTTCTCCCTTCCGGCCACCGCCAACCGCTTGACGCACATCCCCGCTTTCAGTAGCCCTCGCGCTCCCCCCGATGCCCAGGTGGCGGAATTGGTAGACGCGCCAGCTTCAGGTGCTGGTGTCCGTATGGACGTGGAGGTTCGAGTCCTCTCCTGGGCACCATTTTAGCGGCGCTACCGCCTGCGGCTGTTTGAGCGCTTGCGGAGTTCGAGGTTAGACCTCTGATCCGCCCCTTTTTATGGTGCGACTTTGTGGAGGCGCGCGGCAAAGAAGCCGTCCATCCCGCCTTGCGCTTTCAGCTTGTGGGGGAGGCAACGGACGTCACCGGCTTTGGTCACGACGGGGAGCCCGGCAACGTCGTCGCTCGTCACAGGCACCCGGACGACATCCGTCCGGCTGCTGAGGACTTTCTCGATCTGCTTCTCGCCCTCTTCGGGAAGGAGAGAGCACACCGCATAGACCAGCGTGCCGCCCGGCCGGGTAAGCGCGATCGCTTTGTCGAGCATCCGTGCCTGAAGACGGACGAGGTCAGGCACCTGGGTTTCCCGTGCTGTCCACAGAAGATCAGGGTTCCGACGAATGGTGCCCGTTGCTGAACACGGAGCATCGAGGAGGACCTTGTCCGCGAGGTTAGCCGGGTTCCACTCGAGGAGGTTCTCTTCCAGCACCACGGCATTGAGCCGTGTCCGTTCGAGATTGTCATGCACCCGCGCAAGCCGATAGCCGGACACATCGACCGCGAATACATCCGCCCCAGTGCTGGCAAGCTGCATCGTCTTGCCGCCCGGCGCAGCGCAGAGGTCAAAGACCTTCTCGCCCGCTTGAGCGTTGAGGATATGCGCGGGGAGGGTCGCCGCCACGTCCTGGGCCCAAAATGCGCCTTCTTCGAAGCCGGGAAGCTCCTGGATGCGGGTCGAGGCCATCCGCACAGTGCGCGGGCCTATCCGCTCAAGCGTTAGGTCATCCGTAAAGGGAAGTTCCGTATCAGGATGTTTTAACGAGAGGTCTAGCGTCGCCTCGGTCCGGTGCGCTTCGGCGATCTGGCTGGTCACTTTTGCCCCATAGGCGCGGGCCAGTTTGCGCCACAGCCAACCCGGCGTGTCCGCGCGATCGGGAACGGTCTTGATCTTCTCGGCCCCCGTTTCCGCGAGCCGCCGTGCAATCGCGTTGACGAGTTTGGAGTAGGGCCGGGTTTCCTGGCGCAATTTCGCCAACTCCACGGCAGCCCACACCGCCGCATGGCTCTCCGTCTCCATCAGGCACAATTGCGCCGCGGTAATCCGCAGAATATCGCGCAGATGTGTCTGCCGCGGTTTCAGCGGCTCGCGCAGATAGGTCGCGATCACCTCGTCGAGGCTTCCCCGTCGGCGTAGGGTCGTGGACGCTATCGCGTGGGCGAAGCCGCGGTCGCTGCCTTCTAGTGCATTGAAATCACGCCCAGCTTCGAGCGCTTGATCGAGCGTCATGCCCTTCGTGGTCAGCCTCAAAAGGTCGAGCGCGGCGCTGCGTGAACCGATCCCCGGGGGAAGCGGCGGCTTCTCCTCCCGCTCGGCGTGCAGTGGTGTGCGTTTACTCTCGCTTAACTCTTCGCTACGCTTAACATCTCGTTTTTGGGGTGACATAGCGATGAAATCTCTGGTTCTTGCGGCAGCAGCGTTGGCGGGAGTGGCAGCGGCGGGGATGGCCCCGGCGTCGGCTCAGGCGGAGGCGCTTCGCACGTCCACCAAAATCCGCAACCCCTCAGCCCCTTTGACCAGCCTTCACGCCGAGGCGCTGATCCCGATCGTTTCGCAGCTCGGCCACAAATATGAGGGCGTGATGCTGCCCGGCGGTGAGAAAGCGCTTCTTGTTGAGACCGATGCTGGCGCGCGTTTTCAGATCACGCCGATGGCCTGCGATCCGTCCGGGCGTTGCCGGGGCATGCATATGGTGTCGATGTTCCAAACCGAGGTCGACCGGCGGACTGTGATGGCCTTCAACGACCGCTATGCCTTTGTTTCTGCTGGAATGAGCAGTGATGAGCTCGCCTATCTCGCACGTTACGAGATCGCCGATTACGGCCTGCCGCGGGGCAACATCGCGGTGTCGATCAACGTTTTCCTTGAGACCGCGAACCTGTTTGCTGAGCATCTCGCCCGGGCAACCGGCGACTTGAAACAAGCGCCGCAAGCGAGCGATTTGGCAGCGAATGGTTTGAATACCCAAGGGCTTATGAAATCGGTGAGCCTACACTCCGGCGGCGATGTTCCCGAAAGCGTCGCGGCCCACCCCCATGCGATGAGCTTTGAGGTCACCAACGGGATCGTTGAGACCTACGTCCGGGCCGAGCAGGTCTATCCTGGCCGGATCGTCAACCATATCGGCAACTGATCCCGGCCGAGCGCGGCGCCTTTTTTCGACCGCGCACCAAGGTGCCCTTGCCAAACCTGAACAAGGTGCCCCATAGGAGCGCTTCGGTCAGCACCCATAGCTCAGCTGGATAGAGCGCTGCCCTCCGAAGGCAGAGGTCTGAGGTTCGAATCCTCATGGGTGCGCCAGCTTTTCCAAGGTCACAACCAGCCGTGAGGCAGCGCCCGAAGGTACAGATCGGGGTACGCGCCCTGATCTGCGTACCAAATGCCTCGAATGCGATGGGGCGGGCTCTTTGCCCGAGCCGCGCTTGCGGCTTTGAGGGTAGGTTCGACGTTTCTCTATGGAAGCGCGCCATTCTTATAAGCTATTGATCTAGAATATTATTTTATCTCGATGCCGGCTGCCTACGGGGAGTGGGCTAGACAACATGTTGAGAAACAAGGGTTATCGGTTCCAACTCGAGAATGGTGAGCCGACTTTAGATGTTGACCATTCGGAAGGTCAGCGAGATGCGGCGACCTCGTTGATGACGAACGCCATCAATCAGATCTGATTTCCTTGCGGCAATCGAATGTCGCCATTGATGCCTGGCAGCGCCCCTGAGAACCAAGAGGCTCCGCGGCCCCAGAACAGCTGACTGTTTTTCGCGCGACGATGAATGGGTGAAGGCCATCACAGAACGCGCTGCTAAACTCAGCGACGCAATCGTGTCACCGAAGCAAGGCTGACAATCAATATGCGGAGCAATTCCTTGTCCCGGCAGATACTCGTTGACGATGACCTGATCCGGAGCCCGCTCGAAGAGACCTTCGGACTGCAATCGTTCGGCAAGGCCATCGAACAGACTAGGAAGCACACCGAGAAAGTCAGCATGCGTCACACGCCGAGTACGGTAGTCGTAGACGTATCCGTAGTGCTGGACGCGCCGCTTGTGATCCGAGCGCCATTCTTGATCGTCAATGAAGGTTAGGAGTCTGGCTTCTTCATCGGGATCAATGAAGTTTGCGGCATACGACAACCCTTCGACGGTTGGTGCCGCCTCTGCTGACGATACCTGGTTCCCTTCACCAGCTTCTAGTCCCTCGAAAAGACCCAGGTTTGACATGCCGTCCCATCCGACAGAGCGCTATCGTCGTCGTTGGTGTCTGTATGAACATAGCCTGGGAAATGCTCCGGGGAAAAATGGTTGCGGCACACCCGGCTTGAACCCGGCGGTCTTTGCGGCCTCGAAAAACTGAAATGAGCCTCGGTAGAACGGGCTATCCACCGAAGAAATCAGGACCCTCCCGTGTTTTCGAAGCAGGCATGCAGAGGCCCTCAGAAAACTGCGCACCAGGATGAAATTCTTGGTTCGGCCCTCTTCAGAGCTTCGGCTACCAGCATTCGGAAATTGAAGGATGACGGTTTCCAAGGTGCTTGCGGGAAAGTTCTTATGAAGCCTGGCGGCATCTAGACCATGCCAAACACGCGAACCAAGGTTGCTGAGTTGAAGCGCATGTTTTCGCGTCACGGCATCCAACGCAATGCGCTCTTCGTTAGTTGTTGCCGTCAGAAGGCATGGCGAAATCTGGGGTTTCCACGCCAGTGCCAGTGAGAACGTTAGATTTCCCTCTCCAACTAACAGGGTTGGGCCCTTCCGAACTTGTGTAACAAAGTCGAATGGAGCCGACCGCTTGTCGACGAGGGTTTTGAACTCCTCGACGAACACTTGCGCGGAACTATAAGTCTTCTCAAATTCGTTTAAGAGCAAACTACCTGATCTCCCGCATCAAAGGCGGGATAATATCGGGGGTTACTGGCGCGGGGATAAGCCACCCCCAACAAGACCTAATATGCCCGGATGCCCGGAATTCATGTTTTAGTGGCGGCTAATTCTTCCCAAACTCGGTTCCAAGGAACTTGATCCAAGTGCGCCATACTCCCCTCCTCAGACGTCCATAGTCATTCAAAATTCCAGAAACTATTGAGGTTTTTCCTTAAACTGCGTCCGAGTATGTCCACATTTTTTCTCGTGAAGCCGAAATTTGGCCGGGTATCACTTCGGGTATCTTGATCGCGGTTTGAGGGCAATACCCGGTGATGCTCACGGACACTCAGATCAGGAAGGCTTAGCCAAGGGGCAAGCAGTATCGCCTGGCCGATGGGCAAGGCCTTCATCTCCTGGTCAAGCCCAACGGCTCGAAACTCTGGCAAATGCGCTATTGGAGGGCGGGACGCGAAAAGACACTGTCCCCGGACCACTATCCCGTCATCACTCTTGCAAAGGAACGGGAAGGCCGGCTGGAGGCCAAGCGTCTCATTGCGGATAGCGGGGATCCGAGCGCGGATAAGTAAAGAAATAAGCGTGTGAGTGCCGGCGCAGAAGCTGACACTTTTGGGGCGTTGGGGGGCGGGTACCTTCAGAAACAGGTCGCGGAGGAAAAAGCGCCGCGGACCATCGAGAAAAATCGGTGGCTTTTGTCGAAGGCCATTTCCGATTTCGGCAGTGCTCAGAACAAAGACGTCACCCCTGCGATCGTGTTGGTAACCCTAAGAAAGCTGGAACTTCGAGGGAACCACGAAACAGCCAACCGCCTGCGGGCGCCCATCGGGTCTGTGTTCCGCTACGGCGTCTCTATCAGTGTCGCGGAAAACGACCCAATCCATGCGCTGAAGGGCGCTCTGATTAGGCCCCGCCGGCAACACCGCGCTGCAATCACAAACCCCGCAGAATTCGGGCGTTTGCTTCGCTCGATCGGACGCATGAGGGACAACTGCAGACGCTCCTTGCTCTAAAACTTTTCGCGCTGACTGTGCCACGGCCGGGTGAGTTGCAGAATGCTCGTTGGGACGAAGTCGATGTCAGTAAAGCCGTTTGGATCATCCCGGCTGATCGAACCAAGTCACTCCGCGAGCATCAAATACCACTCGCAGCTCAATCGATCGCGGTCTTTCAAGAGCTACGAGAGCTAACTGGTTGGGGCGATCTCATGCTCCCGTCTCTCCGATCACCGAAACGGCCGATCTCGGAGAACACGCTCAATCAGGCTCTACGCAAACTCGGTTTCTCCAAAGACGAAATGACCGCCCACGGTTTTCGGACCACATTCTCTAGATTGGCGAACGAGAGCGGCCCCTTGAATCCAGACGCGATCGAACGTTCTCTTGCTCATGTCGAGCAGAATGAGGTTCGTCGTGCTTATGCCCGTGGTGCCTATTGGGATGAGCGGGTCAGGCTTTCTGCAGGGTGGGCTGGGGAGATCGATCAAATGAGGACCGAGGGATGATCGAGCCACTGTCAGATTCCAAACTCAAATTCTACGGCAGAATGAAGACTTGGACGATCGACGAGGCAGCCTGTCTTCTCGCGCGTGTTGATCCGGCGTCAGCCAGTAGGGCGCGGTCCTCGAGTTATGTTGAGCTGGAGGAGCAACTGTTCTCCCTGATCGCAAACCTGATGTGTCGAGAGCTTTATGACGGAGTAGAGATTGACCCAACGGATGATCCCTTTCCCGCAGCTGAGTTGCTCGATCTGGCTGATATGCTCGGAATTAAGTGCGACCCAAGCCTCGGGGAAGTGGTGGAACAGACGAACGAGAAGCGCGCGGCTCGCGAGCACTCCGACGCCACGCCCGATACGGAGGAGAGCGGCAACGTACATTAAAGGGCGGGGGTCGTCAGTAGGCAGCTTTGTGACTGGCGTTCTACCCATTCAAGCGAACCTCGCCCCCAGGATGAGCCGCAGCTCAGCGAAGCCGTTCAGTCTTGCGATGTGTCATCCGAGGGCGGTGCAATTTCTTATCGGGATGTAGAAGAGGTTGTGCCAGGCGGAGAAGTCAGCCGAGAAGGGCTGCAGGCTTCCGGGCGATCGGAACCGCTGATGGATCTTCTCTCGTCGCCGCAGCGGCCGATGACTGTACTCGGCCCGGTTGTTCAGGCCCTTTTGGGAGAGGTGCCTGACCGAGGGCATCAGTTTGCGACGGGCCGCGCCGTGAGACCTCAGCTTGTCGGTGACGATCCGCTTCGGCTTCCGCCAGCCTTGCACCTTGAAGCACTGGACAAGGAGACGGCGAGCCTGCTTCGTGTCCCGGTTTACGGAGACCACTTCGTCCAGAACGTAGCCTTCACTGTCAACGGCCCGGCAGAGCCAGTGGGGCTTCCCGCCGATCTTCGCCTGAACTTCGTCGAGGTGCCAGACGTCGCCCCGCCTCGGCGTACGGCGCCGGATGGTCCTCCCGAGCTGGGGACCGAACTTGGCAGACCACCGGCGAATGTTGTTGTAAGACACCTGAAGGCCCCGGGCCAGCAACATCTCCTCGACACGGTGTAGCGACAGCGGAAACCGATGGTAGAGCCACAACGTATGCTCGATTACCTCGGGGGAGAAACGGTGGCGCTTGTTCGAGATCGATGCCATGGCCGCGCTCGTGGCACGCCGCAGTCGCCGTGACATTGCCGTATCACGTTCGATCACTCGGAGTTCACGGCCAATAATGTCGTCGCGCGCGACAACCGGGCGAACGGGATCTTTCTGCGTAACCTGTTCGCTACAAGTCTCAGCAATCTGACGAGTACGCACAATGGCGAGCACGGAATACTTGTTCAAGGGTGGGTCGCGTCGGTCGGGACGGGATGGCGTTCACAGGCGAACAGTCAGCGTGCTGCTGGTTCGTTTGACGAGATCCATTTCACCGCCGATGACACGCTTAGCTATGGCGTGACCCGCGACTCGGTGCTCTCCGGTTTGGTGACCCAGCATTTTCCCGACTTGGGCGCGCCGTTGCGGGCGGGGCAAGGCATCCGCGTTGAGCCAGGTGTGGGCACGCTTCGGCTTGTCGGCGGCGTTGGGGATGACGGCCCGGGAAAGATCATGTGCCATCGATGCTGTGAAGCGGACTTGTCGCAAGCGATTGAGTTTCAGGACGAATTGCATTGACACCCGGCGCCACACCTATGGACTTTCAAAGAACCCAAGTGATGGCATGTGGGACCCCACGGATAGACTTTTGTTTTCCGGGCTGGAGTTGCTCGGAGCCAGAGGCATGCGATGCGCCAGGCCATCCGTAGACGAAGCTCTTTTGACATGCCGGCGGCGTTCTGTTCGGATAGGACGACGGACTTTATCCCAACTGACACACTAGGTCGGAAGGGTGCGCCGTAAAGCGGCGTCATCGCGGGGAGTTCAAGAATGAGGGCGGAAGTCGAAGCGCGCCACGGTAGGACATATGATGTGTTGGTAGGTGTTCGATGGGCGCTTGTCGCCGTGATGGTGTGGGCCGCGGGCGGCGGCTTCGAAGCTGTTCTAGCCCACCCCGAGGATGAGATTTGCGGCCCCGGTTCGACGATCAATCCGGCCCTCTGCCGACAGCTTGCTGAAATCAACCGGTCGGCAGCTGAACTAACGCAACCGCTCCTCAGCGAGGATGGCGAGCCGCTGTCGGCGTTGGGAGCCGCGTGGTACTTCCTGAAGATCGGTGTACAGCACATTCTTCCAGGGGGTACGGATCATATTCTCTTTGTGCTGGCATTGTTTCTGTCATCGCAGAGGTTGCGTGAGCTGGTCTTGCAGATCTCAACCTTCACCGTTGCCCACACCGCAACCCTTGGCCTCACGGCGGCCGGGGTGATCCAGCCGCCAGCATCGGTGGTGGAGCCGCTGATCGCGCTTTCGATCGCGTTCGTGGCCGTGGAGACACTGATCTTCAAAGACATCAGGCGCTGGCGCTATCTGATCATCTTCGGCTTCGGCCTCTTCCACGGGATGGGGTTTGCCGGGTTCATCAGTGAGATCGGTCTGCCAACGGAGCAGTTCTGGCCTGCGCTCTTCGGCTTTAACATCGGCGTCGAGATTGGT
This sequence comes from Pseudomonadota bacterium, assembly GCA_038749595.1. Lineage (GTDB taxonomy): Bacteria > Pseudomonadota > Alphaproteobacteria > Caulobacterales > Parvularculaceae > Parvularcula. The sequence continues at coordinate 204,944 of JBCDHW010000003.1, forward strand.
CAGCTTGCCGTGGTCTTTGTCGCCTATTTTGTGGGTCTCTACATCAAGCGCGAGTTCTTGACCCGGCCCGAGAGCTATCGGCGGTACGTTGTTCAGCCTGCCGCGGTGTTGATCGCCGCGACAGGCAGTTGGTGGTTCCTCACGCGCAGCCTTGAGGGGCTCCTTTAACGGAGCGTCGGTTCGCGAAAATCTTAGTCGCCCGCTAGGCCGCGGATTTCGAGGAGAGGCTCGATCTCCGGATCCTTGCCGCGGAAGAGGCGATAAAGCTCATCGGCTTCACGAAGGCCGCCTGCTTCGTACACCCACTTCTTGAGGCGTCCCGCGAGAACCGGGTCAAAGATGTCCCCTGCCTCTTGGAAGGCCACAAAACCGTCAGCATCAAGAATTTCCGACCACAGATAGGCATAGTACCCGGCCGAATAACCACCTGCGAAGATGTGGGAGAAATATTGCGAGCGATAGCGCGGCTCGATCTCCGGGATCAGGCCGTAGCCTTCGAGGACCTCGCGTTCGAACGCTGCGGCGTCTTCGATGGCGTTCGCCTCCTCAAGGCTCAGCGAATGCCAGGCTAGGTCGAGGAGCGAAGCGGCGATGAACTCCGTGGTCTTGAAGCCCTGGTTGAAGGTCGAGGCGTTGCGCATTTTCTCGACCAGCGCGGCGGGGATGACCTCGCCGGTCTCGTAGTGCGTGGCATACTCGGCGAGCACCTGCTCTTCGCCAGCCCAGTGCTCAAGGATTTGGGCCGGGAACTCGGTGTAGTCCCGCGGGCCGTCGACGCCCGAGAAATTCTCGTAGCGGATCTGGGTCATCAGGCCGTGGAGGCCATGGCCGAACTCGTGGAACAGCGTTTCGACCTCGTCGAACCGCATAAGAGTGGGCTCACCCTCAGGCGGCGCGATCAGGTTCATGTTGTTCGTGACCAGCGGCCGGATCGTCTCGCCATTGACGTCGGAAGCGCCGCGGTAGTCGCTCATCCACGCGCCGCCCTGGTTGGAGTCCCGCGCGTACATATCCATCTGGAAGAGGCCCAGATGGGTGCCGTCCGCAGCCTTCACATCGTAGGAAGTGACGACTGGGTTCCATGTTGGAACGTCGACTTCCTCGAAGGTGATACCGAAGAGCGTGGTGGCGACATCGAACGCACCCTGACGAACGGCGTTAAGCTCGAAGTAGGGGGCGAGCGCGGCGTCGTCGAACGCGTAGCGATCCTGGCGGACACGCTCGGCATAGTGCCACCAGTCGTGGCCAGCGGCGGTGAAGTCATCGCCGTCCGCTTCGATCAGAGCTTGGATGTCCGCGAGCTCTTCCCGAGCGCGCTCAAGGCCGGGACGCCAGACGCGGAGGAGGAACTCCTCGGCACCCTCGGGCGTCTTCGCCATCCGGGTTTCGAGCTGGTAGTGGGCGTGGGACGGATAGCCCATCAGCTCAGCTCGTTCGGCGCGCAGCTGGGCGATCTTGATCGCCACCGGACCGTTGTCGTTTTCACCAGAGGAGGCGCGCAAATGGTAGCCGTCGAAAAGCTGCTTGCGCAGCTCGCGGTTCGTCGACTGGGTCATAAAGGTCTCAAACGGCGAGCGGTTGAGGCCAACGACCCACTTGTCTTCGCCATCGACCTTAATCGCAGCTTTGAAACTGTCGCTCAAGCCGCCAAGCTGTTCGGGATCGGTGATTTCAAGCTTAAAGCCTGTGGTCGCCGCGAGGAGGTTTTGGCCAAACGCGGTGGTCAGGCTCGAAAGCTCTTCGTTGATCTCGGCAACCCGCTCCTTGGTCTCCTCATCGAGGTTAGCGCCCGACCGGACGAACCCGCGATACGTCAGCTCGAGAAGGCGCGCATCTTGCTCGTCGAGGCCAAGCGTATCCTTTTGTCCGTAGACGTCCTTCACACGGGCGAAGAGGCTCTCATTGAACTGGATCTTGGTGTATTCCCGGGTGAGCATCGGGTAGATCTCAGCCTCAAGCGCGCGGAGGTCGTCGTTGGTGTCGGTGCCCGTGATGTTGCCGAAGGTGCTGGAGACCTTGCTCAGCTGCGCCCCGGCAAGCTCCAACGCGACGATGGTGTTCTCAAAGGTTGCGGGCTCATCGTTGTCGGCGATCGCGGCGATGTCGGCACGCAGGGCGAGGATGCCGGCTTTGATGGCGGGCAGGTAATCCTCGTCGCTGATTTCCGCGAAAGGCGGGAGGCCGTAGGGTGTCTCCCACTGCTGAAGGAACGGGTTGCCCTCGAGCTCCGAAGCACTGATCTCGATCTGATCATCCTTAACGGCGTCGGTTGTGCCTTCGGTCTCATCGCTGCTTCCGCATGCTGTGAGCGCGGTGATCACGGCGATGGCTGAAACCGTGGCGGCGAAATTTTTCATGGATCACTCCTCCATAGCCTGCCGCTCTCTTCGGCGGTCAGGCAACTCATATCCCTAGGGTGGACGCGCGCAATGCTCCTGCCGCGGCCTGAACTGACGCGCGTATTCATCACGATGGTCAATAAATTACCAGAGTGGGGAGATGCCGCGCCATGCTTGATTGTTTTCGCGCGATGGGGGGGCAGCTGGTCAGCGCGCGCAGACGTCTGGAGCATGCAGCCTTGGGGTCGCTGAAAATCGCTCTAAAAACGCTTCCGTAGCTCAAACCGCCACCCTTGCCCGACCGGATCGATAAGCTCCGGCTGAAAGGCTAGGGGCACATCGCCGTTTGCATCTCTCACCTCGACCACGTCGTCGAGAAGGTTTGCAACACCGAAGGTCACCCGCGTGTCGTCAAGAAATCCGAAGCGATCCAGCATCCAATCCGAGAAATTGAATTCGTAGGAAACACTCAGGATCACATTGAGGTTGTCGGAGAACTCGAGAACATCCGCACCCGTTTGAATTTCTGTACCGCTCCGATAACGGGCACTGGCGTACACGCCCCATCCGTTGTTCCATCGGTACATCGTAGCGTCGATGGCGTGCTCTGGTGTGCCGCCGAAGCGGCTGGTCGCATCCCCGCCGAGGAGGTCAAGTGGAGCGAGGCCACCACCTAGGTCGATCTCGTCTTTCAACGTCCAGCGGTGGTACACGGATGCTCTGATGGCGCCAGGCCTGCCGCTGCGCCGCCGGGTCGACCGACGGTTGGGGTTGAGGCGAACGGCCTTTAGCTGTTTTGACCAGTTGATCCCGGTGCGGAGTTGATTGCGTTCCGACGTGTCGACGCGCACCGGCCGCTGGTCAAAGGCGAGCAGCGCTCCATTTTCGTCGCGTATGACCCGATCAGGAAAGACCTGTTCGAACGCTTCCGTCAGTACAGAGAACACCCGCGCCTCGCCGTCAATCACGTTCGTCGTATAATCTGTGTTCAGTGTGAACTCCCGCTTCTCCCATGGCTTGACCTGTAAGGATACTTTGGCCACGCGGCGGCGATCCGACCGGATATCGGGGTTGTCCCCTGAGATCACGGTAGCCAGAACGCTCGCGCCCTGCGCAAAGTCGAAGACCTCGGACTGCGGTGTCTCAATCCGCGGCGCAGCGATTTCATCGAGGGGCCTCGGCTCCTCTTCCTGGTTATAGGACGCGATGATCTGTACACGCTGGACCGGTCGCCAGGTGATACCGGCCCCCGTGCTGATCAGCGTGCCGACGTCAGAGAGTTCTGCCACTTTCAGGTTCGCGTTGAGAATAATATCTCCGTATGCCCCGCGCCGAATGTCCAATGGTCGGTTGAGGCTGGCAAGAAGTGACGCCGACTGACGGTCGAGCTCGATTTCGCTGCGGTTCATGCCGCTGAGCGCGACCGACGTTTGGTTTTCCGAAGCCACACTGACTGTCGCAGAGAGCGTTGTCGGGCCAGCCTCTGACGAGGAAAGGCGGCGGTTGAGGATGTAATCCGCGGTCGCGTTGGTGCCCGATCGCTTGCCCTCAGTGGCGTCTGGGGATGCGCCGAGAAGAGGGTCGGTGAGGATTTGGCTGTTGTCATGCTCAACGCGCGCAGCGAAGGACCAGGTGTTCTTCGAAAGACCGCTGTTCACGGATAATCCGAGAAAGGCGTTTTCTGCATCCCGCGTTTGGAGCGCAACTTCTCCTGGTACGGAGAAGAGTTGTCCGACACGGAACGTGCTCTCCGTCTTGTCATAGGCACCGTTGAACGTCGCGACGCCGCCAACGCCGAAGCCGCGGCTCCACGTCGCTCCCAAATCCCATTCCTGAAGTTCCGGGGTCAGGGCGCGAAACCGTTGCGCCTCGGGGCTATCGATCGGCGTAATCGAACGCTCCGTTTCGAGGATCGTCGGCGCCGTGGTGAAGGTCCCGCTGAGGCTCCGCCGGCGCTCTCCATTGACGAAGAAATTGGTCAAGTTTGTCGTCTGCCCAACACTTCCGCCGTCTGACGAACTCTGGATCCGATTGTTCAGCGGCACGATGCGGAGGTTCGGCTTCAGGATGAAATTGATCACCCGTTGGTTGGGCGAGAACCCGTATTCGAGGGACACTTCCTCCGGCAGGACTTCCACGCGCGCAATCGCCTCGACAGGATAATTATCGAGCTCCCGGAAACCCGCAACGCGGCGTCCGTTGATCAACGGGACGGGCGGCTCCTGCCGGCGCCCCCGCCCACTGGATGTCTCCGCCGCGATAATCGCCAGCAGCTCTGAGAACGTCGTTACTCCGTAGGCGGCGATGTCGGCTTCCGTGAGCACAAGCTCAGGCTCAATATCGCTGAGGGTCGCCCCGCGGCGGCTCGCGCCATCGACGACGATGACATCATCATCCCCAGCTGCTTCGATTTCAGGGTCCGCCCCCTGGGCATGCCCCTGGCTGACCGCAGCGAACAAGGGGCCCGTGACCGCGGCCAGGATGCTTCCCGCCGCCGACACCCTTCTCGATGACCTCGGCATTAGGGAATGTCATTCGTCATCATTTTGATTTTGAACGTTCGCGGGCGCCCCGCGTTCCGATCCCTGAGCGTAAACTTCATCTGCGAAAACGCCGGCGGACCGAAAAATCCGCGTGCGTTGCCGCTGTTCCCCGTTGGCTCATCCGGGATGCCGCGGCTGTTGAAATCGAGCCGCTGGTTGGCGTTCGAGTCGTGGAACGCGCTGATGGCGTAGGTCCCCGAGGGGATGTTCTCGAACGTCATCTCAGCGCCTTCTTCGGCATCGACGCGCCCGAGGAAGCCGCACGGTTCTTCACCCAAGTTCTCGAATTCGGCTTCGGTGCAGAGGCTGGCCCAAATCAGTCCCGTGGTGCTTTCGATGTTTGTGAATGTGACCTCGATCGTATGGGTCTCCGCGGCCGCCGTTCCGGAAAGCAACGCTGCCGCCACTGCCAACGAAGCTCCGCACGCCGCAGCGCGCCACCTTGTCCTATCGTCTCTCGCCATCATTTTTGTTGCCTCTATGTGCTCTCAGAACCGTGAGCGCGCTCACCAACAGACGGTTCGCCATGGCGTTAACGAAAGGAAGGACGAATGCAGGAACGGCTCGGAAAACTGCACGTATGGTGGTCGATGACCGTTGGTGCAGCACAAACGGTATCCCCTTCAGGGAGCACATTTCTTGGCCAGCCGACCTACGCGTGGCTGTTGTCGCTTATCCTCGGGGTTGGGGCAGCTTTAATCGGGCCATTTGGGACCTATTCCTACGCGCCGGTATCAGCACGCCTGACATATTGGCTCATCGTCATGCCTGTGAGCTTCGCCTTGTGGTGGGCCATTGACAGCGCCGGAGCGCGATTGATCCCGGGTTGGCCAAAAGAACGCAGCGAATTGTTCACGATGGTGCCGTTCTCGGTTGCGAACTCTTTCTTCCTTGTGGTGCTGCATGCGTTCTTCAACAGGACGATGGGCAGCTATTTCCCGACCGGCTGGTCCGACTTTTTCGTGGGCCATGTGCTGATCACCGCCTTTGTCGTGCTGCCCACCATTTGGATCGCCAAGCGCCTCTTGAACAATGCATCAAGCCGGGCCGGCAGCGACGCGATCCAATTCTTGACGGAAAAGCTTCCCGTCGCGTTGCGCGGCACCGCTCCGTTCGCTCTCGAAGCGGAGGGGCACTATGTCCGGGTGCATACCGCGCAAGGCACGGCGCTGGTGACCATCACGTTTGATGATGCGATGCGCTGCGTCGTCGGGATACCCGGCATCCAAACCCATCGATCATGGTGGGTCGCGCGGTCAGCCGTGTGCTCGCTCCGGAAGGACGGAGCGGCCTATGCCGTCGAACTGGCTTCGGGCCTGAGCGTCCCTGTGAGCCGTCGCCGCCGCGCCGAAGTCGCAAAAGTGGTCGACCCTGCTGTGGTCAAGTGATCAGCGTTCGCTGGTTTTCAGAGCAGCTCGACCCCTCGGGGACGTTCGTTGACTTTCGCGAGGTTTTCGGTCCGTTTACTGAGGATATTGCGCCCACCATATCTGCTATCGGCTACGGGGGACGAACCCTGTCCTTTTTTTGCCTTCGCGGCCTGTGTGGGAAAACTCTGCGTCTTCGTTGGGGTCGACTGGCATCAAGACGCTCTGGCCTTTCATCAGTCCGACCGGGCGGTGCGGACACCAAGCCGCTGGCAAGTGCGCCAACCGATCTACAGAAGCTCCGCGGGCAAATGGCGGCGGTATGAGAAGCACCTCGGCCCGTTGATCGAAGCCCTCAAAGTATAGAGCGCGTGGCTGGCCTGCCGCAGGATGCGTTGCGGGTGTTTTGCCAATAGGCCGTAGACGAACTTTATGCGGACCGCATTGGTGGTCGCTGGCACCTGACCGCTGAGTACGGACAATCGCCCAGTCAGTCTGGCTCGACGGAAAGCCAAATAAGCGGGCGGCAACGCGGACGTCGCCGCCGCCCCTAGCGCGCTAGAAACCCCAAACGAGAGATGCCGTTGCGGTTCGAACGGACCCAAAGCCGCCAAACCCAGTAGGCTGACCACCAACAGGGTAGAAGGTCTCGTCCGTTACGTTCTGAGCGTAAACGTGCAGGTCGGCTCCGGGTAAGATATCCCGGTAAAACGCGGTCAGGTCGAGGGTTACGAAAGAGGGCGCTAATCCCGGGTCTTCGGCCGTAATGAACGGAGCTTCGCTCTGGTACTCCACACGTCCGCCAACGCCAAAGCCCTTCAGCGGGCCTTCTTGCCACTCGTAGCTGCTGAAAATAGACAGCCGGTGATCTGGAACGTTGATCGTGAGGTTGCCCGTGTTCGGATCGCCGTCCTCAGTAATTTGCGCGTCAAGGTATGCGTTGGCACCAAGAATGCGCAGGCCTTCAATCGGTTCGCCTGCCAACTCCACTTCGATACCGTCGTACGAACCCTCACCGCCCGGAACGAAGAAACCGAAATTGTCGAAGTCAAAGATGGGCACACCAATGCGGTCGATCGTGTAGGCCGCAACGGTTGCATTGAGACGGTCATCAAAAAGGGAAGTCCTGAGACCGACTTCGAATTGCTCACCTTGCTCGGGGTCAATGAAGCTGTTGTCGGCGGTCAACGAGAACGCGTTCGCCAAAAATGACGTGGCGTAACTGCAGTAGGCGGTGACACTAGGGGTGACCTGATAGCTCGCACCGGCGCGCCAAGTGACCTCGTTAGCGCTCGCACCGATTGAACCTGCATTGCCATCGCCCCCGACGTTTCTCCGAGCGACCTCAGAGTCTTGGTCGAATGTGTCGTAGCGCACGCCGCCGTTCAGAGTCAGTTGCGGCGTGGGCCTGAGGACGACTTGGAGGTAGGCGCCAAACTGATCGAGCGCAGTTTCGTTGTCGATGAAGACGATTTCTTCCTGAACCGTGTCAGGGGCGCTGAATGGGGTTGAGATATCGAAGAGGTTCTCGGTGCCAAGAAAGTTGAACGTCCGGAGAAAATCCTGACGCTGTTCAAAATAATCGATGCCTCCGACGATCGCGCTTTCTTGACCGAATAGATTGAATGTCTTGGTCAGGAAAATGTCCCCTGCGAAGCGCGTGTAATCATCGTCTGTATAACCAGCGTAGACGTTAATTTCGCCAGAAGGATCAAGGCCTGAGTACGTGAAAGGATAGATCTGGACCTGGTCGCCATCGGTTTCTGCATAGCCGACCCTTGCGGTCAGGGTCAGGTCGTCAAGAAACTGATGCACCAAATCGGCTTGGCCTGAATAATGCTGCTGATCGATGAAAACATCATCGTCATCGCGGATGAGGCTCTGAGTCCGATCAAGATCGGGTAAGCCGTCGCTGCGTGGATCGATTGCGACCCCGTTGGCTGGATTTCCGCCGCGGTCAACAACCTGCGCTTGAAGGGTGAACTGGGTGTTGGCGCCGATGTTGAAGAGAAGCGAACCGAGGACGTGAAGGTTTTCATTCGATTCTCGGTCGCGCTCTCCGTCGCCAGCGCCGCCGACCACAACAAGGCGGCCAGAGGTGTTTCCAGCTGGATCGAATGCACCCCCGATATCGACACCCGCGCGGAAAAATCCGAACGGATCTGCGGTTAAGATCGCTTCGCAGTGCTGTTCGCCGTCCGCGACTTTCAATTGCCGGTTGATCAAGCCGCCAACCGAAGCGCCCCCGCCCGCGATTGCGACGGGGCGTTTGATCACTTCGATCCGTTCCACAGCATACGGATCAGGCCTGTAGACCAGGCCGCCGGGGAGACTGTTTTCACGAAGCAGGCTTGGTACGGCGCCATCGCGCAAACCGCGCAACGATACTTGGTTGCCGCCTACCGTGATATCTCTATCGGCAGAAAGGCTGACACCAGCTACGTTTCACAAGACATCGTTGAAACCAGTGATGATTTGGTCTTCGATGATTTCGTCGGTCAACACCGTTATGCTGTTTGGAATTTCGCGGATCTCTGCAGGAGCGCCCGTGAGCGGCGTCACAGCGTCCGAGTACCGTACGCCTTCGACAACGATAATGTCTTCTTCTCCCGCAACGTCGCAGGCCGGTGCCTCTTGCGCGAACCCTGGGGTGCACGCGAGTGCTAGCGTGCTGGTGGAGACGAGCAAGAAAGCTACGGGGCGCGATTTGCGCGCCATCCCGCTGCTCGCTGATAACGTCATTTCGGTGGCCACCGAAGCCCATGGGTTCGTTGCTGCAAAGAATTATTCGCACCGATTCATGTTAAGATTTGCGTTGGAAATTGATTTCCGTGTGATGTTGTGCATCAAAATCGGACTCCGTATCGGGTCGATGGTCTGCACGATTTGCTGTCCGCACACCAACTTTTTGGACGTTGCTGGGTCTCGCTTTCCACCGGTGAGGTGCGTTCAGCGGCCTCGGGCGCAGAGGCTAGTGCATTTCGTTCGTGAGCAGAGCACTTGTGTTGGGCGTGCGGGTGAGCGCGGCGAGGCGGGTGACGGCCCACGGTGCGGCAGCCGCGGCTGAGACCGCCAGGGATTGGAGCGCAGGGCGGGTGAGCCGCCGCGAAAGCTCCGCGGTCCATCCCACGCGCCGGGCGACGAGCTTGGCAAAGCGCGCCTGAAAATCTGAGGGGCCTTCGCCCGCGAGGATTGCCTCCGCCGCGAGGCGTCCACTGCGCAGCGCAATCCCCATTCCTTCTCCACAGAAGGATGGTATGACAGCGGCCTGGTCACCAACGTAATAGGTATCGTTCGTCTGTGTACGTACGAGGCCGTAGGGGATGTTCGCGATCGCCATGAGGCGAAGGCCGTCGGTTCCGTTTTTGAGGATCGCGTCAGCCAGCGCCGATGTTTCCGCGAGCTTTCGAAAAACCGCGAGCGGCTCCGTCGCATCGCCCATGGCGCCCTTTTCGACGGCCATGCAGGCATTGATGCGGCCATCTTCGACCAGCTGAAACCCGCAATAGCCTCCGGGGAAAAAATCGATGGCGACCGTCCCTTGAAGCACCTTTCCGAGTTCGGGGGTAGGCGGAGCAAAGACTTTAAGGCCCACGAGGCCATGGTGGACGCCTTCGGGACGTTTATGGGTGCGTACGTCGTGTTTCCCTGTTGCGATGACGACAGAGCGTCCGTTGATTTTTTCAGAATGGCGTAGGCTGATGGTCTTTCCCGATACGCCGGTCACGATTTGTCCGCGTTGCACGTCCACGCCTTCGGCCTCGGCGCGTTTGAGGAGCAATTCGTCCAGCGTTCGCCTGGTCAGAGACAATGCTTCGAAGGGAAGGCGCGCCTCGGCATGCTTGTCGGCGGCAGAAATGGTGACGCGGTCGATGGCGTGGGCGTTGTGGTCCTTGGGGTCCACGCCAAGGCGGCGCAGCTCCTGCAAGGCCTCACCGGAGAGGAATTCTCCGCAGACTTTGTCGTGGGGGCCGCGGCTTTTTTCGAGGAGGAGCACGTCTTTGCCGGCGCGGGCGAGGTGGATGGCCGTGGTGCTGCCCGCCAGGCCGCCGCCGATGACAATAGCTTCGCGTTCAGACATGTTTCTCGATGCACATCCGGAACGGCGCTTTGATCGCGATCTCTGCGCCCTCGATCGACGCCTCGCTGAGCAGCTGGATCCAGTCCGGCTTACGGAACGAGCGGGCGAAACTGACGGGCCCGTCGTGGCGGACATAAGGGTGAAAGCGGAAGAGTGTGGTGAGCACGCCAAACCCGATAGCCGCGACCTTGCTGCGGTAGAGATCGTTGATCAGCCATCCCCGTTTTGCGCTGCGATCCATCCAGCGCAAGAAGTCTGGCAGGTCAGGCGAATTGAGATGGTGACAGAACAGTGCACTGACGATCAGATCGGGTGCACCAGCGGTTTTGATATAATCGAAGACATCAGCCGTCGCCCATTCAAGCTCGATCAGCGCGCCGCCGTCGAACGGGACTTCGCTGGCCGACTGCGCGGCATGGGGATTGAGATCGACACCGATAATCCGGGCAGGGATCTTCCGTTTCTTGAGGTAAGTTGCCATGGCCCGGGCGCCGTCACCATAGCCCGAACCGATATCGACGATCGTCAACGGGGTGTCGCCGGTATGATGCGCGATCGCGCGCTCAAGGAACGAGAGCTGCGGCCTGCTGCCAAAGGTGAGGGCGTTGACCCGCGCGAGACTCTTCAGTGTACCGCGATAGACGTCGAGCGATGTTTCTCCATCCATTTTCTCGGGCAGGTCATCGGGTTCGGCCCGCCGGGAGAAAGAGCGCATGTCAGGCGCAGCCTGAAAACCGCATGGTCTCTGCCGTCAGTCCGGGTCCAAAGGCCATCGCGACGCCCCGTTCACCGCTGCGGACCCCAGCGTGCAGCATGTCTTTCAAAACGAAGAGCACGGTCGCCGATGACATATTGCCAAAGTCGTTCAGTACACCGCGGGATGTCTCAAGGGCGTCTGGATTGAGGGCAAGCGCTTTTTCGACGGCGTCGAGAATGGACTTACCGCCGGGGTGGACGGCCCAATGGTCGACAGCGTCGGTCCCATCGGGTGCGATGAAGGGGATTGCCCGGGGCAGCCCTTCGGCAAGCGCGGCGGGCGTCTCGCCGGACAGGACCATGTCAAACCCCTGGTCGCCGACGTTCCAGCGGATGAGATCCTTTGCGGCGGGGAGGGTGGCGGTCACCGGTTCGTCAAGCCGGACCCCCGAGGCGTCAGAGGTGACAAGACAAGCGGCGGCGCCATCGCCGAAGATTGAGAACGAAAGGATCTTTTCCAGATCATCCGTCTCCTGAAGATGCAGTGTACAGAGTTCAATGGAGACGATCAGCACCTTAGCGTCAGGCTCGCCGCGAACAATCTGGCGGGCGAGGCGCAGGGCAGTGATGCCTGCGTAGCACCCCATGAAGCCAATCAGCGTCCGCTCAATCGACCGCGACAGGCCGAGCGCATCGATCAGCTGAAGGTCGACGCCAGGCGCCGATAATCCCGTACACGACGTAACGAGCAAGTGCGTTATATCGCCGGGGATAACGCCCAGGTCCTCGACCGCGTGCGCGGCGGTTGCTGTGGCGAAGGCATCGTACCGCGCCATCCGGGCGCTCGTCGGTGGGAATGCGCCGAAGGTGTAGAACCCCTCGTCATCGACACCCGCTTCTGTGGTGCTGGGACGTAAGGTTGACCAGCGTTTTGATATGCCTGAGCGCGCGAGCATGCGGTTGAGGACGACCTGTCGCCGTCCGGCGATCTGCCTGCGCGCGAACTCCTTGAAGCAGCCATGGACCTCGTGCTCGGGCCAGGCCGTTCCGACCGCATTGAGATAAGCCTCTGCCATTGCTGATGCTCCTCGCGTTACCTCAGGTGATGTAAGGTTTTGGCGGGCGAGGACCAATGCGCTGGCGGTTGTCACGCCGACGCGAGGGTCATCCCGCGGTGCAGCGTCCTGTCGCCGATCACGTCGCTGTGGTCAGCGCGGTGCATGGTGCATCGGTTGTCCCACATCACGACGTCCCCCGCGCGCCAGCGATGCCGAAGCAGCCTCCTGGTGCGGATCGCGTGCTGGTAGAGCGCCTTGATGACCCTCTGGCCTTGGACCCCTGGCATCGTCGATAGGGCGACGCAGCGTTCGGGCGTCGAGAGGTAGAGCGCGGGGCGGTTGTTGAGGGGATGGCGCCGGACAAGGTCGTGCCACGTCTCAGTCTCCTCAAGTGTCGCCGTATCGAGGCCTGTGACCTGATGCAGGACCCGCGCACCCGTGAGCGCGTTTTTTATCCGCGCGGGCAGGGTGTCGAAGGCGGTGTACTGATTTGTAAATAACGTGTCCCCGCCCGCCTGCGGAACGGTGACGATACGCAGCGCTGTATAGGCAGGGGTCTTGGTGACGTAGCTGGTGTCGGTGTGAAAAACGCTCCGCGGTTTCGTCGTGCGCCCCACGTTGGTAACAAGGTTCAGCTGCGGCGCGCCGGGGACGGGCGTTTCGCCTTGGGTGAACGTCAGGGTACCGAGGTTCGACAAGACGTCGAGGAAGCCTTGGTCGGTCAGGGCATGCTGGTCGCGGAAGACGACTACGCAATGGTCAGCGAGGAGGTGCTTGATGCGTGAAGCGGTGTCTTCTGCGAGCGGCTCCGCTAGGTTCAGCTGATCAATCTGTACACCGAAAGGCGCGATTGGGATCAGCTTCATCGCATCGCGGCCAAGAAGGCCATCACGTCGTCGGCAACGCGGGTGTCATTGCCGAGCGCGGGCACGACGAGGTCGGCCATGAAGAAGTCTTGTCCTGCTGCGAAGGCGCCCGGCGTGGCGATCACCTTCAACCCGGCGCGACTGGCCGCAACCGCGCTGGCCGCGGTGTCTTCAACCGCCACCACTTCGCTTGGCTCAAGATCGAGCTGGCGCAGGGCCTCGACGTAGCAATCCGGAGCGGGCTTGCCCGCGGCGACATCTGTCTTCGAGATCACCACGTCGAACGGGTAGTGGTCAAAGACGTCCGTATGCGCATTGATGATCGCGTCGATGTTGGGGCGGTAGGTACTCGTCACAAAGCCGCTCTTCAGGCCATGTTTCTTTGTATAGCGGAGCAGCGGCGCCACCCCGTGGCGCAGGGGCGGCTTTTCCTTGAGGACCCGGTCGCAGGCGATCTCGGTCTTCCGCGTGTGGATCGTGTCGATCGTTTCGGCGTCAAGCTGGCCGGTCGTGGCACGGGACAGAAGCGAAAGGCGCTCCTTTCCGCCCACCGCGACGAGCAGTTCTTTGTAGGTCTCGGCGTCCCAATCCCACGCGAGGCCGACTTCGCGGAAGGCCGCGTTGTAGCTCTGCCGCTGGATCTCGCTTGTTTCAGACACAACGCCGATGGAGCCGAGGAGAAGTGCTTTGATCACCGGAAGTCCCTTTCTCGCTTGAACAGAGTGAAACGCGCTTCGTCGAAAAGCGTTCCCCTGACGCGGGATATAAAGGGATGAGCCTTCGCGGCGATCTTTTGCGAGGGTGGCGGGCGCTTAAGTCACGGCGTGCCTTTTGTGCTGGCCGCCGTGCTGAGGCGCCAGGCGTAAGATTGATCGTGCTCGGGTTCGAGGATGCAAGTGTACGGATCGATCTTTAACGGGCCTACGCCGCGTATCCGACCCAGCCGCGCCACGTGAATGCGGAATAGAATTCGTGCACGTCGTCAAAGCCCGCGTCGCGCAGGATGCGAACGTCTGTGTCGGGGTCAAGGATAGGCATGTCGTTCGCAATCGCGGCGCGACCTTGTTCAGCAACGTCTGGCGCCACACCGCCTGCGATCGCGCATGCGCGGTGCCGAAGAAGAACGCGCTCCTTCTCCTCGGGGACCTGCGAGAAGCTGCAATGAACGGCGATAAATGGAGCGCCAGGTTTCAACCGCTCTCTAATCTGGCTGATCGTCTCCCTACGGAGTTCCCGCTCCAGGAAATGGAGGGTCAGTAAGCTGGTTGCCGCATCGAAGGGGCCTTTCGGCGCGTCGTTGATGTATCCGTGGTGCAGGTGGATGCGGTCTTTGACCGGCTCGAGGCGTGCAGCGGCGGCGTCCAACATCGCTTTGGCTGGATCGACGCCGACGAACGACCATCCTGGGTTCTGCTTCGCGAACGTTTCGAGCTCTAGCCCGCCGCCCGAGCCGTGCACGAGAATGGAGGCCTTCTCGGAAATCCGCTCACGGATGAGAACGCTCGCCATTCGCTGGACGTCGAAATAGCCCGGCATGAACCGTGCGGGCCCGTCGGCGTAGTCAGCCGCGTGCCGGGGATCGTTGAAGAGGTCGTCGAAAGATGAGCGGGGGTCGGTCATAGGGGCGATCCGAGGCAATGGTGGTACGCGAGAAGACAGGGACGCAGAAGTCTGATGGAGGCTTGGCTCGACGTGTGTCGCGTGGAGCGTTGACGTAGCTGCGCTTTGCAACGCGGAGCGTCGCCTATCGCGAAGGGCGTGCACGCGGTCTGCCCGATGGCCCGCGAGACTGCACGATGTTAGAAATGCGAAGCCCCAAATGCTTGCAATGCGGCTGACGTGCCCCGCCAACATGAACGATGACCGTGGATGGTCATCGCGTCGATTAAGAACAAGAGCCCGAGAGAATATCGTCGCCATCGGGCATGCAGCCGGTCCTCAGCTCGATTGAGGCGCCTTCGACATCTAGCCCGTCAGCGAGGTTTGCCACGGCATCAGGATCAAGCATTCTGAACGCAATGGTCCCGCACTTAGCACAGATAAAAAACGCCCCGACGCCCTGCTGGCCATCCTCAGGGATAGCATAGAACGCGTTGATCGACTCGATCTTCACAACTTTACCGTGCCCGGTGAGGCGACCCAGCGCGCGGTAGACCGTCATTGGTGCGTTGATGCCTTCGTGGCGGAGGCTTTCGAGCAAGTCGTAGGCTTTCATCGGGCGCTTATGGCGCTGGAGGCAAGCGAGGACCACCTGATCGTTGCGGGTGAGCCGCCCGTTGGTCGCGCTGCCCCTCGAGCTCTTAGGGGGCGCGTACGAATTCGTTTGCATGGTTTGTGTCCTGATTTGATGAACGTTGGTCTTCGCAAATCAAGCCAGGGGCGGGGGCGCGCGCGGTCGGTGTCGGTCACGGCATAGATTAGGCGGTCGTGGGACCGTTAAGCGGGAATTGGTCTCCAAAGCTCGCGCCACGTGGACCACTAATTCGCTCAACACATTCGGATTTGGGGCTTCATCGTCGGAGGTTGCCGGCGCGGAGCACAGCGCACAGACATGTGATGCCAGTCCATGCTCGTCTTCGCACTCTTCGAGCGCGTGGACGAGCTCCCCTAATCCAGTCGTCAGAAAAACCGTAAGTGCCAGAAAACGCACTACGTTTAGGCCTGGTCGAAAGGCAAAAGGAGAGAGGCGAGCACCAACCATTGCGTGAAGGTTAACTCCGTTTTCACCTTGCGCCAACGCCTTACATTCGCGTTGTTGGTGGTCGATCGCGCTCACGCGGAATTTAACGCGTTGCATCGCCGCTTTATTTGCGCGGAGTGCGCGAAGAGCGCCATTGGTCGGGTCGCCGATATCGCAAACGTGATGACTGCGGCCGGAACGATTTTTCGAGACCGGCTGCGCCCATGTTTTGCTAACAAGGAAAGGAAGCCATGGCCGCGTTCATTTGTTTCATGCACGGCGACGCCCAGGCCGAGGTCGACGACGCGACCTGGGAAGCGTTCTTTGCAGACCTCCGCGCCGCGGGCGGTTTCCTCGGCGGCAGCGCCATTGGCGACGGTGTTTGTCTTGGGCAGAGAGACCCCCTGCCCGAAGTCACGCGCTCTCTTGTAGGGTATCTTCGCATCGAGGCGCGGGATCTCAGCGACGCGAAAAAGCTGATGGCTAAGAATCCGGTGCTTGTCGCGGGGGGTACCGTGGAGATTAGGGCTCTTCCGCGGACGGGCGAAGCCTAGGCCCGGATCGGGCTGCACGGTGTGCTGCAAGGTACGCTCGGCTCTTGGACCGCGCGGCAATCTCGGCCAGAACGGCCCCGCGGTCAAAACCGGAGGGAACATGGCCAACGATTTTGCCGGTCTCGGAGATGTGCCCGACCACTTGGCCTTTGATGTTGAGGGGCTGAAAAAAGGGGTCGGCAGCGCAGTGCCCGATCTCGCAGGCGCCATCGAGGTGAAGAAGTTCAAGGGCGGCCAATCCAATCCGACGTATCTGATTTCGACCAGCGGCAAGCAATATGTGCTGCGCCGCAAGCCTCCTGGGAAACTGCTCGGCTCGGCCCACCAGGTTGGCCGCGAAGCGCGGGTGATGGCGGCGTTAGCAGATACGCCCGTGCCTGTTCCGAATATTCTGTTCCATACGGAAGATCCGGAGATGATCGGCTCTGAGTTCTTCCTTATGGAATTCATGGACGGTCGGATTTTCTGGAACCCTCTGCTTACGGAGCTTCCTATCGATGAGCGCAGTGCGGTCTATTTTGGATTGACCGACACACTGGCGGCGCTGCATTCGGTTGATTACGCTGGTGTGGGCCTCAGCGATTTTGGACCGGAGGGTGACTATCTCGCGCGCCAGATCGGCCGTTGGTCGAAGCAGTACAAAGCCTCCGAGACCGATAACCTCGAGGCAATGGATTGGCTGATCACTTGGCTGCCCAAACATATTCCGTCCGGGGACAGAACATGTCTGATCCATGGTGATTTTCGCCTCGACAATTGCATGTTTGCGAAAGATACACCGACGCCGAGGGGTTTGATCGACTGGGAATTGTCGACGCTCGGCCATCCGCTAGCCGACCTCACCTACTATCTCCTGTCGTGGAAAATCCCGCTTGATCCGAGCCGGGGCGAGAGCTTGGTTGGGCAAGACTTGGAGAGCCTCGGCATCCCACGCGAAGAGGCGTTGATTGATCGGTACCGAGAGAAAACCGGCGTTAATGTTCCGGATGATCTCAGTTTCTACTTCGCCTATAATCTGTTCCGTCTCGCCGGCATTGTGCAGGGTGTGTACAAACGGGCGAAAGACGGAAACGCCTCGAGCGAAAAGGCGCTCGGCTACGGCAAAATGGTGGCGCCGCTCGCCGGGCTGGCCAAGCAGTTCGCTGGCGGATGATTTTAGATCGCTTGACGGGTGCTGTCCGCACACAGAATTGGTTCGCTGTAGCGCTTGAATTCCTGATCGTTTCTGCCGGCGTGTTTTTGGGCATCCAGTTCGGCAATTGGAACAGCTTGCGGGCCGAGGCGGCGCGGGAGCAAGTGTTCATCGAACGTCTTGAGGCTGACTTTCTGCTGGCGCGCGAGGATCTTGAGAAGAATCTCGCGCGATCGGAGGGGTTTGCCGCTGATATGGATGCACTGTTTGCGCTTTTGGTGGATAGGGACACGGCCTTAAGCGCGGAGATGGTGGCGCCCTACATCAATGCGCTGGGATCGGCTTCCGCACCATCGCGCCCGTCGCCGACGTTCGTGGAAATGCAATCTTCGGGAGCGCTCAGTACACTGGACAGTGAGGCGCTCAGGAAGGCTCTGGTTGAGTACCAGTTGGTGGTTGGGGTGAGCCAGGAGGGGCTGAAGTTTGCGCTGGCTGGCTTCCATCCGGATCGGATCATTTTCAAGGTGACCCGCATTCCGGAGGGAGAGGGTTTTGGCGCGAGCGATATTCTTCATCCGGAGCTTTTACGGGAAGCGATCGGTGAAGTCAGCTATATGAAAGCGGCGCATACGTTGCAAGCAGCCTATGCCCAGCGCAGTCTTGAGGTCGTCGACGAGGTTTTGGCCGAGCTGGAGAATTCAAAACGATGATGTCCGTTCGTGAAGCAGTGGCCGCGCGGTTTTCGTGTCGGGCATTTAAAGATGATCCGGTCGACCAAGAGACTGTCCGTGCACTGCTGGAGCGCGCGATACGTGCACCGTCCGGCGGAAATGTCCAGCCTTGGCGGGTGCTTGTGGTCGCAGGCGCTGAAAAAGACGCGCTCACCCAGCTTGCGCAAAAGGCGCTGTTCGCGAACCCTGCTGGCGAGGATGATGAGTACCCGATCTACCCCCCAAATTTGCAGGAGCCGTGGCGCTCGCGTCGGTTTAAGGTGGGCGAAGATCTCTACGGGGCGCTCGGTATTCCGCGTGAGGATAAACCGGCGCGTCTAGCTTGGCTGGCGAGCAATTTTGCCTTCTTTGGCGCGCCCGTCGGCCTCTTTTTCATTACACGGAGGAGTTTTGGCCACGGGCAGTGGGCGCATATGGGTATGCTGATGCAGACCATCGCCTTACTCGCAGCGGAGGAAGGAGTGGCAACCTGTATGCAGGAGGCCTGGGCGAAGGTGAGGAAGACCTTGCACGGACACTTTGATCTTGATGAGGATGAAGTCGTCTATTGCGGCATGGCCCTGGGGTATGCGGATCAAGGTGCCGTGGTGAATTCCTGGCGCGCGGATCGCGCGCCGCTCGATGATGTCGTTGACTTCCGCGGATTTCCGGAGGGCGATCAATGACCCCAACTGCAATGCCTCGGGTGACACGGGTCCCGGTCCACGCACTAGGCCCCGAAGATACGGTGATCACGGAGGATGGCACCGTTTACACAGCACTGCGCAATGACGGAAAATTGCTTCGTGTGCGTCCTGGGGAGAGTGAGGCTTCAGAGGTGGCCGATATCGGTGGGCGCGGCCTGGGTTGCGAATTGATGGACGATGGCCGCATCCTGGTCTGCAACGCGGACCTCGGGCTGCAAGCGGTTGATCCCGAGACGGGCACGGTTGAAACGCTTCTTGCTGATGTCGATGGCGCGCGCTTTGGTGTTTGCAACAACGCTGCGATTGCTCGCGATGGCACGATCTATTTTTCCGAGAGTTCGCAGGTCTATCACCTCCAGGACTTTCGTAAGGACATCATCGAAAATACGTGTACGGGACGATTGATGCGCTGGAAGCCGGGCGGTGCTCCGGAGGTTCTTCTGGACGGTTTGAGTTTTGCGAACGGCGTTGTGCTGGACCCGGAGGAGCGTTTCGTTTTGGTCGCTGAGACCGGGCGATTGAAAATCCATCGCGTCGATCTCGATACGCTCCGTGCAGAGACGTTCGCGGACGTCCCTGGCATGCCGGATAATTTGTCAATCGGGTCCGATGGCTTGGTTTGGTGCGCGACGCCCGCTCTGCCAAACGCGGCCCTCACCACAATTCACGCCATGCCGCTGTTCCTCCGTAAGCTGATGGGCATGCTTCCCGAGAGCCTCGGGCCGAAGGTGCCGGACTGCTGCCGCGTCGTGGCCTATGACCTTGAAGGAAAGCTCGTTCATCTCCTCGACGGCAACACCGAGGACTATCATTATGTCACTGGCGTGCGCGAGCGTGATGGCACCGTCTGGCTGGGCAGCATCAATGAAGAAGCGCTCGGCTGGTTCCGCTTGCCTTAACCGCGGCGATGCTCAGGGCTTGCCAACGCAGCCGAGAACCCCTTCACGCAAAGAATGAGCCTTCCGCACCATCGTTTCTCTGTCGCGCCGATGATCGATTGGACCGATCGGTACTGCCGGTATGTTCACCGGCAGATGACGCGGCATGCGTTGCTTTACACGGAGATGATCACGGCTGAGGCGATCTTGAACGGTGATCAAGACCATCTTCTGAGCTTTGACCACGGAGGGCCCGCCGCCCTCCAACTCGGCGGCGCCGACCCGGTGAAGATGGCCGAGGCGGCGCGGATCGGCGCGCGGTACGGCTATGACGAGATCAATATGAACGTCGGATGCCCGTCGGACCGGGTCCAGTCCGGGCGCTTTGGCGCGTGTCTGATGCAGGAGCCTGAACTGGTACGCGAATGCCTCGCGGCGATGCGGCAGGCGACGGGGCTGCCGGTCACGGTGAAGTGCCGGATCGGCGTCGATGACCAGGACCCCAAGGTCGCGCTGCCAGCCTTCCTCGAGGCGGTGCGCGCAGCCGAGATCGACACGGTTATCATTCACGCGCGCAAGGCATGGCTTCAAGGCCTGAGCCCAAAGGAGAACCGTACGATCCCGCCGCTCGATTACGCGCTGGTGGCTGAGATGAAGCAGCGCTTCCCGGAGCTGACGGTGGTGTTGAATGGCGGCATCGGGTCTACCGCGGAGGGCGTTACGCATCTGGACCAGTTTGATGGGGTGATGCTCGGCCGGGCCGCTTACGAGAAACCGGCCCTGTTGCGCGACGTAGATCGGCTTTTCTTTGGCGATGCGCGCCCGGTTCCGACAGCGCCTGATGTGGTGACGTCGGTGGTTGAGAAAGCGGAAGCAGACGGCACGCGCCTTTGGCGCTATGCCCGGCATATGCTCGGCCTTTTTGCTGGGCAGAAGGGGGCGCGGGTTTGGCGCCGGCGGATCAGCGAGGAGGCGCGTGATGCTGCGCCGGGTCACCTTCTGACGATTATGCGCGAAGCGGGCCTTGCCGAGCCTTCCGCCGCTGCGGTGGCTGCCGAGTGATCGACGTTCTCATCCTCGCGGTGACCGGCGCAGCGGCAGGCACGATTGGTGGGCTGTTCGGCATTGGCGGCGGCATTCTGATCGTGCCGGTGCTCTATGTCCTGTTCACCGGGGGTGGCGCCGACCCAGAAATCGCCATGAAGACCGCGGTTGGCACGTCACTCGCGACGATTATTGTGACTTCAGCCCGGTCGATCCGCGCCCACCACAAGCGCGGGGCCGTGGATTTCTCGATTTTGCGCGGCTGGGGGCCGTTTATTGCTGGCGGGGCCGTGCTCGGTGCCGTCGCGGCCCGGGTGATCAGCGGCCAGGTGCTCGTGATCGTCTTTGCCCTCGGTGCCATCGCGATGGGCGTTCAGCGCCTGCGCCCCGACGATGGCGGCGCCAAGGCCATCGACTTTTCTGGGGCGCTTCAAAGGCTTCTTGCTGTTTTGACGGGGTTCTTTTCGGCGCTGATGGGGATAGGCGGCGGGGTCTTAGGTGTGATGCTGCTGACCTTGGCGGGGCGGCCGATGCATCAAGCGGTTGGCACGGCGTCGGGTTTTGGGATGGCCATCGCAATCCCCGGGGCATTGGGGTTTGTCCTGGTCGGAATGGGACAGAGTACCCTCGGCGGGGCACTAGGCTTCGTCCATGGGCCCGCGTTCCTCGGGATTGCTCTCGGCACACTGATTTTCGCGCCGCTCGGCGCCCGGTTGGCGCACAAGCTGTCGGCACAGCGGCTGTCGTCGATCTTTGGCATCTACCTGCTGATCACCGGCGGGCTGTTGCTCAGAGAAGCAGCCGTCAACCTTTCGTAGAGTTGACCCGCCCAAACCGCGCTCCTACCAGCTTGGTGTCCAAGGAGTTTCGGTCATGTCCAAAGAGTACGACGTAGTAGTTATCGGTGGGGGACCAGGGGGTTACAACGCCGCGATCCGTGCAGCCCAGCTTGGTCTGAAGACCGCCTGCATCGATAAGCGCGAGACCGGAAAATTTGGCGGCACCTGCCTCAACGTTGGCTGTATCCCGTCCAAGGCGATGCTGCACGCGTCGGAGGCGTACGAACATGCGTCCAAGCATTTCGCCGACCTGGGCGTGAAGGTGGAGGGCTTGTCGCTCGATCTTGACCGGATGCTGGGGCAAAAGAGCGAGGCGGTCGACGGCCTGACCCAAGGCATCGAATACCTCTTTAAGAAAAACGGCGTAGACGGATACCTTGGTTGGGGCCGTATTGAGGGGCCGGGCAAGGTCTCTGTGGAGACCAACGACGGGCGCGAGGAGCTCAGCACAAAGAATATCATCATTGCAACGGGGTCGGACATTCTCTCTCTTCCCGGTGTCGATATTGACGAAGAGGTGATCGTCTCGTCGACCGGGGCGCTGAGCCTGCCGCGCGTTCCTGAGCATATGGTTGTCGTCGGCGGCGGTTACATCGGCTTAGAAATGGGCTCGGTTTGGCGGCGCCTCGGCGCCAAGGTGACGGTGGTGGAGTTCCTCGACCGCATCACGCCAGGCATGGACGGCGAGATTTCCAAGCAATTCCAACGTATCCTGAAGAAGCAAGGGATGGAGTTCAAACTTGGTACCAAGGTTGTTGGCATTGAGCGGACCAACCAAGGCGCAAAACTGACCGTTGAGCCGGCGAAGGGCGGCGATGCGGAGGTGATTGACGCCGACGTTGTCCTGATCTCGATTGGCCGTAAGCCGTATACGGAGAACCTTGGTCTTGAGACGGTGGGCGTCACGCCGAACCAGCGGGGCTTTATCGAGGTCGATGCCCATTGGCGCACCGGCGCGGAGGGTGTTTACGCCATCGGCGACTGCACGCCCGGACCGATGCTCGCGCACAAGGCGGAGGAAGAAGCCGTCGCTGTTGCCGAGGTGATTGCCAAGGGTCATGGCCACGTTGACTACAACATCATCCCCGGTGTGGTGTATACGGATCCTGAGGTCGCCTCGGTTGGCAAGACCGAAGAGCAGCTGAAGGAAGCCGGCGTTGACTACCGGGTTGGTAAGTTCCCCTTCACCGCCAACAGCCGCGCAAAAACCAATCACGAGACGGACGGTTTCGTGAAGGTCCTGGCCGATGCAAAGACCGACGAGGTGCTCGGTGTCCACATGATAGGTGCGGGCGTTGGTGAGATGATCGCCGAGGCGTGCGTGATCATGTCGTTTGGTGGCTCATCCGAAGACGTGGCGCGCACCTGTCACCCGCACCCAACGCGTACCGAGGCTTTCCGCCAGGCGGCGATGGGCGTCGAAGGCTGGACCATGCAAGCCTAGGCGCAAGCTGTCAGTACACAAAGAGTATCGTGCGGCCCGCCGTTTGCGGGTCGCGGATCACCAGTTCCGACTTACGGCCATGGGCGGCGATGATTGATTTGTAGGCGTCGGGCGCAAGGCTGGCGTGGTAGACGGTGTCACCATAAACCTCTCCGGTGATCTCCCCCTCTTGATCCCCAATGGTCAAGAGCATTCTCTCATGCGGTGTGAGAAGCTCGAGCAATTCGGGGAGGAGCTTGCGTTGCTGGGCCACAGTGAGGTGGAAAAAACCGTCCCAGCTGAGGATGGCATCGCATGGGCCCAGCGGCGGCAGCGCGGTCATGTCCCCCACGTGCCACGTCCCCTGCGGCACACGGTCTTTCGCTACACGGATCATATCCTCGGCATAATCGAAGCCGACGACAGAGAAGCCTGCGCTCGTGAGCCAAGGGCCGATCGGGATGCCGTTGCCGCATCCAAGATCGAGAACCGTCGCGCCGGGTTCTAGCCCTTCGGTAAGGCGTTGAAGCCACGGCTCCTCGGCTTGCAAGGTGCGGCCCTCGCCCCATCGCTCAGCATGCTTACTATAAACCGATGCCGTGTCACGCAGGATTCGCTTCAGGTCCTGCGAAGAGGCGGTCACCGTCTCAGACGAGGCCCGTTCCATCGCACCGGCTGCACGCGCGGAAGAAGCTGCGCCCACTTCCGGAGCATCGCGAGCAATGGGTTTGCCTCGGACGACTGTAGCGGCGCTGTTGTTCGCCGGTCGTGCGGGGCGTGGGCCCGGTTTGCTCTCCGCCGAGGACGCTGCTGTTCTGAGCGACGAGGCGGGTCATCTGTTCTCCCGCGCCCGGACGTTTTTGTTTGGCGATGAACGCCTGGGCGAGGCTGGCGGACGAACCGAGCGCCGAGTTTTCAATCAACCGCTGGATAACAACGTGCAGGTCCTTCATGTACATTGTTACCTGCGCCTCAAAGAATTTCGGCGTGAAGGCCATCCGCAGATTGGGTTCGGCGTACACGAACAATGTGTCGTCGCGGATGAACGCCGTGGCCACGGTCAGCGACGCGTCGAGCCTGGCGACATCATCCGCAGTCAGATCATAGGTCGGCAGTGCACAGAGGAGCGCCAAATCGTCGATCTGTTCCCCCCCGGAAACGGTATAGACGCAGACCAGCCGCACCTCCGTCGCGGGATCTGTCAGAACGATGACGTCGAAATCCTCATCGCCAGCTTGTTTCCGCGGCTTCATCCCGATTTGGTTGAAAACGCTGAGGATGTTTCCGACCGTCCATCCAGCGCCAGCATATGTTCTTTGTTGTGTCATTGACCCCACCCCAAGTTCCCAATGTCGCTCAGCGACTTGGAGAGTAGATGGCACCGGGGCGAGCGGGTCAAGCGCGGGACGCTGCGTCCATGTTCTGTGCTCGAGACACCAAGGTCTCCATTGTCTCGCGGAGAATGTGCGGCCGTACGGGTTTGGGGACGAAAGCGTCGATGCCGACTTGGCGCGCGTTTTCCGCTTCACCGCTGAGGGTGTCCGCGGTGACTGTGACGATCGGGATGGTGCGCCACGCCTTCTGGGACCCGCGAATGCGGCGCGCCACCTCGAGGCCGTTCATCCCCGGCATGTGCTTGTCGAGGAGCAAGATGTCGAACCGATCCGCCTCCAGCGCTTCCAGCGTGCTCGGGCCATCACCTGCGAAAACGGGATCACAGCCCCAGGCGGTGAGGAATTCCCGCATCACGAGCTGATTGACCTCATTATCCTCAGCCACCAGGACCCGCAGGCCAGCGAGCACCGAGGACCGGATGAGAACCTCGGCGGACGATGGTGCGCGCTCCCGTTCAGCTTGGGTTTCCGGGAGGGGGACGGCGAGGCAGAAAACAGATCCCCGCGTATTCGAGCGCGCGAGCCAGATCGAGCCGCCCATGATCTCGGCCAGGACCCGGCAGATTTGGAGGCCAAGGCCCGTGCCTCCAAACCGGCGGGTGGTGCCGCCTTCACCTTGTTCGAAGGCTTCGAAGATTTGGTCATGGAGCTCGGGCGGAATGCCTCGGCCCGTGTCGGAAATCGTGAAGCGAACCATCGGCGCGCCTGCGTCCGGATCGATCTCGGCGTGCACTGAGACTCCGCCGTGCTCGGTGAACTTGATGGCGTTGGAGATCAAGTTGTTCAGCACCTGCCCGAGCCGGTGCCGGTCGCCGAGGCAGGTCTCGGGCAGCGCATCATCAACTGTGGCGGTAACGCTCAGATTCTTTGCGGTCGCGGCGGCCTGCCATGTCTCCGCGGCGTGGTTGACCAGATTGCGCGGAGAAAACGGTTGTTCGTCGAGGGTCAGCTTCCCGGCTTCGATCTTTGCCAGGTCGAGGAGGTCGCCGATAATCGCGACGAGGTTTTCACCCGAGCGCCGGATGGTTTCCGCCTTTTCCCGATGTTCGGGCGCGAGAGGCGCAGCGCTTAAAGCCTCGGCCATGCCAATGACGCCGTTCAGCGGTGTACGGAGTTCATGGCTCATCGTCGCGAGGAACTCGGACTTTGCGGCCTCAGCCCTTTGCGCGCGGCGCATGCTGCGGTGGGTCGCGCCCAGGCTTGCGTAGGTGTTGTAGCTGAAGTTGACGCCCACCAAAGTGCCCATCGTCAGCCCAAGGACGGATTGCATATACCGCTGGAAGGTGAACACGCCGACCGCCTCGGCGTCGAAGTTTGGCCCGCTGAGGGTGAGCGCGTAGAGCCAGCTGAGTGTTGCGAAACCGATGACGCCAAAGATGATCGCGTGGCGCCACGACCCGATATAGCCTACAATCACGGGGCCTAAGCAGATGAACGGAACCAGGGTGGTGTTGATGCCGATCCACTCTCTCGATGCCGAAAGGCTGATCGCACCGATCGTCAGCGCCGTGGTGAACCAGGCGTAGATGTCGAAGTTCTTGTTCCAGCGCAGCAGCACCGTGGCGCCGGCGAGCAAGAAACTGGCGCAAAGACCTATGTTGGCGTGCAGGCCCCAGAACCCGTAAACGGCGGTGGTCGAGATGACGTTGAACAGCTGCAGAAGGCTGACCGTGCCCGCGACACCGTAGACGGCGCGGCAGCGGGTCACCACCTCGGGCCGACCGTCGCGATCGATCCTCAGCAGATCTTCAATCGCGAACAGGCGCGCTTTGACAACTTCCCACATCATCACGTCCCGTCTCCCGGGGAGAGAGTAGCAAAACAAGCCTAGCGCAGGGTTGACGCGGAAATTACAAGCCGTCGCACCCCCCGGCAAAGCAGCCCTTCCCAACAATTGCTGGCATGGCTAGTGTTGCGCATTGTAACGCCGTCACACACGACGATGACGGAACCAGGGCGTAAACAAGGGACTCCGTAAACACATGTTTTATCTGATCCTCGCGGGGATTGCCTTAATCGGCGTCGCGAATGCGATGTGGCAAATGCGTAATCACCCCAAGGGGCTCTACATCCTGTTCTTCGCAGAGATGTGGGAGCGGTTTTCCTATTACGGCATGCGCGCGCTGCTGGTTCTTTATCTGACCAAGCACTTTTTGTTCAGCGATTCAGCGGCTTACGGCATATACGGTGCGTATACGACCCTGGTTTACATCCTGCCGGTGATCGGAGGGACGCTCGCCGACCGTTATTTGGGCCAGCGCCGCGCGATCATTATCGGCGCTGTTTTGCTGGTCGCTGGGCACGCAGCGATGACGATCGAAGGCGCGCCGACGCCCGAAGGCGGCACGCCTGACGCCGGTGTTCTCAACATTTTCTATTTAGCCTTGGCGCTGATCGTGATGGGGACGGGGTTCCTCAAAGCAAACATCTCGACGATTGTCGGCGAGCTTTACGTGAAGACAGACCCGCGCCGGGATTCCGCATTCACGCTCTTCTACGTGGGGATCAACCTCGGTGCGTTCGCAGGGGCGCTGATCTCGGGTTACCTCGGTGAGACGTACGGCTGGAAATACGGCTTCGGCGCGGCAGGGATCGGAATGCTTCTCGGCCTCGTGGTCTTTGTCTTCGGCACACCGCTCCTCAAAGGCGCGGGATCGCCGCCCGACCTTGCCAAGCTCAAGGCCCCGGCGGTTGCGGGGTTGTCTCGGCAGACGCTTATTTACATCGGGACGGCCGTTCTTACCGTCGCAGTTTGGTACCTCGTGCGGGACCAAGACACCGTTGGGCTGCTCTTGTCAGCGACAGGTGCGTTAACGGTCGGGTACATTCTGTTCCGCTCGGTGTTCCAGCTCGAGCCGCACGCGCGTGACCGGATTATCCTCGCGCTGATTTTGATCTCGATGCAGATCTTGTTCTGGGGCCTGTTCGAGCAGGCGGGCTCGTCGCTCAACATTTACACGGACCGCGAGGTGGACCGGACGATCTTCGGCCAAGACATTCCCGCGTCGGTGTTCCAGTCGCTGAACGCGATGTACATCGTGTTGCTCGGCCCGCTGTTTGCGAGCTTCTGGGCCTACCTTGCGAAACGCAACGCTGATCCTACCGCCCCGCAGAAATTCGGCATAGGGATCATCCAGCTGGGCCTTGGGTTCTTGGTCCTTGTATGGGGAGCCAACTTGCCGGGCGACTTAACCCCGGTGATTTTCATCTTCCTCATCTATCTTCTGCACACGACGGGTGAGCTCTGTTTGTCGCCCGTGGGCCTCAGCGCAATGACGCGGTTGTCGGTGCCGTCGATGGTCGGCTTGATCATGGGCACATGGTTCCTCGCGTCGGGCGCGGGGAATTTCGTCGCTGCACTGATTGCCCAGGCGACGGCAGCGCCGGGAGCGAGCGTGCTTGGGGTCTACAGCAATGTGGGATGGGTGGCCGTCGGTGTCGGCGTTGGATTGATCGTTCTTTCGCCGCTGCTGAACAAGCTCATCCACGCTGATACGTTGACGGACGATCCTGACTATACCGGCTTACGCACACGGATGGTTGAGCCGGGTGCGCACCGGGAAGACGCGCAGCCGTCCTAACCCCGAAGAATAGCCGCTGCTTCTCGGGCTAGGGCTTGGGTGGCGGCGGCGATGGTGGTGATGGGGCCGTCCGTGGCCTGAAGGTCTTTGCCTTGCCAGGTGATGACCGTACCGCCTGCGGCTTTGATCACCGGCACCACCGCCGCGATGTCGTGCCAGTGCAGGCCAGCCTCAACCACCAGGTCCATCTGGCCACTGGCGACCAGGCCAAACCCATAGCTGTCGAGGCCTTGCCGGACGACCTGAACGCGCCCCGCGAGGCGCGCGACGGCGTTTGCTTCGTGGTCGGAGAAATACTCGCCAGCCCGCATATCAGTGACCATCATCCGCGCCGCGGCGATGTCGGTCCGTCCCGATGTCTTCGCCGGTAGGTTCGTGCTGGTTGAAAGCCGCGGGTCGCCGTCAAAAAGGCTCCCGATCCACCGTTCACGGAGGAAGGGTTGATCGATGATGCCCGCGACAGGGACGCCGTCTTTCTCAAGACCGATCAAGGTGGTCCAGACTGGTACGCCGCAGATGAAGGCGCGGGTTCCGTCAATAGGGTCGAGGACCCAGCGCCATGGGCTCCCGTCCTGTGCAGGTTTCTCACGAAACTCTTCGCCGCGGATCGCGTGGTCCGGATAGTCTGCTTCGATCATCGTGCGGAGCACGCGTTCGGCGGCGCGGTCTCCCTCGGTGACCGGGTCGAAGCCCGCGGTGTCTTTGTTGGAAACCGCTGTGTCCTGACGAAAGCGGGGCAAGGTCTCGTCGGCAGCACAATCGGCCAGCCTGTGCGCAAACGTGGTGAAGCTGTCGTGGTCCATGGCGCCGGTAAGGCGCGGGATCACCAAAAATGCAAGGCCCCGCGCTGCGACCTCTGACGCGCGCGGGGCCTTCCCCCAAGGCCGGGTGCCGCCAGGCACAGACCGGCACTCCCTGCAAAAACGCTACGCGGCAGCGTCGGCGAGCGTTTTCGCAAGATCGAGAAGCCGCCGTCGCGGGGCTTCTTTAAGGTTGTAGTAGGCACGAATGAGATCGATCGTCTCTTTCTGCTGGAAGACTTCGGGGGCGATGCCTTCGCCCGTCATGCCGCCTTCGTGCAGCGCGCGCTCTTCCTCGGTGAGACCCTCAAAGAAGTGGCTCACGGGAACCTCGAGCGCGCGGGCGATGACCCACAGGCGCGAAGCTGAGATGCGGTTTGCGCCGCTCTCGTACTTTTGGATCTGCTGGAATTTGATCCCAACAGCGTCCGCGAGTTTTTGTTGTGTCATCCCCAGCAAACAGCGGCGCTGACGCAGTCGCTGTCCCACATGGAGGTCAACCTGATGCGGCATGACCGTCTCCCATTCGTTACTCGGGAGTGAACGCTGCAGACTTCGTGCCAGCGCAACGTGTGGCCGAAACCCTTATGCCGCTTATGTCGATCCCCTGTTCTCGGGGGAGGTGTGCGGACGCCTTGTTAACGAAACAGCGGTTCGTCGAAGCTCCGCAATTTCCTCGAATGGAGCGTCCCGGCATCGGCTTCTGAGCGCAGAAGCTCTAGGGTGCGCAGGCCGATCTGGAGGTGCTGGCCGACCCGTTCTTGGTAGAATGCATTGGCCATGCCCGGCAGCTTGATCTCACCGTGGAGCGGCCGATCCGACACACAGAGGAGTGTCCCGTACGGGACGCGGTAGCGGTATCCGGCGGCGGCGATCGTCGCGCTTTCCATATCGATGGCAATGGCGCGGGACTGGTTGAGGAGGACGGCGAGATCCTCGAACCGCAATTCCCAATTTCGGTCATCTGTGGTGACCACCGTCCCTGTCCTCAGGTGGCGCTTCAGCTCCGCACCGGTTTGCCCTGTCTCTTTCTCAACCGCTGCGGTGAGCGCGAGCTGCACCTCAGCGATAGTGGGCAAGGGGACCGATGGCGGCAGGGCGTGGTCAAGGACACTGTCGTCCCGCAAGTAAGCGTGGGCCAGAACGTAATCGCCGAGCTGTTGGCTGCGGCGCAGGCCTCCGCAATGGCCGATCATCAGCCATACGTGGGGGCGCAGGACGGCGAGGTGGTCGGTAATCGTCTTAGCGTTTGACGGTCCGACGCCGATGTTGACGAGGGTCTCACCCCGCTTGCCGTCGCGGACCAGGTGATAGGCGGGCATCTGCGGCGCTTTTTCCAGCGGCGGGCGCGAGGGCTTGCCGTCTTTCTCGGTAATCCGGTCGCCCGGCTCAACCAAGCGATCCGCTCGGCCTGCCATCACCTCTTGGCGGCCCCATTCGCAGAACTCGTCGACATAGCGTTGGTAGTTCGTGAACAGAATATACGGCTGGACATGCTCCGGGTCCGTCGCCGTGTAATGACGAATGCGGTTGAGCGAGTAGTCCACCCGTTCTGCCGTGAACAGCGAGAGGGGAAGGGGTCCCTCGCGGTTCAGGATGAGGCGACCATCGACGATGTCGTCGTTGGTGGAGACCAGGTTTGGCGTGAAGAAGTGTCGTTGGAGCAGATTACGTTGCTGCGCAGAGAGGCTTGCCGTCACTGCTTCGAGCGCAAAGGAGAGGGGAATAGGGCTGTTTGACAGGCCCACGCGCACGGTCAGGCCATAGCTCTTTTGCGCCTTCGTCAGTTGTCTGATGAGGTATGCACGGAAGAGCTTGGGATGGGTGATCGTTGTGGCAAACTCATGCTCCGTCGCCACCTGTCCGAGGGCGAGGCTCGACGTCATCGTCGAGCGCTCCGCGGGGACTGTTGCCGCTACAGCCGGATAAAAACTGTGATCCTGGTCGTCGGTAGACAGAGTGCCCGAGGCAAACTTTTCAAACCGTGTACGGATGAGGTCAATCTGCGACTCATAAAGTGCGATCAGCCGATCGACCGCTTCTTCGGGGGAGTCAAAAACTTCGGGATCACGCAAACCCCAGGAGTTGCCGGCGTCGGTCGTCATAGAAGGGCCTTCGCTTTCTTCACCATCTGGCGCTGTCCTTTCACGAACGCGCCGAAGATGTTCATGGTTTCGGTTGGCTCCTGGCCGTCGGCCATGCGCTCAATGTTGGTGTAGAAGAACGCCATGATCGCAAAGCCGTTGAGCATTTTCATCAGGTTGAACGGCGATTGCGGGCTGAAAATGCCTGGTCCGATGCGGAGATGCTTTTCGTAGGACGGAACGCTCTCTTCTTCTCCTGACAGCAGCGCGTTGGGCAGCGCGGGCTTGACGCACAGCGGCCGCGCGATGCCGACGACATCACACGCGCCGGAGGATAAGGCTTCGTCCATGCCGGTCTTGGTGCGGAACCCGCCCGTCACCATCAGCGGCATGGTGCTCTTGGTACGGACCGCTTCGGCGAACTCGAGGAAGTAGGCTTCGCGTTTTTTCGTGCTCTCCGCCTTGGCTTCCTCGTGCTTCTTTTCGAGGCCGTTCAGGTCCATCATCGCTGGCTGCTCGTAGTTGCCGCCTGAAATCTCTAGCAGGTCGACGCCGCGTTCCGCCAACCAACCGCAGATCGTCAGCGAATCCTCCGTCGACAGACCACCCTTTTGAAAATCTGAGCTGTTCAGTTTCACTGAGACGATAAAGCCCTTGGGCGCCTCGGCGCGAATGCGTTCAACGATCCGTAGGAGGAGCTTTGCGCGCCCCGCAAGTTTTCCGCCGTAGGGGTCTTGCCGTTTGTTGGCGCGGGGGTTCAGGAAACTCGACAGCAGATAGCCGTGGGCCGCGTGGATCTGGACGCCGGCGAACCCTGTCTCCGCGGCGATCTTGGCCGCATAGGCAAAGCGGCTTTCCACGTCATTCAACTGAGCGGCGGTCATGGCCTTGGGCTTGCCGAAGGTGCTCCCCGGAAGGCCGAGCTCAATGGCCGATGGCGCCAAGGGGGTGGGGTTCACCACCGCGGGGGTTTGTCGCCCGGCGTGGCTGATCTGCATGATCGCCTTCGCGCCATGGGTCTGCGCAGCATCTGCGAATGCGCGCAACGCTTTCATCCGGCCATCGCCTTGGTTCCCGTCGATCACCACGTTGGCCGGATGCTCCAGGTGTTTGCGGTCGACCTGAACGTTGCCCGTAATCAAAAGCCCCGCGCCGCCCTCAGACCACCGCTCATAGAGCCTGATGTGGCGCACATTGGGTTTGCCGTCGGCGTCGGCCAGCTGCTCCGTCATCGCTGCTTTCGCGATCCGGTTCTTGAGGGTCGCGCCGCAGGGCAGGGTGAAAGGGTCGGCAAGGGACGGCATGGACGACAGCTTCTCCGTATCGTGACGATTCGGGTCAAAGACGGACCGACGCAGAAGCGTATGCAGAGCGACGAGATCACGGCTGACCTCCCGCTTGCGCACAACCGTCACGGGCGCGCCCTCAACCAACGTGTCCCTAGGTCGGCCTGACAGCCGCGAAGGTCAAGCGGCCGTTGCGTGGAGCGTCGTGCCGGTCTCTTCGGATAAGGAGGTGAAGTCGAACCCGCGCTTGGGCGCGCGCACAAACGGCGCTTTCCACCAAGCCAGACGGGTGACGGTGATCACTTGAAAGTGAGGCGCGCTCCCGCGGTTCCGACGCTGGAATTTGCCGTGCTGCCACTCGCGGGTGAGCATCAGTTTGACTTGGTCGAAGGCGTCTTCAGCCGTTGGCGCCTTCACCTTGCGCCGGGCGATTAGCCCCGTGATGGGGTCTCCACCCGATGGCAGATCCAGCCCTTTTCCGCGCACCTCAACGTCAAAATGCGGCATGCCCGCCTCCCTCACCGCCGTAAGTTTTGGCCGAAGACCGTTACCAATGCGGGTGCCGCCAAACCGCCGAAGGTTAACGCTGCGCCGCTGCGATCAGGTGTTTCAAAACAACGGCGCGGCCTTATGGTCCCGCCAACGCGACCAAAAAGGAGACGGCGATGCGGCTTGCGATGGTGGGAGCAGTTCTGGCGCTGGGGAGTTTAGCTTGGGCCTGGGATGGGCACGAGGACGCGCATCTCTTTGATGCGGCGACGGTGTTCGAGCTGGAATATGCGTCCGATCCGCAGATTAGCCCTGACGGCAAGAGCATCGTTTATGTGCGCCGCGCGATGGACATCGAGAAGGATCGCGTGCGCGGGGCGCTGTGGTTGATTGATGTGGAAAGCGGGGTGCAACAGCCGTTGCTCTCGGGCGGAAGCATGGGCGGCGCACCCCGGTGGTCACCGGATGGCTCGCGCATCGCGTTCTTGTCGTCGCGCGATGGCGGCAAGCCGGACCTGAAGGTCCATGTGGTGGCGGCTGATCGGACCTACTCCCTCGGCCAGCTTCAGGAGGGGACGTCGGCGCCAGCATGGTCGCCAGACGGGAGCCAGCTGGCGTTCTCGATGCTGGTCCCCGAAGCGCTGCCAACCCTGGGCGCGCTTCCGCCGAAACCCGAAGGGGCGGAGTGGGCACCGGCGATCAAAGTCTATGACGAACTGGTCTACCGGGCCGATGGCCAGGGCTATCTCACCCCCGGCGATGCCCAAGTGTTCGTGGTCCCTGTGGAAGGCGGAACGCCGCGCCAGGTGACCGAGCTCCCCGGCGGTTTGGGGCAAGTGTCCTGGCTCGACGGTGAGAACCTGCTCGCCGTGGGAAATCCCGATAAAGACCGCGCCCTGCAAGCATCGATTGCCCAGGTCTTCCGTGTGCCTCTCGATGGGTCCGCCCCTGTGGCGCTCACGGGTCGGGATGGGTCAGCGTTCGCTCCGAAAGCATCGCCTGACGGTAAGCAAGTCGCTTACCTCTTCCAACCCGACGGTGAGAAAACTTATCAGCAAACAGAGCTTATTGTGATGGATCGCGATGGCAGTGGCGCGCGGTCGTTGACCGAGCGCTATGATCGCTCGCCAGGGAGCTTGTCGTGGCGTCCTGACGGCGCGGCGGTTCTCTCGCTCGTGGATGATCGCGGCGAAGTCCGGTTGGTGGAGTTCACCTTCGACGGTGAAGTTCGTACCCGGACGGACGTCGTCGGCAGCGAAGGTGTTGGGCGACCTTACTCGTCAGGCAGCTTTTCGGTCGCGAAGGACGGAACATTGGCCTTCACCGCGAAAGCACGCAGCCGGCCGGCCGAAGTCGGCATGATCCCCGCTGGATCGCGGTCGAGTGACGCGGCGAAGGTTCTAACGGCTCTCAACGAAGATGCGCTCGGCCATCGCTCACTCGCCGAAGTGCTGAAGGTGCAGGTGCCGTCGTCGGTGGGAGACCATACGATCGATGCGTGGATCGCGCTTCCCCCAGGATTCGAAAGAAACGGTTCTGCGCCGCTGCTGCTTGAGATCCACGGTGGTCCGTATGCGATGTATGGTGACTTTTTCTCCGCTGAGGTCGAGCGGTATGCGGCCGAGGGTTATGTGACCGTGTGGACCAACCCTCGCGGCTCCACAGGTTACGGACGTGAGTTCGCACAGGAAATCGATCTCGCCTATCCAGGCGAAGACTATGACGATTTGATCAGTGTCGTGAATTATCTGGTTGAGGAGAAGTTTGCTTCCAAGGACCGGTTGTTTGTGACCGGCGGCTCGGGCGGAGGTGTTTTGACGGCTTGGATTGTCGGCAACACGGACATGTTCGCAGCCGCGGCCTCGGTGAAGCCGGTGATCAATTGGACGTCCGAAACCCTATCGGCCGATCTGTCCGCCTACGCAGCGTTTGAGTGGCTGCGGGAAATGCCGTGGGAGAACCAGGAGCTTTATTGGTCGCTTTCGCCGCTGTCGCGGGTCGGTAACGTCACCACGCCGACGCTGATGATGACCGGTGAGGAAGACTGGCGCACGCCCACCTGGGAGGCGGAGCAATTCTACACCGCGCTTAAACTGCAAAATGTTGACACGATGATGGTCCGTGTACCTGGTGCCAGCCACTACATCTCTGCAAGGCCAAGCCACCTAATTGCAAAGACCGAGGCGATCATGGCGTGGTTCGAGAAATATGATCCGGAAAAGGACGATTAAGCGGCGCCAGCGATCCGCAACGTGATCTCAGGGCCCAGCGGTGATTTTCCGATCAAACCGAACAGCGCGAGGGTCCCGTAGATCAGTCCGAGGCCGAAGATGGTGACGGGGCGGAAACGCCTCGTCATCACGAAGTCATAGATGGCCACCAGACTGGGTAGGCCGAACGCCATGGCAATCCCGAGGAGTTCGGACGTGACGCCTGCTGGACCGAACAGCGTATTGAGCCGGCTTGCGGCGGGAATGACCACGGCGATCGCGGCGAGGGTCATCAGCCTACGGTGTGTTTCTATCCTCCTACGGAACAGAACGCCGAGCGAGAACAGCAAGGTGAACTGAATCAGCATCGCTGTGTTTCCGTGCACGACCATGGTGATGTGCGGAAGATCGGCCATGAAGTCGTAGCCAGGCACATCGGCATTGAAGCGGCGCATCGGGAACCCGTACGTGGTCGGAATAATTGTCCCGACGATCGCGCATGCGAGGGCGATGCTGCTCGCGCCCAGCCACCTGTGTAGGCGGACGAAGCCTCCCGAAACGAGGAACGTCTGGGCGAGGTAGACCACGAACCAGAGGGTCATCACCCCGCCATGGACCAAAACGATCGGCGCCACTGGGAAATTGGCGAACGCAGGCCGCGCGAAGAACGATTTTCCAAACCCTAAGACAACGATCAGCAGCAAAAGGACGCTGACCCCGCGGAAGAAGCGGGGATTGCCGCGCTCCGCCGCAGCGAGACGGTCGGCCAGCGCTAGGGCGCGATCGCGGAGCGGTGCAAGCTGTTGAAGAACCTGGGCGGTCGTCATGCCCTCTTATGGAAGCAACGTGCCGCCGCGGCGCCCGGGTTCATTGACGCAGCGGTGCCTCGTCGACGGGCGCGGGCGCTGCCTCATCCTCGGCAGGGCGGTAAACGATCGGTCCGTCAACGGTGAGTGTTGGTTCGCCGGTCACGATGAAGTCTCGGATTAGGCCGTAGTATCCTTCGGCAACGCGCGTGGTTGTCCGATCGCCGGTTTCGTCCTCGGTGAACTCAACGATCCCGTGGTCGGTATTCGGGAACATCACGACGTCGAGTTCGGTGTTGGTTTTCTGAATGTCCCGGAGGATGGCCAGCGTCGTGGCGCTGGGCGCGGCGCGGTCTTTTTCCGCGAGGATCCAAAGCTGCGGCATGCTTAGGCCTTCGAGCACGGGCCGCGGCTCATATTCCCAGGATGTGCCAACGTCGAGGAAAGGGCCAACAATCCGTAAGCCGATGTTCGGTGTCCGCAGGAACTGGCCGGAGAACTCGCCCTCGACGTCGTCGTACCAGACTTCATCTTTGTACTTCTTTCGAACGGCCGAAAGTTCTTTGAAGCCGTCTTTGAAACCCGACGCGATCACTTTGCCGGTGGCTTCGGTGATTTCTCGAGACTTTTCAATCACATCTTCGTCATAGCCTTTCTCGCGAAGACCGTTGCGTACTTCCTGGGGGTCTTCGGCGAGAGGGCCAACGGCCATGCCGTATGCTGCGATCACGAACGCGGCGCCATCCATCGACGCGGCGTACGGAGCAACCCATCCGCCTTGACTGCCGCCAAGATAGCCAATGTCGATGTCACGCCCGTAGAGGCGCCGGGCTTCCTGGCGAGCACGGACGGCATCACCAGCGAGGATGTCGAAGTCCTGGGTGTATTTGCCTTCGGAAAGCCCGGTTCCGCGTTTGTCGTAGGCGAAAACGCCGATCCCATACGCGGGCATCAACGTCTGCAGACGGCCGAACACACGCCCGGACCAGCGCTCCGATCCGTGTACGGATACAAGAATCGCACGTACTGGCCCGTCGGCGGGGAGGACGAGGCGGCCAGCGCGTTTTCCATCAACACCGTCAAACACCGTTTCGGTGACCGTATACGGAATGCGGGTGCCCTTGGTCTCAACGTTTTCGTCGATGAAAGTGATCGCCGGGTCATCGCAGTCGCCCAGCGCGAGGGAAGGCTTTTCGGGATCGGGGTCCCGCCAAAAGCCGCTTTCGTCACGCTGGACGATCTCTGTGACACCTGAGACGAACTGGTAGCGCACTTCGCCGGGGTCGAGGGGGACGATGCCCATGACCCGCCCATCCTCGAGGCGATACCCCCCGCCGTGGCAAGCTGTGTCAGCTGGTGGGAGCGGTTCGCGGCCGCCGCACGCCGCTAGCAATCCCGCCGCCGCGGCGAGTAGGCAAACATTTCTCATGACCCAAACCCCTGTCTCTCACGGAAGACAGGTAGGCATCGGCACCGCCGGGCGCCACTGCTTTAGCGGTCGGCCCTCTTGGTTTGGGCAGGCGCGTGGAAGGCATCATGGCCAAGCACGACTTCGGAGGCGCCGTGATAGGCCTCTAGGCCGCGAAAGCCGCTGTATCGATAGGAAACGGGGATCACCAGGAGGCGCTGGCGGGCGTCGGGCACCGGGATGTTCTTGTGACCGACATCAAAGGACCGCTCGGCCGAAATTTCGTAGACCGGAAGCGGTGTCGGTTTGTCGGCCAGGGCTGCTGCGATGGGGATCCCGCCCTCGGCGTTGGGGCCGCTGAGAACGCTTGCCGCTGCCAGCGCAATCGTCGTCATTGAGAGCATGGTCTGACCTCCTTCGATCTCCTCGTTCCGCTTTCGGCGTAATTGGATAATCAGAATCTAAACCGCAAGCTGCATAGCAAAATCCTATCACTCGGAGGACGCGTACACCCTGGCGCGGGCGACCGGGTCGTCGAGCGGGGCTGGCCTTTACGCTTCGGGGGGACGATTGCAGTCACCGCACGTTGATTTCGACGCGGTTCGCTGTAGACGCGGTGCAAAAAGCCGCAGAGCGTCGTGCTCCGGTCTAGTTCAGTGCGTGAGGGGAGTTCCCATGGCATTATTATTACTGCTCGTCATTGCGGCGGGCTTCGCAGCCGTATGGTACGGCTGGACCACCACAAAACAGGTCATGGCGGCGCCCACCGGCACCGAAAAAATGCAAGAGATCGCTACGGCGATCCAAGAGGGCGCAGCGGCCTATCTGCGTCGGCAATATATCACGATCGCCATTGTCGGCGGTGTGGTCACGGTCTTGCTTCTGCTGTTCTTCCGAGGCGACATCATTCCGGCATTCGGCTTCGTCCTCGGCGCCGCTCTTTCAGGCGCTGCCGGATATATCGGTATGCTGATTTCCGTGCGGGCCAACGTGCGGACGACCGAAGCATCGCGTCAAGGGCTGCAACAGGGTCTCGACATTGCCTTTAAGTCGGGCGCCGTGACCGGCATGCTCGTCGCGGGCCTCGCGCTCCTCGGATTGGCCGTGTACTTCTTTATTTTGACGGTGATGGGCGGTCTCGATGAAGGGAGCCGCGAAGTCGTCAATGGGCTCGTGTCCTTGTCGCTCGGCGCGTCGCTGATTTCGGTGTTTGCACGCTTGGGCGGCGGCATCTTTACCAAGGGTGCTGACGTCGGCGGCGACCTGGTCGGTAAAGTCGAAGCGGGCATCCCTGAAGACGACCCCCGTAACGCGGCGACCATTGCCGACAACGTTGGTGACAATGTCGGTGACTGCGCCGGCATGGCGGCTGACCTTTTCGAGACGTACGTCGTGTCGATCGCAGCAACGATGGTCCTCGCGTCGATCCTGTTCGCCGGCATCCCGGTGGGCGAAGAAGGCGGCATGTCCCTCGTCCAGCGCTTTATGATCTACCCGCTGACGATCGGCGGCGCTTGCATCGTCACGTCAATCCTCGGTGCACGGTACGTTAAGCTCGCCGCCGGGTCCTCGGACGTGATGGGCGCGCTTTATAAGGGGTTGATTGCAACAGGTGTTTTCTCGATCGGTGCTCTATTGGTCGTGACCGCCATCGTTGTGCCTTTCGGTGAAACCTACCAGGTCACCGGAACAGGCGGCGAGGGCGTCAGAACCTTCACCGGCATGAGCCTGTTCCTCTGCGGTATCGTAGGCTTGGCCGTTACCGGCGCGATCGTCTGGGTCACCGAGTACTACACGGGCACGGGTTTCCGCCCAGTGAAGTCCGTCGCGAAAGCGTCAGAGTCGGGCCACGGCACGAACGTCATCCAGGGCCTCGCCGTGTCGATGGAAGCCACGGCGCTCCCTGCACTGATCATCATTGTCGGGATCATCGCCACCTTCAGCCTTGCTGGTCTTTACGGTATCGCGATCGCCGTGACGACGATGCTCTCGCTCGCGGGGATGATTGTTGCGCTCGACGCCTTTGGTCCGGTGACGGACAATGCTGGCGGCATCGCTGAGATGTCCGAGCTTGAAGGTTCGGTGCGTGATACGACCGACGCCCTCGACGCAGTGGGCAACACGACGAAGGCTGTGACCAAGGGCTACGCGATTGGTTCGGCTGGTCTTGGCGCCCTCGTGCTCTTTGCGGCGTATGCGGAGGACCTTCGGTACTTCTCGCTGAACCCGGATAAATACCCGTTCTTCGCGGGGATGACGCCGGATTATTCGCTGACCAACCCGTATGTCATTGTCGGTCTCTTCGCAGGCGGTTTGTTGCCGTTCCTGTTCGGCTCGCTAGCTATGCAAGCCGTCGGACGCGCAGCCTCCGCGATTGTCGAAGAAGTGCGTCGGCAGTTCCGGGAGAAGCCGGGCATCATGGATCGCACGGAAAAGCCTGACTATAAGCGGGCCGTCGATCTTCTGACGGGTGCTGCGATCAAGGAAATGATCGTCCCGTCGCTTCTGCCGATCCTTGGGCCGATCGTGGTCTATATCGCGGTTGGCGCGGTGGCCGGAACGGCCCAGGCGCTTGCAGCTGTTGGCGCGATGCTGATGGGCGTGATCATCACTGGCCTCTTCCTGGCGCTCTCTATGACCGCAGGCGGCGGCGCATGGGACAACGCCAAGAAGTACATCGAGGACGGCAACCACGGCGGCAAAGGCTCCGAAGCGCACAAGGCTGCGGTGACGGGCGATACTGTGGGTGACCCCTACAAGGACACGGCAGGCCCTGCGGTGAACCCGATGATCAAGATCACGAACATCGTG
The DNA here is from genome assembly GCA_038749595.1 of Pseudomonadota bacterium. GTDB lineage: Bacteria > Pseudomonadota > Alphaproteobacteria > Caulobacterales > Parvularculaceae > Parvularcula. The sequence goes on from JBCDHW010000003.1 coordinate 244,730, forward strand.
GCGCTTCTGCTCCTCGCTTTCCTCGCCAGCCTTCCGGCTGCTGCGTAAGGGCCAATCATGCGCGTGGACGCCGTCCTGTTTGATTGCGACGGCGTCCTGGTCGACAGCGAGATTGTCGGCCTTGAAGACAGCGCAGAGTTTTTAAGGTCTCAGGGCTTTTCATGGAGCCCTGAGGACCTGATCCGCAAATTCACCGGAAAACGTGACGACCTGTTTCGCGACGAGCTCCTCGCCGCCTACGCCGGCGTTCTCGGAAGACGTCCATCGGACGACGAGGGAGCGGCTCTCGTGGAAGGGCTGATCGCGACGCGGCGTGCAAAACGCCACACTATGCAGACGGTGCCAGGCGCCTCAGCGACGGTTGCGCAGGTTAAGGCACTGGGGCTGCCACTCGCCGTCGCTTCGTCCTCGCGCCAAGTGCATCTGGATAGCAAGATCGATCGCTATGATCTCCGCCAATTCGTAGGCGAACATGCCTATTCCGCCGAGAAGGTCACACACGGCAAACCAGCTCCCGACATCTTCCTCTACGCCGCCGAGCGAATCAGTGCTGCTCCTGAACACTGTCTTGTGATTGAGGACAGTCCTTTCGGCGTTGAAGCTGGTGTCGCAGCCGGAATGCAGGTTTGGGGCTTCACCGGAGGAGGCCATTGCTTAGAACGCCATGAAAACTGGCTTCTAGAAGCTGGTGCGTTAAGAATTCACGCTTCCCATGACGCGCTGCAAAAAGGACTCGCAAGCGTTACTCATAAACGCTGAAAGAAAAAGCCACTTTACCGCTGTCATGAACTTGCTATATTCAAGTCATGGCAGCGCTTCCCCCACCCACCATCGCTGCCGGTTTTCGGGCGTCTCATTCGCTCTGAGAACATGCGGCGGTGCCGATCCCCCACGGCACCGCCGCTTTTATTTTCAGCATATTTTACAAGAGACTAGTCGCTAACCGTAGCGATCGAGCGGAAAGCTGCGTGGCGCGCGATGCGGATCAAAACCGCTTTCCGACGCGCCCCGGACAATTGTGACAGTTCTGATTCGCGAATCACTCCGCCTCCGAAAGCATCCGCGACAATCACGCCTTCCGAGGGGGGTAAAAGCGATTGGGGAAAACTGTCGGCAACTGCGAAGTAAAACCGGTCGCAATAGTCTTTGTACTCTGGCCACTTCTGGTCGACATCAAAGTCAGCCTTACAAGACTTCACCTCGACCATAATGATTTCGCCTTTCGGTGAAATGGCGGCAATATCGGCCCGTCGTCCATTGGCGAGGGTCAATTCCAGGACGGGTGCATAACCCCAGTCGATCAGTAAGCGCGCGGCGCCCCGGGTGACCGCCGCAGTCACGTCGGGCCGCGGGTCACATCCTGGCGTCTCGTGGTCGCTCAGCCCTGGAACTCCGGCATCGAGACCTTCATGCCGTTCAGTTTGTCCGTAATGCCAATCTGGCAGGCAAGGCGTGAGCGGTCGTCCCGTTCCGAAGCGAAGTCGAGCATCGACTCTTCCATTGGCGACGGGCTGCCGGTTTCCGCGCTGAAAGCCGGATCAATATAGACGTGGCACGTCGCGCATGCGCACGCTCCGCCACAATCGCCATCTATCCCGGGGATACCGTTCTTGACGGCCACTTCCATGATGGTCAGGCCAGGATCGGCCTCAACTTCATGTTCGGTACCGTCGTGTTCGATATAGGTAAGAGTGACCACAGGCATTCCTTTGTGCGGGCGAAGCGCCATAGCGCGCTGAAACGACGGTTCCAAGACGGCGAACGCCAGAAAAGGGCGCGACATGCTCACGCTGACGGCGAAATCGGAAGACGAAACGGCCAAGATTGGGGCAACCCTGGCGGATACGTTAGGCGCCGGTGATGTGCTCCTCCTCTCGGGTGAACTGGGCGCGGGGAAGACAACCCTGGCGCGCGCGTTGATCCGCCGGCGCGCAGGTGCACCCATCGACGTGCCGAGCCCGACATTCGCCTTGGTCGAGCCCTACGCCTTTGATGTTCCTCTCGTGCACGTTGATCTCTATCGCTTGGAAGGCCCGGAGCAAATTGTGGAGCTCGGCTTGGACGACGCATTGGAGGTCGGCATCACCATCGTTGAGTGGCCCGAAAGGGCATCCAGCTTCTTTACCGGTCCTCGGTTAGACATCGCCATTGGCCACAGAAGGGGAGAGGGGCGCGTGATCACACTGACACCGCACGGCGAGAGCTGGCTTCGCCGGATTGAGGCCTTGGCCTCCGGGCCCTTGGCGCTGTGAGCGCGCTTTCTCAGGGCGTGGCGCTTGAGGGGCGCGGAGCGGAACGGAAGCGTTTCGTGTCCGCCAGCCCGTTCGCCGGCGCAGCGATCATCCGGCTGGGGTCCGACGCATCGATCCGCCAGTACTTTCGGCTTGATGGCGGTCCGCGGCCCGCGTTGCTGATGGATGCACCGGATGCGGCGACGGCGCCGCCCTGTCCCCCTGGTGCGGATCCTGCCGAACGCGAGCGGCTCGGCTACGGCGCATTGGTCCGCGGTTCGGGGAGCTCGTTGATCGCTTACGAAGCCGCGGCGCGCATGTTGGCTGCCCGCGGGGTGCGGGTGCCGGAAGTCCTCCGCTCGGATGTCCGCGGCGGCTTTGCGATTATCGAAGACCTCGGCGCGGCTCGGGTCGCGGACGTGGCCCACGACCCCGCCATTGAGACCCGCCTTTATCAGCAGGCGGCTGACCTTCTCGATGTCTTGCGTTCCGAACCCGCAGCGCCGGGCGAAGCGTTTGGCTGGGCGTTCCAAACCTACGATGCGTTGGCGTACCGGACCGAAGCGGCGTTGCTGGCGCAATGGTACTTCCCCAAGATCCTCCACCGTACACTGACTGAGCAAGAGGTTGTCGAGCTGGATCACGCGTGGGCCGAAACGTTTGACCTGCTCTCGGCGCCAAACGCACTTGTGCACCGTGATTTTCATGCCGACAACCTGATGGTCGTTGGCGACGGTATCGGGGTCCTCGACTTTCAGGATTTGATGATTGGTCAGCCCGCGTACGATTGGGCGTCACTGATTGAAGATGCCCGGCGCGATGTCTCGATTGATCTGCGCACGGCGCTTTACCAGCGCGGTGTGGCGAGGGCGGCGAATGCTGAAGCGTTTGAGCGCGACTATGCGATCCTCGCAGCGCAGAGGAACGCAAAAATCCTCGGGCTTTTCGCCCGCCTCGCGGCGCGCGACGGGAAAGAGCGCTACCTCGATCTGATCCCGCGGGTTCTTGATTTCTTCCGTGAGGATCTTGAGCGCCCCGCACTGGCGCGCGTGCAGCGTTTGCTGCAGCACCTGGCACCCGAGGTGTTCGTTCGATGACCGACATGGCCGGAATGGTTCTTGCCGCAGGGCTCGGCACCCGTATTCGGGCGCTCGAGCCGTCAACGCCAAAGCCTCTGATCAAAGTCGCTGGCCGTCCACTGATCGATTATGCGATCCAAACCCTCAGAGAGGGGGGTGTGCGCCGCATCGTCATCAATGTTCATCATTGTGCAGATCAAGTCGAAGCCTACGCCCGCGGTCTGAAGCATCTTGAGGTCCATATCTCCGACGAGCGCGATGCGCTGCTTGAGACCGGCGGCGGTATCATCAAGGCTTTGCCCCTGTTGGGGGACGCACCGTTCTTTTGCACGAACACCGATGCGATCATGCGCGGCGGCAGTCGCCCTCCAGCCCGGGTGCTTAGCGAAGCATGGGACGAGAGCTGCGATGCGCTGCTGCTGATGGTGCCCATGGGTGCGGTGTCCGGTCTCGACAGCAAAGGCGACTTTTCGCTTGCCCCAGACGGTACTATTCAAGACCGCGAGGCAGGTGAGCCTTTGGCGTTCACCGGCCTTCAAATCTTGCGTCCGGCCCTTTTTGCTGGGGCACCCGTCGCGCCGATTTCGACCCGTGCTTTCTGGCAGAAGGCGCGCGATGCCGGCCGGATGAAGGGCGTCCGGTTCGATGGCGACTGGATGCACGTTGGCGATCCTCAAGGGCATGCCGAAGCGGAGCGGCGCCTCGCAGCCAGCGGATAACGCACGGTTCGCAGCTGCCAAAAGGCGCTCCCTTTCGGGTGGGAAGCGCACTAAATCCCCGCCATGGCGATTTTTGATCTGCAAGCGCGGCCGGTGCCGCGGGTCTTCGCGCTGCCGCCTGGCCGTCCGTTTTTTGACGATGTCGCCCGGGCTTTGCTGCGTGAATACGGCGAGGTGCCTGAGGTTTTGGCCCGGGGGCAGATCTATGTGCCTAGCCGACGGGCCGTGCGTGCACTGAAGGAAAGTTTTGCGCGCCTCGCTCCGGCGAAGGCTCTGCTGCTTCCGCGGATGACCGCGATCGCTGATTTGAGCGAAGACGATGTCATCTCTGCCCATGTCGAGCGCCAGGCCCCTCCCGTGCCCGACGCACCGAGCCCCGTCACCAAGCGTTTGGTCCTGGCACAGATCTATCGCGATGCCCAAGCTAAGATCAGCGGCGTGACCCCCGATTGGCCCGCGGCGATGCGCGCGGCCGGGGAATTGTCACGGACCTCTGATCTGCTTACTGAATATGACGTCACGCCAGAAAAGCTGACGGCGATGCTCCGCGACGCCGCGATCGACGAGGGCGCTGCCCACTGGCGCGACATCACGCAGCTTTTGTCGATCGTAACCGAAGAGTGGCCACGTTGGCTTTCCGAACGCGGAATGATTGATGCGCGCAGCCGGCGCATTGCGATCCTGAACGCGCTCGCGATGCAACTCAAGGAAGCGGCCCAGCGGCCGTTTATTCTCGCGGCCGGTTTTTTGGGAACAACGCCGTCATCGGAGCATTTTTTGGCGCGGGTCGCCGCGTTGCCCAACGGCGGAGTGGTGCTTCCTGCGCTGGATAGCGCGTTGAGCGACGAAGCATGGTCGCTGATCGAGGCGCCGCATCCGCAAAGTGCCTATCAGCACCTTTTGGACAAAGCCTTTGGTCTGGCCCGCAAAGACGTCGTTGTTCTGTCCTATGACGAACCGAAAAAGATGATGCGCCGCAGGGAGTTGCTTTCCCTGGCTTTGATGCCCGCCGAGGCGACCCACACCTGGGTTGATCAGTTCCGCTTCTTTCAAGACAAGGGTGACGCCAGCGCGGCACTCGACGGCCTTCATGTTGCGGTTGCTCCGTCATCGGAGGATGAGGCCGATTGGATCGCCCTTGCGCTTCGCGAAGTTCTGGAGACGCCAGGCAAGACCGGAGCCTTGGTCACAGCGGATCGGATCCTCGCGCGCCGGGTCGCTGCCAAGCTCAATGGCTGGGGCATTGAGATCGACGATAGTGGCGGTCGCCCCTTGCTCGGTGCGTACCGCGCGACACTCCTCCGTGCGATCGCTCGTTTGATGGACGATCCGTCCGACCCCGTTGCAATGGCGACGCTCATCCATCACCAATTGTTCAGCCTCGGGATGGACGCAGCGGAGCGGCGACCGAAAGTCCAAGCATGTGATCGGTTCCTCCGTGGTCGTCGTCCACGCCAGGGCTGGGACGGGATTTTGGCCAGCCTCGATGACGACTGGCGTCCGTTCCGCGGCAATGATGAGGAAAAAGCCGCTGTTGCATCGCTTCTCGGTCGTCTCCGCTCGTTGTTTGAGACCCATGATCCAGGCCCCGACCATCCGTTTGCGGATCGCCTCACGGGGCATATTTCCCTCGCTTGCGCGCTGTGTGCATTGCCGGGGGAAAACGGGCGAGAGAGACTGTTTCGGTTTGAAGATGGCGAGGCGCTCGAGCGTCACTTCGATCAGATGCGCGAGAACCCTGAGGCGCTCGCGCCGCTCGAGGGGTCTGATTATCCAGCACTGTTTGATGCCCTCCTCGCAACGGCACCGGCCTATCGACCTCCGGGTGGCCAGCATCCACGGCTTTCGGTGTACGGAATTCTTGAAGCACGTCTTCAGCAGTCTGATCTGTTGGTCGTCGGCGGCTTGCAAGAGGGTATCTGGCCGGGAGACGAGGTTGTTGACCCGTTCCTGTCGCGCCATATGCGATCATTTTTGTCGATCCCTTCGCCCGAGGCGGAAGTTGGACGCGTGGCCCACGACTTTCTCGACTTCGCAGCCTCGCCCAACGTTCTCCTGACGCGCGCGGAGCGACAAGGGACGTCGGTTGCGCGTCCCTCTCGGTTTATGGTCCGTCTGGAGAGCTTTCTGAAAGTCTTGGATCCCGATGGCGCTAAAACTGATGCGTCCATAGGGCTGCGTTCGTGGCAGCGCGCGCGGTACGGCACCGACCAACCCGTTCGGCGCGCGCCGCGACCTACACCCCGGCCGCCGGTGGAGGTTCGCCCCACACGGTTCTCGATTAGTGCCGCGGGACGCTGGTTGCGGGACCCTTATGCGATCTACGCGGAGAAAATTCTGCGGCTGCGTCGTCTCGCGCCTTATGACGAGGCGTACGGCCCAGCCTTGCGCGGCATGCTCCTTCATGCGTGGGCGGAGGAAACGGTGTCGCGATCGGGAGACCACGTTGACGACATTGCCGCGACAATGGCCGTCCTTAAGCCGGAAATTCTCGATCGCTTCGATTATCCTCATGATCAGAGGGTTTTAGGTGTTCAGTTCCTTGAAAAGGTTAAAGCATTCTTTCCCGTTTTCCACGCCGAGGCGCTCCAGCACGGCAACCCGCTCGCGCTTGAAGTTGAGGGTATGCTTGAGCTTGAAGTCGGTGTACAGACTATCGAGATCTCTGGCCGCGCGGACCGCATTGATCGTTGCGGATCGGGTGTTCACATCATCGATTACAAAACGGGCGACCGCGCGAGCCTCCTTGAAAGCTTCGCCTTTGATCCGCAGCTGTTCCTCCTTGGGCTGATGAGTGAGCAAGGCGGATTTAAGAGCATCCCTGCGCTTGCTCCTGAACAGATCTCCCTTGTGCTTTTGACGCGGGAGAATAACGTCTTTCACGACGCCAAGGATGCCAGCAAGCGGTCCTTGCGCGGTGAGGCATTCCGTGATCGGATGCAGGTCTTCCGCGAGACGTGGTTGGATTGGTTAGCGCGCCAATACGATCCGGATACCGCCTTTCCTTCGCAAGTTGCTCCGTTCAAGTCGACAGATGAGGGCGACTACGACGAACTTGCGCGCCGTTCGGAATGGATGCGGGGGGCGGATGATGACGAACACTGATCTTCGAAAGACGCAAGAGATCCAATCGCGTGTTGGTAACCCCTACCTTTCGGCGTGGGTTAGTGCCAACGCGGGAACCGGCAAAACATACGTCCTTGTACGGCGCGTTATCCGCCAGCTCCTCGCTGGGGCCCGGCCCGAGGCTATCCTGTGTATTACGTACACGAAGGCTGCCGCCGCAGAGATGTCAAAGCGCTTGCTCGACCTCTTGAGCAATTGGGCGCTGCTAACGGATGAAGCGCTCCGTAAGGAGATCAAAGGGCTCACGGGCGCAGATGCACCGCCCACTGCGTTAGATGAAGCGCGGAGACTATTTGCGCGCGCGCTCGAGAGTCCTGGCGGCTTGAAAATACAGACCATTCACAGCTTTTGCTCTGGACTTCTTGCTCGGTTTCCTGCCGAAGCAGGGCTGCAGCTCGGCTTTCGTCCGTTAGAAGATGACGAGGCTGCGCGGCTTTTGCGCACCGCTGTGCGTTCTGCTGCTGCCCAATTATCCGCAGACGATGTGTTTAGATCCCATCTCTTGCGCCTCGGCCAGCGTTTCCAATCGGAGGAAGAGGACTCGAAAAGCTTCTCCCTTTCGCTCGAAGGGGTGATCCGGAACTATGCTCAGGCGCTTAGAGGTGCGTCGCTTCGCGATTTTGGCGTCGCTAAGGCTATCGAAGCGCTTCGTACACGCATGAATATTGGTGCAGACGAAACCCAAGAAGCATTGGTCGAAGAGTGTGTCAAAGCTTTGGATTTACAGTTCATTCGGGAGGTGATCACAACGTTTCCGGCGCTTGGGAAGAGCCCGGCATCAATCGCAGAGCGGTGGAAGGTTGCGCTTGACGATCTCAACGAAGCGAACCTGTTTCTGGAGCCATTTTGCTTGACGGCAAAGGCGAAAACTCCGTACGCAACGCGGACGACGACCAAGAAACGCGTCATGGTCGATGATTTCGACGCGCGCTACGAAAAACTCTGTGAAACGGTTCTATCGTTTCGTGAGCGTTATTTCGCCCTGTCGGTGCTCGAAGAGAACGAGAGCATCATGTGGATCGCGGAGATCGTTCTTTATACGTACCGGATGGAGAAAGCTCGACTGGGGGCGCTGGACTACGAGGATCTGATCTATCGCACGCTAGAGCTTTTGCAGGGCGTCGATTTTGCATGGATCCGGTATAAACTCGATGCTGGTATTGACCATATTCTCCTCGACGAAGCACAGGATAACTCTTCGACCCAGTGGCAGGTTTTCCATCAGTTGGCAGAGGAGTTAGCGGCGAGCGATGTCGAGGCCGCGGGGGTGGAAGCGCCGCGATCTGTCTTTGTCGTCGGCGATCCGAAGCAGTCGATCTATGCTTTTCAGGGCGCGCAGGCGTCGCTGTTCAATGAGGTGCGTGCTGGCTACGAGGCCCAGCTTGGGGATCGGCTGGCCAGCGAAAGTCTGTTTCTCTCGTTCCGCACGGCGCAGCCGGTGCTAGATGTTGTTGACCGAGTCTTTGACCGAGAGGCCTTCCGCGTCGTCTCAGGCGCGTTTCCAAGCCATAAAAGTCAGCACAAGGAGAGGCCGGGATCGGTTGAATTGTGGGCGCAGTTAGAAAAGCCTCAAAAGCCTGAACGATCGCTCTGGAACGCGTCTGTCGATGACGTGGAGGCGGACAGCATTGATGCGCGGGTGGCGCGCAAGATTGCCGAAGACATTCGGGAAAAACTGGCGACGGGCCTTCGTTTGGCGTGCAAAGACGGGCGTTTAGCGACGCCAAGCGATTTTATGATCCTTTTTCAGCGCCGACGCACGCGGTTTCACGAAGTGCTTCAAGTACTGACGGACCTGGGTATTCCGTGTGCAGGGACGGACCGGTTGGCCGTTGCTCAGGATCCGGCGGTGCGCGATCTGATCAACGCGCTACGGTTTGCAACGAATACGGATGACAGCCTTAGCCTTGCGGTGCTATTGAAGTCACCTTTTTTCGGCTGGTCTGAGGATGACCTTTTTGCTCTGTGCTCGGAGCGGAAGCGACAGATCTTATGGCTGGAGCTGCTCCATGCGGCATCTCAGAAGCCAGGCAGCAAGGAGGCGCATGCTGTAGCGACACTCCGGGAGGCTTTGGACGCTGGCGCGCGACTTGGTCCGTATGCATTACTGACGACACTGCTTGACGGCGGGGGAGAGACGACGGGTCGGAGTAAACTCGAACAACGGTTTGGCAGGGTTTATAGTGATCCCGTCGCCGCATTTCTCGACGAAGCACTGCGGTTTGAAGACGTTGAGCCGCGCAGTGTGCAGAGCTTTCTTCATTATGCTGAGCGCTTGCGATCAGACATTAAGCGCGACCCCGATGGTCAAGCCGATGCCGGTGTGCGGGTGATGACGGTGCACGGTGCCAAGGGGCTCGAAGCGCCAATCGTTTATCTGGCCGATGCCGACTTTTTGAAAGATCCTGCGCAGCAAACGCGCAATGATCCGTTTGCGATGCTAAGCGTTCCGGAGCTCCCGGTTCCGCTTCCCGTGCTTTTGCCGTCGAAGGCAGGCCTCGATGCGCCGCTCACTGCTGCTTTGCGGGAGGATGTCACGGATCGTCATTATGAAGAGTATCAACGCCTACTCTACGTCGCGGCGACGCGCGCTGAGGAACATCTGGTGATTTGCGGCGGGTCGGATGCGAAACAGGAACGCACTTGGCACGGTCTAGCGAGCGCCGCGTTTGACGCGTTGAAAGGCACCGCAGCCTACCATGAGCGCGGAGAGGGCGAGGACGCCCGGCGGGTTTATGCGGTGTATAAAGACTTTGGCGAGAGAGCGGAGCTCCAGCATACCGCGAAGAACGCGTCCATACCTCCGCCTTGGGTCAACCGCGTTGCGGTGAGGGAGGAGGCCAATCCGCTGATCTATCCGTCGGAGATGGGTGCAGAGCAGCTCGAAGCCTTTGAAGCATCCGTGTACGGCGGGTCTTCCTCGAATGCTAAGCTGCGCGGCACGCTGGTGCACAAATTGTTGGAAGTGCTTCCGGAAGCTCCGCGTGACCAATGGCTCTCTTTGGCAAGCCGCATGGTCGACTACCACGCCTCGCGGCTCGGAGCCCAAGAGGGCGAAGCGCTGATCGATATGACGCTGTCGCTCCTCACAAATGAACAGTATAAAGAATTGTTTTCTGATCAAGGCCAGGCCGAGGTGTCGATCCAAGGCGAGCTCGATAGCAAAATGGTCAGTGGTGAGATCGACCGCTTGCTCGTCACCGACACGGAGGTGGTCGTCGCTGAATTCAAAACGACCCGATGGGTGCCCAAGTCGGCGGACGCCATCCCGTCATCGCATCGTGAGCAAGTTGGGGCCTATCGGCGGTTGATTGCGCAGGTTTATCCAAGACGCACCGTGCGGGCGCTGCTCATCTACGTCGCGGCGGCGAAGGCTTATTTTGTGGATTGAGAACTTTTCGCAGAACGGTCAGAGAAGCTCACGCCTTGCAACTGTGTGCAGCGCACCTAACTCTCGGGCGCTTCGAAAGGATCATCTATGACGACGAAAAACGTAACAGACGCGAGCTTTTCTGATGAGGTTCTGGGCGCGAATGGCCCCGTTCTCGTTGATTTTTGGGCAACTTGGTGTGGCCCGTGTAAGCAAATCTCACCCGCGCTCGAAGAGATCGCTGGCGATATGGCCGGGCAACTGACGGTGGCTAAGGTCGATATCGATGAAAACCCCGACACGCCCGGCCAGTATGGTGTGCGGGGTGTGCCAACGCTGATGTTGTTCAAAGACGGTGAGATCGTGGGAACGAAGGTTGGCGCGGCGCCGAAAACGCAGCTTGAGGCGTGGATCAAAGAGACCCTGGGGGCCTGAGGCTGGCGCCTCACCAGGCTGAATGATTTAGAGCGGTCGCAGCGCGAGAAACGTTGCGGCCGTTTTCAATTTTAGGCTGAGCGCTTGAGAGCGTCGTTTTCCGCTGCTTCGTCCGCGCTCTCTTGGTCGGCGCTCTCTTCGGCGACTGTGTCGGGTTCAGAGGCTTCGGGCATGGCCTCGCTATCGGCCGTCTCCTCCGCGGCAGCGGGCTCCGGCGGGGGCGCTAGGAGCGCGCGCACTTCATCCGCAGCGAGCTCGGGGATCTCAACCTGCAGCGGGGGAGGCGCGAGGCGCGCAAACTCTGAGAACTCGCGGATCAAACGGCGCCATCCCTCGGTCGTGTAGTGGAAGACGCCGTCCATGCCGGGCACAACGTCGAGGGGCGCCGCATTGGCCCGGGTTTTCCACTTCTCAGCGGCCTCGGCGCCGTACCGCTTCTCGGTGATGTCGGCCATCAGGGTCAAAACCCGCCGTTGGGGTCGGCCTGCGAGGAGCGGTTCCAGCGTGCCCTGGGCCGCTGCGGCGTCGCCGCCTTGGAGTTGCACTTCGGCGAGCAGGAGCCGGCTCTCCGGATGATCCGGCGCCCGTTCGGTCAGTTTGACGAGCCTGCCCTGAACGCGTTCCTCGCGTTCGTTTTCAAACACTCGGCGGAGGACGTTGGCCAGGCCGGGGTGCGCCTCGGCCTGCCAGGCATCGCCAAGCACCTTCGCTGCTTTTGAACGCTGGCCCGCTTGGACATGCGCTTCGGCTGCCAGGGCAGCGGCGGGGGTGAGGCTGCCCGCCTTTTTCAAGGCCAGCTCGGCATCTTTCACCGCGGCATCGCTGTCGCCGCCTTCGAAGGTTGCGTAGGCGCGCGCAGTGAGCAGCGCCGCCTCCATCCGCTTAAATTCGTCGTCCTGGGCGATTTTATTCTGCCGGGCGAGGGTGATCGCCTCGAGAGCATCGCTCCACGCGCCGTTTTCAAGGCTTAACGAGAGAACACTTTCGAACGCCCAGGGCGTTCCCGGACGCAGTTGAAAGGCCCGTTCGGCGTGGCCGCGAGCCTCGTCCGTTGCGCCGCTTTGCATGGCCTGGAGGTACAGTCCGCGGAGGCCGAGAAACTCGGTCTCGGGCGCTTCAAGCATCGCGGTGTAGCTCTGCTCAGCGGTGATGCTGTCCCCCGCTAGTTGGGCCGCTTGTGCCGTGAGCAACCTGGTGAGCCCAGGCTCATCGAGGGTTTTCGTGGCCGTTTTCGCGTGACGCTGCGCGTCACCAGCATCGCCAGCGGCAACCGCCTCAAGACCCCTGGTCAGCGCCGTCATACCACGGGCGCGGCGACGTTCCTCTCCCCGCCTTTTGAAGCGGCCCGGGAGGCCCCAAAGCCAGGCGACGATGGTGCCGCCGAAAAAGAACAGAACGCCGGCAACCACCAAAACGCCGAGCAGTATACTCGTCGGGACGTCGATGCGCGTGCCATCCAGCTCGACGACAGTATAGCCAGCGATGTCGGCGAGGATTGTGAAGCCCCACACCGCGACCACGACGAAGACCAGATAGGTGAAGATGCGAATCATAGGGCGTTAGGTCTCGTCACTCCACTTTGGGTTGACTCAATTGAGCTGATTCTCTCCGAGATTCGCCTCCAAAGCGGCGAGGCCGCGTTGCGCAATTGAGCGTGCTTCCGCGGCGTTGAGCCAAGCCTGGAACGCCTCAGCTGGCGAGCCTTCCAGCGCTTGGAGCTCCTCGCGCGCACCTTGGATATCATCCTCGTTCAGCCGCGCTTCAGCCCGGGCGATGATCGCGCCTGGCGTATCGCCTTCCACATCGCCGACCGGGCGGACGCTGAACAGCCCCGACAGGTTGGCCGCGAACTTGTCTATCGCGCTATCAGCGCCATCCCGTTTCTCGCCAGCCAAGGCCGCGCGGGCGGCTTCATCAAACCTGTCGCGCAGGGTGTCGGTGGTGGGGAGGCCCTGATTCGCAAACACCCGGAGGCTTGAAAGCTCGGTGCCGCCGCCGACAATGGCTTCAACGGTGTTGAGTTGGCGGGCAAACGGGCGGCCCTCGTCGATGTTGCTGCCGAGTGCGGAGACTGCGCTCAGAAGTGCGCTTTTTTGGGCAATTTCCACACCTGTGGTTTGCAGCTCTCGGATTCGCCGTTCGAGGGCGATGAGCTGCTGTTGCGAGGCGGCTTGCTGTTGCGACAGCGAGGACCGGAGCTCCGCAATTTGCTGAGAGGTTTGCGCGACCTGCTGCGCTGTCTGCTGGACCTGCGCTCGGGTTTCGTTGACCGCTTGCTGGGTCGCCGAGACAGCGCGTTCGGTCTGCTCAATCGTCTCCTCGGTCTCGGCGAGGCGTGTGTCGAGGACTTCTGTGGTCTCCGCCAGGACTTCGGACTTCACGCCCTGACGGACATTGTCCGCTGTTGCCTCCACGATCGATGACACATCGCTGACGATCGTCCGGCGCAGGTCCTCGATCCGTTCTTCGGGGATGACGGCGACGGGCATGCTGACCTGCTCTTGGACCTCGGGTTCAGGCTGGGGCGCCTCGGCTGGCGCCGGAGGATCAGCGGGCGGGGTCTCTTCGGTTTGCTCAGCCGCTGGTTCGTCGGCTGCGGCGTCAGCATTGGCTGCTTCGACTGCGCGCCGCTGGGCAGCGCGTTCTTCGGCAAGACGGCGGAGGCCTGCGATACGCGCTTCGGCTGCCCTGCGCTCTTCCTCGGCCGCTTCAGCGGCTGCCGCGGCGCGCTCGGCGTCACGGGTTTCGGTGTAGCGCATGAGGCTGGCGACAATCGCTTCGCCTTGGCTGGTGTCGACGGGCACGGCTTCTGGCGCTTCCTCCCGGGCAGGGGCGGGCTCTGGCGCCGCGTCGGCAACTTGCTCGGCGGGCGCCTCGGGCTCGGCCGCCTGTTCGGCGGGCGCTTCCTCTGCAGCGGCGACGCGGGCGTTGAGCGCGGCGACAAGGGCCAGGGCTTCGTCAGAAACCGCAGGGGCTTCCGGCGCAGGCTGCGCTTCTGCAGCGACCTCTTCGGCCGGAGCCTCCGGTTCTGGCGCGGCCTCTGCCACGGCTTCGGTGGCGTCCGATGGTTCTGCAGCTTCCTCAGTAGTTTCCGTTTCTTCAGCTGCCGCTACGGGAGCTGCAGCATCCTCAGCGGGAGCACTCTCGGTCGCTTCCGCAACGGTGTTGGGTGCGTCGTCAGCCTCAGCAGCGGGGGCGGCATCCTGTGGCTCTGCCGCTTCTACGCTATCGCTTGTTTCCGGCGCGGCAGCAGCTTCGGCGACTTCTGTCGCTTCTTCAGCTGGCTCCTCGTCGCTCTGGGCAGTTTCCGTTGGTGCGGCCACCGGCGCTGGTTCGGAAGGTCCATCGCTCGACGGGAACAAGATCGGCTGAGCAGTATCGCCGTCGGCGATCACGACGCCGTCTTCGCTGGGTCCTTCGGGGCTGTTGTTCGATTGGACGACGACAATACCCACGACCAGCGCCGCCAGTCCCCCGAGCACGACGAAGGGCAGGACGCTGCCGCCGCTGGAGGTTTCCGTATCGTCGTTGGCAGCCGCTGGCTGTTCGCCGGCGTCGTCCTCGGGCGCGGGTTCGTCTTCGGCGACCTCAGCGACTGTCGCGTCCGCAGGCTCGTCGGATGCTGGCGCGCTCGTCTCTTCGTCGACAATTTCAGCCTCAACGGCTTCGGGCTCTTGCTGATCCTCAGCGGGCGGATCTTCTTCGGCTGGGCCGTCCTCAGCTGAGGGCTCATCCGCGCCGTCGGTTTCCGAAGTTTCAGGGGCGGCGTCTTCAGCGTCGTCTTTCGTCTCGTTGTCGTCAGATTTTTTGGTGTCGTCGGCCATTTCGGACCCCCGGTTGGCATATGAAAAGACGTGCGTCGTATGCGCGAGACGCTCGCGTTTTTATGTGCGGCGAGCTGTCGCAAAGTCAACGAAGCGGGCTGCTTCTGTAGACCCTGTAACGACTGTTTCTTTGAACGGATATGTGGTGCGCGCAGTCGCTGCGATGCGCTCGCTCGCACAAATGGCTGTGATACCGCCGGCGGGCTCGTCACACTGCTGTGACTGCGCAAGGGCCGCGAAGGCTTCGACTGTTCGCGAGGAGACGAAGGTTGCGAATTTTGGCAGCGACGCGCCGAGAAATTCGATCAGCGATCGGGGCACGTCGCGGCGTTTGATTGCTTCGTAAACAACGGCGCGCCGGTATTGGACGCCGCGTTCGGCGAACCCCGCGGCAAGGTCTTTTGCGAGGTGCTTGCCGCTAAGGTGCAGAAGGTCCGTGCCCCGCGGCACAGCGGTGAAGAGCTCTTCTCCGGCGAAACCCGGCCCGGTGCCGGCGACTTTCAACCCAGCGCTGCGCGCCGTCTCGGCGCTTTGTTCGCCTACTGCATAAACTGGTACGCCGATAAATTGAGCAGCATACGGAATTGCATTTGGCGATGTTATGAGGAGCGCGTCCGGCATGTCGGGATGCTCGGTAAGGACAACGGGCTCAATCGTTAGCAGCGGTGCCTTAAAGACCAAGACATCCGTATACTGCCTAAAGTGCTGTTCCCACGTCGATGCACCAGGCTCAGGCCGGGTGATGAGCATCGCGCAGGTCGGACTAGGCATGGCCAAGATGTTCGCGGAGCTCTGCACTCGCGCGGCTCAACAGGTCCTTTGCAATCGCCGATCCTTGCTCCGCTCCGCTTCGCACTTCGGCTTCGAGGTCCGGGCCGGAGAGATCGAGAATATCGTCAAAGCGCTCCGCAAGCTGACCATCGAGGCTCAAGATCTCAGCCCGGAAACGCATGCCGCCGGGTACCACTTCCGCCAGGCCTGCCATCGGCGTGCGGCAAGACCCGTCGAGCTGCGCGAGGAAAGCGCGCTCCACGCTGCTGCGTCGTTCGGTGTCGGCGCAGGTGATCTGTGCACAGAGGTCTCGCGCCACCGGATCGTCGGCGCGCGTCTGGATGCAGAGGATCCCTTGGCCGAGCGCCGGAAGCATCGCATCGGCGGGCATCACCGTGCGCTGCACCTCGTCGTGGCCGAGACGCCTCAGACCTGCTTCCGCGAGGAACGTGCCGGACGCTTCGCCCGCCTCGAGCTTGCCAAGCCGGGTGCCGACATTTCCGCGGAACGGGACGATCGCCACGTCGGGCCGCTGGCGGCGGAGCTGCGCGGCCCGGCGCACCGAGCTGGTCCCGATCACGGCGCCTTCGGGCACGTCATCCAGGCTGCGGCCATCGAGGGTGACAAACGCGTCGGACGGGTTCTCCCGCGGCGGGACCGCCGCTTGGACCAGCCCTTCGGGCATCACGGCCGGCATGTCCTTCATCGAGTGGATCGCGATCTGCGCGTTACCGGAGATCAGGGCCGCTTCAATCTCCTTTACAAACAGGCCCTTGCCGCCGACCTCCGACAGGGAGCTGGCGAGGTTCTTGTCCCCCGTCGTGACGTGGGTTTGCAGCGGGAAGAGGGTTTCCCACTCCTCCTCAGGCGCGCCGATGGCGCGGCCGAGCATGGCGCGGGTGGCGATGGCTTGGGCAACGGCGAGGGGGGACTGACGCGAGACTAAGGTGACTGGTTTGTCCATGAGATACTGGGGTGCTAGGGGCGCGCGATGCGTGACATAGAGCGCGAAGCGCGCCTCGTTTTCGGAATTGAGTCAAGCTGTGATGACACTGCAGCGGCCGTTCTACGGGTTGGTACGTCCGTAGAAGTTATGTCGTCGATCGTCCGCGGCCAGGACGAAAGCCATGCGCCCTTCGGCGGGGTGGTGCCCGAGATCGCGGCGCGCGCCCATGCGGACCGGATCGACCAAGTCGCCGAGGAGGCGCTGAGCGCGGCCGGTATTGCGGCGCGCGACCTTGACCTCATTTGTGCGACGGCTGGGCCGGGGCTAATCGGCGGGGTGATGGCTGGGTTCACCTTCGCCAAAGGGCTCAGCCTCGCCACCGGCGCGCCGCTGGTTCCGGTGAACCATTTGGAAGGCCATGCGCTTTCAGCCGGGCTCGAGGCTGAGGTGCCGTTGCCCTACCTCTTGCTTCTGGTTAGCGGCGGGCACTCGCAGCTGTTGCTGGTCAGGGGTCCCGGCGAAGCGGAGCGCCTCGGGTCGACCATTGACGACGCCGTCGGCGAGGCCTTCGACAAGACGGCCAAGCTAATGGGGCTCGGCGTTCCCGGTGGGCCCGCGATCGAGCGTCTGGCGGTGGAGGGCGACGCCGCGCGGTTTTCGATGCCGAAACCCCTACGCGGCCGCGAGGGTTTTGATTTCAGCTTTTCAGGCCTGAAAACGGCGGTTCGTCAGGCTGCGGAGAAAGCGGCGCCGCTCGCCCCGCAAGACCGCGCCGACCTCGCCGCGAGCTTCCAAAAGGCGGCGGTGGCCCATCTCGTGGACCGGACGAAGGCGGCGTTGAAAGCGTCGAAGGCGAAGGCGCTGGTGGCTGCAGGCGGGGTTGCGGCCAACGCTCGGCTGCGCCGCAAACTCGAGGCGGCAGCGGGCAAACTGGACGTGCCATTCTTCGCGCCGCCTCTTCGTTACTGTACGGACAATGCGGCGATGATCGCTTATGCAGGGTACCGCCTTTTTGAGGCGGGACGCATGCCTCCGCGGTCCGAAGCCATGGCGCTGGCCCCCCGGCCGCGTTGGCCCCTCGATGAAGATGCCGCCCCGATGGTGGGGAAGGGCAAGCGGGGGGTGAAGGTCTGATGGTCAAAGTCTTTGTCGCCGGTGCCGGAAGCTGGGGCACGGCGCTGGCGGTCCTTGTCGCAAAGCACGGGCGCCAGACCACGCTCTGGGCGCGATCGGACGCCCAGGCGGACGCCATCAACGCGGACCGGTCTAACAATCTTCGGCTGCCGGACATTCCGTTCCCGGAGGGTCTTTCAGTCACCTCCGAACCCGAGGCTTTGCGGGATCATGATGGGTGTTTGTTCGTCATTCCTGCGCAGGCTGCGCGCTCCCATCTCGAAGCCTTTCGGGCGGCGACCAATGGCGCGGCCTTGCCGGTCGCGCTGTGTTGTAAGGGGCTTGAGCGGGACACCATGGCGCCGATGCACCGGGTGCTGAAAGAAGCCTGGCCAGAGGCCCGCGGATCGGTCCTCTCCGGGCCCAGCTTCGCGGCCGATGTGGCGCGCGGGCAGCCAACAGCGGTGACGCTCGCTTCAGATGACGATGATCAGCGGCAATTCTGGCTCGATGCTTTGGCGACGCCGACATTTCGTCCGTATGCTTCAAACGATCCCCTGGGTGCTGAGCTTGGCGGGGCGGTGAAGAACGTTCTGGCCATCGCGTGCGGCATCGCGGAGGGCAAAGGTTTTGGCGACAGCGCCAAAGCGGCCATCATTGCCCGCGGGTTTGCGGAACTCCAGCGCTTTGGCGCAGCGATGGGCGCGCGGCCCGAGACGCTTGCCGGTCTCTCGGGCCTTGGCGATTTGGTGCTGACATGCGGCTCGCGCCAATCGCGGAACTTTTCTCTGGGCGTGGCTTTAGGGCAGGGCGCCGCAATCGAAGACTACTTGGCAGAGCAAGGGACGGTTGCAGAAGGCGCAGCGACTGCGCGGCCTCTGACCCTCAAAGCGCGGGAATTGGGCGTCGAAATGCCAATCTCAGAAGGTGTCGCGTCCATCATCGACGATGGCGCGTCCGTTGATCAAGTGATCGGTACGCTGATGAACCGGCCGCTGAAAGCCGAAGCTTAGCGAAATTCCGTCGGACAGCTTTTGCGCTTCCGCTCTTCACCCGCATAATCCACGTATCCGCGCTCGAACGCTGCTGCGCCATCCGCCGCGAAGAGATCATAGCACATGTTCAGCTGACTGACGTAGTCGTCACCGCCCGCGGGGACCTTGCCGCTGCGCGCGAAGTCGTAGGCGTAGTTGTAGCAGTCACAGACCCGGGCTGGGGGGACGTAGTCGTCGTCCGACAACAATCCGCCGCCGGGCATCGATGCTGTGCGCACAGTGGTTACCGCGCTCGGCTGGGTGAGCGACATGCTGCCTTCGCCGAAGAAGACGAACGCAAAGACGGCTGTTATGCCGACCGCGAGAACACCGCCGAAAATCGATTCAATGCGCGTCATCGTTTTGCCCACACCTCTCCTGACGTTCATTTATTAACGTAAATGCCGCGGGAAGGAAAGCACCCTCTGAACAGTGTCACAGCTGCCGGGGCTACACAGCCCGTTCTAGGCACGCGTCTGTGATCTCCCACCCCAGGTCGCGCAGCATGCCCAGCAGGATTTTGTCCGGATGCCGGGGGCTTACGCCCTCGCCGCCCGCTGCGAGCATGATCGGTGGGGGGCGGCGTGGAAATTGCGGAATATGGCTGATGTTCAGGGGAACGACGCCCACCGGGAAGCCGTAATTCGCTGCCGTCGCATGCTTGCCATCGAAATGGATCGTAGGGTTCGCGAGCGCCTCTATGAGCGCGGGCGTGCCGTCCTCAAAGTCTCTGGTGATCCGCCGTCCGTCGGCTAATTTGATAAAGGTATCATAGAGTTCCGGGGTGCCGTTGAGCTCTGGCCAGGTGAATGTCCAGGTGAAGTAATCGAGGTCATCGTTCGGCCGCCCGATGGTTGCGACCGGCTCACCCTCCCATGGAATATAGACCGATGATGAGATGCCGAGGCCATGGCCAATCTCGTGCAGCGCGACTTTGATGAAATCGATGGCGCCGTCGGCGATCGGGTCATTTGCGGCGTAGTGCCAATTGTCTTTGTCGCGGAAGAAGATGTTCATGTCGTCTTCGTCCGTCACCGCGCGGCCGCGCATCGCGCTGGCTAGCGCCGTGGGATAGTCGACGTTGCGCTTGGGCAGATAGCGCTTGTTGCGCACCGAGTTGTGCCCTGCGAAGCCCGTCGGCCCACCCGGCATCCACTTGACGTGCACATGGATTGGCACGTCGGAGATCAGGCACGTCTCCCAAATGCTGGCTGCCGTTTCGAAATCGATCTGCGCCGCTTCGGGCACCCCTTCGTAAGTTGTGACAATGTCGGACGTTATGGGGCTCTGCGCCGTGAGGGCGAGCGCTGCGGCGAGGGCAGGAACGAGCATCGGCAAGTCTCCAATCATCCCAGTACATGTTGCTTTTCGATAAAATGACCAGGGCCGATCCTTCGCGGTTGACATATTTAGTTGATTAGCTAAATAACATGCATGTCCACAGTCTTCAAAGCGCTCGCCGACCCCACACGTCGTCAGGTTCTCAGCCTACTGAAGGACGGACCGCTGTCCGCGGGGGAAATCTCCGAGCAATTCACGTTCTCGAAGCCGACAATGTCAGCGCATCTCAGTGTGCTGAAGGAAGCGGGTTTGGTTTCGACCAAGAAAAGCGGCCAGCGGGTGATCTATACGCTGCAGATCTCGGTGCTTGAGGATGCTGTGCTGGGGTTTGCTGAGCAATTTGGTCTGAAGACTGATGAACGCCGTAGGGCAAACGCGCCAAGAGATGCGCAGGGGGAGCTGTCATGAACGTCCAAATCGCCAACGCCCTTGTCTTCGCGGCGATCATTCTTGCCGTGGCGTTTTTCGGGACCCAGCTGCAAGACGTAGGTGTCGTCCAAGGTGAGCCTGAGAGGCTTGCGGGAATTGTTGCGGGGTTAGTGTTGATTTGGTTCGGCAACGCGATGCCAAAAACGGCGGCGGCTGATTGCAGCTGCGGCCAACAGCCATCATTCCGTGTCAAGAGGTTTGCTGGTGCGACGCTCATGCTCGCTGGGTTGGTGCACGCAGGTGTTTGGCTCTTTGCCCCGGCGGATATCATGGCCTGGCTGTCGACGGTGCCTGTGATCCTCGGCTTAGGCCTGATCTTCACCAGGGCATTCCGTGCACGGGCTTGGTTCTAGCGCTGCTTACGAAACAGGTTCAAGCCGGCGCTCACTCGCGCGCTTCTTGACACTCTCGGTCTTCAACTGTCCGCATGCGGCACCAACGTCACGCCCCCGCGGGGTGCGAATGGGTGATGCGTACCCCGCGCGATTGACGATATCGGCGAACGCTTCGATCCGGCCCCAGTCGGAGCATTCGTAAGGGCTTCCCGGCCACGGGTTGAACGGGATGAGGTTGATCTTGGCAGGAATGCCCCTCAGCAGGCGGACGAGTTCTCGCGCTTCGGCGTCGCTATCGTTTACGCCTTTCAGCATCACATATTCAAACGTGATCCGCTTCGCATTCGACGTACCCGGATAGGTGCGGCAAGCTTCCATCAAGTCCGCGATGGGCCACTTTTTGTTGATCGGTACGATCTCGTCCCGAAGTTCGTCATTGGTTGCGTGAAGCGAAATCGCCAGCATCGCTTCGGTGCGCTCGCCAAGGGCTTGCATTTGGCTGACCACGCCGGAGGTTGATACCGTAATACGGCGTCTGCTGATCGAAATCCCTTCGCCATCGGAGATGATATCAATCGACTGGGCAACGCCATCAAGATTATAAAGCGGCTCACCCATCCCCATGTAGACGATGTTCGACAGCTGGCGATCATCCTTGCCCGACGGCCATTCCCCAATATCGTCTTTACACGTCAGAACTTGCAGGACGATCTCTTCGGCGGTCAGATTGCGCACCAGGCGCTGGGTACCCGTATGGCAGAAGGTGCAGTTCAGGGTGCAGCCAACCTGGCTGGAAACACACAGTGCTCCTGCGCGTCCCACGCCAGGGATGAATACGGCTTCCGCTTCGATACCGGGTGCGAAGCGGAGGAGGTACTTCCGTGTTCCGTCCACGGAGACTTTGCGTTCGACGATTTCCGGCCGCGGAATGCGATACCAGTCATCGAGCTTCTGCCGCATCGCTTTGGCGATGTTGGTCATCTGGGCAAAGTCGGTCACGCCGATATTGTAAACCCACCCCCAGATTTGGCGCGCGCGCATCCGCGCTTCTTTATTGGCGAGGCCGAGATCGGCCTCGAGCCGCTGGGCGATTTCTTTTCGGGAGAGACCAACAAGCGAGGTGCGCTGATCAGTTTCTGGCGCCGGGGCCAGGTTCAAAAGGGTCGTCGACATCGTTTTCCGCGCCTTGCAACAGGACTTAGGGGATAAGTTTGAGCGCGCTTATCTCACGCGTTCTACGCCGACAAGGCTTCCGGGCTGCGGCGGCTTGGCTTCAATCCGAAGAGCAGACGCAGGGGACCCGTCCGTTTGGCGAGCTCCACCCCGATTAAGCTGCCGCCGACGGTGACGACGAGGAGAACCCCGAACTCAAAGACCAGGGGTAGCGTCTGGGTGCTCACCCAATACCCGGCCGCGACGGTCAGCGTCTGGTGGAAGATGTAGAGCGGGAACACGGCTTCATTGAGATAGCGGAGGCGCGGGCCGTCGCTGGAAAGAAACCGCTGGGCTGCGCCGAGGAGGAAAACAATCGCCCACCATCCGTAGAAGATCCGCAATAACCGGATCGGCCAGACGAACCATGCGCCGTCCTCCCAAACGCTCGCATCCACGCGCCACACGACCGCGAGAAGTCCGGCATAGACGACACTTAGCAACCCTGCGGCGATCCAGGTTCCCTGGACAGCGCGCCAAAACGCTGCGGACTTCGCGGCATAGAACCCGATGAGAAAGATCGTGATGCTGCGCGCGTGGGTCGCCCAATCCCAAATGAGATTGTGGGTCGTCTCAAAGTAGGGATCAAGCGCGAAGCGGAAGAGGATGAACGGCATTGCGGGCAAAATGAGCAGCAACACCGCGCCGCCTAAGCCCTGCCACGCCCGCTCGAAACCGCGCCCGACACGGCTGTTCCCGAGCGACGTCAGGGGCCTCGCGAACGCCGCGAGGAGGAGGGCGTAGACAAACAGATAGACCACATACCAGAGGTGGTTCCACGTCGGGACCGTGATGCCGTTGATCTCAACCTCGGAGAGGTAGCGCGCCCAAAACGCCAAGTAATCGGCGCCTATGGCATCGGCTTGGCGCAGCTCGAAATAGGTCTGCGGCGCGACGATGACGATCATGCCGAAGAGGATCACCGGCAACAGCCGATAGGTCCGGCTGCCGGCAAACTGGTCGGCACCCTGCTTGTCGAGCAAGAACCGCATGGCGACCCCTGAGATGAAAAAGAGGAGCCCAAGCCGCCAGGCATTGAGCAGAGACATTGGGTACTCGAGCGCTTCAACGGGCGCGGCCGTTTTCAGGTGCCAGTCCGACGGCACGAAGAACATGCCGATGTGATAGAGGATCAACAGGCCGAACGCGATGACGCGCAGCCAGTCGAGGGCGTAGAGGCGGCTTCCGCTGGCGGTGGGGGGTAAGGTCGACATCGGTTCGGCATCCTTGAACGGCAACCGGGGCTCTCGAGCAAGGCTGGCTCTTCCCTTCGAGGGAGAAGGGGCAGGGCGCGGATCGGCGCCTCAGTTGCCTGACCGTCTGGGCTGAACAGCGGCTGCGCGGGACGAATGCCGACGCGTGGCCATTGCTGCCAGACCGGCTGCACCGTTATGGCCCGGGATGATGACAGCGCGCGCAGACCAAGCGGACCGCACCGCCGATCGTATCGCGGGAGAGAAGGCCTACCGCGTCTTCGCGATCGTCCTGATCCTCTCGTTCTTTGTGAACTCTGCGTCGGTGATCGACGAGTGGCGGCGCGTCGGCGTGGCCGATCCCGCACTGGCGGCGTGGTATCTCGAGGGCACCAGCCTAACCCTCCAACTCGCTCTGTTCCCGGTCGTTCGGATGTTCGAACGCCGTTTCCCCGTCGACGGGACCGTGGATGCGGCATTGATCGCAATCCACCTCGCGGCGAGCGTTGCCTATTGCGTGGCCCACGTCGCCGGGATGGTGGCGCTTCGCGAGATGCTCTGGCTCGTCACCTTCGCTGATCACTATCCCGGTCTTGGAACCGTCCTGACGGAGCTCGTCTACGAGTACCGAAAAGACGTGATGACCTACGGCCTCATCCTCTTCCTTCTCTACATGTTCCGTACTCGGGAGTTGGCGACGTTGGAGGCTGCGGCGGCGCGGGCCGACGCCCAAACCCGGCAACAGGTGACGCTGAAGTGCGGCGGGCGCACAATCTATCTCGATGCGGATACCGTTGAGTTCGCCAAAGCGGCGGGAAACTACGTCGAGGTGACCGCTGGCGAGACCACCCACCTCGCCCGTATGACCTTGGCGCAGCTTGAGCGCTTGCTCTTTGAGGCCGGGGCTGACCCCGTGCGCGTCCACCGCTCCTGGCTGGTTCGCCGGAGCGCCATCGCTGAAGTGGCGCCAACGCGTGACGGCGGGGCGATGCTCCGTCTCTCCTCAGGCAAAGACGTCCCTGTCAGCCGCAAATATCGCGACGCTGTTTCAGCGCAATAAGCGACCGACGGCTGGTCCCTTAGGATTTGCGTTTCACGAATTTCAGCCCCGACCAATCGGCGTCGACGGCGCAGACCTTCACGTCGACATACCCCATCGGGAGGATGACACGGCGCAAGTCGTCTTCGGTCAGGTCTTTGTACAGCGGCGAGCTTTTCTTCGGCCAACTGACCCACAGCATCCCGCCATCGGCGACCTTCTCAAGCGCCTTGGCCACCTTTGTCTCAAGCGCTTTCAGGTTGGGGCAAAAGAGGTGGACGACATCCGCCGATGCCGCCCTCGCGCGAAATGTCACGTCGTCGGCGCCGGCCATCAGTTCTGAATGATGGTCCGGCTTGCCTACGACCAGGACCGACATTCCTGATTTCAAACCCATTTTCTGGAACAGCGGTTTGCCCGAATAGCCGTGGGTGGGCGCGCCTGACATGGCCTAGCCGGGCGTATATTCGAGAATGTCGCCAGGCTGGCAGTCTAACACTTGGCAGATTTTCTCGAGCGTGGTGAACCGCACCGCCTTGGCTTTACCCGTTTTCAGGATGGATAGATTGGCAATGGTGATCCCCACGCGATCGGACAATTCCGTCAACGACATCTCGCGCTCTGCGAGGATTTTGTCCAAAGTTACGTGGATCGCCACGACGCTGTTTTATCCTTTATCAATAAACACCTGAGGCTCGCGGGTCATGAACGATCTTTCACATTCTCGCAACCCTGGCGCCCTTTTGGCCATTCTCGGAGTTTGACCAATGTCGCTCTTTCCGCGCAACACGCTTGTCCTGGCAACCCGTAATCCTGGTAAGGTCGCGGAAATGGATCGGTACGTGCGCCCGCTCGGCGTTAAGGTGACGACGGCGGCGGCGCTGGGCCTGCCGGAGGTCCCTGAAACTGGCACAACGTTTGAGGAAAACGCCGGGCTAAAAGCTGCCTCAGCAGCAGCGGCTTCTGGATTTGCGGTGCTGGCGGACGATTCAGGGCTGGAGGTTGATGCCCTAGGCGGAGCGCCCGGTGTTTATACTGCCGATTGGGCTGGCCCTGAACGGAATTTCCGTATGGCGATGAAACGGCTCGAAGCGGAGGTTTCCGCCGCAGGTGACGATCGCCGGGCCCGGTTCATCAGTCTCCTGATTTTAGAATGGCCGGGCGGTCGCCGGATTACCGCGCGGGGTTCGGTCGACGGGAGCCTCGTATTCCCTGGCCGCGGCACGGCTGGTTTTGGCTATGATCCGGTGTTTATTCCCGACGGCGACAGCAAAACCTTTGCGGAGATGACGCCTACGGAGAAAGCCAAGTATTCTCATCGTAAAAGAGCGAACGACATTCTGATGCGGGAACTGACAGGTTGAGGCCGCTCGGGCTCTACGTGCACTGGCCTTTTTGCGCCAAGGTTTGTCCGTATTGCGACTTTACCGTCACCAAGGTGCGCGACATCGATGCCCAAGACTGGGCCGATGCTCTGTGTGCCGATTTGCGTTTGCTCGCCGGGTTGGCGGAACCGCGGCCATTGGCCAGCATCTATTTCGGCGGCGGAACACCGAGCCTGATGCCCATGCGCGTGGCGGAGCAAGTGTTTGCTTGTGCTGACGATCTCTTCGGCCTCGTGCCTATGGCGGAGATCACCATCGAAGCAAACCCTGACGACGCCGAGCAATTGGCCACTTTCAAATCAGCTGGCTTCAATCGTTTGTCCCTCGGTGTACAGAGTTTAGATGATCGTGAGCTTACATTTCTCGGCCGCAACCACTCTGCCGACCAAGCGCGGAAGGCGATCGAGACGGCAACCGCGACCTTTAACCGGGTAAGCGTTGACCTCATGTACGCACTTCCGGATCAGAAACTGTCCGCCTGGGAACAAAATCTCAGCAAAGCACTTGCTCTCGGTCCGGATCATTTTTCGATCTACCAGCTGACGATCGAACCGGAGACGGCGTTTGGAAAGCGTGCGCAACGCGGCACCCTCAAGCCACTCTGCGATGATCGGTCGGCCGAATTTTACGAGCACACTCAAGATATTACCACACAGCTTGGGTTTCCCGCCTACGAAGTTTCAAGCCACGCGCGCCCTGGCGCGGAGGCTGTGCACAACGCCAATTATTGGGCGGATGCGGATTGGTTGGCGATCGGCCCGGGCGCCCACGGGCGTCTCGGTCCGGCAACGCGGCGGATTGCGACCGAGGGGCTCTCGAATATTCGGCAGTACACGGCGTTACCACCCGAGAAGCGCTTGAGACAGGATGCACTGTCGCTTTTTGAACACCGCCTCGAAGTGCTTGGCTCCGGCCTACGCCCGATTTCGGGCTTGCGTCTTGACCGGCTCGGCGAAGCTGCACTAGCGGTCCGCGAGGCGGCGCGCGGGTTCATCGACGATGGGTTGTTGGCTATTGACGCAGAAAACCTCCGCGCTACGGAGGCTGGCCGGCTCCTCATCGACTATATCGCCACAGAGCTGTCGACAGCGCTCGACGATTCGTGATTATCCGGAGCGTAGCGCGCGATGAGAGAGAGCAACGCCGATGGCTCGAAAGGCTTGCTCAAGAAATCGTCCATACCGGCCGCGAAGCAGGCGTCCTGATCCTCTTGGAGAACGTTTGCGGTCAGCGCAATGATCGGTGCCCGTCGTTTTGTCTCAGAGGCGCGGATGGCGCGCGCAGCATCGAGGCCGCCCATCACCGGCATGTGCATGTCCATGAGGATGACGTCGAAGTCCTTGACGCTCGCGGCCTCCACCGCAGCAGATCCGTCACCGACGATTGTCAGCCGGTGGCCGCCCCGTTCGATCACTGTCCGTGCAAGGATCGCATTGATCTCGTTGTCCTCAGCCAAAAGGACATCCATGGGCGGCGCTTCGGTTGAGGGCGCCACCTTTTCTTGGGCGCGGTCAAGCTCTTCTTGTGTCACAGAGAGGTCGTCGTCAATTAGAACGCGGTAGAAACTCCGCTTGCGGATTGGTTTTGTGAGGTAGGCATCGAAACCTTGTTGTTGAAGCCGACCGTAGGCACTGCGCGCACCTGTTGGCAGGAGAACGACCGAACGGTCCGCCGCTGCGCACAGCTCTGCTGTGCCGTCAGCAAAATTATAGTCGCACACGAACAATGTATCCCCCGCGTGTCGGAGGCGCCGTTTGGCTTCGCCGACCCTTTGGGCGAAGTAGAGATCTTTTGCCCCTGCGAGGCGAAGGCCAACGCCCAGCGCATTGATCGTCACGGGATTGTTCGCCAGCACAACCACGCGGTCGGCTTTGACCGCCTGCGAATCTTCCCGCTCGGCATGGGTTTTGATCTCGAACGGCAGGCGCAAGAAAAACGTGCTGCCTTTGCCCTCTTCGCTCTCGACACGGATCGTTCCGCCCATTTTGTTCGTAAGCTGTTGAACAATCGCAAGGCCGAGGCCTGTGCCTTCGATGGACTTCTGTTCGTTGCCTTCCGCGCGGGAATAGGCCTCAAACAGGCGGGGCAGGAGCGTCTGCGGGATGCCCACCCCAGTATCCACCACATCCACGGCGATTTCGCAGGTGTCGTCGGTAGTATAGTTAGTCTTTACACAGAGCAAAACACCGCCAGTTTCGGTGAATTTGACAGCATTGGCGACGAGGTTGATCAAAAGCTGGCGAAACTTCGAGACGTCACCGAGAAGGCGCTGCGGGACGCCCGGGTGAATGAGGGCTTGGATTTCGATGTTCTTCTCCGCCGCTTTCGGCGCGACGAGTTCAGCGATTGATTCGACGAGTTTGCTGGGGTCGAAGACTTCGTTGCGAAGTTTTTCCTGGCCCGTGTTGAGTTTCGCGTAGTCGAGGATCGCATTGATCAAGTCGAGCAAGGCGACACCGCTGTGTTTGATGTTTTGCGCGAAGTTCTTCTGGTTCGGATCGAGGCCCGTCTCGATCAATAAATCCGCCATGCCGAGAATGCCGTTGAGCGGTGTCCGCATTTCGTGGCTCATGGTCGCGAGGAACTGAAGCGTCGTGTCCGTGCCTTGATCGGGTTGAGAGGCTGCGCCTTTTTGCTGGGCGGGAACGAGCAGGCGCAGCTGACTGTGTGATCCCGGCACCGGCGCGATCGGAGTGAACGGGTCGCCTTTTGCGTTTTCGAAGACCGTCGATCCGGCCCTGCTGGTCCAGCCGGCGGGGCAACCGGTGGCGTCTGTTTTGGTGCCCTCGACGATGCCCAGAGCTTGGGCTGCGGCGTTGACTTGCGTGATGACGCCGTCGCTGTCGGTGAGAAACGCGGCAACGGGCCAAGCCTCAAGGCCCTGTTTCTGCTCTTGATCTCCCATCACACAACACTCCATCGCCCGCGGAGGAGTGTGACACAAAGGTATTGAAGAGCCGTTGTTACATGGGCGCAGAGGCGTGCTGTTTAGGAGCTGGCTCGGGGCGACGGAAGCTAATGGCCTCGGCGATGTGGAGCCGCCGGACCGCGTCACTGCCCTCCAGATCTGCCAGCGTCCGGGCGACTCGGAGCGTTCGGGTGTATGCGCGGGCGGACAGTTTCAGCGTTTTGCACACCTTGAGCAGCAGGGCTTGTCCCTCGCCATCAGGCCGCGCCTCGGTTGTGAGCTCGCGTTCACCCAAGTGGGCGTTGAGGGCGCCCCGTTCCTCCTGCCGCTGACGGGCCAACGCAACCCGTTCGGCGATCGGTGCCGTCGCCTCCCCGCCGCCTGGGGCTGCGAGATCGAGAGCGGAAACAGGCGGCGTTGCGATGGTGATGTCCATTCGGTCGAGAAATGGTCCCGAAACGCGGGACTGGTACTTGGCAGCACAGGAAGGCCCACGGATGCAAACAGAACCGCATCGGCATGGGTTCATCGCCGCAACAAGCTGGAACCGTGCGGGATAGCGGATATGCGCGTTGGCACGGGCGATCAGAATATCCCCGGTTTCAAGGGGTTGGCGCAGACTATCGAGAACGGGCGCGGCAAATTCTGGTAGCTCGTCGAGGAACAGGACCCCGCGGTGGGCGAGAGAGGCTTCTCCGGGTTTTGCGCGCATGCCGCCGCCGACCATCGCCGCCATCGAGGCCGAATGGTGCGGCGCGCGGAAAGGCCGGGTCCGGCTTAAGGCGCCGTTTTCAATGAGCCCTGCCACCGACTGGATCATCGAGACGTCGAGCATCTCTTCGGCGGTGAGGGGGGGCAAGAGGCCGGGCAGCCGGCTGGCGAGCATGCTTTTGCCAGATCCGGGTGGGCCAATCAGAACCAGGTTGTGTCCACCGGCGGCCGCGACTTCCAGTGCGCGGCGGGCGGTTTCCTGGCCTTTCACGTCGGCGAGATCCGGCACCCCTTCTGCGGTCAGCAGTGTGCCGGGTTCTGGGGGAGCGAGGATTTGGGCACCTTTGAAGTGGTTGACCAGTTGGATGATGCTGCCTGCGGCGACGATGTGCTGGTTGCTCCCGGCCCAGGCCGCTTCGGCCCCCGATGCCTCTGCGCAGATCAGGCCAAGGTCTTCGGCATTCGCAGCGACCGCCGCCGCCAGGGCCCCGATGGTTTTGGCGATCGACCCGTCTAGCCCCAGCTCGCCGATCACGGCCATGCCATCCACAGCATCGCGCGGGATGGCGCCCATCTCGGCCATGAGCGCGAGCGCGATCGGCAGGTCGAAATGGCTGCCTTCCTTGCGAACGTCGGCGGGCGCGAGGTTGACCGTGATGCGCTTGGGAGGAAGTCCTAAGCCGATGGCTGAGAACGCTGCGCTGATCCGGTCTTTTGCCTCGTTCACCGCCTTGTCGGGGAGCCCGACAATGATGAAGTTCGGATGCCCGCCCGAGAGGTGTGCCTGGACAGTGACCGGGCGGGCCTCAACGCCTTCGAAGGCGAAGCTGGTAACTTCGGCGACCATCGCGGTCCTCTTGTCCGTTCCTTTGGAACATATAGAGAACGATGTCCGTCCGGCGAGTCGATTGCCTAGGAAAGTTCAGCGGAAGCGAACAAAATCCCGAAAGCGCGGCACCAGATGACAATGGCGCCGACGTCGTCAGCGTCTGTCCCGCTGGGAAGCGCATAGCGTTGGCTTGATGCGCGCGCGCTTTCCAAGCGGCCGATGTTGGTGAAACCGACGTCGCGGCCTTCTTCGTTCGAGGTCACGTGATCGTCAGCGAGCCAGACGAAGAGGTCGGGTCCGCGGTCCGTGCGGAAGCCTTCAAATTCGAGGAACAGTCGGCCGCCATCGCGGACGATCCGAGCGGTTCCTTGGCCGCGGTGGCCTTCGAAGCCGTCGAAGGTGCCTTCTTTGAGGACTTCAGCTTCCTGCGCGATGGTTGTCGTCGCAAAGGCTGGGCTGAGGGCAGGCGCGGCTGCGATGCTGAGGGCCAGGGCTGAGAGGGCGGTGGTGATGATGCGCATTGTGGTCTCCAATCCGTATGCTGCCCTTTGGTTCGTGGGCGGCGGCGGATTGGTTGCGTGCGCACGAGAGCTTTGCGTTTAGCGCTTCTCTGCTGCGCACCAGTCCCAGAACATCGCGGCCATATCGATGTTGGCGAAGCGTTTGAGCTCGCGGATGCCGGTGGGGCTCGTGACGTTGATCTCCGTCATCATGCCGCCGATGACGTCGATGCCGGTGAGGACCAGCCGGCGCTCCTTCAGCTCCGGCGCGATGGCGGCGCAGATTTCGAGGTCGCGGTCGGTGAGGTCGGTGGCTTCGGCGCGGCCGCCGACGTGCATGTTGCTGCGCGCTTCGCCCTCGGCGGGGACGCGGTTGATCGCGCCGACAGGCTCTCCGTCGAGGATCAGCACGCGCTTGTCGCCGCCGCGCACCTCTTTGAGATAGGCTTGCGCGATGATCGGCAGTGCACGGTTCTCGGCCAGGAACATTTCAATCAGTGAGCTGAAGTTTTCATCGCCAGGCTTGACGCGGAAAACGCCTGCACCGCCATTCCCGTAAAGCGGCTTGAGGATGACGTCCTCGTGCTCCTCGCGAAAAGCACGGATCGCCTGCTCGTCGGAGGTCACGAGGGTCGGCGGCATCAGCTCGGGGTAGTCCATGACGAAGAGTTTTTCCGGCGCGCCGCGGATCTCGGCCGGATCGTTCAGCACCAGGACAGTCTCGGGCAACTTCTCGAGGATGTAACAGGCGGTCATGTAGACCATGTCAAACGGCGGGTCTTGGCGGATCAGGATGACATCCATGTCCGCGAGGTTGAGGAGGGTTTCCTCCCCATGCTGAACATGGCTGCCCTGAACATCGTCGAGCTTCGCCAGGCGCTTGGCCCGGGCTGACACCTGGTCGCCGTGCAGCTGCAGATGTTCGGGCTGGTACTCCCAAAGCTCCGCGCCGCGCGCCTGGGCTTCCAGCGCCAAGGCGAAGGTCGTGTCACCCGCAACCGTCAGGCCACGGAACGGATCGGTCTGAAACGCAATCCTCACAGGGCGGAGCGCAGGGCGCTATCTCCCCGACGGGGGTCGCGGACATAGATCACATGGCTGACGACTTCTTTCACACCGTCGATGGCCTGCGCCTGGCCGGTGACGCGGCGCAGCTCATTCGGCCCTTGGGCGATGCCGAGCAAATAAACCGAACCCTGACTAACCAGCACACGGTAATTACCAGCAGCAACGCCGGTGTCGGCGATCAATGCTGTTTCGAGTTTCTGGTCGATATAGGCGTCTTTCGTGCCCTGACCGAAGGTCGTCTTCTCTTGCTGGACGACCAGTTCACTGATCACTTCGCGCACGCTTCCGATCTTGCGGGCTTTGTCGATGATTTCCTCCGCATCAGCCGGCGTCCGCACGGTGCCAGTCAGGAGCAGGCGCCCCTCGAAGACGGTCATGTCGATGTCGGACGTATCGACCTGGCGATCGAACAGCAGCTGGCGCTTGAGTGTCAGGCTGGCACTCGAATCGTCGACCCGATCGCCCAGCGTTCGGTTTTGAGCGCAAGCAACCAAGACAAGAGCGGGTAGGAGGAAGGCAAGGCGGCGAAGCATGACGGGTTCTCCCGAAAACAAATCCTCCGCGCTATGTATGGAGCGTCGCGCTGGCGTCCAATTGTTTTATCGAAAGGCATCGCGAATGTGACGGAGGCCCTTGGGGCTCATCGCGACGATATCGAAGCGCATCGGAACGTCCATGCGGCGCTCGTTGCGGGCCAAATAGGCCGCGCTGGCCGCTTTGATGCGCTGGCGACCACGCGGAGTGACGGCTTGTTCTGCGTCGGCGAGCCGTTGGCGCATTTTCACTTCGACGAAGACCAGCACTCCGCTTTTGCGTGCGACGATATCGATTTCCCCTCCCGAGGCCGCGAACCGCCGGGCGAGGATCCGATAGCCTTGCAGCAAGAGCACAATGGCCGCGATTTCCTCCGCAAAGCGCCCCAGGCGCTCGGCTTTTTGGCGGGCGGCCGTCATCGTGCGGCTGCGTTGGCGAGCTCTAACGCGCGGGCGTAGCAGGCCTTTTTCGGCAGGCCGGTCAATGCCGCGGCTTGCTTCGAAGCCTCCCGGACTGAGTGGGTTTCCAAAAGCTGTGCCAGCACGGTGTCCAGGTCGGGTGCCTCTTGGCCGCCGGGATGGATGACGAGGACGATCTCGCCTTTCGGCGCGGCCTCGGAGAACTGAGCGGACAGGGCCGCGGCGTCGCCTTCGATGACTTCCTCGTGCAGCTTCGTCAGCTCACGTGCGACGCTCACCGTGCGGTTGCCTAGGGCCTCGTGGATCGCGGCGAGAGTGCTCGCCAGCCTTGGCCCCGTTTCGTAGGCCACAAGGGTCTCGCTGCGATCGGCGAGGGCCGTGAGGGCAGCAGCTTTCTGACCAGGGCCCTTGGGCAGGAAGCCGATGAAGGTAAAGCGGTCGGTTGGCGCTCCGGCGATAGAAAGAGCGGCTGTCAGCGCGGATGGTCCGGGAATGGCCATCACGGGGATACCGAGATCGCGGGCTTCGCGGACGATCTTGTAGCCAGGATCGGATATGAGCGGGGTCCCGGCGTCACTGACGAGAACGATCGCGGCTCCTTGCTTCAGCGCTTCGAGAACGATCGGGCGCACCGTTTCCGCGTTGTGCTCATGGTACGCAGTCAGCGGCGGTTTCGCGATCCCCAAGACGGACAGCAGCTTGCCCGTCACCCGTGTGTCTTCGCAAAGGATGCGATCCGCGTCCTCAAGCGCCTGCTTCAGCCGCGTTGAAACGTCGCCAAGATTTCCGATGGGGGTCGCCGCGACGTGCAAACCGGGGCGTAGACGTGAACGCATCAGCGCGGCCTCATATTGCTGCGCCCCGGTATCACGGGCTGCATTGGTTGCCTAATTCGCTGTAAGGGAAGCGGCCTCGTCGGTTGAGACCGTTGCCAAGGGCGGTTATGGCGACAGCTAAGGAGTGCCGCGATGTTGCCTTTGTCTTCTCTCTTCAAGCCCCAAACGCTTGCTGCTCTTGGTCTGTCGGCGTTCCTCGCCGCGTGCGGGACGATGTCCGATAAGCCATCAACGGTGCCGGATAAGGTCGGAGAAGCCACAGGCGAACCGCTTGATATTCAGGATCCAGCGACGCTGCCTAATCTCGATGAGCGCGAAATTGTCCGGGTTGCTCTCCTCCTGCCGCTGTCCGATCGCTCCGAGCCTGTCCAGCAGCTGGCCAGCGCGATGCGCAATGCGGCCCAGATGGTGGCGTTCGAAAGCGGTAACGACAACTTCCTGCTGATCCCCGGCGACACCCGCGGGACGCCCATGGGCGCGCGCGCAGCTGCCGCCGATGCGATCCGCGATGGCGCGGACATCATCCTTGGCCCGCTGCGCGCTGATAGCGTCCGGGCCGTGGCCGAGGTGGCGACGATGCGGAACATTCCCGTTATCGCCTTCTCTAATGACCGCGCCGTGGCGGGGAACGGTGTCTACTTACTCAGCTTCCCGCCCGAGCCAGAGATTAAGCGCGTGACGACATTTGCGTTGTCCCAGGGGTATGCGCGGTTCGGTCTTTTGGCGCCGATTACGGACTATGGTGACCGGGTCAGCGATTCCTTCCGCCAAGAGGTCTATGTCGGCGGCGGCGACCTGGTGCATGCGGAGCGTTATATCCGGAGCGTCGGCGACATGCAGGAACCGGCGCGCCGGTTGGCGGAATACGCAGCACCCGGATTTATTCCGCAATATGTCTCACCGCGCCGCCCTGGCGCTGGCGTCGGCGGCAACCCTTTCCGTCCATCGAGGGGTGATGGCGTTGGCGGTGGCGTGACGTCGACCCGCGGGCCTCTCGATCGTCCTGAAGCGCCGAGCATGGCCTACGACCCGGTGTTCGACGGCTTCCAAGCGGTGCTGTTGCCGGAGTCTGGTCGGATGCTTCGCGCCCTTGCGCCACTTCTTCCGTACAATGATGTGAACATTCGCGAGATCAAGCTTCTCGGCGTGAGCTCCTGGAACAACCCCAGCCTGACGTCTGAGCCAGCCCTCGCGGGCGGTTGGTTCGCAGCGCCCGATCCCGACGTCTCGGATGGCTTCACCCAGCGCTATCGTGCAGCCTACGGAGCGAATCCGCCGCGCCTGGCTTCGTTGGCCTACGATGCAACCTTGGTCGCCGCGCGCCTCGCGGAGTCCGACGTGCCCAATCCTTATTCGTCAGCACTCCTCACCAACCCGAACGGTTTTTATGGCGCAGACGGACTTTTCCGCCTGACGCCAAACGGGATGGTTGAGCGCGGCCTCGCGGTGCTCGAAGTTTCGGGCAAGTCGATCAAGGTTATTGACCCGGCACCGCGCAGCTTCGCACCGGCGCCCGATCAGAGCCGCTTTTGACCTCCGACTCGGTTTGGCCGCCGATTTTAAGCTTACAGGAGGTCCTGCTCACGCCGGTTGAGCCAGCGTCCTTCCCGTCAGCCATTCTGCGGTACCGAAATGATCGCGCAGCCGACGAGGTTGGTTTGGGTACCTTGTCCGACGAGGATTGGTTGGCCCATTTCGCGCAGTTTACACCGTTGGCGGACAATCTCCCAGGGCCAATGGCGATGGCCTACCACGGCCACCAATTCCAGGTGTACAATCCCGATATCGGCGATGGCCGCGGTTTCCTCTTCGCGCAGCTGGAAGGCGCCGACGGGCGTCTCATGGACCTCGGCACTAAGGGATCCGGGCAAACGCCGTTTTCGCGAACGGGCGACGGGCGCCTGACTCTCAAGGGTGCTTACCGAGAGATTCTCGCGACCGAAATGCTGGAGGCCCTCGGCGTCCCGACATCACGCACACTGAGCGTCATTGAAACGGGCGAGAAGCTCGCGCGCCATGACGAGCCCTCGCCGGCGCGCTCGGCCGTTTTGGTGCGGCTCAACCACAGCCATATCCGTTTTGGCAGTTTTCAGCGGCTTACCGCCCTCGACAGGACCGACGATCTCGCCTCGCTCCTCTCCTACAGTATACAGAACTTCTTCCCAGACCTGTCCGATGACGATGCCGCAGGCTTTTTGGAAGCCGTCTCTCATCGGATGGCCACCATGTCAGCGCGCATGATGGCGGCGGGGTTCGTCCACGGTGTACTGAATACGGACAATATGAACATCACGGGCGAGAGTTTCGATTACGGGCCATGGCGTTTCGCGCCGACGGTCGATCCGAATTTGACCGCGGCGTACTTTGATCACCAAGGCCTTTACGCCTTTGGTCGCCAGCCCCAGGCGATCTATTGGAACCTTGCGGCCCTGGCCGATGCCCTGCGGCCGCTCGGTGATGCGGAAACGTTGCAGAAGGTTTTGGAGGTGTTTCCCGACGCCTACGCCCCGGCGTTTAGCGATGCCCTCTGCCGGCGTCTCGGTGTCGACGATGCGTATCCAGACGATCCGAGTTTCGCCAGCGACCTCTTTACGTTCCTCCACAACGAAGAGCTGCCTTTTGAACGCGCGATCTTTGACTTATTCGGCGGTTCTGCGGGCCAAGAGAAACGCGCGCGGTCGCGTTTGGCGAGCTGCTACGAAGACGAAGGGCGCGCGATCCTCGCCAGGTTGGATGCGCTCACGCCCGCTGCGCCCGAGCGGCTGAACCATCCCATCTTCGCCGAGGAACCGCCGACGCTTATTATTGACGAGGTCGAGGAGATCTGGGCGGCCATCGCCGACCGCGATGATTGGCAGCCGTTTGCGGCGAAATGCGCGAAGATCCGCGCCTACGGCGACGCCCTGGCGCTGCCAGCGGCGCAATGAGCGGACCAGAGCGCGCAACGATGGATCAAGCTCAACCCCAAGCGCCCGCCCGAGCGACCCCGCGTTTGTTGGGCATTTACCCGCGCGTGCTGAAGCTCTATGCCGAGGCCTCGCTATGATCACCGCTCAAGAAATTTCAAACGGCATCGCCGGTGCTTTCGCCATGGCGAAGGGACGCGCCGACTGGCCGGACACGTTTGATATGTCTGCGGAGCAAGTGTTCAAGAGTATCTGGGCGGTGCTTCTGGCGCTCCCCGCGATGCTCCTCACCCTTGAGGCGCAACGCCAGATCGCGTTGGCCAACCCCGTGACGGAAGCGGCGAGGCTCATCGCCAACATGGGGGCGATGACCTATTACGTCAGCCAAACCCTCGTCTTCGTGCTGGTTTGGGCCGCTGAGATTGCGATGCTGGTGATCATCGCCCAACGCCGCGGGGCGGGCTGGAAGATCAGCCCTCTGATTATCGGTGCCAATTGGGCAAAGTTCGTCTTCACCTTGTCTCTCGGGTTGATGACCGGCTTGTCGATCCTTGCCGGGACGCCAGGCTTTGCCCTCTTTGGCGGGATGCTCGCTTACGGCTTGCTGTTTTATCTGCGCTGGGGCGTCATCCGCCGCACGATGGAGTTTTCGCCTCTCCGAACGGCGGGGATGCTCGCCGCGCTGATGTTGGCGTTCATCGCGATCTCCACTGTGATCAGCGTCTTCTTGGCGCTGTTCGGCTTCGTGACGATCGACCTCCCCGAGGCGTAGTCCTCAGTAGACGGCCTTAAGGAAATAGAGCCCAGCTGCTGGCGCGACCGGCCCGCAGCGACTCCGGTCTGCGGCGCGGAGTGCCGCAATGACGTCGGCCTTCGTCCACCGACCCGCACCGACCCTCTCAAGGGTGCCGACGATCGAGCGCACCTGGTTATGGAGAAACGACGGTGCGCGTAGGCGTATCTCGATCACCTCGTCTTTGGCGCTCACGGCAATATCCGTGACACTCTTCACCGGGCTTTTGGATTGACAGTGTACGGATCGGAAGGTTGTGAAGTCATGGGTTCCCACAAAGACTTCAGCCGCATCGGCCATCGCTGTTGCGTCGAGGGCATAGGGAACGTGCCACGCCTTTCCCGCTTCGAGCGCGAGCGGCGCGCGGCGACTGACGATCCGGTAAAGGTATTGGCGCTCGGTGGCGGAAAACCGCGCGTGGAACTCTTTGTCGGTCCGCTCAGACTGTGTGATCGCGATAGGGTGGGGACGGATGAGTGCGTTCAGCGCATTCATCACCGCAAAGGCGTCCATGTCTTTTTGGATGTCGAGGTGCGCCGTCATCGTCAACGCATGGACACCGGAATCTGTGCGGCCTGCGCCATAACAGTGGCAGGCGCCGGGCGCGAATTGCAGCGCCGCGTCTTCGATCACCTGTTGGACAGTTGGGACATTGTCCTGGCGCTGCCACCCGGCAAAGGGGCCGCCATCATACTCAACCACCAGCCGATAGCGCCAGAACGGTTCGCTGATCACGGCAGTGCTTCACCAACAGAAACAGGCAGTCCACGGAGGAATTCAGCAGCAGGCTGCGCCGCTTTTCCGGCCCGTTGGAGCCGTGTGATGTTGACCGCGACGCCGTCTCCGCAAGCAATCGACAGAGCGCGCTCATCGGCAGCCACCACCGTTCCAGGGGTGGTGCCATCGGCAGATCCGCCCACGTGGCTCATGAGCAGCTTGACCCGTTGCCCTGAAATCTCCGTATACGCCCCAGGAAAGGGTGACAGCCCGCGGATCTGGCAATCGATCTCTTTGGCGCTGCAGGACCAGTCGACGGCTGCTTCGTCCGGAGAAATCTTCTTGGCGTAGGTCACGCCTTCGTCGGGTTGCGGTGTCTCGCTCAGGCCGCCGCGATCGAGCGCTGCGAGGGCTCTCGGGAGGAGCCCCGCTCCAATCGGCGCCAATTTGTCGTGTAAGGATTGATAGGTGTCGTCAGCCGCGATCGGCACCGTTTCCGATAACAGGACAGGCCCGGTATCGAGGCCCGCTTCCATCCGCATGACTTGCACGCCAGTCACCGTGTCGCCCGCCATAATGGCACGTTGGATCGGCGCCGCGCCGCGCCATCGCGGCAGCAGGGACCCATGCAGATTGAGGCAACCAAGACGTGGCGCATCGAGAACCGCTTGAGGGAGAATTTGTCCGTATGCGACAACGATACCGATGTCAGCGTCCAAGGTGCGAAGCGCCTCGGCTTCTTCAGGCGCCTTCATGCTGATTGGTGTACGGACGGGCAATCCATAGTCCTCAGCCAAAGCGCCCACGGGTGATGGCTGCATCTTATGTCCCCGTCCACGCGGCCGGGGCGGCTGGGTATAAACCGCTGCGATCTCGTGACCCGCCGCCACGAGCTCGGTGAGCGCCGGAACCGCAAAATCCGGTGTTCCCATAAAAACGACACGCAAGGGATCTACTCCGCGACCAGGGGCGATGCTGGTTCGTTTTTCGCCCGTGCTTTGGCCTCACGCTTCAGGCGCTTCAAGATGCGCTCGCGCTTCAACCGCGACAGGTGATCGATGAAAAGGATCCCTTCGAGGTGGTCCATCTCATGCTGAATGCACG
Organism: Pseudomonadota bacterium; assembly: GCA_038749595.1. Taxonomy (GTDB): domain Bacteria; phylum Pseudomonadota; class Alphaproteobacteria; order Caulobacterales; family Parvularculaceae; genus Parvularcula. The sequence continues at coordinate 283,637 of JBCDHW010000003.1, forward strand.
TCGCGAGCAGGCCCTCGGCCGCGAGGGTCTGGGGTTCCCCTTGGTAGTCGAGGTATTGGATCGTGCAAGTCGCGGGGCGATCGAGCTCTTCGAAAGCATCAGGAACGGACAGGCAGCCCTCTTCATAGGGCGCCATCTCGTCGGCGGGATCGACGATCACCGGATTGACAAAATACCGCGGCTGCGGGTCCTCGTCTTTCCCGGCGAGGTCCATGACGATGATCCGAAGCGGCACACCCACTTGGATCGCGGCCAGGCCGATCCCCGGCGCAGCATACATCGTCTCCAACATGTCATCCATGAGGGCGCGGGTCTCGTCCGTCACCGCCTCAACCTCTTTGGAGACCTCCCGCAAACGCGGATCGGGAACGGTCAAAATCTCTCGAATGGCCATAAGAGTGAACTAAGAACAGACTTTCTTGCCGTCAATTACCACCGAAACCGACAGGGCTAACGTCACCCTAAGACTTCTCTGCAACCTATAAGCTAATTCCAAGTGGTCGCGTGTCTCGCCATTCTATCAAAGAGATGACATAACAGGGACGGGTGTCCCAAACGGGGGGCGATGTGTGGGCGGCTGAAAGGCCGATAGAGACTGATGGCAGGGGCAATTTATCGATTTGGCGAGCTGTTTGCACAGCGCTTTACGTATGCAGACCTCGCTGACGTGACGTCAATCGATGAAGAGATGGCCGAAGTCACCGCACTTTTAGCAAGGGGTCCCGTGAGTATGGCTGGTAACGGATTGGTCCTGGCGATCGTTGGCATTGCGATCATGCTGCTGGTCCTGGTGACTTTGGCGGTGGTCATTGGGCGTATCCGACGCCAACGCGATGAATTCGCTGAAGGCGAGGACATTTTCGATCAACGGTTTGATACAAACGGCTACGGGCCGGACGAGGATCCGTTCGCGACCAATGATGTTTTCGCCCAAGATGACGCGTTCGCCGACGATTACGGCGACGAGGGCGACGATCCGTTCCCTGCGGACCGTCTTGACCTTCCCACCGATCCGCCCGCTGAGCCTCCGCGGGAAGCGCCAATCGCTGAGCGGGTGACCGAGCGGATCCAGCCGATCGAAGCACCAAAAGTGCCTGAGCCTGCGCCGCAGAACGTCGTCCCACTGCGCAGCCCCGAACAACAGGGCCAGCCGATGGTGCAAAGTCAGCCCATGGAGCGGTTCGAAGAGCCGATGCGGCGCGATGCAGCGATGCAGATGGCGTCTTCGGGCGACAGCGGCGGCGACTATGACTACGGCGCAGCTGCGCAAGCAGGCGGCGGCGACAACAACACCTATGGCGGCGGCGATCACGGCGGCTCGGATTGGTCACGCAGCTATGACGAACGGCCCAAGGCCAGCGGGCAGAGCTACGACGATGACGAAGCGCCGTTCGTGGCGCCCTTCATCCGCGACTATATCGAGGAATCCGAGCGTCGGCAGACGTCGCGCCTCGACGACATCCGCGAGGAGATGCGCCGGCAGCTGACGAGCGTCCGCGAAGAGCAGTCGAGCCGTCTCGACCTGTTCCTGAACTCGATCGATCGCAAGCTCGGCCAACAAGGGCCATCGCGCGCCGATCTGGAAGAAAATGCCAGCACCCGGCGCAGGATTGACGGCCTTTCGGGCACCATCGACTCGATGAGCCAAGCTGTCGAACGCCACGGTGAGCGTCTGGGATCCCTCAGCCGCGCTATGGAAGAGCGCCTCGCCGAGGTTTCACCCATCCGGGGAGAATTGCGCTCGGTCCACGATGACGTTCTGAGCTTCCGCCGCGACGTTGAAGCCAACACATTGGCGATCGGCCAGATCCGCCAGGACCTCGAAGTGATGAAGGAAGACTTTGGCCGGATGGAGCGCAGCTTCCTAGAACGCGCCGAGGCCGACCATGGCATCACCATGCGGCTTTCGGATGTGGTGCGCGGGACCCTCTCCGAGGACGACTTCAAACTGAACGCCCGTCTCTCCAATGGGCACACCGCGGACGCGCTGATCCTCCTCGCCGGGGGCCGCAGCATCGTTGCGGTGGATAGCCGTTTTCCGATCGAGAGCTTCAACGCGCTGCCCTCGCGAGATGCTGTGCGGCGGAATTTGAAACACGCCAAGGCAGCGGAAGACGACTTCCGTCGCCAGGTCCTGCGCGCGATCTTCGCTTGCGCCGACCGCTGCATCGTCGAAGGCGAGACCACCGACTCGGCGATCCTGTTCCTGCCATCAGAAGCGTCGTACACAATCCTTCACGACCGTTTCCCAGACTTGGTCCGCGACAGCCACCGGGCGCGCGTCTGGCTGACCTCGCCATCGACGCTGATGGGAACATTGGCGCTGCTCCAGAACGTGTTTGAAAAAGAGCCCCTGGAAGAGCAGCTTCCTCCGCGTCAGGACTATCACGACGATGAGGGGCCCTATTACGCAGGCCCTGACGATCGTGATGGGTATCAATCCGCTGACGACCGGCGTGAACCGCAGCGGGATCGTGGCCGTACGTACGATGATCGTTCGTATGATGAGCGCTACGAGGACCATCGCGACGATCATTATGACGATCGGTATAAGGATCATCATGACGATGATCACTATGACGATCGCGACGAAGCGGACGCGCTCGAAGAGCGGTTGCGGGCCCTGCGCGACGAAGAGCGCGCGCTCGCCGATGAGCTCGAACGCCGTCGCCAAGCACCGCGCCGGGCTGCCCCGCAACCGTCGACTGCGCCGAGCCGCCGCTACAAAAGCGCACCGTGTCGGCCGGAGCCCGAGGACGATTTCGAAACGCGGCTGGAGCGGTTTTCCCTCGATATCGACGAGGGCCCCGACTACACGATGGACGACACGCCGCCGCCGCGGAGCTTCCGCCGCGACCGCGACGACGACCTGCGCTAGGCTAGTCCGCTTTTTCGCCGACCAACGTTGGCGGGACGGCCTCTTGGCTCAGCATATCGTCGACGGTCGGCCGTCTACGGATGATATGGAATTTATCGCCATCCACTAGGACTTCGGGCACAAGAGGGCGGGTATTGTACTGGCTCGCCTGTACAGCGCCGTAAGCGCCTGCTGTTCCAAAGGCCAAAAGATCACCGGCCTTGGGTGCGTGCAGCATCGCTTCGGGCGTGAATTGATCCGTGCTCTCACAAATCGGCCCGACGAGGGCAAATGACGCTGGATCGACATCCCGTACACGGACTTCCTCCGTGCGGTGGCGTGCACCGTAGAGGGCGGGCCGCATCAGGTCATTCATACCCGCATCAACAACAGCGAAGGCCTTCGTCGTTTGCGTTTTCGTCAAAATCACTTGGGTCAAGAGCAGCCCTGCATTGCCCGCGATCACCCGGCCCGGCTCAAGAATGAGTTGGACATCGAGGTCGCCCGTCACCCGCACCAACTCCTCAGCATACGCCGACGGTAAGGGCGGGACATCACCCTCCGTGTAGGGAACGCCAAGGCCGCCCCCAAGGTCGAGGCGCGCGATAGCAAAGCCGCTCCCACGGAGAGAGAGGACAAGATCGCGGGCCCGCTCTGCGGCACGAGCAAAGGGTTCGAGCGACGTTATCTGTGATCCGATATGAAGGTCGAGCCCGGATGGATCGAGCCCCGGCAATTGCCGCGCGGCGTCGTACGCCTCATGGGCGCGGTCCCACGGAATCCCAAACTTGTCGTCAGCTTTCCCCGTTGAGATCCCAGGATGCGTTTCGGCGTCGACGTCTGGATTGATCCGTAGGGCGACGGGTGCTGTCTTCCCTACCTCCTCCGCGACAGCTGAGAGCATGTGGAGCTCGGCGATCGACTCAACATTGAACTGAAGAATTCCCGCCGACAATGCAGCGCGCAGTTCGTTTGTGGTTTTTCCGACCCCGGAAAAAACAATTTGCGAGGGATCCATTCCCGCACGGAGCGCCCGTTCAAGCTCGCCGCCTGAAACGACATCGGCGCCAAACCCTTCTTGCCGCAACAGCGATAAAACCGCGATGTTCGAGAGGGCTTTCACAGCGAATGCGGTGACGGTCCCGCGAGGGAAGGGGTCGCGGAACACCCGTGCGTGCCGCCTCAGGGTCGCGGCAGAGTAAACATAGCAAGGGGTTCCCACGCGCTGGGCAATGTCCTCGAGCGAAACATCCTCCGCATAAAGAACGCCCCCTCGGCGATCAAAGTGATGCATCGGGCACCTCCGGCGCTGTGCGATCGGGCGGCGGTGGCGGAACCTCAAGAGGGGCGCGTTTGCCGCACGCGGCGACCGCGAGGAGAAGGGCCAACAGGCTGAAAATCTTGCGCATGGCGCGCCAGTACCACGACGCGGGGTTCCACCAAAGGGGCGCGTTGGTCTCAACCCAACCTGCGGCGGTCTTAGCCCTTGCGCCGATGGGCCCCTGCCGTAGACGCTAGCGAGCACACAAGGGAGAACACCCGGGTGAACCGACTGAGCACCATGTTGGCTTCGTTGAAGCAGCCGATGACGATGATCAAAGTGATGATGGCCATCGGCGGCGCGGGCGTGATGGTGATCCTCCTGTCCTCGCTTGGCGGTGCGCCAAAGCCCTGGGAGGACACCCGTCCAGTCTACACCGTCGGCGAGATGGAGGCGTTTGAACGAACCTTCCCGTCAAGGCCTCTGCCGAGTGTTCCCCTGAAAGCAGACGGTCAGGATGTTGCGCTGTCGAGCTTTGCGGATGGGCGGGTCCTGGTGATCAACCTCTGGGCGACGTGGTGCGGGCCTTGTGTTGACGAGCTCCCCAGCCTGGCAGCGCTCCAGCGTGCCCTCGGTGACCAAGTCCACGTCATCGCTGTGGCGATGGAGCCGGGTGAGGGCCTCCGCCAGCGCGCGCTTCTGGAGCGCTTGGGCGCGGATAACCTGACACTTCTGATGGACCCCAAGCTGTCCCTTGGAAAACGCTACTCCGATCCGCTGACGTTACCCGTGACGGTGATCTACGATGGACGAGGCCGGGAAATTGGCGTGCTGCCGAAGCCTGCAAACTGGGAGTCGCCCGAGGCCCAGCGCCTTGTACGCGCCATCGCGGCGGGCGGCGTGCCGCGCTAAAAGTAGGGCGACCCGGCATCAGCCTCTACGAAGCCACCTTATCTTTGACGAAGTCCGCAAAGGGCCGGAACGCGGCGATCAACTCCGCGTAAATCTCGCGCTTAAACGGGACGATCAGGCCATCGATCTCATCTAACGACGCCCATCGCCAGCGCTCGAACTCGGCGGGGCTGTGGACGTTGAGATCGATCTCGCTGTCCTCGCCTTCAAACAAAGCGACCACCCATTTTTGCCGCTGTCCCTGCCACTTATCAGATTTACGCCGGTACTTCGGGGGGAAGTCATAGGCGAGCCAGCCCGGCGTGACGAAGAGGAGCCGGGCGCTCGTCACGCCGGTCTCCTCGTGCAGTTCGCGCAGGGCGGCCTGCTCGACGCTTTCGCCCCTGTCGATCCCCCCCTGGGGCATTTGCCAGCGGTACGGATTGACCTCGCGCGCGCCCGGTGCGCTGAGCCGTTCGCCGAGCCACACCTCGCCCTTGCGGTTGAACAGGCAGATCCCGACGTTCGGCCGGTAGCGGTGCAAGTTATCCAATTCGCGCATCGGCGCGGGCTTTCACGATCCACCGTCAAGAGGCAAGACCTGATCGCCCCGGCCGATCGGTGTCTCAGCCTCAGCCGATTGCAGGTCGATCGTCAGGTATGGGACGGGACGGCGCGCCTCGCGCTGCATCTTCAGGAGGGCAATCGGCGGCAGCGTGGCGAACGCCATGAGAAGAAACAGAAAAACAGGCGTAGGTACCCGTTTAAACGGCAAGCCTTGCGGCTTTGGTGCGTGGTGACGTCCCGCCATACTCATGTCCCCCAAGCCGCGGCATGGCGCCAAGCGGCTGGTCGTTGAAAGGTCCGGCCCAAAGGCCTAAGTCGCGGCACACCAACCCAAAACGCGAGGGAGGTTCGTGGTGCGTACCGGTGAACCATCTGACCAGAATATAGTTAAAGAACCCGAGGCAGAGGCCGAGGAAGGCCTCACGGCCGCCGCCGAAGCGCGCGAAGCCAAGGCGGCTGAGAAAGCACTCCTCAAGGCGGCCAAGCGCTCGCGGCGACGGATCTGGTCGCGCTCGCGGACCACGGTGATCGCGAAGGTCATTGAGGCCAAGAACAAGATGGGCGGCGATAAGATCGCGTTCATTGAGCCTGAAGGCCGGGAGATTTCCTACCGCGACGTTGTCCGCGGTGCCTTTGCTCTGGGTACAGCGTTTAGCCGCTTCACCAAGCGCGGCGAAAATGTTGGTGTGCTGTTGCCGACCAGCGCGGGTGGTCTCCTGACGATCTTGGGCCTCCACGTCGACGGGCGTGTCGCCGCGATGCTCAACTTCACGGCTGGCGAAAAGGCATTGTTCAGCGCGTTAGAGACGGGCGACATCAAACATATCATCACCTCGTCGAAGTTCATTGAAGTTGGCGGCCTGCAGGGGCTGGTAGATGCGCTGTCGTCAAAGGCGCAGATCCATATTCTCGAGGACATTCGCGAAAGTCTGAAGCCTACGGACAAACTCCGGGCGGCGATCGGCGAGAAAGCCCCAGTTCTCGCGCGTCGTGGGGTGAAACCCGATACGCCGGCGGTGATCCTCTTTACGTCGGGTACGGAGGGTGCGCCGAAAGGCGTGGTCCTGACCCATGCCAACCTCGTCGCGAACGTTGAGCAGATCCGCGGGCACGTGGAGCTTGAGCCCAACGACATTTTCTTCAACCCGCTCCCGATTTTTCATTCCTACGGCCTCACGGGCGGATCGCTGCTGCCGCTGATCGACGGGAAAGCACAAGTTCCGTACCCGTCGCCGTTGCACGTCAAGATCATCCCCGAAGCCATTCGGCGGTCCAAAGCCACGATCCTTTTTGCGACCGACACTTTCCTTTCGCGCTATCTCCGTCAGGCCCGTCCCGGCGCGCTGGAAAGCTTGCGCTATGCCGTCTGCGGGGCGGAGAAAGTGCGCGACGAGACCCGCAACTTTGCCCGCCGCAAGTTCGGTTTCTCCGTACTCGAAGGATATGGCGCGACCGAGGCGTCGCCCGTCGTTGCCGTCAACCAGCCGGGTGACATTCGTCCGGGTTCGGTCGGCAAAGTGCTTCCGGGCATTGAGACTCGCCTCGAAATGATCGACGGTTTGAACGATGGTGGGCGCCTCTACGTCCGTGGACCGAACATTATGGCGGGCTACCTCGATCCAAAAACCAAGACCCTAATGAAGCCCGAAGGCGGCTGGCACGACACCGGCGATGTCGTCGTCATCGATGGCGGCGGCTACATGGCGATCCGCGGCCGGGTGAAACGCTTCGCGAAGATCTCAGGAGAGATGGTCAGCCTGGCCGTCGTCGAAAACTGCGCCAGCGTGGTGTGGCCAGACGCCGTCCACGCGGCGGTCATTTTGCCCGACGACAAAAAGGGCGAGCAAATCGTTCTGCTTACGGAGGAAGTCAACCCTGACCGTTCCGCGCTCCTCAGCTGGGCCCAAACCCACGGGGTGCCCGAGCTTGCGGTGCCCAAACGCGTGCTCCACGTCGAAGATGTTCCCGTCCTCGGCACCGGCAAGGTCGACTACGTCACGCTCCAGCGGCGGGCGGAAGAACTGGTTGCTGAAGCTGAAGAGTTGCAGCGGCAGGCGGCTGAATAGTCGGTTGGCCGCCTCTATTCGACCGGCCTGACGAGGAGTGTCGCAACAAGGCCGACGACACCCGTCACAGCCCACAACGGCAGATCAATGACCAGGCGCAGCCACGTAGGCGGCGCCGCGGGATCAATCGCAATACCGGGAAGAAGATTGAGGATTTCGCGGGTCGTCCGGATCACAGGTTGTCCCATTTCCGCCGACGTCACGAGGTCAGCACCGACCAAAGCCAGCGCCAAAGCGACGAATACCCACGCTGCTGCCCGCAAACTCCGCATTTCACACCCTTATTTGCGCATAGGGACCGTAGCTGGGCGCGCAGCGCTTGCCAATGCCCGTCTCCCCGCGCTAGGGCCCGCGGCTCAACGGACAGGTGGCCGAGTGGTCGAAGGCGCACGCCTGGAACGCGTGTAGGCGGGAAACCGTCTCGAGGGTTCGAATCCCTCTCTGTCCGCCACGATCGTCTCTAATGCACTGAATTAGAGTAATTTAATAGCTTACCCGTCTTCGCACCCCACAAATTAGCCCACCGTTTGCATAGTGTTACCCTGCTGGCCGGGTTGGCCGTGGGGCAAAGATCTCAACTGCGTTGCAGCGCCACGCACTTACGAAATGGCTCGATACTGTCGTCGGCTTTGTCGTGACGGGTGCCCGGAGTATCGCTCTTGCTCTCAACGCGCAGGAGCGCACCGCCCTCAGCCTTGGGTTCAGTTTTGTTTTTTGGTGTTTCCGACGATGGAGAAGGGGGCCCAGATTGCTGGGTGTGCGTAGTGGGCTGTTTTGGGCTGTGCGGATTGCCGGAGTTCACGCTTGGCGAGGGCAAGGGCTTTGGCGAGGGTCATGTCGTTGTCGTTGGCATAGTTCAGCATGGTCGGTACCAAACGCGCAGTGGACGGAGCATCGGCTTGCCAGTGGGAGACGAGGAGGGATCGGGCACCGGCGTAGAGGAAGGCCTTGGCCAGCCCTGAGAGAGGCTCTGCCCCTGGTGTGCCATCGGGCTTCGCCGTGTTGCAGGCAGCCAGAACAACGAGGTCAGCATCAAGCTTCATACGGATGATATCGCTGGCACGCAGAAGGCCATCGTTTTCCCAAGGTCGCTCTTCACCATCGGGTGCGGCTGGGAGGCTCATGACGATGGCTGGTTCTTTGAGATCAATCGCAGAGATTTCGTCGGACACGAGGGCGTGGGTTGCGAAGACGATGGTTCGGTATCGCTTCAAGCGGTCCTGCTCTGCGAGGAAGCGGATCTCGACTTCCTCTGCATACTCCCCGTAGCGTAGATCGAGAGGGTTTGCTCCCAAAGTCTCGCCGATAGAGATCAGGAGGGCTTTGGTTTGCGGCAGGTCTCCGAGATCCTCCAGGCTTTCGGCATCCACTTGCCCACTCATCGGTACCAGGATGGGTTTGTTCTCGACCACCTGATTGGCGGTGCGGATGATTGTGCCTTGATCAGCTTTGCCAGGTTTTAACAGCGGGTCGCCGAAGCCAAGAAGTGGCCGATCTCCCTGGGAGCGTGGGATCTCGGCTCTGAGTGTTCTGAGGGAGGAGACCGAAGGCTGTACGGAGATTGCGAAGCGGTCGACCAAGAAGCGCGACTGGCGGTAGCGCTCAAAGGGCCCGATGGGTTCTCCTTCGGCGTCTTCGTCTGGTGCAGCTTGTTCGACGAGGACAGAGAAGGGCAGGCTTTGCAGCGGTCCGTCTGCAACGATGATCAGCTCGGTGATGCCATCCAGATGGGGCAGAACAGGGCCGATGAGGGTGTCGTAGAGAAGGTTCGCGAGCCCGAGGTCGAACGGGGGCAGGTCTTCAGGGTCTGACTCGCCTTGGGCGTTCACGAACTTCGGCAAGGTGAGCCCCTCGAGTAGTCGCGCGATTGTCGCTGGGGTTACCCCATCGGGCACAGCATCAGTGGCGGCAACGGTGGTGCTGATGCCTGTGCCGGTGGTGATGTTGATAAGGTAAGCTCCGCCCAAGGATGAATAGACCAACAGCGCTTCATGGGGGGCGAGGAGGCTCTCGCTGGTGCTGCTGCCGATGACATCGAGGAGCGCCACGTGGGCAAGGCCGAGGAGTTCCGTACTTCGGTAACTATCGTCCGTGAACGCTTCTTCGAGATCGCGGATCTGTCGGCTGACCTGCGTCCGTTTGTTTTCGAGGGCTCCTTCGAGCTCAAGGTTGCGTTCAGGCTGACGGCGCAGGGCGTCAAGGGCGGCAACATTGGCTTCCAGCTCTGTCTTGAGGTCAGTGATATCATCGAGGAGCCGACGTTGGGCGCTATCGGTGATGGCGAGA